>NZ_JBGANA010000002.1:0-579138 GCF_044222565.1 Prosthecobacter sp.
GGGAGGCAGCGAGAAGCACAAACCCTTGATGGATAAAATATTGGAGTGGCAAAAACGAACTTCGCCGAAGCAGCCTCCCGACCAATTGCCCTCTCCAGACACAGATCTCAAAAACGCTGCTTAACTTCGGTATCCGGGTTTAAACTGTTCGTAGGCCTGTTCATCAAAGGCTCCAAACATGTTTTTCCCTTCCATGTTCTCTTCGAAGCTGCTCAAAAGCTGGCCAAATCGAGCGGCCTTTTCCGGGGCGGATTTAATAGGCGTGGGGCCTTTTGAGCCAATCAGTTTGGAGAACCAGTTTTTCATGAACTTCAGCAGGATCGCTTTGCCGGGGAGCATTGAATCCAAAGGATTCAAATTTGGCAACACTCGTCGCTTGCTAACCAAAGCTTTTTTTTGCTAGAACGGGTGGATGAATTTGCTCCCGATGAAGAGCCTGTGCTACGTACACATCTGCCACGAGGCAGGGTGTGAGATCAGATGTCTGCAGCAAATGAACGCATGACTTTACGCCTTCTGCTTTCCCTCCTCCTCACCTGCACCCTGCCAGCCCAGGACCTCACCCCATTCCTCTCCCCAGACCTCGCCGATGGCTTCGATTTCCCCGTCGGCGGTCCCGACGGCACCGCTAGCTACACCGACGCCTCCACTCAGCGCCGCTATAAAAAATGGACCGTCAATGAAAACATCATTGATGCCCTCGCCCTTGAGTCCCACGAAACATGGACTGGCATCGGCACCGCCAACCAACCCGTCCACACCCTCGCAGCCGGTACCGTCACCGAAGTCAAAGACAACGAACTCTGGCTCGAGTACCGCTACCTCGAAAACGGCCAGCCCCAGCACCTCCTCGTCATCTATACCGGCATCCACGACGCCACTCTCAAATCCGGTGATGTCGTGAAGCGTCGCCAGCGCATCGCCAAAATCGCCCCTGGTTTAAACGACACTCCCGCGCACCTCACCATCACCCTGCATCATCTCCGTTACGCCGAAGCCGCCACCTGGCCCATGAGCGTTTCCCAATTCATCCGCACCCACAGGCACCTGCTTATACCCGCCAAAGAAGACCGCCTGATCATCGCCATCAAGCACACCTACCAGCTCCACGTCTGCGAAAAAGGCAAGCTCTCACTCACCCTCCCCATCGCCCTGGGCCAAGACGGCCGACAGCGCAAAACCACCGATGGCGACAACCGCACCCCCGTGGGCGAATACCGCATCACCCAAAAATCCAAAGGCCCCTTCGATGGTACCTATGGCGCCTATCTCGGCGCCGCCTGGCTTCGTCTCAACTACCCCAACGCCTACGATGCTCGCACCGCCCTCAGCGAAAACCGCATCACCCAGAAGCAGCACGTCGCCATCACCTCCGCAGCCCACCAAGGCACCATGTCCCCCCGCGGCACCCCGCTCGGCGATGGCGTCGGCATCCACGGCTGGGTCGCCGACTGGCCAGACGGCCCCCACCACCTCACTTGGGGCTGCCTTAGCTTGCGAAAAGCCGACCTCCTCCAGCTCCACGACCTCGTCCGCAACGGCACACGGGTGTTGATCGTGCCGTGAAGGATTCATTCACTTTTCACCGCCACTCATGCTTCGGATACCTCCCGCGCAGCTGTGCCTTCACCGCCGGATAACCCTCCCTCCAAAAACGGCCGATATCTCCCGTCGTCTGGATCGGCCTCTGTGCCGGCGATAGCAGGTGCACCGTCACACTGATGCGCCCCGCAGCCACCTTGGGGTTTTCGTTCACGTCATACATGTGCTGCAGCACCGCGCTCACACTCGGCGGCTGCTTCTCATCGTACACAATGCGGGCGGTTTTGCCGTTCTTCAGCGCGTAGCGTTCAGGCGCATACTTGTCCAGCATCTCGCGCTGCGAATGGCTCAGCCACTGGTGCAGGGCAGGGAAGATGTCTTTGTCCTTGAGCTGACGGTACGCGATGGCGCCGGTGCACACCTGCTCGATGATCAAATGCCGGTCCTCCTCACCGATGGCCGGGATTTCCAAATCCGGCATCCACTTGGCAAGGCAGTTCACGCGAGTGATCCACTGCTCCACTTTTTCGTTCCAGTTCGTGAGTTGCAGCCGCCCTGCAATCACTTCGGCCGCGAGCAAACTTGCTGCCGTCGATTCATCCGGCTCTCCCCGCTCGCGGCTGCTGAGAACCAGACTGCGAAAGCGCACCTCCTCCAGATTCATTACCCGGCGGTTCACCGCATCATAAGTGGCGCGGTTGCCCGTGGTGAAATCCTCAGGAAACAACTCCCTCAGCCACTCTTCCTCAATGCGCGTGCAGTTGTTCAGCTGCACCGTCAGCGCCTTGCCCTGCACCTCCACGATTTCAGAGGCGACGATCAGCCGCGGCGGGCGGATGTGCGCATCCTTTCCCAAATGCCCGCTGTAACCACCCGCAAGACGGTAAATACGACTGCCAGTGCTCGTCTCCACTCCGAGATGATCACTGAACGCCGCGAGCAGCATCTTCGCCAGCGCCGCCGGATCTGCCACCTCATCATTGATCGGCAAACCGGAGCGCTTCGCCAGTTGCAAAAACTGGTCCGCACTCCTCGCCGCCTCGCGGGAAGCGTTCGCGTGAATGCCGTAACGCGCGCACTCGTCGGCATTGAAGCCCAGCGCGTCCGCTCTCGCAAAAGCACGCAAGATTGCCTGAAACTCCGTCACATCATCGTGCTCCCACAGGTCTTCGTTTTTATGCGAAGCATTGTTTTTCCCCACCAGCAAAATGTCCCGCCCCTGCGAAGCCGCCGCACACAGCGTTGCTTCACGCAAACATCCAAACTGCGCTGCCGCCAGCAGCATGCGCGCAAAACGCGGATGCAGCGGAAACCGGCTCATCTGTCTTCCCAGCCCCGTGATTCGCCCTTCATGATCGATCGCCCCCAGGTCATGCAGCAGATTCTCCGCACGCGCCGCCGAGGCCGGTGTCGGCGCTTCAAACCAGTCAAACGGCTCACGTGAAAGCACTCGCAGCGCGAGGAATGCCTCGCTCAAATCCAGCCGCTGCACCTCAGGCAGTTCGCTCTCTGGCCGCAGCAGATGCTCCCTCTGCGTCCACAGTCGCACCGCGATACCCGGCCCCAGACGCCCCGCGCGTCCTGCACGCTGCTCCGCCGAGGCGCGGCTGATCTTCTGCACCGTGAGCGTGTTGATGCCACGGCGCGGATCATACGAGGCCGTGCGCGCCAGCCCGCCATCCACCACGGCGCGCACACCTTCAATCGTCAGCGAAGTTTCCGCCACGTTCGTACTCACGATGATCTTCGGCTGCTCGCCCGGCGTCACTGCCGCATCTTGATCCTGCGGCGTCAGTTCCCCATGCAGCGGCACAACGCGGCGACCACGCGCAAAGCTGCGCCCCTGAATCGCCGCAATGGTCTTCCTGATCTCATGCCCGCCCGGCATGAAGACCAGCATGTCACCCGAAAATCCTGGCGAAAGCGCCAGCTCCTCGCAGGCACGCGCCGCCTGGTCCCAGATCGGCTCCGGATATCCCGTCTTCAGTTGCAGCGGCGCCTGATACCGTACCTCCACGGGAAACGTGCGCCCTTCCGATTCCAGCAGCTTCGAAGGCTGCATAAACTCCACCAGCGGCCCCGACACCAGCGTGGCAGACATGACCACGATCTTCAAATCCGGCCGCCGCGTCCGCTGAAGCTGCCGTGCAAAAGCGAGCACCAGATCGCCATCCAGATGCCGCTCATGAAATTCATCGATCACAATGCAGCCCACACGCTCCAGTTGCGGATCCTCCAGCATCTGCCGCAGCATCACGCCCTCCGTCACATAGCTCAGCCGCGTTTCCTTGCTGGTGATATTCTCAAAGCGCACCTGATAGCCCACCTCGCCACCCAGCCGTGCATTCCGCTCCCGCGCCACACGCTGCGCCAGCATGCGCGCGGCGATGCGCCGAGGCTGCAGCACAATGCAACGCTTTCCCTCCGGCAGCAGGCCAGAGTCGAGAACAAACTGCGGTATCTGCGTGGATTTGCCAGACCCCGTTGGTGCTTTGATCAAAAGATTCGGCAGCGCCGGATCCAGCAGAGCGGCGGTGAAGGTCTTGCGGAGTTCAAAGATGGGAAGCGTGGCAGGGTTGGACATGGACACCCATGGTGTGGCCCACGAACCCCATGAAATACACGAAAAAATTGCCCGATCGGCACCTTCCCTGTGCGCTCAATAGTTCAGCGTCAGCATCCAGTATGCAAAGTCCGCATCATCACTCGGTCCGGTCGCTGCCAGATACGCGCCGGCAAAGAAGTGCGAGTAGCCAAACAGCATGTCCAGGTGCGGCGTTAGCTTTGCATTGATGGTAAAGTCCAGCTCGCACCCGGCGTGGCTGTTCGCATTTGGATTGATCGCGCGGACCCGCGTCGTCCCGTTGGCACGGTACCACGCGTCTCCCGTGGTGGTCAGCCAGAAGGAGTGAAAATCCAGCGTCGTCTTCACCTTCGGGTGTGGCTGTGCAGCCATGCGCAGCACCACGTTCTGCATGTTCTGCCAGGAGAAGGTGTCCATGAAGCCATACGGCGGATGATTCGTGGGGAAGAGATTTTGAAACGTGTGGTTTTGGCCGTCATTCGGGTCGCTGTCGCCGCTGCCCGCGCTGTATTCGAGTGCGAGCCGAGGCTTCCATGGGTGCTTGAGCCAGTTGTAGCCGCCCTCCAGATGGTACGCGTAGGCGGTGAGAGATTTGCCGCTGACCTGCCCCACCTGCCCGACGAGTTCCACCGAGTAATCCCAGCCCTTCAGTTTGGTGGGATCTCCTTTGTGCCGCGTGCCCAGCGTGACGAAGTTGGACGTGCCGGTCGCGGTTTCCTCATGCAAGTGGAAGGCATACAGATCCGTCGCCTGAAACGGCAGGAACTGGCTGCTGAAATACAGGCCGCTGAAGAACTGATTGCGCGTGGCCGCGTCGTCAACCCAGTCAGAGAGATTGAACTGTGAGCGGCGGATGCGCACCACGCTGGAGGTGAAGGCGTCCAGCCACCATGTCGGCGCCTGGTAGTGCAGCTTCACTGCGTCAAAGGTGCGGCTGAAGTTTTGCCACTCCAGCGGACCCACGAGGCGCTCGTCTCCATAGCTCAGCACCTGCCGGCCCATCTTCACGCTCAGCCCTTTCGCACGTCCTAGCTCGATGCTGGCCAGTCGCAGGTCAAAGGTGTCATCTCCCTCTGCACCGTTTTGCAGCGGCACATTGACGCGCTTTGAAAACGCCTCCCGCACGTCCTGCCCTTGCACGGCGATCTTGATCCAGTCCTCCGGCTGCCACTCCACCCCCAGCCGCACCCGCATCAGCAGAAAGGTGTCGTCCGTCACCGAGTTGCGGCTGGAGTCGAAGTCGTAAGTGTTGTTGCGCGTCTCCGCGCGGGTGCGCGCCTGAAAGTTCCATTTCAACTGATCGGCGATACCTTCGCCGCAGGCGCGGGAGGCCAGGAGCACTAAAAGAGGCAGGAGCAGAGAGAGGCGCATGAAATCCACGTCTCCTTCATGCTTCAGCAAGACGAAAATAGACTTTCAGCATGGCATCCATGCTGGCTGGTTATAAAGGGTGCGTCATGCTGAAACGGCATTAAAACGATAACCAAATGCGATTTTAGTTATGCATGTCGGGTGCGTATTGAATGGCTGCGCCAGCGGGCGCTCCATTCATGAACTACGACGCGCTTATCATCGGTGCCGGACCCGCTGGGTCCAGTGCAGCGGCCATCCTGGCCGAATACGGCCACAAGGTGCTCATCCTCGAGCGCGAAAAATTTCCACGCTACCACATCGGCGAATCGCTCATTCCCTTCACCTTCGGGCCGTTGCAGCGGCTGGGCATGATTCCGAAGATGAAGCAGTCCCACTTTGTGAGGAAGTACAGCGTGGCCTTCGTGCAGCCGAATGGCAAAGCCTCGCAGCCCTTCTATTTCTTCAACCGCTATGACCGCGAAAGCGTGGCGCAAACCTGGCAGGTGCTGCGCTCCGAGTTCGACCAGATGCTGCTGGATAACGCACGCGAGAAAGGCGCGGAAGTGAAGGAAGAAACCACCGTGCTGGAACTGATCAGGGAGGACGGCCGCGTGGCCGGCGCGCGCGCGAAGGACAAGGACGGCAACGTCTCCGAATACCAGGCCAAGATTACGCTGGACTGCACCGGCAAGGAGGCCTTTACCGCCACGCGGAACGGCTGGCGCATGCGCGATCCTTACCTGAACAAGGTGGCTGTGTGGACGTACTACAAAGGCTCCGCCCGCGAACCCGGCATCGACGAAGGCCAGACCATGGTGGCCTACATCCCGGACAAGGGCTGGTTCTGGCACATCCCTCAGCACGATGACATGGTCAGCGTTGGCGTGGTGGCCGAAGGCAAATACCTCACCCGTGGCGGCGTGAAGGATCCGAAGGAAATCTTCAACCGCGAGGTGGAGGAAAACCAGTGGATTAAGGAGCATCTGGGCACGGGTGTCTCGAATGGTGAATACCGCCTCACCAGCGAGTACTCGCATCATGCGCGTCATTGTGCCGGGCCGGGGCTCCTGCTGGTGGGAGACTCTTTTGCATTCCTTGACCCCGTCTTCAGCAGCGGCGTCATGCTTGCGCTGAAGTGTGGCGTGCTTTCTGCCGAAACCATACACCAGGGCCTGCTCGATGGCGATCTTTCCCCCGAACGTTTCACGGAATACGGCGCCACCATCCGTCAGGGAGTGGAGAACATGCGCAAGCTCGTCTATGCCTTCTACAATCCCGACTTTTCCTTCCGGGAGGTCATCAAGCGCTTCCCCGATGCCGGAGGCGCCATCACCGACTGCCTCTCCGGCGATGTAAACAAGGACTTCAGCGTGCTCTGGAGCCAGATCCGCGAGTTTGTGCCGCTGCCGGATGACCTGCCCTACGGCGAGCCGCTGCTGGCGGCGTGAGCCGCCCCTGCCGCAGGATGAAATCTGGCCAGTCTTGGGCGCAAGCAATGACCTCATCCGTGCGGACTCGGCACAGCGATGGACTACACGCTCAGCTGAGGCTCCGCATCCGGCTCAGGTTCGGGCTTGTAAGTGCCGGAGCCCACGAGACGCTCGAAGATGGGCGAGGCCATAAGCGTGGTGACGACGGCCATGATCACGAGCGTGGCAAACAGCCCCTCGGAAATGATGCCGCGCTGAAGGCCGATGTTGATGATGATCAGCTCCATGAGTCCGCGGGCGTTCATGAGAATGCCGATGCCCATGGCCTCGCGGCCGGAGATGCCCGTGGCGCGTGCGGCCAGCGTGCAGGCCATCCACTTGCCCAGCACCGCAGCGGCCAGGACGGCCAGGCACATGCCCCAGAGGTACCAGGTGTTGAGCAGGCCGATTTTGGTGTTCAGGCCGGAGTAGGTGAAGAAGAGCGGCAGCAGCAGCGCCACGGCCAGCGGCTGGATGCGGGCGCAGAGATCGCGCACCATGATGCCACGCGGCATCGCTGCGCCCATAATGAAGGCACCAAACACCGCGTGCAGACCGACCATGTCGGTGAACCAGGCGCCGAGAGACATCATCGCCAAACCGATAACGAGCCCCGCGTCGCTGAGCTTGTCTTTTTCAATCAGCAGGTGGGAGAGGCGCGCCAGCAGCGGGCGGATGATGAACAGCGCCACGGTGACAAAGCCCAGCGCGCCGCCGATGTTGTAAAGTGCGTGGCCGATGTTGTGCTCAAAGCTGGCGAGCACCACGGCCAGGAGGATCCACGCGGTGGCGTCGTCAATGGCACCCGCGCCGATGGCCACGGTGCCCATGGTGGTGCCTGTCAGTCCTTTGAAGTGAATGATGCGCGCCAGCATGGGGAAGGCGGTGATGCACATGGATGCCCCCAGGAAGAGCATGGCCTCGGTGAGAGAGGTCTTTTTCGGGAAGAGCTCCGTGTGGTGGTAGAGCACCCAGGCCAGGCCTGCGCCAAGCAGGAATGGCGTCACCATGCCTGCAATGGAGACGGCCACGCTGCTCTTGAGCCGCCTGCTGACGATGTCCATGCGAAACTCCATGCCGACGATGAACATGTACAGTGCCAGCCCGAGCTGCGAGGCGGGAAAGAGATAGCAGGAGGTGTCGCGGAGCTTCTGCGCCTTGTCCCATGGGAAGAGCCACTGCTGCCACTCCGGAGCCAGCAGGCCAAAGAGCGAGGGACCTAGCAGCACGCCGGTGATCATCTCCGCCACCACCTGGGGCTGGCCAAAGCGCGCCGCGATGGCTCCCACCACCCTGCAGGCCAGCAGGATGACGGCGATCTGGAGGAAGAATTGTACGGCGAGTGAGACGTTGTTCATGGGGATGGCATCACTTTTCATTCCGATTCCGCAGTAACGAAAATAGAGTTTCGCTATGCCTTTGATGCCGATTCGGTATAATGTGTTTTCCCCATGGAACTGCGACATTTGAAATACTTTCAGGCTGTGGCGGAGGAGCTGAGCTTCTCGCGTGCGGCACGGCGTCTTCGCATCGCCCAGCCGGCGCTGAGTCGTGCAGTGCAGGAACTGGAGCGCGAGCTGGGCGCACAGCTCATCGAGCGCGAGCGCCGCTCGCCTCGTCTCACGCCTGCGGGCGCGGTGCTTTTGCATGAGACCGGCCTCATCCTGGAGCGGCTGGACGAGGCACTGCGTCGTGTGCATCGCACTGCCAAGGGCGAAGAAGGGGAGCTGCGCCTGGGCTACATCGGACCGCCCACGCGTCCGTTCCTCTCACGCCTGCTCAAGGAGTATGGCAGACGCTACCCGCGCGTGACGGTGATCCTGGAGGAGCGCACCCCGGAACGCGTGTGGGAGATGGTGTCAAAGGGGCGGCTCTCAGTTGGCCTGACACGGCCCGTGCTCGCGCATGATGCGCTGGGCCTGCAGACGCTCCTGTTGCGGGAGGAAAAATTCTGCGCCGCCGTGCCGCTGGATCATCCCTGGGCCCGGCTGAATTCACTGCCTTGGAAAAAGCTGGCCGGAGAGCCGCTGATCATCCTGGCCCGGCGTGAGGGCGCAGGCTCTCACGATGCCATACAGGCCGCCTGTCAGGCAGCGGGCTTCGCCCCCCGTGTAAAGCACATGCCCAGCCTCATCGGCACGGTCCTGCAGTACGTGGAGTCAGGGGCCGGGGTGGGTGTGGTGCCGGAGAGCACCGCCAGCAAAAATCTGACGCTCATTCCCCTCAAGCCGCAGCAAACCATCCCGCTCGTGATGGTCTGGGCCAAGGAAGGGGATGATCCCGCCGTGGCAGCATTTCGCGGAATGGTGCGCGAGTGGTTGAGAGATGGCAAGCTGTGGGAATAGCGCATTCATCGTGATCGTCCTCCTATCGAACTCGTCCTCGATCATTGCGCGCCTGACACCCTTGGAGGAATGGGGACGAGTAGGATAGGCGGCGCGTTGGCCCCCTTGGAAATGCGTTGCACCTTCGTTACGCCAGTGCTCCTTTCGCACCCCCTTGCCGGTGGCAATCCAGTCATTCGGCAGCCCCCCAACATCCAATCGTAATACCCACCATGTCAGCCGACCCCAAAGCAGCCATCGCGCAAATGGAAAAGATCGTTTCCCTCTGCAAGCGCCGCGGCTTCATCTTTCAAAGCAGCGAAATCTACGGCGGCTGCGGCGGCGTCTGGGACTACGGCCCCCTCGGTGCCGAACTCAAGCGCAACCTGCGCAACGTCTGGTGGAACACCATGACCCGTGAGCGCGAAGACGTCCTCGGCCTGGACGCCAGCATCCTCATGAATCCCGCCATCTGGAAGGCCAGCGGCCACGTGGACACCTTCGCCGACCTCATGCGTGAGTGCTCGCTCACCAATAAGCGCGTGCGTGCGGACCATGTAGAGCCGCAGGACGGCGTCGTCATGAACTACAGCGGTGCTAAATCACCCACCGGCTGGAAGCTCGCCCGCCCCATCGCCGTGCTCATGAAAAAAGGCGAGCACATCGAAAGCCTGCGCAAGCGCGTGCGCACCCTCATCGCCTCCAATGCCGGTGAAGCCGCTGGCAAGGTGGAGGAGATCGAGCTCCTCGACGAAGCCAAAGGCGACACCCTGGAGCACACCATCGACTTCCACCCGGAAACCGGAGGTGCTCTCGGCGAGGCACGTCCCTTCAATCTCATGCTCAAGACCTACCTCGGCCCCACCGCGACCGAGGCGGACGTCACCTATCTGCGCCCCGAAACCGCGCAGGCCATCTTCGCGCAGTTCAAAAACGTCTATGACTCCAGCCGCATGAAGGTGCCTTTCGGCATCGGCCAGATCGGCAAGGCCTTCCGCAACGAAGTCACACCGAAGAACTTCACCTTCCGCAGCCGCGAATTTGAGCAGATGGAGCTCGAGTTCTTCATCAAGCCCGACGAAGCCGTTGAGATCATCAGTGGCGAAGTCGCCGCCTGGAGTGAAGGTGCCGACCTCAGCGAGCCCAAGCCCAACTGGGGCTGGCAGATGTGGCACCGCTACTGGGTCGATCAGCGCACCAAATTCTACGAAGGCATCGGCCTCGGCGATGTGCTCGAGTACTACTGGCAGACGCCGGAAGACCTCGCCCATTACGCCCGCGCCTGCGTGGACATCCTTTGCGAATTCCCCTTCGGCACCGAAGAACTCGAAGGCATCGCCGCTCGTGGCGACTTCGATTTGTCCGCGCATCAAACCGCCAGCACCAAGTCCCAGGAAATCTTCGACGAAGAACTCAAGACCGCTGCTGCGAAGCTCACCGACGAGCAGAAGGAAGCCCTCATTCAGAAGCGCCTCGCAGCCGAAGCCGCGAAGACCAAGGGCGAGCCGATGCCCGAGGCCGCCGTGCGTGCCTGGTTCGAGCGTCTCTTCAAAGGCAACTACGTCCCCCACGTCATCGAGCCCTCCGCCGGTCTCGACCGCATGGCGCTCGCCGTCATTGCCAAGGCCTTCTCCGAAACCGAGAAGGTGGATGACAAGGGCAAGAAGGAGATCATCACCGTTCTCCGCCTGCATCCGCGCGTCGCTCCTATCAAGGTCGGCGTCTTCCCGCTGCTCAAGAACAAGCCCGAGCTCGTCGCCAAGGCCCGCGAAGTCTATGCCCTCCTCAAGAAGCACATGAACTGCTTCTACGACGAGACCGCCTCCATCGGCCGCCGCTACGCCCGTCAGGACGAAGCAGGCACCCCCTTCGGCGTCACCATCGACTTCGAAACCTGCGGCGAAAAAGGCCCCGAACTCCTCGACACCGTGACCCTGCGCCATCGCGACAGCAATGAGCAGGAGCGTGTGAAGATCAGCGATCTCCTCGGGAAGCTGCTGCCGCTGGTGTCGTAAGACAAGTCCAGGAGGGGGATCATCTTGATCCCCCATTTTGGAAGAGTTGAGTGAAAACGGCGCGTAGAGGGATCGAGATGATCCCTCTCCTCATTTCTTGCTTCGCTCCACTGCTTTACTTTGCCTGGATCGCCGCCCCCACCAGTTCAGCAATCCGCTGTGCTCCTTCGCCGTTGGGATGAACCGTGTCAGGAAACCAAGTTTTGTTTTCCAGCAACGGTGTGTGCAGATCGATCAACCCAATTCCCGCCATCTGCGCGGCCTGCTTGATGGCCGGGATAACTTCGTCGCGGATCACGTCTTCGGTGATGCCCCAGTTGCCGGGAAACGCGGGCGGCGGCAGGCAGGCATAGATTTGGGGGTGGCTCGGCAGTGCCTGGAACTCTTTGATCATGGCCACGTAGTCGCCGATAAATTCGTTTTTACGGACGGACCAGATGGCGGTCTTGGAATCATTGGTTCCGAGAGCGATGATGACTACATTCGGGCTGGAGCTGAGTGCAGGATGATGATCGAATGGATCCGCTTTCCTCAGCATCGTGCGTCCACCCACGCCAAAGTTTTGTACGGTGAAATTCGCTCCCAGAGTCTCCTGCAATTTCGCCGGGTAGCTGTCTTTCTTCGGATTCTGAGTGCCGATGCCCTCGGTGATGCTGTCACCCACACACGCCACGCGAATGAGATCAGCCGCCCTGCTTTCAGTCGGTAATTGGAAGGCGGCGAAGGCGAAGAAAAGAGCGGTGAAGCAAAGTCGATTCATTTGGTTGGAGATAAAACGGCTCGAACGATTTGCACGTAACACATCGGTTCTTTTTGAAAACAGTGCGGAGCCAGCCATCACGGGCGATTTGTTAAAGCAGCCTTCCCATCCTCCGCTCGATCAGGCTCGCTTCAGGCACCCCTGAACATGCTAAATGCAACATTGGGCCGGGTGTCGGCTTATAGATTGCCTCCCAGCCGCCATGAACCCCACGACCACAACCGCTCGCCGCTCGTTTCTGAAGACCACCGCCGCCGCGGCCTCCACGCTCATTCTGCCCTCCGGGCTGCTGCGCGGCCAGACGACGAGCAAGCTCAAGGTCGGCTTCATCGGCATGGGCGGGCAGATCCAGGGGCATGTGGCAAAGATCCTGCAACTCGGCCACAACGTCGGTGCTCTTTGCGATGTGGATGCGGCGCAGATCGAAAGCTCCAAGAAACGCCGCGGCGAAGGCGTGGCAGACGCAGCAATGTATAGCGACTACCGCGTGCTTCTTGAAAAGGAGAGGTCGCTCGATGCCATCGTCATCGCTACGCCCGACCACTGGCACGCACCCATCTGCCGCGCCGTCATGCAGGCCGGCAAACACGTGTACTGCGAGAAGCCGCTCACGCACACCATCGCGGAGGCACGCGAGCTGCGCGAGATGTCACGCACAGCGAAGGTGATCACGCAGACGGGCAATCAAGGCAGTGCCTCGCCGAATCTGCGCCGCAGCATGGAGCTGATCGCTGCAGGCTTCTTTGGTGCCATCAGCGACATCCACGTCTGGCATCCCACGCATAGCTGGCCCAGTGGCGAGGAGCGTCCTGCGGGCGGAGATCCCATTCCCGCCACGCTTGACTGGGACTTCTGGCTCGGCACGGCGCCTGAGCGTGGCTACAAGGCGGGCATCTACCATCCCGCCAAGTGGCGTGGTTGGTATGACTTTGGCAACGGCTCGCTCGGCGACTTCTGCTGCCACGGCTTCAACATGCCCGTGCGTGCCCTGAACCTCGACTATCCGACGCGCATCGAGATCACCGGTACCGGACTGGGCAAGGAGAGCTTTGCCTCAGCCTGCACGGTGCATTTTCATTTCGCTGCGCGTGATGGGCGCGGTCCTGTTCGCCTGCACTTCTACACTGGCGGTGATCTGCCACCTGCCGACGTCACGGCTCCGCTCATCGGCACCTTTGGCAGTCTGCCGCGCACCGGCTGCCTGCTCATCGGCGATCAAGGCCAGCTCCAGAGCGGCCTGTGGAACTCCGACTGCTACATCAAGCTCAACATCGATGCGAAATTCACCGGCGCGGACAATCATCCCGCCGCCAAGAAGATTCCCATCACGCTGCCACGCGTGAAAGGCCACATCGACGAATGGATCGACGCCATCCAGGGCGGGCCCAAAGTTTTTGCCGACTTCGATCTCGGCGGCCACCTCACCGAAATCGGTCTCTCCGGCATCGTCGCCCTGCGCCTGCAAAAGAACATCGACTGGGACGGCCCCAACTTGAAAGTCCCCGGCATGCCTGATGCGGACAAGTTCATCCGCAAAGCGGAGCGTGCAAAGTATGGGCGGGCGTGACGTGCTGCTACCTCACCCAAAAACCTTCGTCACCACCTTCGGATTTTCCACGCCCGTGAGCCTCTGATCCAGCCCCTGAAACTTAAATGTCAGCCGCTCATGATCTAAGCCCGCCGCAGCGAGGATCGTCGCATGCAGGTCATGCACACTCACTTTATCCATCGCCGCCTTGAAGCCGATCTCGTCGCTCTCGCCGTGGTGGTAGCCGCCCTTCACGCCGCCTCCACACATCCACACGGTGAACGCATGCGGGTTGTGATCACGCCCCGGCTTCGCGGCTTTTTGGGAGATGGGCAGGCGACCGAATTCACCGCCCCAGATGATGAGCGTCTGATCCAGCAGCCCACGCTGCTCCAGATCGGCGATGAGCGCCGCCACGGGTTGGTCGCTCTCAAGCGCAAAGCCGCGATGATTCCCCGCGATGTCATTGTGACCGTCCCAGCTCTGCTGGTTCTCCATGCCGCCGGAGTAGATCTGGATGAAGCGCACACCGCGCTCCACCATGCGACGCGCGGTGAGACACTGCGCGGCGAAGTGGCCGCAGTGCTTCTCGTTCAAGCCGTAGAGCTTCTGGATGTGCTCCGGCTCGCCCTTCACATCAAAGGCCTCCGGCGCAGCCGTCTGCATGCGGTAGGCCAGCTCGAAGCTCTCGATGCGCGCATTCAACTCACTCTCGATCGGCGACTCCGCCAGTGCACCGCGATTCAGCTGCGCGAGCAGATCCAATTGCGCACGCTGCCGCTTCGTCGTCAGTGAGGCTGGCACCGCCAAGTTCTCAATCGGTGCCCCCTTCGGCTTCAGCCAGGTGCCTTGATAAATGCTCGGTAGAAATCCCGCTCCCCAGTTCGCCGCGCTTCCTTTGGGCAGGCCTCGATTCAGCGGATCACTCATCACCACAAACGAGGGCAGGGAATCGCTCTCGCTGCCCAGGCCATAGTTCACCCACGAGCCCACACAGGGGTAGCCCATGCGCGTGGCACCCGTGTTCATCATGAAGAGCGCAGGCGAGTGATTGTTGGAGCCCGTCCAGCACGAGTGGATGAAGCACATCTTGTCCACATGCATCGCCGTCTTCGGAAAGATCTCGCTCGCCCACGTGCCGCTTTGCCCATGCTGCTTCCACTCAAACGGCGACGCCATCAGCGGCCCCACCGAGCCAGGGAAAAAGCCCGTCTTCGGATCAAAGCCATCCAGCACCTTGCCGTCGCGCTTCTTCAGCTCTGGCTTGTAGTCCCACGTATCCACCTGCGAAGGCCCGCCATTGGTGAAAATCCAGATGATCGACTTCGCCTTGCCCATGTGCATCGGCTGTTTCGGCGCAAAGGGATTCAGCGAAGCTGCCGCGCGTCCTTCACGGTCCAGCATCGCCGCTGCAGCCAGCATGCCAAAGCCACCGCCAGCGCGTTGCAGCAGATGGCGGCGGGAAAGGGGTGGAAATGTGTTCATGTTGTCAGTCATCCGGGGTTCAGTTCACGTACACCATTTCATTCAGGCTCAGCAGCACCTGGCAGTAGTCCGCCGCCGTGCCTCCGCTTTGAATAAAGGCCAGTCCTTGGGCCAGCTCCTCCGCCTTCGGCGCACGGTGAAAGCAAATAGCATAAGCTTTCACGATCTGCTGCTTCACATCTCCCGCACTCGCGATGCGTTTGGCCAGCCCCTCCGCCCACGTGCGTGCCTGCGGGCTGTTCATGAGGATCAGCGCCTGCGGTGCCACGGTGGTCGTCGGGCGGCTGCCCTGGCTCACCAGCGGCTCCGGCAGATCAAAGGCCACCATGCTGCCCATCAGCACACTGCGCTTGATGGTGAAGTAAATGCTGCGCCGCTTGCTGTTCTCATCGCGTGTCCCAGGGCCAAACATCGTCTCATCCAGCGTGCCGCTCACCGCCAGCATGGAGTCACGGATCGCCTCCGCCTCCAGCCGCTGCGGCACGCGCCGCATGCACAGCGCATTCGCCGGATCAGCCGCCTCCTTTTCCACACTGCGCTGCGTGCTTTGCCGGTACGCCTGCGAGTTCACAATCAGCCGGTGCACCGGTTTCAACTGCCACCCATTCGCGATCAGTTTTCTCGCCAGCCAGTCCAGCAGCTCCGGCTGCGAGGGCGCCGTGCCCGTCTTGCCAAAATCATTCGGCGTCGCCACTAGGCCCGTGCCAAAATGGTGCTGCCACAGCCGGTTCACGATCACCCGCGCCAGCAACGCCCCTGCGCCTTTATCCACATCCGTGATCCAGTTGGAAAGGGTGCGCCTCCTCCCCGAATACTTCGCCCCCGCCGGCGGCTGCCACTGCCAGCGCTTCGCATCGCCAGGTGTCGAGAGCGCCTGCATAAAGCCCTGCTGCGCCTCGCCATCCTTCATGTCCGTGCTGCCGCGTTTCAGGAAGTACGTCTTTTCAAAAAACGGCCCGCCCTGCGTGTGCATCACGATGGGATCGTAGCCCTCACCGCAGATCATCATGCGCGTGGCACCCGCCTGCAGCGGCGTGCTCTTGTCCTTTGCCATCACCGTCACCGCCGAGGTCACACGGTCTGGCCACACATCCACGTTGCTGCGCGTCGTCGTCGTAAAAGTGCTCAGCATCTGGTAGTAGTCGCGCATCGGCAGCGGATCAAACTTATGGTCATGGCAGCGCGCGCAGCCCACCGTCAGTCCCAGCATCGCACCGCCCGTCGTGCTCAGCATGTCGTCCATCGCATCGTAGCGCGTGCGCTCCACCTCATTCGCCGTGATCTGCGAGGGAAACACCCCCGCCCCCAGAAAGCCCGTAGCAGCCAGCGCCAGCGGATTTTGCGGCTCATACTCATCCCCCGCGAGCTGCCATTTCACAAACGTATCGTATGGCATGTCCTGGTTCAGCGCCTTGATCACAAAGTCGCGATAATGAAACGCAAACGGCCGGTCGTAGTCCTGCTCAAAGCCCGTGCTCTCCGCAAAGCGCGCCACATCCAGCCAGTGCCGCGCCCAGCGCTCGCCATAACGCGGAGACGCCAGCAGCTTGTCGGCGATCTCATTTAAATCGCCCTCATCCGCCCCCTCCGGCGGCGGCAGCCCCGTCAGGTCCAGGTACAGCCTGCGCACCAGCGTCGCCTTGTCCGCCGGCGGATTAAACTTCATCCCCTTCGCATGCTTCAGCAGCAGCTCATCAATGGAATTCGCCTTCACCTTAGCCAACGGTAGAAATGACCACCATTGCCGGTCCTCATTCGTCACCACCGACGCATCCCGCTTCGGCTTCTTTCCCGCCACCAGCGGCTCCGCATACGGTGCACCATCGTTGATCCACGCCGTGATCTTCGCGATCACCTCCGCCGAGAGCTTCGGCCGATCATCCGGCATGTGTGGCTCCTTCGCATGATTGATCTGCTCTACCAGCACGCTGCCCGCCGCATCAAACGGCACCACCACCGTGCCATGCGCGCCCCCGCGTAACAATTCCTCTCGCGTCGCCATATCCAGCCCGCTTTTCACCTTTTCGCCCCCATGGCAGCGCAGGCAGTGCTCTTTCAGCAGCCCCGCCACTTCCTCCTGAAACAACTTCAGTCCCCGCTCCATCCGCACCGCATGATCTGCCGGCAAAGTGGGAGCCGCCACGAGCAGCGCAGGGAAGAGCAGGAGAAAAACAAAAAACCGGTGCATAAGGGTGAGGACGCTGGATGAACCAACGCCAGCCGCCTGTGCCTGTTTTTGTTTGTTTTGTGTCTTATCCTGCTGGCATGCCGACAGGGAGGGCGTTTTCTGCTTTGGGCGTTCGCGATGACGGCGTGTCTAATTTTGGTGCCGCGATGTCCAAACACGAGCAAACACCACCTCCATCCATTCAGGGGAAGGCTTTCATCCAAGGTCAGAGGTGTCCAAGGGGATAGGCAGTGGCGCCAGATCAGGTACAACAAATGAGCATCTGGCCTCGGGAGACATGATGAGATCGTGCGAATAGAAGAGCAACGGAGTGCGTTTGCTCGCAAGCTGGTGCTGGGCGTCGAAAAATGCATCGGCGCTTTCTGCCGGGCCGAACTGGCTCAAGGCGGTGTAAACAAGCTGAAGCCAGACCCGCGTCATTGTCTCGTGATAGCCACCCGTGGGAGTGTCTTGTATGCCTTTTGCAGCGTTGTAAGCCTTGATGCCCGCACGCAGTTGCGCCAAGGCGTCAGGAAAGGAAAGGCGCTGCAAATAAAGGTAGGCGACCTTCAGATGGGCGCGGTGTGTCCACTGTTCACGTGGCAGGGAGTGATCCTCGAAGCGGCGGAGATGTTCCTCGTCGTTCATGGACCCACTTCAGCCTGCGTTACATCTCCAGGAAGTTCTTCAGGAGCTTTTTGCCGTCTT
The DNA here is from genome assembly GCF_044222565.1 of Prosthecobacter sp. Lineage (GTDB taxonomy): Bacteria > Verrucomicrobiota > Verrucomicrobiia > Verrucomicrobiales > Verrucomicrobiaceae > Prosthecobacter. The sequence goes on from NZ_JBGANA010000002.1 coordinate 17,936, forward strand.
GGGTGAGAATCGACTCGGGGTGAAACTGGACGCCGTGGATGGGGAGTTCTTTGTGGCGGAGGCCCATGATCTCGGACTCGTCATCGCTGGCGGTGGCGGTGATGGCGAGGCAGTCGGGGAGGGTGTCGCGTTTGACTAGCAGGGAGTGGTAACGGGTGGCTTCAAAGGGCTGGGGGAGACCTTTGAAGACGGATTCTCCCTGGTGATTGATCAGGGAGGTCTTGCCGTGCATGAGGCGGCCGGCGCGGACGACATTGCCGCCGAAGACGTGGCCGATGGCTTGATGGCCGAGGCAGACGCCGAGGAGGGGGGTGGATTTGCCGAAGCGTTCGATGACGGCGCAGCTGATGCCGGCTTCCTTGGGGGTGCAGGGGCCGGGGGAGATGCAAATGTGGTCTGGGTTGAGCTTACTTATCTCATCCAGAGTGACTTGATCGTTGCGGCGGATTTCCATGACGGCTCCCATCTCGCCGAAGTATTGGACGAGGTTGTAGGTAAAGGAGTCGTAGTTGTCGATGATAAGAAGCATGGGGCAAATGGCTGATATTCAGCGATTTAGAAGCCGCGGAGCTGGAGGATGTGGTCGAGTTCTGCCTGGAAAGAGGGGATGTCTGCGGCGGGGGGCTGGTAGCCGGGGGCGGGGCCGCGCATGCCAAAACGACCTTGTTCGTCCATAAACCATTGAACGGTAACGCCATCGCTGAAGGTGGCGCGGCCGCTGATGATGGCTCCGGGAGGGGGGGATTCGTCCACGGAGACTTTCAGAGCGCTTTGGGGAAGGGGGGCTGAAGGGTCCGAAGTTTCGTCGAGTTGTGTGTCGGATTCGGCAATAACGGGCTCAGGTTTGGGCTCCGGCGGGGCTTCGCGGGGCTTATCCTGGATTTTAACGCCGAGCTCCATGATAAGGAGCCGGGTCTCCATGTAGGTGAGGGTGGTGGCGCACTCGGCGCGCAGGCGGTCCTGGATTTGATTGAGATTGGCGCCTTCAGCGGCCCATTGTTCGACGAGCTGACGCTGTTGCGGGGTGAGATTGGCCATGAGATGGGGGATACGAAGCGGAGCTGACTTCAGCCGTTCATCTTGTCTGTGATGATGTGGCAGAGAGTGGAGGCTTTTTGGTGGAGTGTCTTCACCTCTTCCTGGGTGAGGGCTTTGCCTTCTGGCACATCGAGCAGGGGAAGCATTTCTTCAAGGCCTTTGCGGAGCTGCTGCAGCGAAGGGTTCTTCATGATGCTGGGGTGCAGGCTGTCGAGGCTCATCATGTAGTACTCGGCGATGTCGCGGCGGGTGAGCTGGCGGGTCTTTTCTTCTGCGTAGTTGTCGCTGATGCTTTTGGTGGCGATTTCGAGGGCGCGGAGCCAGCCGCCGAGGCTGATGAGGTGGGCGATGTCCACGTCGCGGAGCTGGACCATTTCGGCTTCGACGTCTGCCTGGGTTTTGGCGAGTTCGACGCGGAGATCCTGCCAGTTGCCTTTGAGGCTGTACTCGAAGAGGCTGCCGGTGTGCTTGTTCATGCGGCTGCCAGCTCCGAGGGCCTTGCCGTATTTGATCATGGCGCGGCCGACCGCTTCCATTTCCTCAACGCGCTCGCACTGGACGATGAGGAAGCCGTCTGCGATGAGGGTGCCGAGGCCCATGGCGACGATGACGCGGTCGGCGGGTGTTTTGTCGGTGAAGGGGCGTTTGAGGTCGTCAAAGCGAAGCTTGCCGACATTGTTGAGCATGTCGAAGAGCTTGCGGATGGACGGGGTGGTAAACTGGTTGACGCCGAATTCCTCGCGGACGTGTTCGTCTCCCACGACGTCTTCTGGAATGGGGTTCTTTTCCGGGGTACGCTCGGCGGGGGGTGGTGGTGGCGCCTGCTGGGCACTGAGCACGGCAATGCTGGCGACTCCGAGGAGGGGCAGCAGAAGGCGGGCGATGAGACGACGAGTCATGAGCGGAGAGGATACGGAGGTGACCTGAGATTTCCAGCGCGAGTCTGCAAAAGTCTTTAGGGGGACGCTGATCTTACAACGCAGAGATTAGAAGACCGCCGAGAATACCTTCTGAATCAGGGATCTGCGATTTTTCATTTTGTGCGACGTTGATTTATTCAGCGCTTCTTTGGGGCGAAGCAGGGGCGTGGCGGGTTGTGGGGTTGGGGGAGAGACGGAAGGCGAGGGCAGAAAAATGAGGTAAAGAAAGATTTTAGAGGTGGGATGGTGGAAGGCTGCGGGGCTCAAAATTACTTGGAGGGAGGTTAGAAAAGCGCTGAGATTTAAGGGATTGTGGCGTTGATTGTGTTTCGCCATGCGCCTGCTCTTCACGTTTCTCTTTCTTGCTGTTTTGAATCTTTCCGGGGAGGAGGTGCCGCCGGGGCTTACGGAGTATGAGGGGCGGGTGATTGCGAGGACGATGCACTGGAAGGGGGCGGAGTGGCTGATGCGGGCGGTGAGGAACGAGGAGGAGGGTCCGCTCATGATGCGGGAGCAACTGCGGGTGAAGCCGGGCATGACGGTGTGTGACATGGGCTGCGGGAACGGTTTCCACACGCTGCCGCTGGCGCAGATGGTGGGCGAGACGGGGAAGGTGTTTGCGGTGGATGTGCAGCCGGAGATGATCGAGATGCTGAAGGCGAACATCGAGCGCAACGGCGTGAAGAATATCGTGCCGATCAACGGGCTGTATCATGACCCGAAGCTGCCGCCGAACTCTTGCGACATGATTCTGCTGGTGGACGTGTATCACGAGTTCAGCCATCCGGTGCAGATGCTGGCGGGGATGCGCGCGGCGCTGAAGCCGGAAGGGCAACTGGTGCTGTGCGAGTTTCGGGCTGAGGACGAGAGCGTGCCGATCAAGCCTGAGCACAAGATGAGCAAGGCTCAGATCAACAAGGAGATGAATGTGAACGGGTTCAAGCTGGTGCGTGAGTTTGACGGGCTGCCGTGGCAGCATCTGATGTTTTTCGGGAAGGCGGGGAAGGGGGCCGGAGTGGCGATGCCGGTGCCTGCTCCTGCAAAATAGTCCGGAGGATGCGCAGAGGTGAGGAAGTCGTCTTGACATCAAATCGATGGAGCTGGATAATCACAGGCATGACCAAGACTCAGATTCAGGTTCCCGAGGAATTGTTTCGTGAACTTCGCAGTTTCGCCAAGCAGCGCGAATGGTCCCTGGCGGAGACGTTCCGACGTGGCGCCGAGCTGTTGCTGCAGGTCTATCCGGAGGCTCCTGAGCTGCAGAGCACAGCCTGGACACCGCCAACATCCGGAAAGGTCGGTTGGAAAGGCTTAAGCGCAGCCCAGCTCCGAGATGCCGCATTCGACGATGGCGATCCGCGGCTAGCCTGATTTCCAACACGTGCCATGCTTTCGATTGATACCAACCTCCTGCTGTACGCCTACAGCGAAGCAGCCCCTGAGCACGACAGGGCACTGGCGTTCATCACGTCCATTTCGGGAAGCGAGAACGTGGCGCTGAGTGAGTTTGTCCTTACCGAATTCTATCTGCTGCTTCGCAATCCAACCGTGTTGAAGAAGCCTCTTTCAGCGCCTGATGCGGTGAGTGTCATCCAAAGCTACCGCCAGCATCCGCGCTGGAAGATCCTTGGCTTTCCACCCACCAGCCGGGAGGTTCACGCTGATCTCTGGCAGCAAGTGGCAACACCTGGCATCGCCCGCCGCCGGATCTACGATACCCGCACGGCGCTTTGCCTGCGAGCGTTTGGCGTCTCCGAATTCGCCACAGCCAATGTGAAGGACTTCGAGGGCTTTGGGTTTCAGAGGGTGTGGAATCCCATCGGGAAGTCCTAAGAACGCAATGAAAGTTGCGCCTCCGATCTCAACGGGTGGCTACGGTGCCGACTTCGGGCGTGACGCTGTCGTTTGGGCAACTCGTGCTGGTGGAGATCCGTGCTGAAGATGCAAGTGTGCCGATCAAGCCTGAGCACAAGATGAGCAAGGCTCAAATCAACAAGGAGATGAATGTGAACGGGTTCAAGCTGGTGCGTGAGTTTGACGGGCTGCCGTGGCAGCATCTGATGTTTTTCAGGAAGGCGGGGGAGAGGGCGGCACCGGTGCGGGGAAGTGAGGGGAATGGATGGCCGCAATTTCGTGGCCAGCCCCGATGGTTCAGAATGACTTGCCTACAGAACACACAGAATACGCGGAAAGCGGGGCTTGATCGCAATGGTGATCAGCTGAGGAGTATTGGGCCAGTTATCGTGGAGTGAGTGGCCGTGGGTTAGAGACTTTGGATCGTCGGTTTTGCGGGTGCTGATCATCTGAAGGCGGAAAAAGGGCAGGAAAATATTAGATTCAGTGGTTCACGGAGAAGGGGGTGTTTTCCCAGATACTCGAGCGTGTCAAAGCCTCACGACGAGATCCGATGCCGGACCCGAAGCTGTATGATAAGCGGGATTTTGTGAGGGAGTGAGGGCGCAAAGACGGCCGGTCATTTTGTCACTTATTTGCACCATGACCCCGTTTCCAAGGTGGTATTCGAAATTTATCAAAAATCTTACGGTGACATTGGCATGCAGTTCGCCACCGCTGCAGATCTTCTCAAACAGCCAGAAACGTGGGATGTGGCCACTGGCATTCCTGTGGCGGTATTTTCATGGAAGACAACGCCCCATGGCTTCAAACTGTCCTTCACTGGGACCGATCGCAGTGATGTGGGGAAAGCAGAATGGAAGCGACTCTTCAAGGAATACCTTTCAAAGGAGGGGTATTTTGCGGAGCTTTCAGACGCTCCAGAGCATATTGCCCGCAAGATGGGCGTGCCTATCATCCCAGCCGCACAGGCCAAAGAGATTCTTGGCAAGCCCGTGACCTTATCGGCAGATGGCGTGCACTACGAGCGCATGATTACCGGCTTGCCGACTCCACATATCGAAGCTATGTCCGGAGTCGTATGGAAGAGCCAGACGACACAATCGAGCAGCTCAAGCAGAGACTCGAACAGCCAGGTCTCTCAGACGACGAACGGGCTGAAATACGCGACGCTATCCAACAGCGCGCCTTCAGCATCGTTAACGCCGACTGGCTCGACGAGTAGTTCTACTTTTTCTCCTGAAGATAACACACCGGGTCAGGTTCTCAGCGCGCCTGCTTCTCAACAGGTCGGACTCCCGAAAGACCGCCGCGCCGCCTTCCTCGATGTCGCAGACTCTCTCCTCGCTGATGGAGTCAGTACACCAGAAGCACTCGCTGCCGCACTCCACGCCGCCCGTCCCGATGGATCGCTGATGAAATCTGCCAGGCTTTCTGGGACTACCTCGGCGCCATCGAGCCGTCTCTCCGCAGCACCCATGACTGGCAGGCTTCCGTCTTGCCACTGAGGCCGCTTCGCTCACCGGTCAAAGTGACGATCTTTTGAGAATTGTTTTAAAGCGGCGGAAGGAGTTTTTTGGACGTGGTGTCTCTAGCGAGGTGCGGAGGCTGGAGCTGTGGCAGCGACTGGGGGTGGATCGGGGGTTTGGAGGAGGTGGAGGAATTCGGTGGTGTGGGGGTCTGGTGGACTCTTGGACGGGACCGGGGTGGGGTTGGGGAGGATGGGGGGTGTTTGGAGATGGGTTTGGAGCGCTTGGGCGAAGGGGGGCCAGCTGGGGTGTGCAGGCGGGAGGGCGTGGAGGTAGGGCTGCAGTTGGCCGGTGAGATGGGCGCGGCGGAAGATGGCTGCGATGCGGTCGCGGTTTTGCCAGGGGATCCACTCCTGGTGCGGTGGCATGTTGCTGATCCATTGGGACCAAAGGGTGTGCGCCAGGGGCCAGTCGGCAGTCCAGGTGGCGAGGGCGATGTGGAGGAGGGCGTTGCTGGTCTGGCTTTCTGCGGAGGTGGAGCCGTTGTTTGCGGATGTGTTTGCGTCTTGTTTTGCAGTTGCTTCTCGTCTGGCGTCGGCGTCGGCTTGGGCGGACCAGTGGCGGGCTTGGGGAAGGGCGTTTTGACTGCGGAGGGCGAGCCAGGCGAGGCTGCGGTGGGCGGCGGCGTAGTGGGGATCGAGGGCGAGGGCTTGCTGAGTGAGGGTGGTGGCCTGCTCCCAGCGGCCGGCAGTTTCGTGGTGGTGGGCGAGGGCAATGTAGGCGCGGGGATTTCCGGGGGCGGCGGCGATGGCTTGGTGGTAGTAGTCTGCGGCGGAATGCGGCTGGGATAGGTAGTCCTGGTAAAGTGTGCCGAGGGTGCGGAGTGCGTAGTCATCCTGGGGATGGAGTGTGAGGGCACGGAGGTAGCACTCCCAGGCGCGTGCGGGCTGGCGGAGGTGGTAGTGGCAGAGGTTGCCAAGTTCGCGGTGGGGAAAGGCGAGCCGGGGGTCGAGTTCGATGGCGCGGAGGTAGCATGCCTCGGCGCGGGCGTACTGGTGCAGGTGATAGTGGTAGAGGCGGCCGAGGCCGCAGTGCGTCCAGACATGGTGCGATGAGAGCTCGAGGGCGCGGAGGTAGTGGGTCTCTGCGAGAGTGTACTGCTGGAGGTGGCGCTGATAGAGATCGGCGAGCTGGCGGTGGGGATACCAGTAGGTGGCATCGAGTGCTATGGCGCGGAGGTAATGGGTCTCGGCGAGAGCGTGTTCGTGGAGCTGGAGATGATACAGGTCTCCAAGGCCGATGTGCGGGGTGGGCCGCATGGGGGCTTGCTCGATGGCGCGGAGGTAGCACTGCTCTGCGCGCTTGGGCTGGTCGAGGAAATCGCGGCAGAGGTTTCCGAGACTGAGGTGGATGCCGTCTTCGTGGAAGTGGAGGTCGAGGGCGCGCTGGTAGGCGTTTGCGGCGGCGTGGGCGAAATCTGAGTGCGGCTGCTGAGTCTGGGCTTCGTGCAAGGCGCGGGCTATGGAGTGGTAGGCCTTGCCTGCGGCGGCTTTTTGCGCGGAGGATTTCAGGTGCGCGGCGGTCAGTGCGCGCTCGAGCCGCTGATAGGCGGAGAGGGCGACTGGGGCGGGCGTCTGCCGGCTGCCGATGGTGCAGCTGTGGAGAAAGGAAAGCGCGGCGGGTTCGTCATCGGTCCAGTCTGTGGGAGTGGATGCGGGAGTGTCTCCGGGGACGAGCGAATCTGAGCGTGCAGGCGGGTCGTCTTCGCGCTGTGGGTCGCGGGTGGGCATGAGTGGTGGGAATTTCGACGGGTGGGGGAATTGTCAATTGGTGGGGTGCGGTGTGATGACGTGATGGCGAGCTGTTAAGGACGGAAGGATGGGACTTGGGGTTGAGGAGTGGGGCTGTGCCTGGGTGATTGCGATGTGCTGTGATGCCGGGGAGCGGATGGGTCGATTTTTTGAGGGCGGGGCGGAATCGAGGTGATCGTTTACGTTGCATCCGGTGGGTGGGCGGGGAACGTGTGGGGTTCTCTTTTTTTGTGTGCAGCTGCTGTCTTTTTATTTCGAATGATCTCCACTCTTGAGCGCAAGCTGATCCGTGACATGGGCGGGATGAAGGGGCAGGTGCTGATGGTGAGCCTGGTGATGGCGTGCGGGATGGCGATGATGATCGTGACGCAGAGCATCATCCTGAGCCTGGAGAGCACGAGGGATGGGTATTACCAGCAGTTCCGGATGCCGGATGTTTTTGGGAGTGTGAGGAGTGCGCCGCTGTCTCTGAGGCACCGGCTGGGGAGCATTCCGGGGGTGGCGACGGTGGAGCTGAGGGTGGTGGAGGAGGCGCTGCTGGACATGGAGGGGGTGCATGAGCCGGTGAAGGCGCACCTGGTGTCCCTGCCGGATGATGGGAGGCAGAATCTGAACCAGGTGTTTCTGCGGCGGGGGAGGCTGCCGCTGCTGAGCGCGCAGCGGGAGGCGGTGGTGAGCGAGGCGTTTGCGACGGCGCATGGGCTGCGGATCGGGGACCGGCTGACGGCGATCCTGAACGGGCACCGGGACCATCTGGAGATCTGCGGGATCGGGCTTTCACCGGAGTTTGTGTTTGAGGCGGCGCCGGGGCAGACGCTGCCGGACAACCGGCATTACGGGGTGTTCTGGATGCGGTACCAGTCGCTGGCGGTGGCGTTTGACCTGGACGGGGCGTTTAATAATGTGTGCATGGACCTGGCGCCGGGGACGGATGCGGAGGGGGTGATCGGGGAGGTGGACCGGGTGCTGGCGCTGTTTGGGGCGCCGGGGGCGTATGCGCTGAAGGATCACCCGAGCTCGAAGAGGCTGGGGGATGAGCTCAGAATTGTGGGGGCGCTGGCGCTGGCGTATCCTGCGGTGTTTTTGTGTGTGGCGGCGTTTATGGTGAACTCGGTGATCTCGAGGCTGGTGAGGCTGCAGCGGGAGCAGATCGCGCAGATGAAGGCGCTGGGGTATACGTCTGGGCAGGTGGGGAGGCACTACCTGAACTATGCGCTGGTGATCGTGGTGCTGGGGTGCACGGTGGGGGTGTTTGCGGGATGGAGGCTGGGTGAGGTGATGCTGCGGGTGTATGCCCATCTGTTTCATTTTCCTGAGCTGCCGTTTGTGATGGACCGGGTGGCGCTGGTGATGGGGGTGGTGGTGAGTGTGCTGGCGGCGGTGCTGGGGGTGGCGGGGGCGGTGTGGCAGGCGGTGAAGCTGTCTCCGGCGGAGGCGATGAGGCCGGAGCCGCCGACGGATTTCAAGCCTTCGCTGCTGGAGAGGCTGGGGGTGACGCGGGGAATGAGCCTGGTGGTGAGGATGGCGCTGAGGAACATCGAACGGCGGCCGTGGCAGGCGGGATTTACGGTGGTGGGGCTGGCGCTGGCGACGGGGCTGCTGGTGCTGCCGGGGGCGCTGGCGGACAGTGTGGATGAGCTGCTGACGTATCAGTGGAATGACCACTTCCGGCAGAGTGTGATCGTGAGTTTTCGGGATCCGGCTTCACGGGGAACGAGGCATGATCTGGAACATCTGCCGGGGGTGGGGCTGGTGGAGCCGGTGCGGGGATTTCTGGCGCGTGTGAGCAGCGGGCACCATACGAGGCGGCTGTACATCCTGGGATTTGCGCAGGGGAGCAAACTGATCAACCCGCGGGACATGGAGGGGCGGCCGATCGTGCTGCCGACGGAGGGGGTGGTGGTGTCCCAAAAGCTGGGTGAGGTGCTGGGGGTGAAGATTGGTGACCGGGTGCAGGTGCGTGCGCTGGAGGGGCGGTGTGAGACGCGGGAGCTGGCGGTGCGTGGCTTTATGTCTGACTTTTACGGGATGGCGGTGTACATGGACATCGATGCGGTGAGGCTGCACCTGAGGGAGAGCGAGACGATGACGAGTGCTTTTTTGAGGGTGGATGAGAACCGCTGGGATGACTTTATGAGCGAGGTGAAGAAGCAGCCGAAGATCGAGTTTGCGAGTGCGAAGAAGGATCAGCTGGCGGCGTTTCGGGCTTCGACGGGGCAGAGCATCGGGATGCTGCGGGAGGTGTTTCTGTGGCTGGCGGTGATCGTGGCGTTCGGGGTGGTGTACAACAGCGCGCGGATAGCGCTGTCTGAGCGTGGGCGTGACCTGGCGACGCTGCGGGTGGTGGGGCTGACGAAGCGGGAGATCGCGGGGGTGCTGCTGGGGGAGCTGACGCTGCTGGTGGTGGTGGCGCTGCCGGTGGGACTGATTTTCGGGAGCGGGCTGGCGATGTATGTGCTGAAGATGGTGAGCAATGAGACGGTGCGGCTGCCGCAGGTGGTGCACCCGAGCACGTATGCGCACGCGGTGCTGGTGGTGCTGGGTGCGGCGGGGGCGTCTTTTACGATGGTGAGCCTGATGCTGAACAAGCTGGACCTGGTGGGAGTGCTGAAGGCGAGGGATTGAGAGGGAAGGGGATTTATGATTTATGATTTTTGATTTATGATTTGGAGGTGAGGGCGGTGGAGGCAGGGGATGGAGTGGTGGGGGAGCCGCAAAAAGGCGCAAAGAGACGCAAAGAAGGGAGGAGGAGTGAGAGGAAGAGGAGGAGGAAGATTGGTGGGGATGGGTGGACAGGGAGACTGAGGCGGTGAGGCGGTCAGAGGGGGGACGGATGGGGGGGCGCAAAGAGGGACCGGAGGTGAGGTGGAAAGGTTGGGGGTAGGAAGATTTTGGCCGGAGGAAGCGAGGGGGGATGGGCGGATGGATGGGGTATGTGGGGAGGATTTATGAAGGGACGGGGATTTTTGGGAAATGTGTTTTTGAGTGGGAAGGTGCGGCTGGGGGCTGCATGGTGGGGAATGAGGGGTATGTTTTTTTCTCCTCCTGAGAACGACGCATGATCACGCCACTTGATTTGAAGCTTTTCCGCGACCTTGGGCGCATGAAGGGGCAGATCGTGGCGGTGAGTCTGGTGATGGCGTGCGGGCTGGCGATGATGATCATGACGCGGAGCATTCTCTTGACGCTGGAGAGCACGCGGGATGCGTATTACCAGCGGTACCGGCTGGCGGATGTGTTTGCGTCTCTGAAGCGTGCGCCGCTTTCGGTGGCGGAGAGGATCGGGGAGATCCAGGGGGTGGCGGCGGTGGAGGCGCGGGTGGTGGTGGATGCGACGCTGGACCTGGAGGGGATGACGGAGCCTGCGTCTGCGCATCTGGTGTCTCTGCCGGAGGGGCGGACGCAGACGCTGAACCGGGTGTTTTTGCGGCAGGGGAGGATGCCGCTGGCAGATGAGCGGCAGCAGGCGGTGGTGAGCGAGTCGTTTGCGCTGGCGAACAAGCTGCAAATTGGCGACAGCGTGGTGGCGATCATCAACGGGCACCGGGATACGATCATTGTGTGCGGGATCGGACTTTCGCCGGAGTTTGTGTTTGAGGCGAGGCCGGGGCAGACACTGCCGGATAACAAGCGGTATGGGGTGTTTTGGATGAACTACCAGGCGATCGCGGTGCCGTATAATTTGGACGGTGCGTTTAATGATATCTGCGTGGATCTTTCTCCGGGGGCGCTGGCGGGGCCGGTGATGACGGAGATGGACCGGCTGCTGCTGGACTATGGGGCGCAGGGTGCGTATACGCGGCGGGAGCATAACAGCGCGCAGCGGCTGGATGATGAGCTGCGGGTGGTGCGGGCGCTTTCGGTGGCGTATCCGGTGGTGTTTCTGAGCGTGGCGGCCTTCATGGTGAACGCCGTGCTGGCGCGGCTGGTAAGGCTGCAACGGGAGCAGATCGCACAGCTGAAAGCGCTGGGGTACTCCTCATGGCAGGTGGGGAGGCATTACCTGAACTATGCGTTTATCATTGTGGTGATTGGCACGCTGACGGGCGGGCTGGTGGGACGTTGGATGGGAGGAGGGCTGCTGAGCATTTATGATCTGTTTTTCCGCTTTCCGGCGCTGAAGTTTCGCATGGACTACAGTGCGCTGGGGGTGGCGCTGATGGTGAGCACGGGGGCCTGTCTGCTTGGCATTTTTAGTGTGGTGTGGATGGCGGTGAAGCTGCCGCCTGCGGAGGCGATGAGGCCGGAACCGCCGGCGGATTTCAAGCCTTCGATGCTGGAGCGGCTGGGGCTGACGCGGGGAAGCGGGCCGGCGGCGAGGATGGCGCTGAGGAACATCGAGCGGAGGCCGATGCAGTCTTTGTTTACAGTGTTTGGCCTGGCGCTGGCGACGGGGCTGATGGTGCTGCCGGGATCGATGGCGGACAGTGTGGACTACATGCTGACGTATCAGTGGAATGATGTGCAGCGGCAGGATGTGGTGGTGTTTTTCTCGGAGCCGGGATCTGGGGATGCTCTGCACAATCTGGAGCAACTGCCGGGGGTGCAGGTGGCGGAGCCGGTGCGGGTGGTGCAGTCGCGCATCCGCTACGGGCACCACTCGCGAAAGATCGCGGTGACGGGGCTGCCGCGGGATGCGGACCTGAACCGGCTGCTGGATGCGCAGCGGCGGAGGATTGTACTGCCGGAAGAGGGGATCGTGATGTCTGCGCAGCTGGGGAAGATCCTGGATGCGCGGATTGGGGATGTGGTGCAGGTGGAGGCGCTGGAGGGACAGCGTGCGACGCTGGGGGTGCCGATCCGGGGATTCATCGAGGATTTTGCAGGGATCTCGGCGTTCATGGATCTGGAGGCGCTGCACCGGCTGATGCAGGAGGGGGATACGGTGAGCGGGGCGTATCTGGCGGTGGATGAGGCGCGGTGGGGTGAGTTTATGCGGACGGTGAAGGACACGCCGCGAATGGCGGTGACGCTGGTGAAGAAGGATCAGCTGGAAGCTTTCCGCAGCACGACGGGGCAGAGCATTGGGATTTTGCGAAAGCTGTATCTGGTGCTGGCGATCATCGTGGCGTTTGGGGTGGTGTATAACAGTGCGCGGATCGCGCTGTCAGAGCGGAGCCGGGATCTGGCGACGCTGAGGGTGATCGGGTTTTCGCAGAGGGAGATCGCGGGGGTGCTGCTGGGGGAGCTGATGCTTTTGATCGGGACGGCGCTGCCGGTGGGGCTGCTGTTTGGGAGAGGGCTGGCGATTTTGATCATTGAGAAGGTGCGGACGGAGACGGTGCGGCTGCCGCTGCAGATCAGTTTGTTTACTTACACGATGGCGGTGGTGGTGGTGGTGCTGGCTTCGTGTGCGTCGTTTCTGGTGGTGAGCCGGATGCTGAAGAAGCTGGACATGGTGGGGGTGCTGAAGGCGAGGGATTGAGCGGACGGAGGGAATTTATGATTTACGATTTTTGATTTATGATTTGGGAGGCGAGGACGGGAGAGGGCGCTTTTTGAGGGAAGAGGAGTAGGAGGAAGAGGGGGAGGAAGAGTTGGTGGGGTGGTGGCAAAGTACTTGGATTGGGAGGTGTTTTGGGGTGTAGTGGGAGGGATGAGTGAGATGGCTGCTTCTACTGACCTGGCTTTTGCGCCTGTGGCACAGCGTGTGCAGGTGTGGGTGGCGCTGCGGAGGTGGCTGGCGGTGCTGAGAATGACGCTGGTGCCGGCATCTCTGGTGATGGCGCTGCTGGTGCTGGGGACGTTGAGGGGGGCAAGTGTGCCGTCTGCGTGGGTGGGGGTGATTTTGTGGCTGGCGGGTTGTCTTGGGTATGTGTGGTGGCGGAGGCCGGGGGAGTTTAGTGCGCTGGCGCTGTGGGATGAGGCGGCGGGAAGGCGTGAGGCGTTTGCTTCGGCGTGGTGGTTTGAGCAGCATGCGGAGGAGGGTGAGGCGGCGCGTGCGCATGTGGAGGTGCAGCGTGAAGTTTTGGCGAAGGCGCTGCCGGGTTTGAAAAAGGATCTGCCGCTGCGGCCGGATCGATGGCTGGCGGTGCCGCTGTGCATTGCGATCTTGGGGAGTTTGATCAGCATGGTGACGGCTCCGCCTTCGCAGGTGGTGATGATGGATGAGGAAATGACGCGCAAGGCGGCGGAGGAAGCGAAGAAGCTGGCGCAGACGGACTGGGAAAAGAAGAAGCTGGCAGGGCTGAAGGACGAGGAGGAGAAGAAGGTGGAGGATCTGAAGGAGAAGCTGCAAAAGACGGCGTCTAATCTGGCGAAGGCGGAAGGCAAGGATGCGCGTGATGTGCTGGCGGAGCTGGAGAAGCGTGCGCGTGAGGCGGAGAAGCTGGCGGAGGAACTGGGCAACGGAAAGGAACCGTGGGCTTCAGACAAACTGGTGGAGGCGCTGAGGCAGCATGCGGACACGTCAGACCTGGGCGACGCGGTGGCGGCAAAGAATGCGCAGGCTGCGGCGAAGGCGGCTGAAGCGCTGGCGAGCCAGCTCAAAGTACCGCAGATCAGCGCGGAGGTGAAAGAGCGCATGAAGGATGCGCTGGCCGATGTGCAGCAGCATTCGGATGAAGAGGATCGTAAACGGACGGTGGGTCAGAACGTGCTGGCGGCGGGTGATCAGATGCAGCAGGGGCAACCGGCGGGTGCGGGCGAGGAATTCCAAAAGCTGGCGGACAAGATGCGCGAGATGGGGCTGCGTGAGCAGTCGCGCAAGGAACTGCAGCAACTGGCGCAGCAGCTGAGAGATTCGGGCAGCAACATCGCGGGGCAGCAGGAGGGGGGCAATGGGACGATGCAGCAGATGAGCCAGGCGGGAGAGTCTGATCAGCAAGGGCAGAACAATGCGCCGCAGACGGGGCAGGTGCAGAACGGGCAGCAGATGCTCAATCCGCCGGGTGCGGGCCAGTCGCCGGGACAGCAGAACCAAATGCAGCAGCCGCAGGGCGGTCAGGGGCAGGGACAGAATCAGCCGATGATGAGCATGGGGCAGGGGCAACCGGGACAGCAAGGGAAAGAAGGCCAGCCAGGTGACGGTCAGCCGATGCTGCTGGCACCGATTCCTGGGGGAGGCAAACCGGGTGAGAATCCGCCGACGATGATTGTTTCAGGCGAGGGTGCGCCGCCGAATCCTGAGGGGCCGCTGATGGTGATGCCGGGCAGTGGTTTAAAGCCGGGAACTGGCAAGGCGGATCTGAACAACACACCGACAGAGAAGCAGAAGACGGACAATCAAAGCGTGGTGCGTGCGCAGCAGGGCAGCGAGGGGCAGAGCACGGTGCGCAGTGTGGAAGGCGGAGCGCGCACGGAGCAGTCCACACGCAGTGCGACGCAGACGGCGCTGGATGCGATTCAGGCGGAAGAGGCAGCGCTGGATGAAGCGGCTCTGCCGCCTGCGAGGAGGGAGCAGGTGCGGCGGTATTTCAATGAGCTGAGGAAGAGATTTGAGGGGAAGTGAGTGTTGGAGGATCCCAATGGGATGGTGTTGAGCGGCAGCGTGATGTATTTCTTCGCTCTGTCTGTGGCGTCATTCGTGGCTGTCAGACTGGTGTATATCGAGTAATCGCTTAGAGGCTTCCAGCCCACGGTTTTGGTGCCACCTAGGTTTGCGCACCTGCTCGACAACGTGGCGGTTCTTCGTGTAGTCTGGGGGCATGAACTATCTCCTGGGAGTTGCAGTCAGCGTGTCCAGTCTTTATGCGTGGGCTGCGATCACGTATTTGTTTTTCCGTTTTGGCAGTCCGGAAACGGTTGAGAGGCAGAGGCAGTTTTTGGAGAAGTATTACTTTTTTTTCACCTTTCGCACTTTCAAGCAGGCGCATGCAGAGGTGACGCCGAAGGCTGTTCGAGAAGCCGGGCGGCGCGGCTGGGCAGCGGCTATCATGACGTGGAGCCTGCTGGCCCATGGGATGACCACGGCCAATGTGCTGCTAACCATTGCGATGGGCTACTTTGGGGGCGTGATGTTTGCCTACGCGTGGTATGGGCAACGGTGCCTGAGAATGCTGGGGCTGGAGGTTTACAAAAAGGCAGCCGCCGTTTGAAAAGACGCTAAGGTGAGCGGCAGACCGCCAGAAATTCAAGCGGTTCGCAGATGGTAAGTTCAGTCAGATAAAAAATACTTTAACGAGAGCAGGTGGTCGTCGTAGCTGACAAGATGGGAGGCGCTGCCATTGATCGCACATAGGAGAAACATGACGTCATCCGCATCCACCGGGTAGTGGCGGAAATGAAAAAAGACAATGGGGACAGCCTGGCCATGGCGGGCGAGCAGCCGGATAAATGCCTCCGCTTCCGTGGCGGGGATGCCATGTTCGAGAAGCTTTCGGCATACTCCGCGAGTGTGTCCAGACTGTAGAGAAAGGCGAATTCACGGCTCTGCCAGCTCGAGAGGATTTCGACGTTGGGACTGGTGGGATGGTTGCTGCGCTTTGCCGCGAGCAGCACGTTGGTGTCGAGAACAACGCGTAGGACAGAGGCCATTTAGAGCTTTTCTGTGATGGCCTGGTGGTGGCGCTGAAGCTCTGCAAAAGACGCGTCCCAATCGAAGCCCGTGAGCTGGTCATTCTCGGCCTGTTGCAGAGCGCGTTCCGCAATGGCCCGAGCTTCCGCGCTGTGGCGCTGCTGACGAACTTTTTCCAGCTCAGCTTCATGCCGCAGATACAAGGTGACCCACGTACCTAGTCCGGGAATGTTGGAAACGCTGGCTTGAACATCAGACGGAATATCAAATGTCATGGTCATGGCGGAGGAAATAAAGGGTAAATGCCGTTGGGTGCAATCACGGAGACTTCAGTTTGTGTGACGCTTCGCCTTGGAGGTGCCGCCTTTCCAGATGTCGTATTTGGGATCGGCGTAGTGGGTGAAGAAGGTGTCGAGTTGTTTGGAGAGATCGGCGGTGATGGTTTCGGTGCCGGGCTGGTGGTATTGGTTGAAGCGTTCCTGGGGGTCGGACTGCATGTCGTAGAGTTCGTGGGGGCCGGAGGGGTGGCGGGAGATGTATTTCCAGCGGGCGGTGCGGATGGCGCGGGTGGTTTCCATTTCGTAGAAGATGGTGTTGTCCCAAGCGGTGAGGGGCTGGCCGCGGAGGGCGGGGGAGAAGTCGCGGCCGGGGGATTTGGGGGACTGTGGCATTTTGGAGGCGAGGCCGAGGTGGGAGAGGACGCTGGGCATGAAGTCGTAGTTGCTGACGAGGGCGTCGCAGGTTTGTGCGGGCGGGATGGTGCCGGGGTGGCGGAAGATGAAGGGGATCTGCATCATCAGTTCGTGCGCGCCGATGGGGCGGAAGTGGTCGCCCATGCCCCACATGCCGTTCTGGCCGCCCATCCAGCCTTGGTCGCTGGCATAAACTACCAGCGTGTTTTCATCGAGGCCGTTGGCTTTGAGAGCGGCAATGATTTCGCCGACGCCATCGTCGACGCCGCTGACTTCGCTGGCCATGCGGCGGCGTGCGGCATCGGTGTTGTGGAAGGCTTTGTTGTCGTGCTGCCAGGGGTGCATGGCGTCGCGTGGGAAGGAGTGGAGAGGCTTGTCTGCGTAGTAGGAGGCGTGGCGGTTTTTGGCCTCTTTGAGCATGAGCTTGCCGAGGGAGTAGGGGCCGTTGTAGGCGAGGTAGAGGAAGAAGGGGCGGTCTTTGTTGGCCTGGATGAACTCGATGCCTTTGCGGGTCCAGAGGTCGGTGGTGTAGCCGGGTTCGACGCGGAGCTGGCCGTTTTCGATGATCTTTTGATCATAGAATTCGATGGTGCTGCCATCGGGCTTGGTGGTCCAGGTGGTGAAGCCTTCGCTGGGGGTCATGTTGGCGCCGAGGTGCCATTTGCCGCTGAGGCCGCAGGTGTAGCCGGCATCGCGGAGGACTTCGCCGAGAGAGGTGAATTCTTGAAGTGTGTTGTACGCCTCAGGGCCCATCATGAACTTGGGATCGAGGAAGGAGTGGAGGCCGTGCTGGGAGGGGATGAGGCCGGTGAGAAAGGTGGCGCGGGTGGGGGAGCAGACGGGATTGCTGCTGAGGGCGTGGGTGAAGCGGATGCCTTCGGCGGCGAGCTGGTCGATGTGAGGGGTGCGGATGTCGGGATTGCCGTAGCAACCGAGGGTCCATGCGCCTTGGTTGTCGGTGAGGATGAAGACGAGATTGGGAGGCCTGGTGGAGGCGAGGGCGGATGAGCCGAGGGTGAGAAGCGCGATGAGGAAGCGGAGGGCCTTCATGGCAGGTAAACGGGAGTGAAGCGGGCAACTTGCTGGGGGTGGTTGGGGAGGTGTGATTGAGCCTGAGGAGGTTGGATTGTGAGTGGAAGGGCTGGGCGGGAGCTTTTGGCAAAGGGGATGGTCGGAAACTTGGAGATGCTGTTATTTGGGAGGGGCAGGGTGGCGGCGAGCCGGAGAAAGGGTAAAAAAATTATGGGTAAAAAATTTTTTTCCGGAGGGGAGGTTGGGATTGATGGTGAAGGTTTTTCGTGAATCGCCGAATGAATTGTTTGAAGAGCGCTAGTGGTTTCGAAGGAGGAGTTACGGAACAGAATTCCTGCTTAAGCCGGACTGTAAGCGGCGTTGGGTGGGGCGATTGCCTGTTGGTTTGAGGGATGGGTTAGGAAAGAAGTGAGGGGCGAAGTTTGTTATGGAAGGCCTATGAACGCGTACCTTCCAACCGATGCCTCGAATGATGCTGTTTGTCCTGAATGCGCGGAGGGTGGGAGCGAGCGGCAGAGCTTGAGCTGGGGACGGCGTGATTTCATGCGGGTGATGGCGGGTGGCGCGGTGGGCATGATGGGCGGCGGTGCGCTGCGTGCGGCTCCGGCTGAAGCGCCGCGCACGGTGAAGCCCGCTGAGGACATGATCCGGGAGCTGTTTGCGACGCTGTCGGCTGAGCAGAAAACGGCGATGGTGCGGCCGTGGGATCACATGACGGACGGGATGCCGACACGTCTGAAGACGCATAACGCGGCACCGCTGGGCAAGAAGCTGGGCGAGCAGTTCACAAAGCCGCAGCAGGAGCTGATCGAGAAGACATTCCGGGCGATTCTTTCTGGCGATGAGGCGTATGACCGGATCAGCCGCCACGGCAAGTGGGACAGCAGCGGATCGTTTGAAGGAAACGGCATCGCGATCTTTGGCGATCCTTCGGGCAAAGATCCATTCTCATGGGTGTTTGCGGGACATCACCTGACGCTGCGCTGCGATGGGAATTCGCAGCCGAACACGGCGTTTGGCGGGCCGATGTATTACGGCCACTCGGCAAACGGGCACAGCGACGTGAACGTGTACAATGATCAGACGCGTGAGGTGATGAGTGTATTTGAAGTGCTGAATGAGGCACAGCAGAAGCAGGCGGTGATCGTGGGTTCGCCGGGAGATGGTGTGGGAGCACTGAAGGCGAAGCTGGTGGAAAAGCCGGCGACGGGAGTGGGGTATGGTGAGCTGGATGAATCCCAGCGTACCCACGTGGCAGGGGTGATGCGCAAGCTGCTGGATCCCTTCCGCAAGGAAGACGGGGACGAGGTGATGCAACTGATCAAGACGAATGGCGGGATGGAGAAGCTGCGGCTGGCCTTCTACAAGGACAATGCGGAGAAAGGGAATGACCGCTGGGATGCGTGGCGCATCGAAGGGCCGGGCTTTGTGTGGAACTACCGGGTGCTGCCGCACGTGCACTGCTTTGTGAACGTGGTGGGACAGGCGTAGAGACGGACCGGGCATGCGGATGCGATTTCACCTCCTTTTGGGCGGGCTGCTGACAGGTGGCCTTGCCGAGGGGATGGCGTGGGCTGAAGCGCCGGATTTTCAGAAGGACATCCTGCCGATTTTTGAGGAGAAATGCATTCGCTGCCACGGGGCCAAACGAAAGGGAGGCAAGCTGGACATGAGGACGATGGAGGCGCTGCACCTCGGCGGCGATACGGGGCCTGCGCTGAAGCCAGGGAATGCGAAGAAGAGCCTGCTCATCGAGCTGATTCACTACAAGGAAATGCCGCCTAAAAAGGAGGGGCCGTTTGTCACGGCGGCGGAGCTGGATCTGATGCGGGAGTGGATCAATGCGATGCCGGAGAAAAAGTGACGCAAGCGGGGATAGGGGGCGGACTTGTCCTAGGCCGGGTCTAAAGCTGGTCTAAATGCCAATAATTAACTAGAATAACCATATTAAACGGGGTTAATTATGTGGCTCTGGGCTGTCGATTTGACGGCACGGGCCGCCCATGTCTGCAAACTCCCATCCCCCACCCCTCGAAAAGCCAGTGCGGATAGCACCCTGGCGGGGGCCGTTGCATTTTGGGCTGCTGGTGATTTCGGCGATGCTTTCGCTGGCGCTGCAGTTTTGCTATGTGGCGCTGGTGGGGGGGCTGTTGCTTTGGATGGGCTGGCGGGTCTATCTCATCACCGGAAGAATGGCGCATGCAGGGATCTTTCAGTGGGTCATCATCCTGGAACTGGTGAAGTTTGCCTTCATGGGAGTGACGTGGGTGTTCATGCTGAGGCCGCTGCTGCCGAGGCCGAAGTGCCCGAAGGTGGCGGTGCAGGTGAGCGCGGCGACACAGCCGCAGCTGTTTGAACTGATCCACATGCTGTGCTGGCACCTGCGGGCGCAGCCACCGGAGCAGGTGTGGCTGGACACGTCGATCTCTGTCCGGAGCACGATGTTCGGCGGACTGACTGGGATACTCACCGGAAAGACGATGCTGCACGTGGGGCTGCCGGTGGTGTCCGTGATCACCGCACGGGAGCTGAGCGGGCTGCTGGCGCATGAACTGAGCCACAACGCCGGCGGCCTGGGGACGATCTTTGTGCATGCGGTGCGGGAGATGAACGCGTGGTTTTTCCGTGCGGCGATGGAGCGCGACCAGTGGGAGATGCATCTGAGCGAGAAGCCGCGGCGGGAGTCTGAGTGGCATAAGCAGGGGCGGAGGCTGATCTGCGGGTGGATGTGGGCGGCGAAGATCCCGTTCATCTTTTTTGCGCTGGCTTCGCGGCTGGTGAGCATGGTGACGCTGTGGCTGATCCAGCGCGCGGCGGAGAGGAGCGGCGAGAATGTGATTGGTGAGGCGATGTATGGGAGGATGCAGCGCAAGCTGGCCCTGCTGGGGGCGGCATGGCATGCGGCGGAGCAGGAAATCCAGCGCGGCATCATTCAGCATCGGCTGCCGGAAAATCTCTCGCTGCTGATGGCGCGGCATGTGGCCACGGAGGCGAAGGCGCGGGCCATGGCACGTGCGGAATCTGGAGAAGCAGGCGGGGAAATGAAGGCGGAAGGAGAGGCGGTGAAGGGGGCTGCGCTGGTGGCTTATCTCTCGCACCAGCAGCCAGCGGCGGCGGTGATGCGGCAGTTTGTGGATCTGTCCCGGCAGGTGACCTATTTTTACTATCAGCATGAGCTGGGGCTGAACCTGCACGAGCACCGCATGGTGGCGGACGAGGAGGTGATCCATCAAAACCGGCGCGAGGAAGAGGCGCTGCTGGTGATCCGGCGCTACTTCGGAGGACTGGCGCATCCGGAGCGGGCGATGTGCGGGCTGGGCAGCACACCGACGACGTCCACCGGAATGGCGGACCTGAAGCGGGAGATCCTGCGGGTGCGCGAGGAAATCATGGTATGGGGGCCGCAATTCAAGGTGGCGCTGCAGGAATGGAACCAGGCATGGCAGCGGCGGCGCGATCTGGAAGCGGCGGCAACGCTGAGCCTGGCGGGTTTCACGGTTTCACGCATGCAGTTTGGCACGGCGGACTCCAGTGCAACCTCTCTGCGAGCGGAAGCTGCGTGCCAGCGGATGGTGATGGAGCACATGGAGGGGCCGCTGCAGGAGCGGGAAAGAGTATTGGAATGCCGCTTTGCCGCGGCGCTGGGCATGCTGTGGTGGAGCGAGCCGGAGGAGCTGAGCGAGTGGCTGAAGGCGCGGCGGCGCGACCTGCCGGCGTGGGTGACGATCTATGAGGCGATGACGGGTGCGCTGCCGTCTTTCCGTGAACTGCTGACGACGTTTTTTGCGTTTCAAACTCTGGGCGCGAAATTTGCGAATGTGGATGACCCGAGCACGTTTCTGACGGCGCTGCAGTCGGTGGTGCCGAAGATGCTCAACCTGGTGCGGCAGATCATGGCGACGATGGACGGCGCGCCGTTTCCATTCACGGATGACGGCAAAGCGGTGGCGCTAAACAAGCACCTGCTGCCGATGCCGCTGCCGGAAATGCCGGGAGTTTCGATGACCCTGGTGGATGCGGCGAGCATGCGCGGCATCGGATTGAAGATGGCCTCGCTGGCGTCCGAGTGCATCGCGCCGTATGTGGATGCATTTCTGAGCCTGTATCACCGCGCGTTTGCGTGGCTGGCAGAATCTGCGGAGCGGACGGAGACGCACTTTATGGGGGCGCTGAATTTCGGCTCGGCAACGGAGATTCTGCTGCCGGATGAGTTTACGACGCAGCGGCTGGGCATGAAGTCGAAGTCGCCGGATTCGATCGCGGCGTGGAAGCCGCCGTCGTGAGGCGTGTTACTTTTTGTCCTTGGAAGCCTTTTTCTGGGCATCCAGCAGCTCCTGGTATTCGGACTGGTATTCCTTCACTGTGTCCGGCGGGAGTTTGCGTGACTGCATGACGCTGAGCACGAGCTTGAAAGCGGCGGCGTCTTCTTCAACGCTGGCATTGGTGGCGAACTCCGTCAGAGGTTCTTCCGCCGGGGTGATCTGTTCGAGGAGCGGCTTGATTCTGGCTTCGCGCTGGTCTTCGGGCAGCGCCCCCCAAAGCGTCCACAGGGCCTCGACGGAGTTGGGATAATCGGCGGCCCAGCCTTCGGCGGTGGCCAGGAGTTCATTGCCCTCCTTAAGTTCAATGAAGGCATCTGCCATCATCGACCAGGTGTCTTCATCGTGGCCGATGGAAGCACCGAGTTTCCTACCCCAGGCGACCGTGTTTTTGTAGTCCTCTGCTTCGTAGCAGAAGGCGGTGCGCATCATGAGGAGCACTGGAGAGGTCGGAGCGATTTTTTCCAGATCGGTGAGGGCTTTGTCGAGTTCCTCCTTTTTGTCATCGAACTGGGACAGAACAGCCACCTTGGACAATAGAAACACTTCGCCCAGCACAGCGGGGAGCTTGACGGCTTCCAGCTCCTTGACGAGTGACAAAGCCTTGTCGAGATCACCATCCTGCAGGGCGATGCCCATTTGGGCAAATTTCGCCGAGTTTTCCATCTTGAGGCCCTCCTTGGAAGCGGCGGCCTGCATGCCCATCTGCAAGGCGGAGGAGAGACGAATGCTGACACTGATGTTTTCGAAATCGGTGAGCATCCACTTCTCGCCACGGCGGCGCAGCCACCAGCGCACTTTGCTTTCCGCATTATCCTCATCATGAACTCGCGCGATGATCAACGCCTTGTCACCGTCGAGATCGATGCGGCGGATTTCGGCATCCTGGAACTGGAAGACGGGACGGATGACGGGAAACATGCGTTCGTTGGTGAGGATGAGACCTCGTTTCATTTTGAGCTTGGTGGCATCCGAGGGCTGGGTGTCTTCACCGGCGAGGCTGGCCTCGATCAGGGCGTCCCAGTCCACCACCTGCAGGTAGTCGCGAATGCGCATGCGGTAGATTGTCTCCTGAAAAGTGGAGAGCCAGGTGATCAGTTCTGCCTGGCGTGCGGGATCAATGACGGGTGCCTCCTTCAGCAGGGAAACACGGATTTTGGGCGGCGAGTCCTCCCTTGCAGGTTCCTGGGCGTGGGAGGTGAGATGAAAAATCAGTGCCAGGACCGTGAGGAGGGGGGGCAGGCGATGCATAGCGAAATATTTGCGCATAACGCCCATTTCAGGCAAGCTTAGGCACGGCAATTGTTCTTTAGCGGGGTGTAAACGCTGGCTTGAACATCTGCCGCTTGGCAGGATAGTCTGCGAATCTTTCCCCCCCATTAGAGCCCCCTATGTCGGAGCCGAGTCAATTCAGGCACTATCAAATCGTTCAGGACGCCGACGGCAACAACGTCGAGCTGGTCCGCAATTCCGAGCAGGTGGCCGTGCTGGCGTTTGATCTGGAGCGGATGGAGTATGTGCACTGCCATGTGCTGCTGGAACCGCTGGCGAACCGGGCGGGGTTTGAGGAGGCGTGCAAGGGGCTGCAAAAGCGCGGGCATCCGGCGCTGGCGCGGATGATCGAGTTTGGCGAGGACGAGGGGAACCCGTTTTACATCACGAGCAATGTGGATGGAGAAACGCTGCGGCCGTATCTGGCGCGGCAAAATGACATTCCGGGCTGGCTGGCGATCATGATCGCCTGCCGTGCGCTGGAGACTGCGGTGGCGGTTTGCGAGCGGGGGGAGTATCTGACGGAGTCGCCTCTGGACAGCCTGAGAGTGGTGCAGACTGCGCCGCAGACGGTGCAGGTGCTGGCGGCGGATTTCCGAGTGATCGACAACAGCGCGGGCAAGAAGAGAGCGCTGAAGACGAGCTTTGAAAAGCAGGCGAAGTTTTTGCGGACGTTTCTGGTGGAGCAGGGGGGGACGCTGCCGGACCACATGCTGGTGGCGGCGGATTTTGCGGAGCTGCTGAATGCGTGCCTTTCAAGTGCGGGAGTGGGCGTGATAGCAGCGATGCGCGAACTGCGCGCTGGCTTGAAAAAGCTGGCGCCTGAGCAGCTTTCCGGGGAAATTCCCACGACGCAGAAGCCGCGGGCACTGCTGGCGCCGCTGCTGGCGAGCTACCAGGAAGTAGCACGCGGACTGGTGAATCTGGTGCGCATTCAAAGCCAGCGGCTGGACATGGCGAACCCCTACAGCATGCGAGGCACGCTGACAAAAACGGGGCGCAGCGTGCTGATCGAGCAGGTGCCGCCGTCACGCATCTCGAATGCGCGGGTGAAGGAGGTGGACGGCGCGGCTTACAAGATCACGAAGCAGCGTGACAACCCGAGCCTGATCACACTGGCGCTGGTGAACGAGTCTGATGACATCACGTGCCTGGCCGAAGAAGTGGCGGAGGGCATCAGCTTGGGGGAGGTGATGCGCGAGAGGCATTACCTGGATGTGCAGGAGGCCTATCTGGTGCTGGCGGGGCTGGACACGGCGCTGACGCAACTGGACAACTCCACGCTGCCGGTGAGCAAGCTGAGGCTGGAGGATATTTTTCTGCTGACGGGTTTTGCGCGTGAGGACTCGCGCAGCACGAAGCTGCTGGTGTCCAAGCTGAATGAGTGGCCTGCGTTTAACCTGATCGTAAGGGCGCATCCGACGCTGGCCTCGATGTCCGGGCGTGGAACGGACCCAGCGGTGCTGCTGCCCCCAGCAAAAGGGAGCAGCACGACGGTGTGGCATGGCGGGTGGCTGGCGGCGCTGTGCAAATTTTTGCTGGGACTCGAAACTCCCCTGGGAGTGAACGCGGAGCCGGAAGGTGGCGCGCGGGAACGGGAGACGGTGGCGCGACTGCTGGATGATGAGATCGCGAAAGTGGCTGAGTCCAAGCCTTCGCAACGAAGTGATTTTCTGGCGAGGTATGCGCGGATCATTCAACACTATGATCTGGCGAAACCGAGCGAGCCTGTGCGAGCGGTGGCAGTGGAGCCTGTGGTGGAGCTGGGCGTGAAGGCGCGTGCGAGAACGATTCCGGTGACGAAGACGGGTGTGAAGCGCGAGCTTGTGGCTCCGCTTGGCTCTGAGTCTGTGAGGTCGCCCATCGCCCTGACTTCGGGCGGTGCAACGAGTGGCGATGAACCGACGATCGGTTTTGCTGAACTGCTGTTCCGAAACGGCGGGGAGCCCTCGCCCCCTGAAGCACCGGACTGGGCCCGGGCGGCCGCGAGTGCGCCGCCGACGCTGCCTGCGCACCTGATTGCGCGGGAAGTGGTGCCGATCTGGCTGAAGGCGGCGGTGTTTCTGAGCGGATCGATGGTGCTGGGAGCGATGTGTGCGCATCTTTCCGGTTCTGCGCTCTGGCAGAAGAAGCACCCGCCCGCACCGGTGGATGCGGTGGCGCCTTTGAAGGCTTCTGCCGTTCCGCCCAAGGCTGGTGTGGTGGTGGAGCCGAGTGTGCCGAAGGCCATTCCGGTGGCACCGGCCCCGGCACCGCCTGCGGTGGCGCCTCCTGTGGACAACGACGAACAACGCGGGCGCGGGGTGTCTCTCACGCTGCCGCCAGGTACTGGCGGGTTGCGAGATCAACTGGCCCCGCCAGTCAATCCTCCTGCACCGACACGACCCTGATGAAAACGTTTTTTCGCGGCCTTGCCGCCGCCTTTCTTGCCAGTCTGCTGACGGCTTGTCCGGAGACGACGGTGGATGATGACTTCGGACTCAAGCCTGCGGTGCTGAACGCGAAGGACTGGGACGGCGCGTGGGAAGCAGTGAACGATGACGACGAAATGAAGTTCACGGTCGTGGATACGGCGGCAGGTGTGATGGTGGTGAGCGAACCGGGAAAGAAGGATGACAAGCCCATTGAGTTTAAACTCCGGCGCGCAGTGGCGGGCGAGAAGGTGAAGCTGCTGTTCGCAGTGGCGCGGGAGCGCGGGGGGAAGAGGGCGGGAGCGTCGCTGTTTCTGATGCGTGAAGCAGAAGAAGGCGTGCTGTACAGCTGGATGATCGACCACGACGCGGTCGCGGCGGCGATCAAGGCTGGGCAGCTGAAAGGCGTGGTGAAGCCGGACAAGGACGGGGCGCACAGTCATCTGGAATCCACGACGGCGAATTATGCGAAGCTGCTGGAGCCGCAGTTTTGGAACTGGTCCGAGCCGACTTGCCTGAAAAGGCTGAAGAAGTAGGCGGGAGATACGCGGGCTTGCGCTTGGGCGGCAGAGCGGGCATCGGGTGGGGATGAAACGCATTCAGGACGCACGGCTCTACGGGATTGTTGACCTTGGTTATGTCACGGCGGAAAACGTCGAACACATGACGGATCGACTGTGTGCGGGTGGTGTGGATGTGCTGCAGCTGCGGGCGAAGAGGATGGGCAAGCCGGAGATCGAGAGGCTGGCGAGGCTGATGCTGCCGATTACGCGAGGGCATGGGGTGCCGCTGGTGATCAATGATCATCTGGAGATCGCCGCGGCGGTGGGCAGCGAGGGGGTGCACGTGGGGCAGGATGACGATGCGGTGGCGAAGGCGCGTGCGGTGGTGGGGCCGGAGTGCTTTGTTGGCAAATCGACGCACAGTCTGGCGCAGGCGGTGGCGGCGCAGGCGGAAGGGGCGGACTACATTGGCTTTGGGCCGCTTTATGCGACGGGGACGAAGCCGGACTATGTGCCGATTGGCCTGGAAGATGTGGCGGAAGTGCACCGGCGGGTGGCGCTGCCGATTTTTTGCATCGGCGGGGTGAATGCGGAGCGGCTGGATGAGATCGTGGCCGCGGGGGCGAGGCGGGTGGTGGTGGTTTCGGCGTTTTTGATGGCGGGGGATGTGGAAGGAGAGGTGAGGAAGCTGAGGGGGAGGCTGATGAATGATGAATGATGGGGGGCTTTTTGGGATTTCCGAACCGCAGGCAGGCTGCCTGTATCACGATCAGAAAAAAAACAGCCCGCACAGGAGATGTGCGGGCTGGTTGATAGTAGGGGGGATGGGTGGAGGAGGCGGTTACTTCTTGGACTTTTTCTTCGCTTTGGCTGGGGCTTTGGCCTCTGCCTTGGGCTGTTCTTTGGAATCTTCCTTTTTTGTGATGGGGATGATGCCGGCGCTGACGGCGCGGGCGGCGGGCAGGTATTCTTTGGCGAGGGCCTCGAGCTCTTCTTTTTTGATGCCGGAGAAGTCGGTGACAAAGGTGCGGGCCCAGTCGAGGCGCTCGGGATGCTCCTGGGAGCAGCGGAGGACGTTCATGGACCAGTAGCGGTTGTCACGGCGCATCTGCTCAAGCTGGGTGAGCATGGGCTTCATGGCGCGGTCGAATTCATCGTCAGTGATGGGGCCGGCGGAGAGCTTGTCGCCGATTTCGGTGACGAGTTTTGTGAGAGATGTGGCGAGCTCTGGCTTGCACTCGATCATGGTGGTCATGTAGCCGTAGCCAGTGAAGGTGTCATTGGCCACGTGGTAGCAGGCGGGGCTGTAGGTGTCTCCGAGTTCTTCGCGGACCTTGATGCGCAGGCGGTCATCGAGGACGGAGCCGAGGACGGTGAGGCGGCGGGTGCGCTGGATGTTGCTCATGTCCGCGGTAGGCCAGTAAATGGTGGCGATGGCCTTGGGGATCTCTGTGTCGAAGCTGAAAGTCTCGCTGGCCGGAGCCTTCGGGAATTCGACAGCGCGCTCCTTAGCGTAAGCGGGTTTTTTGTCGGCACGGGCGGGCAGGGCACCGAGGGTTTTGGCGACGGCGGCGAGGGCGGTTTCGGCATCGATGTCTCCGAGTACAGAGACTTCGAGATAGTCCTGCGTCAGGGCGGGGGTGAGCCAGGCTTTGACTTCGGCGAGGGTGCGCTTGCGAAGTTCTTCCTCTTTCGGGAAGCCCCAGCGGGGATCTCCGGAGTGCATGAAGGAGACGACCTCGTTGTTCATGACGCCTTCGGCGGTGTGCTTGAGCTGGGTGTAGAGAGGATCGATGCTCTTCTCAAACTGACGTGCGGCTTCTTCACGGTAACCGGGGGCGACGAGGTAGGCGGTGAGGAGCTGGAGCTGGGCGTCGAGATCCGCCGGGGTGGTGCGGCCGCTGAGCAGGAAGGCTTCGTCACCGACGGAGAAATCGCTGCCGACGGTGCGGCTGGCGAAGATGCGGCGGATGTCATCGACACCGTGTTTTTCCAGGCCACCGAGCTGGAAGGTGCTCTGGGCGAAGGGGATGATGCCGGGCTTGTTCGCGGGAGTGCTGAGCTTGCCGCCGCCGAAATTGACGAGCACACGAATGGTGCCTTTTTCGAACTCGGTGTGCTTGAAGTTGAAGCGCACTTTGTTTTCAAAGACGGCCTGGAAGATTTCGAGGTCCTTGGCCTCGGAGCGGGTGGCAACTTTGCCGGGAGCGCCGAAGCCCGTGTAGGCGAAGATGGCGGCTTCTTCCTTTTCCGGAGCGGCCACGGGCTGGGCACGGCTGGCCTTGAAGGTTTCGATGATCTGTGCGGCGGCATCGCCTTCGAGCTTGAGATTACCGCCCATGAAGAGCTGCACGTCATCGCCCTTCCAGTCTTCCACGAGTGCGGCGTGGCTGTCTTCCTTTTTGAGGCTGGCAAGGACGGTGGAAATACGGGCGAGGTCGTCGGCGGGATGGGTGAAGACTTTCTTGCTGGCGATGATGCTGACGAGGCCGCTGGCGAGATCGCGAGACTTACGGCTGTCTGCCTGGTCAGCGCGGAGCTTGGCACCTTTGAGAACGGTGGCTTTGGCCTCTTCGAATTCGGCCTCAGTGAAGCCGTGCTGGATGGCGCGGCGAAGTTCGGTTTCGAGCAGGGTGAGGGTGGGCTTCCAGTTCTTGGGATCGCACTGGGCCTGAATGCCGTTCACGCTGACGAACTCAAGGTATTCGTAGCTGTAGCTTTCAGCATTGATGAAGGGGGCGCCTTCGGCCTTGGCGAGTTTGGAGAGACGCTGATTGATCATCATGTCAGCGAGATCGCGGATGGTTTTTTCGCGGCGGGAGGCGGAGTTGTCGGGCTTGTTCTTGGCTTGGCGGGGTATTTCCACGGAGATGGTGAGGGCCTCTGCCTGCATTTCGGTGTGGAGCTTGGCGATGATGCCGTAGCCGGAGGTGACCTTGCCGAGATTTGGGTCTTCGGCATCGCCGTGCTTTGGCTTGGCATCAACGAAGTGCTTTTCGATCTCGGCTTTGAGGGCGGTGGTGTCTTTGAAATCGCCGACGGCAACGATGGTGGCGCGTTTGGGAGTGTAGTACTTTTCGTAGAATTCCACAAAGCGCGGGCGCTTCATGGATTTGATCATTTCCTCCGTGCCGATGGGCATGCGGTCCGGGAGAATGGACTCAGGCATGGCGAACTTGTAGCCGGCCTTCATGGTGCGGTAGTCGATGGAGTCTCGGCTCAGTTTTTCGCTGAGGATGATGCCGCGCTCCTTGTCGATCTCGTTTTCGTTGAGCAGCATGCCGTCAAGGTCATCGCGGAAAAGCTGGAGGCCTTCGGCAATGTAGCTCGGGTCAATCTTGGGAAGCTCGAGCATGTACACGGTCTCCTTGAAGGAGGTGTGGGCATTGGTGTCTCCGCCGAAGCCCATGCCGAGGCGCTGGAAGTACTCGACCATCTCGCCGCCTTTGAAATGACGGGAGCCATTGAAGGCCATGTGCTCAAGGTAGTGGGCCATGCCCTGCTGGTCGTCCTGCTCCATGAGGGAGCCGACATCCATGTAAAGGCGGATGCTGGCGCGACCGGGCGGCTCATCATGCGGGAGGATGACGTAGCGGACGCCATTCGAAAGCTGGCCGAACTCGGCCTTGGGGTCAGGCTTGAGATCGCTGCTGTCCTGCGGCCAGGTGGCGGCATGCGCGGTGGAGACGAGGGCTGCGAGAAGGAGAGAGCGGAGCATGGTGGTGCGGCAGTGGTTGGAACTGTAAACGGATGACGGGATCAAAACGGCTGGAGAATGCACAAGTATTCCAATGACGAAACGGCGTGGGAGCGGAAATTCGTCATTGGGATTTTGGACTGGAGCATTCCCGCTGTCCGCGGGCTATTCGACTTTGCCCAGGCCCGCTTCGGGGTCGGGCTCAAGGAAGCCGAGTTCGACGAAGAGCTCGTCCATGGCCATGAGGGTGGCCTCATACATCTCGAAAGAGAGGTTGAAATTGAAGAAGCCGTGGCCCTGGCCTTCGAACTCGATCAGGCGGCAGAGATTCTTCTTCTTGCTGGATTTGCGGGCGAACTCATAAGAGCCGTCAAAGGGAACGACACGGTCCGCGGTGCCGTGCATGATGAGCATGGGCGGCAGTCCGGGGCGGATGGCGCGGATGAGGTCCGCAGCCTTGCAGGTGGCCTGGTCCGGCCAGCGGTCGCGACCGAAGGCGTACTTGGAATAGGTGTCCATCACCGGATTGAACAGGACGATGGCGTTTGGAGCCGGGCTGCAATCGAGCGCGTCCGAGGGATCGTCAAAACCGCTGAGGATGGCGGAGGAAGCAATGGCGTGGCCGCCACCGGAGCCGCCGACGCCGACGATCTTGCCAGGATTGATGCCGAGCTCGACGGCGTTCATGCGGATCCAGCGGATGGCAGAACGGGCATCTGCCATGGCTTCGACGGGGCCGGTGCCATGACGAGTGGCGACGCGGTAATCAAAGCAAATGGTGGTCATGCCACGCGAAGCGAAATAGACGCAATGGGGAGCGAACTGCGCGACTTGGCCATTGTCCCAGCCACTGCTGAAGAAGAAAGCTGCGACCGATTTTGGGTACGCTGGAGCCTTGTCCATTTCGGGTTCCCAAATGTAGGCCGAGAGGTTCACACCACCGACGGTCTTGTAGATTTCTTCTCGGGCGGTCTTCAGCAACTCCCGATTGCGATCAATCGGGGGTGTTCTGGGCTGACCTTCGCTGTGTGACTCCATGTGTGGGGGGAAAGAAAAGTTGACGTTTGCCAGAATCACCAAATCGGCAAATGGTTTTACTCTGAATAAAAACTATCACAGCAAATTTACCGGGATGCTAATCATAAAATGATGATGAGCGGTTGTTTTTGAGTGAAACTTGGCCTTGTTCTTCATTTTAGAGTGCCCGCCATGCGCCAAATCCTTCTGTTTTTCCTCGGATCCGCCCTCTTTTTCATCGGCTTGCCTGCGTTTGGGCAGGAGGGTGATGGCGAACTGCGGGTGGCTCTGGAGAAAGCGTACCTCAAGTGGAGAGATGCGATGCTGCGCAAAGATGCCAACGCATGGGCGTCGAGCATCAGCCTTTACCGGCAGACGGTGATCCGTAATTCAGTGGTAAGCGAGCGCCTGCCGTTTCCGGATGCTGTGTTTGCGTCCGAGGTGCAACCACCCGTGCTGAACGGGCTGCGGCTGCTGGAGGCGCAGGCGGCGGGAGACACGGCGCACCTGGTGTATTTTGGCAAGGTGGATCTGGGGCAGGACAAGGAGCTGGTGAAAGAGAACCTGCTGAAGCTGAAATTTTTCCGAGAGAAAGGTGTGTGGAAATACGACAGCAACCGCATCTCCCGGCTGGATGGAGCGCCCGATGTGCTGAAGGAACTGCGTGCGGGAAAGCGCCCGGACTTTCTCGACAGCCCTGAATACACTCCGCCGGGCAGCGTGCCAACACTGCCGCCGCTGTGCCGTGTGCCTGACTTTAAAGCGGGCTACAAACTGCAGAGCTTCGGATATGAAACGACCATCACCATGAACGGGACCAAGTATGATCCTGCGGTGGATGCGCTGGATCAGCAGATCCTCATCGGCGGGCTGGTGAAGGGGCACAATGAGATCACGCTGAACATCAAACCGGTGCAAAGGCCGGAGGGTGAGAAGGCCTCGCTGAAGCTGCGTGTGTACACGATCTCCAAAGATCCTGGCAGTCCTGGGACCGAGGTGCTGCGGTGGGAGGCTCCTGACGGCGGCGCGCCTGCGAAGGTGACTTTGCCGATCGATGTGAAGCCGTGATTATTGTTACGTGTTCGTTGTTCTCTGTTCTCTGTTTTTTATCATGCCAACGATTGACCATGAAAACCAGCTGAGGGCCGCGGGCTTTCGGATTGTGGCTGGGATTGATGAGGCAGGGCGGGGGCCGCTGGCGGGGCCGGTGTGTGTGGCTGCGGTGGTGCTGCCTGATGATTTCGAGCACGAGGTGCTGAATGATTCCAAGCAGCTCAGTGAAGTGAAACGCGAACGCCTGTATGAGGAGATCACCGGGGATGTGCGCATCCGCTGGCACTGTGTGAGCATCGAGCCGGATGAAATCGACCGCATCAATATCTTGCAAGCCACATGGGAGGGGATGCGACGTGCCGCGCTGGGGCTGAGCCCGGCACCGGATGCGGCGCTGATCGACGGGAAGCCGGTGAAGCGCTTTCCGTTGCATCACGTTGCTTTGGTTAAGGGGGACAGCCTGAGCTATTCCATTGCGGCGGCGAGCATCATCGCGAAGGTGACGCGGGACCGGTTGATGGTGGAGATGGCGCGGAAGCACCCCCAGTATGGATTTGAAATTCACAAAGGGTACCCTACGCCGGGGCATCTGGCGGCTTTGAAGCTGCATGGTCCGTGTCCGCATCATCGACGCAGCTTCGGACCGGTGGCGCAACTCGAGCTGGATCTGATATGAGGCGGCGCAGAGGGCGGTCAGCAGTGTGGTGGCGCTGGCTGCGGCGGCGCGTGACGGGGGATGTGAGGCTGCGGACGGTGGCGATTTGGTGGAGGGCGCGGCGGCAGGCCTTGTTCAAGCGCCGTCTTGCCGGCCGAAGGATGGGGCGCAACGAGATCGGCAACATCGGAGAGCACCTTGCCGCGCGCTGGCTGTCCAAGCATGGCCGGAAGGTGCTGTACCGCAACTACCGCGGGCCGAACCGGGGCGAGGTGGACATCGTGGCGAGGCACAAGGACGTGCTGACCTTTGTGGAGGTGAAGTCGCGCACCAGCAGCGCCTTCGGACGGCCGGCGGATGCGGTGGGGCCGGACAAGCAGCGCCTCATCCAGCGTGGAGCGATGGACTGGCTGCGACTGCTGGGAAACCCGAGCATCAAGTTTCGTTTCGACATCGCCGAGGTGCTGCTGATCGAGGGGGAGAGGCCGAAGATCCACGTCATTGAGAATGCGTTTCAAATGCCGGACTCCTCCATGGCGGGGCGCCGAGGGGGCGGAGAGGCTGGCAATCGGCTTTGACAGCCTCGGTGCACTCCGTAAAACTGGCGGCTCTTTTCCCAACCCTTTTAAGATCACACCATGAGCCACGCCAATCCTGCCAAGAAAATCATCAACGACCCGCTGAAGTGCGCCGACGAGCTTTTTGAAGGACTCGTGCTGGCCTATGATGGCAAAGCGCGCCGCGTGGGCACGCGCTCGATCGTAATGAACGACCTGCGTCCGGACGCACCGGCGCTGCTGGTGGGTGGTGGTGCTGGTCATGAGCCGATCTACCACGGTCTGGTGGGCAAGGGCATGGCGGATGGGGCCGCGGTGGGCGAGATCTTTGCGGCACCGCCGCCGGACATCGTGCTGGAAGCCGCGCAGGCGGTGAACCGTGGCAAGGGCGTATTGTTTCTGTACGGCAACTACGCCGGAGACGTGATGAACTTTGACATCGGTGCGGAACTGGCCGCGGACGAGGGCATCACTGTGAAAACCGTCATCATCGCTGATGATGTGTGCTCTGCGCCTCCGGACATGAAGCGCAACCGCCGCGGTGTGGCAGGGCTGGTGCCGATCACGAAGATCGCAGGTGCGGCAGCGCAGACGGTGGACTCTCTGGATGAGCTGGCGCGCATCGCACAGAAGGCCTGTGACAACACGCGCACGGTTGGCGTGTCCACGAAACCGGGCAGCATTCCTGCGACGGGCAAGCCGACGTTTGAACTGGCGGACGACGTGATCGGCCTCGGCATGGGGATTCACGGAGAAAAAGGAGTGGGCCTGATCCCGATGTGCACCGCCGATGAACTGGCGGCGAAGATTCTTGATCTGCTGTTTGCCGATGATCTGGCGCTGGGAGCGGGAGATGAGATCGTGTTTTTCATCAACAGCCTGGGCTCCACGCACATGATGGAGCTGCTTATTTTGCTGCGGGGTGCGAAGCCGATCCTTGATGCACGCGGCATCAAGATTCACCAGACGATCGTGGACAACATCGTCACCTGCCAGGAAATGGCGGGCGTGAGCTTCAGCATCACCAAGCTGGATGCGGAGCTGAAAAAACTTTGGGACATGCCCTGCGAAAGCGTGGGGTACACCAAACTGTAACCTTCCTGAACACCATGAAACTCCCCGAGATCTTTGCCAGCCCAGCCAATGTGCGGACCGTCCTGCAAGGGACGCCGATTTTCAGCAAAGGCGACGAGTCCGGGGAGATGTATGTGGTGCAAAGCGGGGAGGTGGACATCGTGCTGAACGGCAAAATTGTGGAAACCGTGGGACCGGAGGGATTCTTTGGCGAGATCTCGCTCATCGAGGACTCCCTGCGTTCGGCGGACGCGGTGGCAAGGAGTGATTGCAAGCTGCTGCCGGTGAACCGGCATCACTTCCTGTTCATGGTGGATGAGATGCCGCAGTTTGCGCTGCACGTGATGAAGGGGATGGCGGACCGGCTGCGGAGGGCGGACAAGAGGGCTGAGGGGTAGATTGGCGAGGCGGGAGATTTATCAGAACACATAGACGATGTTTGCTTGGTGCTTGCCATCAGGGCGCGTTAATGGTGGAATGCCTGCATGCCTTTGCGTGGATGGATTTATGCCGCATGCTGTCTCTTGTTTGGGACGGCTGTGAGGGGGCAGTGGTTTCCTCGACCCATGCCTCCTCTTTCTGCGGGAGATCGCCAAGGGGTGGAGGTGCAGGTGATGGATGCTTTGGGTAAAGCGAGGTTGCCTGCTGCAGCCAAGGGCGTCGAATTTCAAGTGTGCGATGGTTACGCTGTTTTGATTGGAGACTGCTTCGCGGATGGGCGGAGCCTAGCTTTTGTGGAAGCAAGTGGGCTGGCAGGACTGGCGCTGGCGGCGCGGGCCGAAGGAAAGTGGGAGATACTTTCCATCTGGAATGTCGTGCCTGTCTGGATTCCAAAGGGGAGAGAAGAGGAGGATTTCCCTGAGTATTATAACATCCATCCCAAACCGCCCGAAAATCCCTACAAGCTGGTGGATCTGGATGGAGATCGCGTGCCGGAACTTCTTGTCAATTTTAATGATGACGGGTACAGCCTCGGATACGCCATCATCAAATTAAGCAAGGGAGAAGCTCTGCCGAAGCTGTTGGATGTTTTTTCGTCGAGGTATCCTCCGCAGGCGCGTGCAGGTTACTTTCTCACCTTTAGAGACTCGAAGCGGAAATCCTGGTGGGGAGAGACCAACTACCACAGGTGGGAGAAAGGACTGCCGGTGCATGTGGCTACGTGGCATGACGACGCCTATGATCCGGAGAACGATTATTGGCAGGTCACACGGGATGACTCAGACATTGTGCTGAGGATTTACCATCGTGAGGGATTTGAAATCAAAGAGATGATCGCCACACCCAAGGATGATGGGGAGACTCAAAAAGCGTACGCCACGGTCAAGGTGGATTGGAAACCCGGGCAGCGCCCGAGCGGTGACGACATGGGTGGCTTTGAAGAGGCCGAGCTTTATCTTTTTGAGAAGCTGACGGGCATTCCGGCGGCGGCCTTTAATGATACCGTCAACGGCAAACCCATTGATGAGGTGCTACCGTTGATGAAGCGCATTCGGGTGCGTGTGACAGGCTCCGAGGATGCCGTCCGAAAGCTGTCCCAGCCGGTGGAGAAGAAGCGCAAATGAGGCGGCGGAGGCGGATTGCGCGTTTGACATCCTCGCGCGTGCGCCAACAATCGCGGTCCCATGTCCAAAGCCAACCTTTCCAAAGACGAAGTCAAAGCCATGCTCATTCTCGCCTGCGAGCGCATCATCGCGGCGGAGCCGATGCTGTCCCAGGCGGACCGTGATCTGGGGGATGGAGACCATGGCATGGGAATGGAGCGCGGGATGCGCGCGGCGATCGAGAAGCTGAATGCGACGCCTGAGGTGGAGAGCATTGAGAAGGCGTTTTCGACCGTGGGCATGGCGATGATGAGCAGCATGGGCGGCGCGAGCGGCGCGATCTTTGGCACCTTTTTCCGCAATGGCGGGAAGGCGCTCAATGGCAAGGAAGCTTTTGATGCGGCGGGACTCGCGGCGTTTCTCCAGGCGGGTGTGGATGGTGTGAAGCAGCGCGGAGGTGCTGCGGTGGGCGACAAGACTTGTGTGGATGCGATGGAGCCGGCTGCCGTGAAAGCGGCCGAGGTGGCGGGTCAGACTCTGCCCGAGGCCGCTACTGCGGTGGCCGCTGCGGCGGAGGCGGGCAAGGAAGCGAGCAAGGCGATGGTGGCGAAGTTTGGCCGGGCGAAGACGCTGGGCGAGGCGTGCATTGGTTTTCCAGACGCCGGCGCGTGCTCGGTGGTGGTGATCATCACGGCATTCCGCGACTTCATCGTGGCCTGATCACCGGGCGCTGCCAGTCTTTCCAGAAGGCTTCCGTTTCCAAAGCATCGGGACGGATTTCGATGACGATGGGCATGGGCAGGAGGTCTTCGAGGTCACTGACGTCCTCGGTCAGGTGATACTCCATGCCCCAGAGCTGTGCCCAAGGCTCGAAGCTCATGGTATGGCGGTTTTCGATGACTTTGCCGCCGCCGTTGTTGATGATGACAATGCGCAAGCGCGGGTGATCTAGCTGAGAGATGATCCACGGCGCGGCGAGATCGTAAAGAGCGCTGAGATCTCCGAGGATGAGCCAGGACTCGCCTTTGTGCATGGCGCTGGTGCCGAGAAAGGTGGAGGTGAGGCCGTCGATGCCGTTGGCGCCACGATTGGAGAAGAACTCGACACCGGGTTTGGCGGATTGCAGGACGAGATTGAATTCGCGGATGGGGAGGCTGTTGCCGAGAAAGACGCGGGAACCTGCGGGAATGATGCTGGCGATCTTGCCGACCCAGGCGGGCTCAGATTGGGGAAATTTGTTCAAGTCCGGCTCGAAACGCAGGATGCCGCAGGTGGTTTCTAGAGGGGAGAGCTGGATGCTGTGAATGCAAGCCCAGGGGAGCGTCTGAACGTTTTCGGTGCGGGCGAGGCCGCTGAAGCCCGTGCGGGTGATGTGGGTGACTTTGACCTTTGTCAGGGATTCGAGATCCCGCCACCAGCGCCACGAGGGCACGGCGCCGATGCGCAGGACGTGGGAGGGACGCGCGGACTGCAGTGCCTGCTCACCGCCAGGGATGAGCAGAGGCTGCAACTCGGGGAAGCCATGCAGATTGGCGGTGGCCTCGGCGATGATGGGAGCGCCAAGGGCGGCAAGGATGGGGGCGACGACGGTGGCATCCGCAGGGGACAGGCCGGCGGCGAGGACGAGGTCGCACTGCAGCTCAAAGGACGGTGCCTCCTCCGGGGTGGCTGGCATGGTGGCGCTGGAAAAATCGATGCCGGACACATTGGTGTCCAGCGGCTCATCGAGGCAGACGTTGAGATGCATGGGGCCGTCCGAGCAGTGGCCTTCATGGGGGGATTCGTCCTTGGCATCCCAGTCGCCGACGATGGTGGCATAGACGCCGAACAAACCAGCCTGCTCGATGGCCTGGGGGGCGCCGCTGCCACGGTAGCTTTTGGGGCGGTCTGCCGTGACGAGGATCAGCGGCAGATTTTGATAGTGTGCTTCGATGGTGGCAGGCAGGAGCTCCGCAGCGGCGGTGCCGGACGTGGTCAGAACTGCGACGGGCTGGCGGTCTGCCATGATGCGGCCGAGGGCGAAGAAGGCGGCGCTGCGTTCTTCAAAGAAGTTCCAAATCTTGACGTTGGAGCTGGCGAGCAGGCATGAGACCAGCGGGGCATTGCGAGCGCCGGCGGCGACACAGACCTCACGCACGCCGAGGTAGGCGAGGGTGTGGAGGGTCTGATGGATGAGCTGGGCCTGCGTCATGATTGAAGGGCCAGAAGGCGCAGCACGGCTTCGCGCTTGAGGCGCAACTCGCGCCACTCGTGGTCGAAAGCGCTGCCGCCGACAATGCCGCAGCCGGAAGGAAGGCTGATCTGATCTCCCTGCCAGCAGATGCCGCGAATGGCGACAATGATGTGCGTGGTGCCACCGGCTTCGGCGAAGCCAAAGGGGGCGCCGAAGAAGCCGGGGACCTTGAGCTGCTGGCGGTATTCGCGCAGTTTTTCCAGGGCTTCGGCATCGCGTGGCAGGCAGCCGACCGCAGGGGTGGGATGGAGGAGAGGGACGAGCTGGGCGGGATCGGCGGCGTCTTTTAACTGCACGCTCAATTTTGACTGGAAATGCACGAGGCCGGAGGTCTGGCAAAGGGTGCGGGGATCGCGGGTAACTGTGCCGAGAGCCTGCAGCTGCTGAGTGAGGTAGCGCACGACGATTTCGTGCTCCTCGATCTCTTTCACGTCGGTGAGGAAGGCGTCCTGATTGCCGGGTTTGGCGGTGCCTGCCAGGGCCATCGTTTCAAGGTGCTGGCCGTGGACCTTGAAGAGCAGCTCGGGGGTGGCGCCGAGGAAGCCACCGCCGTCCTGCACGTGTGCGTAGCCCCACAT
Organism: Prosthecobacter sp.; assembly: GCF_044222565.1. Lineage (GTDB taxonomy): Bacteria > Verrucomicrobiota > Verrucomicrobiia > Verrucomicrobiales > Verrucomicrobiaceae > Prosthecobacter. The sequence continues at coordinate 56,120 of NZ_JBGANA010000002.1, forward strand.
GTTTGCGGGGGCGCGCATGACGGAACTGAGAAGGAGCTTTGGATCGCCTGCGGTCAGCGTGCCGACCTCTGTGAGGACGGGGACCATTTTTTCGATGCGCTTGGAGAGGACCTCACGGCGGATGCGGCGGAAAGCCATCTTAAACCACTCGGTGGCGGGCTTGGCCCACTGGATCTGGGGCTTCTGAGCGCCATTGAAGTGGAGGGTGGAAGCGAGGTTTTCAGCCGTGATCTGATGCAGCCGCGCAGGGACTTTCCAGGGCTTGGAGTCCTTGAGGTCGAAGTCATTGACATAGAAGGCACCTCCCGCTGCCGGCGCGGAGGCCAGCGCGGTGAAGGGGCCTTCTCCCAGCCATGCCCGCCCATCGGGCAGCCTGAACAATGCGAATTCCATCATGCGAGTTTCCATGCATAGTGAAACGAAGGCCGCAGGGTGCAAGATGGGAAAGTGGTGCGGAGTGTGAAAGGCTGCGCTGACTTCACCATGAAGTTTGAAAAGTGGAGTGATTTCCTTTGCCGCCGACGTCCGGATCTCGATACATTCTCAATATTGGGAATACGAGCTTTCCCTGCGTTATGAAGTGATTGATCCAATGCGGTGCCTTGATCACAGCATCGGTGCCTGCCGTTTGGTTTTCAATGATGGCGGTGATTTCTGAAAGCAAGCAAACAGTGATGCTCAAGAGGCAGGTCGCGTAAGCCCTGCTGGTGAAAAGCGGTTTTGATCGGAACACTCTTTCCTGGAGAGTGCTGCCGGACTTAATGACAGTTTTGCGCCGAATGTGCGTTTCGTGGGGAGCGAATGGCTCCGAATTTGCTACGTGGCTCGGTTTGAGGGGGGCGTGATTATTTTTGAGTCTATGAGCAAAAGCGTCACATGTGAACATCCAGCGACTTACTTCAGTCGAATCCTTATCGCATGAATGCCGCGGACGAATTTCTGAAGGTGGCGACCGACTATCAGCTCGGAGCGCTGGATACGGAGGCGCAGCACCCGTTCACCACCTCGTTGTCGCAGATGGCGAAAACGGATGTGGGTGAAGCGATCAAGCTGATGCATCAGGTGGATGTGATGGCGCTGCGCGAATTTGCGGCGAAGTCCGCACCGCTGGCGGACCTGGCGCGAACGATCGCGGCCACACTGGCGGCTGGCCGGCGGGTGTTTCTCTGTGGTTGCGGTGCCACGGGGCGGCTGTCCCTGAGCATCGAGGTCTTCTGCCGGATGGGAGTGCTGCCTGTGGCCGATCCTGAGCGTGTGGTGGCGTTCATGGCCGGTGGTGATCTGGCGCTGATCAAGGCGATCGAGACTTTTGAGGATCATCCGGAGTATGGAGCGCGGCAGCTGGAGGAGCTGGGTTTTGAGGATGGGGATCTGCTGCTGGCGACGACGGAGGGCGGCGAGACGCCGTTTGTGATTGGTGCGGCGGAGCGTGCGGCGGAGATCTCGCGGAACCACCCGTGGTTTCTGTATTGCAATCCGGACGAACAGCTGATCAGGGTGGCGGCGCGGTCCAAGCGGGTGATTGAAAATCCTGCGATCCACAAGCTGAACCTGTCCGTGGGGGCAATGGCAGTCTCCGGAAGTACACGGATGCAGGCGAGCACGGTGCTGATGGCGGCCATCGGCTTTGCGTTCATGCATCAGCATGATCCTGAAAACGCACCTGCTGAGGTGCTGCAGATGCTGCGGCATGCGGCGCATTGTGACGGGCAGTTTATGGTGCCGTTTGTCGAGCATGAGGCGGCGGTATATGAGCGCGGAGCCTTTGTGTTTTATACGAGCCCACACTATGGCATCACGGTGGTGACGGATACGACGGAGCGTGCGCCGACCTTCAGCCTGCTGCCGTTTGAAAAGCAGGATGATCGGGCGGCGCAGGCGTCGTGGTGCCATTTTCTGATGCCTGAGCAGCCGGAAGCGCATGCGGCGTGGAATGCGCTGCTGCGCAGGGAGCCGCGTACTCTGGAGTGGCCGGATGTGCGGCATGTGGCAGGAGCGGAGGTGCTGGCGTCTTATGATTTCTCTGCGCAACTGACCGAACGCCGTCGTGTGCGAACGCAAGAGGCCGAGCATCTTCTGTTCAATATCGGAGGCGGGGCGGGGGAGATGGTGTGGGAGTTTGACGGGCTGAAGGAGCGGATCGACCTGACGGGCATACACGAATTCCAAGCGCATCTGATGCTCAAGATGCTGATCAACATGCACTCCACGCTCGTGATGGGCCGCCTGGGAAGGTATCTGGACAACCTCATGACGTATGTGAAGCCGAGCAACAACAAGCTCATTGACCGTGCGGTGCGCTATGTGCGCCTGCTGGCGCAACGTCGCACGGGAAAGTTGCCGGGGTATGAGAAAGTGACGCGGCTGTTGTTTGAGGAGAGGGACAAACTTCAACCTGGGGAACCCATTGTGCTGAAGACGCTGGCGGCTTTGGGGGTGGTGGTGTAAGCGGGATCGAACTGGGCCGCGGCATTGAGAGGATATTTATGTCTCGACAGTGTGGGGGATTTTCTGGCAGCGTGATTGCATGAACCGCCGCCATTTTCTGCAACATACCACGGCAATGAGTGCATCACTGCTGGCCTCAGCCACGAGTGCAAGCGGGGGGCAGTTCACGGGCAAGATCCGCAAGTCGCTGAAGTGGAGCATGGCGCAGAAGGCGGCGAAGGACATGACGCTGGTGGAGGCGTTTAAAAAGCTGCGGGCCTGCGGCTATGAGGGCGTGGAGCCGAGCCTGCTCTTCGGGCATGTGACGGAGGAAAATGCGGAGGAGTGGGTGGCCGCGAGCAAGGAGAGCGGGCTGATCATTGACGGGACGGTGGGCGGGCGCAGCGAGGGGCTGGAGGCGGGGATCGATTTGACGAAGAAGATCGGGGGAGATTCGATGCTGGTGGTGCTGGCGTATCCGCAGGAGCAGCCGCTGCAAAAGACCTGGGATGCGGCGGTGGCGCGCATGAAGGAGGCGGCGCCGCATGCGGAGAAGCAGGGCGTGCGCATCTTGATCGAGAACGTTTGGAACACCTTTCTCATCAGCGCCTATGACATGGCGCGGTTCATTGATGAGGTTGGCAGCCCCTGGGTGCAGGTGCATTTTGACATCGGCAACATGATGCGCTGGGGCGTGGCGGAGCACTGGGCGCAAGTGCTGGGGAAACGCAGCGTGAAGCTGGATGTGAAGGAGTATGATCTGGAGCGGGCCATGAACGAAGGGATGCGCAAGGGCTTTGACAAGCCGCTGGGGGAAGGGAGCATCAACTGGGCTGCGGTGCGGGCGGAGCTGGCGAAGATCAATTACAGCGGATGGGCGGCGGCTGAGGTGAAGGCGGGGGACTGGGAGTATCTGGCGGACGTGGCGAAGAGGATGGACAAGGTGCTGGATTTGTGATCGAGGCGGTGGTGGGGCCTGCGCAAGTTCTACAGACAGTTGAGAACAGTTCTCTGCCTGTCCATCATGGGCTTGCAGCAACACGGGACGCCGGGTGATCGCGCAGCGTTGAGGGATCAAGATGATCCCTCTCCTCCAAAGCATGCGCGTGGCGACGCTCTGGCAGGAGCGGGACCATCCTGGTCCCGAAAGGCTCCGCCGAGCTGCCATTTTCATTCATACCAGCGGCCTCAGCAGCGGTCTGAAGTTCAGACCTATATTCAACTGCGCATGGTACAAGTCATGCTGCGGTGCCGAGGACTGAACGGAAAACTGGGAACTGAAAACTGAGAATTGTAAATTGCCGAAGCTTCACTTGTCCAAGTGGATCATTTCGGAGTTGGCTCTTGCTGAGGTGAGGCAGGCGTCGAGGACGCGTTGGGTGAGGAGGCTGATGTGGGGCCAGTGGGGGTCGATTTTTCCGGAGAGGGCGAGGGTGGAGAAGGTGCGGAAGAGGCCAGACTCTTGGGAGCCGGGGGCGTTGTTGCTGGGTTCGTCGAGAGTGGTGACTTCGCGGCCTTCATGCATGTGGGCCTGGCAACGGTCGAGGACGAACTGGGAGCGCGTAAGGCTGAACTTGGTCTGTGGGCCTGAGAAGGGCAGGACGAAGTCTGAAACTTGGAGGAGGCCTTTTTCGCCACTGACGATGGCCCACTGAGCATTGCTGGTCGTGAAGGAGCAGTAGAAGGAGGCGCTGGCTCCGTCGGCGAAGGTCAGGGAGCCGGAGAATTCGAGAGGCACGGGTGGTGAATCGGAGGTCTGCTGAGTTTCGGAATGAATGCGACCGGTAACATGGACGGGCGTGGCGTAGTTCATGGCCCAGAGGGTGAAGCGAAGGCAGTACCAGCCGAGATCGCCAAGGGCGCCGAGAGGTTCGAGGTGGCCGTGAGCGCGGATGTTGCTGCGCTGAAATTCGTCATCGCCTCTGAAGCTGAACTGCGTGGCGATGTGGCGGACCTGGCCGACGTCTTGATCGATGACTGAACGCAGACGCCTCAGGCGCTGGCCGTGCATGAACATGACGCCGTCCATGAACTGGACGTGGTGCTTTTCACAGGCGGCGATGATCTCTGCGACATCAGCGGCATGGACGCCGACGGGTTTCTCCACGAGAACATGTTTGCCGGCCTGTGCGGCACGGATGACCCATTCTTTGCGCAGGCCGGTGGGGAGAGGGATGTAAACGGCGTCGATGTCGGCGCGTGCGAGCAGTGCGGCGTAATCGTCCATAGCCTGGGGCAGGACCGGATGCGGCGCACTGGACTGGCATTCGTCGATGAAGGCCTGGGCGCGGGAGAGATCGCGACTGGCGACGGCGACAAGAGTGGCGTTGCCGGCATCGCGGATGGCCTGCCAGTTCTTACGAGCGATGAAGGCGGCGCCGAGGATGCCCCAGCGGCAGTGAGGGGTGGTGTTCATTGATGATTTATGATTTATGATTTACGATTTTTGATTTATGATTTCAGAGAGGGCATTTATAGCATGAGGCCGAAGCGGGCGGTGATGGTGCGGAGGAGGGCGAAGAGGATGAGGGTGAGGACGGCGCTGCCGCCGAGGGCGCCGTAGAACCCCCACCAGCGCTGGAAGGCGGGGAAGAGGAGGAACATGGGCAGGGTTGGCAGGACATACCAGAAAATGTAATACATGTGGTCCGCGGTCTTTTGCGCGCGCACCTCGGGGGCGCTTTCATGATGCACCCAAAGGAGTGTGATGATGCTGACGAAGGGAAGCGCGGCGAGGAGGGCGCCGAGCTTGTCGCTGCGCTTCACTAATTCGCTGACGAGGGTGATGATGCCGGCGCTGAGGAGGTACTTGAGGATGAGTTTGAGCGTCATGATGAAAAAATGAAAAAAGATGAAACAAAGGGGTAACGATTTCCGTGCGGCGGGATTTTTTGGGTCAACGAGATCACGCAAGAGCGTGACTGCAGGCAACCCAATCTTGTCATGAAAGCGATCCGTCTCACCACCTATCTAACGTTTGCAGCGGCATGGTCCTTCGGGGGTTATGCCGCGGCGCAACAGCCGCCCAGGCATCCGTCCCACCGTACCCAGCATCCGCCGCATGCACCCGCGGCACCACCCAATGCGATGAAGCCCCCGCAGTTTGGCGATCCTTTGCCCGGATTGACGAAGGCGCAGATGGCGGTGTTTCTGGATGGCAAAGAAGATTTTGAAGATGCGGAAACCGAGGCTGGCGGACTGGGGCCGATCTTTAACCGCAACTCATGCGTGACGTGCCACAGCGCGCCGGCCACAGGCGGTGCGGGGCCGATCAATGTGACGCGATTTGGCCGGACGACGAACGGGGTGTTTGATCCGCTGACGTCGCTGGGGGGATCTCTGCAGCAGGAGATGGAGATCAATGCCGTGCTGCATGAGGTGGTGCCGCCTGAGGCGAATGTGGTGGCGCATCGCAACTCGACGCCGCTGTTTGGCCTGGGATTGATCGAAGCGATCCCGGATGATCAAATCCTGCGCAATGTGAAGCGTTCGCCTTTGGACGGTGCGCAGGGGAAGGTCTCCAAAGTGGCGGACGCGGCGACAGGGAAAACACTGATCGGTCGGTTTGGCTGGAAGGCGCAGCAGGCGACGCTGCTGAGCTTCGCCGGAGACGCGTATCTGAACGAGATGGGCATCACGAGCCGTCTGTTTCCAGTGGAGAACGCACCGAACGGCAACCAGCAACTGCTGGCGCAGTATGACACGGTGGTGGATCCGGAGGATGTGGTGGATCCGGCGACGGGCAGGGGAGACATCGACAGGGTGGCGGATTTCATGCGCTACCTGGGCGCGCCGCCACGGCTGCCACTGACCAGTTCAGCCGGGATGGGAAGAAACGTGTTTCAAAACACGGGCTGCGCGGTGTGCCACGTGCCTCTGATGATGACCGGACCGAACAAGATCCTGGCGCTGGACAGGCAGGAGGTGTGGCTGTTCTCCGACCTGCTGCTGCATGACATGGGAACGCTGGGAGACGGCATCGCCCAAGGAACGGCGGATGTGCGGGACATCAAGACGGCGCCCCTGTGGGGACTGCGTGCCAGTGCGCCGTATCTCCATGACGGACGTGCGGCGACGATCGATGAAGCGATCAAGGCGCACGATGGCGAGGGGAAGGTGGCGAAGGAGCGCTACCTGAAGCTGACCAAGCAGCAGGTGCAGCAACTGATTGATTTCCTCAATTCGATTTGAGGAGAGGTGTGAGGAGGTTGGAGAGGGTGAAGCAGGAAGAAATGCCTGCTTCATTCTTTTGCAGAGGGCGAGGCTCTGAAGAGGAATGTCCAGCTCAGCGCTTCTTTTGAGCAGGAGGTGTCTTGGCGGGCGCGGACTCTTTGCCGCAGCGGGTGATCATGAATGTCACGAGCAGCAGGAGGACGGATGCTCCGGCAATGATCATGGGTTTGAGATTCTTTGCAGCTGGGACGAGAGACTTGGCCGGAGGCGGCGCCGGGGTTTTGCGCGGGGCGGGAGTGACAACGGAGCTGGGGCGCTTGGCGGGCTTGCTGGGGGCGACGTGAGGGCCGGGATTGATGGGAATGGTGCTGGAGGTCGCATTGCGCGCGCCGAGCTGCGGATTGGGCAGCATGACGGGAGCGGACATTTGCGGCTGGATGAGATTGGTCTGCGGATGCGTGGCGACAGGAGCCGGCGTTGCGGTCGGGGCAGCGGGGGGCGCGGATTCCGCACGGGCGGCGGAAGGCTCCGACAAAGCGGGGGCTTCGCGGCGCTGGAAGAGGTCGCGGGCGGCAGCGGCTTTGCGGGGGCGCTGCTCGGGATCCACGGCCATGAGATACATGACCCAGGAGCACATCCAGGGGGGGACGTGGGAGGCGAGCTTTTGCAGGGGGGCGAGGTCGTGGCCAAGGTGCTTGCCGCGGAGTTCTTTCAGCACGCGGGCATCGAACGGAGGCCTGGCGGTGAGGGCTTCATAAAGAACGCAGCCGAGGGAATAGACGTCGGTGCGGCGGCGCGTGGTGCCGTCCTGCCACTGCTCGGGTGCGGTGCAGCGGTAGGAGCGGATCTGCTCTTCTTTGCTGTCGTTCCGACCGGCGAAGCCCTGGCCGAAACCATGAAGAGTGATATTCCAGTCGGCAGCGGATTTTCCCGAGATACGCACGTAGTCCGGGCGGATGCTGCCGTGAACGATGGCCTCCTCATGCAAGACTGAGAGCACATCCAGAAGCTGGGTGGCCACGGCTTCAAACTCCTTTTCAGTGAGGGGGCCGCCTTCGAGCACTTCGCTCAGCGTTTTTCCCGGCAACGGGCCGGCGACGATGGAATAGAAGCCATCCTTGTCTGCACCGAAGTCAATAATGCGGTCCAGATGCGGATCCTGCAGGGGGGCAAGCTGGCGGAAAAGCTCCTGGAGGCCGTCGATCTCCTCCTGCTTCTTGGTTTTGAAACGGCGCAGGCGGAGTTCGTCGCCGCGCTTGTTGTCGCGGACGAGCAGGAGCTTGCTGGCGGTGTCTTCTTCGAGAGGACGCAGGATTTCGAAACGGGAGGACATTCCGGGAAGCTTGGCCCGTTCCATCGAATACCGCAAGCTTCTTGCCACATGCAATGTTTGCAGTTTAGAGTACCGGCCTGACTCCTGCATGGACGATTTTCTTGTTATCGACCGCATTACCAAATCCTTCGGCACCCAGCGCGCCGTGGATGACGTGACATTGACGGTTGGGCAGGGGGAGGCCTTTTCGCTGCTGGGACCGAGCGGCTGCGGGAAGACGACGCTGCTGCGGATGATCGCCGGATTTGAGAAACCTGACCGGGGGCGGATTTTGCTGGGGGGGCAGGACATCGCTGCGCTGCCGCCGGAGCAGCGGCCGGTGAACACGGTGTTTCAAAACTATGCGCTCTTTCCGCACCTGAGCGTGTGGGAGAATGTGGCCTTCGGGCTGCGCATGAGCCGGAGGCCAAAGGAGGAGATCCGCAGCGGGGTGGACCGCATGCTGGAGCTGGTGCGGCTGAGCGAACATGCGAAGAAGCGCCCGGCGCAGCTGAGCGGCGGGCAGCGGCAGCGGGTGGCGATAGCCCGTGCGCTGGTGAACCGGCCGCAGGTGCTGCTGCTGGATGAGCCGCTGGCAGCGCTGGATTTGAAGCTGAGGCAGCACATGCTGATGGAGCTGAACACGATCCACGAGCAGGTGGGCACGACCTTCATTTATGTGACGCATGACCAGGGCGAGGCGATGAGCCTGAGCAACCGCATCGCGGTGATGAATGCGGGGAAGGTGGAGCAGGTGGACTCGCCGGAGAATCTGTATGAGACGCCACGCAGCAGCTTTGTGGCGTCCTTCATTGGCGATGCCAATTTCTTCAATGGGATGGCGGTGGAACTGCAGCATGAGGGCTATGTGCGGGTGATGATCGAAGGGCTGGGCTGCCCGCTGGTGCAAAGCAATGGAGCGGCGTCCTCGAGCCGGGCGATGCGCATCATGGTGCGGCCTGAAAAGATCAGCCTCACGCTGAGCCGGCCGCAGAGCGGGGAACGGGTGAACGCGTTTCCTGGGGTGGTGGAGGATGTGGCGTACTTTGGGTCGCACACGCGGTACCGGGTGCGCGCCGGGGAGCACAGCATTCTGGCGCAGATGCAGCGCAGCCGCTTCAGCGGAGGGGACATCGATCCCGCGCGTGGCGCGGAGGTGTGGATGAGTTTTCACCCGGATGAAGGGCGCGTGGTGAGGCTGGAGGGGGGCGCATGAGCGAGGAGCACAAGGCTTCCAAACAGTGGCTGATCACGCTGCCGTCACTGGCGTGGCTGGCGGTGTTCTTTGTGGTGCCGGCGGCTCTGGTGGTGGTGACCGCGTTTCGCCCGGCGGATCTGCAGGGCGGGGTGGGTGCGGGGTGGACGCTGGCCACGCTGAAGGAAGTGCAGGATCCGGCCTACCTGCCGATCCTGTGGCGCACCGTCTGGCTCAGCGGAATGACGACTGCGGCATGCCTGGCGCTGGCGCTGCCGATGGCCTTTCAAATGGCGCGGTGCGGGCCACGCATGCGGCAGGTGCTGCTGCTGCTGGTGGTGATCCCGTTTCTTTCGAACTTCCTGATCCGAATTTTTGCGTGGAAGTCCCTGCTGCATCCTGAGGGGCCGCTGACGAAGATGCTGGTGGCGCTGCATCTGGCGCCTGAAAACGCGATGCTGCTGAACCATGCGGGGACGGTGCTGGTGGTGCTCATTTACACGCAGCTGCCGTTTGCGATCCTGCCGCTGTATGCCGCGGCGGAGAAGTTTGATTTTGGCCTGCTGGATGCGGCGCGGGATCTCGGCGCGGGACCTTGGCGGGCGTTCGCGAAGGTGTTTGTGCCGGGGGTGCGCCGGGGCATGATCTCGGCGGGTGTGATGGTGTTTGTGTGCTGCCTGGGGCAGTATGTGATCCCGCAGATGGTGGGGGGGACGTCGGATGAAATGCTGGGCAGCAAAATCGCGCAGCGGGTGTTTTCAGACCGCAATCTGCCCCATGCGAGCGCGCTGGCGGGAGGGCTGATGCTGGCGGTGCTGGTGCCGATGCTGATCATCGTGCTGTGGCAGCAGTTTGGGAGAAAGGAGCAGAGATGAAGCGCTCCAGGCTGCCGGGATTCATCACGGGCTGCGTGATCCTGTTTTTGTTTGCACCGCTGGTGGTGCTGGTGGTGAACTCCTTCAATGCCTCGCGGTTTGGCGGTGAGTGGGAGGGCTTTACCACGCAGTGGTATGAAAAACTATGGGCTGCGGGGGAGGTGTGGGAGTCGCTGTGGATCACGCTGAAGATCGCGGTCTCGGCTTCGCTGGCGGCGATGGTTCTTGGTACGCTGGCGGCCTATGCGCTGCACCGGTTTCGATCCGGGCTGCAGGAGGTGCACCACATGCTGATCACCCTGCCGCTGGTGATGCCGGACATTCTCATGGGCATGTCGCTGCTGGCGCTGTTTGTGCTCACGGGGGTGGAGACTGGGCTGCTGACGATCTGGATCGCGCATGTGACTTTCTGCCTGAGCTTTGTGACGATGGTGGTGCTGGGCCGCCTGCAGGACTTTGACTTCACGCTGCTGGATGCGGCGCGGGATCTGGGTGCGACGCGGGCGAAGGCGATCCAAAAGGTGCTGCTGCCGCTGCTGCTGCCCGGGGTGCTGGCGGGAGGGCTGCTGGCCTTCACGCTTTCGATCGATGATTATGTGATCACTTTTTTTGTCTCCGGGCCGGGGACGACGACGCTGCCGCTGCGCGTGGCGAGCATGATGAGGACGAGCCGGAGCCTGCCGGTGATCAATGCGCTCAGCACTCTGCTGATCGCGAGCACGTTCATCTTTGCGGCCCTTAGCTCCCGGCTGCAACGCCGCGCGTGACCTCCTGTGAGGGTAGGCGTCAGGCCTACGACAGGCGATGTTGGATTTTAGTGGCTATCAACATGCCCGGCAATATGCTGAGAACGAAGGAGAGAAGGCTTGCTTTTCAGCCAATGAGAGGTTGTGTATCCTTTACATGACTAGTGGCCTGGCTCTCGCCGATTCCATCATTCTTGGCGGCAGAAGCAGGACGGGCCCAGAGCTTATCCTGGCCACCAAGCCGTACGCTGTGGACAACACCGCCAAAAGCTGGTGGTGCATTCTTTCCACGGCCACCCTCTGGCTGGCAGTGATCGCCGGAACTCTCGTTGTCCCCATCCTTCTGGTAAAGCTGGCTCTGAGCGTTCTCTCCGGACTGCTGCTTTTGCGTTTGTTTGTCATTTATCATGACCAGCAGCACAATGCCATTCTGCCCACCTCCAAGATTGCGGAATGGCTCATGCGTGGCTTTGGCATTCTCGCGCTGAGTCCCAGCAGCATCTGGCGCAGCTCGCACAATCATCATCACAATCACAATTCGAAGATCAAGGGATCGCACATCGGCTCCTTCCCGATCATGACGAAGGACCACTACCTGAAGGCGTCCAAATCGGCGCGGTTGATCTACCTTTTCATGAGGCATCCGGTGACGATCCTGTTTGGCTACCTCTTTGTGTTTTTGCATGGCATGTGCCTGCGCCCGTTTGTGATGAAACCCCGGCAGCATCTTGACTGCCTGCTCGCACTCCTGGTGCATGCGGGCATTGCCACAGCGCTGGTGCACTTTGCCGGCTGGCAGGCGTGGCTGCTGGTGCAGGTCGTCCCGCACTTCATCACGTATGCGATCGGTTCCTACCTGTTTTATGCGCAGCACAATTTTCCTGACGTGGCCTTTTATGACAAGGCGGGCTGGACCTACGAGCGCGCGGCTTTGGAATCCTCCAGCTACATGAAAACCAGCAGGCTCATGGCGTGGTTTTCGGCCAACATCGGCTACCACCACATTCATCATCTGAATGCGCGCATCCCGTTTTATCGGCTGCCGGAGGTGCTCAAGGCGATGCCGGAACTGCAAAAGCCGAAGGTCACCACGCTGAGCCCCCGGGACATCCTCCGCTGCCTGCGTCTCAAGGTCTGGGATGTCGAGCTGCAACGCATGGTACCGCTCCCAGAGTAATCTGAACTGACCGATCATACCCCATGTACACCGCAGCCCAACTAGCAGAGCAGATCGGTGGAGAAGTGGTGGGGGATGGATCCGTGGTGCTCACTGGCATAGCGCCCGCGGACGGCGCATTGGCCGGAGACCTTGCCTTTGCCGAAAAGCCGGCCTACCTCGCTGCTGCCGAGGCCAGCGAGGCAAGCGCCATCCTGGTGCCTGCGGGTTTTGTCTCGGCAACGAAAACGCTGATCCGCGTCAAAGATGCCCGCGTGGCCATCGCCAAGGTGCTGCCACTGTTTTTTCCGCCTGAAGCGCACGCCGCCGGCATTCATGCCAGCGCGGTGGTGGATCCCACGGCAAAGATCGATGCTTCAGCCTGCATCGGTCCACACTGCGTCATTGGCGCGGGTGTTTCTGTGGGCAAAAATACGGTGCTCATGGGGGGCAACCACATCGGGCGTGACAGCGGAGTGGGAGATGATGTCTGCCTGCATCCCAACGTGGTGCTGTATGCCAGGACGCAGGTGGGCAACCGCGTCAGCATTCATGCGGGGACGAGCATTGGTTCAGACGGCTACGGCTATGTGTTTGATCAGGGGCGGCACCGGAAAATGCAGCAAGTGGGGAACGTCGTCATTCATGACGACGTGGAGATCGGCTCCAACACCTCCATCGATCGCGGGGCGCTGGGCTCCACGGTGATCGGGCAGGGGACGAAGATCGACAATCTGGTGCATGTGGCCCACAACGTGGTCATGGGGAAGCACTGCCTCATCATGGGCCAGGTGGGATTTGCGGGCAGCACCGTGCTGTCCGACTACGTGGTCATTGCCTCCCAGTCGGGCATCGCCGGACATCTCAAGCTCGGTGCGCAGGCCACCGTCGGTGCCAAATCGGGCGTGATGCGCGACATCGCCCCGCGTGAAACCGTACTGGGCTACCCCGCTGCGTCCGACAAGCAGGCGAAGCGCCAGTGGATTGCGATGGCGAAGATGCCGGAAGCTTTGCGGCGTTTGAAGGCGCTGGAGAAAAAAGTGGGCGGCAACGAGGAAGCGTAAGGGGGTGTTTTTCGTGCTTCACCTCGCGGCAACTCACGCCATGGTAAGGGCATGACCCGTGAAGACGCCACCACCATCTTTGAACGCATCGCCCTCCTGCTTGAGCTGAAAGGAGAAAACACCTTCAAGGTGCGTGCTTACCGGACAGGGGCGGAGATCGTGGAGAGCTACAGTGGGGACATCATGCAGATGGCGGCGGAGAACAAGCTGGCGGGCATCAAGGGGCTGGGCGAGGCGCTGCGGGACAAGCTGCATGAAATGGCGACGACGGGGAAGCTGGAGTTTTATGAGAAGCTGAAGGCGGAGTTTCCTGAGACGCTGTTTGAGCTCTTCAACCTGCAGGGCCTGGGGCCGAAGAAGGTGGCGGCGCTGCATGCGGAGCTGGGCGTGTCCTCCATCGCGGACCTGAAGCGCGCGTGCGAGAGCGGGGAGGCGGCGAAGCTGGCGGGCTTTGGCGGCAAGACGGTGGAGAAGATTCTGGAGAGCATCGCCTTCCGCGAGCAGCATGCCTCCGAGTTTCGCCAGGATCAGGCGCACCCGCTGGTGCAGGAGATTCTGGAGGCGCTGCGCCAGCACCCGAATGTGTCGCATGCCGAGGTGTGCGGCAGCTTCAGGCGCGGGAAGGAGACGGTGCATGATCTGGACTTTCTTGTTTCAACCAGGAAGCCGGAGGAGGTGATCGAAGATTTTGTAAAACTGCCGCTGGTGGTGGATGTGATCGCCAAAGGGCCTACGAAGGCGAGTGTGCATGTGACGCATGGTTTGCAGTGCGATCTGCGTGCGGTTTCCAGCATGGAGTTCCCGTTTGCTCTGGCGTATTTTACTGGAAGCAAGGAGCACAATGTGGCGATACGACAGCGGGCGCTGGCGCGCGGGTGGTCGCTGAATGAATATGGCTTCACCGCGGAGCGTGAGGATGCGCCGGTGATCCCGCCGATCCATGATGAGACGGAGCTATATCGCGCGCTGGACCTGGATTTTATCGATCCTGAGCTGCGCGAGAACAAAGGAGAGATCGATGCGGCGGAGCATGGCGGGCTGCCTCGGCTGATTCAGCTGGAGAATTTGCGGGGTGTTTTTCATAACCATACGACGGCGAGCGATGGCGGTGCGACGCTGCGGGAGATGGCTGATGCGGCGCATGATCTAGGGCTGCAATACCTGGGAATCGCGGATCACAGCAAGTCGTCCTTTCAGGCGAACGGGCTGGATGAGAAGCGGCTGCTGGCGCAGATCGAGGAGATCAAGGCGCTGAATGTGGAGATGAAGGAAGAGGGCTTTCGCATCTTTGCGGGCAGCGAGGTGGATATTTTGAAGGATGGCAGCCTGGACTTCAGCGATGAGATCATGGGCCAGCTCGACTACGTGGTGGCGTCTGTGCACAATGTCTTCAACCTGCCAGAGGCGGAGATGACGAAGAGGATCATCCGCGCGATTGAAAATCCGCATGTGACGATGCTGGGGCATGTGACGGGGCGGCTGCTGCTGCAGCGCCCGGCTTACAATGTAAACATCGCGGCGGTGATCGATGCTGCGGCGGAGACGGGAACGATCATTGAGCTGAATGCGAGCGCGTGGAGGCTGGACATGGACTGGCGCTGGTGGCGGCTGGCGAAGGAGAAGGGTGTGAAGTGCAGCATCAATCCGGATGCACATAGCACGCACGGGCTGCAGGCGGTGATCTATGGGATCAAGGCGGCGCGGAAAGGCTGGCTGACGCGGAAGGATGTGGTGAACTGCCTGCCGCTAGGGGAAATCGAAAACGTGCTGCGCGCCAAACGCGGCTCTTGACGAAGGCGTGGAGGGCTCCGTTCCCCACTTCATTTTCGGGCGTCCAGAAAATCGCACACGGCGGCGGCCATGACGGCGACGCCGGTTTTGATGCTTTCTTCGTCGCAGTCGTACATGGGGGTGTGGCCGCCGTAGGTGAAGCCTTTTTCCTCGTTGGCGACGCCGAGCCGGAAGTAGAAGCCGGGGCAGACCTGGGCGAAGAAGCTGAAGTCTTCTCCGCCCATGCCCGGGGTGAGTTGAATGACGTTCTTCTCGCCGACGATGCGTTTGAAGACGGGGAGGGTGGCATCCACCAGTTTCTGATCATTGTGAATGCTGGGGTAGGTTTTGCGGTACTCCATTTCATAGGTGGCGCCGTGGGCTTCGGTGATGCCTTTGAGGATGCGCTCCATCTGAACGATGATGCCATCACGGAAATCGGCATCGTAGGTGCGGACCGTGCCGCCGAGCTCGACTTTTTCCGCGATGATGTTTTCGCGGTCGCCGCCGCTGATGGTGCCGATGCTGATGACGAGGGGCTGGCGTGTGTTCGTCTGGCGGCTCTTGATCATCTGCAGGGCCATGATGGCTTCGGCAGAGATGGCGATGGCGTCCACGCCTTTGTGCGGGGCGGAGCCGTGCGCCATCTTGCCGCGGATGGTGATGTGGAAGCGGTCGCTGTTGGCGTTGTCGATGAGCGGGGTGTAGCCGATCTGGCCGGCCTTGAGGTAATGCGCCTGGTCATCGGTGCTGCTGGCGGGCTGCACGAGGGCGGTGGTGTGGAGGCCGAAGACTGCGGCGGGTTTTGGGTTCTCCATCGCGCCTTCGGCGACCATGAGCTTGGCACCCCAGTCGCCGACGAAGGTTGCGGGCATGGCCTCCTCGGCGGGCTGGAAGAGGAACTTCACGCTGCCTTTGATCTGATCGCGATGCTTGGAAAGCAGCTCCGCCACACCGAGGGCGCAGGTGACGTGGACATCGTGTCCGCAGGCGTGCATGACGCCGGGATTCTGCGAGCGGTAGGGGACGCTGCGGAGTTCCTTGATGGGAAGCGCGTCCATGTCCGCACGCACGGCCACGCAGGGGCCGTCCTGAGTGCCTTTGAGCAGGGCGACGATGCCGTGCTTGGCCACGCCGGTTTTGATGTCGGTGAAGCCGAGTTCTCTGAGGCGGTCTGCCACGAGCTTTGAAGTGCGGACTTCCTCATTCGGCAGCTCCGGGTGCATGTGGATGTCGCGCCGGATCTCGACGAGGTTAGGGAACATCTCCTCGATGCTCTTTTTGAACACGGTGTCGCGGGTTTCCGCAGCGGCGGCGGAGGAGATGAGTGCGAGCAGGGCAAGGTATTTCATGGCACGGGGAAGGGAAGCGGAAGACAGAACTGCGACGCGGAATTACCTCTGAGCGACGCCCGCGGTGATTTCCTTGGCATTGGTCCGCAGGATTTCGATGCCGTTGAGGATGGGTGCGCAATCGGGGGATGCAGGAATGAGCTCCACCACGAGATTGTCGGTGGCGGGGATGTTTTCAAACTGCTCGACGATGGCGCCCTTGCGTGTGGCGGGATCGAAAGCCTTCAGCACGGTTTTGCCGCCGAGCTTGATGTCGAAGACACGCTGGCCGGGCTGATCCTCCGCCATGGCAGCAAACATGAGCTTCACGGTGTAGGTGGCGGATGGCTGGCCTTTGGCGAGGACGGGGATTTCGAGCCGGGTCAGACCGCGCAGGCCGCTGGTGAAGATCCAGGGCGTGTCATGGCCTGAGATGGCATGGCTCTCGGAACTGAGGGCAAAGGCGCCGCCGGTTTTGCTGGTGTACTGCGGTTTGCAGTCGAGCGGGAGATCGATGCCGGCGCGGCTGGCTGGACGAGGGTAGCCGAGCCAGAGCTTGCCGTGGGCATCGCGGCGGTCTCCCGGTGCACCGAGATTCAAGGCCATGTGCTGCACGGGCAGGGAGGGGCCTTCGGCGCTGTACACGCCCCAGTTCATCCGGTCCTCGCGAGGCTCAAACACGACGGTGCTGGCGATGGAGAAGAGGCAGACGCAGCCCGCGCTGGCCTCGGGAATCATGACGAGGCCGTTGGCAGGAATGGTGTTGATCCAGCAGCCGAGACGATGGCCGGCGAAATGCTCGGTGCCGCTGTCGGTATCGCGATCATAGAAGGCGGTGAATTTCGAACGGAAGAACATCATGTTTGGCGTGGCGGAGATGGCGCCGCAGTGGTGGCCGGGGCGGGCAAACATCCAGGCAGACTCTTCGCCGGTGAGGGGATGCTTGCGGGTTTTTTGCGCGCCGGTGTAAAGGTCGTAGCTCCAGGGTTCGGCGATGATTTCGTTGTCCACCACGACGGGGCGGTGGCGGTAGTTGGCGTCCTTGGCCCAGAGCTTGTCGCCTTTGTTGGCGTCCAGCACGACGAGGCGGCGGCGTTTGAACTCACCGCTGAGGAACTGCTCCCAGTAGTGGCCGTTGGCATTGGCACCGCCGAGCACGAGGTGGCCGTTGTGATACATGAGAGTCAAAGCACCGCCTCCTATGCCGATCTCGCTGCAATCGGTGACATCCACGGGCTTGGCCCACTGCTGCTCGCCGGTGGCGGCATTCAGCGCCACGGCCATGCGCAGGTCGTGATTCTTCTGGCGGTCCTCGGCGAGTTCACGCTCTTTGCCGGTGAGCTTGGCGAGCTCGGTCTTGTCCTGCGCGAGCATGAGTGCGCGCTGCTCTGGAGTGAGCGAGGCATCGATGAAGAAGAGGCGGCCGTCTCCGATGGCGATGCTGACGTGGGAGATGTGCTTGCCCTGGTGCGTCCATTTCAGTGCGCCGGTTTTCACATCGTAGGCAAAGATGCGGTCGGTGGAGATGGAGCCGGTCTTGCCACGGCGGGCGACTTCCGAGGCCTTCTCCACGCGTTCGGTTTCGGTGCCGTAGAGCAGGCCGTCCTGAACGGCGATGTAGCCCCACTGCAGGTCTTTCTTGCTGCCGGCGCCGGGGATTTTCAGGGTGCGCACGATCTTGCCCGTGGCGGCATCAAACTGAATGCACTCATCCTCGATGAGCATGAAGAGGTAGTCATCGCTGGCGGCCATGTTGCCGGGTTCGCGGGCATTGTACACGCCGATGCGCATGGCTCCGGGGTTCATCGTTTCCCAGAGGAACTGGCCATTGTAGGCGTCGTAGGCCATGACGCTGTCCTCCCCTTGCACAAAGAGGCGGCCATTGACCGAGACGGGCCCCACGGCTCCATCGTGGCGATTGACGACTTTGCCAGGGCCGGGATCGCCATACCAGAGAACGCTGAGGCCGCCTTTGATGCGTTGGTCGTCCGTGCTGGAGGTGTTTGCTGCATTGCCATACTGGTGGGACCAGGAGCTGGCGCCGGGCAGGCTGGCGCGAGTGAGCACGCTCCAGCCACCGGCGTTTGTGAGTGTGGCTTTCTCGTCCGTCAGTTTTGTTTCAGCCAGCCAGGCGGTGGTCTTCGGCGTGGCCTTGAAGCAAAACTTGCCGCCGACGGGCTTCAGATGCATGGCCACATCCGCCGGAACGCCGAGAGGCTCCAGGCTGTCGCTCACGATGAGATTGGCGCAGTAGTTTGAAAACGGCATCACGGCGAGGTCGAGATGGTCCACGGTGATGCGTGGGCCGTAGAGGCCGGTGGGCAGCAGCTCCCGGCGCGCGGCGGCGACCTTCTTTTCATCCTCATCCACGCCGAAGATCACGAGGTCGGAACGTTTGGCGAGCTCGTAGGCGAGGCGGCACTGGTCATTCCCAAGGACGATGCAGAAGCCTTTGGTGACGCCGGTTTGTTTCAAGATGGCCTCGGCAGCTTCGGCATGGGCTTTGTCCGAGGGAAAATCATTTGGCTTCTTTTCAGCGAGCACTTCGGCTGGCTTTTGACCGAAGACGTAAACGCGGCCGGTGGTGGTGCTGACGACGAGATGTCCGTCTGAAGCAGCGAGGCCGCGTGCCTCGCCATCCACAGCGGCCTTCCAGACTTGTTTGCCGGTTTCGGCTTCGATGGCGATCACTTCGCCCTTGCCGCCGGCGATGACGGTTTTGCCGGCGATGATGAGTGCGGACTGATGAGGTGTCTCGAGCGACCATTTCATGCCGGCGTCGGTGAGGGTGGCGAGTTCGGCCTTCAGCCTGGCGATCTCATCCTGCTTCGCCTTGTAGGCGATGCGGAGCGGCTCATATTTTTCGGCGATGGCGGCGAGCTCAGCCTGGGCTTTGGCAAAGGCCGCTGGGTCGTCCTTCACCTTGCGGGCAGCGCTTTCGGCGGTCTGGAGCTTTTTGGCCGCGGCGACCGCGGGATCCTTTTTCAGTGCGGCACCGATCTTGGCGATGGCGGCCTCGTGCCCGTGACGGATGCGCGTGCCCTCGGCATGCTTCGAGCGGTCCACGGCGATGATTTTGGTGCCGTTGGCCATGTAGCCCATGTCTCCGGCCAGGGTCATCTGCGTGCCGGCGAACCAGGCGTAGCCGGACTTCTGCTTCTCCTGATCCAGCGCGAGAATGTGGTGCTCGCCCACGGCGTAGATTTGATCATCGGCCAGAAATGCCTGGGTGCCGCCGATGGGGCCGCCGGCATCGCCGCGCCAGCCGGGTTCGGGTTTGGCGATGAGCTCGCCGGTTTTGCGATCGATGGAGACGGCCAATGATCTGCCGGAGGGAACAAAGAGAATGTCCTTGGTGGCGAGCAGGTAGCCTTGAGGCGAGAGATCATTGCGTCCGGCGTCCTTCTCGCTGATCGCGTCATTCTTCCAGATGATCTTTCCCGTGGCGGCCTCGACCGCGTAGAGGAAGATTTTTTCATGTGGAAACACGCCCGCGCCGAAGTAGGCGATGCCGCCGTCGATGAGCAAACCGGTGCGCACGGGCCAGCGTGAGATCATGCGGCCACGGGCGAGGATGCGCTCATCGTGCGGACCGGCGCGGAGCTTCCACACGGCCTTGCCAGTCTTCGCGTCCAGGCAGTAGGCATGTCCGTCATCGGAACCGACATAGACTTTTCCGTCTGCAATGGCGGGGGCGAGGCGCACGGGGCCATCGGTGAAGAAGGACCACTCCTCCTGGCCGGTGACGAGATCCCGGCAGATCACACGGCCATCGACGGAGGAGCCGAAGAAGATCTTCCCGCCGCTAATGGCGACGTGAAACACTTCATCAAAGCGGATGCGGTTCAGCGTCACGTGATTTTCAAAGACACGGCCGTCTTCACCCGCCCAGGCCATCTGGGGAGGGGTGGGGGACTCAAAGGTCCATGCGGAATGCAGCGGCAGCGGGAGATTCTCGGTGGTGGCGCCGACACGGGAGGCATCGTGCAGGTAGGTGGGCCAGTCGGCGCGGGCGGTGGAAAGGAGAGCGAGGAGAAGAAAAAGCGGTCGCATGATCGCACTAAAACGCAGGTGGGATGCGAATTCATCCAAAGCGCAGCGTAATGTGCGGGTGCCCATGCTGCGCCGCCTTGCCGCCATTCTCCTATTTTCCACCACCGCCGCGCTGGCCTGCTCCGTGCCGGTGTTTCGATATGCGCTGGAGCATTGGGCGGCGGATCCGTACCGGGTAACCCTTCCGCATGGGGTGACGCTGGAGGGGAACTTCAAGGTCACGGTGGGCGCGGAGAAGCGGATCGAGCTGCGGCAGCCGCTGACAATGCGGAATGATGAGGTGATCTGGTCGGCTGATTACAGCGAGGCGAATGCAAAGCTGCTGGTGGATTCGCCGGCGCGGCAGCAGATCGCGGAGCGGCTGGGCAATGGCGAGAGCGCCGTGTGGGTGCTGCTAGAGTGCGGCGATGCGGCGAAGGACGCGGAGGCGGCGCGATTTCTGGAGGAGCGCCTGGAATACCTGAGCAGCGTGATGGAACTGCCAAAGCTGGACCAGCAGGACGTGAAGAACGGCCTGGTGTCCCTCCCTGATGAAGGGCTGCGCCTGGAGTTTTCGACATTGCATGTGAAACGCGATGACGCGGCAGAGAGCGCCTTCATTGCCATGCTGCTGGCGAGCGAGCCTGATCTGCGCAGCCTGAAGGAGCCGATGGCGTTTCCGATTTTCGGGCAGGGGCGGGTGCTTTATGCGCTGGTGGGCAAGGGCATCAAGGTGGAGACGGTGGACCGCGCCGCACAGTTCCTCATCGGCTCCTGCTCGTGCCAGGTGAAGGAGCAGAATCCGGGCGTGGATCTGGTGATGGCGACGGACTGGAAAGCGATGGTGAAGGCGCAGGCGATGCCCGGACAGCAACTGCCAGAGCTGAGCCAGATCGCTGATCTTCTGCCGCAGACGGTGAAAATTGAAGGACAGAGCGCACCGCAGCCGGTGGCTCTGTCTGACAAGTCTCGTTTGTACTGGGGCGGCGGGCTAGGGCTGGCCGCGGCACTGGCCGTGGGGCTCCGGCGGCTCAAGAGCCAGCGGCGTTGAGATCGAGGCCGAGCTTTTTGAGTTCCCACTCCTGAGCGGACCAGTTGATGTGAACGGTGGTGCCCACCGGCTTTTCATTGGTGTAGATACCGACGGACATAGGACGGATGCGGCGGTGGGTGGCATGCTTGTCCACGAGCGGCATTCCCTGCGTTTTTGGATTGGGGTTTTGCGCAGCTTTTTCCTCCTCCTGCCAGACAGTGGCAAGCTGATGGAGGGCCACGATGCGGTACCAGTGCCAGGGCTGCTCGCAGACGATGTTGTCACGGCACCAGCGCCAGCTGGCGAAGCGCTCGAGCTCGGCGGGGCGGACGAGGAAGCAGCGGATGCATTTGCGGCGGACGACCTGGCGGTCCTCGCAGGTCATGGCAAAGAACCAGGTCTCGCGCGGGAAGGGTGTGATGGCGAGGTGGCCGGAGATGTGGTTGAAGGCGTCGTTGAGGATCTCGAAGCCGAGGACGCCTTCGGTGCGGAGCACGGGCTTGCGCAGGGTGGTGATGTCCGCGAGCTCGCGCACGATCTTGCGCGCGGCAGGGTTGTCATAGAGATCGTTCACGGTGGTGCTGGGCACCAAGTTGCGGAAGATGAGGGTGTATTTGTCCGAGCCGGGTACGGGGACGAGGAAATGGGCCTGGAAGAGGACGTCATCCGAGTCGCCACGGCGGAGCCGGTCGAGGGCCTTGAGATGGCGGCGAAAGAGGAGGAACCAACTGGCGAAGAAGCCGAGAAGGAAGCCAATGGACTTGCCGATGACTTCCGGTACGACGCGGTTCCAGTCCAAATGGCGCAGCCAGTCGGCGACCTGCTGCGCGTTCAAGCTGCCGATCCACTGGGTGAATTGATCGTAGAGATTCATGAAGATGAAAAAGGGCGGAGGCTAGAGGTGAAAACTTGCTTGGCAAGATGTGAAGACTGAGGCAAAAACTCGGGGCATGCTGATGGTCAAGATGTCAAAATTAGAGATGGCGGGCCGTGGACATGCCCGGTGCCCGCAGCTAGTCTGATGCCACATGAAAAGCGCGATTTCATTTTTCACCGTGATGCTGGCCGCCGTGGTCTGCTGTACCGCGCAGGCGCAGGAGAAGCAGCTGAGCGCCAAGAAGGCGAAAGCCCTGTATGAAAGGGCGGACCGTGCACTGAACGAGGCGTGGGCGGCGGCGAAGCAAAAGCTGCCGGAGGCGGAGTTTAGCAAGCTCAAGGATGACCAGCGGGCGTGGGTGGAATATCGGGATTATCTGGCACGCTCGCCTATGTTTACCGGTGCAGATGGGCAGGATGATCTGCCTCTGGATGCGCCGGAGTATCTGCAGGCGGCGGCGGGTTTGGAAGATGAGCGCACCGAGTGGCTGAAGGGGCTGATCCACGATTGGAAGGATGACACCATCAGCGGTGTTTATTCTGACAGCAGAGGCGGGCGAGTGGAACTGGAGGAGAAAGACGGGCATCTGTATTTCTCGATCTCGGTCGTGCGTGGGCCGACTTCACATGGTGGAGAGATATCGGGTGACGCCGTTTGGAATGCCCCCATCGGATGGTACAGCGACAAAGGGGAAGACAAGGACAAGACTGATGAGACGAACCTCAGTTTCATTTACCGCAACAGGAAGCTCGAAATCACCGGGGCGAACACCAGCTATTATCATGGAGCACGCGCCTATTTCGACGGCACCTATGTGAAAGTGAAGGCCCTGGATGCGAAAGCGCAGTCTGAGATGGTCAAAGACGCGAAAGCGGGCAAAGTGAAGGAAAAGTAAATTCACATCAACTTCATCATGCACGCCGCAGGCCCCAAGAATCCGCTCCATGGCATCACGCTCCAGATGATGGTGACGCAGCTCGTCGAACATTACGGGTGGGAGATGCTGGGACGAATGATCCCGATCAACTGCTTTAACTGGCACCCAAGCATCAAGTCGAGCCTGACGTTTTTGAGAAGGACGCCGTGGGCGCGGGAGAAGGTGGAGGCGCTGTACCTGGATTCACTGCCGGACATGAAGGCTGCGAAGGAGGAGGGGACGCCGGGGGAGGAAACGAAATCGGAAGGATCTGAAAACTGAAAACTGAGAACTGAAAACTTGGAATTGAAAATTTCCAGGCAGGGTGGCGCGATCGTTTTCGCGGGAGGGAAGGTGGTCAGGTTGTGGTGTGGCCCGATTGAAGAAGGGTCCAGTTGCGGCGCAACTGGGCAACTTTTAGAGACGCTCGACGTGTTTGAGATGCTCGGGCGGCGGATTGTCAGCATCGACGTCGTGAATTTCGACGACACGGCCGTCGTCCATGCTGGCGATGCGGTTGGCGTGGTGGAAAATGCGGTTGTCGTGGGTGACAATGAGGACGGCGCGGTCCTTGCCGCGGGCGACGTTTTCGAAGAGTTCCATGACGACGTGGCCGTTTTTGGCATCGAGCGCGGCGGTGGGTTCGTCGCAGATGATGAGCTGGGGGTCGTGAACGAGGGCGCGGGCGATGGCGACGCGCTGCTGCTGGCCGCCGGATAGCTGAGAGGGGCGGTGCTTGAAGCGATCTGCGAGGCCGACTTGATCGAGGACTTCGCGGGCGCGCTTTTCAGCCTTTGAGGCGGAGACTCCCTGGATGAGAAGGGGGACGCTGACATTCTCCGCGCAGGTGAGGGTGGGGATGAGATTGAAAGACTGGAAGATGAAGCCGATGTGTTTGGCGCGAAAGCGCGTGATGGCTGCGGCGGACATCTTGCGCAGGTCATGGCCGAAGACGTGGAGCTCGCCTGCATCCGCATGCAGGGTGCCGGCGATGATGCTGATGAGTGTGGTCTTGCCACAGCCCGAGGGGCCGACGAGCATGGTGATGTCTCCACGGCGTACTTCGAGGTCGATCTCCTTGAGCACCTGGAGTCGCGATCCACCATCGCCAAAGCTTTTGGAGATACCGCGCACAAGGGCTGCGAGCTGGGTGGGGACGGGAGGGGGCATTCGAGGTGAATTTACGCGGCTTGAATGGCGGTGGTTGTGCGGGAGTTCAAGCGGGGAGTAGGGGAGACAATCAGACAATCAGACATTCAGACAAAGAGAAGGAGAGACAGGGAGATGGGATATGGCTGAAACTCCGGTGGCGTAGCGGGCGTTGAGGTGGTTCTCTTTTCACCATGAAGTTTTCCACACCGACTTTTCTAGCTGCTTTTGTCATGATGTGCGCCGCTGGCCTGCAGGCTGCGCCGCCGAAGGCTCCGAAGCTGGTTGTGGCGATCTTGGTGGACCAGCTGCGCTATGACTACCTGGACCGCTTTCATTCGCAGTTTGTGGAGGGCGGATTCCGCGAGCTGACGGACAAGGGCGCTTTCATGACGTATGCGCAGTACAATTATTATCCCACCATCACGGCACCGGGGCATGCGAGCTTTTTCAGCGGCAGCTCGCCGATGATGCACGGCGTCATCGCCAATGACTGGTTCGACAAGCGCACGGGCGAGATGATGTACTGCGTCGAAGATGATGACGTGAAGGGCGTGGGAACGGATGCAAAGGAAGGGCAGAGGTCGCCACGCAACTTTATCGGGGCCACGGTGGCGGATCAGATGCGGCTGCACTGGGGCAGCAAGGTGGTGGGTATTTCGGTGAAGGATCGAGGTGCGATTTTGCCCGCGGGGAAAAAGCCCACGGGGGCGTACTGGTTTGAGGCGGCTACGGGGAATTTCATCACTAGCACTTATTATCGGAGCGAACTGCCGGCGTGGGTGAAGGCTTTTAATGACAGCAAGCGGCCCGATGCGTTTGTGGGGCAGACGTGGGAGCGGCTGCTGGATGAGAAGCAGTACCCGGTGCCGGATGAGGCGGCGGGAGAGGGCCACCTCGCGGGCGAGAATGGCAGCACCTTTCCGCACAAGGTGATCAAGGAGGAGGCGGATGGATATGAGCCGATTCTTTCGACGCCGTTTGGCAATCAGTTGCTGGCGGAGTTTGCGAAGGCGGCGATCGAGGGGGAAGGGCTGGGGCAGGGAGACAGGCCGGATCTGCTGTGCGTGTCTTTTTCATCCATCGACTACTGCGGGCACAAATTTGGGCCGTATTCGCAGGAGGTGCAGGACATCACGCTACGGCTGGACCGGCAGCTCAAGGAGCTGTTTGCGTATCTGGACAAGAAGATTGGGCTGGCGAATATGGTGATGGTGCTGACGGCGGATCATGGTGTGGCGCCTAATCCTGAAAATGCGAAGGAGCAGGGCCTGGACGGCAGCCGCCCCAATGTTTCGGACATGCTGGTGGAACTGCAGGGGAAGGTGGCGGAGCGCTTCGGCGCGGGGCGGTACTTTCTATCTGCGAAGGGAAGCCTGAAGCCGAAGCTGGTGGAGGGGAATCTCTATTATGATCACGCGGTGCTGGAGACGAACAAGGTGCAGCCAGAGGCACTAACGGCCTTCATCCGCGAGTGGGCGCTATCGAAGGAAGTGTTTCACGCGGTGTATGGCCGCGACCAGTTGCTGGAAGGCCGCGCGCCGGGCGTGATCGGCCAGCGGATCGCCAATGGGTTCAATGGAGAGCGCAGCGGCGACGCGGTGCTGATCCTGAAGCCGTGGATGATTTCGGGGACGGGCAAGGCAGCGACGGGGACGACACATGGCTCGCCGTTTTCGTATGACACGCACATCCCGATCATCTTCTATGGCGCACCGTTTAAGGCGGGAAGGTATGCGGATGAGTTTTCGATTACGGATCTCGCGCCGACGCTTTCGGCGGGGCTGGGGATTGAGGAGCCGCCGATGTGCATGGGGAAACCGGCGGTGAGGGTGCTGAAGTAGAGGCGGTCGAATCGACGAATTCTGTGCAAAGGCTGTCCGCGGGAAACCCGCGTGTGTTTCCGCTTACGGTTTTGGGGGCTGCTGCGGCAGTGGCGGTGGGAGCTGCCCCGGCAGCGGAGGCGGTGATGTGCGGATGCGGTAGCCGTAGAGGTTTTCGCCTGTGACAGGAGAGTTTCCCAAGGTCGCAGAACGAAGCTCTGCGTTGTAGTTTAGAGCGCCAAGCGAGAGCAACTGTTCGAAGTCGGAGTCCTCACGGGACTCAAACCAACGCACAGCAGAAGAAAGCATGGAGTCGAAGGATTCGGGATCAAGGTCCCAAAGTTCGGTGGCATCTACCTTGAAATAGGAGGCCGATGCATTCTGTGCGAACTGTTCCCAGGAGTCCCAGTGAGCCGTATAGCCGGGAAACATTTCGAGAATTCCAGGCCGGTGTTTTTCGAGGTTTTGAAGAGCAATGTTTTTGCGGCAGACCAGCGTTAAAACCGTGGTGTTGTCGTCGATGTGATGAACGCGAACATCCTCGAGTGTAAAAAGGCTTAACCAAAAGATAGGCAGTTGATATTTGCCCCCGTCGGATATGACTTCCTTCGCAAAGTCATAGTTGGTTTCGCCATCGGACGTGTATCCGGCGGGTTGAGAATCGTGACTGGCTAGCAAATAGGGGGAGTTGGCCATGGTAGTGAAAACTATCTGTTCATCTTGAATGCTCCTGGCGGAGAAATCTCCCGGTGACACTCTTTTCATTCGACGCGATCTGCTTTGGCGTTCCTGTGGCGAGGATGTAGCCGCCTTCTGTGCCGCCGCCGGGGCCGAGGTCGATGATCCAGTCGGCGCAGCGGATGACGTCGGTGTGGTGCTCGATGACGATGAGGGTGTTGCCGGCATCGCGGAGGCGGAGGAGGACGCCGAGGAGGGTCTGGATGTCGGCGCTGTGGAGGCCGGTGGTGGGCTCGTCGAGGACGTAGAGGGTGCGGCCGGTGCTGCGCTTGGCGAGTTCGGCGCTGAGCTTGATGCGCTGCGCCTCGCCGCCGGAAAGAGAGGCACCGCTCTGGCCAAGCTTGATGTAGCCGAGGCCGGTTTCTTCGAGGGTGCGGAGCTTGGGGCCGATGGTGGTGCTGCGGTCAAAGAAGCGTACGGCTTCACTGACGGTCATATCGAGGACATCGGCGATGTTTTTGCCTTTGAAGGTGATCTCCAAGGTCTCCGCGCCATAGCGGCGGCCTTTGCAGGATTCGCAGGTGACATAGACATCGGCGAGGAAGTGCATGTCGATCTTGATGAGGCCGTCTCCTTCGCATTTTTCGCAGCGGCCGCCGGGGGTGTTGAAGCTGAAGCGGCCGGAGTCGTAGCCGCGCATGCGGGCAAGCGGGAGCTGCGCGAAGAGATCGCGGATGGGGCCGAAGGCGCCGGTGTAGGTGGCGGGATTGGAGCGTGGACTGCGGCCGATGGGGGACTGGTCGATGACGACGACTTTGTCGATGTGCTCCAGGCCGGTGATTTTTTCGTGAGCGCCGGGGATCTCCTTGGCGTCGTAGAAATGGCGGCGTAGGGCGCGCATGAGGATGTCATCGACGAGGGTCGATTTGCCACTGCCGGAAGGGCCGGTGACGCAGGTGAAGGCGCCGAGGGGGAAGGCGGCGGTGACATTGCGCAGGTTGTGTTCCGTCGCGCCGTGGATCGTCAAAGAGTGGCCGGTGGTGGGAGCGCGGGTCTCGGTGAGAAGTGTTTGCGGAAGCGCCTTGGCTTCGATGCGTTTTTTGCCGCTGAGGTAGCCGCCGGTGATGGAGTTTGGGTTTGCAGCGATTTCTGCGGGCGTGCCTTGGGCGGTGATTTTTCCACCGTGGGTGCCTGCGCCTGGGCCGAGCTCGATGATGTGATCGGCGGCGCGCATGGTGGCTTCGTCATGCTCCACGACGAGGACGGTGTTGCCCAAATCGCGCAGGCGGAGGAGGGTTTGGATGAGGCGCTCGTTGTCGCGCGGGTGGAGGCCGATGCTGGGCTCGTCGAGGACGTAGAGGACGCCTGCCAACCCGGCACCGATTTGTGAGGCGAGGCGGATGCGCTGCATTTCACCGCCGGAGAGGGTACCGCTCTCGCGATTGAGCGCGAGGTAGCCGAGGCCGACTTGCTCGAGGAATTCGATGCGCTTGCCGATCTCGCGCTGGAGTTCGCCGACGTAGATTTTTTGCTGCTCGGTAACTTCGAGGTCGCGGATCCATTGGAGGGCGTCGCGTACCTGGAGGGCCGTGAAGTCGTGGATGTTTAAATCGGAGCCAAGTTCCAAGTTTAAAGTTTGAAGTTTAAAGTTGGAACTGAGTTTGACCGCCAGCGATTCGGGCTTGAGGCGCATGCCGGAGCAGACCGCGCAGGGTTGCGCGTTCATGAGGCGGGAGAGGGCGGAGCGGAGGGCATCGCTTTCGGCGCTGGCGTAGAGGCGGGCGATCTCGGGGAGGAGGCCTTCGAAGGGCTTGGCGAGGCTGCGTTTGTTGCCTGCTTTTTGCCAGCCGGTGCTGATGGCCTCGCTGCCTGTGCCGTGGAAGAGGGCGTGCTTGAAGTCGGACGGGAGGTCCTGAAAGGGGAGGTCCAGCGCAGCGCCGAAATGTTTGGCCAGGGCCTCGACGCTTTGATTGAAGATCATCTTCACCTTGGGGTGGCGTGCCCACCAGGCTTTGATGGCGCCGTCTTTGAGCGATTTAGTTTCGTCGGGGACGAGGAGGGTGGCGTCGGGCGTGGGGGTGGTGCCGGTACCTTCGCAGGCGGGACAGGCGCCGAGATGGGTATTGAAAGAGAAGTGCTGCGGGGTGAGGCGCTCGATGGTGTAGCCGGTGCGGGGATTGGCAAAGGCGGTGGTGTAGCTGAGGATCTCCTCGCTGCCGTCGAGGTTCACGAGGAACTGCACCTCGCGGTCGTTCCAGTGGAGGGAGCTTTCGATGGCCTCCATGAGGCGCTGGCGGGAGTCGGAGCGGACGACGAGTCGGTCGATGACGATCTGCACCTGGTGCTGCTCTGCTTCTTCCAGTTTGAGGGTGTCTTCGAGTTCGACGACGGTGCCGTTCAGGCGGACGCGGACGAAGCCTTGGCGCTTGAGTTTTTCAAAGAGGGTGCGGGTGTCCGCGCCGGTGGCGGGGGGCTGGGGGGAGAGGACGACGACGCGGGTGCCTTCGCCGAGGGCGAGGACTTTGTCGGCGATCTCCGGCGGGGTGCTGCGGTGGAGTTTTTCGCCGGTGCCGGGGTCGTAGGGCTGGCCGGCCACGGCATAGAGGACGCGGAGGTAGTCGTAAATCTCCGTGACGGTGGCGATGGTGCTGCGGGGATTGGGGTTCGAATGAACCTGTTCAATTGCCACCGCAGGGGAGAGGCCTTCGATGAAATCGACGTCCGGCTTTTCCATCTGGCCGAGAAACTGGCGGGCGTAGGCGGAAAGGCTCTGTACGTAGCGGCGCTGGCCCTCGGCAAAGAGGGTGTCAAAGGCGAGGGAGGACTTGCCGCTGCCGCTGACGCCGGTGAGGACGACGAGCTGGTGGCGCGGGATGTCCACGTCGATGTTTTGGAGGTTGTGCTGCCGTGCGCCACGCACGCGGATCACGTCTTCAGGCATGCTTTACAGAGACCGCGTGGGAGGGGGGAGATCAAGCCCAAGAAAATCCCGGCTGGGCCGTTTCCAGAATGGTGCATGAGGGCGGTTGATTATCGCCGCCCCGTATCCTACACTCCATCTACCATGAAACCCCTCATCGTCATCGTCCTGGCCCTCGCTGTCGGTTACATCTCCTACGAGTATGTGTACCCGCCTCTCGCCGATGCCATGAAGTACACCAAGCATGTGCCGAAAGTGGAGGAGCCGAAGCCTGAAGTGGTGGTAGCTCCGCCGCCGAAGCCAAAGCCCGTGGAGAAGAAAGAGCCTGTGGTGGTGATGGCGGAGCCCAAACCAGAGCCGAAGCCGGAAATGAAGCCTGAGGAGCCCAAACCCGAGATGCCGAAGCTTCCGGAGCCCCCGCCCGTGGACCCGAACGCGTTTGTAGCCCCGGTTTTCCCGCCCGTGGACGAACTCACGCAGAATTGGGCGGCGGTGCCGAAGGGATTCTTCAACACCCCGAAGCAGGTGACCATCAAGAAGGATCTCGAGATCAAGATGCAGATGGGCAAAGCCACAGCGGCCTCCACGTTCAAGTCGGGAGCGAAGGTGTTTGTGATGGGGCAGGAGGGGCCGAACCTCGTGGTGGGAGCCTCGGCAGGCTCCCCCATGCGCGGGCAGGTCGCTATGGATGACACGGACTTCAAAGAGGTCTTTTCTGCTGCGTATGAACAGGTCAAAGTGGTGCAGACGGAGAATGCCCGCAAAGCGCATGAGTATCGTCTGGCTGCGGCTGAGCGTCGGGCAAACTCTCCGGCCGGCACGACGGGTGGTGGTGGCGGCAGCAGCAATGACAAGCCTGTGAAGGATGCCGACGGCACCTACCCCATGCTGCTTGCCAGCATGAAGGCCGGCGAAGTCACCGAGATCAAGCCCGACAACGTCAAGTCCTGGGGCGATCCTGCGCAGGAGAAAATCGACGGCACCGAGTACTGGACGGTGAACGTGAAGTACGAGACCCAGACGATGTTCGGAAAGTTTGAAACGGAAGCCCAGGCCCGCATTAAAAACGGTCGTGTGGCGAAGTGGGTGTACACAGGCTCGGGTGAAGTTGTGCCGTAATCGCGGAGGCGGATCGCCTTATGTCTCTGCTCGTTGTCATCGGCTTCATGGCGGTGATTGCCGCCGCCGCGTACTGGCATGAGCAGCGGAATGCGAGTTCGCGGGCCAGCCGCAGCAATCGCCCATGCAATGAGCCGGATGATGCCTATGGTGACGGGCGGTCCGAGGAATTCCATGGTGAGGAGAGCTGGGATTCTGATGGCGGGGGTGATGGTGATGGGGACTGAGGTGGGGTTTTTTTGTGGAGCGGAGAGTTTGGATGCATGCCCCATTCTCCGCTAAAGCTACGAAGGGCAAGCTGAGTGCGAAAAGGCGGACGCGAACGATTTGGGCGTGCGTGCACCTCTTGACTGCTTGACCTCTTGACTGCATGTCTCCCTCCCCCAAACTCGATGAAAATCATCCGCCACACTGATTCCGACTACCCTGCCGCATCTGCCGCCCTGAACCGCCGTGCCGAGGCCAGCGATGCTGTGCGGGAGGTTGTGTCGGGTGTGATCAAGGCGGTGCGTGAGCTTGGGGATGCGGCGGTGCTGGAGCTCACGGAGAAGTTTGACGGAGCCAGGCTCAGCGCCTCTCAGATGCGCGTGCCGCAGGCGGAGCTGGATGCTGCCTGGGAGACGGCTGATGCCACCTTTAAGAGCGCGCTGGAAGCTTCCCATCGGAATGTGACGGCCTTTGCTCAGCGCAGCATGCGGCAGGGGTGGACTTTTCAAAATGAGCAAGGGGCAGAGGTCGGGGAGGTGTATCACCCGTTCGAGCGCGTGGGCTGCTATGTGCCTGGGGGCACGGCACCGCTGGTTTCCACCTCCATCATGACCGTGGCCATCGCTGCGGCGGCAGGTGTGCCGGAGATCGTCGTTTGCACGCCGTGTGGGAGGGATGGCACGGTCAATCCAGGGCTGCTGGCGGCGCTGAAGCTGGCGGGGGCCACTGAGGTTTATAAAATCGGTGGATCGCAGGCGATTGCGGCGCTTGCGTTTGGAACGGAAACGATTCGTCCGGTGGTGAAGATTTTCGGTCCTGGGAACAGCTATGTGGTGGAGGCCAAGCGCCAGAGCTTTGGCGTGGTGTCGATTGATCTGCTGCCCGGGCCGAGCGAGGTGCTGATACTCGCGGACAAGTCGGGGAATCCGGCCTTCATTGCTGCCGATATTTTGGCGCAGGCTGAGCACGGGAAGGACAGCATGGCAGGGTTCATCACCGATGACGAGGCGCTGCTGGATGCCGTGATCGCGCAAGTCAAAGAGCAGTCCGCCACGCTCAGCCGCCAGGCGCAGCTGGCTCCGGTGCTGGAAAAAGGCGTCTTCCTCATGCAGGTGCCGAGCCTGGAAGAGGGGGCCCGACTGGCCAATGACTTCGCGCCGGAGCATCTCACGCTGATCACCACGCGGGAGGAGGCCATTTTGCCGCTGATCCGCACGGCGGGCGCGATTTTCCTGGGAAATCACTCCCCGGTGGCCGTGGGTGATTTCCTGGCGGGACCGAGCCACACGCTGCCCACGGGCGGCTCTGGAAAATCCTTCCCAGGCATCACGGCAGACATGTTTCAGCGCCGGACGAGCATCATTCGTCTGGATCGCGAAAGCTGCGCCAAGTCTGATCCCGTCGTCAGCGCAATCAGCGCAGTTGAGGGGCTTGATGCGCACGCGCGTTCGGTGTCCATTCGCAGTGTATGAAAAAATCCCTCTGCCTCCTCGCCCTGCTGCTCGTCGCCTGCGGTAAAGAAGAACCAAAGGCTGAGCCGAAGGCTGTGTCCCCAGCGGCTGAAGTAAGTCCTAAGCCTGTGGTGCCGGAGAAGAAGCTGCCAGTCGCTCCGCAAGGCGAGCTGGAGCGGATGGACCCAGAGAAGGCCAAGTACATTGCCATTCCGAACACTCCGAAGGATCCAGAAGGGAAAAAGGTGGAAAAGCCTGCGACGAAGCCGAATGCGACAACGCCAGAGGAGAAGAAGGCCCCGGCACCTGCTGCCGAGACGAAAAAAGCCGAGGTGCCTGCGGCTGAAGTGAAAAAGGCTGCGGCGCCTGGAGCTGAAACCGATAAGGCAGCAGAGCCTGCTCCGGAGGTTAAAAAAGCTGCGCCTGCAGCACAGCAGTAGTCAGAGGGCGGGCGGAAACGCCTGGGGGTTTCACGGCGGGCACGCGGACCTCGAGCCACTGGCAGGTGGCGTCGGCTGGCTTTACGAGCCGTGCTGCGGTGCCCAGACAGGCAGGCACCAGGGCGAAGTCTCCCGCTTTGAGGGTGGTGCCGCCGAGGGTGATCTTGCCACTGACGACGGCAATGGTGAGGCTTTCTCCTGGAACTCCGGCCTGCTTTGAGCCGCTGAGCAGCCGGACGTCGAAGTAATCGCATTTCACCAGGGTGCCGTTGTTCTCGATCTTCTGCACGCCTGGGGTAAAGTCGCTGAAATCGATGCTCTGCATGGACTCCTGCACGTGCAGCGCGCGGGGTTTGCCATCCAGACCCACACGGTTCCAGTCAAAGACGCGGTAGGTGGTGTCGCTGTTCTGCTGGATCTCATAGATCAGCAGGCCTGCGCCGATGGCATGCACGCGGCCGCTGGGGATGAAGAGGCAGTCGCCGGTGCGTGCTTCGATGACGTGGACCACATCGGCCACGGTGCCGTTTTGCAGCGCGGCTTCGAAGTCCGCCTCCGTCTTGCCTGCCTTCAAGCCGGCATAGATCTTCGCGCCTGGATCGGCATGGGCGATGAACCACATTTCGGTCTTGGGTTCACCGTTCAGCGCCTCCGCCATGGAAGCCGGCGGATGCACCTGGATGGAAAGATCGTCACAGGCATCGAGGATTTTCATCAGCAACGGAAAGGTGGGGCTGGCGGATGGGACCAGTGCCTTGCCAAAGACTTCCTCACGATGGTTCGTCCACAGATCATGAAGGGAAAGGCCGTCTGCTGTCACGCTCTGGGCCTCAGGACGGTCAGACACGGCCCAGGCCTCACCAAAGGGGGTGGTGGCATCTGGCAGCATGGCGCCCAGCAGCGTCTCCATGCGGCGGCCACCCCAGACGCGGCTTTGGTAAAGGGGGGTGAAACGAATGAGCTGATTGAATTTCATGAGGTGATAATGAACCACAGCCCGCGTTGACGCTCTAGCACGATCTCGCCAGAATGCGCTTTGTGAACAAAATTGAAGCCAATCTTATTCAGTCTCTGAACCAAATCTTATCGCCTGATAGGGTGCTTACCGCAGCAGAGGATATTGTGCCCTACAGTTTCGATGGGACTGCCGCCCTCAAGCAGCGTCCCGGCGCGGTTGTTTTTCCGCTGACGGCCGAGGAGGTTTCTGAGTGCGTGCAGCTTGCCCGCAGGAACAACATCCCCGTCGTGACGCGAGGCTCGGGCACTGGATTGAGCGGCGGCAGCGTGCCGCTGGATGGCTGCCTGGTGATCTGTCTGGTGAAGATGGACAAGCTCGTGGAAGTGGATGAGAAAAATCTCACGCTGCGGGCGCAAAGCGGGGTGATCACGAAGGAAATTGACGATGCCTGTGCGAAGGTCGGCCTGTTTTATCCGCCTGATCCGGGCTCGATGAAGATCTCCACCATCGGTGGCAATGTGGCGGAAAATTCCGGCGGCCTGCGCGGGCTGAAGTATGGCGTCACGCGCGATTATGTGATGGGCCTCGAAGTGGTGCTGCCAGACGGCACCCTGACCTTCCTTGGCAACAAGTGCGTCAAAGATGTGGCAGGTTATTCGATGAAGGACCTCTTCATCGGCAGCGAGGGCACGCTGGGCATCATCACCGAAGTCATTCTGAAAGTGCTGCCGCGGCCGAAGGCTCGCAAGACGATGCTGGCGCTGTATGATTCGATGGACGCTGCGGCAAAGACGATTTCCGCGATCATCGCGGCGAAGATCATTCCCTGCACGCTGGAGTTTCTGGACCGTGTGACGGTGCAGTGTGTGGAGGATTACGCGAAGATCGGCCTGCCCACGGATGTGGAGGCGCTGGTCCTGATGGAGACGGACGGGCACCCCGTGGTGGTCGAGGAAGAAGCCGCGCAGATGATGGCACTGGCGAAGGCCAACGGTGCGCGCGATGTGCGTGCTGCTGCGGATGAGGCTGAAGGTGCCAAGCTCGCAGCTGCACGTCGCAATGCCTTCTCCGCGCTGGCCCGTGTGCGCCCGACCACGATCCTCGAAGACGTGACCGTGCCGCGCAGCGAACTCGCGGCGATGGTGGCCTTCATCGACAACGTGGCTAAGAAACACAAGCTGCAGATCGGCACCTTCGGCCATCTGGGCGATGGCAATCTGCATCCGACCTTTCTCACGAATGAACGTGACCACGAAGAGATGCACCGCATTGAGGTGGCGCTGGAGGAGATTGTGGATGAGACCATCCGCCTCGGCGGCACCGTGACCGGAGAGCATGGCGTGGGGCTGGCGAAAAAGGCCTTTCTCAAACGCCAGCTTGGCGAGGGAAGCTATGAACTGATGCGCAGCATCAAGCAGGCGCTGGATCCGCAGGGACTGCTGAATCCGGGGAAGATTTTTGACGCGAGGAACTGATCATGTCATCTGCCAATCTTCTTCAATCCCTCGACTACTCCGTGCTGCAGCAGTGCATGCACTGCGGCATGTGCCTGCCCACTTGCCCCACCTACGTGGAGACTAAAATGGAGCGCAACAGCCCGCGTGGCCGCATCTCGCTCATGCGGGCCGTGGCGGATGGTGAGTTGGAAGTTTCCAAGGCGCTCTCGGACGAGATGTACTACTGCCTCGGCTGCCTGGCCTGCCAGACGGCCTGCCCGGCGGGTGTGAATTATGCGGAGCTGTTTGAAACAGCGCGTGCTGAAGTGGAGCAGGCGCAGGTGAATGACGGCATGCAGAGGGGCTTTTGGCGCTGGCTTTCGCTCAATGTAATCTTCATGCGGCCGTGGCTGCTGCGTGCGATCGGGCATGTGCTGCGGGTGTATCAAAGCACCGGGCTGGACAGGCTGATGCGCAAGATGCGCTTCTTTGGTCTCATGCCGCCCTCTCTGGCGAAGCTGGAACCGCAGACGCCGCAGATTGCGGAGCAGTTTTCGGACGATCTCATCCTGCCGGATGAGCGCCCCAAGGTGGACCGGGGCTACCGCGTCGGACTGCTGACAGGGTGCATCCAGGATCTCGCGTTCTCGAACATCAACCGTGATACTGCGGATGTGCTGCTGGCGAATGGCTGTGAGGTCATCACGCCGCGTGCGCAGAGCTGCTGCGGCTCGCTGCATGCTCACAATGGGGAACTCGAACTGGCGCGTGAACTGGCGCGTAGGCAGATCGACAGCTTTGATCTGGAGTCGCTGGATGCGATTATCACCAACGCGGGCGGCTGTGGCTCGCATTTGAAGACCTACGGCCATCTGCTGCATGACGATCCTTTCTACGCAGCCAAGGCGAGGCAGTGGGACAGCAAGGTGAAGGACATCCACGAATGGCTGGTGCAGATCCGCTTCCGCAAACCCACGGTGGGTGCCGGAGTGGAGGAGGTGACGTATCACGAAAGCTGCCATCTGTGCCACGGCCAGAAGGTTGTGTCCCAACCGCGTCAAATCCTCGCCAGCATTCCGGGGCTTAAGTTCAAGGAACTGCCGGAGTCGAACTGGTGCTGCGGCAGCGCGGGCATCTACAACATCACGCAGCCGGAGCAGAGCAAGAAGCTGCTGGACCGCAAAGTGGCAAATCTGCGGCAGGCGAACGCCCCTGTCGTGGCCACGAGCAATCCGGGATGTCATTTGCAAATCGTCAACGGGCTTCGCTCATGTGGCGATCATCCCTGCCAGGAGGTTACCCAGCCGGTGACGTTGCTGGCAAAGGCATACCGCGCGGAGGCTGCGTCGTAACCATTCTTTAGTCCCATGGAACTCGATCTCACAGGCCCCCTGCGCGAAGACGCCTACATGATCCTCGCCGGACTCGTCACACCGCGCCCGATTGCGCTGACGACCACCGTTGATCCCGA
This sequence comes from Prosthecobacter sp., assembly GCF_044222565.1. Lineage (GTDB taxonomy): Bacteria > Verrucomicrobiota > Verrucomicrobiia > Verrucomicrobiales > Verrucomicrobiaceae > Prosthecobacter. The sequence goes on from NZ_JBGANA010000002.1 coordinate 92,679, forward strand.
AGGGCGCGTGAATGCGGCGCCGTTCAGCTTCTTCAACGTGCTGGGGGATTCGCCGCCCATCGTCGGTCTGTGTCCTGGAGACCGCGCCCCAGGAGTGCCGAAGGACACGGCGCGAAACATCCGCCTGACCCATGAGTTTGTCGTGAACTTGGTGGACGAAGCGCTGGCCGAAAAGATGAACCTTTGCGCGGCCACGCTGCCGCCGGGTGAAAACGAACTGCTGCATGCCGGGCTGACTGCGCTGCCGAGCAGTGTGGTCAAGCCGCCGCGCATCGCGGAAGCGCCTGCTAGCTTCGAGTGCCGTAGCCACAGCATTATCGAGATCGGCGACAACCGGCTCATCATCGGCGAAGTACTGCGCGTGCATGTGCGCGATGGCATTCTGGATCCTGAGAGTTGGCTCGTGAAGCCGGGGAACTACCATCCGATCGGCCGAATGCAGAGTCCGAACTGGTACTGCCGCACGCAGGACATGTTTGAGATGAAGCGGCCGAAGTGAGAGGAGAGGGCAGCAATCGGGACGTTTGTGCTACGGGGCTTATGCCACGTGCCCTTGAAAACGGGTCTGTTGTTGTGATCAACCGTTCCGGCCGTAGGTTGGCTGTGTTTGGCGTCGAGGGCGCTCCAAAGCTTCAATGATCCATTCGCCAAACCGGCCGACTGCGAGGATGTTCTCACGCCAAAGTGCTTGCGGCACGCTCGCAGACGGGCGGGCTGTCGCCACAACCATCCGACGATCCAGCATGCGCAGTCTGTTTGAAGTTCGGGTGGTTGGTTATAGACCTGTTTTCCACAGATCGTGGAATTACCTCAGGCTCTTGATGTACAAGATCAGGCTCTCGATTTGGCCATCATTCAAGATGCCGGAGTAGATGGGCATGCCGGTGTCGAATTTTTCGAAGCCTTTCACGACTTTGGCGCTGGGGGTGAGGATGGATTCGCGGATGTAGGCTTCGTCGGCCTTGAACTTGCCTTTCTCGCCTTTGGCGATTTCTCGCTCGCTGCCGTAGAGGCCTTTCCAGCTGGGGCCGACTTTGCCGACGAGGGTGCCGTCAGTGCTGTGGCAGGCCATGCAGCCAAACATCTGGTAGAGGCGTTCGCCTTCTTCGGCGGTGGCTTTGGTGGTGGCCACGGCGGCGGCTTTGCGTGGCGTGAGGTCCACCTTGAGGTTTTCATCGAAGCCTTCTTTCTTCGCATCAAAGGTCAGCAGCTCCCAGGGGGTGAAGTAGGCGGTGTTTTCGGCTTTAAGGCCGTCGGCGCTTTTCAGGCCCCAGCCGATGCGCATCTGGTGTACGCCAGCTTTCATCTCGGGGAAGCCGACGAGCACGCTCATGCCATCCTTGCTGAGGTAGGCGCTGCTGGGCGTCATCCACTCCTGGCCGCTGCTGCCGTCGAGTTTCAGATGCGGGGAGCCGTAGTCGAAGGTGCGTTTGTAGTTCCAGCGCTCGCCGTTGAAGCTGTCGGGGTTGGTGGCCAGTGCGGGGTCGAGCTTTGCATTGAAGCGCAGGAGCAGGCCTTTGTCGGTTGGGGTGATTTCTTTGATAAGGACGCGGGGCTTGTCGGTGTAGCGCACGCGAGCGAGGCCGCTGATTTTTTTGACGACAGTGCCCCAGACCTGGAAGCCGACCACGTAGAGCTGGCCATCGGCGGGATTGACAACGGCATTGAGCGTGGGGAAGTCGAAGTTGCGGCTGAAGCTGACCACGGCGGCCTGCGGCTTTTCAAAGTGGGAGTTCATGAGCACGCGGAAGAGCTCGGGACGGTTGTAGCCGATGTGGATGAGCTCGTCGTTCACGGGGCCCATTTTGGCGCCGATGAGCCAGGTCTGGGTGACGCCACTGGGGTTCACCGGATGCGGCAGCCAGGTGAGGGGCTCCGTGATGGTCTCGGGGTACTTCTCCTTGGGCGCGATGGTGGGGAGGTGGCCGTAGAAGTGGTGGTCTGAGATGATGTGCAGCGGGGTGGAGGGGACGTAGTTGCCCTGCTGGTCGCTGGCGGTGACGAGGCCGGTTTTCGGATTGACGCCGATGAAGGGCTGGCGCAGGCCGTAGCCAATGACCTCGATGGATTTGCCGTCGGGTGCCACTTTGATGACGGTGCCGTTGTGCTTGCCATAGGTGGTGCCTTCCTGGCCGCCTTTGGAGATGTAGAGTTCGCCTTTGGGGCCGAGCTTCATGGAGTTGGGGAACTCGCGCGTCTCGGCGGTCTGCGCGAAGAGATTGCAGAACATCTCATAGCGGTCGCACTCCTTGTCGTTGTTCGTATCGACGAGCTTCCAGATGCCGTTGCGGTCAAAAACAAGAATGTCGCTGCCGCGCACGACGATGCTCATGGGCTCGTGCAGGCCGCTGGCAAAGCGCTTCCAAGTCACCTTTTCCAAGTCGCCTTTGAGGCCGGAGATGAGCCACACATCGCCATCGAAGGTGACGCCTGCGGCATCGCCCTGGTCATTGAAGAAAGCGAGATCGGCAAGGCGGACGTTGCGCTTCCATGGGTTGTCGAGAGGGAGCGGGATTTCGTCGATGACGTAGGCGTCGGGTTTGGTGGAGAGGGTGGCGGTGGTGGTGAGGACTGGCTTCAAGTCAGGGCCCGATGTCAATTGCAAGGGAAGAACAGACGTGGATTCGTCTTTTACAAAAGTGCTCACATAGAAGCTCTGCTTGGTCGACGAAGCTGGTATCGGAAGATACAAACTGCCGTCTTTATCCCGGACCACCTTCAGTTTTGGCATGGAGACGCTAATACAAGAAGTGGCCAGTTCCTTTTCGGTAGTCTCCCTGGTATGTCCCAACAGCAGTAGCAATGGCTTGTCATGAGGAGATACCTCAAATTCTCTTGCATGTAGCCAAGGCAAGATCCTCTCTCCTCCAGCTGTTGCGAATGATTCGGTGATTTTTACGTCATCAATGGTGTAGTTCAGCCCCACACTAGTGAGCAAGTTGGCTTTGCTGTAATCTATACTATCGAAATGTGTGCTGGCGCTCGGCTGCAGCGGCCCTCTCCCCACCTCCTCCGCACTCGGTGTCGCCTCACGCGGATCCGTAAAGCTCGGCTTCTCCCCCACCTGCCAGCCGGGATAGATTCCATTCGCCAGCCACACCTTGCCCACCGGCTTTGGCAGGAAATCTTGCCCGTCCTTTGTCTTCTGCCCTGCCACATGGTACGAACCCGGAGCGAGTGCCTCGGGCGTGACGGGTGGCTTGCTGGCTTCGCCTTCCCAGATGCAGGCGATGCGGAGAAGGTCGGTGTCAAAGCAGGCCCAGAGATTGTGGCCGAGATTGAGGATGATGCCGCGGGGCGTGAGGTTGTCCTTGGGGAAGCCTTCGCCGACTTCGCGGGCATCGAGGACGCTGCTGAAGAAGGGGAAGTCCTTTTCGACGAAGTCACCCCAGGGGGAGGGCGTGGCGGGGGCCTCGGGTGCCTTGGGCTTGGAGGGCTTGTCGGCGGCAAGTGCGCAGGTGGCGAGGGAGAGGAGCACGAGGAGCGAGCGGGACTTCATGGGCGGGAGACAGAGAACAGGCGTGGCGGCTCGAATCTGTCAATCATGGAGTGGTCCGCACATTCCATGTGCGGTCTAGAGTCCGGAGGCCGCACTCGGAGAGTGCGGACCACGCCGCGATGGGTTTCAGGCGGTTTTTTGCCCATGCGTGAACTCTGTGTCCTTCAGGCCGGCCTTGCACGGGTTTTCGGCGATGTAGCGGCGAAATTTCATGAAGGCAGCCTCGTTGCGCACGAGGTGGTCAAAGCTTTCATCCTGCCAGAATCGGCCGCGTTGACGCAGGGCTGCATTGATGTGTCTGGAGGTCCAGCGTTTCCAGGATTCCACCTGGGCGAGCATGGCATCCCGGGCCATGCCGCTGACGAGGAGGTGAATGTGATTCGGCATCACCACGAAGGCACCCAGTGTGTAACGCTGGCCGTCGAAGAATTGCAGGGCATCGGTGACGATCTGGCGCAGGTCTGGACGGCGCAGGACGCAAGCGCCGTGACAGGCGTCGGCCTCGGCTTCAAGACGGGTGGTGAACTGGCGGAAATCATGGCGGGCAGTTTCGGGCAGATCCTCAACGAGGCGCCGCCAGTCTTTCTGCCTGGGATCAATGCCATGCTCCAGCAGCCAGGCATCGCGCTCAGTTCTCCACTGCTCCCAGACGGCCTTGGGAAGGGAATCTGCTGTGCGCCAGGTGATGAAGTATGTCGCTCCTGCCTGATCCCAGTGTGGGAGATGACCATGGGTGATCGTCACTCCTGCATGAGGATCGAAGAACTGAGGTGGCATGGCTGTTTCAGCGTGGAGCGATTGGGACATTCCAAACGTGGCCTGGGGTGCCGGACTCCGCACTCGGAGAGTGCGGACCACGCCGCGCTGGAGGCTTTGGGCGGGTGATACCAGCGAGTTGGTTTTGTTTTTTCATCCGGCATCAAGATCGAAAAGCTGAGGAGGCGTAGCAAATCCAGCGTGGAGTGGTGCGCCCATTCCATATGCGGTTTGGGGGCTGTGAGGGGAACCGGAACCGCACTCGGAGAGTGCGGACCACTTCGCGCTGGGTTATTCGAGGCGCACCGCTGCGCACACGGCGGACAGTACGCGGCTCAGATTGGCGACGCCGCCGGGTTCGTCGAAGCCGTTGCCGAGCTTGGGCTGCCAGGTGTCGCGGTCGTGGTTTTGCTCGGGCTGGGGGATGAGGGTGAGCTTGGGGTCGTACTGGCCGTCTTTGCCGCCGAGCTTGTAGATGACGAGATCGAGGGAGGGGACGATGTAGAGACAGAAGCCGCCGGCGCCGGATTTCCAGAAGGCGTCCTTGGGCACACCAGCGACGTGGCCGTCTTCGTTGTGCTCAAACTGGAGGGAGAAGGGCGTGTGCGCATTGTAGGGGCTCCAGGTCTGGCATTTTTTGATGTAGTCGGCAGGCACGAGCTGCTGGTCCTTCCACTTGCCGCCGTGGGCGAGGCAGTAGCCCATGCGCAGGGCGTCTGTGGCATGCAGGGCGGTGCTGCCGGCGCCGTTGGCGTGGGGCATCACGAAGTCGCCGCGGTGCAGGCAGTAGTCCCAGGCGCCCCAGCCCTGGGGCTTGGCGAGGCGTGCGTCGATGTAGTCCTTCAGCTCCATGCCGGTGACGTGACGGAGCACGATGCTGGCGATGTGCGGGGAAGGGGAGGAGTAGGAGTAGCCCCCACCCGGCTCGATCCACAGCGGGACATTGAGGGAGGACTTGTCGAGGTCCTTGATGTTCTGGCCGGGCACCGGCTTCAGCGGGCGGGTTTTGGGATCGCCTTTCACATAGCCGCTGGGGGTCTGGCCTTCGCCCCAGTAGCCGCCGGTCATGCAGAGGAGCTGGCCGAGGGTGATGTCCGCCTTGCGCGGATCATTGAGGGGAAAGGCCTCGGGCAGGTACTGCTCGGTGAAGACCTTGGTGTCGAGGCCCTGGGGGATCTTGTCTTTGAACTCGTGCAGCATGATGCCGCAGGCGATGCTGCAGAAGGCCTTGCCGGTGGAGGCCATGTCGGGATTGCAGTTGCGACTGGCGCGGCCGAAATATTTTTCGAAAACGAGGTAGCCCTTGTGCACCACGAGGAGGCCGCCGTGGGCGGTGGCGCGCTCGGAGAGCGTATAGGCGGGCTCGATCTTGCTGAGGTCCATGCCGGCGAGGTCGCGGCATTCCTTTTCCGTTTTGGCCTCGCGCCAGCCGCCCGCGCTGTCCGGGGGAGGGAAGTAGGTGTCTGCGGAGTGAAGAGAGGCAGATAGAAGAGCGAGGGTGGTCAGGATGCGAGAGCTCATGGTGGTGCGCATGCTTATCTGCCGCCGTCGCATTTTCCAGTGAGGAGTTGTTTGCCACTGCGCTGTCGCGCTTCATATCTAGCGCCCCATGCCTGCCAATCCCGCCTACGATCTGCTGTCCCTCGGTGAAGTCCTTCTGCGCCTTGATCCCGGTGAGGGACGCGTGCGCACCTCCCGCCAGTTCACCGCCTGGGAGGGCGGCGGAGAATACAATGTGGCACGCGGTGCGCGGCGCTGCTTTGGCCTGAAAGCGGGCATTCTCACCGCCTTTGCCGACAACGAAATCGGCCGTCTCATTGAAGACCTCATTTTGCAGGGCGGGGTGGACAGCTCCCTCATCAAATGGGTGCCGTATGACGGCATGGGCAAGCGCGTGCGCAATCCCATCAACTTCACGGAGCGCGGCTTTGGCGTGCGCGGGGCGAAGGGCAGCGTGGACCGCGGCCACAGCGCGGCTTCGCAGATCAAGCCGGGAGATTTTGATTTCGACTACCTCTTTGGCACCCTTGGCTGCAAATGGCTGCACACGGGCGGCATCTTTGCGGGCCTCTCCGAATCCACCGCAGAAGTGACCATCCAGGCCTGCGAGGCTGCGAAAAAGCATGGTGTGACGGTTAGCTACGACCTGAACTACCGGCCCTCGCTGTGGCAGGAGCGCGGCGGCTTTGCGGGATCGCAGGCGCTGAACAGGCAGCTGGCGCCGTATGTGAATGTGATGATCGGCGTGCTGAGTGATGAGCCGCCCGTCTCCTCCTCAACGTCCACGGACCCGAATGACATCTTTGCCGCTGAGGACGCCAAGCTGAGGCCAATGATGGAAAAGCTGGCGGCGCAGTATCCGAATCTGCACACGATCGCCGCGACGCTGCGCCGGGTGCATACGGCGAACGTGAACGACTGGGGCGCGCTCTGCTGGCACAAGGGCAGCTTTCATCGCAGCCGCAACTACCCGCGCTTTGACATCATGGACCGCATCGGCGCGGGAGACAGCTTTGTGGCCGGCCTCATCCACGGCCTGCTGGTGGAAAACGATGCGCAGAAAGCGGTGGACTACGGCGCCGCTCATGGGGCGCTGGCGATGACGACGCCGGGAGACACCAGCATGGCGACTTTCCCGGAAGTGCAGAAACTGGCTGAGGGCGGAGACGCCAAGGTACAGCGCTGAGTTTTTGACCCCTTTTTTCCGTCCTACATGGCATCCACTGACTTCACTCCTCCCCACGTTTACGAGCAGCCGTTTCCGGCGTTCGACATCTACGCCATCGAGACGCCCGCCTATGTGGTGGATGTGGCACTGCTGCGGAGGAACATGGAAAAGCTGGCGCACGTGCAGAGCGAGTCCGGCGCACGCGTGCTGCTGGCGCTGAAGGGGTTTTCCATGTTCAGCGTGTTTCCGATCATGAAGGAGTACCTCAGCGGCTGCTGCGCGAGCGGGCTGAACGAGGCGCTGCTGGCGCAGGAATTTGGCAAGGAGGTGCATGTGTACTCTCCGGCCTTCAAGGCGCACGAGATGGAGCAGATCATCCCGATCTCGCACCACCTGAGCTTTAATTCGCTGGCGCAGTTTCGGAAGTTCAAGCCCATGCTGGATGCTGCAAAGGCGGCCACGGGGCATGCGCCGAGTCCGGGGATTCGCGTGAATCCGGAGCATTCAGAGGTGGAGGTGTCTTTGTATGATCCCTGCTCGCCGGGCTGCCGTCTGGGTATTCGCTCTGAGCTTCTGGATGATGAAGACCTCACGGGCATCGAGGGGCTGCATTTTCATGCCTTGTGCGAACAGGACAGCGATGTGCTGGAGCGCACCGTGGCCGCGGTGGAGCGGCGTTTCCCCAAGCTGCTCAAACAGGTGCAGTGGGTGAACATGGGCGGAGGCCACCACATTACCCGCAAAGACTACGATGTGGATCTTCTGATCCGTGTGCTGCGCACCTTCCGTGAGAAATGGGGCAAGGACGTTTACATTGAGCCTGGCGAGGCTGCGGGCCTGAACACTGGCTACCTCATCGCGGAGGTGCAGGACATCATCGAGGCACCGGTGCCCACGGCCATTCTGGACATCTCCGCCACGGCGCACATGCCGGACACGCTGGAGATGCCGTACCGGCCCTATATTTTTGGAGCAGGCATGCCGGGCGAGCATCCGTATGAGTACAAGATGGGCGGCACCTCCTGTCTGGCGGGGGATGTGCTGCAGGGCTTTTCCTTTCCTGAGCCGCTGCACGTCGGGAAGCGCCTCGTGTTTGCCGACATGGCGCACTACACCATGGTGAAGACGACCACATTCAACGGCGTGCCGCATCCGGACATCGCCATCTACGATCCGGCGTCGAAAGAGTATCGCGTGGTGCGGCGGTTTGGGTATGCGGATTTCCGCAACAAGCTTTCCTGAGGGGGCAGCGGAGACAGGGGTCACAAAAGCACCACGTTTGGGCTCATTCGTGTCTGCATCGTGCTCGGAGGTGCCGTAATGGTTGTCTCACTTTCGCCGTATCCATTTTATGCGCATCCTGTCCCTACTGTCCGTGCTCTCGATCTGTTCTGCCGGCCTGCTTCCAGCTGCAGAATCCGTCAAAGAGAAGATCAACCTGCTGGACGTCATCAAATCCGGCAATGTGGAGTATCACGTCAATCCCAAGGCGGACTTTCATGACGAGCCCAAGGACATCTGGACCTTTGACAAAGACGGCACCTTTCACATCAGCGGCCGCGGGTACGGCTATGTGGCCACGAAGGAGAACTTCCGGGACTACCATCTTGTGATCGAGTTCAAGTGGGGCACCAAGACCTGGGGCAAACGCGAAAAAGCTGCCAAGGACAACGGCATCCTGCTGCATGCCTACGGACCGCATGGCGCATACAGCGACACCTGGATGGCCAGCATCGAGGCGCAGATCATCGAGGGCGGTGTGGGCGATATCCTCGTGCTTTCTCCGAAGCTGGCTGATGGCACGGAGCTGACCACTTCACTGTCCTCAGAGTACACTCTTGACCGCGACAAGGAGAAGATCTGGAAGAAGGGCGAGCCGCGGCAGACGGTGACCAAGGGGCGCATCAACTGGAAACACCGTGATGTGGACTGGGCGGACAAGGTGGGTTTCCGGGGCAGGGAAGATGTGGAGTCTCCCTCCGGCGAGTGGAACCGCCTGGAGGTCATCGCCAAAGGAGACACGCTGCAATATTTTGTGAATGGGGCGATGGTGAACGAGGCCTTCGACTGCAAGCCCGCCGAAGGCAAAATCCTGCTGCAGACCGAAGGCGCAGAGATGCTTGTGCGGCGGTATGAATTGTATCCGCTGGGTGAGTTCAAGGAAAAGTGGAGCGCCATCCAGGCGAGCGGCGGCAGCGACATCGGAGCTGTGCGAGATGGCCAGGACAAAGCACTGTCTCCTGAGGAGTCGCTGAAGCGAATCCAGCTCGATGGAAACTATGAGGTGCAGCTCGTCGCGGCTGAGCCCCTTGTGCTCGATCCCGTGGAATGCACCTGGGACGCGCAGGGCCGCATGTATGTGGCGGACATGCGCGACTATCCGCTCGGCCCCCCTGTAGCTGGGGATCCATGGCTCTCCCGCATTCAACTGCTCACCGATGTAGATGGCGACGGGCGCATGGACAAGGCGGTGACCTTTGCCGATCACATGGACAACGTCCAAGGCCTGTTGCCATACAATGGCGGCCTTATCGCCACCACCCGCTCGCAGATTCTGTTTCTCAAAGACACGGATGGCGATGGCAAGGCCGATGAGATCAAGTCCCTCATCAAAGGCTTCAATCCCAAGCATGCCCAGCTTCAGGTGAGTGCTCCGCGCTGGGGCCTTGATGGCTGTGTGCATTTCAACAATGGCCTTGATGCGCGTGAAATCTATCCCGCCGACAAGCCCGCCGATGTGGTGAACATCCCGGGCAGCAATTTCAAATGGGACCCGAAGACGGACAAGATCACGCCCACGGGCGGCAAGGGGCAGTATGGCGGTGCCTTTGATGACTGGGGGCACCACTTCTACTGCTCCAACCGCAATCCGCTCATGTTTACTGTCATGCCCCACGAGGCCATGCTGCGCAATCCGCACGCGGGCATCACGCAGAACTACGAAGACATCGCCCCCTTTGGTGCGGACACACGTGTCTTTCCTCTGCAGATCACCCACACCACCGCGGACGCCCATGCCGGCACCAACACCGCTTGTTCCGGTCTGGGTGTGTATCGTGGGGATCTCATGCCGGAGCTGAAAAACAATGTCTTCGTGCCGGACCCGACGGGTCAGCTTGTCACGCGTTACAAGATCGCTCCCAACGGTGCGAGCCTGAAGGCCACGCGTGTGGGGGATCGCACGGAATTCTTCCGCAGCAGTGATGAATGGTCCCGCCCGGTGAACTTTACCACGGGGCCTGATGGGGCAATTTACGTTTGTGATATCTACCGCCGCTGGATCGATCACGCACGTTTCTTCCCGGAAGAGTTTGTGAAGACCCATGACATGCGGCAGGGGGAGAACGAGGGGCGCATCTGGCGGGTGGTTCCGAAGGGGACGAAGAAGCTCGTCGCCAAGACTCCGGGAAAATATCACGCCATTCCCGAGACCGGCTGGGGCGAGGTTCCGGCGGAGCACCCCGAGCGTGTGGCCTTTCTCAAAGCTCAAAATATCTCAGATGCCAAGGAACTCGCCGCACTCATCACCAAGAATCCGGAAGACCCCTGGATGGCGAAAATGGCCGCTTCATCCGCGAGCAAACAGATGGGGCGCGTCCTCAGCTCCCTTGGCGGGGATTATTTCAAAACGTTTTCTGAAACGCGTACCACGACCATTCGCAGCTTCACGCTGGGTGCGGTGGCCGATGCGGAGGCTGACGACGTGACCGCGCTTCTCACCCTTCTGCAAAAAGAACCTGGCAAACTGCTTTGGTGGAAGCCCGCTCTGCTGCAGGGGCTGGCCAAGCTGCCGAAAGGCCACGAAGACGCCGCCAAAGAAATCGCCACGCTTCAGTCTGAGATCGACGAAATCATCGCCGATGCCAAGGCGCCGCTCGAGCAGCGGCTTTCGGTGATGCCTCTGCTGGCCAGCCGCAAATGGGATGCCGTGCAGCCCGTCATCAAGTCCCTGCTCAGTACCAACCAACCTCCGGAGCTGGCACTCTCAGCGCTCGCACTGCTGAAAAAATATCCCGTGACCACCACGGCTCCGTTCATCTATGAAATGCTGCCCAAAGCAGGTCCTGCGTTGAAGCGCGACCTTGTGCCCATCCTTACCGGCAATGCGACCAGTGCGCTGGAACTTTTCAAGCGCATGGAGAAGGGTGAGTTTCCCACCGCCTGGGTGGACGTGGAGACGCGCTGGCGCTATCAGCGCGGCACGGGCGAGATGCCTGCGCTTGCCAAGAAACTCTTTGGCGAGGCCAGCAGCGACCGCGCGAAGGTCGTGCAGGATTACATGGTGGCCACCACGATGAAGGGGAATTCCAAGAAAGGTCAGCAGGTCTTTGCCACCATCTGTGTCACCTGCCACAAGCACGGCAGCCTTGGTGTGGATGTGGGGCCGCCGCTGTCCGATGTGAAGGTGAAGCCCCCGGAAGGCCTGCTCTCCGACATCCTTGATCCCAACCGCATGTTTGAAGCCCGTTGGAGCGCCTACACCGTCGAAACCAAGGACGGCCGCACGCTCTCCGGGCTGGTCCAAAGCGAAACCGGCGATGCCGTCGTGCTCGCCATGATGGGCGGAGCGAAGGAGACGATCCAGCGCAGTGCGATCAAAGAAATGAAATCTCTGGACCACACACTGATGCCGGTGGGGCTTGAGGCTGCGATCAATAAGGAGCAGATGGCGGATTTGCTGGCGTTTCTTCTTGGGAAGTAGGTGAGTCTGCGTTCACGGAGAAGGCACCGCTCTCACTCGGAGAAATGTTCCGAGTGAGCCATCGGCGGGGACCCCGCCAGATATAGTGGTGCTTGTGCTGAAGCTTGAGATGCCGCTTGTCAGCCAGGAACTGAGGTCCGTGGACCGCTGGATCTCAAAAGAAACATCCGGCCGCTGAGTGAAGGCGATCCCTGCTTTGAAATAGCCTCCCGTGGTGGTCACCGAAATCTGCGGACGAACGACGGCCGAGTCCATGCGCGTGCCTGCGGCATATTCGATCAAATTGGAAAAGCCGTCTCCATCAGTGTCTGCCAGAGGCAGCTGCCGCACTGCATAGGAGACGGCTGCCACAGCGTTCAACCGGGCTCCGGTCGTACAAATGCCATTGTAGGCCGGTAGAGCGACGGCAGACGAAAGGATGCAATTTTTGATTTCAGTGGCATTCCAAGAAGGGTTCAGGTGCTTGATCGCCGTGGCAACGGCCGTCACATAAGGCGTTGCCTGGGATGTGCCGGTGTAAAGAGAGTAGGACGTGCCGAGAATGGGTCCGTTGATCTCACGACCCGGAGCGAAAAGATCCACGCTCGCGGCGCCATAGTTGGAGGGGTTGGAAGTCCCTGACCATCTGACATCCGTCCTGTCATGATTGCCAACGGCAATGATGTTAGCATGCGCGTAGCTGCTGGGATAGTTTGGAGTGGTGTCATTGTTCACGCCCTGATTGCCCGCGCAAATGCACAGCAGGATTCCGGCGTTCTGGCATGTGGTGAACTCCGTGTTCAGCGAAGAGCTAAACGGATAGTTTTGCAGTGACATGTTCATCACTGGCACCCCACGCAGGCGGGCGTAGGTGGTGGCGGCGATCAAGTTGGATGTCAGACCGCTGTTGCTCGAATTGAGTATCTTGCAGACGATGATCTTCACGCCACTGAGCATGCCTGCTATACCGACGGAATTGTTGCGTTTCGCGGCGATGATTCCCGAGACATTGGAGCCGTGCCCGTGGTCATCCGTCGGATCATTGTCGTTGTTTACGAAATCCCAGCCGGTCACGTCATCGACCCGCCCGCTCGAATCATTGTCAATGCCATCACCAGCAATTTCGCCTGGATTGGTCCAGGCTACGTTGAGAAGGTCCGGATGGGTCATGTTAAGTCCCGAGTCCAATACGGCGATCACCCTTCCTGGCGTGCCCTCCAGAATGTCCCAGAACTCCGGGGCATCCAAATCGGCGTCAACCGTTCCGCCTGACTGGCCGGTGTTGTGATTTCCCCACTGGGTGGAGAAGCTCGGATCATTCGGAATTCCCGAGCCGAAACCCACGCCGTCGGGTTCGGCGCTTTCCACCAGAGGAGCCATGGCATTCAGGGTGTCCATGCCCTTTTGCAGAGCGTCCAAATCACTCGCAGAGAGGCGCACGGTAAAGAGTTCGGTGGAAACCGGCTGTAGAACCGAGATGCCTCTCTCCGCAAGCGCGGAGTTGAGGTGCTCGGTGCTCGTTCCTGGCCTGACTTTGATGATGAGCTGGTCGGCCAGGTAGATGTCCCTGCCTCGGTTCACCCATTGTCCTCCTCCGGCGGCTGGGTTCTCCCACTCTTCTTTAATGTGGAGCAGTCTTGTCTGCGCATTGGAGCGCATGAGTCGCTCTCTTTTCCAGCGGCCTGGAGCACTTCCAGGAAGCACCCGTTCCTGCAGCAGCTGCGCATCCGCCAGCGTTCTCTCCACGACATCTTGCGAGTCCCTTCGTTCGATGGGAAACCGGCGATCTGGTGTCGCTGCAGGTGCGGCCGCCAATGCATCCGAAGCTGATGGTGCAGAAGGACGGCTCCGGGGGCGGGCGTGTTTATCAGGTTCTCCGGGGGACCTCTGACGGAGGAGGTGGTTTTCGTGGGAAGCAAAGTGCCATACGAGCATTCCCACAAAGAAAATTGCCGCCAGGAGAAAAAGGTTCCGGAGTCTCATGGTGCTCCGGATAATGGAAGCGATTAGGTAACTGTCAAGGTGGTGAGCTATAACTCTCCCGTGGTTTCACCGGCGGTTCCATAATCATACCGCCTTCCTGACACCACCGACTTCATCGCCCTGAAGTCCGACCGTTAAAGGTGAGTATCTCTTCATTCTTCTCCCGCTCCCTCTTCCCCATGCCCCTCTTCCGCCATGCGCTGGATGGTGCCGCTGAGGAGTTCGATGTAGCCGTGAACGTCCATGCTTTCGGGCTCGGGCTCTCCGCGCACGGCGTACAGCCAGCCCTGTTCATAAGGATCACTCCGCACGACGCAGGCATCCACCTTCAGTTCAGGATTTCCGCCGGCAAAGGCGCCGTTCATCACGCAATAGACGTCGGATGCGGCCTTGAAGCCTTCGACCCAGCCGATGTTGTCGCCGGGGGACACCTTGCCGCCATCGCCGGGCTTCCATTCGCAATCGACGAGCTCGCCCAGCATGCGGGTGGCGAATTTGGTGAAGCCGACACGCCACAGATTTGTCTCTCCTTCCACGGGAGCCATCCAGTAATGGGAACGGGAGTAGCGGAAGGTGTCGGGAAAGCGTGCGGAAAAGCGGGCGTGCTTGAAACGGACGAAATTGAGCATGGTGCTGGGGCTATCAGTGATGGGGGCACTCCTGCCCGCAATACGAGTGTTGTGGGTCGTTCGTTGCGGGCAGGAGCGCCCGCATCACATTACACCCTCCGGCGCAGGCCCACGAAGGCCATCAGCAGGCCGACGAAGAAGTGCACTGCGAGCATGATCATCGCGAGGTCGGGGGTGGCGAACCAGGTTTTCACCAGCTTGTCGATCGGGGCGAAGTAGGCGGTCTTTTCCATCGAGTCGATGATGCCGGACCAGCCGTAATGTGCCGTGATGAAAGGGTGAACCACCTGGCCCAGGATCTTCGGGAAGCCGAGCAGAGCGCCGCAGAGAAGTACGTTGGCGCAGAGAACGGTGAGGGAGAGGCTGTGGGCGCGCTCCTTGCTGCCGGAGTTGGCGGAAATGCCCAGGCAGATGGAGGCAAATGCGGCACCGGAAAGAGCGGGGAGCAGCAGCTTGGCGGGGCCTGTGCCAGGGAGTCCGCCGGAGATGATGTCGAGGAACATCTCCATCGACACACTTTGCACCAGAATGATGGGCAGCATGAAAAGAAGGGTGCCGATCAACCATGCGGCCGGTCTGACTCCGCCGATGCGCTCGCGTTCATACACGGCGCGCCATGCGGCGATCTCACGTGCACCGAGGCGCAGCGCCATGAACATCACCAGCAGAATCTGGATGAGCACGACCATTGAGACGGTGTAGGACGCCGGCCAGAGCACGTCCGCTGCAGCGCCGGCGGAGCGCATTTCCTTGAGTGTTTTCAAATTGGGCAGCAGCAGCAGGGCGGTCACCCCGGGACCACCCACGAGAAGCGAGGCATGCACGATCCACTCGCGCGGCGTGCGGCGCAGCAGGGACCAGCGGCGTTTCACAAGATGCTGGGCCTGGCTGAAGACGCCCGGCAGCGGTATGATGGGGCGTGCTTCGGCTTCGACCACTTTATTGGCCTCTTCGTCAGCACCGCCTTTTTGCTTCATGATGATGGTGCGGTCTTCATCGCCGGGGTCTTCCTCAGCGGCGGAAAGTTTTTCGGCGGTGCCGCCGCCGAGCTTGAAAGCGGCGTAGTAAGCGTCCCGGTGCTTCATCCAGGAGTCGCCCCAGCGCTGTGCCGGGCGCTTGGCAAGCCGGGCATACACCTCATCATACGTCGGCACGGTGAAGTAGTGAGGAACGGCACGTGCGGGACCATGGAAGGTGACGTAGCCTTCATGCATCACCACCACGGTGTCATAGGCCCCCAGATTGGCCAGCGAGTCGGTGGCGTGGATCACGATGCGGTCGGGGCGGTCGGTGGACACCATCTTGAGCAGAGCTTCAAATTCCCGCTCGCTGCGCACATCCAGCCCCACGGTAAAGTCATCGCACAGCACGACCACGGGATCGGCCACGAGTGCAAGCCCCAGCTTCAGGCGGCGGCGCTGAGGCAGCGCGAGAGCGGAGGTGCGCTCGGTGGCGATGTTCTCCAGACCCACGGTGACCAGCACATGGGACACGCGGGAGAGCACTTCGTCGCGCGTGCGTCCGGCGCCGCGCAGCATGGCGGCGCTGATGAGGTTTTCGCGCACGGTCAGGTGTTCAATGAGATTGTCGTCTCCGGCCGGGACCCAGCCGAGCTGGTTGGCATAAAGCGGCTGTTTGATGAGGTCCCGCTTGCCGTAGGTGATGGTGCCCGCCTCAGGCTCGGTGAGGCCTGCAAGGATGCGCAGCAGTGTGGTCTTGCCACTGCCGGAGGGCCCGATCACCGCCAGCACATGACCACCGGGCGCCATGAAGCTGACTTGTTCCAGCACGCGCAGAGGTTCCTTGCCTTTTCCGGGAACGACGTGGGAGAGATTGTTGATTTCGAGCATATTTCCGATCTAACCCGGTCTGAAGGAAAGAGCAAAGTTCAAAATTCTGCCTTCCCTTCCTTCCCGTCCGCTTTATCCCTGCCCAACCATGGCCTCCATCCTCCAAGTTCATCCTGCTGACGACGCCATCGTCGCCCTCGCAGATCTCTCCGCAGGCACCGCACTTTCCTTGAACGGGCACACCTGGACCCTGCGGGAAAAGATCCCTGCCAAGCAGAAGTTTGCCGCGCATTCCTTTGCGGTGGGAGATCTCGTCACGATGTATGGAGTCACCGTGGGGCGGGCCACACAGCCGATTGCCGAGGGAGCGCTGATTCATACGCACAACATTGTGCACGCCACCTCGGCGTTCAGCGGCAAGCAGAGTGAGTATGTGTGGACGCCCCCGGACGTCTCGAAGTGGCAGGGGCGCACGTTTAACGGCTTCAAACGCGCACAGGGCCCCGCCGGCACGGCGAACTACTGGCTCGTCATCCCTCTCGTTTTCTGCGAAAATCGCAACCTCGCTTTCATGCGCGAGGCCCTGACGCGCAGCCTCGGCTATGGCAAGACTTCGCCCTATGAGCGTTTCGCGCACCGGCTGGTGCAGCTGCACCGCGAAGGGGCTTCTCGTGCACAAATCGAGGCCGCCATGTTGGAGGAGGAGACTTCTGCAACTGCGGCGCGGGTGTTTAAGAACATCGATGGTGTGAAGTTCCTGGAGCATGGACTGGGCTGCGGCGGCACGCGGCAGGATGCGCAGGCACTGTGCCGCCTGCTGGCTGGCTACATCCACAGTTCAAACGTCGCCGGTGCCACGGTGCTCAGCCTCGGCTGCCAGCACGCCCAGGTCAGTCTGCTGGAAAGTGAGATGGCGGCGCTCTATCCCAAATTGGAAAAGCCCCTCCTCATTTACGAACAGCAAAAGAGCAAATCCGAACGCGACATGATGGCGAATGCCATCCGCGACACTTTCCTGCATCTGGCCGCAGCCAATGAGCAGACGCGTGAACCCTGCGCGCTGAGCAATCTCATCATGGCCGTGGAGTGCGGGGGAAGCGACGGCTTTTCTGGCATCTCGGCCAATCCTGCCATCGGCCACACGGCCGATCTCCTGGCTGCGCTCGGCGGTGCCCCTGTGCTCAGCGAATTTCCCGAGCTCTGCGGTGTGGAGCAAAGCCTCAGCGACCGCTGCGTCAGCGCCGCGCTGGCGGATAAATTTGTAGGCCTCATGCGTGCCTATGAAGGTGCGGCGCAGGCCTGCGGCTCCGGCTTCGATGCCAATCCCAGCCCGGGAAACATCCGCGACGGCCTGGTGACCGATGGCATCAAGTCCGCTGGCGCAGCCAAGAAAGGCGGCACCAGCCCTATTGTGGATGTGCTGGACTACGCCGAGCCGATTCGCAAACACGGCGGACTCACGCTGTACTGCACACCTGGGAATGATGTGGAAAGCACCACCGCTCTGGCGGGTGGCGGCTGCAATATGATGCTCTTCACCACCGGCCTGGGCACCCCCACTGGCAACCCTGTCTGCCCCACATTGAAGATCTCCACCAACAGTAACCTTGCGAAACGCATGCCGGACATCATCGACTTCGACACCGGGCCGATCATCACGGGGGCAAAGACCGTGGAGCAGATGGGCGAGGAGATGCTTGAAATGGTCATCGCAACGGCAAGCGGCGAGTATGTGCCGAAAGCGGTCGCGCTGGGGCAGGATGACTTTCTGCCCTGGAAGCGCGGGGTGTCGCTTTGAAGACGCTGGAAGAACCAATGGCTTGAACTCTGCGGGGCCTGCCTCAGAGTGCTTGGGAATGAACATGATGCGTCGATGGAAACTTTTGCTGGGGAGCTGCCTGCTGCTGCCGGGGTGTGGAGCGGAGTCACGGACCCACATGGACGATTTCTGGCGCACGATCGATCCCATAGGGCACAGGCGATCTCACACCGAGCGCTATTACCCCCACGAACGGACTACGGGTATGCGGCTGCCAAAACCTTGATGGAAGAGGCTGCCGCTGTGAAACGACACTTCGCGCCCTGGTGCCTGGCATGGCTGGCATTCGCGCTGGTGGCGTGCGGGCATGGCAGGAAATCGTCAGCCACTGCGGCGGCACCAGGCATACCGCCTGTGACACAGCGGCTGGTGGTCAGCGTGGCACAGCAGATGATGGTGACCTTTGAAGGCGGTCAACCCAGGCGGCAGTATCCCGTGAGCACTTCGCGATTTGGGACGGGCGACAAGCGAGGAACCCACATGACTCCGTTGGGCAGGCTGGAAATTGTGGAGATTGCGGGGCAGGGGCTGCCCGCTGGGGCAAAGCTGAAATCTTGTGAGGCCACGGGAGAGATTGTTCCGGTGAATGCGCCCGGGAGGGACCCCATCGTGACGCGGGTGCTGCGGCTGCGCGGCATGGAGCGGCGGAATGAACACGCGCTGGAGCGGGCGATCTACATTCACGGCACGCCGGAGGAGTCCAGGCTGATGACGCCGGCATCCTACGGCTGCATCCGCATGGCTTCGGCGGACATCATTGAGCTTTGCAAGTGGGTGAAGGTGGGTGCGCGGGTGGACGTCATGAGCGGCAAGCTGCCCGCACCGGAGCAACTGCCGCCATGATCCAGGGAGCAAGGGGGCGTTTCAAGGAATCGGAGCTGATCAGATAAGTGGTTGGAGTAGCGGCAGATGCAGCGTATGCTGTGCCCTCAACTTTCATGCCAACACCCGTTCTGAAACGCCGCCACATACTTAAGATAGTCGCGCTGACCGTTTTCGGCACGCTGCTGGCGTGGTATCTCAGTGCGCTGCTGAGCTTTGCAGCCAGTTCGGACGGGTTTAACAACCGGTTCTCCGAGGTGGCGATGCAGCACCACTGGTGGTACCTGGTGTGGAGCAATCTCGTGGTGCTGAAGGGCTACCTGCTGGTGGCGGCAGGTTATGTCGTGCTGATCTACCCGCTGGTGCGTCTGTGGGGCAAGGTGCGGAGCTTTGAGCGCTGGGGGGTGGTGTGGCGCACGCTGTTGTTTGCGGGGCTGCTCTATGGCTTTTTCATTTTCAAGCTGATGCTGGAGAAGCCGTATTTCGGCGACTACAGCTATCTGCTAGGCTGGTATGATGCGCTGGGCCGCGTATGCGGCACGGGCGTGCAGGATGTGGTGCATGCGGTGATCACGCAGGTGTTTCCGCTGACGGCCGTTGTCGCGGCCTCCGGCTTTTACCTTTTTGAGCTCCGGCGCTGGTTTGCCCATGCGGCGCGGCCGCTGTTGTTCAGTGTGGCGGCGGTGAGCATGCTGGTGCTGCTGGCCGTAAGCGGCTACGGGGTGAACCGTTCGCCGGATGTGGAGGCGCTTGCAGGTGGCAGAAAGAGGCCCAAAAACATTGTTATCCTGGGCTCGGACTCGCTGCGTGCGGACCACCTGTCCTGCAACGGGTACCACCGCCCGACTTCTCCCAACATCGACCGTATCGCAGCAAAAGGAGTGAATTTTGAGCGCTGCCTGACACCCATCGCCTCGACGCTGGAGTCGCTCACCAGCATGTATTCCTCGCAGTATCCGCACACGCATGGCGTTCGGCACATGTTTCCCAACCGTGCGATGGTGAACCAGGCCAATCAGGAGGCGCCTGCGCTCGGAACTGAACTTCTGCGCCAGGGCTATGACACGGCCGTGATCGGGGACTGGTGCGCCTGCGGCTTCAATGAGCTGCCGATGGGCTTCCAGAGCATCATTGTCTCCGATTTCGACAACTTCCGCGTGTACATGAGCGAGGTGGTCTTTCTGCATCACCAGATACTGCCGCTGTTTTTTGACAACCGCGTGGGCCACATGCTGTTTCCGAAGCTCAAGTCTTTTGCCAACTACATGACGCCGGAGGTGGTCACCGATCAGGTCATCGACCGGCTCAAACAACGGGCGGCGGACCGCAAGCCGTTCCTGCTCTTCGGCTACTACTCCTGCACGCATCTGCCGTACAAGACGCCTACGCATTACGCAAAGCTGTGGACGGACCCCAAGTATGACGGCCAGCACAAGCATGAACTGGCGCTGAACGTGGACCAGTTCATCGGGGGGACGGACATCAATGAAAAATGGAGCAAGCTGCCGCGCCATGAGGTGGAGCAGATCACCGCGCTTTATGACGGCTGTGTGCGGATGTTTGATGATTCCGTGGGGCGCGTGGTGGCTGAACTGGAAAAGCAGGGGCTGATGGATGACACGATCATCCTGATCACCGGAGATCATGGAGACGATCTCTTTGAGCCTAACTGCACCTTTGGACATGGCACCACCTTCAATGGTGGGGACCAGGCCAACCACGTGCCGGCGATCCTGCATGTGCCCGGACTGGACAAGCCGCAGCGTCATCCGCAGCTCGCGCGCACGCTGGATTTTGCGCCAACATTGCTGGACCTCATCGGAGCGCCGGCGCAACCGCGCTTTGAAGGCACCAGCCTGGCCCCGCTCATCCGCGGGGAAAAGAAGAGCCTGGATCTGGCCTACTTTGGGGAGACCAGCTATCTCTTCTTCCGCCGCACCATTCCCGGCGAGGAGCCGCTCTTTATCCCGCCCATGGATGAAACCACGTTCATCGATCCCGACTTTGATTTTCACTTTGTCCTCAAGGACAAGTTTCAGGATGCGGTGCTGCAGACCAAAGAGCACTGCGTACGCACGGAACGCTTCAAGTACGTCCGGACGCCTGGAGTGAAGCACTCGATCGAGCGCCTGTTTGACCTGCGGGAAGATCCGCACTGCGAGCGTGATGTGAAGCTGCGCTTCCCTGAGGTGAAGGCGCGTCTGGCCGCAGCGATGGACCGCTGGCTCACCACCCACCACCAGAGCACCACGGCGGAGATCTACGGCATCCTGGGGGAAGACACGCTGCAGCCCACCGCGCCATGAATGCCGTTGATCTGCCCCATCTGGTCATTGGCGCCTGCATGAATGTGCACCGCGCCCTGGGTCCGGGACTGACTCGCGATGCGTATGAAGAATGCCTGGCCGTCGAACTGCGGGAGCTGGAGTTTGATTTCAGCCGCAACGTGCCGCTCGAGTTCACCTACCATGGGCGCAGCATTCAGACCGCCACGCGGCTGGACTTTGTGGTGGGAGACTCTCTGCTGCTGCTGGTTCGTTCACAAAACGAGATCACGAAGCTGGAAGAGCAGGAACTGGAGTCAAAGGTGAGGCTGGGGCATTTCAAGTCAGGGCTGATGGTGAACTTCAACGTGGGTACCCTGCGAAAAGGAATCGCCCAGGTCACGCTGAAGAGGCGGGAGCCTGCCTGATGGAGCAGAAGGCGGGCTTGAGCCGGGCGCATTGCGCTTATTAGTCCTTTCACCTTGCCAGCAGAAAAGGGCTTAAATCGTGCCATCTAGGCGGGAAATCTGCATGATTATGCGGAGATTGTGAAAAACTAGCTTTTTCTGGCGCGTTTATTCGATCATGAAGAAACTCTACGCCTTCCCCCTCCTCGCGTTGGTTTTGCAATCTTCTGCACTGGCAGAGGGCAAAATAACCACCACTGCTGCCGCCAGGCAGATCGATGCGCTTCTGGCCAAAGACTGGGCGGCTAACAAACTTCAGGGCAACCCACAGACCGACGACAACACCTTTGTCCGTCGCATTTACCTGGACATCATCGGACGCATTCCAACCACGCGTGAAACCGAGGACTTCCTGAATTCCAAAGATGCAGACAAGCGCGCCAGGCTGATCGACAAGCTGCTTGGCTCGGAAGCCTATGTGCAGCATTTCTTCAACTACTGGGCGGATGTGCTGCGCGTGACCTCAAACGGCAACCAGACGGGTGGCATCACGGGGGCGGCGTACGCAAACTTCGTCAAAGACAGTCTTCGCAAAAACCAGCCCTACGACCAGTTCGTGCGGGAAATGGTCGCCGCGCAGGGGAAGGCCTGGGACAACGGCGCCATCGGCTACTACATGCGTGACCGCGGCATGCCGCTGGACAACATGGCCAACACGGTGCGTGTGTTTCTTGGCACGCGCATCGAGTGCGCGCAGTGCCACAACCATCCGTTCGACAAATGGTCGCAGATGCAATTCTACCAAATGGCGGCCTACACCTATGGTGTGCAGACGCAGGATTACGGCGGCGACACCATGTCAGGCGTGAGCGATTTGCTGCGCGAAAAGGAAAACGCAGTGCGTGCCTCCATCAAGGAGCCGCAGAAGCCTCAGCGTCCGAACGTCAACGGCAAGATGCCTGCCGAGGAGCGTGAAAAGCTGCAGAAAGAGTACGCCGCCGCCTACAAGAGCTACGAGGCGGAGATGAAGGAAGTGAACAAAAAGCGCGAAGAAGCACGCCAAAGCCTCCGCAAGGAGCAGCGTGGCTATCAGGAAGCGATGAATGATGTGCGTGACAACCTGCGCTACACCTCGGTGAGCAGCCGTGACCGCAAGCCCTCTCTGCCGCATGACTACCAGTACACGGACGCCAAGCCGAAGTCCCTCGTGGAGCCGAAGACGATGATGGGACACGAGTGCATCACCCAGCCGGGTGAGACGCCGCTGCAGGCTTACGCGCGCTGGATGACCAGTCCGGCGAATCCGCGCTTCACCACCGTGATCGCCAACCGCCTCTGGAAGCGTGTGTTTGGCCTCGCGCTTATCGAGCCACTGGACGAACTCATGGACACCACCGTGCCGATGATTCCTGAAATGGAAAAGCACATCGAGAAACTCGTGGTGGACATGAACTACGACATGAAGGCCGTCCTGCGCGTCCTTTACAACACCAAGGCCTACCAGGCCCAGGTCACCCGTGAAGAGCATTCTCCCGGCATGGTTTATCATTTCACCGGGCCACTGCTGCGCCGCATGAGCGCGGAGCAGATGTGGGATTCGTTTGTGACCCTCATCAATCCCAGCCCGGACATGGTCAACGAGGCCAATCGAGAAGTCATGGAGCAGCGCATCCTCCAGGCCAAGAAGATCGCCGATGGTGTCGAGGCTCTTTCTCCTGAGGAAGCGCTCGAAGGCCTGAAGAAGGCCGCCGATATCTACAGCAAGAACCGCGAGCGCACCGATGTGCAGCAGAAGCTCTTTGCCGAGGCGCGTGCCGCTTCCAAAGAAGCCCGTGACGAAGCCGAGGCCATGCCGGACGGCCCGGCCAAGGTGGCGGCGATGGCAAAAGCAGATGAACTGAAGAAGAAGTCCGATGCCATTCGCAGCGAGGTCAATCGCATTCAGAGCGAAGGCCGCCGTGTCACCTACGCTCAGGTGATTTCTCCGGGGCAGAAGAAGCTCTATGAGAAAGTGACCGGCAAGCCGTACCAGACTGTTTCGATGACGACGAAAAACAATGGTGCTGGCGCTGATGCCTCCCCTGCCATGATGAGCGGTGGCGGAGACATGATGATGATGGCCAATGGAGCCAAGGCTGAAAAAGTCGTCATCCCCGGCTATGACCGCAAAGCCCTCACGAAGGAGGAGGAGAAGGCCATCGCCCAGAAGACGCAGGCCGCCTACGCTGAAGAGGCGGATTTCTTCGGCATCAAGGATGAAAAGGAGCGCCGGGCCTACATCAGCACCCGTGCGCAGATCAGCCGCAGCACACTGCGTGCCGCTGAACTGGAAAGTCCCGCGCCACGTGGCCACTACCTGCGTGAATTCGGCCAGAGCGACCGCGAGACCATCGAAAATGCCAACAACGACGCCAGCGTGCCGCAGGCGCTGGCCATGATGAACGGCAGCCTGCTGCCTCAGATCACCAGCAAGTACAGCCAGCTCATGCTCACCGTGAACAAGGCTCCCTATCCGGATGACAAAGTGGATGCCGCCTACATGACCCTGCTCTCCCGCAAGCCCACCGCGGCCGAAAAAGCCGTCTGGCTCAAGGCGCAGGACAGCGGCCTTTCCAGCATGGAGGACCTCGTTTTCTCCCTTCTGAACACGCAGCAGTTTATTTTCATTCAGTAAGACACGACAAACCCAACACCACACGCGCACCTCCCATGAAACAGGAACTTGCCTCCAAACTCGTCCGCTCGGGTGAAATCACCCGCCGTGACTTCGCGGCCAAAACTGCCAGCTCCCTTCTCGGAGTCGGTCTGCTTGGCAATTCGCTCACCAGCAAATCCTTCGCGGCCTTTGAAGGCTCCTCGAAGCTGAAACAGGCTGCGACTGCGAAGAATGTCATCTATTTGTACATGAGCGGTGGTCAGACGCACCTCGACACCTGGGATCCCAAGGAAGGCGTGGAAACCGCCGGCCCGGTCAAGCCGATCAAGACCAGCGCCGATGGCGTGCGCATTTCCGAATATCTGCCCCTCACCGCGCAGCAGATGCACCACGGCACCGTCATCAATTCCCTCTCCTCCACCCAGGGTGCGCATGAGCAGGGCAACTACATGATGCACACCAGCTACGAAATGCGCGGCACGATCCGCCATCCCGCCATGGGCGCCTGGCTCAATGTGTTTCAGGGCGGTGGCAACAGCACCCTGCCGAACTTCGTGTTCATCGGCAATGACAGCCGCCATCCCGGCGCGGGCTTCTTCCCCGCCGCACAGGCTCCGCTGTTTGTGAGCAACCCTGAAAACGGACTCAAGAACATCAAGAACGGCAGCCCCGAAGAAAAGTTCCAGGCCCGCATGAAGCTGGCGGATGAACTCGACAAGGACTTCCGCACCACCTTCCCGCACCGCAATGTGAAGGCCTATGCCGACATGTATGATGATGCCATGGCGATGATGAAGTCGGAAGACCTCAAGGCCTTCGACCTCAGTGAGGAGCCCGGAGAACTCCGTGCCGCCTATGGCAAGGAAGCCTTCGGTCAGGGCTGTCTGCTCGCCCGCCGTCTGGTGGAGCGCGGTGTCCGTTTCGTGGAAGTTTCCCTCGGCGGCTGGGACACGCACAACGCCAACTTCGTGGCCGTGCCTGACCGTTGCGAAACCCTCGACAAAGGCCTCGCCACTCTCATCTCCGACCTGCACAACCGCGGTCTGCTGGAAGACACCCTCATCGTTCTGACCTCTGAGTTCGGCCGTACGCCAGACATCAACCAGAACGCAGGTCGTGACCACTATCCGAAAGCATTCTCCGGCGTCATGTTCGGCGGCGGTGTCAAAGGTGGCTACACCTATGGCAAGACCGACAAGGAAGGCCGTGAGGTCGTCGAAGACAAGGTCAAGATCATGGACTTCAATGCCTCGATCGCCTATGCCCTCGGCCTGCCGCTGGATCAGGTGATCTACAGCCCCAGCAAGCGTCCGTTCACGATCGCGGACAAAGGCCAGCCGATCACGAATCTCTTCGCTTAAGTCACGAGATACTGTTCAGGTTTTCAACACGCGATGCCGCAAGGCATCGCGTGTTTTGTTTCGTTTGTTCGTTTCAACCAAACAGCGCCGCCACCGGCTTGCCACCATCCGTGATCGGTACAGGCCGCGTCCCATCCATGAGTTCCTTGCTGGGATCAATGCCCATCGCCGCATGAATCGTCGCGTGGAAATCCACCAGAGGCACGGGATTCTCGACCGGCTTCTTGGAAAGTTCATCACTCACGCCATAAGCGCCGCAGTGGTTCAAACCGCCGCCGGCCAGAACCATGGAGAACGTCGTGCCCTGATGCCCACGTCCGCCGCGACCATCAAACTCCGGCGGCCGCCCAAACTCGGTGCCTACAACGATGAGGGTTTTGTCGAGCAGCTTCTTGTCCTTCAAATCCCGGATCAGTGCAGCGAGGGCGGTGTCGAGCTCCTGAATGAGCAAGTGCTGGTTTTTGTAGCCTTCGTTGTGAATGTCCCAGCCGGTCCCGTTCATGAAGTTGAGGTTGTGGGAGACTTCGATGAAGCGCACGCCGGCCTGCACCAGGCGGCGTGAGAGCAGGCAGCGCTGGCCGAATTCTCCGCCGTAGGCATTGCGCAGCGCGGCGGGCTCTTCCTTGAGATTGAAATGCCGCATGAACTGCGGGCCGGAAAGGTTCAGCGCCTGCTCCTGGGCGGCCTTGTAGTCGGAAATGGCAGACTCCTTGGGCGCGCGTGACATCAGCGGAGCCAGAAGCTGCTCGCGGGTGAGGGCGCGTTTTTCATCCACAAAATCCGGCCGGGTAAATCCAGCGGGGCCCGTGTTGGTGTCTGTGAGATAGACATAGCCGGCCTTTGCGCCGAGGAAGCCAGGGCCGCGGCTCACATTCGGATAACCGATAAGAATGTAGGGCGGCATGCCTTCACCAGCGGCCCCACGCTCGTGGGAGATGATGGAGCCGACGCTGGGATAAACCACATTGCCGGAGATCATGCGCCCGGTATGAACAATGTTCGTGGCGAAGGCGTGCTCGTCGATGACGTGATGGTTCACCGTGCGCATCACCGTCACGTGCTCCATGACCTTGGCCGTCTGGCTAAGATGTTCCGTCACCTGCACGCCGGGCACAGCGGTGTCTATGGCTTTGTACAGCGAGCCGGCGATCTTGGTCTTGTCCGTGTTGTTGCCCAGTTTTTTTGGGTCAAAAGTGTCAATTTGCGCCATGCCGCCGCCAAGCCAGATGAAGATGCAGTGCTCCGCCTTGCCCTTCGGGGTGTGGACAGGTGTGTTGTTCGCAAACAACGGTGCCGCGCCAAAAGCGGCGGCGGAGGTGAGGAAGGAGCGGCGTTTCATGATGTGATGAGCTATAAACGCAGAATCAGGCCGGTTTTCACTTTCCGGGGCATCTCACTTTCGTGGGGTGGGTGGATTAACCAGCTTTGTCTGCAATGCGGTATTTCCAGTAGTCGGGATGGCGCTTCTCATGCATCATCGCAATAACATAAACAGCGTTGCTGTGTTCACGATAGATGATGGCTTGAGAAAAACGGATGAGATTCAGTCTGCGATAGTTTCGATAGATGAAATGTGCATGAGTTGGGTGCTCACAAATGCGTTGAAACGCAGATCGCACTTCTGCCAGAAATTGTATGGGAGCACGATCACTGTGCTCAGCCAGGATAGTTGCCCAGTCTTCGATTTCAGCCTCGACTTCAGGATGCAGCTGCAATTCGAGCATGGACGCGGGCTTCAACCTGATTTAACGCTGCAAAGGCATCCCGGCACTGCACTCTTCCGGAGGTGATTTCATTCCAGCGCCTGTCGATCGTTGTTTTGAGTTCTTCTGAGACAGTGTCCGGACTCACGTCGGCAAACAATGAGTCTCCGATCTGCCAGTAAACTTCTTCGCGCTCCGCCTGGGGAAGCTGTCGAACCTGTTCAAGGATTGCTGAAGCTTGGGAACTCATGGCAGAAGTATAATGACGCGACCCCAGACCTCAAGGGCTAAACTCCCACTCCGGCGCGTTCAGCAGGGCCCAGAGCACGTCTTCCATGCGTGCGCGCCATTCGGCATTCAGTTTTTGCGTGGGGGGATCTCCGGCGCGGGCGGCGGTTTCCTGGGCCATGCGCACGGTGGTGGCTTCGCCGTCCAAGTGATTGGACCAGCTCACGTACTTCTCGCGGCTGCGCGTTTCTGCGGACAGGTCGCGGATCTCGGATTGTGGCACGATGCGCTTCTCAAATCCGGCGCTCAGGTGCTTCGTATAAAGCGCGCGCTCCTCCGCGGTGGGGTGGCGGGTGAGCAGCTTGAGGAAGAGCTGGTCGATGAACTGATCCAGCGATTCGTCTTGCAGCGCGAGTGCGGTGATGCCGTGGTCGTCGCTCAGGCGGGTGAGCCACACGCCTACAGTGCCGTTGCTGAGGATGGCGGGTTGCAGCACGTTGGGGTCGGCATCGCGCTTGCTCACGGGGTCCTGGCGGGAGCCGCGCCAGCCGAAGGCGCTGAGCACATCTGTCACGGCCTGGATGCGGGGCAGGGCCAGGCTGGGGCGGTCGCGTTCATTGCTCGTGCTGGTGAGCATCCAGCTGTGGTGCGGCTTGCCCATGTGAATGGCGTTTTTGAGATCGCGCGTGTTGTCGATGTCCAGGCACACTTCTTCGGTGTGGAAGGGCTTGCCGGTGGCGGAGAAAAGCGAGTCCACAATCTGCTCCGCCTGCAGCCGGCGCGGCGCGGGGCTGGTGAAAAGCGGGCTGGTCTGCTTCAGCGCAGGATCCGTGGCGCGCTGGTAGGCCTGACTGTTCAGAATGAGGCGGGCGAGGTGCTTCACATCGTAGCCACCGCTGACCAACTGGCGGCCCAGCCACTTCAGCATCTCGGGGTGGGTGGGCTTGCCCTTCTCCCAGTCTTCGATCGGCTCCACAATGCCGCGCCCCATGAAGCGCGCCCACACGCGGTTCGCGATGACCTGCGCAAAACGCTCGTTCTGCGGCGCGGTGATCATGGCGGCCAGCACGTCGCGGCTGTCCTTGGGATCTTCCGCCAGCTTTGCGGCGGCTTCATCGCAGAATTCGGCGAAGGGCCACTTCGGCTGCACCTTGGTGCCCGGCTGCAGCGTCACCTGGATGAGCGGCTTGCGGCCGCCGGCGTGGATCTTGTCCATCGGCACGCTGCTCGTCTTCGGCACTTCGATCTCCTTTGTGCCCAGCATGGCTGCCAGCTCAAACAGATCCTGCTGCAAAGACTTGCCGGTGGGCGAGTCATGGCAGCGCGCGCACTTCATCTCCACACCGAGGAAGGCCGTGCTCACGATTGTACCCTTAGCCGCCATCGGCACATCATTCTGCGAGGCCGTGCCAAATCCGGCGGGGCCGCCCAGGCGCTCGCTGCCGCGCATGCGCAGCAGTTCGGTTACGAAGAAGTCCATGGGCTTGTTGTCCTGCAGGGACTCATACAGCCACCAGCGGAAAGGCCCCGTATTGTTCAGCGTGGGGTTCAGGATGTTCGGATTCTCCGCCAGCACGTCCTGCCAGTAGCCCATCCAGTTGTCCGCCCAGCGCGGGTCGGAGAGCAATTTGTCGATCACAGCCTTGCGGTCCGGATTCTTCTGAAATGCGGCGATCTCCTCCAGCGAAGGCGGCACGCCAATGGCATCCACATACACACGGCGCAGGAAGGTGAGGTCATCTGTCAAAGGCGTGAGCGTGAGGTGGTCTGCACGAATCTCCGGCCAGTGCGCGCCTTCCTTGATCCAGGTGGTGAGCAGAGTGATCTCGTCCTTGGTCAAAGGCTTGCCTTTGGGCGGCATGATCTCGTCTTCATCGCTGGCGGTGATTCGCGCGATGATGGAACTATGGTCCGGTTTCCCGGGATCCACCGCCGCGCCGTCAGACTTGCCGCCTTTCATCGCATCCGCCAGCGAGTCGAGATGCAGGCCGCCCTTGGCTTTCGCACCGCGATGGCACTCCGTGCACTTGGCTTCAAGGATGGGCTGGATGTCCTTGAAGTAGTCGATCGTTCCTTTGTGCGCATCCTGCGACTTCACGGTGGCGATCTTTGCCGCGATGAAGCCATCAATGCTGCCCTCGCCCGCGGGATTCTTCGCCAGCCACGCCTCGGCGGCCTTGCGGCGCGCGGCCCAGTAGGGTGCGGACTGCGCGCGCAGCTCGGCGCGCTTTTTTGCGTTCATTTCCGCGTAGTGCGCATTGCGCTCCTTTTCATAGGCGGCCCAGCCGGCGTCATTGTACGGCACCTCGAGCTTGCCCGGGGTGATGAGCTTCCACGTCTCGCTGCCCTGCGGGCTCCAGGCCACCACGGTCTCGCCCAGCTCCGGGCGGCGCACGCTCTTGCCCGCAAAGCTGCCCACCACTGTCTCCAGCACGATGAACTGCGGTTTGCCTGTGCCTTCAAATTCGCACCAGGATTCACGATTCCCAGGCGGCACAAAGCGGAAGTCAGGGCCAAGGTTCAGATATTCGTGCTGGTCTGCCACTAGATGATGCCCGTCGCTGTCATTCGGCGGGAAGGGTGTGGTCAGGATCGTCTTGTTGTCGATGTAGAGATTCGTGGCGCCACGGGCGCGAAGCAGCAGACGGTGCTTGCCTTTGGGGAAGGTCACGCTGGCGGCGGCACGCAGGAGGAAGGGCACATGGCGCTCGCCTCGCACGCCGGTGTCCACATACTTCTGCGGCACGTCAAAGAAGCCAAACACATCCTCGGTGTAAGTCTCGCCTACCTTGGGATGCTCGCTGGGCCAGGCGTTCGCATCGGGCATGCCTTCCTCGGCCAGTTGCACCAGCACACGGCCTGCGGGCACTTGTTTTTTGGCGATGGGAGGCGGAGGCGGAACAAACTGATACTTGGCCTTCAGAGCGGGCACATCGAGCGGGCCGCGGTAAATGGCCACGTCATCCAGCCAGCCGTTCAGCGAATGGGAGGCCGCCAGCGTGGAGCCACTGCCAAGCATGAGGGAGTCGCCATCTGTCACAGGGGCGCGGTCTGTCTCGCCGCCCATGTCCCACACGCCGTCGGTTTCGCGGCCGTCGATGAATCCTTTGATGCTCTTCAGTTTGCCGAAAGTGTAGGTGACGGCGATGTGGTGCCAGCCTGCGGTGGGCAGGGTGTCCTTCGACCACCAGCGGTGCCAGTCGCCCTTCTTGCCTGGCACATCCGCGCTGTGGAAGAGGAAGCCGATCTGCGCGCCGCCCTTCGCCGTCTGCAGCCGTAGCGCGTAGTTTTGATTCTCCGCACCGAACTCCTTTGTGCCCAGCCGCCCTTTGCCAATGATGTACGGTGTGCCGCCCATGGCCGCGGGCTTGACCCAGGCCTCCAGCGTGATGGTTTCATTCAGCCGGAAGCGCAGTTCCTCGCTGTCCGGAATGGTCAGGGCGGATTTTTTGCCGTCTCCGGTGAAACGCTGCGCGGTGTTGTCCTTTGTGTAGGTGGGAAAGGTGGGCGCACGGGGGCCGGCGTCCTTCCCATCGTCAAAGCGCCACTGCATCACCGGCTTGGCGATGGGCTTGTCCGTCGTATCATTGCCGCCGCTGTCATTCTGGGCGGTGGCAGTGAGGGCAGTGAGCAGGAGTGTGGCGAAAACGGGGCGCGTCATGCCCCTATCAACGCAAGATTGGCGCTGCTTTCAGCATTTTGGGCACCCCACTTTCGTGTGGGGTGGGGCCGATGGAGGTGGGGACGCTGGGGCCAGTGTCCCCGCCAGTTCACATCATGAAGCCCAGCGGGGGATTGCTGGCACTTGGGGTGTAGAAATTGCCAATGTTTGGCAGCACGAGCGGGAGGTCGGTGGGAGAAACGCCGAGCCAAAGGGCGAGCTCGGCGAAGAACTGGTCGCAGCTCGTCGTGGGGATCAGGCGGCCGCTGCCGGTGTCGAGCGGATTCTGCTCCGGGCCGGTGTCTGGATTCAGCGCGAGGCTGGGGAAGCTGCCGTAAATCTTTCTTCCCTGCACGCTGCCGCCAACGACGAACTGATTGCTGCCCCAGGCGTGATCGCTGCCCTGGCCATTGCTGGTGAGCGTGCGGCCAAAGTCAGACGCGGTGTAGAGCGTCACCTTGTCCTGCATGTTCATGGCCACGAGCTGATTGTAAAATGCACCGATGGCCTGGCTGATCTGCGGCAGCATCTGGCCCTGCAGATTGAGCACCCCGCTGTGGTGATCCCAGCCGCCCAGATTGACAAAGAAGGTCTGGCGCACCGCGCCGAGCGCCGCATGTGCATGCCCCTGGATGGCCTTTGCGATCATCTGCAGCCTGGAGCCGACGTAGCTGCCGGGAAAGCTGATGCTGCCCGGCAGAGAGGCGGCGGTGGCCGAGGTGAAGGCGTTGTAGGCGTCCAGCGCAGCTTTCTTCCGGGTATTGAAAGTCTGCATGAGAATGTTCGAATACTGCTGCGCGAGGTGGCTGTCCACGGACTGGCTGAAGGCCTGAGTGGTGGTGTCATACTGCTGCCAGCCGAAGTCGTAATTCTCCAGGGCGACGGCTCCGCCCGTGGTGATGGCGTATTCGGCATTTTGATGGCCGGTCTGCCAGACGTTGCTGCCGTCGAGCGAGATGTTCATCGGCACCTTTTGATTGGCATTGAGGCCTTGCAGCAGGTCGGCGGTGCGTCCCGCCCAGCCGATGCCGGAACGCTGGTTAGGCAGGCTGGTCTGCCATTGCTCGATCTGATCCGAATGGGAGTAAAGGCCGAGCGGGAGCTGTTTGGTGACCGCAGAGACCTGCGTGCGGTTTTGCACCGGCTCGATCAGCGTGCCCACATTGGCCACGAAGGCTGCTTGTCCGGCCTCAAACAGGGCCGCGATCTCCGGCATGCCGCCATGCACGGCAAAAGTGTTCTGCCCGGTGGGATGAATGTCGATGAGTGATCCGGGAGCGAGAGCGAGATTGGACCGTGTGGCCTGGTACTGCGCATACGCGGATGTCTCCCGCGGGACGAGCATGTTGAAGCTGTCGTTGCCACCGGAAAGGAAGAGACAGACGACGGCCCGGTAGTCACTGTTGGTGGGGGCAGTGACAGCGGCCAATTTTTCGGCAAAGGAGAGATTCAGCAGCGTGTTCAGCACTGGAATGGAGCTGACGGCCGCGCAACTGGCCTGGCCGAGAAACTGGCGGCGTGGTGAGTTAAAAGCGATCATGGCGGCAGGGGCGTCAGGGGTTAGCGCAGCACGTTGAATTCAGCCGAGGAAACGATGGAGGTGATGAGCTGGCGCAGCCGCTCTCGGTGCCACTGCCAGCTCGCATCTGGCGGCTTCACGCGATCGACCGACTCGCGCAGGCATTGAAAAAGCTGTGGTGTCATGGTGCCGCCGAGGAGCATGAGGTCCATGCGCCGGATGTGAAGATCCAGATCCATGAGGTTGGACACGCTGGGTGTGTCCTCATTGATATGGGCGGAGGGAATGATGTAGCCGAGTTCGGGGTCCAGATTCAAGCGAACGGCATAGTCGGCATTTCCCGAACCCCAGCGCGCCATGTCGTTGTTGCCGATGGCATTGTAGAAGTAATTGGCACCCGTGATGGCGGAGGTGGCGTTGAGGATCTGGAACTCCGGCGCGACCAAGCCCATCTGGGTGACGGGACCCGCAGGACTGTGTCCCGGCAGGAAGAAATTGAACACACTGGGAGAGTTTTGCGGATCCTGCTGATGGTCGAGATTGAACTGATCGAGAGGATAGCGTCCGGAGACCGAGGCGCCGTTGAAGGCACGGACGAGATTCACCACACGGAGAAAAGGTTCAAGCATTTTGCCAAACGTGGGGGAGTCCATCATGGCGGGATCGCGCGCCTCAGGATCCGTGAGGATGGCCTTGATGAAGGCCTTCATGTCTCCGCGCACGCCACTGCCGTTGTCGTTAAATTTCGCCGCCACCCGTCCGATGTAGGCGTGACTGGGATTGGAGGTGACGAATCGCTGGATGAGCAGACGCCCGACGAAGGGGCCGACGTTGGGGTGATTAAACAGATTGGTCACCGCGGCAGTGATGTCCGCCGTCCCGGCCGTGCCGGTGCTGCCGGACGAAGGTGTGCTGGCGGCCACCACGTAGCCGTTCAGCAGAGTTTTGGCTCCGCAGTCGTGGTAGGCGTCAAAAATCTTCATCGGGTGCAGGCGGTCGCCATTGATGAGATTGTTGGGATTGAAGGTGGCGCTGTCGTTCCAGGTGAGTCCGGTGAATACGCGGGCAAGTTCGGTGATGTCCGAGTTGCTGTAGGTCGGGATGAACTGCCCCGCCTGCGGATGCCCGACGGGGTATGTCTTGCGCGTGCCATCCGTCTCCAGCTGCCAGAGACCAATGGTGAAGAGCTGCATGATCTCGCGTGCGAAGTTTTCGTCGGGATGAATGTTGAGGGCCGGATTGGCCTTCTGATTACCCAGGTGGCTGAGGTAAACTCCCATCACAGGATGCATCGCCACCTTCTTGAGGATGTCGAGATAGTTGCCGAAGGCATTCTCTTCGAAGATGTCGTAGTAGTTGGCCATGCCTTCGTAATCGACCGCGAGAGTTTCGGGGCGGTCGGAGGTCACGAGGATCTCGCTCAAGGCAAAGGCCACGCGCTGGCGCAGGGGATCTGGCAGCTGCGTGGTGGTGGAGTCGGGTCGCAGCTTTGGCACGCCCATCGCACGTTCCCACCAGGCGTGCTCCTTGTAGTTGCCGTAAAGCGCCATGCCGTTGGCATATTGCAGCGCCCAGTTGGTGTAGGGCTGGATGTAGCCGATGGGGCGTGTGAACTGATCATCAATCCAGGCTTCAAGCCCCATGGCCATGAGCGCCTCCACATTTTCCGGAATGATGTCCGCATCGGTGTCGTCCTGATCCGGACCAAATGCAGCCTGGATGAGGAAGCGCGCGGCTTCTTTGGCGCAGGGCAGGGAGGAGGCGTCGCCCAAAGTCACAGTGGCGTTGTTGAGAGCGCCCACGGAATAGCCTGTGCCGCCCGTGACCGTCACCACAATGGATTCGGCGCCTTCGACTGCCGCGTCATTGATGGGAGAAAGTTCGATCCAAGCCTCACGTGCACCGAATGGAAGGAAGACCTGCTGGGCAGCGATGTTGGTGGTGTAGTCGCCGTTGCGTGTGGCGGTGCCGGTGAAGGTGACATTGACGGTGAGCGCCTTCAGCCCGCCGCTGCGCCGTATGGCGAAGACGCCTTTGTCCGGCCAGTCTTCGCGCATGTCTCCATCGATCAAACCGACGGTGATGGTACTGCTGGTAGTGAGCGTGTTTTTAGCGCGTGTGAAGTCGTCCGTGTCGTTGCGGTCAGTGTGATTGAGCGCAGGATTGAAGCCGATTTTGACCTCCTCCCAGTCACTCAAACCGTCGAGGTCGGTATCTACATCACTGATGCCGAGTTTGAAAAACCAGCGGCTCTGTCCGTTTGTGTTAAGCGGAGCCAGGAGCGGGGTGCCATCGCCTGTGACGGTGGCCATCAGAGTGTAGTTGGCGGGATTGAGATCGGGGCTGCCGTAGATGCTGTAGATCTTGCCAGCTTCGCTGGTCCAGCCCAGCTGAACCTGGCCGGAGATGACCGGAGAAAGGGCCGACTGAGGAAAGGAGTGTGCGTCCAGCGGATTGGTGCCCGCCGCGCTCTCCTGCGCATTCGTCCATCCATCGTGGTCGGCATCGGCCAGGGCCTGCAGGCCGATGGCTCCATAGTGGAGCTCCCAAATGTCGCTCTGCAGATTGGTGTTGTTGTCGAACGCACAGGCGGAACCGGTGAGTAAAACCAGGACCAGGAGAAAACGCGTGTTCATGGTGGAGGACGGTCGCCACCATCTAAGCATAAGCGGGGTGAAATGGCGAAGCACTTTTGCAGCAGCGGGCGAGTGCCCGGGCTACACCTGCACCAGCCCCCGCCGGATGGCTTCCGCAGTGGCTTGGGCACGATCATTGACTTTGAGCTTCATCAAAATGCGGCTGACGTGCTGCTTCACCGTATCCTCACCGATGCCTAGGGTGGCGGCGATTTCCTTGTTGGCATTGCCACGCGTCACGAGGGCGAGGATCTCGCGTTCACGGGGAGTGATCTCCGGCTCGGACAGGCGTTCTTTGAGCCGCTGGGCAATGTCCGCAGGAAGGCTGCGCTCCCCTTTGGCGACCATGCGGATGGCGGCGAGCAGATCGTCGCGGGAGGAGGATTTTTGCAGGTAGCCGAGAGCGCCGGCTTTCAGCGCGGCCTGGATTTCATCGTCGCGCGCAAAGGTGGAGAAGATGAGGACGCGTGCACCCGGGTGTTCGGCCATTACGGCTGCGGTGGCCTCGATGCCGCTGATGCCGGGAAGCTGCAGATCCATGAGCACGACGTCGGGTTTCTTTTTGCCAAAAAGGGCCACCGCCTCCTCTCCGCGGTCGGCTTCTCCCACGACTTTTAAATCATCCTCCAGTTCCAGCGAGGCGACGAGGCCGCTGCGCACGACGAAGTGGTCGTCGATCAAGAGGAGAGAGATGGGAGAGGCGGACACGGTGGAAGAGGTCAAGGAGTCAAGGAGTCAAGGAGTCAAGAGGCAGGCAGATGGTGACGACGGTGCCCTGTCCGGGCCGGCTTTGCCAATCGATGTCAGCATTGATTTTGCGGCAGCGCTCGCGGATGCCCATGCAGCCGAAATGGCCGGGCTTGCCGGTGGTTTCCGTGCTGGAGGCAATGCCACGGCCGTTGTCTGTGATGCGAAGCGTCAGAACTTCAGCAGACGCGGAAAGTTGAAGGGTGATTTCTGTGGCCTGTGCATGCTTGAGCACATTGGTCACGGCCTCCTGGGCGATCATACGCAGATGGTGGGAGACCGGCCCTGAAATGGGCGGAACAGGCTGGAGGTCGAGCTTCAATGCGGGACCGTCCGGCGGCATGCGGTTCTGAATTTCACGCAACGCGCTGGGCAGGTCATGCAGCTGTGCCGTGTCGCGCAGGTCAGCCACAAGATTGCGCGCCTCGCTTTGAATACGTGAGACGAGACTGCGGGAGGTCTCGACAAGGCTGCGCGCTTTGTCCTCCAGGGGGCGTGTGGTGGCGGCGTCCAGGCGCAGGGATAGCCCAGTGAGCTCCTGCTCCAAGGTGTCATGAAATTCGCGCGCGATGCGCTGGCGCTCATCCAGCGTGGCCTGTTGCACGATGCGGCTGCTGAGTGCGCTGATCTGCCGCCTTTGCGCGGCGATCCACACGAACGCCAGCAGCACCACACCCGCGAGGATGCTGATGGCGATGACAAGCCGGCCTGCGGTCCAAAACGGCGCCGCACTCAGCACCCGGATGTCCGCCTCCGAACGCAACAGCAGGGAGGCTCGCTCTGCCTGAGAGCGGAAGCCTTTGTCGGTGGAAGATTCCACCAGGCAGATGCCGGTGAGTTCGACGGCTGCTCCTATCTCTACGGCAGGTGCATTGGGCTGGAGCAGGAACGCACGCAGCGGAGTGCCATTGGACGTGAGGCGCAGCTCGAAGCCATCCACGGTGCGGAAGAAGTCATTGAGCACTGCGGGTGAGGCGAGCTGCACCAGATCTGCATCATGTGAGCCCTGCTGAAACTCTTTGAGGGAAACCACCGCCGCCGCGGGCGCGACATCCGGCTCTGCTGCCAGCACGAGCGCATCGGCCAGCGAGGCGCTGAAGCCTGCCATGGTGGGAAAGCCGGTGATCTCCGCGGCATGGCCGGGCTCGAGTTCGGTGGATGCCAGAAGGTGAATCGCGATGGAGGGAGTCTGGGGAGTGGTGGGAACTGTCCCATTCTGCATCTCGCGCGGCGGTGGTGGGGGAAGGGAGTCGCGCAGGAAGACGCGGCCATCCGGAAAAGCAGCGAGAACCGTGCCGCGAATGCGGACGCGATGGTGGGGCTCATCCGCAGCGCCGAACTGCAGCAGGGTGACCACGGAGGTGATGGGAAGCGATGCGGCCTTTGGTGCCACCTGGGTGATCTCCACATCGTTCCAGTCCGTGACACGCAGGTAGGGAAACACGAGCTGACGGCGGTCGTTGATGCCACCTGCGGCGAGTGCGGTGATGCGCAGGCGTGCGTCGATAAGGTCCGGCGCGGTCTCCGCCGGAGCATCAATGCGCACCTCCAGCACACGGCTGCCGATGGCCATGCGCAGCACTGAGCGGTTTTCATCCAGTGGCGCCAGCGTGCGGCCCAGCCCTTCGACGATGACACGCTGGTAATGGAAGCGGCCCGTGGCCAGGTCGTCATACGTAGCGGGCACGGCTGTGGGCGGAGCTGCATGCCCGAGGACTTGCAGCTGGGAGACGTCCACCCCTGGGAAGTAAAGGCCCGAAGTCGTGGTGCCCTGGATGCGAACGTGATCCCCCACGCGCAGATCAGCGCGCGTGGGTTTAAAGTGCAGGTGGGTGCCAGCGGTGTCGTCCTGCACAAAAACGGTTCCGCCGTTTTCCACAAAGGCCACTGTCGCTGTGAGATCGACCGGAAGTTTTTCCAGGCTGCGTTCATACGGCAGCTTGCGGATGTCGATGGCGCGAGTCAGCGCTCCTTCCGCGAATAACGGATGCAAGAGAGTGAGTGTCGTAAGCAGGACGAACCAGCAGACGACGGGCACCCGGCCTCGGAGTCCGTTCTTCGTCATTCTGCATTCGTCAATCATTGGTCGGGTCCGCGCCACGTTGCAGTTTGCGCACCAGATCCTTCACCACATGGGCGCGGCGCAGGTCTTTGAACTGTACTTCGATGCCGGCATTGGCGGCGGTGGAGAAATCGATTGTGCCCAGGCCGAGCAGGCCTTTGATGCCGCTCTCATAGACGTCGATGCTGCGTATGTCGCAGATGCGCGCCTCCTTGGAGCTCTTGCCGATGATGCCCCAGATCAGCTCTACGCGTTCGCGTGTCACAATGTAGTCGTGCGAGTAGCGTGAAATGCCGATGGCGATGAGGGTGGAGGATGCGCAGAGAAAGGCGATGATGGAGTATTCAAATTGAATGATGAACAGCAGGCCACCAGCGATTGTGAGCAGGATGCAGAGCACCAACGCTTTGGTGTAGCCAAACCAGGAAGGATGAGCGTGGTGCAGAATGACCTCGCCGCTGGGGGAGAAGTCGCGGTCCTTCTTCGCCTTTTCCTCCAGTGCATCCGGATCCTCCTCAGGGTCCTCTTCGCCTTCGATCTCTTCGTCCTCTTCCTCTTCCGCGATTTCCTCCTCAGGGATCTCCGTGTCCGGGCTGAACTCCCGGTAAGCAGGGCGGGTGATGCGCGCCTTGCCACCGATGGCGCTTGGCTGCCGCATACCGCTGACGAGTTCTCCCACCGTGTGGGTAAACCCCGTGGCTTCGTCCACGCACATCTCGCCTCGTGCCAGCGAACCCCGTGCCACGAGCGTGTACAGATCCTCTCTCGACAGCGGTTCGCTGAAGGCAGGGTGCTGCTGGAGTCGGTAGCGGGCGGACATGAGGAAAGCCAGGTCGCTGCCAAAGAAGCACAGGCGGGCGGCCCGTGTCACGTCCAATCACTCAGCCTCGGGTGCTGGCGGCAGCAAATCTTCACGCAGCATCAAGTCGGCGACTTTGAGCAGCAGCAGCTCACCTTTCGGAGTACGGATGATCTCGCCCAGAAACGGCGTGAGGCGGTCCATCTCTGCGACGGCGGAATGCACCAGGCTGGCGATGATGCGCGCGTCGTGGCGGTGCGGCGGGAAAACGTTTGTCACTCGGAACATCACCTGGCCGCTTTCCCACTCGAGCTCGAAATTGCCAAGGTTCAGGTCCTTGTTTGTCCGCATGAGCAGCTCGCACACCGGCAGTCGGTGGGTGGCTGGCACCTGCAGCGTGGAGTTTGAGACGACGGTGATGATGTGCGTTTCGCCAAAAATTTGCACATGCAGGGGCACCTTGGTGTGGTGGGCTTCAAAGTCGGCCTCGATGACGGAATGCTCGGAGACTTCCCGGTAGTGCCAGCCCATTTCCTTGAAAGTGTTCAGGGCTGTGGCGTAGAGGGCGGACATGCGGCGTGATTTCAGACTGAGAATCTGAAATCCGATATCTGTGATTCCAGATGGTCGGGGCGGCGAGATTCGAACTCACGACTTCTTGCTCCCAAAGCAAGCGCTCTACCAGGCTGAGCTACGCCCCGAAGGTTGTTCCTCCGTCCAAAAAATCGAACGAGGGGCCGCGATAGTGCCGCAGGTTCGGACAGACGCAAGGAGAATGTCGAATGCAGAATGACGAATGTCGCCGAACCGCCTTCCGCGGCGACGGGTCAGCGGGACAGGGTGTCGAGGCTGATTCTCCCGCTGAAGGGCCCGATCTCCTCGCGCTGCCACCATTCACCGGTGGCCTGGCGCACTTCAGGGCTGGTAAAATGGTAGCGGTAGAGCCTCGCTCGCACCTGGGTGATTTTTTCGATAGGGAAGGGGGGCGGCTCCAGCAGGTCCCACACAGGCTTCTTGTGCTGCAGCAGCGCCCGGCAGAACTGCCCAAACCAGTGCATGGGAGAGGCGGGGTTGGCATCGCGCCTTGGATCGAAGCCGGGATACAGCGCTGCAAACCACATCTGCCAGTCGAGCCTTGGCTGGTGCGGGGCGATGAAAGGCGGCCTGCGCTTGAGGTCTCCGGGCTTGTATTTGAAATCGACCGGCAAAAAGAACGCGCCGTCATCGCTGACCTCCAGAATGATCTCGGGCCGCTGCTCGGTCATGTCCTGAAACAGACCGTAGGCATTGAAGCTGCGCGTGCGGGCGATCGGGGCGTCGAGCTTTTCGTGCAAAGTGGCGGACAGCTTAGGTTTGTACTGAGGTATGCGCCCGGCAAGAAAGGAGTCGGCAGCCAGCAGCGTGAAGAGCATCACGGGCAGAACCGCAGCCAGCGCGGGCCATTGCGGCCAGCGTTTGAAAGACGGGCGCTCAGTGCCGGGCTCGATGCGCAGCCAGCGGCGCACCCTCTGCAGCCACCAGCGGTCATCCAGCAGCGTGATGGCGAGCACGGCGGTGAGCAGGTCAAAGAAATTGTAGTTTCCCGTGGCGGAGATCATGGCCATGAGCCCGAGGAAGCCCAGCGCCGCCGCCAGCCGGCCCCAGCGTCCCAGGAAAATCGCAAACGGCAGGCCGAGTTCGATGAAATACATGATCCAGCAGCCTGCCACGTGAATCCAGCGCGGCGCTTGGTGGGCGAACCAGGAGAGGCCGTTAGGGAGGGGCTGCGTTTCGTAGTGGTAGAGCAGCGCCGTCATGTCATGCCAGGGCAGATCACCGCCTCCGATCTTCACATACCCGGAGAGAAACATCAGGCGGAAGAGCAGCCAGTGCAGGAGGAAAACGGAGCCGCGGGGTGGTTCCATCGGCCCACGCCAGGACCACAGCCGCCATGGAGCGATGAAGAGCGCCAGCAGCCCAGCCTCCAGCAGCAGGGCGTCCCACTGGTAGCCCATGAAAATCTCACCCGTGGTGGCAAAGGAGAGGTAGCTGAACCACAGCAGCGCCAGCAGCGGTCCCTGCGCCACGCCTGCCATCACCAGCACCGCGAGCACGCAGCAGGAGATCAGTATGCCATGGGCAAAAGCATCGCTGTAATGCCAGTGAAAGACCGAGGGCATCTGCCAGAACAGGGTGTGGTGCTCTCGCTCTTCAAACGCATGGATGTTTTCCATCAGCGACTTTGCCGGCAGGATGCCGTCTTCGCCCACCAGCCCGTCGTACTGCAGTCCCCAGGAGGCAAAAGCGATCAGGTAAATGCCCGCCAGCAGACGCGGAAAAAGCCAGCGGACGACCGTGTAGCGTCCGCGGCGGGAGTCGAGCCAGAGGATGGGGTTCATGGCATAGGAATGGTGCGCATTCCTCCATTGTGTCACCCAATACTTACTTGGATCAATTCCGATTCTTTTGCTTTCGGTATGCGGCGAGTTCCCCTCGAGTCATGAGTTTGTCGAGAATGGGGTGTTTGAGCTCCCAATACTTGAAGCATCCGATTGGCCCCATGGATGCATAACCGGTCTCATAACGAATTCGGGCTGCGACTCCTTTGTCATGATAAAGCGTGCAGATTTGGGTGTGGATCGGGCCAGATGTCATTTTCATCAAATGGGGTGGCCCCTTGAACTTCCCGAATTCGGCACGGACAATCGATTCAGCGCTGGCCTCGTAAAACTGCTGGTCGCAGAGCGACACCAGTCTCCGGGTTGTCCATACATACCAGTCGCCTCCATCGAAGGATGCACTCACGAGCGGGCGCTCATCACTTCCGAGTTTAGACCAGTTCTCGAAAAGATTGTCATATTGAACCGGCGAGCGCAGCGGCCCCAGTGGCAAGGCGGGAGCGCCGTCTGCTATTGAAGAATAACAGGCAAGCGACTTACGCAGCCAATGGGGCCGCTCCGCCGCCCGGGCAATGTGACAAGATTTTTGAGAGTTGGTCTAAGCGGTATCACTGGTGTCGTGTGGACAACACCAATGGGGTGGCTCGCCACCGGTCTCGCTTCATGGAGCTACGACAAATAAGATCCACCGCTATCGCCGCGATCTTTTGGTCACGAGTCATGGCTTCAACCGGCTGATTGAACTTACAAAGCAATCGCCTTCCGCGGATTCACATCCAGCACCTGCTTCAGATCGGCGTCGCTCATCCCCAGTTCCGCCAGCGCATTCGCCTTGATCCTCGGCACGGTCACGGTGCTGCCCACAAAATGCGTGCCATCCGGTGAGCGGGCCACGAGATCTTCGCCGATGAGGATGTCCCATCCGGCGAGCGTGTAGCGGCCGGGGCCCAGGCGAGCGGCGGAGATGGCGTCGGTGACAAAGACGGTGCGCTCCAGGCCGATGCCGGCGAGCCAGTTTTTCAGCACAAAAAACGGCACATGCACACCGTCCGGAATGAAGCAGAGCCACAGGCGGTCATGCAGGCTCAGGGCGCGCTGAATGATGTTGTCATGCCGGTGCATCTGGATGGGGCAGCCATTGCCGAGGTGGGTGAACATGGTCAGCCCGGCATCGCAAGCGGCGTTCAGCTGATCCAGAGAGGGGTCGCAATGCCCCGCGGAAACCGTCACGCCTTGGGAGGCCAGGAAGGCGGTCGTCTTGCTGCCCTCATCGTGTTCGGGGGCCAGAGTGACGAGCTTGGCAAGACCGGCAGCGGCGGTGAGCAGGCGCTTGGCGTCGTCCACATTCGCGGGCTTCACGGCTTGGGGCGGGTGGGCGCCGACGTAGCCTTTGATGGGATTGATGAAGGGCCCCTCGATGTGGATTCCGGTGATGATGCGGCGGGCTAGCTCGTCTTTTTCCCGCAGTTCCACCAGCTTGCCGATACGACGCTCCAAGGTGGGGATCTCGTCGGTGATGAAGGTGGCCAGGATGGCGTCACAGCCGTCTTCCGCCAGGGCCTCACAGGCATGGTGGAGGGATTCGGCGGTGAGGTTGTCGCCATTAAAGTCGGTGCCTGCGTAGCCGTTGACCTGGAGATCGAAAGGTTTCATGCAGGCATTGGAGCGGTTTCGGGAAGGGGAATCAAGGCTGGGAGGTGATGGCTTTTGGTATGAATGTTACTTGATTGAGAGGTCAGAGGGGGGCTGGACGAAGGGGTAGTCAGGGGGCAAGCCGCCTTTCCTCGTCGGCTGGCGTCTTGACCTCCTGATTGCAGATCCAGGCCCTCCCCAGCCAAG
The DNA here is from genome assembly GCF_044222565.1 of Prosthecobacter sp. Classification (GTDB taxonomy): domain Bacteria; phylum Verrucomicrobiota; class Verrucomicrobiia; order Verrucomicrobiales; family Verrucomicrobiaceae; genus Prosthecobacter. The sequence goes on from NZ_JBGANA010000002.1 coordinate 135,586, forward strand.
CCTCCTTATTTCCAGTGTTTACAAGCTATCGGTCTCGGCATAAAATCTGCTTGGTTTTTTCACGTCTCCCGAACTGGCGTGTAGCGCCAGGTTTTACCCCATCACTTTCTCGACTCAAGGCACATGATTGATCTTATCTCCAAAGGCGGACCACTCGTATGGCTCCTCATAGGGTGCCTATGCTTCGCCGGAGCGATCTTTATCGAGCGTCTGGCCTACTTTCACCGTGCCAGCATGAATGTGGGTGAGTTTTTGGCCGGGCTGGCCAGTCTGATCCGCCGCAAAAACTTCGCCGAGGCGTTGCAGGAATGCGTGGCCACGCGGGTCCCCGCCGGCCGGGTGGTCCATGCGGCCCTCCTCCGGCACCATGCTCCCCGCGAGCAGCTCAAGGAAATCGTGCAGGAGGCAGGTCAGCTCGAAGTCCCCCGGCTGGAGCGTTTTCTGGGAATTCTGAACGCCATCGCCCACGCCGCCCCGCTTATTGGCCTTCTGGGGACCATCATTGGCCTGCTCGACAGCTTTACCAGCCTCTCCTCTGCCAACGGCCTCGCCACTCAGGCGGACGTGGCGCATGGGGTTTATCAGAGCCTTATCACCTCCGCGCTGGGTCTGGTGGTGGCCATCCCCTCCTACCTTTCCTTTGCCTTCCTCAGCGCCCGGGCCCGCTCCCTGATGCATGATCTGGAGCGCGCAGGCATCGAGATCGTAAATCTGATCGAAGACGCCAACAGTACCGACAACATTGTGGAATTCCGTCAGGCGGAAGCCGCGCCGCCTCTGACCAAGGCCCGCGGACGTGGGATGAAGGGATAAGCGACCTCAGCGCATTTTCGGCTGGCCCAACCACTCCGCGCCTCCGATACTGCGTGTACTGCCGTACCCAACCATGAAGCTCGAGAGCCAACTGCCCAAGCAAAGCCCCTGGCTGTACACGGTGCCGCTGCTGAATACGATCCTGCTGCTGCTGGTATTCTTCCTCCTCAACAGCAACTTTGTAGTCCTCTCCGGCATCAAGGTGGACAAGCCGCAGTCGAACTCCCGGCTCACGGGCTTTGACCGCGCCCACATCATCACCGTCCCAGCAGGATTGGAAAATCAGCTCTATTTCGACGGAGTGCGCACCAGCACCGGGGAGCTGCGGGAGAAGCTCAAGGCCAGCCGCGAAGGCGAACGCCGCGCCATCATCCATGCCGCCAAGGAGGCGCCGCATGGCCGTGTCGTCGAGATCGGCAACATCGCTCTCGAACTTGGCTATGAAGTGGCCTATTCCACCGTGCCTCCCAAGGCATAAACCATCGCCGCCCACTCGATGTCTGCCAAATCCCATCATGACGAGCCGGCCTTGATCTTCGCATGGGGCGTGCGTGATCACTCCACGTGGCACCTCTTCGCCGCCCTCCTGCTGCTCATGGCCGCGATGGCAGGGTTCTTCTTTATCTTTCGCATCGTTCATCCGGTCACCCAACCCCTGCCGGTCACGCCGCAGCACGTGATCTCGCTGGATCCCAATAATCCAGCCGAGCTGGCGCTCATTCATCGGGCGCAGGATCGCAGTTTTGCGCTGCTGTGCGATTCAGAACCTGCGCCGCCGGCTGAGGCCAGAGGGCTGGTCTTCCTCCCGTCCTTTGCCGGTCATCAAATCAAGCTGCGGGAGCTGGACGCCTCCCCCGCCGCCATCCAGCAGCCGCGCCTGTTCACCGCCGCCGCGGGTGTGCTGCCGCCGGTGCCTCATCGAGTGGCTTCGTCCGTAGTGGCGCCACCAGCCGCTCAGCTGCGTGCCTTCATGAGTTCGGCGCTGGCAAAGCGAGGTCCGGCCAGTGTGGAGCTCAGCGGCATCCGGCTCACCCAGCCCTCACGTGTGCAGTTTCGTGTGGGTGTTGGCAGCGCCGGCCAGATCATCACCGCCCTGCCGCTGAGCAGTGTGGATGATGCCGAAATCATGCAGCAGCTGCATGCCGCGGTGCTTTCCCTGCGCTTCAGCCCGTCTGATGCAAAGAATGTGGACTGGGGTGAGATCTCATTCCGCTGGGTGGAGGCCCCGCCGCCATGATTCCCATCCCGCTCGGTGGTCTCATCATCCTCTTCATGGCCGTCGGCGTCTCCACCGTCTGCCTGCTGTGGTTTTACACCTTCTGGCGTGACCGCAAGCGCGAGGTCTATCGCCGCCGCATCGCCATCCAGTGCCGCATCTGCGGCACCGCCTATGCCTGCGAGGCCAAGCGCAAGATCGCCGTGACCATCTGTCCCGTGTGCCGCACGCCGAATGAGCGTAACAAGCTGCAGCAGATCTGAAGCTTGGAACTGAATTCCGCGCTCTGTGTGAAAGCAGGCTTGCTTTCCACACGCCTCATCGGCGACACTTGCGCGTATCCATCCAACCACCGTGTCCTCACGCGCATCCCATACCTCCGCCGACGCCATGCTGCCCGCTGCCACCGCTTTGCAAGCGTCCCAACAGATCGAATCCATCATCGCGCGTGTGTCGCAGATCATTCTGGGAAAGGAGAATGTCGTACGCCTTGCCGTGACCTGTCTGCTGGCACGTGGACATCTGCTGTTCGAAGACCAGCCGGGAGTGGGAAAAACGATGCTCTCCCAGGCGCTGGCGCAGGCTCTCGGCCTCGGCTTCCGCCGGGTGCAGTTCACCAGCGATCTCCTGCCTGCGGACATCCTCGGAGCCTCCGTTTACGATCGCGACACAGCGGCATTTCATTTTCATAAAGGCCCCGTCTTCACACAGGTGCTGCTGGCGGATGAAATCAACCGCGCTACTCCCAAGACGCAGTCAGCGCTGCTGGAGGCCATGGAGGAAGGGAAGGTGACTGCGGATGGAGCCACGCACCCGCTGCCGGAGCCATTCTTTGTCATCGCCACGCAGAATCCCTCGTCTCAAATCGGCACCTTCATGCTGCCGGAGTCCCAGATGGACCGCTTCCTCATGCGTCTGGCGCTCGGCGTGCCGGACCGCAGTGCGGAGCGCGCTCTGCTGGAAGGGCAGGAGCGGCGTGAAATGCTGCGCGCCATGCAGCCGGCGATGTCGTTCATTGAACTCCAGCAACTGCAGACTTGGACGCGTGCCGTGCATGCCGCGCCCGCGCTGCTCGACTATTTGCAGGACCTGCTGGCCGCCAGCCGAGTGCAGGGCCGCGGACTTTCTCCGCGTGCCGGCCTCTCGGTGCTGGCCGCCTCGCGTGCCTGGGCTCTGCTCAATGGCCGCGCGATGGTGCTGCCTGAAGACATTCAGGCGGTGGCAGTGTTCGTCATGGGGCACCGCCTGGAACATGCCGCCGATGGTATGAGCGGTGTCGATCTTGCACGGCAGCTCATCGCCGAAACTCCCGTGCCCTGATGTCATGAAAGTGCGCGTGCGCTGGAACCGACACACGCTGGCGCTGCTGGCCATCGTGGCGGGCATGTGGTATGCCGCCGAAGCGCAGTCCAATGGCGCGGCGCACCTCATCGCGCTGCTCACTGCGACGATGGGCCTGCTCTCCTGGCTGCATGCGCGTGCCAATCTGCGTGGCCTGCACGTCCGGCTCGTCGGAGCACGGCCTGCGGTGCAGGATGCTGCCAGACCCATCGCGGTGGAGTTGCGCGCCACGGGTGCGGTTTCCCCCTGCGGCCTCGAGGCCCTCGTCATTGGTGCCAAGGAGCCCGTGTTTGTGGAGCGCGTGCGTGCGGGAGGTTCGGTCATTGTGGACCTGCCCCCGCCCGTGCAGCAGACGGGCGGAGTTTTACAGATTTTAGTGCGCAGTGTGTACCCGCTCGGACTCTTTTCAGCAGAGTGCATGGTGGAGACGGCATGGGTGCGCCGTGTGCATCCGCAGCCGGCGGGAGATCTGCCGCTGCCGGCTCCGGATCCGCTGCGGCAGGGAGATGCCATCCCCGTCGCCACCGCTCGTGGGCAGACCAGCGGCGGAGATGATTTTGCGGGCTTGCGTGAATGGCGCGCGGGAGATTCTCCGCGTCATATTGACTGGCGTGCCGCAGCCCGGGGAGGGCCGCTCATGGTCAAGGCTTGGAGCAGCGGCACCCAGGGCGTGGTGGTCTTTGATTGGAATGCGCTGACATTGGATGAGCCTGCGCGCGCCTCCCAGATCGCGCAATGGATGGAGACCTGTGAGGAGGAAGGCAGACCGTATGAACTGCGCCTTCCGGGGCAGATCATCCGTGCGGGGCACGGGCCAGCGCACATGAGGCGCTGCCTGGACGCCCTCTCCATGCAAACCAGTGCGGATGCTGGATCGGCTCATTCAAGCGACCTGAAGACTGGCAAGTCCAGCAGCGTGGTCAGCATGGAGCAGTCCACCTTTCTGCCCTGGCGACCGCTCATGTTTTTGAGCATCTCTCTGCTGCTCGCCATCCTGCCGCTGCATGGCTACATCGCCATCGGTGGGCTGGTGGTGTGCGCGCTCTGCCTGCTCTGGCGCGGCGTACTGCGCATGGGGGTGCCTCCGGTGCTAGTCCGTGTGGGTGTCATCCTGGCCGGAGTGGTGGCGGTTTATTCCACCTATGGAGAGCTCAGCGGCATGGAGCCCGGCATCGCGATGCTGCTTGTGCTTGCAGGAGCCAAGATGTTGGAAAGCCGCACGCCGCGCGAGTTTCAGGTGCTCGCCCTCATCGGCTGGTTCCTGGCCTTTTGCGCCATCCTGATGGAAAACCGTCTCTCCCGTTCCGTGTGGACGATTGCAGTGCTGCTGCTCATCGCCGCCGCCATGGTGCGCTTTCGCCGCAATATGCCCGGCGCACGCGAGCCGGCCCGGGTCACGGCCATCTTGTTTGCCCAGGCGCTGCCGCTGGCGGTGCTGCTGTTCTTCGTCTTTCCGCGTGGTCTGCTGGAGCTGGGCTCTGCGCTGGGGCGCAGCCGCTTTGGCCAGACCGGCATCGACAATGTGCTGGATGCAGGGAGCATCGCCAAAGTGGCCCTGAGTTCCGAGGTGGCGTTCCGCGTGCGTTTTCCAGATGGCAGGCTGCCGCCCAATGATACCCGCTACTGGCGCTGCCTCACTCTCTGGAATTGCGAAGGCATGCGCTGGACGCGTGGCGACCGCCTTGGCTACTCGCCCAGGCTCTCCGGAAAGAAACGCGAGACGGATGTCACCCAGATCATCGACATGGAGGCGCATGGCAAACGCTGGCTCCCAGCGCTGGATCTCCCGATGGTGAGCTACCTGCGGGGAGTGGAGGTCTATCCTGACTACGATGACACTCTCTCCTCTCCCATCTCGGTGCAGAACACCGAGCGCTTCGAGGTGCTCTCCCGTTTCAAGATTCCCACGCCGCAGGACCCCGCCGACGTGCCGGAACTGCTGGAAACCCACCGCATCGCCGCGCTGCAGCTTCCTCAAAACATCTCCCCCAAGCTTCGGGAACTCACGGACTACTGGAAAAAGGTGACTCAAAATGACGAGCAGATCGTCAGCATTGGCCTCAGCTATGTGAGCACCATGGGCTTCAGGTACACCCTGGAGCCGGGAGAATACAAAGGTCCGCAGGCGTTGGAGGAATTCTTTCTCGTCCGCCGCACCGGATTCTGCGAACACTTCAGCGCCAGTTTTGCCACCCTCATGCGCATGGCCGGGGTGCCCTCGCGTGTGGTTATCGGCTATCTCGGTGGTGAATACTCAGATCACAATGGCGGCTACCTCATCGTGAAACAAAGCGATGTGCACGCATGGACGGAAGTGTGGCTGGAGAAATTTGGCTGGCTGCGCATCGACCCCACCGCAGCGCTGGCGCCCGATCGTGTGAACATCGACCTCCGCTCCTTCCTGGCCGGTGGTGCGGAGGAGGCGGAGCGCCAGCGCCGCACGCTTTGGGGGAGGACGTTGCAGCGCCTCCATCTGTGGTGGGACAGCGTCAACTACGGCTGGCAGAACCAGGTCATTGACTACAATCAGGAAAGCCAGCGCGGCCTGCTGGAGCGTGTGGGTCTGAAGCAGAGCAAGCTGGTGCTGCTCATTCCCAGTGCCGCCTTTGTCATGCTCGGCGCGTTGCTCATCACCCTTTGGCTGCGCCGTCCCGCGCGTCATGCGGACCCCTGGATGCGAGCCTGGCAGCGCGCCTGCAGCCGGGTAGGCAAAGCCGGCGTGCACGCACTGCTGCCCAACGAAGGCCCGCTCGCTTTCGCTCAACGCGTCGCGCTGTCGCGTCCTGATCTGTCAGATCAGTTCGCGCCTTTGGCGGATATGTATGTCGCTGGCCGCTACGGCTCCACGCATGAAAGCTTGGATGACTTCAAGGCAGCAGTCGTGCGCTTCAGGCCTCGGAGAATGTCCACAGTGCCAGCCCGGAAGAAAGGATGAAGTCCTAGTCCATCGCCAGCGATCAAAGTCTGGTACCTTCTTCCTTTTATTTGCCATCCCATTCCCATGACTCTTGAAGAACTGATCTCCGAAGGCGAAGCCCTGGCCCGTCCTTCGTTCTTGCTGAAGGCCGAGCCGAATGACGGTGGCATCGTTGGCTACTGGGGTGGTGAGCGTGCGGACATGCCGGACAAGCTGCCGCCGCCTGTGGTGGTCTTCTCTTCGCGCCGGCATGTGTTCAGTGTCAGCGAGCAGTTGCTGGCGCAGTTGGGCATCAGCCAGGGACCCGTGAGCTTGTTTGAATGGGAGAGCGTCAAAGACGAGACATCCTATCGCGTGGAGGCCGACCACCGCCTGCAATTCTCCGCACTGAAATTCAGCGGAGAGGCGCTCTATGCCACGGCCAGCACTTCTTTCCCGCCGTTTGCGGCCGTGTGCCTTTATGGCAGCGAGCGTGTCGCGGCCTGGCTGCGCGAGCAGGGCCTGGCCCGCCATGAATACTGGCGCGTCTCCGGAGATCTGCCGGATCAGTACGATACGGAGTGGCAACGCCGCTCTCCCTTCTACCAGCAGAATGCTGACGTCGTCATCGGCGGCTGGCATTTCCTCTGGCCCGATGACGATTTTTACATTCCGCAGGAGCTCAAGCTGGTGGCGCTGACACTGCGCGACGCTGAGCCGTGGTTTGAGCTGTGGCACTCGCCCCGCAGCATGGGCTGGCAGGTCAAGCCGCGGATCACTTGATCTCGAGTTGCGGCTCGCACGTTTAAACGATTGGCCTGCGGAAAAAAGCATGCCAAGCATGCGCTGCATGAGCGAAATCAGAACCTACGACGGATACTTTACCTTCAAGATTCTCTCCCGGGAGAAAGCAGACTACCTGGACGACCTCTTTGCCGAAGCCGGCATCGAAGTGGACCTCGCCCTGCAATCCCTCGAGTTCTCCTGGATGGGCCGCGAGCGCGATCATCAGGTCCGAAAGCTCTTCATGGCCGTCGCCAAAACGCTGGAGGATGCCGAAGGCGAGCTGCGCTGTGAGATCGATGATGACAAGGTGGACCCGCATTTCGAATTCTTCACCATTAAGCAGGGCCAGCTTCTGCTGCAACGTGGCAGCCTCGTGCGGGAAGGGGAGTTGATTCCCCAGGTCTAACATTTCAGGTCCTCCTTGACGGCGGGTGTTTGAATGAAACATTTCCGTCATGAACAAGCCGGGCTCATCGTTTCGGAAACCCTTCTACACCGTCGTTTCTCTGATCGTCCTGAGCTTGCTGTGGGTGATCCAGTCGGGCTATCCCATCACGCAGCAGATGCGAAATCTGAAAGCGGCCGCCCGCCATGCGCCTGTGATCAATGTGCTGCTGCAGCATGATGCGCGCTTTGCCGAAGTGCAGGCGGGAAGCTGGACCGGCGAAGGCGGCTGCCTCATGATTCACGGGGTCCTGGCCTCTGAAAGTGACCTGCCCGACTTGAGAAAAATCGTCGAACTCAGCAAGCCGCCCCTCCGCGTCCGTTACTATCTCCAAACCTCTGCTGGCGATTGGGTGCCAGGTTGAGCTTCAGGCTAGCGTCTCACGTGAGCGCCTTCATTAACGAACCAGTTCTCGCTTAGTCAGCACCACTGACCCGACTCTTGCACTCGCCTTGCCACGGCTCAGACGTCTGACCAACCCCTGAGTTTACCAATGACGACAATCAACTCTCGACGTATCCGAACAGTCGTTGGGACGTTGCTTATTCTCGTGCCGATTGTCTGCCTTGGATTTGTGGCACTATTCGGCTGGGGATTCACCGACAGCACGACTTGGGGGGCCTGGTCCATGGGGTCTCAGACTCAGTCCGAACATCTTCACCGCTTTTTTTCGTTCATGGTCCATTCCTATTGGCCGCAGATTCTTGCGACTGTAGCAGCTATTGCTGCAGGCATCTTCGTCTTGCCACGAAAGATCCTCGCGAGATGTCTCACTAAACATGGAGACTGACCCAATTCAGAAGGTTGATCTTGAACCAAGATCCTCAGAACATCGCGACGTGGCGAATGAGGAAGATGGTGCGCGATGCAGGGTTCGAACCTGCGACCCTTGCCGTGTGAAGGCAATGCTCTACCACTGAGCTAATCGCGCGAAAATCGTGGGGCGGAGTCTGTAACAGGGCTTTGCGGTGTGAGCAACCAGAAATTGCAAGATAGGAGAGGGATCATCCCGATCCCTCACGCTCACGCTTCCCCCAGCGGCCCCGAGCAGGGGTTCCAAATGGTCTCCCTTCTACACCCGCCTTAGCCGGAACTGCTGCAAATACCGCAGCGGCGTCATTCCCATGTGCCGGTGAAAATGATGAGTCAGCGCGCTTTGATCGCAGAAGCCCAGATCACGGGCGACGTCGGAGATGTTGGCACCTTCACGCTGCAGGGACTCGCAGGCGGCCTGGATGCGCAGCTTCATAATGAAGGCCTGCGGGCTGGCGCCGAAGGTTTCGACGAACTTACGGTGAAGCTGGCGCGGGGAAAGGTGGACGATCTGCGCCAGCTCGGTGATGGAAACGCCGGTGCGGAAGTGCTCGCGGATGTAGGCCAGCGCACGGTCAATCTGCAGGTAGGGCTGCAGCATCTGCTTCTTGCCCTCAAAGCTCTGCACGGTGCCCATGATGCCGATGACTCGGCCTTTGGCATCGGTCAGCGGGAGCTTGTTGGTGACGAACCAGTCGGGCAGGCCCTGGTCGGTGAAAAAGAGTTCCACAATGTTGAGCTGGGCCTTGCCGGTGCTCAGGACGAGCTCGTCATCACGGCGGAAGTTTTCGGCCAGCCGGGCAGGGAAGAGGTCAAAGTCATTTTTGCCCACGATGCCGGCTTCCTCCGTGATGCCAAAGCGGTCCATGAAACGGCGGCTGGCGCACATGAAACGAAAGTCGCTGTCCTTGGCAAAAAAGGCCACGTCCGGCAGGTGGTCGAACAGCCGGTAGAAGGGGCTGTCCGCACTGACGCGGCGGATGAACCGTTCGCGCAGTGCGGCAGGGGATTCAGGGTGTGACGTGGGACTGCTCACCCCCCAGTGTTAGCCATGAGGATCAAAAGCGCAAACGCAGCCCGGCATAGGCGCCGGTGCCCATAACGGGGAAACCGGGGATTTCCGCATACTTTTGACCGAGGAGATTTTCGACACGCGCAAACAGTTCGAGGTGCTGGTTTACACGGTAGTTGGCCGAGAGTCGCACATTGAGGTAGTCCTCGAGATCGCGCTGCGCGAAGGTGACGGGATCAAAGTCCTCGCGGTCGATGACGTAGAGGGCATTGAGGTTGAAGGTCAGCGCGGGGACGGGCTGGAAGCGGAAGCCTGCAGAGATGGAGTGGCGCGGGCGGCGCACCAGACGTGCGGCGTTGGTATTGTCGTAAGCCCCCAGATAGGTATAGCTCAGGTTCACGCCAAACATCGCGCAGGGATTCCAGTCGAGTCCGCTCTCCAGGCCCTGCGTGGTGGCGGAGCCTACGGCCACAGGGATGAAGAACGGCGGCAGGTACTGGTAGGTATTGCGCAGGTCATTGTGGAAGTAGGTGGCGCGCAGCGAGAGCTTGTTCTGAAACAGCGGCTGCGTGATCCCGAACTCATAGCCACGGCTGCGTTCCGGGTTCACCAGATTGGGATTGCCGCCAAAAACGGGCGTGAGATCCTGCGGTGTCGGCGGGGTGTAGGCGGTGCCGTAGTTGGCATGCAGCACGGTGTTTACCTTGGGGATGAGGTAGCTGACCCCGGCGCGCCAGGTGAGGGCGTTGTCGAAGTCCGAGTACTTGTCGTAGCGAATGCCGCTGATGAGGTTGAAGCCCTTGAAGAGCTCTGCCTGGGACTGGACGAAGAAGGCGTAGTTGGTCTGCGCCTGCGAGATGTCCAGCATCTGCGCGGTGTCGTTGTAGCGGCTGATCTTCTGATCCTGGAACCAAGCGCCTGCGGTGATGGTCCACTGGTCCGTCACTTTCACGACGCTCTTATATTCCAAAAAGTCGGTGCGTGAGCTGGTGCGGTTGTTGGGACTGAAGAAGCCGCCCATACCGGTGGCCACCTGCCGGAACTCGCTGTGCGAGAACGTGAGGGACTGCGTCCAGCGGTCCGTGGTTTCCCAAACGATGCGCGGGGAGATGCTCCAGAATTCCGAGAGCACCTGCGCGTCCGGGTCCACGGCGTAGATGTTTCCCGGCGTACCGCTCTGCACGGTGTAGTAACGGGTGTCGAGGTCAAAGCGCAGACTGTCAGCGAGCTGATAGCCCACCTTTCCGGCGACGTTTGTCTGGCGGAACTGGCCATTCTGGCGCTGCCCGTCGATGTCCGTGCGGCTGACTTCGAGGCCCCAGTCGAGATTGCCAATGGCACCGATGGAGCTGACTCCTTCGCGGAAGGTGCCATAGCTGCCCGTCTCAAAAAAGGCGGTGGTCTTCGGCTTTTCCAGGCCTTTGCCACTGCGGGTGATGATGTTGATGACACCGCCCATGGTGCGCCCACCGTAGAGGCTGGCGGCGGGACCACGCAGCACTTCGATGCGCTCCACGTTGTCCAGCGCCATGGTTTCGAGGTTGAAAGAGCCGGCGAGGTTCCCAGGGATGGGCCGGCCATCGATCATGACGGCGGTGTCCTTCGTGGCGGTGCCGCGCGTCAGCACGGTGGCCACGTTTCCAGGGATGCCGGGGGTGGCGATGGCCACGCCTGGTACGTTGCGCAGGGCATCGACGGCGAAGCGGTACTGGTTCTCCTCGATCTTTTTGCGGTCGATGACCGTGACGCTGCTGGCGGTGCGCCAGGATTCCGTTTCCGTCATCGTCGCAGTGATGACGACTTCGGGTATTTCTTTTTCTTTGGTCTTCTTCCTGGTCTGAGTCTGCGTGGGCGTTTGAGCCACGCTGATTTGAATGGCGGCTAGGAGCGCCACCGTGATCGCTGCACATAGGCGGCGACCCGAGTGTTTCTGGGTGTACATGTCGTTGGGTTGTTCATTGGTTCGATGAAATCATCCGGGCGCGCCAATGGGCGGTCGGATGATGTGTTCGCAGCGAGATGTTCGGACTCCGGGTTTGCGCGATGGCGTGTGACCGCCATTGCTCCTCGCCTCCGCCTTCACCAAGGATTGCTCCCGATTGGCTTTGCTCCATGTCCGTGAAGGACACGAATGGAGGGTCGTTACCCGATACCGCAGCGCCACTGTGGCCGGTTCTCACGGCCTTCCCTGCATCTGCGAACGGCTGCACGGCGTGTGAACGACGTGCAGATAAAGAAAACGGAGCACACTGGGGCGCTCCGCCATGCCTTTTCATAGTCTCCGTGCAGAACCTGGGCAACCAGAAATCTGAAGCGCCTCAGCCCTTCGTCTTGCTCACGAGCCTTACGCCCTCGATGCGCATTTTTTTGTCAGCCGCCTTGCACATGTCATAGATCGTCAAAGCGGCCACGCTCACCGCGGTGAGCGCTTCCATTTCCACACCCGTCGGAGCCACAGTGATCGCCGTGGCGGTGATGTGCACGGCCTTGGCACGCAGTTCGAAATCGACCTGCACCTTGCTAAGCGGAATCTGATGGCACAGCGGGATGAGATACTGCGTCTGCTTCGCCGCCTGAATGCCCGCGATGCGCGCGATGCTCAGCACGTCTCCCTTTTTGACCTGGTTTTTGCGTATCAAATCCAGCGTGGCAGGTTGAAGCAGAATGCGTCCTTCCGCTACAGCTTCACGCCGCAGCGGCGGCTTTGCAGAAACATCGACCATGGCGGCTTCGCCTTTGCGATTCAGGTGGGTGAGGGTGGGCATGGGGTGGGGAATTGAATGACGAATGAGTAAATCCGAATGACGAAGGAAAGACAAAGCCGCAATGATGAAATTTGCGGACGGGGGTCCTGTGATTTTATCTTTCATCCTTAGAGCGTTGCTTCACAATTCCGAGAAGAAAACCAATGCTAGATCCACGAATCGAACCAGCCACTCCATTCACGGAGACGGACCTTGCGACAGTCGAGCGAGTCCTTGGGCAAACGTTGCCCACGGACTACAGGGACTTTGCCTGTCTATATGGAGGTGCGTATGTGGGCGGATTGATTGATGGAGACCCGAAACTGCCCATTTCTGCCTTCTTAGATGCCGGGTCTGTGCTATCCACATTGGAAATATGCACTGATTTAAAGGAAGATGGTGTGTTGCCTGTTGCCGACTGTGTGCTGGGAAACCTCTACGTGATTGATCGCGGAGGTGCTGTTCACTACATCAACTATTATGGAGGGAAGACCACTTCACGAATGGTCGCTGATACATTCGGCGAGATGCTTCATCGCATCGTTGTGTCCGATAGGTGACGTATAAAGTGCCTGCCATGAACGGCACCTGTGCGAAGCAAGCTAAGAATGTGGCTGCCGATTAGCGTTTGCTTTGGAGAAGGGTGATGGACTGCGTGTGTTTACCAGGCCTGCCGAAAGCGGTAGCTGCGCTCGTGCCTCGCTGCGCGACCGCACTCCAGGACGCTGTCGCGCCTAACGCGCATCGCGCTCAAGCACTTCACAGCTTGCAATCATCCGCCAATATAAAGTTCGGTATTGAGTAGGTGTGGATGGCTATGACCGTCGCTAGATTCAATCGATGCTGTTCGTCTTGAGGCTGATGGCGACTCCGGCGCGGAACTCGATGACGTACTCACATCCGCCGTAGCCGGTGTCGAAGCGGTACTTCAGCGAGCTGTCGGGCTCCGGTGATTGAGCGACGCCATAATCGCTGATGGTCTTGGGATCACCGAGAATGGCATGCACGCGCTCGCGGCTGAGTCCCACGAACGTTACCTTGCTGAAAAGACGCGCCGCCGCCTGGCATGCTTCACCACTGGATGCGTTGAGCACCGGCGCAGGGAGGCGGCGGGTGCTGCGGAGAAGGGCCAGATCCTGCTGGTAGCCTGCATAGGGCGGTGCTTCCTCCGCGCGAGTGACGCACGCTGTCGAAAGAAGGGGGAGGATGAACAACGAAGTTCTCATAAGTCGGATGAGGGTGCGCCTGACAGTCGAAGATTTTGCAGCAAGGCTCAGGGGGATTCCTGCATCATTTCATGGTTTGGCGGAGTTTGTCGAGCTTTGTCGTCTTGAAGAGCTTTGGGCCCACTTGCTGTGGGGGCGGAGTAGCCCCCCGTTTAGGCCAGGGACGTTTTAAAACTTGTGTTTTTTAACCACGGGAAAAAGATGCCCGGTGGAAGTCTTGATGAGACAGAGAGAGTTCCAACAGAAGCATTTTCGGAAACCTGCCCATTTCCATGAGACACAAAAACCATTTCCCGAGGTGGGTGCAGGTCGTCGCTGTGGCGGGGTTTTGTGTTGTGGCTGCAGGATGCAAAGACCGTCCTGACGCGCCGCCTGGAAAAATGAATCTGAGACTGGAGCCAATCAATCCGTTGTCCAAGTTGGAGGTTGAGAGAGAGAAGGCTGGGTTGAGGCCGGTCGAGAAGGAATGGAGAAATGACCGATACGATGCTTCGTCCGTTGGATGGGCGTATGTCGGTGGGCGTTTCGCCAAATCCATTGAGCGTGGCCCTCAAGGCCCGCTGGTGGAGTCAGATAATTTTCCGACGGGTCGGCCATTTCCGAGTCCTGATGGAGAAGGGACATCTTTTGAAACGTGTGTGGCGCGTTATTCTTATGAAACCAGGCTGTGTCAGGTTTACGTTATGACCGACGATGCCACGGTGGAGGAGTGGGTGCGTGGTGAGCCTACATCGCCAGGGATTGATGTGGCTTCTGCGCATGCCTTGGTGGAAAAGATTTTGAGGCGGTGGAAGGTTGAAGCTTTGCTGGGGAAATGGGGTGAAGTCCCGCCAAAAAAGTAAAGTCGCCGCACCTATTGTCTACGCTTGCGCTGTGCGTTTTGGAACCAGAGCGCAGCGGAGGTAGACAACCGAAGGTTGCCCGGGAGGGTAAGCGCAGCGAATCAATGCTCCAGGTGCTCTGGAGCTTTGCGTGGGCCTTTGGATATTCGAAAGCGGCTCTGAAGCGCGCGCACTCCGGGGACGCTCTCGCGACTTTCGTACGCTGCTTTCCAACTTACCCCCCGATCGCGATCATGCGGCGGTTGGGCTGGTAGTTGTGGCGGAAGTCGTGTTCCTTGGGTTTGCGGGCGACGACGTTTTGGAAGAAGGCGGCGAGTTCGGGGTCGGTACAGCCGGCGCGGAGGACGCTGCGGATATCGAACTCGAGGAAGCTCCCAAGACATGGCCGCAGCTTGCCGTCGCAGGTGAGGCGGAGTTTGTTGCAGTTCTCGCAGAAGTGCAGGTTCGTCATCGCTCCGATGAAGCCGATCTTCTGGCCGGTGGAGGGGACGTGGTGATAGACGGCGGGGCCGTTGGTTTTGAAATCGGGCGAGGCAATGAGGGGGCCGGTGGTCTGCTCGACGAGCTGCTTGGCGATGCCAATGGGGAGGAAGTTGTCCTCGCTGAGCACTTCCTGGGTGCTCACGGGCATGAGCTCGATGAAGCGCAGCAGGGCGTTTTTTTCACGGGCGAAGTTGATGAGGGCGGGCAGTTCACTCTCAGTCTGGCCCTTCATGAGGACACAGTTGAACTTGATGGACTGGAAGCCGGCGGCAATGGCGGCATCGACGCCTTCAATCACACGGGGCAGGAGGTCGCGGCTGGTGGTGCGTTGATAGACGGCGCGGTCGAGGGAGTCGAGGGAGATATTGGCGGTGCGGACTCCGGCTTTGACGAGGTGCTCGGCGATGGTGACGCCGCCATCCAGTTTGGCCAGCAGGGTGCCATTCGTGGAGATACCGATTTCGTCAATGCCCGGGATCTTGGCGAGCTCGGCGCAGAAACCGGCCACGCCGGGGCGGGTGAGGGGTTCACCGCCGGTGACGCGGATCTTTTTGATGCCGAGGCCGGCCCCGACGCGGACGACGCGCAGCAATTCGTCGTAGCTCAGCGTCTCCTCCTTGGCGAACCAGGTCTGCTCCTCTTCAGGCATGCAGTAACGGCAGCGTTCGTTGCACCGGTCGGTGACGGAGACGCGCAGGTAGGAGATGCGATGGCCGAAGAGGTCTTCCACAGGGAGGTTTCTAACCACACTCTACGCATGTGCTCAAGCCTTCGTATGCTGCAAAGGCAGAGTCATGGTAAATGTGGTCTCGATTCCGGGGGAGCTGGCGAGTTCGACCTTGCCGCCGTGGGCCTCCACGGCGCGCCTGACGATGGAGAGGCCGAGGCCGGTGCCTTTCACCTGGGTGGAGGAGTGGTGCTTGTTGCCACGGTAAAAGCGTTTGAAGACGAAGGGCAGATCGTGGGCGGGAATGCCGATGCCGTTGTCGCTGACTTTGAGCACGCAGCTTTTGTCCTGCCACTCCCCGGAGACCCGGATGACGAGGCCGGGCTTGGTGTTTTCCTTGAGCGAGTTTTCGATGAGGTTGGTGAAGATCTGGTCCCAGTAAAAGCGGTCGCCGGTGAGGAGGCCGCCGTCTTTGGGGAAATGAAATTCGATGCGGGTGTCCCTCCCTTCCAGCATCGGCGCGAGGTGGTCGGCGGCATCGCGGGCACAGTCACGCACGTTAAAGGGCTCCATGTTCAGCGTGCTGCTGGCATCCTCCAGGCGGGAGATGGCGAGCATGTCCTCAATGATGCGGGCGATGCGCTTGCCATGCTTTTCCATCACGTCGAGGCTGCGTTTCATCACGGGCGAGGCTTTGCCGGCATCTTCCTGCAGCATTTCGATGTAGCCATTGATCAGCGTCAGCGGGGTGCGAAGTTCGTGCGAGGCATTGGCCACGAAGTCCCGGCGGATCTGCTCGGTCATCGCGGACTCTGTCACGTCCTGAATCATGAGCCAGGCACCACCTCCGACATCGGCAGCCAGGGGCGCGGCTTCGGCGTTGAAGTACCGGCCGCCTAGATTTGACCCGGCGCCCACGTCCGACGGCAGCATCTGAATACGGCGGGTGGCGTGCCGTTTTTCTTGCATGGCCTCCTGCACGAGATCGGAGATCTGGTGGTCGCGCACTTCTTCCATGAGGGAGCGCCCCGCGTGAATCTCGTGGCGGTGCAGCAGCTTCTTCAGCGGGGCATTGGCGTAGCGGATGCGCAGATTGGCGTCCACCAGCACCAGCCCCTGGCTGATTTCATCGAGCAGGGACTCAAACACCCGGCGCTGCTCCGCCTGCTGCTCGGCATGCAGGCGGGCATTCAAAACTGCGGTGGCATGGGTGGGCAGCAGTTCGGCATCCCGCGCCTTCATGCCGAGAGATTTGGCCACGCTTTCCCAGCGTTTGGTCCAGTACTTCTCACGTCGCGCCCAGGCAAAAAGGCAGATGCCAAGCAGCAAGGCGAGGAAGAAGGAAAGGGAGGTCATGCAGGCTGGGAGGCGGCATTTAGCTCCGTCTGGAACTGAAAGCCGGTGCCGCGAATGGTGACGATATGATCGCCCGCTGCACCCAGTTTTTCACGCAGACGCTTGATATGGGTGTCCAGGGTACGGGTGGCCACGTCGCTGTTGTAGCCCCACACATCCCGCAGCAGATCGGCGCGGCTGTGAACAGCGGTGTCGTTCTCCATCAGGGTGGTCAGCAGCTTGAATTCGATGGTGGTCAGGTCCAGGGCGGTGCCGTCGAGAAAGAGCTTCAGGTTTTTGCGGTCCAGCATGAAGCGCCCGCGCTGGATCTCGGAAACGTGGGTGACCTTCTTCACCCGGCGCAGCACCGCGCTGATGCGCAGGTACAGCTCGCGCGGGCTGAAGGGCTTGGTCAGGTAGTCGTCAGCCCCCAGTTCCAGGCCGGCGATCTTGTCCGTCACCTGGCCTTTGGCGGTGAGGATGATCACGGGGATGGTGGCCGTGCGGGTGTCTGCGCGCAGGCGTTTGAAGATTTGCATGCCGTCCAGCCCGGGCAGCATCAGGTCCAGCACGATCAACTCCGGCTGCTGAGCCAGCGCCGTCGGCATCACCTGCAGGCCGTTGCTGACGCAGATGGCCTCATGCCCCTCGCGGTTGAGATGCATGGAGATGAGTTCCGCGATGTCCGATTCGTCCTCGACGATAAGTATCTTGCTCATGAAGTGGCTTTGTGGCGTGGCTGCACCACCGGCAAACCGATGATGGCAACGAAGCTGACACATCGCAACTGACTTGCGTGCTTCCCAATATTGAAGCGTGACGGATTCGTCACGGAGTCAAAGTTGGTGTGCTTTCGTGGATGCGCTTCATCCAGCTTTCGTTAAATATCTCCCATCATGAGGGTTCTCATCGTCACAGACACCTACCCGCCAGACATCAATGGCGTGGCGCGGACGCTCCATACCCTCGGGGCGGGGCTGAAGCGCCGGGGGCACACGGTGCAGGTCGTGACCACCGTGGAAGGGGACGACGGTCTGAAGCGCCACGTCATGCACTCCATGCCGCTGCCGGGCTATCCGGGCCTCCGCTTTGGCTTTGCCTCCACCCGCCAGATGCTGGAGATCCTGGACAGCTACAAGCCGGACGCCCTCTACGTCGCTACTGAGACGCTCATGGGCATTTCCGCCATTCGTGCGGCCGGCAAACGCCAGATCCCCGTGGTCTCGGGCTTCCACACCAATTTTCAAAACTACCTGGAGGACTACCACCTGCCCGGCATGGAAACGGTGGCCCAGGGTGTCCTGCGGGCCATCCATAACCAGACTGCGCGCACCCTGACCCCTTCCGTGGACACTGCAGCGATGCTCGAGCGCTGGGGCATCCAAAACGTCGGCGTCCTCGGACGCGGGGTGGACACGGAACTCTTCGACCCCAAGCGGCGGGATCCCGCCCTGCGCCAGACCTGGGGTGCGGACCAAGACACACCCGTGGCCCTCTACGTGGGCCGCGTCGCTGCGGAAAAAAATCTGGAGCTGGTGGTGCGTGCCTTCGATGAGTTCAAGCAGGTGCAGCCCTCCGCTCGCATGGTGATTGTGGGCAATGGCCCGCGCCTGGAGTCCCTCCAGCAGGAGCGCCCGGATTTCATCTATGCAGGCGCCCGCACGGGCACGGACCTCGCCGCTCATTATGCCTCGGGCGATGTGTTTCTCTTTCCCAGCATCACGGAAACTTTTGGAAACGTGGTGCTGGAGGCCATGTCCGCCGGTCTCGGCGTGGTGGCCTATGACTACGCCGCGCCGCGCTTGCTCATCCGCTCCGGGCAGAACGGCTGGCTGGCCCCCTTCAATGAAGAGGCCGCATTTCTGGCCCAAACCCGCGTGGCCGCTTCCGAATGGCGGAATGACGAACTGCGCTTCGCAGCGCGCCAGTCCGCCTTTGACCTGGGCTGGGAGCGCGTCATTGAGCAGTTCGAGCACGAGCTGGCATCCGTGATGCACCGCATGATTGATTGAAATGATGAATGACGACGCGCCAGTTCTGAATCCCGCCACCGGCAAGTCAAAGCTGCGCTTCAAGACCATCTTTGTCTCCGATGTCCACCTCGGCATGCCGGACAGCAAGGCCGCCCAGGCTTCCCACTTCCTGCGGAACTGCCTCTGCGAAAAGCTGGTGCTCAATGGCGATATCATCGACGCCTGGCATCTCCGCCGCATGGGCGGCTGGAACAAAGCCCACACCAACTTCATCCGCACGGTGCTGCGCAAGATGGAGAAGGAAAACACCGACATCATCTACCTCCGCGGCAATCATGATGACGTGCTGGACCGCTTCATTCCCATCCAGTTTGAGCACTTCATCATCACGGACGAGCACATCCACCACACACCCAGGGGCGACTACCTCGTGGTGCATGGGGACGGCTTTGACGCCGTCAGCACCAATCACGCCTGGCTGGCCCAGCTCGGCGGTCTGGGGTACAATTTCCTCCTCCGCATCAACCGCTTCTACAACGGCTACCGCCGGCTGCGCGGCAAGGAGCCTTTCTCCTTCAGCGCCTGGGTGAAGCAGAAGGTGAAGTCCACCATCGGCGCCGTGGGCAAATATGAGGAGCAGCTGCAAAACCTCGCCAAACAGCGCGGCTGCATCGGCATCATCTGCGGGCACATTCACAAGGCTGACAACAAGATGGTCGGCTCCACGCATTACCTCAATTCCGGCGACTGGGTCGAGTCCATGACCGCACTCGTGGAGCATCTCGACGGCACCTTTGAGATCATCGGCTACCTCGATTTCTGCCAGCGCACCAGCCGTGATCCCAAGGGGGCCGCCGCCGAGGTCGAGGAAGACTCCCAGCCAGCGGAATCTTCCCCAATTCCCATGTAGCAAAACTGTCACACTAGTTCATTCTTCATCATGCAAGATCACATCCTCTCCAGTTTCAACCACTCGCTCGACAAGCTGCGTGACGACGTTCTCGCCATGGCCAGCATGGCGCGCAAGAATCTCGCCAGTGCCATGCGCGGCCTGCTGGAGCGAGACACCGACCTGTGCAATGCCGCCATCGCCGCGGACCAGGATGTGAACGAACTGGAAAAGAACGTGGACAAGCTCGGCATGCAGATCCTCGTGAAGTTTCAGCCCACCGCGCACGACCTGCGCCAGGTCATGGGCACCATCCGTGTGGCGAACAACCTTGAGCGCATCGCCGACCAGGCCTCCAGCATCGCCAAGCGCGCCCGCATCATCAACAACCTCCCCGAGTTCCCCGAGATCAAGCTCATCCAGCCCGTCTATTCGCTCTGCGACCGCAATCTCGACATCAGCCTCCAGGCCTTCCTCAATGCCGACCCCGATGCCGCCGCTGCCGCCCGTCTGCTGGACAAGGAACTCGATGCCGCTGAAAAGGCGCTCGACCGCGAAATCATTTCCGTGATGGAATCCCAGCACGCCGAGCTCGAAGGTTACATCCACCTCATCTTCGTAGCCCGCTTCCTCGAACGTGTCGGTGATCACGCCAAGAACATCTGCGAAGACACGATCTTCATCGAGCGCGCTGAAGACATCCGCTTCAGCAAGGACAAGCGCGCCGAAGTCGCCGCCGCCGCAGCCGTTTCAGGTTTGTAAAAGTAGTCAAGAGCTTCAGCTCGTTCTGGAAAGCGTCCCCTCCAGCGCCCGCTGAAGTTCTTGCCGCATTCCTGCTGCTCCGCCCGGCAATCTGGCCTGTGATGCTCTGCCTCGCCAAACCACACCGCAATGTCTTCTTCCCCCATCCTCCACCTCTCCCGCCCCTACCAAGCCGTCCTCTTCGACATGGACGGCACCCTGCTGGACTCGCGGGCCGTGGTGGATCGTGTCTGGCGCGACTGGGCCGCCTCCCACGGGCGTGATTCCGCCCCCATCATGGCCGTGTCCCACGGGCGGCGCACCATCGACACCGTGCGTGCCTTTGCCATCCTTGGAACGGATGTGGAGGAGGAAAGCCGGAAGGTCGAAGCCATGGAGATTGCCGATGTCGAAGGCATCTTTGCCATTGCCGGCGCAAAGGAACTGATCACCCGCCTTCCCAGCAATCGCTGGGCCGTCGTGACCTCTGCAGGTCGTGAACTCGCCATTCGCCGTCTCACCGCCGCCGGGCTGCCCATCCCTGAAGTCATGGTCACCGCCGAGCAGGTTGCTTACGGCAAGCCGGACCCCGAAGGCTACCAAAAAGCCGCCCGACTTCTCGGCACCACCGCCGATCGATGCCTCGTCTTCGAGGACGCCCCCGCAGGCATCGAAGCCGGCCGCCGAGCGGGCTGCGATGTCGTCGCCATCACCGCCGCCCGCCCGCACCCCTTCGAACCCAGCTGTCCCGAGGTGTTGGATTATACCCGCGTGCAGTTTGCGTTGATTTAGGCTATAGTGAGTCGAAAACAGGGTTTCCTTTCCGAATGAGCTCCAACGCTGACTTTCCGGCCCTCTCGTTCAACTGCCCCAAGCTCTGGGCGCAGATGCAGGGAGATGAAAAGACGCGCTTCTGCGACGTGTGCCAGAAGAACGTGCACAATCTCTCGATGATGAATACGGAGGAGCGCCGCAAGCTGCTGGCGAGCACCGAAGAAAGCCCCTGCGTGACCTACTTCCAATATCTGAATGGCGAGCCGATTGATGTGACGGTGCTGCCGGAAGGTCATCCTCTCAAAAGGAAACTGCTGAAGGCCGCGCTGATATCCATGAACGCCGTGGCCGCAGGTTCCATCGCCTTCGATGCTGGTACCCTGGTGGGAATGGCCCTCCAAGATCAGGAAGCTTCCACCCTTGGCAAAGGTGGTTGCTACAACATGTTGACGGGCGTCCCCCTTCGACCTCCTGGATACGTTTCACCTTCTGGATCTGTGCCACCGCCCCTGCCACCCGGCTCGCCGGGACCGATGCCGGTCGGACCGCTGCCATCGGGCGGACTGCCACCATCGACGCTGTAGCACACCAGAAAAAAGGCGCTGTGTCACCACAGCGCCCTTTGATTGACAAAGCTGACTTCAGCCTCACGGAATGTTACCTGGAGTAGACACGCCCTCTTCCAGTTTCAGCGCCCACTTGATGCCCGCCAGGATCATCTCCTGATAAGTCTCGGCGATCTCAGGGCTGTTCTTGCGGTCCTTGGTATCGGCTTTCCAGGTGGGGTCCCACACGTCTTCGCGGTGGCCCAGGGAGTTGTAGTACACCCGGCCAGATCCGAGTTCCTTGCACCAGGAGACGGGGTAGTAGCGGCCCTTCTGGGCTTCGACATCCTTCAGGTCCGCATCCTTCTTCGGATCTTCGACCTTCTTTTCTTTCCGTTGGGCCGCCTCTGCCTGCATCTGCTCCAGGTTCGGGTGGCTGTTCAGTCCCAGCAGTCCATGCACCTTGGTCTTGTCGAAGGTCTTGATGATGTAGATCTCGTCAAAGACTTTCCAGCCAACGGGGACGGTCTTGGTGATGGGGTGTGCGGGATCATGCACGATGGGCTGGATCTCCACCTGGGACTTGTGCGTTTCAAATTCACCGCCCAGCATGTCGATGTAGCCCCGGAAGGGATGATAAGTGTCCGAGCCGGAGTGCATGGCGATGAAGGCCTTGCCGCCTTCGATCAGCTTGATGAAGCCCTCGCGGTCAGGCAGAAGAAGATCACCGGTGGTGTTGGCAAACACGAAACCGTCGTAGCCTTTGATTTTATCCAGCGCCATCTTCTCAGCCATGTAGGCCTTGATTTTGTCGCCCCAGACTTTGTTGGCTTCATTGAAGTCAGCAGACGCCTTGCTGTAGGCTTCGACCTTGGCCTTGAAGGATTCATCCGTGTCTTTCGGGCCGCGCTCCGGCGCCTTGCCAGGGTTCTTCGGCTGACCGTCGGGCTGGTGCACGTAATCGACGGTGAAAGCACCGGATTTCTGGCCGAGCTCGGCGAGGACTTTCTCGGCGGTCTCAATGGAGGAGTGGCGGAAGCCGGTGGTGACGGTGACGACAAGGAGCTTCTTGGGCTCCGCGTGGGCGGAGAGGGAAAGCGCGGCTGCAAAGAGGAGCGTGAGGCGTTTGATCATGGGTGGGAGAAGGCAAACGTGGCGTGCTGAAGACCTTTTGCAGCCGGAAAGTGTGGTAAATGCAAAGCCTGCTGTATCTCGCCGCAAATTACGCACAGAGCCTCTGTCGGCTCAGCTGGTTGGGCTTCGCGGCACCTGATGCGCCGCGAAGCCCTCGAACCAATCACCAGCAACCAGGAACTTCGAACCGAGAATCCGCTCAAAAGAAAATGCTCAGCATCACCGAGCCAAACAGCTGCCCTTCCGCCTGGCCCTTGTACTCGCGGGTGCGGTAGATGAAGGCGTAGCTGAGCTTCGAATTCCGCCAGTTCATGGCCATGCCCACCGACAGGTCCGCGACGAAGATATTCTTGTCCACCGAGTGGCTGCTGCGGAAGGTGTTGCCGTCCAGGAAGATGTTGCGGGCCACGGCGCGTCCTTCAGCACGGGCAAACATATGCACGCCAAAGCGGTGCATCCAGGTTCTGGCGCCCATGCCTTCCACCGGCGTCGGCGTGGTGGCTGCATCACTGATGCCGCTGGTGCCAAAGTCATCGGGCAGATTGTAGCCAAATCGCAACTCGCCGCCCAAATCTGCCAGCGTATAGACATTGCCCACCGTGGCCCCGGCATAGGGGAGGAAGTCGCAGGCCAGACCGCTGCCTTCAGGATTGCTGCGGAAGCGCCACTTGCGCTCATAGGAGGCATTGATGCCGATCTCGTTGCGCAGCTGGTTGTCCCAGCCCTGCGGAGAGCGTTGTCCCAGCGCCTGATGCACGGCATGCTGCGTCTCCTCCCCCATGGCCCAGGGGCCCACCACACCGAGGTTCAGCACAAAGGTGTTTTTTACCCGCGGCGTTTTCCACACCAGCCCCAGACCCCCGTAGAGCCATCCGGCATAGGGGCGCTCGTTGGGCACCAGCATGTTCGTCTTGGTGTTTACTGGCGTGAACAGACTTTGACCGATGAATACCGCCACATTGCGTGTGTAGCCGGAGTCACCCATGAACGGGGCGTCGTCAAAGTATCCTGCCACACCACCCGCGGCGGTGTCGTCGCTGAACTTGTTCAGGCTCGGCGAGGTCCAGCTGATGCGTGCGCCATTGGTGTAGTCGCGGTCCGTGCCGGCAAAGGCATCATTCTCAAAGTAAAACGTCAATGCGCCGAAATGCGCCGGACTTAGGTCCGGAGCCACCTGCGCAGGACTCATGGCTGGCGGAGCAACAGGGGCGGGTTCCACGTCCTCCGCTATCTGCGCTTGCAGCAGACAGGGAAGGCTGATGGTGGCGAGGAGAATGAGCGCGTTTTTCATAATCGGGAAACCTAATTTAACTTTTCGACTGCCGTCTATCGAAAAGCAGAAACTAATTGGATGTATGGAATATCAGATTTTTTCTGGAAATACTGCGGCTCGTTGGAGCAAAAAGCGCCATGAACTAAATTTTAGTATCCTCTTTGAGAGGGAAAACTTAATACCGTTACGTTTGTTTGGGATGAGATCGCTTCTTTCCGTCTTCCTGGCGTCGGCAGTTCTCTTGCATGCCCAGACTATTCCCCCGGTGACCACCGTGGATGCTTCCAATTATCCCTCCCTGCAGGCGGCGCTGGACTCCCTGCCTGAGGGCGGAGGACTCCTGTCCATACCGCCGGGGCGTTATGTCATCACGCAGCCGCTGCGGGTGAAGACTGCGGAGACCCGGATCGTTGGCAGCGGTGCGGCTACTCACATCGTCAATGAAAACGCCACGGGAGAGCCCGCTTTCATCTTGCGCCCCCCGAACCTCGATCAAGACGCCAAGGCCCGACTGTGGCGTGTACAGATGGCAGACCTTCGCATCAGCGGCACGGCACAAAGTGGAGACGGCGTCTTTGCCGAAGGCATCCAGGAGATCTATTTTGAAGGCGTCTCCATCGACCATCACGGCGGCCACGGCATTCACATGGAGAACTGCACGGAGGACCCGCGCGTCGCGGACTGCATTCTTACCTATAACAAGAAAAGCGGCATCGAGATCCATGGCGGCCACGACATCATCGTAAACGCCTGCCACTTTGAGGAAAACCAGGACGCCCTGCACTGCTATGACGCCTTCAATCTTTGCATGAACGGCAACAACATTGATGACCATCTTGGAAATGGCATCATCATTGAGAACACCTACGGCTCCGTCGTGAGCGGCAACATGATTGAGGAGTGCAATGGCACTGCCATCATCCTGGATCGCGACTGCTACGGCATCACTCTGAGCGCCAACGTCATAGCCCATCACCTGCAGGGCGGCATCGATCTTCGGGACGCCTGCGGCTGCACCCTCAGCGCCAACACCTTCGTCCTCGTGCACCAGTTCTCCGTGCGCGCTTCCGCCGAGTCCGAGCGCAACACCGTCTCAGGCAACACCTTTACCAATTCATTCATTGGAGCGGGACAAAACAAACGCCCGGTCGAAGGTGCGCAGCCCATGAGCATCGACGCCGGCACCGGCGTGAAATTGGAGGCCGGCGTGAATGGCATGGTGCTCACCGGAAACACCTTCTCGGGGCTTTCCACGCCCGCCATCTGGGGCGAGGGCGCTGTGAAAAATGTACTCATTACGTCAAACCTTTGTATGGACTGCGGACGTAAGATGCCCAAAGGCAGCCCGTGGCTCGCCTTTCCTCAAAAGACAGGCATCCTCATCAAAGACAACATGGACGAAAGCGCCCCAACCCCACAGTGATGCTGCATGCTTGATGTACAGCGCAATCGTGGAACCAGGAACCGTGAAGAAATCGACTTCACGCGCAAGATCATGTGGACGCATATGATTCTTGGCTCTGTCGTCATCACGCTGCTTCTGTTTCACGAGCTGTTTTCCTGGTTTGCCGGTGCCTTGGTTTGGTATGCCGCCAGTCTGGCGGCAATGTACGGTTTCATGTGCCAGAGCAGATGCTGCCGTTGGCTGCTGGCGCTCGTGTTTCTGGCCGCGACTGCAGCGGGAGTCTTCTTCCTCAACCGCATCTATCCCGCCATCATCCCTCCGCGCACCTCCCTCCTGCCGCTCTCTGCCATCCCTCTTTGGATGGGAATGACCAATCTGACCTACGGCATCGGCGCTCTGATCATGATGTTTAATGCACGCGTCCGCCTCGCTGGCGAGACCGGCTTCATGCTTTGGTAGGCCAAGGCAGGGCAGGGGGGGCCTGAGCGTGCCTGTTCAAGAAAACGACCGCGAAATTTGCGGGCTCATTTTCTTTAGAGCCTCCACAAACTCCTCTTCTTTTCGGTCCACCGCAAAGAAGAAGCTCTCTTGGGATGTCGCATCCGCGCAAACAAGAACCGCATACCGTTTCCCTTCCAAAAGATCTCTGACCTCCAGGGGCGAGATGAGCTTTTCCTCTCCTTGGGCCTGGTGGCGGATCTGGTCGCCCAAGATTTCTACCACACTCTTGCCTCCGGATCTCTTTTCCCAGGCTGCACCCATGTCCAGAATCATTTTTCGCTCGTGACTTCGCTGGATGATGATGAGCGGCACGGCGATCATGGTAGTCACCGCTAGCAGCGCAAAGACCTTCGCGGAAAGCACTGCTGCCTGCGGATACGACTGGTCCCCGACGGTCAGCTTTGCTCCGTCTCCGTTCGCTCTCCAGGCATACACGCCGGGGACGGACAGAATCACCAGTAGAATCACCACCTGCCATGCACGCCGCGAGCGTCTGCCCAGCAGAGTCCTGATCCCGCCTTCGACGGCACTCCTGTTGATCTCGATGCGAGGCGACATGCCACCGAGCTTAAGATCTGGCAGAAAAAGCGCCAGCGATCTGTGCCCTGGCATCTCTGGACCACCTTTCCAAGTCTGAAACCATTCGATAAATCTCACCCGAATTTTAGACCAGTCCTCGCCATGACAAATGCTCTCAAACCTTGGCTGACCGCACACCAGCAAATACAGAAAACAAACAACGCCGCAGAGTCTCCTCTGCGGCGTTGAAAGGTTTGAGCGTTGAACTCGCGTCGTCTTACTTCTTCCGGTCCCGGATCGCGCCCGTCTTCAGGCGCAGGCCGTTCAGGCGGATGAAGCCGGTCGCGTCGTCCTGGTTGTAGGCCTTCGTCGGGTCCGCTTCCATCGTGGCGATCTGCGGGTTGTACAGGCTGAAGATGCTCTTCCGGCCTGCGGGGATGATGTTGCCCTTGTAGAGCTTGATGCGCACGGTGCCGCTGACCTTCTTCTGGCTTTCGGTGACGAGGGCCTGCAGCGCGAGGCGTTCTGGTGCGTACCAGAAGCCGTTGTAAACGAGCGTGGCGTACTTCGGAATCAGGCTGTCGCGCAGGTGCATCACTTCGCGGTCCATCGTGAGGCTTTCGATCTGGCGATGGGCGAAGTGCAAAATGCTGCCGCCGGGGGTTTCGTACACGCCGCGGCTCTTCATGCCGACGAAGCGGTTTTCCACCATGTCCACGCGGCCCACGCCGTGCTTGCCGCCCAGCTTGTTGAGCATCTTCATCACTCCCAGCGGGGAGAGCAGCTTGCCGTTCACGGCGATGCAGTTGCCCTTTTCAAATTCGAGGATCACGGTTTCCGCCTTGTCCGGGGCGTCTTCAGGGAAGACGGACAGCGTGTTGAAGTAGCCTTTGTACTTCGGGTCGCTGGCGTCAAACCACGGGTCTTCCAGGATGCCCGCCTCGTAGCTGATGTGCAGGAGGTTGCGGTCCATCGAGAAAGGCTTCTTCGCGCTGGCCTGCACAGGGATGCCTTTCTTTTCGCAGTAGGCGATCATCTCGGCGCGGCCGGGAAACTCGGTGCGGAAGCGCTCGTCGCGCCAGGGGGCTATGATTTCAATCTCCGGCGCCAGAGCGGCGGCGGTCAGTTCAAAGCGCACCTGGTCATTGCCCTTGCCCGTGGCACCGTGGGCGATGAATCCGGCCTTCTCGGCCTTGGCGATCTCCACCATGCGCTTGGCGATCAGCGGGCGGGCGATGCTGGTGCCCAGGAAATACTCGCCTTCATAGATGGCCCCGGCCTGGATCATCGGGTAGATGAAGTCGGAAGCAAACTCCTCCTGCAGGTCGTCGATGTAGATCTTGGAGGCACCGGTCTTCTTGGCCTTGGCGTTGAGACCTTTGAGTTCGTCGTCCTGACCGACGTTGGCACAGAAGGCGATGACTTCGGCGTTGTAGGTTTCCTTGATCCAGGAGAGAAGGACGGAGGTGTCGAGGCCGCCGGAGTATGCGAGGACGATTTTTTTGCTCATGAGTGCCACTTTTTTGAGGGGGGTGCCGAGGATAAGGGAATTCGCTGGTGTGTCGAGCCTCGGAGTGAACCTTTTTTTGCGATTTTGGGGGGATAAAAACGGGGTGATTAGGAAAAGTTAAATAAATCCCTTCTTTCTATTGAAATTATAATTGGTATGGTTAAGATGGCTTTATTCACGAAATTACATGGATTTGTCTCCAGAATACAAGCATCAACTCTCCGCTTCCCAAGAAGGCGGGGACTTGACTGCCGCGATTCTACGCGCTCCCACGCGCGTAAAGAGGTCCTGTGCCAGGCTGGGACGCGCTTTCTTTGCCTTCGCCGCCCTGTTCCTTGCCTCGGCAGCCACCACCGAGGCCGCCACGGATTTCAGTGACTACTCGGTCTTTGCCAGCGCCAGCAGCACCACCGTCAGCTCCATCAGGCTTGGGCCCACCGTCGACAGTGAGACCGCCATCACGGCCAATGCCACCGCCACCGGGGACGACACCACGGGCAGCGATGACGAAGACGGCGTCGTCCTCCCGGCTTACCTCGTGGCCGGTGCCACCGGCAGCATCACGGCCATTGTCACCAACACCAGCGGCTCTTCGGTCTATCTGAACGCATGGATCGACTACAACCGCAACGGCCTGCTTACAGACAGCGGTGAGCAGATTGCCACCAATACGATCATTGCCACAGGTACGTCCAATTCTAGCAAGGTCATCTCCTTCACCGTGCCTGCGGCGGCGTCTCTCGGTACGGCGGGCATTCGCGTTCGCCTCACCTCCACCAGCTCCCCCACCTCCGTTGGCCTCAGTGGCAATGGCGAAGTGGAGGACAACGTCATCACCATTCTTCCCGCCACCGACTTCGGCGATGACTCCGGCCTCGGTCTCGCAGGCAGCAGCTATTCCACCGCCCTCCGCATGGGCGCCCTGGTGGACAGCGAAGGCCCTGCCTTGGCCAACGCTGCAGCCACCGGGGACGACACCAACAACACCGACGACGATGACGGCGTAACCCTGCCCGCCTCCGTCATCCAAGGCCAGTCCGGCGTGAGCGTGACCGTAAACGTGACCAACACCACCGGCGCGGACGCCTACCTCAATGGCTGGATCGACTTCAACAACAACGGCCTCCTCACCGATGTGGGCGAGCAGATCGCGGTCAATGATGTCGTCGCCACCGGAACCAGCGGCGCCACCCGCACCTACACCTTCACCGTTCCGGCTGCTTCGGCCGCCGCGGCGGTTGGCGTGCGTTTCCGGCTCACCTCCATTGCCTCTCCCGGGGACAGCGGTATCGCCGGCACGGGTGAAGTCGAAGACTACGCGCTCACCATCGTCCCCGCATCCGACCATGGGGACTTTTCGCGTTTTGCGGACGCCAGCAGCTACAACTCCATCGCACTCGGCATCGGCGATCTGGAAGACAATGAGTTCACCGCGGTCACCAATCTGGCGGCCACGGGTGACGACATCACGAATGTGAACGATGAAGACGGTGTCACCCTGCAGGCCATTCTGGTGCAGGGCCAGGCAGGCGTGGCGGTCACCGTCAAGCTCAACAACACCACCGGCGCGCCCGCTTACCTCAATGGCTGGGTGGACTTCAACAACAACGGCACTCTCGAATCCACCGAGCAGGTGATCTCCGATTCCGTGGTGGATGACGGCACCTCCGGAGACTTCCAGACCTTTTACTTCGATGTGCCCAGCACGGCTACGATCGGCTCCGTGGGCGCTCGCTTCCGTCTGACCTCGGTCGCTTCGCCTGGTGCTACGGGTGCCAGCGGCTACGGTGAAGTGGAAGATTATACCACGACCATCGTGGCGCCTTCGTCCAATTTCCGTGACTACTTCTACTCCATCCGTGCGGTGGGTTCCCAGTTCTATCTGGATGAGATCTCCGTTTACAATCCCAACTCCGCCTCGCCGACCGTTTCGGTGACACCGGGCATCCTCAATCTGAACACGGCCTCTCCTGGCTTCAACGCCAGCGCCACGGATGCGTGGATGAACGGTCTGGCGCTCGACTGGCTTAACCGCCGCTTCTACTGGCTGGCCACCTCCACCGGATCCAGCGGTTACAATGCGAGCTTGTACACCGCGGCCTATAACAACGTCACCAAAACCTGGAGCTACCAGCTCGTGACGGGTTCTGCCCTTTCAAACGTCGCTTTTAACTCCGGCACTCCCTCCTCGGCCACGGCCAGTTCAGGAGCGTTCCCGCGCGCTGCATTCTACAATGGAGAATACTACGCCGGCGGCCAGCTCGACAACAACGTGGCTGTGTGGCACCTGAACGCCGCCGGCCTGGGTCTGAGCACGCCCGCCTACAGCGACTACACCAACTTCTTCCACCTGAGCCAGACCTTCAACGGCGGTGACTTCGTCATTCGTCCGCAGGACGGCCTGCTGGTCACCTCCACCGTGATCAACAGCACCAACACGCTGTTCAACCAGTTCATCGATGACGGCGAAAACTCCTCCGGCCCCGCCGCCACCACCGCCAGCGTGGACTCGCAGATTCCTTACTCCAGCAACAGCTCCGTGCAGATCGCCGGTGTGGGTGGTGTGACCCGCCTCTATGCTCTGGGCTCC
This sequence comes from Prosthecobacter sp., assembly GCF_044222565.1. GTDB lineage: Bacteria > Verrucomicrobiota > Verrucomicrobiia > Verrucomicrobiales > Verrucomicrobiaceae > Prosthecobacter. Next base: position 166,059 of record NZ_JBGANA010000002.1, read on the forward strand.
GCTGGCTCCAATGTTTACCGCATCGACAGGTACGACACCTCCACTCCGAATGCGGTGAAGGTGGGACCGCTGCCCACAGCCACCTACACGGACTTGTCCGAAGGTATCTCCTCCTCCGTGACCTCCCTCGGCGTGAAGGGCATCGTGTATTATGATACGAACGGCCTCACCGACGGCATCATCAGCGGCACCGGCACCAATGCCAGCGGCACGCTGTTTGCCATGCTCGTGGATGGCTCCGGCAATCTGGTGGACTCCTTCCCGGTCAAGAGTGACGGTACCTTCATCCTCGGCGGCGCCTCGGCCAACACCTCTTACAAGGTCGTGCTGAGCACCTCCTACGGCAGCCTCGGTTCCACCGCTCCAGCGGCGGCTGTTCCCAATGGCTGGCTGAATGCCGGAGAGTTCCTCGGCTCCGGCTCGGGCAGTGACGGCACCGTCGATGGCAGCCTCGCCGTCACCGTCGGCACGGTGGGGATCGTGAACGCCACCTTTGGTCTGACGCGTACCCTGTCCCTCGGCGACACAGTGTTCAATGATATTAACAACAACGGCCTCCAGGATGTGGGGGAAAGCGGCATCGGCGGCGTCACCGTGCAGCTCTGGAAACCCGGCACGGACAATGCCATCGGCGGCACCGGTTCTGCGGCGGACACGCTTTCATCCACCACCACCACAGACGCTTCCGGCACCTACAGCTTTGTGGGATTGAGCGCCGGCAAATACTTCGCTACTGTAACGCCGAGCACGCTCTACTCTGTGGTCAGCAGCACCGTGGCGGGAGACAACGGCGTCGATGGCGACAACAACGGCACACAGCCCGGTGGCCGCGGCACCACGGTGTACAGCCCGATCATCACTCTGACACAAGGCGCAGAACCTGGAAATCTTTCCACCGGCGGCGACAACAACGAAAACACCATCGACTTCGGTTTGATCACTGCGGTGGACTACGGTGACTATGCCTCCTTCGGTTCAGCGGGCGGCGCCCTCATTTCCTCGCTCTATCTCGGTTCGCAGATCGACTCCGAATATTCCGCGAACACCAACACCACAGCAACGGGAGACGATACCACCGGCCTGGATGACGAAGACGGCGTTGTGGTGCCATCCGCCATTTATCAGGGCACGTCCACCACGCTGACGGCCACGGTCACCAATACCAGCGGCTCCTCGGCCTTCCTGAATGCCTGGGTGGACTTCAATGGCAACGGCGTGCTGACTGATGCGGGAGAGCAGGTCGCCAGCAACGTCGTCATCGCCACCGGTACCAGCGCCAGCGCGCGCACCATCACCTTCACCACTCCCGCCGGTGCCACCATTGGCAACGTAGGCATTCGAGTCCGCCTCAGCTCCGTTAGCACACCTGGCTCCACGGGAACGGCGGGTAATGGCGAAGTGGAGGACTACCTGACCAGCGTGTGCTCTGCCATCTCTCTTTCCCCGGCCACTCCCTCTGTGCCTGCCGCTGGCAGTGCATATTCCCAGACGATCAGCGCCACGGGAGGCACCGCGCCCTACACCTTCACTGTCTCCAGCGGTGCACTTCCCACTTGGGCCACCCTCAGTTCATCGGGTGTGCTGAGCGGCACGCCGAACACAGTTGCGAGCGCTTCCTTCACAGTGAAAGCCACCGATGCCAAAGGCTGCGCGGGCACGGTCAGCTACTCTCTTACCCCGGTTTGCCCGGCCGTCGGCATCACTCCTTCCACTCTTCCCTCCGGCACGGTGGGCACGGCCTATTCGCAGACACTCACCCCGTCTGGTGGGGTCGCTCCTTATGGCTCATGGGCCGTCACGGCCGGCACTCTGCCAGCCGGACTTTCACTCAATGCCAGCACCGGTGTCATCAGCGGCACGCCCACCAGTTCCATTTCTTCCACCTTCACCGTGCGTGTCACGGATATCAATGGCTGCACGGGCTCGCTCTCCTACACTGTGGCTCCGGTCTGCCCCACGGTGACCATCACTCCCAGCACCTTGGTCACAGGAACCGTCGGCAGCGCTTACTCGCAGACCCTGTCTGCCGCGGGCGGCATTGCGCCTTATGGCTCATGGACCGTCACAGCCGGCACGCTGCCCGCGGGATTGACGCTGAATGCCACCACCGGCGTCATCAGCGGCACGCCCACCGCAGCGGCCAGCCCCGCCACCTCCATCACCGTTCGCGTGAATGATGCCAACGGCTGCCAGGGCTCGCGTGCCATGACGCTGCAAATCTGCCCCGTCATCACCTTTTCACCCTCCACACTTCCTGCGGCGACCGTGGGCACGGCCTATTCGCAGACCATCACCGCCTCCGGCGGCACCGCACCCTACACCGTCTCTCTCGCCAGTGGCACGCTGCCTTCCTGGGCTTCTCTGACATCTGCCGGTGTGCTGAGCGGCACCCCCACCAGCACCGCCACCTCCATCTTCACCCTCCGCGTCACAGATGCCAATGCCTGCACCGCCACGCTGGCTTACACGCTCACTCCTCAGTGCCCCGCCATCACCATCACCCCCTCGGCGCTCCCTTCGGGCAGCGTGGGCACGGCTTATTCCCAGACGCTGGCCGCCAGTGGTGGCATCGCTCCCTACAGCTCCTGGACGATCACCGGCGGAGCACTGCCTGCCGGTTTGACGCTCAATGCCAGCACTGGCGTCATCAGCGGCACTCCCACCGCCACTGCCAGCCCCGCCACCACCATCACGGCTCAGGTGAGCGATGCCAACGGCTGCCAGGGATCACGAGCGATCACCCTGCAAATCTGTCCCGTCATCACACTCTCGCCCGCCACGCCCGCCACCGGCACCGTGGGCACTGCCTATTCCCAGACCATCACTCCCTCAGGCGGTTCCGCTGGCTACACTTTCGCGGTCATCAGCGGCTCGCTGCCGGCAGGTCTTTCGTTGAATACCAGCACCGGTGTTGTAAGCGGCACACCCACATCCAACAGCAGCGCCAACGTCACCATCCGTGTCTCGGACGCCAACGGCTGCATCGGCACGCGGGCCATGACTTTTGCCATAGGCTGCCCTGCCATCAGTGTCACCACTTCCAGCTTGGCTCAGGGCAGCGTCGGCACTGCTTATTCTCAAGCGCTCGCGGCATCCGGTGGCTCGGGCACTTTCACCTGGTCGGTCACCAGCGGCACGCTTCCGTCGGGTCTGTCCCTCGGTGCAGCCACGGGCGTCATCAGCGGCACTCCCACCGCTGGCAATGCTGCAGGAGTGAGTGTGACGATCGCCGCGACGGACACCCTCGCGATCACTTGCGCGGGAACCAAAACCTTCACGCTTCAGGTGTGCCCCACCATCACACTCTCTCCCGCCACTCTGCCCACCCCCACCGTCGGCACCGCCTATTCGCAGACCATCACCGCCTCAGGTGGCGCTGCCTCTTACACCTATTCGCTCGCCAGCGGCGCGCTTCCCTCGTGGGCCACTCTGAGTTCCACGGGCGTGCTCAGCGGCACACCCACCAATCTCACCTCCGCCACTTTCTCGGTTAAGGCCACGGATGCCAACGGCTGTGTCGGCACACGTTCCTACACCCTCACCCCTGCCTGTCCCACCATCACCATCAGCCCGACCTCATTGACACAGGGCACGGTCGGCACGGCCTACTCGCAGCCTCTCGCCGCCAGCGGTGGCACCGCTCCTTACAGTTCTTGGACCGTGACCAGCGGCACGCTGCCCGCGGGCCTCACTCTCAGTTCCACCACCGGCGTCATCAGCGGCACCCCGACCGCCTCCGCCAGTCCCGCCACCTCCATCACCGTTCGCGTCAATGATGCCAATGGCTGCCAGGGCTCGCAGACCGTGACGCTGCAGGTCTGCCCCGTCATCACGCTGGCTCCCGCCACGTTGACCGTGCCCGTGGTTGGCTCCGCCTATTCGCAGGCCGTCTCCGCCAGCGGCGGCACCTCCCCCTACACCTTCACCATCGCCAGCGGCGCGCTGCCTGCCTGGGCCACGATGTCCTCCGCGGGGGTGATCACCGGCACACCCACCACCACCACTGCCGCTGCCTTTACCGTCCGTGCCACCGATGCCAATGGCTGCGCCAAGACACTGGCCTGCACCCTCGCTCCGGTCTGCCCCACCATCAGCATTGCTCCCGCCATGCTCGGACAGGCCACGCTGGGTACTGCCTACTCGCAGACTCTCTCAGCCAGCGGTGGCACCTCTTCCTACACTTGGGCGCTGACCGCAGGTACTTTGCCCACCGGCCTCTCTCTCAATGCCAGTACCGGCGTGATCTCCGGCACGCCCACCGTGGTCAATGCGGCCGGCACCAGCATCACCCTCCGCGCTACGGATGCCAATGGCTGCCAGTCTTCGAGCACCTACACCCTTCAGGTCTGCCCGGTGATCAGCCTCACTCCGGCCACGGCGGCAGCGGGTATGGTCGGGACGGATTACAGCCAGACCCTGGCCTCCAGCGGAGGCACCGCCCCTTACACCTACACGGTCGTCAGCGGCACTCCTCCGGCCGGTCTCGCCCTCAGCAGCAGCGGCGTCCTCAGTGGGACTCCGGCCGTCTCGACCGGAGCGGGAAGCAGCTTCACCGTCCGCAGCACGGATGCCAGCGGCTGCGTGAAGGACCAGCCGGTCACCATTAAAATCTGCCCGGTCATTTCCCTCAGCAGCCTGACCTCGACTTGGACAGTTGGTGCCAGCTCCACACAGACCATCACGGCCAGCGGCGGCGCTTCGCCGTATGTCCTCGCCCTCGGCAGCGGTACGCTTCCTGCGGGTGTCTCCTTCAATGCCAGCACCGGTGTGCTCAGCGGCACGCCTACGAGCCCCGTCTCGCGTTCCTTTGTCATCAATGCCACCGATGCAAACGGCTGCGCCACATCGCAAAGCTACATCATCGCTCCCCAATGCCCCGTCATCAGCGTCGGTCCCGGCACTCTGCCTGTGGGCATGGTGGGCCGCGGCTACTCGCAGGCATTCACCACCACCGGCGGCACCGCCCCCTACACCTACGCCATCGCCACCGGTTCTCTGCCCGCTGGTCTGAGCCTGAACACCAGCACCGGCACCATCTCCGGCACACCGACGGCAGCAGGCAGCAGTGCCGTCACGCTGACCGTCACGGACGCCACCTCCTGCCAGGTTTCCATCACCCGCGGCATCACCATTTCCTCCAATGTGGTGTCAAGCTGCCCCACCCCGCTCAATCAATCCATCGGTGGTGCCTATGAAGTCACCCGCCTGGGCCGCGATGTGCTCGGCGGCGAAAACTCCGGCCTGGGCAACTGCCTTTACAACATGTCCCCGAATGGCCGCTGGATCACCGGCATCCGCACTGGACTGAAATCCTACGGCTTCCTGCTCAACACCCTCACGGACATCAACATCAACGTGCCGCTGCTCGACTCCGCCCATCCCTATGCCATGGGTCGCGATGTCAATGACAGCGGCAATGCCGTCGGCTACGAAAAATTCACCACCGGCGCCAAGGTCAGCATCATCCCATGGTACTACAGCCAGACCACCGGCACCAGCGTGCGCCTCCTGACTCAGTATGATTCGAATGCGAGCATGAGCGCCCTTCCTTCCGCTCTGACCAGTGACAGCGCGTATGCCTTCGGCACCGTGGACCCCGACGGACCCGGCGGCCCTGTCCTCTCCCAGGGCGGTTATTGGAATCTCACCAACCGCTCCTGGACCGCCATCGCCGGCATTCGTGAAGTGGTCGATGCCTCTGCCGATGGCACCACACTGCTTGTCACAGACAGCAGCGGCGTCGGCAAGGTCCTCAGCGGCAGCCCCTCCGCGGGCTACACCACCACCGTGGTCACTTTCTCCGGCGGCTCCCTGAATGTGGGCCGCGTCAGTCCAAACGGTCGTTACATCGCTTCCAGCCAGAAGCTTTCCGGCGTGCCCACGCCGTTTGTGTATGACATTCAGGCCAGCCTCCGCACCAATCTCCCCCGCATCCTCTCGCAGGACACCCTGGGTGGCATTGTTGGTGCGGTGAGCGATACCGGCCGAGTGCTCGGCACCATGTACAGCAGCGCCTCCACCGGCAGCTTTGCAGTGATGTGGGACACACCCACGGATTTGTACACCCGCATCTCCGACTTGCTCGTTTCAGACGGCCACGTCGGGCAGGACAGCACCTACTCCTTCTGGAACATCTACAACGGTGGCGACGGCATCTCCGCTGACGGCACCATGATGGGCGTGTATGGCAACAACCCCTACAACGTGGAAGACTCCATGGTGTTCCAGCGCGTGGCGGTGGCCGACGCCCGCCTCTGCCTCGGCAATGCCGTGTGGCAGGACACCAACCGCAACGGCATCAAAGACGCTGGCGAGCCCGGTGCTGTGGGCGCCGTGCTGCATCTCTTCCATCCTGGCGCGGATGGCGTGCGCGGCGGCACCGGCGTGAATGCGGACTATGAAATCTCTTCGCCCATCACCACCACGAGCAGCGGTTCCTATGTCTTCAGCTCCATTCCTGCCGGCACCTACTACGTGCAGGTCATTCCGCCGGCCTCTCTGCCTTCGACTTCCGGCGTGGTCGTGGCTCTGGACAATGGCGTGGACAATGACAACAACGGCATGCAGCCCGGCGGCCCCGGCACGCCGATCTACAGCCCCATGATCACCCTCTCTCCCGGCACCGAGCCGGTGAATGATGGCGACACCAACGCCAACACGGAATTCTCCGTGGACTTCGCACTCAGCGATGGCGTGAGCGTGGGCGACCTCGTGTTTGCAGACATCAATGGCGACGGCTTCTTCCAGTCCGCCACGGAGTCCGGCGTTCCGAACATCACCGTTCAGCTTCTGGACGGCACCAACGGCCACCTCCTCCTGAGCACGGTCACAGATGCCAGCGGCGCCTACTTCTTCGGCGGTTGCGCACCGGGCACCTATCGCGTCAATGTTCCTTCACCGCCCAGCGCCTACAGCTCCGCCACCCTTTCGGTCACCGCCGACAATGGCGTGAACAATGACAGCAACGGAGTGCAGGACGGCGGACCGGGTTCGAACTCCGTCAGCGCCGTCTTCACCCTGGCGGTTGGCAAGGAGCCTGGCTCCACCGGCAGCACGAGCTTTGAAAACACCATCGACTTCGGCTTCCGCTCCTGCCCGGTCGTCACCGTCACTCCCACCACGCTGGCCAATGGCACCATCGGCACGCCTTACTCCCAGACACTCAGCGCCACGGGCAGCTCGGCCACTCCGTACACCTGGACCCTCTCTTCGGGCACCCTCCCTGCGGGGCTCAGCCTGAGCAGCGCGGGTGTCATCTCCGGTACACCCACCGCTGCCACCAATGGCGTGAACGGCACCAGCATCACGGTGCGTGTCATCGATGCAAGCTTGTGCGTCAGAGACCAGCTGGTGCAGATCAAAATCGCGCCCGTCATCACGGTGAATCCCGCCACGCTGCCGACACCGCTGGTTGGCAATGCCTACACCCAGACGATCTCCGCCACCGGTTCCACCGCCACACCGCTGACCTTCAGCGCCACCTCGTTGCCGGCCTGGCTCTCCCTGGACCCGACCACCGGTGTCCTCTCCGGCACTCCCACCAGCACCGCCTCGGCCACCTTCACCGTCACCGCCACGGATATCAATCTCTGCACCGGATCGCGCCAGTACACGCTGAATCCCGTCTGCCCCACCATCTCGATCACTCCCGCCACCCTCGCCACTCCGACGATGAACGCGGCCTACAGCCAGACGCTGAGCGCCACGGGAGGGAAGGGGCCCTATTCCTATGTGCTCACCAGCGGTTCGCTGCCTGCCGGCCTGACACTCAACAATGTGACCGGTGTCATCAGCGGCATCGCCACCAACATGGTGCCCGCCACCTTCACCATCCGCGCCTCGGACTCCAATGCCTGCACGGGCTCCGGCACATTCACCGTCACTCCTTCATGCCCCATCATTGCCATCGCTCCTTCCATCCTCGCCGGTGGCAGTGTGGCGGTGCCTTACAGCCAGAATATGAGCGCTACCAATGGCGTCGCTCCTTATGTCTGGGCGGTCAGCGACGGCGCTCTGCCAGACGGCCTCAGCCTGAACGGAACCACGGGTGCCATCACCGGAACTCCCACCACGGTGCAGACCGCAGCCTTTAACATCACCGTCACCGACGCCAACAACTGCTCGCAGACACGCTCCTACTCCGTCGATGTCAATTCCATCACCATCGGTGATCTGGTGTGGAATGACGCCAACAACAACGGCCTCAAGGACGCCTCTGAAACGGGTCTCGCCGGAGCGCAGGTGAAGCTCTTCAGCCCGGGCACGGACAATGCCATCGGCGGCACCGGCAGCGCGGCGGACACGCAGATCGGCACCATCTTCACCACCACCTCCTCCGGTGCCTATTCCTTCTCGGGCCTGTCTCCCGGTAAATACTACGTGGTGGTCACTCCGCCTTCTTCCAATCCCGTCACCGGCGGCACACCCGTCACCCTCGACAATGGCGTGGACAATGACAACAACGGCGCTCAGCCCGGCGGCCCCGGCACGTCTCTTTACAGCCCCGTGATCGACCTCACTCCCGGCACCGAGTCCGTGAACGACGGGGACACAGATGCCAGCACCGATCTGAGCATCGACTTCGGCCTCTTCTCCGGCATCAGCATTGGCGATCTCGTTTTCCTCGATGCCAACGGCGACGGTCTCTATCAGAGTGGCAGCGAAAGCGGCGTGTCTGGCGTCACCGTTGCGCTGATGTCTCGCGGCGCGGACAATGTGGCCTACAATGGCGATGACGTCATCATCACCAGCACGACCACGAATGGCAGCGGCGCTTACGGCTTCTCGGTGTTCCAGTCCGGCGTCTATTACGTCCGCGTCACACCGGGCGCCACTCAGCTCATGGCGCTGAACGGTGTGTCCTCAGACAATGGAGTCGACAATGACAGCAACGCCATCAGCCAGCCCGGCGGAGCAGGCACGGCGGTAAACAGCGCCACCTTCACGCTCACCTTCGCGGGCGAACCCGGAACCACCGGCACGTCCAATGTCGAAAACACCATTGACATCGGTCTGCGGAATTGCCCTGCCATCCTCATCTCTCCCTCCTCACTGCCCACCGTGGTGGCCGGCACCAGCTACAGCCAGACCCTCAGCGCCAGCAGTGGTACCGCTCCCTACACCTGGTCAGTTCAGGCCGCGACTCTGCCTGCGGGCCTCTCCCTTTCCTCCGCCGGCGTCCTCAGCGGCACACCCACGACGGCGGGTGCCAGCAGCATCGTCATCACGGCCACGGACAGCCTGGGTTGCAGCGCCACGGCCACGATTCCTCTGCGCGTCTGCCCGGTCATCACTCTCAATCCCTCCTCCCTCACTGCTCCCACCATCGGCTTCCTCTATTCGCAGACGATCACCTCTTCCGGCACCAGCGCGACACCGCTGACTTGGAGCGCGAGCGGCCTGCCCTCATGGCTCAGCATCGCCAGCAGCACCGGCGTCCTCAGCGGCACGCCCACCTCCTCCGCACCTGCCACCTTTACCGTCACGGCCACGGACGCGAACGGCTGCTCCGGCTCTCGCTCCTACACCGTCACGCCGGTCTGCCCCGTCATCACCGTGGGCGGCACCGCGCCTGCCAATGGATATCTGAAGACCAGCTTCAATGCTACCATCACCGCCAGCGGTGGTACATCCGCTTACAGCTTCGCCCTGGTCAGCGGCACGCTGCCACCCGGACTCAGCCTCGCCTCAGACGGCACCGTGAGCGGCACCCCCACCACGCTCGGCACTTACACCGTGACCGTGCGCGCCACGGATGCTTACAGCTGCCAGAGCATCGCCACTGCGGTCACCTTCAACATCAAGGGCATGACCATCGGCAATCTCGTCTGGGTGGACATGAACGACGACGGCCTCCGCGGCTCTACGGAAAGCGGTGTGCCCAACCTGCCGGTGCAACTCTGGTCTCCCGGCGTCAATGGCGTGGGCAACAACGGCAGCGGCGATGACGTGCTGCTCGGCTCCACCACCACCGATTCGAATGGTGCCTATTCATTCACCGGCCTCGCTCCAGGCACCTGCTACGTGCGCATCTCCACGCCGCCGACCTACTACCCGAAGGCCAGCACCAATCAGGTCAATCTGGACAACGGCGTGGACAACGACAACAACGGCATTCAGGCCGTCTCTGGCCTCGCCGTTTACACACCGCTCATCACTCTCTCTCCCGGCACGGAGCCAGGCATTGGAGTGGATGGAGACGACGCCGACGCGAACAGCACCATCGACATTGGTTTTGCCAATTCGAACCCATGCCAGATCACCAACCTCATCGACAATCCCAGCTTCGAATTCCAAGGGCTGCCAAACACCACAGGCACCGGAACCACCGTGCTCAGCTATGATGGCACCGGCACATCCATGGGCACCGGCATCAATGCCTTCCAGTGGGTCGGCGGCACCAATGGCACCAGCGGTGTGGGCGAGCCCATCCAGCGCGTGCAGGTCAGCGTCGGCACCACCGGTTCCAAAGTTTCCTGGATGGAAAGCGTGAAGAGCCGCCACGGCAAACGCATGGTCCTGCTGCAGGGCACAAACTCCGCCGTCAATCTCATGCCCGCGGGCGGTGGCGGCTGGAGCAGCGTGCTGCAGGCCGGCAAGGAATACGAACTCAGCGTCTGGGCCACCAGCGCCTCCTCTGGCGCTGCCTCCATCCTGTGGAATCTTGGAGCGAACGCCCAGATCTTCCAGATCATCACCGGCGCCACCCCGGGCCTGTATCAATACTACACCGTGCCGCAGGGTGAAATGAGCGCCACCGCTCCTGGCGTGAGCCAGTGCTGCGGCTACAACGGCGGCACCATCTCCTACTCCGCTTTTGGTGCTTCCGATTACAACAACTGGAGCGAAGCCACAGCCAGTTCCACGCAGCCCCTGTGGCGCCAGTTCACCTACCACTTCCGTGTGGCCAATGGCGCCACCTCTCAGCAGATCGACACCGCCACGCTCGCTCTCTCCGGCGGCAGCGCCACCAATGCCGTCGCCGCTGACCTTGTCTATCTCTGCCAGGTCAACACCACCGCCACGCTCACCATCGGCAATCTCGTTTGGAACGATGCCAACAAGAACGGCGTCCGCGACACCGGTGCCACCACCGAGATCGGCATCAGCAGCGTCACGGTGGATCTCTTCACCAGCGCCAACGACACCGCTGGGGACGCCGATGACCTCCTGGTCGCCACCACCACCACCAACTCCGCCGGCGCTTACAACTTCACCGGCCTCGCTGCTGGCAAATATGTGGTTCGTGTCACACCGCCCGCCAGCATCCAGGCCACTGGCGGCAATGTGGTCACGCTGGACAACGGCGTAAACAATGACAACAACGGCAGCCAGCCCGGCGGCCCCGGTTCCTTCATCTACAGCCCTGTCATCACTCTCGCCACCGGCACGGAGCCCACCAATGACGGAGACACCAATCCCGACACCGAGCTCAGCATCGACTTCGGTTTGTTCTCCGGCATCCAGCTTGGCAATCAGCTCTTTGTCGACGCCAACAACGACGGTGTTTTCAGCAGCGGCACGGAAACCGGCGTCGGCGCTGGTGTCACCGTCGAGCTTCTCGATGGCTCGGTGAACACCGTCATCGCATCCACCACCACCAACAGCTCCGGTGCCTACGGCTTCACGGTTTATCAGCCCGCGAACTATCGTGTGCGCGTGCCTACGCCGCCTGCCGCCTATCCGCTCGCTTCCGGTGTGGTCGATACTCTGGACGATGGCCGCGACAATGACAGCAACGGCAGCCAGACCGGCGGCATCAACACCGCTGTCATCAGCCCTGTGATCACCCTCACCGCTGGCGGCGAGCCTGGCAGCACGGGCAATACCAACACGGAAAACACCATCGACTTCGGTTTCCGCGGCTGCCCCGTCATCACCATCAGCCCCGGCACCGTCGCTGTGGCCACGCAGTATGTCGCCTACAATCCGCTCACGCTTACCTCCAGCGGCGGCTCCGGCGGTTACTCCTATGCCATCAGCAGCGGTGCTCTGCCAAACGGCATGGCCATGAGCAGTGCAGGCCTCATCAATGGCACCCCCGGCGCTTCCGCCGCTCCCGGCAACTATTCCTTCACCGTCCGCAGCACCGACAGCCAGGGCTGCTCCGGCACGCAGAACTACATCCTCACCCTGGCGAACGCCATCGTCACCGTCTCTCCGGCCACTCTGCCTGCCGCGACCCAATACGCCGCCTACTCCCAGAGCCTCGCAGCCTCCGGCGGCACCTCGCCTTATGCCTGGAGCGTCGGACCTGCGCCTCTCACTGGCACAGCGGCTCTCTGGCCCGGTGAGAGCGGCGGTGCGGAAATCATCGCCAGCAACAACGCCGCCTTGATCAACGGCGTGGCTTTCACCACCGGTCTCGTCGGCAAGGCCTTCAGCTTTGACGGAACCAACGATTACCTCCAGGTCGCCGACCAGTCGGTCATGCGTCCTACTCAGATCACACTCGAAGCCTGGGTGAAACCCGCCAGCGCCACACCCGCGGCCGATCAGATCATCATCCAAAAGAGCACGAACAGCGCCTCTCCGACCGATGGCTACGGATTGATCCAGCGCAGCGGCACCAGCACCACGCGCTTCTGGATCAACCGTCCTTCCACCGTCGCTTCGGTCTCCGACTTCGTGGACGCCACGCTGACCGTGAACGCCTGGAACCATGTCGTGGCCACGTATGACGGCACCGCGTTGTTCATCTATGTCAATGGTGTGCAGGCTGCGACGAAAGCCTTCACCACGGCTATCAGTCACTCCTCCCAGCCTCTCGTGATGGGCGGTGGCTCCACCACCAGCACCTGCTGGATCGGAGCGCTCGATGAACCCGCAATCTACAGCCGCGCCATCTCCGCCGCAGAAGCCCTCGCTCGTTACACCGCGACCTCCAGCGGCAACAACGGCCTGCCCGCCGGCATGACGCTGGACTCCACCACCGGCCTCCTCAGCGGCACTCCTTCCTCGGTTCCGACCTCCTATCCTTTCACCGTGCGTGCCAGCGACACTTACAGCGGCGTCGGCACCCGCACCTACTCACTCACCGTGGGTTGCCCCACCTTCAACATCACTCCCAAGACCTTCGCCGATGCACCTCAGTACGCCGCTTACACTTCGGTCACGCTGAACGCCGCGGGCGGCACCGCTCCATACGTGTGGGACATCACCACTGGTGCGCTGCCCACCGGCATGAGCCTCAGCAGCGCCGGTGTCATCAGCGGCACGCCGGGTTCCGCTCCCGCCACTTACAACTTCACCGTGCGTGCTCGTGACGTGAACAATTGCGTCACCACCCAGGCCCTCAGCATCAAGGTCATTTGCCCGACGATCTCGCTCACTCCTTCCACCCTTTCCAATGCCCAGCAGTTTGCCGCTTACTCGGCCGTGCTGCTCGATGGGACCGGCGGCACATCGCCTTACACCTTCAGCATCAAGAGCGGCTCCCTGCCTGCCGGAATGAGCCTCAGCAGCGCAGGTCTCCTCAGCGGCACTCCCACCGCGCTACCGGGCGACTACACCGTGGTGGTGCAGGGGACCGACAGCGCCTCCTGCTCCGGCACCCGCAGCTACACGCTTCATGTGAACTGCCCTGCCATCACCGTCAGTCCTTCCACCATGGCCGCTGGCAGCCAGTATCAGGCCTACAGCCAGACCATGACTGCCAGCGGTGGCAATGGCACCTACACCTGGAGCTTGAACAGCGGCTCCACCCTCCCTGCCGGCCTCACCCTGAGCACTAGCGGTGTCATCAGCGGCACACCGACGGTCGCTCCCGGCACCTACACCTTCGGTGTTACCGCCACCGACACCGCAGGCTGCACAGGCACACGCACCTGCAGCATCATCTTCAGCTGCCCGGCCATCAGCGTCACGCCCACCACCCTGCCACAGGCCACGGACACCGTAGCTTACAGCCAGCAGCTCACCGTGAGCGGCGGTACCACACCCTACACTTGGTCCCTCGCATCCGGCGCGCTGCCTTCCGGCATCACGCTTTCTTCCGCAGGTCTGATCAGCGGCACCACCAACGTCGTCGGTTCCTTCAATTTCACCGTCCAGGTCAGCGATCTGAACAGCTGCGTCAAACAGCAGGCGCTGGTGCTCGGCGTGAACTGCGCTGCCATCACCATCACGCCTGCCTCTCTCCCTGCGGCCACCGTTTGGTCCGCCTACTCGCAGCAGTTCTCCAGCAGCGGCGGCGTGGGCACCAAGACCTGGAGCATCAAGTCAGGCTCGCTGCCCGTCGGCATGACGCTCAGCACCTCCGGCCTGCTCAGCGGCACACCCACGGACACCGCCGGCACCTTCACCTTCACCGTCCAGGCCATGGACCAGAACAACTGCCCTGGCACACTCGCATGCACGCTCACGCTGCAGTGCCCCGCGGTTACCATCACTCCCACCACGGTGCCAAACGGCACCGTGGCCAACGCCTACTCCACCACGCTCAGTGCATCCGGCGCCACTGGCAGCTACACCTGGAGTCTTCCAGTGGGCAGCACGCTGCCTCCGGGCCTGGCCCTCAGCCCCACCGGCGTAATCAGCGGCACTCCCACCGCCACCGGTTCCTACAGCTTCGGCGTCACCGCCACGGCCCTGTATTCTTGCAAAGCCACGCAGACCATCACCATGACGGTCGTCTGCCCCACGCTGGCCCTTAGCCCCACCAGCCTCAGCTCCGGCTATCGCGGTGTCGCTTACTCGCAGACCATCGTCGCCAGCGGCGGCATCAGCCCTTACACTTACTCCGTCACCGCAGGCAGCTTGCCTTCAGGTCTCAGCCTGAACACCAGCAGCGGCTTGCTCAGCGGCACGCCCACCACCGCCGGCAGCTACAGCTTCACCGTTCGCGCTGTGGATGCCGCCGCCTGCTCCGGCACCCGCGACTACATCGTGGTGATCAACGGTCTCTCCCTTGGCAATCTCGTCTGGCAGGACACAGATCAAAGCGGCACGCGTGACGTCGGAGAGCAGGGCATCAGCGGCGTTTCTCTCCAGCTCTTCTCCACCACGGACACCGTCATTGGCAATGGCGACGATGTCTCCCAGGGCACCACCACCACGGACGGCAGCGGTGCTTACGCCTTCACCGGTCTCGCTCCTGGAAACTACTTCGTCAAGATCGCCACCCCGCCCACGGCGTATCCGCTTTCCTCCGGTCCACAGGTCGCCCTCGACAATGGCGTGGACAATGACAACAACGGCGTCCAGTCCGGCACCGCTGGCTCCGCCATCACCAGCCCCGTCATCGCTCTCGCCATCGGCAAAGAACCCGGCAACGTTGTTGGCGGTCTGGATGTGGACAACTCCATCGACTTCGCGCTCCGCGCCGTGCCCGCCTCCCTCACCAATCTGCTCGAGTATGACATGAACATCTCCAGCGGCGGCCTGCCTGCTCCTCCGAGCTACAAGAGCCCCGCTGTCGTGAATGCCGCCAAGATCCAGATCGAGGCGGACATGAACGGCCTCACCGACATCAGCGAGCCTACCAACAACGGCCCCATCCGCTCCGGTTCTCTCTCCCGTCGCATGCGCGACTGGGATGCCGCCTATGACACCGGCTACGATTCCGTGCCTGCCACGCTGGTGCAGCGTCCGGACAGCCTCTGGATCCGCTACGACATGGATCCGACCGCCACCGGCAACATCGGCAACATCCTCTTGGATCTCTATCGCGTCGGCACAACCTCGCCGGTGCAGGGCAAAGTCTTCCTCTCCTGGACCGAAGGCACGGCCATCCGCACTGCCGTCACCAGCACATTCCAGATTCCCGCCACCGGTTCCTGGTACTCGCTCAATCTGCCCTGGAGTTCCTTCCTTGGCGGTGCCAGCGCCATTCCCACCGGCGCTCAGCTCGCGGGCAAATCCTTCCTCATCGAACTGTATCTCTGGGGCGGTGACGGCACCGGCTACATCGACGTGGACAACATCCTCCTGCAAGGCAGCGCCACGGTGAATCCTCAGTCGCTCGCCATCGGCGACTTTGTCTGGGCGGACACCAACGGCAACGGCATCAAAAATCCGCGCGAGCCGGGTCTGCAAAACCTCACCGTGCAGCTCCTCAATCCTGGCGCGGACAATACCACCAACACCGCCGACGACACGATCGTGGCCACCACCACCACGGATGCCAACGGCTACTACCTCTTCAGCGGCCTGAACTCCGGCAACTACTTCGTGCGTCTGCCCACCCCAGACTCGCAGTGGCCCTTGGCCTCTCCGGCGGTCAATCTGGACAACGGCGTGGACAATGACAGCAACGGCATCCAGCCCGGCGGCTCCGGCACCGCCGTCTCCAGCCCTGTCATCAATCTCGCCCTCGGAAAAGAGCCCGGAAACCTCGCCAGCGGCGGTGGCAATCAGGACATGACCGTTGACTTCGGCTTCAGCGCCGCCCTCACCATGGGCAACTTCGTCTTCTCCGATAACAACAACAACGGTGTCGTCGATGCAGGCGAGACCGGCGTCTCAGGCGCGCAGTTGGAGCTTTACTCCTCCACCGACACCACCGTGAACAATGGCGACGATGTGAAAGTCGGCACCACCTACACCACTGGCAGCGACGGTCTCTACAGCTTTACCGGCCTCAGCGCAGGCAGGTTCTACGTCAAGCTCACGCCGCCTATCACCCATCCCCGCCGCAGCTCCACCAGCAGCAATGCGGACAACGGCATCGACAACGACAGCAATGGCATCTCCCAGTCCTCCACCGGCGCGCCGATCTACTCCCCCATGATCACGCTCTCGGCCCTCACGGAGCCGGGCAGTCTGCTCGCTCCATTCGGCACCAATGTGGAGGACACCATCGACTTCGGTCTGCGCCCCACCTTCTGCAGCATTGGCAACCTCGTTTACAAGGATGGCAACAACAACGGCGTCTATGACTCTGGCGAAGGTGTCGGTGGTGTGCGCGTGGAGCTTCTCAACAGCGCTGGCTCCTTCGTCACCAGCACCACCACCAGCACCAATTCCAGCAAGCGCGGCCAGTATCAGTTCACCAGCGTCGTCCCAGGCTCCTACTACGTGCGTGTTCCCGCCTCCGAATTCGCCACGGGCAAGGCCCTCGTCAACACCATCTCCATCTTCCCCTCCACCTCTTCTGACAACGACATCGATGACAACATTGTGGGCAACGATGACGGCATCGACAATGCCAGCCCTGCCGTCAACGGCATCAGCAGCTCGCTCCTCTCCCTGAGTGACAGCGGCGAGCCCATCAACAGCAACGGGGAAAGCGGCGCCTTCAACACCCTCGACGACGCCGATGACAACAATGGCAACATGACCATCGACTTCGGCTTCAAGGCCAGCGGTCCCAGCGCCACGGGTTGCTATCACTTCCTCGCCACCGACACCAATCGTGATGGCATTCTCAGCCAGTCTTCGGACTGGACGCCTGCCCAGGCCTACGATTTCAACTACACCCCCGGTGGCGTGGCGAACATGGACAGCGTGAACCTGATCTACGATGCCGCGCTCAGCCGCCTCGCTCTGGACATGACCTTCAATCAGATCGGCGCCAGCAAGGTGGATGCGCTGTGGTTTATCGTCAGCACCGGTTCCAATCCCGCCACCGCGGACCACGCCATCGTTTACATCAATGGCATCACCCGCTCCAGCCCGGTCGTCACCATCTACAAATACGACACCACGCTGGACTACCAGAGCTGGCAGACTGCCGCCAACCTCATGGTCAGCAGCGCACCCGGCAGCGCCACCTCCGCAGACGTGCTGCAGAACCTCGTCACCGAAACTGGCAGCAGCGTCCGCTTCCAGTGCGTGCTCGATGTCAGCCGTGTGAACAATGCTGCCAACTGGGCCTCGATGGGCGTCAATGCCGCCACATGGGAAGGCATCCAGACCGGTGGCAGCAATGGCCTCATCCTCCACATGGTGGACCTCAGCAGCGCACCCGCCTATGACAGCAACGGCGCTCTCACTTCCTTCAGCTACACCCCCGGTTCCACCGAAGGCTCCTTTGTGACCGATCCTTCCGGTGTGAACACCATCGCCACAGAGCCTTGCTCCGTCTCGCCTTGGGTCGGCATTGGCAATCTCGTGTGGAACGACGTCAACAGCAACGGCCTCAGAGACACCGGCGAGCTTGGCATCAGCTCCGCCACCGTGCAGCTCTTCAGCCCCGGCGCTGACAATGCCATCGGTGGCACCGGCGTGAATGCGGACACCCAGGTTGGCGCCAGCGTGCTCACCAGCAGCGCGGGCGCATATTCCTTCACCAATCTCGTGCCCGGCAAATACTACGTGCGCGTCACTCCCACCTCAGGTGTGCCGGGCGTCAGCAACGTCGTCGTGAGTCTCGACAACGACGTGGACAATGACAACAACGGCAGCCAGCCCGGCGGCGCGGGCACCTTCGTTTACAGTCCCGTCATCGATGTCCAGGTTGGCACCGAGCCTGGCACCGGCGTGGATGGCGATGGCACCAGCACGAACAGCACCATCGACATTGGCCTCTTCACCGGCATCACCGTGGGGGACCTCGTCTGGAATGACGCCAACAACAACGGCCTCAAAGACTCCACCGAAACCGGCGTCACAGGCGTGCAGATCGATCTCATGAGCCCCGGCGCCGACAATGCCGTCGGTGGCACCGGCCTCAATGCGGACACCGTGCTGAGTTCTACCACCACTCTCAGCACCGGTGCTTACAGCTTCAAGGTTTACACCAGTGGCGCCTACTACGTGCGCCTCACTCCTCCCGCCGCCTACTCCCTCGCCAGCAGTGTCGTCGTCAGCACGGACAATGGCGTGAACAATGACAACAACGGATCGCAGCCCGGCGGTGCCGGTTCTCTCATCAACAGCATGGTGTTCACACTCACCGCCGGTGGCGAGCCCGGCAGCACCGGTGCTACGAACACGGAAAACACCATCGACTTCGGCGTCCATTCCTGCCCGGTCATCACCATCGCGCCCACCACCTTGTCGAATGCGCTGAAGGCCACTTCTTACAGCGCCACCTTCACCGCCTCCAGCGGCACCTCTCCATACACCTGGAGCATTTCCAGCGGCACGCTGCCCAGTGGCATCACGCTCTCCAGCGGGGGCGTCCTCAGCGGCACGGCCACCGCCGCTACGGGCACCTACAGTTTCACGGTAAAGGCCGTGGATGCCTCCAACTGCTCCGCCACGCAGGCCATGACGCTCAATGTCGTCTGCCCTGTGCTCACCCTTTCCCCCACCACGCTCAGTTCCGTGGCTCAAAACACCGCCGTCAGCCAGCAGTTCTCCACCACCGGCGGCACGGCAGCCTACACTTACACACGCGCTTCGGGCACCTTGCCAAACGGTGTCACTCTTTCTTCCAGCGGCCTGCTCTCCGGCACCGTCACGGGTGCTCCCGGCAGTTACGCCTTTGTCATTCGCTCCACGGACGCCAATGGCTGTTTCCTTGACACCTCTTTCACCTGGTCGATCACCTGCCCGGCCATTTCTCTCACTCCCGCCACCGTGCCCGCGGCCACGCAGTATGCCGCCTACACGGCGCAGACACTCACCGCCAGCAACGGCACTTCGCCTTACACCTGGAGCTTCACCGGCACCATGCCCACCGGCATGATCCTCAGCAGCGGCGGTGTGCTCAGCGGCACGCCTACCAGCGCCCCCGGCACTTACAATATCAGTGTCACTGCCACGGACGCCAATGGCTGCGCCCGCACTTCGGCCTACTCCATCTCGGTGAACTGCCCTTCGTTCACCATCACCGCGCCGACCTTCCCCAGCGCTTCGAAAAATGTCGCCTATCCCAGCCAGCAGCTCTCGGCTTCTGGCGGCACCTCGCCTTACAGCTGGAGCATCATCTCCGGGGCCCTTCCTGCGGGGCTCTCCTTCAGCACAGGCGGCCTCATCTCCGGCACGCCTACCGCCGCCCCTGCCACTTACAACTTCACCGTGCGTGCCACCGATGGGGTGAGTTGCTCTGCCAGCAAGGCTCTCGCCATCGTCATTGCCTGCCCCACGCTCTCCATCGGCCCTGTGCCTCTTCCTGCCGGCACACAATATGCCGCCTACTCCCAGACTCTCAGCGTCGGCGGCGGCACTTCTCCCTACACCTGGAGCCTTGCCTCCGGCGTTCTGCCCGCCGGTCTCACCCTCTCCAGCGGCGGCGTGCTCAGCGGATCTCCCACCGGCCTCGGCAGTTACACCTTTGGCATCAAAGCCACCGATGCCGACGGCTGCGCCTCCATCCAGAGCTACACCTTCACCGTCAATTATCCTCCCATTTACATCACGCCGACCACTCTCTCGGACGCCGTGCGTCTCGTGCCTTACTTCCAGCAGCTCAGCGCCACCGGCGGCACGGCTCCTTACACCTTCAGCAAGCTCACCGGCACCATGCCCACCGGCCTGTCCATCTCCTCCGGCGGCCTCATCTCCGGCACCACCACCGCCAGCCCCGGCACCTACAATTTCACCGTGCAGGCGCTGGACGCCAATGGCGCTCCCGGCACGCAGCCTTACACCATCACCATCGTCTGCCCCAGCCTCGTCATCTCTCCGCAGCAGCTCTCCAATGGCGTCGTCGGCACCTCCTACTCCGCGGCTCTCAGCGCCACCGGCGGCAGCGCTCCTTACACCTGGACCGTCTCCGCTGGCACGCTTCCTTCCGGTCTTTCCCTGAGCTCTGCCGGTGTCATTTCCGGCACTCCTACGCAGGCCTCCACCTCCACGTTCACCGTGAAGGTCACCGATTCCTTCAATTGCATCAACACCGTCGTCTACACGCTTGCAGTGACCTGTCCTTCGGTCGCCATCACGCCGGCCACGCTGCCCAGCGCCTATTATGGCGCTTCCTACAGCCAGCAGCTCAGCTCCAGCGGTGGCACCGGGCCTTACACCTACACCGTCATCGCGGGTTCGCCTCCGGCCGGCATCACCCTCTCCTCCAGTGGCCTCGTCTCCGGTGCGCCGCTCGTTTACGGCACCGCCAGCTTCACCGTCCGCAGCACCGACGCCTACAACTGCTCCGCCACCCAGTCCTACTCCATCCTCGTCAAGGGCCTCAGCCTCGGGGACACCGTGTATGACGACAGCAATTACAACGGCATCAAGGACCTCGGCGAACCCGGCCTGAACAACATCACCGTCGAGCTCTGGGATCCCGGTGCGGACCACGCCATCGGCGGCAGCGGTCCAAACAGCGACCTCCTCCTCAGCTCCACCACCACCGATTCCCTCGGACAGTACAGCTTCTACAATCTGCAGCCTGGCTACTTCTTCATGCGCGTCCTCATGTCGAACTCGTTGCAAATCATCGGCGGCAATCCGGTGAACCTCGACAACGGCGTGGACAATGATAACAACGCCGCCTCCCAGCCCGGCGGCCCCGGCACTCCGGCCTTCTCTCCCGTCATCACCCTCACCAAAGGCGGCGAACCCACCGCGGACGATGGCGATGCCGATACGGACAACACCATCGACTTCGGCCTCTTCCGCGGCATGAGCGTCGGCAACCTCGTCTGGCAGGACACCAACGACAACGGCCTCCGTGACGTGGGAGAGCCCGGCATCGATGGCGTCACCGTTCAGCTCTGGAACGTCGGCGCGGACAACAGCATCGGCGGCACTGACGACACCCTCCTGCAGACCACCACCACCAGCGGCGGCGGCGCTTATCTTTTCACCTCGGTGCCTCCGCTGAATGTCTTCGTGCGCATCCCCACTGCTCCAGCAGCGCAGCCGCTCTCCAGCAGCAGCACCACCTTTGCGGACAATGGCGTGGACAATGATGACAACGGCCTCCAGCTCAGCGGCGGCGCGGTGAACAGCCCCGTTATCACCCTCACTCCCGGCGCTGAACCGGGCACTACTGGCGGCACCTACAACGAGACCTCCATCGACTTTGGTTTCGTCAACATGACCCCCAGCATCTATGTGTCGGCCACCCAGGCGGACAGCATCCAGACTTTCAATGCCTCGACTGGTCTCTACGCCGGCTCTCTCGTCTCCGCCTTTGGCAACAGCCTCAGCCAGGGAAATGCCGACTACGGGGACGTCCCATATGGCATGGAGCTCGGTCAGGATGGCAACTGGTACGTCGCCCACTACGGCGCCAGCAATCTCCGCAAGATCAGCCCCGCTGGCACCGATCTCGGCCCTGTGCTGGACAACTCCACCGCCAGCATGAGCCTGGTCACCCAGTTCGCCATCGGTCCTGACGGCAACTTCTACGTCTTTGATTTGAACGGCGCCCGCATCGTCCGCTTCCAGGGCCCCAGCGGCGCCACTCCCGGCAAGCCCATCGGCACCGCTCCTTACACCTTCATTTCCCAGGCGGGCGTGGAGGACATGAACTTCGGTCCGGACGGCAATCTCTATCTCGTGGTCCAGACCAATGACACGCGCGAAGTGCGCCGCTACAGCACCACCACCGGTGCTCTGCTCAACACCATCGTTACGGACACCCAGCTCATCTCCATGGTCCCGGGGGGACAGTCCATCGCCTTGATTTCCGGCATCGATATCGAAGGCAATGTCCTCTACGGCGTCAACCGCACCGATGGCGAAGTCTTCAGCGTCAACATCGCCACGCCGTCCGCTCCGGGCCTGCCCCAGCTCGTCGGCACCATCTCCAGTGCTGGCAAAGGCCTGGTGGACACCCGCGATGTCGAGTTTAACCCTGCCGACAATCGTCTCTACATCGCCGGCTATCACTGGGACAAGCCCATCAACGCCAGCAGCTACATCACCGGCTCCCTCCTCAGCGTGGACGTCACCACGGCTCCCAATGGCACCGTCAGAATCTTTGAAGTCCCCATCCCGCGGCCTCCTGGCCCCAACTTCGAAATCTGGTCCGGCCCCCGTGACCTCGCCATCGGCCGTCCGTTCGCGCCGCTGCCAGATTCCGTCTCCATCGGTTCCATCGTCTGGAATGATGACAATGCCAATGGCATTCAGGATGCTGCTGAAATCGGCATTCCCGGTGTCCGCGTCGAACTCTGGCAGGATCTGAATGGCAACTCCGCCGATGGCGCTGAATTCCTCGTCGGCTGGACCTACACAGACAGCAATGGGCTCTACTACTTCTCCGGTCAGGCCCCGGGCGTCTATCAGCTCCAGATTCCTGAGTCAAACTTCGTTGATGGCCTGCCTCTCGCCGGCAGCGGCTACAGCAGCCCCATCTCTTCCAATCTCGATGACCAGATCGACGGAGACGACAACGGCCGCCAGCCCGGCGGTCCCAAGACCGTCGTCAAGAGTCCCCTCATCACCCTCACTCCAGGAACCGAACCAACGGGTAATGGTAACAGCGGCGCCGAGTCTGGCCGCGGCGGCGAACTCGATGACTACACCGTGGACGCCAGTGGCGACATGACCGTGGACTTCGGCTTCGTCGAACCCGGCATCATGGGCATCGGCAATCTTGTCTTCGTCGATGACAACGGCAACAACCGCTTCGATGTCGGCGAGGGCAGGGATGACGTGGCCATCGAGCTCTACCGTGTGGGAGACACGCCCGGCGTCACGCAGCCGGTGGCTTCCGCGGTCACGGCCAATGGCGGCCTCTTCCTCTTCAGCAATCTCTGGCAGGGACAGTACTTCCTCTATCTCCCCGCCTATCAGTTTGAGTCCACCGGCAATCTCCGCGGCCTTTTCAGCCTTCCCGTTATCACCGCCGGGGACGACAATGTGGGCCAGGACGCCCTGCCTACGGACACGCCGTGGATTACCGGCGTGCGCACCGGCACCATCAATCTCGTGCGTGAGGCCGCCCCCACCGACTCTGGTACCGAGACCGGCTTTGACTCTTCCACCGATCTCAATGACGTCGAAGTGGACCTCACCCAGGACATCGGCCTCTTCCGCCCCGTTGCTCTTGGCAACATGGTCTTTGCCGACAACAACTCCAACGGCCACTACGACGTCGGCGAAGGCATCTCCGGTGTCAGACTCGAATTGTACACGGACACCCAGTTCCCTGAGGTGGACAATCCTCTCGCCATCCAGACCTCCGATGCCGCCGGCCGCTACGGCTTCAATTTCCTTCGCCCCGGCAACTACCTCGTCCACATCCCGTCCTCCCAGTTCAAGTCGGGCGGTCCTCTCTATCAGCGCATCAGCATCCTCGAAGGTCTTTCAGGCGACGACGACGTCGGCGAGGACGGCGTCAATGATGGCGATCCAACACTCAACGGCGTCTCCTCCCTCGTCATCAGCCTCTACCCCGGCAATGCACCCACCGATGACAGCGGTGAAACCGGCTTCGAAGGCACCTCCGACAATCAGGACGACGCCGCCATCGACCTCACCATCGACTTCGGCTTCCAGACCCCGGTCGGCGTGGGCAACCTCGTTTACATCGACACCAATCAAAACGGCTTCGCCGACGTGGGCGAAGGCGTGGACGGCGTCACCGTGGAGCTCTTCCGTGGCGATCAGACCCCCGGCTTCGGCGTTCCGCTCTTCACCACCATCACCAGCAATGGCGGCTCCTACTTCTTCAATTCTCTGCCTGCGGGCAGCTACTCCGTCCACATTCCTTACTCGCAGTTTGAGCCTGGGCATCCGCTCAGCGGTCTGACCTCCGTCACCGGCGTCAGCAGCATCACCAGCGTGCAGGACGACAATCTCCCCGGCAACGAAAACGGCATTGATGATTCTGCGCCCTTCCTCAATGGCATCAGCAGCTCCGTCTTCACCCTCGCCGTCGATGCCGAGCCTACCGATGCCAATGGTGAAACCGGCATGAGCAAGGACCTCGACTCCTTCGACGACAACAACTTCGATCTCACCATCGACTTCGCATTCGCCCCCACCAACCCGAATGCCGTCGGCGTCGGCAACCTCGTCTTCGTGGACCTCAATGGCAACGGCACCTTCGATTCCGGCGAAGGCATTGACGGTGTGAAGGTGCAGCTTTTCGATGCTTCGGTCGATCCTCTCACCGCTCCGCCTCTCTCCACTCTCACCACCTCCAATGGTGGCTCCTACCTCTTCAGCAATCTCGTCGAAGGCGACTACCGCATCTTCATTCCGGCCACCGAATTTGCCGCTGGCAAGCCCCTCTCCGGCTGGCGCTCCCTCCCGGGAGACGGCGGTGACAACGGTCTCGATGACAACCTCGACGAAAACGGCATCGATGTCGACACCCCCGCCTCCACCGGCATCGCCTCCGCACCGTTCCATCTCTCTCCGGGAGATGAGCCTACCGACTCCCTCGGTGAGTTTGGCTATGACGCCTTCATTGACGATGCCAAGGATGAAAACTCCGACCTCACCATCGACTTCGGCTTCTTCCGTTCTGTCAGCCTTGGCAATCTCGTCTTCAAGGATGCCAACTACAACGGCCGTGCGGATGCCGGGGAAGGGGTGGCCGGCGTCGCTCTGGAGCTTTATGCCGAAGGCGCATTCATTCCCTTCGATGCACCTGTGGCCACCACCACCAGCGGCTCGGACGGTTCCTATCTCTTCTCTGACATCACCCCGGGCCGCTACTTCGTTCGTGTCCCTGCATGGCAGTTCGACTTCGGCTCGCCGCTCTACGGTTACTCCAGCGTCTTCGGCACTCAGGCAGGAGATGACAACATCGGTGAAGATGGCATTGACGATGGCAGTCCGAACTTCAACGGCATCCAGACCGCGGTGATCGAGCTCAGCCCCACCAATGCGCCCACCGGCAGTCAGGAAAGCGGCTATCTCGGCTCCAGCGACGACATCGACGATGCCGCCACCAATCTCACCATCGACCTCGGTTTTGTTCCGCACATCGGCATCGGCAATGTCATCTTCGGCGATGCCAACAACAACGGCATCTTCGATCCTGACACTGAAACCGGCGTCGATGGAGTCACCGTCGAACTGTGGTCCAATGTGGCGAACGCCACGGCTCCGGTCACCACCACCACGACTTTCGGCGGCGGTCTCTACAGCTTTAGCGTCGCTCCCGGCACCTACTACGTCCGCGTCCCTGCCTCCAATTTCCAGGACGGCGCGGCGCTCGAAAATCTTGTGCCTTCGAGATCTCTCTCAGGCGCCACGGTTTCCACCACCGCAGGCGATGACGATGCCGCGCAGGACGGCTACACCAACACCTCCGTGCTCGTGGACGGCGCACGCACTCCTCTCTTCACCGTTCTGCCAGACCAGGCTCCGACCGCCGCCACCGACGAAACCGGCTACTACTCCGAGTCCGACGACTTTGAGGACGCCAGTGTCAATCTCACCATCGATCTTGGCTTTGCTCCGAAACCTCTCGCCGTGGGCAATCTCGTTTTCCGCGATGCCAATTCGAACGGCCATTATGACGCTCAGGACATCGGTGTTGCCGGCGTCAAAGTGCGCCTCTTCAAGGTTGGCGACAATCCTGCCACCGCCACCCCGGTTGCAGAGACCACCACCAGCCTTGATGGCACCTTCCTTCTCAACACCTACGTCGAAGGCCAGTATTTCATCAGCATCCCCGCCTCCGAGTTCGCCACCGGCGCTCCTCTCAGCGGCACCTCCTGCATGATTGGTTTCGGCGGTGACGATGGCAAGGACGATGATGTGGATGAAAACGGTCTCGACGCCGCCTCCCCCATCACCACCGGTGTCAATTCCATCTCCTTCTCCCTGGCCTACGGCACCGAGCCTCTCTCCACCACCGGCGAGAGCGGTTACCTCACTTCGCAGGACGCCTACAATGACGCGGACGTGGACCTCTCCATCGACATGGGCTTTACCGGCGGCGTGGTGACCAACCTCGTCGGCATCGGCAATCTCGTCTTCCTGGATGCCAA
Source organism: Prosthecobacter sp. (assembly GCF_044222565.1). Lineage (GTDB taxonomy): Bacteria > Verrucomicrobiota > Verrucomicrobiia > Verrucomicrobiales > Verrucomicrobiaceae > Prosthecobacter. The sequence goes on from NZ_JBGANA010000002.1 coordinate 192,791, forward strand.
CAACAATGGCGTGGCAGACTCCGGCGAAGGCGTCTCCGGCGTCTGGATGCTCCTCTACTCCGGCACCGGCACCGCTGGCTCCAGCAGCTTCATCCGCAGCACCATGACGGACGCCAATGGCCGCTACTACTTCGGCAATCTCAACCCAGGCACCTACACCGTCCACGTCGCCGCCAACAACTTCAAACCCTCCGTCAGCATCAATGGCGGCCCCGTCGGTCCGGGTCCGTTGTATCAGAAGATCTCTCTGCGTGGCAATCAGGTGAATGTCGGCGATGACAACATCGGTGAAGACGGCATCGACGCTCAGAACCCGGAGCAGGTCGGCATCACCGCCAGGCCCGTCACCCTCACGCTCAATGCCTGCCCCACCGGCGCTGCCGAGGACGGCTTCCAGGGCACTTCGGACGACACCAATGACAGCAACTCCGACCTCACCATCGACTTCGGTTTCGCCTCCCGCCTCGGTGTCGGCAACCTCGTCTTCCGTGATGCTGACGCCGATGGCAAGTTCCAGGCCGGCGTGGACACCGGACTCGCGGGTGTCACCGTCGAGCTCATCTACAATGCCAGCTCCACCGCTCCGGACATCACCATCGGCTCCACTACCACCGACACCAATGGTGAATACATCCTCTACGGCCCGCCTGCCATTTCTCCCCAGACTTACAAGGTGCGCATCCCTGCCTCCCAGTTCTCTGCAACGAGCGTGCTCAGCTTCCTTGTTCCAAGCACCCTCCTCAACACCGGCAGCGACGACAATGCGAACCAGAACGCCCAGCCTGCTGCGGACCCCTCCACCACAGGCGTCGTCACCAGCGCCTTCTCTCTCGTCGCAGGCACCTTGCCGACCGACAGCGACGGCCGCGAAACTGGCTTCGACCGGACCAGCGACAACGCGGACGATGCCAGCATCGACCTCACCATCGACCTCGGCCTCAAGCCGAAGAAACTCATGGTTGGCAATCTCGTCTTCAAAGACGTCAACTCAAACGGCACCTATGAGTCCGGCATCGACCAGCCGGTGCCAGACGTCACCGTCAAGCTCTTCCAGCAGGCCCAGGCCGTCACCGACACACCTGTGTCCACCGCCGTCACTGCCGCGGACGGCACCTACATGCTCGCCGCCACCTCTCCTGCCGCCTACTACGTGCACATCCCAGCCTCAAACTTCGCTGCGGGCGGTGCGCTCGAAGGCATGACCTCCGCTCCTGGCACTGGCAATGTCCAGCTCACCAGCACTGCGGACACCGGCAAGGACGATCACTCGGACGAAAATGGCGCAGATGCGTCCTCGCCTTCCGCCACCGGCATCTCCTCCGGCCTCATCAATCTCGCCTACGGCACCATGCCGGTGAACAGCTCCCTCACCGCCAGCTCTGGTGAGAATGGCTTCCAGTCCTTCATGGATGATTTCTCGGACGACTCCGGCATCATGACCATCGACTTCGGCTTCCAGGCGCTCGTCGGCAGTCCGCTCGCCATCGAAGAGAAGCGCAATCTCGCTCTCAACCCCGCCACCACCTCTTCCGCCCCCGCCACCTTCACCGCCTGGCAGACTGCAAACTCCCTCTCCGGACTCAACAGCCCCAATGACGATCCGGATGGCGATGGCATGACCAATCTCCTCGAATACGCCCTCGGCACACCCGGTGGCAGCGGCCTCGGCGCCTCCCGCTTCGCCCTCGTCAGCAATGCCGTCACCGGCGCTGTCGATGCCGTCCTCACTCGCGCCAGCGGCAGCCCTGCGGATGTGCGCTTCTACCTCGAAGGCAGCAGCGATCTCACCACCTGGACCACCCTGGCCATCACTCCAGCCACCACTTCCAATGCGGACCTGACGCAAACCCTGCGCTACGCCGGCGTTGACTCCACCTTCACCGGCGCTTCCAGCGGCTTCCTCCGCATCAAAGTCGTGCTGGATTCCGATCTCGACGGCACCCCTGAAGCCACCGCCACCACCGCCGCTCAGGGCTGGGCCCGCAAGATCTTCCCAGTGGGCCGTCAGTCCCTCTCCATGCCTCTGCTCCAGTCCGCCATCTTTGCAGGTCAGGTCAGCTCCATCGCAGACCGCACCGTCTCGCTCAATCTCACTAGCGGAGATATCCGCACCCAGTTGCAGAATGGCGTCAGCTACTACCTCGAAGTCACCGATGGCGCTCTCCGCGGCCGCACCTTCGATTTCGATACCACTTCCTCAACCGCCGCAACCATCACGCTCACCACCGCCCCAGGCGCCGCACTCGCCAGCGCTCACGTCCGCATCCGTCCGCACTGGACGCTCGCCACCCTCGTCCCTGTCTCCAGCCTGCAAGCCGCCGCTTCGTCGGATACCGCGGACCGCATCATGTTCTTCGACAGCTCCACCAGCCAGTTCCAGATCGACTGGCTGCGCACCAACTCCGGTGCCGCGCAGTGGGTCCGCGATGCCGACACCGCCTTCGCAAGCGATGCCTCGCATATCATTCCTCCGCAGGCAGGCATGCTCGTGCAGATCCGCAGCACCCCTGCCACCCTCACCTTCGTCGGTGAAGTCCGCACCACCGCACTCGCCCTGCCGCAGACTTCCGGCACCTCCCTCCTCGGCACCGGCCTCGCCACGCCGCAGACCCCCGGCTCGCAGCCTTTCACCTCTGGCTCACGCATCCGCCTCTGGAGCGGCGATGCCGACCCCGCCACCGCCGCCTACCAGAACTACCTCCTCGATTCACAGTCCCGCTGGATCGACGAAACCACCTCCCTCGACGTCACCACCACTCCGTTGCTCGACTCCTTCCGCGCCTTTTTCTTGGTGAAACCATAGGGCAGGGGACCAGTCAAAGCTCGCTGCCACGTCGCCGCCTCGTGTGCGCCTCATCGCATTCGAATCCGCTTGCCCACTCCGGCTCTCCCTTTTGTCATGCCGGCTTTGGCCCGTCCGGTTCCGCGAACGTAGTTCGGGGGGCGCGTCGCGGCTTCGCAGCAGCCCGACCGGTTCTCGATCCGCAGGACGTCCCTGTCCCCCAAAATAAATCCCCGCACCTCTCAGGCACCCGCCTCAAAAAAACATTCCACACTCCAAACCCGCCCGCTCAGCGTATTCCGGAACAACTTTGCACTTTAAACCTGAAACTTTAAACTCTACATGCAGCGCATGACGTCTCACCGCCTGCTCCTCTTCATCGCGCTCGCGTTCAGCCTCGTCAGCTGCAACACCGTCAAAAACACGGGCAACAACGCCTTTCGTTTCGGCAGCCGCTTTGTGACCAAGGAAATCCCGCGCGCCTCCCGCTTTGTTTGGAATGGCGTCTCCGGCATGTTTCGTGGCGGCGATGGCTCTTTCTGGTATGCCGATGAAATGACAGGCCGGCCCAGCGTCGTCATCAATCTCGGCGAACAGATGGTTTATCTCTTCAAAGGCGGCCAGCTTGCCGGCGGCTCTCCCATCTCCTCCGGTGCCGAAGGCTACGACACTCGCCCCGGCAAATACCACGTCATCGACAAGGACATCGATCACAAATCCTCCATTTACGGCGACTACGAGGACTTCTCGGGCAACGTCATCATGCAAAACATCGACAACCGCATCGACCGCAGGCCCCCCGGCACGCGTTTTGAAGGCGCAAAGATGTACTACTTCATGCGCATCTACGGCGGCGTCGGCATGCACCAGGGTTATCTCCCCGGTTACGCCGCCTCCCACGGCTGCATCCGCCTGCCCGCCGGCATGGCCGAAAAATTCTACAGCGAAGTCAAGGTAGGCACCCCCGTCGAAGTCGTTCCCTGATCACACTTTCGTCTCCTCACTTGCCGCAAGCAGCAGTTCCTGCAGCACTTTCGCCAGCTGTCCTTCGGTAAATGGTTTGTCCAGCCTTTGCGTCACTCCCAGTGCCTCCATCTCCATTGCCTGCGGGTCCTCCATGCGTCCGCTGGCCACCACCACTGGCACCTTCGGCAGCAGCAGCCTCAGCACCCGCACAAAGGCCAGTCCGTCCATGTGCGGCATGTGCAGATCGGTGATCACCGCCCGCAGCTCCGCCTGGTGTCGCATGGCCAGTTGCAGCCCCTCCGCACCGTCCGCCGCGGTCACTGGCTTGAAGTTCAGCCGTTCCAGCACCACGCACGCCATTTCACGCACCGCTGCTTCGTCATCCACCAGCAGGATGGTCTCTCCGTTGCCTGGCCGCACCGCCGCCTCGGCCGGAGCATGCGGCATACCACCTTCTACCACACGGGCTGGAAGGCATACGGTGAAGGTCGAGCCCTCGCCAGGCCTGGAGGTCACCTGCAAAAATCCGTCATGGCTCTTCACAATGCCGATCACTGTCGCAAGTCCAAGACCCGTTCCTTTGTCCGGACTCTTCGTCGTGAAAAACGGGTCAAAGATCCTTTCCTGGATCTCCTGCGGTATTCCCGTGCCCGTGTCCTGCACACGGAGCGCCACATAGCGCCCCGGTTTTGCTTCGGTCACGGCGCTGGCAAATGCCTCGTCCACCTCGGTGGTGGTCGCCTCCAGCGTGAGCGTGCCGCCCGTGGGCATCGCGTCCCGGGCGTTCACACACAGGTTCAGCAGCACCTGGTGCAGCTGCGTGGCGTCTCCCCGAACCGCGGGCAGATCCGGCGCGCAGCTCACGCTGATCTGGATGTTCTTTGGGAAACTGCTGAGCATCAGCTTCTCCATCTCCCGCAGCAGCCGCTCCACCTGCAGCACGCTGTGCTGGCCGTCGGCTCCCTTCGCAAACGTCAGCAGCTGCCTCACCATGTCTGCACCGCGTTTGGCGCTGGTTTCAAACAAATCCAGAATCTTGGCCTCTTGCGGGCAGCGAGTCCTCAGCAGCTCCACTCCCATCAGGATCGGTGCCAGCGCATTGTTCAAATCGTGCGCCACGCCGCCGGAGAGCGTTCCGATGGCCTCCATCCGCTGCGAGCGCAGCGCCAGCCGCTCCATGTTCTTTCGCTCGGTCAGGATGCGGCTGCGCTCCAGCTCCAAAATAACGCGCTGCGCGATGATCCGCAGGATCTCCTGATCTTCCACGCTGTACTCTCTTGGACCATGGGCCAGCAGGCAGGTGATCGCCGCCACCTCTCCGCGGGCATCCAAAGAAGGCACTCCGCAATACGCGTCCGCCTCGTACAGGCGCAGCAGTTCGGACTCGGGAAACCTCTCCTGCACTCGGTCAAAAATCTGCAGGTCCTTGGTAGCGTCCACCACCTCGCAGGGCGTGTCGGCCAGCGCGCATCTTCCGGCGTCACGCAGGATCTTGCCGTCCGTGATCACCGCTCTGAACTGCAGCTGATTTCCTGACTTTTCAGCCAGGCACACCGTGGGAACTCCAAACAGTTCCGCCACCATGCTCACCACCTCTTCAAACACCGCGCCAGGTTCGCCCGAGAGCTTCATGCTCAGCTCTGAAAGCTTCTTCAGCTTGCGCAATCGTGCGGCATCCCGTTCTTCCGCCAGCCAGCGCTCGCTCACATCCTGCACCGTGCCCAGAGAGTGCAGCGGCCGCCCCGCTTCGTCATACATCGTCTCGGCTCGCTCCCTCACATGCTTGATGCGTCCGTCCGGCATCAGCAGCCGGTGCTCGATCTCATACGTTCTGCGGTTGCGCACGGCCTCGGCGTAGGTCTGCACCACGCGCTCGCGATCATCCGGGTGAACGGTGGCACGGAATACCTCGATCGATGGCTGCGTCTTCAGCGGATCCTTTTCAAAGATGCGGAAAATCTCGTCGGACCATTTCAGGCGGTTCTCTCCCACATCCAGGTGCCAGCTTCCCATCTGCCCGATTCGCTGCGCCTCTTTCAGCTGCGCCTCCCGCTCCTGCAGTGCGCTCGTGCGTTGGATCACCAGCTTCTCGAGCTCCGTATTAAACAGCCGGATCTCCTCCTCCGCCTGCTTGCGCTTGGTGATGTCCGCCCGGATGGCGATGTATTGCGCCGGCTTTCCGTCCGCGCCGAGAAACGGCACGATCGTCGTATCCACCCAGTAAACCGTCCCGTCCTTGGCGCGGTTTTTGATCTCTCCTTGCCACACCTGACCGCTCTTGATCGTCTGCCACAGCTCGCTGATGAAATCTTTCGGATGGTGCTGCGAATTGATGATCCCGTGATCCTTCCCCAGCAGCTCTTCGCGCGTGTATTTTGAGATCGCGCAAAATTTGTCGTTCACATACGTGATGATTCCGCTGGAATCGGTCACCGCCACGATCGCATGCTCGTCCAGCGCCGCCTTGAAGTCCGCCAGCAACTGTTCCGCCCGCTTGCGCGCCGTGATGTTGATCTGCGCGATCACCGCCCCGCCTTCCTCCCGCGAAAGTGCGGACACCTGCATCGTAAACCAGCGGTATTCCTCCGGCGAGTGGCATGGGTACTCGTGTTTGTACGTGGGTTGGGACCGGTTTAGCACGCTCCGGATTCCCTCCGCGATGTCCTCCGCTTCTCCTCCCAGTTCCCGCGCTGTATTCTTGCAGACTTCCAGGTAGTTGGCCCCCAAGCCCACCGGGTGCATCAGCGCGTCCGGTCCATTCCCCCGCGCAAAGCTTTCCCATCCGTCATTGACTGCGATGATCGTCCCTTCGCGGTCCACCACGGCGATGTTTGCCATCATCGAATTCAGCACCGCCCGGTTCAGTGCTTCGCTGGCTCTCAGCGCGCGCTGCGCCTCGTACTCGGCTGTCACATCCCGAAACACCAGCACCACACCGATGATCGCGCCCGCAAGATCTCGAATCGGTGCCGCGCTGTCAGCGATCGGCCGCTCCGTGCCATCCCGGGCGATGATCACCGTGTGGTTTGCCAGCCCGTGGACCTCACCCGTGGCCAGCACATCATCCACCGGAATCACCGCCGGTTCCCGCGTCACCTCATTGATGATGCGGAACACATCCTCCACCGGCCGCCCCATCGCCTCCGCCAGCGTCCAGCCTGTCAGCCTTTCCGCGATCGGGTTCAGCCGCGTGATGCGCCTCTGCGCATCCGTGGCCAGCACCGCATCACCAATGGAGTTCAGCGTCACCGCCAGTTTTTCCTCGCGGGCGCGCAGGGCCTCGGCTGCGTTCCTTTGCTCAGTCACGTCGCGCGCCGTGGCAAACATCAGGCCCCCGGTGTGCGGCATGGATCTCCAAGACAAAATGCGCCACGAGCCGTTTTTATGCTGATAGCGGTTTTCAAAGTGCAGCACTTTCTCTCCCGCCACCACCTGCCTCTCCACCTCCCGCAGCGTCGCCGCCTTGTCATCCGGATGCACCAGGTCAATGTACGGTGTCCGCAGCAGTTCCTCCGTGCTCCATCCCAGTGTCTGGCTAAATGCCGGGTTCAGGTGTTTGAAGTAACCGTCCGCACTCGAGACACACAGCATGTCCAATGGCAGCGTGAAGAAAAGATCCCGCTCCACCTCCGCCTCCTCCCGCTTTTTGAAGTTCCTCCGCACCAGCATTCCGCCCACGCCCGTCAGCATCAGGGACAGCGCGCTGCCAAACACCACCAGCGTCATTGTTATGCGGGAAAGCTCCTCCGCCCTGGCCGTACGCTCCTTTAGCAGCCGGCCCTCCTCCATCTTCATGGTGCCGACCAGCTGCCGGATATCGTCCATGGCCTTTTTCCCGTGACCCTCGCCGATGTATTGCAGCGCGGCGCCTGTGTCTCCGCTTCGGCGCAGATCCACCGCGCGCCCCGCCACCGCGATCTTGTTGTGGATTGCAGGCTCCAGTACGGCCAGCCGTTTCTGCTGTCCGGCGTTGTCCCGTGTCAACCTCCTCAGCTCGGCAAGCGGCTTCTTCAGCGCTTCTTTCCCTTCTTCATACGGCAGCAGAAAGTTCTCATCACCCGAGATCGCATACCCCCGGTTTCCCGTCTCAATGTTCAGCACATCCACCAGCACGCTGTCGAGATTGTCGATCACCTCTCGCGTATGATCCACCAGTCCGTTCAACTGCGCATTATGTTCCACGCTCCACCAGGCCGAAATTCCAATGACCAGAAGAGAGAGCAGGGCGGCGGCAAATCCCGCCTGAATTTTATATTGTTTCCGCACCACTCATTAGGTCCGACATCGCAATCTTTTTCAAGACGATATGTGACTGGAGGGCATGACACCCTTCATTCATTATTTTTTTAAGATCGTTCAAAACGTTGTCTGGAAATTGCGTGCCTCTGCCTGGTATCTTCGGCCAGTGGAATGCGTTTTTGCGACAGGTGTTGAATAATCATTCATTTTTATCCGCCGCAAAATCTGTTCTTGCGCTCGATAAACTCGAGTCCCGCTCATTGAGGATTGCAGTGTTTGGCTCACCCCACGCTTCACAAAGAGTCTCGGCATCATCTCCTTCTCTCGGCTGCGACGCTTCTGAAGAATTTCTCAATCTTCGCCATCATCATGTCACGGCCCGGCAGTTCTTCCTCCCGGATTTTCTTGCCCATCCACCGTCTGAGAAACCACGGCACATAGGGACGCATCGTTGCCACGGTGCACGAGATCCGGTCCGGGGCCTTGATGTTAAACTCGATGAACTGTCCCTCCCATCCAAAGCCAAAAGTGTTGGCAGCCATCGCCTCGCGCTCGGACTCATGCCTTTCTTCGGCGCGGGACCAATAGCCCTCCGCTATCTGCATGGCCTCCGCGCAAGCCACCCGTTCATGCTCCTGCGTGCTCAGGTCCCCGTTCATCGAGTACCACGGCAGATGGCTCTTCAATCGCGCTTCATATAGCCGCACCGGCTCTACCAAAAGATGAACCGTGGCAGGAATTAAAATCCACAGCAGCGCCAGAGGATGCTGCGGCAGCAGGTTCAGAACCGGTCTGAACGAATGGAAAAACATGCTGATGATGTCCAGCCAGATCACGAACCCCATCACGTTTGCCGGCAGTTTGACGATCCGAAACAGCAACCAGATCCACAGCCACACGCCGACCTCATAGGCGATGAACGAATAGTTCCACGGCAGATGATTCACCCTCATGCGAAACTCCGGAACCATCCACCACGCCACCACCACCGCCACCACATAGAGCCCCGTCCACACCCGCGCCGCCCTCATCTGCTCGCTCGTAAACTGCCGCGCATTCATCCACCACACCCAGAAAACCGGAAACACACCGAGCCCGATCCAGAAAAAAGTCCGGCCTCTGCGTGTCTGAAGTTCTGCTGCCATGACTGCTTTGGGTTGATCTTCTCAATTCTTCACAAATCCCTCGCTTTGTCAGCAACTTTGAACGCGTTCCACTGGTGGGCGAGTTGCCTAAAAAAACACTCCGGGGGAGCGTGAACGAGTGAGGCTCTGGCGGAACGTTGCCTCAAAATGTATGACACCGGATGGAGCCCCCACCGGACATGAGTCAATTGAGTCGAAAAGAGTATGAGGCGCTGTGACGCCGGGGGCCGGAAGCACGCTTCACTGCTGGGAGCGCCGGCATCTTGCCGGTTCCGGGCGCGCGTCACTTGCGGTGCCCATCTCTCTCTGCTCGTGCTTCTGTCCAGACTCGTTTTCAACAGTCGGTGGTATGACTCCGTCGTCTCGAAGGCGAACGGCCTTCCGCATCTCAGCGAAGGGTTGCCGAGCCTTGGCGAGGCCACCCTGGTACCAGAGAAATCCCTCTGGGAGGCAAACCCAGCGTCCTCTTGGCAAGCCGCGCCTTCCTCGCCCTTCCGCCGCGCAATCGGCGTCCTCTCACGCCCCAAGCCTCACCGAACCCCCGATCGTGCCAGCCGACTGCGCGGGCTCAAGAAGGTTCTCCATGATCATCTGCCCAGCGCACCATCTCATTCCTCACGGCAGCGTCACCGTCACCCGGTAAAACCTCCTCGGCTGCGCCGCTCCGCCTGTGTCCGTCGCCGTCTGGTTCGTTCCGGTCCCCGCGATGCCCTGTTGCACCGTCATCCATGGCGCCGCCGCATTGTCACTCCTCTCCACCTTGTACGTCCGCCCCGTCAGTGTCGGAAACGTAATCCCAACATTGCCTCCCGCACCCGCAACCGTAACAGGATATTTGCCGCTGCCAGAATTCGGCGCCGTCCCAAGCACAAACTCATTGTAGTTGCTCACACCATCCCCATCCAGATCCAGCGTCGCATCATTCACCGCCGGATTCAGCCCCACGCTCGTCTCATAGTCATCCAGCATCCCGTCCCCGTCCGCATCGCCATCCACAATCGTGATCGTCGATACCACAGGTGTGCCCAGCGAGAGCCCTCCCGTCGGCGCACTGATGGTCACCGTGAACGTCTCCGCCGCTTCCACCACGGCATCATCCAGCACGTCCACGGTGAAGGTCTTGCTCAAGTCGCTGGCGGCAAAAGTCAGCGTGCCCGATGCCGCTGTAAAATCCGCCGCAGCAGCAGTGCCGTAGGCCGTGGCATAGTTCACCGTTCCCGCATTGCCCGCCGTGCTCCGGCTCACCGTAAAGGTCACCTGCGTTGCAGCCTCCGTCACCGTCTGCGTGACTGGAGAAATCGCCACCGGTGTCGGTGCATCATCGTCCTGAATCGTCACGCTTCCGCTGGCCAGTGTCCCCAGCGTCGTGTTCCCACCCGCTGAGGAGAGCGTGACCACGATGGTTTCGTTCGATTCCAGCGATGAGTCGTTTGTGATCGGAATGGAGAACGTTTTCACCAGTTCGCCCACCGCAAAAGTCAGCGTGCCGCTCGTCGCCGTGTAGTCACTGCCGGCAGTCGCGGTGCCATTGCTCGTGGCATAGTTCACCGTGGCGCTGCCTTCTTTCCCACCGGTGCGCGTCACACTCACCGCGATGCTGCCCGCCCCCTCCGCTCCGCTGGTGGCGCTCTGTGTCAGCATCACATTGTCCGTGCACGTGACCGTGGTAATGTTCAGACTCCATCCACCGAGGGTGCCCGTGTCTCCCGTGGCAAAATCCTGCACATACAGGTTCCACGTGCCATTGCCCTGCAGGCCGCTGAACTCGCCCAGCGTGTAGCCCATCTCCGTTGCGGTGTCGCCGGTGAACGGCCGTTGAGTGCTGGTGTAAAGGTAATACGGCTTGTACGCACCCGCCGTCATGCTTGTGCCCAGATAGGGGAAGGGCACATCCGCATTGTCAGTGAAGGTCAGGTCCAGCGCCGTCGCCCGGTTGGTGATGCCACCGCTGAACAGCTTCAACTCCAGCGCATCCGGCCCGTGCAGCAGTGCTCCCACATCATTCACATAGCTGTGCGTGAAAGAAGTGAACGCCGCCGTCACCGTCTGCACCCGCCCCACGAGGCCGGACACCGTCACCGGAGACGGGGAGGGGAGGGCCGTGGTTTTGTCTCGAATGATGATGCTTCCGGACGCGGCGAAGTTTGCCGTCGCACTCGTGCCCAGCGGCACGTTCACACTCACGTAGCCCAGGTCTGTCGCTCCATCCTGCAGCTTCAGCAGCAGAGGCACCGACATGCCGCAGCCTCCCGAAGGCGTGAAGGAAAAAGAGCGCGTCACCGCGGCGCCGCCGGAGCTCAGCGCGCCGTAATTCTGTGCCGCCGAAGGGTTGCTCACAGCACCGGTCGCCAGCAGCGTCGCTGTGAGATTGCTCGTCGCCGCCGCGCCGATGTTTTTGAGTCCCACGCTGAACGTCACCGCCTCGCCCGGATCCGCCACCGAGTTCGTCGGCGTGTTCCCCTCGGCGGTCAATGTGGCGCCTGTTCCCGCGATGCGGGCACTGGTGTTTGTCGCCCCATACAAAGTAAGCGTCACGCTGTTCAGCGCGCCCGTGTTCGTGGCCACGCGGTCGTTCACCGTCACCGTCCATGTGCCCGCGCCTGTTTCACCCCAGTGCCGCACCGTGCTGTACGTCCATGCCAGATTCGCCGTGGTGTCATCATTCGCCTGCGCGAGCTTGCTCACCATCCCGGAAGGGGAGGTGAGCGTGACTTCGATATCACCCCGGCATGCATGCGTTGCCCCCACCGCCACCGTCACATGCTCCACGCGAAAATTGGCCGCCGAAATATTGAAGCTCTGCGTCGAGCCTCCCGTCGTCGAATTGTCCGTGAGCGCCACATTGAGGCCCGTCTGCGCCACCTGCTGCGTTGTCATTGCCGGCAGGTTCGTCCACTGCTGCGCCAGCGCTACCGCCGCCGCTGCATCGATGATCCCCGCGCCATACTTGTGGTTGAAGGACAAGCCCGCCTGATTCGTCGCCCAATCCGTATCGGTGCGGTGATTTTTTCGCGCCGTACGGATCAGGATTTCCTGCACGTCCCGCCATCCCAGGTTCGGATTCGCCTGCAGCATCAGCGAGACAATGCCAGAAACCAGCGGGCACGCGCTGGAGGTGCCGCCAAAAGTCTTCGTGTAGTTGCGGTCCGCCAGATCATTCGTCCCCGTCGCCGTGGTGTTGTACCCTCCTTCTCCCGTGATGTCCGTCGTGCGGATTCCCGCATTGTGCAGTCCTCCGCTGGAAGGCGCGGAAATGATGAGGTTCGCCCCCGGCTCCGAGTAGTAGCTTTGAAACCCAAAATCATTCACCGCACCTACCGCGATCACATACGGAGAGCCCGCATAGCCGTCGTAATTCGAGTTGTCGCCATAGACGAGGCCGTTCCCTCCGGCGAAGACATAGATCGTCCCTTTGCCGCCGCGCCCGCTCGTCGCCCCCGTTTGCAAAGCCGCCGTCGCCAGCACATCCGGTCCGCCATAGCCATCGCCATCAGGCCATCCCCAGGAATTGCTCTTCACCTGGATCACGTCGTTGCGCGTCAGAAACGCATTCGCTTCATCCTGGTCCGTGTTCGCTGCTGCGATCAGGCGGAATCCCGTCAGCGTCGCTTCCGGTGCCGCGCCAGACCCGCCCAGTCCGTTGTTCCCCTTCGCCCCCGCCACTCCGGCGCATGCGGTCGCATGCTTTTCCGTCGTCACATCCGCGGGCGCAGGATCGGAGTCATTCCCATTGTAGTCGAAATCGAGATCCGTGTTGTAATTCGGCGCGATGTCCGGATGCGTGTACTCCAGCCCGCCATCGATGATGCCGATGGTGATGCCCGTGCCTTTGTACGTGTCCCACACGCTCGTGATGTTCGTGTCCACCCACAGCGCGCCTCCCAGCTGTCCGCTGTTTTTCAAATGCCACTGCTCTGAAAACAGCGGATCATTCGGTGTAAACTTCGCCTCCTTCTGCGTAGCCAGCACCACGTTCGCGCTCTCCACCTCAGGCAGTGCCCGCAGCGCCTCCATCGCCACCAGTGCACCCTCGGAAGTCCCGGCATCCATGATCGCATAGCCAGGTGCATGTCCCGGCTCGCTGCTCACTCGCACACCCGCGTTCTGCGCCACGCCTTTGGCAGTCGCACCCGCCTTCAGTTTCACCATCACCTCCTGCGTTACAAAATGCCGTGTTGTCCTCGCTTTCGCACCTCCTGTGGTATGCGTTAGCATCAGCTCCACCTTCGCCACTCCACCCGACCGCACACGCGCATCCTTCGCCGCCGCTGCGACATCCGCGCCCCCGGCTTTGGAAATCGTCCGCTTCCCATCCGCCTCTCTCACCGCAATCTCATCCGCCACCAGCGTCATCTGCCGCACAGTTCCACCCACGCTGATCACATAGCTCGTTTTCAACCCCTCGTTACCGCCCGCACTTTGCGCCATGGCAAAATACCCGATTGAAAAAATCGCGGTAACGATCAGAAGAGTTCTCATGTCTGATTAAGGCACGGCATGACTCTCCTAGGCAACCCGAATTTTTTCCTGGAAGGGCATCACTCCCCAGGCTTTCGCATGAACAGCGCGATGAATCACCTCTTCGCTTTCGCCGCAATCGCCTTGTAATAGCTCTCGATCGCCGCGCGATATTCTGGCGCCGCCTCACTCCGCGTCGCTTCCGTCAGATCATCCGCCATCTTCTGCGGCAGGTGGCCCCAGTCACCGTTGACCAGCACCGTCGCCTGTCCCAGCACGCCGTCCTGCAGGATCATCGCCTGGTTGCCCCCTTCGGCGCTGGGAGACTGCGTGTTCTGTCCCTGCGGCTTCTGATTTTGCGCCTGCTGCTGGGAAGGTTTCTGGCCCGGGGCCTGGCCCTTGTTGCGTGCATCAGCCATGCTCTGCTGCTGCGCCTGCTGCGCATCGCTCAGGCTTTGCTGCGCCTTCTGCTGGCCGCCTTGCTGCTGCTGTTGCTGCCCGCCCTGCGCCTGCTGTTGCTGTCCGTTTTCAGACGGCTGCTGACCGCCCTGCATCGGGTGCAGCTGGGCATCCAGCTGATCCAGCGCCTGGGCCAGCATTTCGCCCTGGATCCTCTCCATCGGAGACGCCAGCATCGGCGGTGAAGTCTTGCTGTTCGTGCCTTCCGCCGCTTTCGCGGCCTTCGCGGCATTGCTCTGGCTCTGCTGCGCCGCCTGCGGATTCGGCACCGGATTGGCCTGCTGCGCTTCCGCCTGCTGTCCCGCCTGCTGCAGCTGATTGCTGGCCTGCGCCACCTGCTGCGCCGCATCCTTGTCTCCAAGCCGCTGCTGATGGCGCGACACGCGCGCCAGATCATTCGCCGCCTGCTTCTGCGCCATGCCGTTCTGCACCGCCTGCTGCGTTTCCTTGTTCACCGCCTGCTCCGCCTTCTGTGCAGTGTTCTTGGCCGTCTCAGCCAGAGCCTTCTGCATGGAAGGATTCTTCGGCAGCTCTTTTTCCAAAGCATCCAGCACTGCCTGCGGATTCTGCGCCGCGTCCTTTGCCATCTCCGCGAGTTCCTTCGCGCGGTCATACGCCTCATCCAGCGGCTTCTGTACGCCCAGTTCCTGCTCCATCTGCTGCATCGCAGCCTGCTCCGCATCGGTCAGCTGCTGTCCGTCCTCCACCTTCTTCATGTTCTGCGCCAGCTGCTCCAGCGCCTGCGCCGTCTGCTTCTGCGCATTCGCCGCCGCCTGCAGCGCCTGCTCCTGCGGCTTGCTCTGCTGCGCCTGCGCCGCCTGCTTCAAATTCTGCGCGATTTGCGGCGTCTTCTGCTGCATCTGCGCCAGCGCCACATCCGCCGCGCGGGCCAGTTGCTCATCTTTCTTCTTGGAAAGGTCGGACGCATTCGCCTCCTGGCGCAGCGCCGCCTGCAGCGCCGCCATCTTCTCCGCATTCTCCGCCGCTTCAGGGCGCAGCTCCTGCGCCTTGGCAGCCACTTCCTCCACCGGCTTCTCAGCCTTCGCCTCATCCGCCGCCACCTGCGTCTCCTCCTGCGTCTTCTTTAGATCTTCCGCCACCCGCTTCATCATCTCGCTCACCTCCGGCGTCATCTCTGCCAGCTGCGCGCGCGCGGCCTCCACCTGCGGCTGCAGCTGGGCAGCGAGTTCGTTCGCCTTCTTCTGCGCCTCCGCCGTCGCCTGTTGAGCCGGCTGGTTGTTCAGTTGCTGTCCGGCTTGCTGCTGCGCGGCTTCACGCGCCAGATTCTTGTTCTGTTCCGCCGCATTTCTCGCCATGTCGCTCGCCTGCTGCGCCGCCGCGCGCAGATTGTTCGCCGCCTGCGGATCAGTCTTCTGCATCGCATCGGCAAGACGCGCGCGGTTGATCTTCTCCGGCAGCTGCTGCAGCGCCTCGGCCGCCGCTTTCGCCTGCGCCGCCGTCTCCGTCACATCCTGCTGGTTCTGCGGCTCCATGCCCTCCGCCTGCGCCTCTTCCAGCGCCTCCGCTGCATCCTGCGCCAGCGCATCGGCTTCCAAGGCACGCGCGGCCTGCGCCAGCTGCCCGGCCTGCTCCTTCAGATTTGCCAGCGCCTTCGCTGCCTCGGACGGCGGTGCATTGCTGCGCCGTGCCTTGTCCGCCTCTTCAGGGGAGGGCAGGGGAATCTTCGCCGCTTCCGCCGTCTGCCGCGCCAGTTCATCCACCGCACGGCTCTCACGGTTCATGTCCAGTGCCGCCTGTGTGTTCGTCGCCTGGTTCTGCTCGCGCAGCTCCGCCTGATCCTGCAGCTGCTTCGCCGCTTCTGTCAGCTGCTTCTGCGCCTTCTCCACCGGCGTCAGGTCATCATGATCCTTCTTGTTGTGCCGCGGATCACGCGCCGCGTTCTCCGCATTCGCGAGATGATTCCGCGCCTCCTCCAGCTTCGCCAGCGCCGGGTTGTCCTGGCGGTTCATGGCTTCACGCCGCTGCTGCGCTTCGTTCGCTGTTTGCTCCGCGATGTTCCGCGTCACGTCCGCCGCCTGCTGCAGTCGGCTGCGCATGTTGTCAGACGCGCCATACAGATGCTCCGGGCTCTTTGTCTGGTCAGGCTTGTCCAGGCTCATTGCCAGATCACCACCGGTTTCGTTCAGGCGTTTGTCAAGCTCCTGCAGCTGCCCGCGGTTCCGCCCCTTCTGCGTTTCATCCAGCTTCTGCAGGTCCTTTTGCAGCGTCTTCGACTGCGACATCAGCGCCCGCTGCTGCTCCTGCCATTTCGGCCTCTGCTCCGCGTCACGGTTCGCCTGCAGTGAGGTGTCCGTCAGCATCTTCGACTGCCGCTGCAGCTGCTGCGCCTCCTTCGCCGCGATCTTCGCGCTGTCCTCCGCCGCAAACGCGCGCAGCGCATCCGCGATCTGCGCCGCCTCGCCTGCCGCCTCGTTCGCCGCGCGCTTCAGCGGCTCCGTATTTGGAATCTCATCCGCATTCAGCTTCTCCAGTTCCGGGAGCTGCTCGCGCCGCAGCTGCGCCAGCTTCTTGCCCACCATCTGTGCCTCCGCCGCATCCAGCTGGTTCGGTGCATCGCGGGCCGCGTCCTTCAGCGCATTCCACAGGTCCTCGGACTGCGCCTTCACCTGCTCAAATTTTTCCTGCGCGCTCGCCAGAGCGTTTTCCGCCGCATCCTTCGCCTTGTTCGGGTCTCTCTCTTTGCGTGCACTCTTTTCCGTCTTCCGCACCTGTTCCAGCTCCTTGCGCAGCTCCCGCGTCTGCTCCTCCAGCCGCTCCGCCTTCATCGCCAGCCGGCGCTGGCTTTCCGCCCACGCACGCTGCTCCGGATCCACCGTCTGCTCCAGGATGATCACCCGTACCGGCGGACTCTCCGCTTTCTGCCCCTTCAGATCGACTGCCACCATCTTGATCAAGAGCGCATCGCCTGTCTTCACCCCCAGCGGTGCCAGCGGCAGCAGCGTCTGCATCGGCGCTTCCTTCGCCGCCTTCGCGCTCGGCACCTCCTGCTCCTTCCAGCCCGCTCCGTTGATCGCGTGCATCAGCTTCACACTCGCCAGCCCCACATCATCCGTCGCCAGTCCGCTCAGCCGCACCGCCTCATCCGGCAGCAGCTCAATCTGCTCCTGCGGCTCATGGATCTGCGCCGTCGGCGGCAGATCAGGAATCGTCGTGATCCGCCACGGCGCGCTCTCCTCATTCGTAAATCCGGTCTCCTCAGACTTCAGCGCGATCTGCCACGAGCTGTTCGCAGCACTCACATCCACCGCCGCCTCGATCATCCCTTCCGGCGTCACTTTGGTCGCCAGCTTCTTTTTTTCCGGCAGTTCTGCATTCAAAAGAAAGTCGCTCTGTGACACCGGCTGGTTCGTCTTCAGCGTCAGCTTGATCGTCGATCCATCCAGCGCCTCCAGATCACCCTGATCCTGCGTCACCTTGCTCTCCGTCCATCCCGAATACGCCGGCGGCACAATCGTCTTCGTAAACTCCACGATCCGCGGCCTCGCCCGCGCCTTCAGCGTACGCCACGGCGAGATCGCGTCCGCCACATGCACGCGATACTTCACATCCGTCTGCCCCACTGGCACCACCCCTTCAAACCGGTTCGTCCCCATCGCGGAAAGTTCATTCTTCCTTGGCTTCGAGCCCTCCATTTGAAACTCCAGCGTCGCCCGTTCAGACTTCGGCCCTTCCGTCTCGATCACCAGCGGCACCTCAGAGCCGATCGGCGCCAGATCGTTCGCTTTCACCGGTTCCAAAATGTTGATCTTCACCAGCGCAGGCCGCTCCAGGTTGGCAAACGGCAGCGCCGCACGCGCCAGAAATCCACCCAGGTGCAGATTCGGGATCAAGCACAGCACCAAGATCCCCAGGCACACCCCGCCCGCCGCCATGAACCACGGCTTCAGCGTCCGCGTCGGCAGCTTCTCATTCCAGTCAATCCCTTCCACCGCTGCAGCCACTTCATCCTGCAGCTTCACGCGAAACTCCACCGAATCCTTCACATTCACGCCCCCGTTCGGGTCCGCCAGCTCCACCGCCGCCAGCATCCGCTCACGCAGCTTCGGCTCCGCTGCCTCGATCAGCCTCGCCGCCCCTTCCTTGCCATTCCCCTGCGCGATGAAGCGCCACGCCACCCGCCATGCCGCATACGCCGCACCGCCATAGGCCAGCAGCGTCACCCACGGCCTCAGCCCGTCCGGCATGAACCACGCCCGGTCCAGAAACGCGATCAAAGTGAAAGCCGCCAGCGCGATCACTCCTCCACAAAGCGCGGCGCGCAGTTGCAGCAGCAGCTGACGGCGCAGGCGAAACCGTTCCAAAGCTTCGTGCGTGGCGGGACGTAGGGCAAGATTCATGGGGAAAAGATTAAAACTTAACGCTTCAGCAGGGGGCTTCTTTTCGCTGTCCGCAGGCACCTGCAGCACAGACCCCGCCAGCATTCCGCCTCTCCCGCCCCTCCGCAAGCCCATACCCACCCCAATCTCCCCCTCATCGTCCTCGCCCCCATCACCCCCGCCACCCTCAAACCTTTCCAAACTACCCACCCCATCCCTCACCGTCCTCCGGAAAATCTCTGCGTTCTCCAAATCTTTGCGTCGCAAATCTCCGTCCTTCCCCTCGTCCCAAAAACCTCCGCCCCACTGCGGCAACCCGGAGCCACCCATCCGCCACTCCGCCAACAGAGAACCAAGAACCAAGAACCAAGAACCAAGAACCGCCCAAGTCACATTCCCAAAAACGCCCTCCGATACTCCCCCGGCGTCAACCCCGTCGCCGACTTAAACTGCCGGCTGAACGCCGCCTGATCATAAAACCCGCAGTCAAACGCCACCGCCGACAGCGCCTCATCAGACGACCTCAGAGCCTGCGCCGCCATCTCGATCCGCGACTTCGTCAGCAACTGCCTCGGCGTCAGCCCCGTGATCGCCCTCACCCTCCGCTGAAACTGGCTCCACGACAGCCCCGACTTTTTCGCCAGCCTCTCAATCCGCAACGGCTTCGCACAATCCCGGTGCAGCGTATCCAGCACCCCCGCCAGCGCCCCCAGCTCTTTTCCATCCACCGCCCCCTTGTGCAAATCCCGCGAGATCCCCGCCAGCGCGATCACCTCTCCCACCGCATTCTTCACCGCCACCTTCTGCGACACAAACCAGCCCACGCCCCCATTCGCCTGCGTGATCATCTCCAGCCGGTCACTCACCGTCGCCCCTTTGGAAAACACCTCATCATCCTGCTGCTCATACCCCGCCGCCAGGATCGCCGGAAACACCTCCCTCGCCGTTCGTCCAAGCAGCTCCCTCCGATGGCTCAGCCCCGCCCTCCGCACGAAAGCCTCATTCGCCGCCACATAGCACCGGCTCCTGTCCTTCACACAAAACAGCACATCCCCAATCGTATCAAACAGCGCCTCCGCCGCCTCCAGCCCCGGCGCACTTGAAAAAATCGCATCTCTGCTGCTTCGAGTTCGTGGCGGAGAACGCATGCCCAAAGGAAGATCAAAACCCCCGCATGAAAAGCGATAAGTCATAACCGCCCAAGCCCCACGCCCCCCCCTCAGGCCATCAGCCTCACACCTGCCTGTTACCGCGCGCAGCGTCCTTTCTGTCCTTTTCGTCTTTTCTGTCCTTCATGCGCCACAGCACAACCTCCCTCAATCTGCTTCCAGCCAAACCAATAGCGCAGCCAGCCTGTAGTACGATGGGCACTCCTGCCCGTCGACCAGCGCCCCCGCTGGCACCCCGGCCACCGCTCTACTCCATACGCGACTCCCCCTTCAGGCGCTCCCGGAGGGAGCAGAGAAAATAGCCGGCGGTGAAGCGAAACCGCGAAGCGGTGCAGCGAGAACCGCCGGACCCGGCGCACCATCACCTTCCACACTCAAAGCCGCCTGCCGAAGGTAGGCGAGAGCCGTGCGCACACCTATCTACAACGCTGCGCGATTAGACACATCTCGCACACCGGTGGCCTGCCGCCCTGATCACGACCTCACCTCTTCCTCCATCGCCTCATCATCACCAAAACCACAATCGAAATCATCGGCGACACCAGCAGCATCCCAATCACCCCCGCCGCATCACTGCCCAGCATCGACGGCAGAAAATGCACAACCACCAGCACCGGCACCGCCATGCACAACGCCGCAATGGCAAACCTTTGACTCAACCTTCTCTTATCCGGACATCCCACCAAGAACGCCGACACCAGCGTCAACGGCAGCGACAACAAGTGCAACCAGCCAAACACCACCATGGGCGCTGAAGGCGCATGTGCAAGCAGGGTCATAAAGACAGTTCTTCGAAGCACGACATCGAATGGGAAGTTCTAAACCCAGCATAAATCAAAGTCATTCTGAAGACTTGTTTTTTCAAACTCAACCCAAACTCCCCCCGCCACAGCGCCCACTCCTCCTTTGGCAGTCTTTCAAACACCGCATAGCCCCACTCATCTCCACCTCAGCCTCTGCGTCCATCTGCCTCCCGAATAACAGATCCGCAGCTCTTCTGAATGCGTAGTGCAGGATCGTAGCCTGTTCTGGAAGACTCGCATCGCGCCAAAACTGAAACCAGCCAGCGCATGTTTTGTAGTCCCGGCTTTAGCCGGAATCTGGAGGCTGAGTTCATTCCGCAATCGAGCCGCCTTGAGTTCAGGTGCACTGCGGTTTGACTCAACATAGCAGACACACACCAAGCGCCAGAGCCACCCCGCCGTCCGCATTCCCCATTCCCTTGCCAAAAAAGAAACCCTCCAAACTCACCACCCTCCTCGCCAAAACCACCACGCCCCCCTTCCAAACCTCATCTCTGCGGTCTTCTAATCTCTCGCGTTGTAAAAACTCCCCACCCACCGCTCCCCGCCCCCAACTTTCCCCGCAAATTTGTATTTTTTCCGCATCCACCATCACGAATATCTCCACGACCCCGGCCCCGTTCAGACAGACCATCTCTCCATGAACAGCCTCGCCCAACCAGCGCGCCCTTCACGCGCCACACCCCCATCACCCACCCCCGCGGCGCCTGTCACCGACACTGACCTTCCCACCCGCGTCTCCTCTCTCGCCGAGGTCCTCCTCACCACCGCTCTTCACCAGCAAACCGCCGCCGAACACGCCGAAACCGCGAACCTCGGCCGCCTCATGAACGACCCCACCGGCAAGGCCTTCACCTTCGCCATGGTCGATGAAGTCTTCCGCAGCCACGACCCCCGCACAGAAGCTCGCCGCTGGCGCGGACTCCTCACCGACTTCGGCATCCCCAAGTATCCACCCCTCACCGATCGCCTCCTCATGCGCCTCGGCGCACTCGGCAGCCACCTCCTCCCCGGCACCGTCATGCAAGCCGTCGCCGCCCGCATGCGCGCCGACAGCGCACGCGTCATTCTCCCCGGCGAAAAAGAGCCCCTCCGCCGCTACCTCACCACCCGCGCAGCAGAAGGATTCCGCATCAACCTGAACCACCTCGGCGAAGCCGTTCTCGGCGAAGAAGAAGCCGCCCACCGCCTCGCCGCCGTCCTCGCACATCTCGCCGATGACGAAGTAAACTACATCTCCGTCAAAATCTCCGCCATCTTCAGCCAGATCAACTTGATCGCCTGGGACGACACCCTCGCCTCCATCAAAGCGCACCTCCGCACCCTCTACCGCGCCGCCGCCAAAGCAGGCGGAAAATTTGTAAATCTCGACATGGAGGAATACCGCGATCTCGCCCTCACCGTCGCCGCCTTTCGCGGCGTGCTCGATGAACCCGAGTTCCTCCAATACTCCGCCGGCATCGTCCTCCAGGCCTACCTCCCCGACTCCTGCGCCGCCCAGCGCGATCTCACCGAATGGTCCATCCAGCGCGTCGCCCGCGGCGGTGCGCCCATCAAGATCCGCCTCGTCAAAGGTGCCAATCTCGCCATGGAAAACGTCGAGGCAGAACTCCACGGCTGGTTTCCCGCGCCCTATCCCACCAAGGCCGACACCGACGCCAACTTCCGCCGCCTCATGGAGTACGGCTGCCAGCCCGCACACGCCGCCGCCGTGCGCCTCGGTGTCGCCAGTCACAATCTCTTCGATGTCGCCCTCGCTCTCACCCTCCGAGAACAAAACAACGTCACCGACCGCGTTGAAATCGAAATGCTCGAAGGCATGGCCAATCATCAGGCCCGTGCCGTGCGCGATCTCGCCGGCTCCCTCCTCCTCTACGCACCCGCCGTCCAGCGCGATGACTTCCTCAGCGCCATGGCCTACCTCGTCCGCCGTCTCGACGAAAACACCGCCCCCGAAAACTTCCTCCGCGACATGTTCGCCATGCGCCCCGGCTCCGCCGAGTGGGAGCACCAGCACGCCCGCTTCATCCAAGGCTGGCACGACCGCCTCACCGTCTCCTCCATCTCCCGCCGCATCGTCCCCGCCGTTCAGCCCTCCGCTCTGGCCGAATTCAAAAACGAACCCGACACCGATTGGACCCAGCCCATCAATCGGACCGCTCTGACCGAGGCCACACATGTCTGGCATCCAGACAAGCTCCCAGAACTCCCCTCACTCGAATCAGTCCTCCACACCGCCACACAGTCCCAGCCCACCTGGGAATCCCTCGGCGTCACCGGTCGCGCCGAAATCATCAATCGCGCCGCCGACCTCATGTCCGCGCAACGCTTCACCGCCCTCGCCTGCTTAAACACCGACGGCAAAAAAGCCATCGCTGATGCCGATGGCGAAGTCTCCGAAGCCATCGACTTCGCCCGCTACTACGCCCGTAACGCCCACGCCCCTCACGGCACCCATGCCAAAGCACTCGGCATCGTCGCCGTTGTGTCCCCCTGGAACTTCCCATACGCCATCCCCGCCGGCGGCATCCTCGCCGCACTCATGGCTGGCAACACCGTCATCTTCAAACCCGCCCGCGCCACCTCCCAGATCGCCTTCCTCCTCGCCCGCCAGCTTTGGCAGGCCGGCGTCCCACGCGACGTCCTCCAGTTCTTCCCCTGCGACAGCACCATCGGCGAAAAACTCATCACCGATCCACGCATTCAAAGCGTCATCCTCACCGGCGGCTACGAAACCGCGCGCAAATTCCAAAACTGGCGTCCCTCTCTCCACCTCCTCGCCGAGACCAGCGGCAAAAACGCCCTCGTCATCACCGCGCAGGCCGACCGCGAACTCGCCATCAAAGACCTCGTGCGCTCCGCCTTCGGTCACTCCGGTCAGAAGTGCAGCGCCGCCAGCCTCGCCATCCTCGAAGGCGAAATCTACGACGACCCCGCCTTCCGCCGTCAGCTTCGCGATGCCGCCGCCAGCCTCCACGTCGGCCCCGCCACCGACCGCCGCAGCATCGTCACCCCTCTCGTCATTCCACCCGGCGCAGACCTCCATCGCGCCCTCACGAAACTCGATGCCGG
Organism: Prosthecobacter sp.; assembly: GCF_044222565.1. Lineage (GTDB taxonomy): Bacteria > Verrucomicrobiota > Verrucomicrobiia > Verrucomicrobiales > Verrucomicrobiaceae > Prosthecobacter. The sequence goes on from NZ_JBGANA010000002.1 coordinate 216,221, forward strand.
CGAAGAGTGGCTGCTCGAACCCAAACAAATCAGCGACGATCCCTGCTTATGGACCCCCGGCATCAAGCTCGGCGTCCGCCCCGGCTCCTGGTTCCATCTCACCGAATGCTTCGGCCCCGTCCTCGGCCTCATGCGCGCCGAGTCACTACCACAAGCTACCACCTGGCAAAACGCCACCGCCTTCGGCCTCACCGCCGGACTTCACTCCCTCGACCCCGACGAAGTCACCTGGTGGCGCGAACACGCCCAGGCCGGCAATCTCTACATCAATCGCCCCATCACCGGCGCCATCGTCCAGCGCCAGCCCTTCGGTGGCTGGAAAAAATCCTGCATCGGCCCCGGTGCCAAAGCCGGCGGCCCCAACTACGTCCTCAACTTCTGCCACCTCACCGACACCACAGATGCAAAGGCAAATGTGGACCCCGACTACCTCACCGCCTGGCAAACCCACTTCTCCATCCCTCACGATCCCTCCGCCCTCCGCTGCGAATCCAACATCTTCCGCTATCGCGCCTGCCGCGGCGTCATCCTCCGCCTCGACACCCGCGATGAAACCACCATCGCCCGCGCCCGCCTCGCCTCCCAGCTCACCGGCGCCCCGCTCACCATCAGCATCCGCACCGAAGAGCCCGATGCCGATTTCATCTCTCGCCTGCCCGAACTCTCCAAACACGCCGAGTTCCTCCGGACCACCCACACTCCCTCTGACGCCCTCGTCCGCGCCGCCCACGCTTCCGACCTCAACTGGATCAATGCCCCCCTCCTCGCCACCGGCCGCATCGAGCTCACCCGCTGGCTCCGCGAACAAAGCGTCTCCGAAACCCGCCACCGCTACGGCCAGCTCCCCGACCCCACCCACCTCCGCCGTGGCCGGTAAATCGAAACACTTCCCAAAAAGACTCCGACATCATAAATTCAGCACCCCCTCTGAAATCTCCGGGTAAATTTTTCTACCATCCTTCCGAAACGCATCACCTCACCCATACTCCAGCCTCATCTCTCGAATACTCGCTGTCGAATCTCCGGTGTTTCTTCTGCTGAAAACGGTGCCTCGCTTCCTAAATAACTGCCGCTGTTAATCTTATCTTTCTCTCCGGAAAAATCTTTTTGTCCTCAATTTTTTTGGCCTTTCCCCGGATCTCTGCCTCTCTGCGTTCTCCAAATCTTTGCGTTGCAAATCTCCGGCTATTCACGTTGCCACAATAAGCGTCTCACATCCCGCATGCACCTCCGCAGCCGCGCTCATTCCTCCCCCATCACCGCCTTCCTCTGGCTGCTCTGCATCACCATCACGGGCGCCGCCACCGTCGAGGAAGCCCTCAAGCTCCCCGACCAGTGGAAAGACAAAGTCCTCAATGAGCGCCTGCTGCCTCACTGGCTGCCAGATGGTGACAGCTTCTGGTATCAGCGTCAGGCCACCGGAGGCAAAGCCGAGTTCGTGCTCATCCAGGCAGGCTCCGGCGCGCGCAAAACCGCCGCCACCCGCGAGGCTCTGGACCTTCCTCCCCCGGCCACGCGCCGCACCTCCCAGGACGGCGTCTGGACCACCGGCTTTTCTCCCAAGGACACGCTGCCCGTGAAGGTCACCCTGGTAAACGCCTGGAAGAACGACATCGAGCTCTTCTGGCTCGACCACTACGGCAAGCGCAAAACCCAGGGCATGCTCAAGGTGGGAGCCAAATTCACCAAGACCACTGCCAAGGATGCACGCTGGTGGTTTGAAGATGTCAAAACCAAGTCCACCGTCGCCCTCATGATCATGAATGAGGACGGAGAGGAAATCATCATCGATGGCAAGCCCGCCGCCGCATCGGCCCTCCGTTTGCCAGGCCTTTCTCCGGACAAGCAGTGGTACGTGACCTTCAAAGACAGCCGCGTCTCCCTTGGCAATGCCAAGACAAAAAAGGTGGTGGAGATCAAATGCACGCTGCCCGCCGGAGCCGCCTTCATGGGCAGGGTCAGCTGGTCGCCGGACTCCCGCTCCTTCATCGTACCCGCCGTGTTGGATGTGGAGCGCCCCAAGCTCACACTCGTGGAGGCCCTGCCCAAGGACTCCGCTCAGCCAAAGGTGAAGACGCTGGACTATTTCAGGGCTGGAGACGCGCTGCCCAAGGCCGTCCCCGTGCTCTTCCATGTCGGCTCCTCAGAGGGCATCGTGGTGAAGGATGATCTCTTTCCCAATCCCTACGCCACGAAATCCACCCTCGATGTTCAATGGGCGCCGGACAGCAGCGAGTTTTACTTCAACTACGATCAGCGTGGTCACCAGCTCTTTCGCTCCATCGCCGTCAGTGCCACCTCCGGCACCGCCCGCACCGTTCTGGAGGAGACCAGCACCACCTTTATCGACTACGGCTTCAAAGGCTATCTCCATCGCCTGCTCGCCTCCCGCGAGATCCTCTGGCTCAGCGAGCGCGATGGCTGGGCGCACCTCTGGCTCTACGATGTCTCCGCGGGGCGGGTGAAGAATCAGGTCACCAAGGGCGCATGGCTCGTGCGCAAAGTGCTGCACCTCGATGAGGCCACGCGTCAGGTCTGGTTCATGGCGGGCGGCCTGCACCCCGCCGAAGACCCCTGCCAGCAGCACCTCTGCCGCGTAAACCTGGACGGCAGCGGTTTCGTCCAGCTCACCCAGGGCGATGGCGACCACCGCGTGCAGTTTTCACCCAAACGCACCTGGTTCATCGATACTTGGTCACGCGCAGACGCCACACCCGTCATCGAACTCCGCCGTAGCTCCGATGGCAGCAAAATCTGCGATTTGGAAAAAGCAGACGCCACCGCCCTCCTCGCCACCGTCTGGCAGATGCCCGAGCGCTTCGTCGCCAAAGGGCGGGATGGCACCACGGACATTCACGGCGTCATCTACAAACCCTCTCACCTTGATCCCACCAGGAAGTATCCCGTGCTCGAACAAGTCTACGCCGGGCCGCCCGGCACATGGGCCCCCAAATCCTTCGGCTTGCAGACCTCCCAGCATCAGCTCGCCGCACTCGGTTTCGTCGTCGTTCAGGCAGATGGCATGGGCACCAACCACCGCAGCAAAGCCTTCCACGATGTCTGCTTCAAAAACTTCAAGGACGCCGGTTTCCCCGACCGCATCGCCTGGATCAAGGCCGCCGCCAAAACCCGCCCGTGGATGGATCTCTCCCGTGTCGGCATCTACGGCGGCAGCGCCGGTGGCCACAATGCCATGCGCGCTCTCCTCGACCACCATGACTTCTATCACGCCGCCTTCTCCGACAGTGGCTGTCATGACAACCGCATGAACATGATGGCATGGAACGAATCCTTCATGGGCTGGCCCGTCGGCGAGCAGTATGCTCAAAGCTCCAACGTGCTGGATGCCCACAAGCTCAAAGGCCACCTCTTCCTCACCATGGGCGAGCTCGACTCCAACGTCGATCCCGCCAGCACTCTGCAGGTCGTGAGCGCCCTGCAGAAAGCCGGCAAGACCTTCGACTTCATGCCCATCATGGCCGGCGAACACTGTGCCGCCGCCACCACCGACTACGGCCGCCGCCTGCGCATGGACTTTTTCCTCAAGCATCTATACTCCAGCCCTCAATGAAGCCCCTCGCCCACCTTTGCCTCTTCGTACTGCTTTCGGCTCTGCACTGTCTCGGCGAGACCTCCAAAGTCACCCTTCAAACCAAGCGCTCCTGGAACTTCACCGAAGACGGCGTCATCTTCAGCAACGAATTCTCCGGCGCCCGCCTCTCCGACTGCGAGCGCATCAAGCCTCTGGAGTACCGCCTCACCATCGCTCCGGAAAATGTGCCAGTAAATCCCAGCCCCTGGTATGCCTTTAAAATCACCTCCCAAAAACCTCAGTCCCTCACCCTCCACTTCGACCTCACCGCCAAAGGCGCCGTCATCACCCCGCGCGTGAGCAAGGATGGCAAGACCTGGACCCTCATCGACAAGGCCGCCTTCATCCCGGTCCCCAAATCCCGCGAAGCCCTCCAGCCCGAGCGCGCCGTCGCCACCGTCAAAGTCGGTCCCGAAACGCTTTGGGTCGCCGCCCAGGAAATTCTCGGCATTGCCGAATCCGACACATATGTCGCCACAAAAAGGCAGCTCCCGTTCGTCAAAGAAAGCGTCATCGGCGAGTCCATCGAGCACCGCCCGATCCACCAGTTCATCCTCGCCGAGACCACCCAGCCCAACTACGTCTTCATCATCGGCCGCCAGCACCCCCCGGAAATCACCGGCACCCTGGCCATGCAGCATTTCATCGACGTGCTCTCAAACGACAGCGAACTGTCGCAAAGGTATCGAAAGTCCTTTCAAACGGTCGTCATTCCCGTCGTAAACCCAGACGGCATCGAGCACGGCCACTGGCGTCACAACCTCGGCGGCGTGGACACCAATCGCGACTGGAAAGCATTCTCCCAGCAGGAAACCCGCATCGTTCGTGACGCCCTCCTCAAGCTCGGCAAGGCGCCCGATGCCAGAGTATTCCTTTTCGTGGACTTCCATTCGACTGGCAACGACGTCCTCTACACACCTCCGGAGGACGCCGAAACCTTCCCGCCAAACTTTGCCACGCAGTGGTACAACTCCATCACCGCCCGTTTTCCAGACTACAAAATCGAGCTCAACAACGCCCACAACGTCGGCATCCCAACCTCCAAGGCCTGGGCTTTGGAAACCTTTGGCTGCGCTGGCATCACCTATGAACTCGGCTACAGTACTGATCGCAAGCTGATTAAACAGACCACCTCCGGCGCTGCGGAGGAGATGATGAAGCTCCTTCTCGAAGAAGCCGCCAAGCCCAAGGCTGACCCCGCGCTGCTCTCCCTCGACCGCATCTTCACCGCCAAGGAGTTCCAGGAGGAAAAGCTGGAAGCCATCCGCTGGAGCAAGCTCGGCTCCTATTACTTCACCCTCGATGAATCCGCCGAAAAGCCTGACGAGAATGAGGCAGCGGAAAACAACGACGACGAAAAGAAGAAAGGAAAGGATCTGGTGCGCAACGAGGTGAAAACCGGTGAAAAGACCATCATCGCCTCCGCGAAGGTCCTCACACCCAAAGGCGAGAAAAAGCCGCTGAGTGTGGACAGCTACGAGTTTTCCAAAGACGAGTCCCAGGTGCTGCTCTTTGCCAACACTAAGAAAGTGTGGCGCAAGAACACCCGAGGTGACTACTGGGTGCTAGACGTGAAGACCCAGGCCCTGCGCAAGCTCGGTGGCGACACTCCTGCGGCCACCATGATGTTCGCCAAGTTCTCCCCCGATGGCACCCGTGTGGCTTATGTGCAGAAGAACAATCTCAAGGTGCAAAAGCTTGCCGACTTGAAGATCACCTCACTTACCAAGGACGGCTCGGACACGCTCATCAACGGCAGCTCTGACTGGGTGAACGAGGAAGAACTCGGCCTGCGCGATGGCTTCGTCTGGAGCCCTGATGGCACCCGACTGCTCTTCTGGCAGTTCGATACCAAAGACGTCAAGAACTTCACCCTGGTGAACCAGACCGAGGGCATGTACCCCAGCGTCAGCACCTTCCCTTATCCCAAGGCTGGAGAGAAAAACTCAGCCGCACGTCTGGGGGTTGTGCCAGTCACCGGAGGTGCCGTGACGTGGCTTAAAGTGCCCGGAGATCCGCGAGAGCATTACCTGCCCAAGGCCGACTGGACCAAGGACGGCAGGGCGATCCTGCTGCAGCAGTTCAACCGCCTGCAAAACACCCTCAAAGTCATGCGTGCCGATCCCGCCACTGGCGCCACGAAACTCATTCTGACGGAAACGGACAAGGCCTGGGTGGAGAACAACAACAAGATCGAGTGGATCGGTGACGACTTTCTGTGGCTCAGCGAACGCAGCGGCTGGCGGCATGCGTACCGGGTGAATCCTGCCGGTGAGGTGACGCCGATTACGCAGGGCGAGTTTGACCTCATTGACGTGGCGCATCTGGATGAGAAAGGCGGCTGGCTCTATTTCTACGCCTCGCCACAGAATGCCACGCAGCGCTACCTCTTTCGTGTCAGTGTCAAAGGCGGTGAGCCACAGCGGCTTTCTCCCGCAGACCAGCCGGGCACGCATGGGTACGACATCTCTGAAGATGCGCAGTGGGCCGTGCATACTCGTTCCAGCTTTACGTCACCTCCGGTCATCCAGCTCATCTCCCTGCCAGATCATGCCTCGGTGCGTGTGCTCAAGGCACAGACCAAGCTCATCGAAAAACTTGGAAAACTGAAGATGCCGAAGACGGAGTTTCTGCGCGTGAATGCAGAGGGAGGCCTCATCTTTGATGCTTTTTGCATCACCGCGCAGGATATAGACGCCTCCGTCAAACATCCGCTCCTCATGAATGTGTATGGAGAGCCTGCCGGACAGACCGTAAAAGATTCCTGGGGCGGCCAGAAGACGCTCTGGCACTGGATGCTGGCGCAGCAGGGCTATGTGGTGGCCAGTGTGGACACACGCGGCACGCCCAGCCCGCGCGGCCGCGAATGGCGGCGAGCCATCTATCTCAAGCTCGGCATCATGAACTCCGCCGATGAAGCTGCAGGAACTCGCGCCCTGTTGAAACGGTTTGCATTTCTCGACCCAAAACGCGTCGGCATCTGGGGCTGGAGCGGCGGTGGCAGCAGCAGTCTGGACGCCATCTTCCGCTACCCTGATCTGTACCAAACCGCGATGGCGGTGGCTCCGGTTCCGGATCGAAAGCTCTACGACACCATCTATGAAGAGCGTTACATGGGCCTGCCGAAGGACAACGCTGAAGGCTACCGCTTGGGCTCTCCCATCACGCATGCAGCGGCACTGAAGGGAAATCTGCTCATCGTCCACGGCACCGGGGACGACAATGTGCACTATCAGGGCACGGAGAAGCTCATCAATGAACTCGTTGCCAAAAACAAGCACTTCAGCGTGATGCCCTACCCGAACCGGGACCATGCCATCAACAGCGGCAAGGGCACCACGCGTCATTTGTACGAGCTGATGACGAAGTATCTGGAGCAGCACCTACCGGTGCGGTAAGTGCGCTTATTTGCGCTGAAATTCCACACTGGTGACGAGGGCGGTGATGAACTCGCTCAGGGCGTAGTCTTTGGCCTTTGCCTTCTTCATGATGCCGGCGGCGAGTTCTTGGTCCGTGAAACCATAGGGGCGCCCGAGTGCGTATTCGATGAGCGATTCGGTGAACCCCTGGGCAAAGTCTCCGGTCCGCGTGGAGATGAGGTCGCGGAGCTGGAAGTAGTCGGCAAAAGCTGGACCGTTGTAAAACGCACCGCCGGGGTCGATGGGCCAGCTCTTGAGCCTTCCGCCGCCTTTCTTTTCCTGGTGCTCCTCGGTGCGCCATTTGCCGGCGGCGTTGAAGTTTTCCAAGCCAAAGCCGATGGGGTCGATCTTGCGATGGCACTGCAGGCACTGTGCTTCCTCCTGGTGCGCCAGCAGGCGCTCTCGGGTGGTGAGGACTTTTCCCTCCAGACGCGTGAGCTGCGGCACATTCGGTGGGGCGGGCGGTGGCGGTGAGTGGAGCAGCTTGCGCAGCACCCACGCGCCGCGCTCCACAGGGCTGGTGCGCTCGCCATTGCTGCCCATGGCCAGGATGGCCGCCATACCGAGCAGTCCGCCGCGTGGCGATCCAGGCTGCAGCTTCACCTTTTGAAACGCATCACCACTCACGCTTTCGATGCCATAGTAGGTGGCCAGAAGGCCGTTGATGAAGATCTCATCGCTCTTCAGCAGGCGAGAGAGGCTGCCGTGGTTTCTGAGGAGGTGGGCAAAGGTCTCGTACACCTCCTGTCGTGCGGCGGCCTTCGCACTTTCGTCAAAGTCGCGGAACTGCTTGGTGTCGAACTGGAAGAAGTCCAGCCGCTCCATGCCGAGCCATTGATGCACAAAGCCGCTCACAAAAGCGTCCGCCTTGGTGCTGGCCAGCATGCGATCCACTTCCCGCACCATGACTTCGGGCCGGGAGAGATCAGCTCTGAGAAGCTGATCGTCCGGCGGGGCGCTCCAGAGGAAGTAGGAGAGGCGCGTGGCCAGCTCCGTGGCGTCCAGTGTGCGCGGCTTCTGCTCCTGTCCGGGCTCCACGAGGTAGAGAAAGTGCGGTGAGGCCAGCACGGCGCTTAAAGGTGTTTTGAGTGCACTCTGCTGCGTGTCTCCGGCTTTGCGCCGCGTCTCATACAGCGCGCACAGCTTGTCCAGATAAGCAGCGCTGGGCGCACGACCACGGAAGGCACGCTGCGCAAAGGCGGCGATGCACGCACGTGCGTGATCTTTCTCGGACGCTCCCTGCGTATTGGCCAAAAGCACGTGCGGGATCTCTGGTGCCCCCTGCGGGCTGTGCAGAGGGCCCTCCCACTCCACCCAGTCGATCCACAGGGCGGAGGGCGGGCCCACGCCGGTGGCCTTGCGTGCAGTGGTGTACACGTCGTGGTCCAGCTTCACATCGCGCTTTTCCCGCAGCACAAAGGTGCGCGGCCCCTGCGCGGCGATGCTGACGGGCAGCTCGATGATCTGCGGCGCGTCGGTGGTGCCGCTGACCTGAAAGGTCTTCATCAAAGTGAAGTCCTCTTTCTCGATGCGGCTGCCCAGTTCCACAAAATGGCGCTCAGCGGGCGTGCCCTTTACCGCACCGATGCGAAAGCGCAGCACATACTCTCCGGGCGATGCCGCAGGCAGCTCGTGCTTGGTGCGCAGCCAGCCGGAGGGCTGGTCTGGCGGGAGGGTGATGACCTCTTCCTGGTGCAGATTGTAAATGGTCAGAAACGCGCCCGTCTGCGTGAGCGGGTCATTGAGGTATTTTTCGAAGGAGGGGCCATGCTCGTTGAAGGCACGGATGCGGAACTTGGCCTCATTGATATCCGGGATGCCCTTCTGCGGCTTGCCGGTGGCCAGAAACTCCTGCGCCGCCTTTTCGCCGCCCACGTAGTAGCCGCGGTAGGTGCCGCCCACCATGGCATTGGCGTGCAGCTCCACCTCGCGGTGCTCCTTGATGGTGCGCGCTGCGACGGGTGCCGGTGCGGCCATGTGGGCCGGGCCTTCAATCTCCAGCCAGTCCATCCAGATGGCGGGCGGCGGGCCGTGGCCGGATTTTTCAAACTCATCGTGGTAGAGGCGCACCTCCGCCTGGCGCGAGTTGGGGCGCTTTTCACGCACGGCAAATTCGCGGCTGCCGTCCGCCTTCACCTCCACGGTGGTTTCGATGATCTGCGGCTGCGCCAGCGTGCCGGTGACCTGATGCGCGCCCAGCACGGTGAAGGCGCTCACGTCCTCCCCACGCTGACCTACCTCGATGAAATGCCGCTCACGCGCCGCCTCGGGATTGGCCGCCACGCGCATGCGCAGGGTGTATTTTCCGGCGGGCCACTTGCCCCCGGCGGAGACATACTCCTCCCGGTAGGCTTGGTAAAAGAGCAGCCAGGCCCCGGTGTCACGTGCTGGTAGCTTTTGGTAGTCTGCGTAGTAGGGGAAGAAATGCTGGTGCTGGTTCTCCTCAAAGAAGGCCTGCTGCGCATCCTTGAAGCCGTAGTCTGCGGGGGATGGCGCGCCGTGGATCTGCTCCCAGTCAAAGTAGAAGAAGAGCGGCGTGGCGTAGGGCACCCCGGAGGCGGGGCGCGGCTTTTTGGCCCTCTCCCGCAGCTCGGTGGCGATTTTCAGATTCTCCGGACGGGCCGCAGCGGCATCCACGGCGGCGGCCCAGCGTGCGTAGTGCTCGTGCTGCTCCTGCGTACGCTTAAAGAGGGAGTTCATGCGCTTGTTGCCCATGACCTCGGCTTCGGTGCGGGCTTTGAACGTCTGTGGCACGGCAGCCGTCGCGGGCGTGGCGTCCGTGCTTGCCACTTCGATCCAGTCCAACCACAGCGCAAACTCCGGCCCGATGCCGTTGCGCTTCTTGGCCTCTTCAAAGACCTGCCGTGCTGCGTTGTCCGACTCGTAGCTGCCTTTCTCCTGGAAGAAAAAGCCATGGCCATTCTCCGGCGAAAACCGCAGCGGAATCTCCAGCACCTGCGGTTTCTCCATCGTGCCCGTGATCTGATGGCTGCTGATCACCGCGCGCACGCCACTGTCATGTTGCGAGCCAAACTGCACAAAATGCCGTGAGGCTGGCGTGTCGCCCGTGGCTGCGATGCGCACGCGCACCACGTAGTCGCCCGCAGGCCAGTCGCCAGGAATGCGTAAGGCCTGATACGGATTCACCGCCACATCCTCAATGGTGAGAAACGCGCCCGTCTTTGTCTGCGTGTGCTGAACATAGGCGCGATGATGCGGCACGTAGTGCAGCCAGTCGCGACGCCCTGCGTGGTCCGCGTTCACCTCGTCAACAAAACCGAAGTCTGTGGGCGATGGTGAGCCTTTGATGCGCCGCCACTGAGAGTAGAGATGCGTCGCGTCGTTCTTTTTCTCCGCACGCACCTTAGCCACAGTCTCTGCATTCTCCGGCCGATCCGCCGCTGCCTCCACCGCCGCCGTCCACTTCTCGTAGCGCTGCCGGTCATCCAGGCGGGCTGCGAGTGCTTTCGCGATCTTCGCATTTTTCTCCTCCGCCTCGGTGTGCAAAACACGGGGGACGACCGGAGCGGGTGCGACGTAGCGTGCGAAGTGCTCGTCCAGCGCCTGACGTCCCAGCGCGAGGTACTGCTCAAACTGGTCGCTCGACATGAAGAGGGACGAGCCCACGGTGTCAAAGCTGCCCGCGCCGCCATCTGCCGGCAGCTCGTTCACATGCAGGTCCACGCCGAGGAGATCGCGGATGGTGTTCTTGTACTCGCGGCGGTTCAGCCGGCGCATGGTGATCTTTCCGTGCACATCCCCCAGCGACTGGCGCGCGGCCACCAGCGTGCCGGAGAGCGCCTCCAGAAAGTCTGTCTTCGCCAGCTTGTCCGGCTGCTTTTCATCCTCCGGTGGCATCTCGCCTGAGTTCACCTGATTGAGCACCTTTTGCCAAAGGTCCGCCCGCGCCACCGAGTCCAGTGTGAAGGCGATGTCATCCAGCCGCACCTTGCCCTTTTCCTTGCCAGCACGATGGCAGTCGATGCAGTAGTCCTTGAGAAAGCCGCGGTGCTTGGAGTCCAGCATCGCCTGGGGTGGCGGCTGCGCGAAAACAGAGGCGCTGACGATGAGAAAGAAGATAAGGAAGCAGTAACGAAGAAGGGGCATGGGTGAAGCGCCTGATTTTTTTACACCGCAGAGATTTGAAAAACGCAGAGATTTGATCCTGAAATGACTCTGCGTTTTTCCCATGTTTGCGGTGCAGATAGAATGGTATTATGTGGCATGGAGATCCTTCACGCCCTGAGCTGGGAGATGGCGCCCGTGCTGTCTCCATGCCGATCAGCATTGGCGCCGATGCCTTGGAGGAGGGTGAGCCAGACATTGGCGAGAGGGGTGTCTTTGGAGAGGACGAGGTGCTGGCCGAGCTTGATGCCGGCGCCGCCGCCGGTGAGGACGGTGGGGCAGTTGTCGAGAAAGTGGACGGAGCGGATATTGCTGCCGTAGGCGAGGCAGGTGTGGTCAAAGAGGGTGCTGCCGTCGGTTTCCTTGGTGGCTTTCAATTTATCGATGAGGCCTGCCAGAAGCTGGCTTTGGGTGGTATCGCGTGTTTGGGAGGCCTCCATGCGGGGGCCGGTGGTGTAGTGGCTCATGTCGTGGGGAGCCACCTTGAGCCCCAGGCTCTGCAGCAGCGCGCCCACGGGCTGGCGGTAGGTGAGCACGCGCGTGGTGTCCGTCTGCAGCGCGGCGACGATGAGGGCGTACATCATCTCGATTTCATCCTTGCCGGCGAGGCCGGGCTTGGGCTCGGCGATCTGCGCGTTGGACTTGGGCACGCTGAGCCACTGCTCGTCCTTGCCGAGGCGCACCTCGATGTCGCGGATGCTCTGGAAATATTCGTCGAGCTTGTCGGTGTCCGTTTTGGTCAGGCCCTTCTGCACGCTCTTCGCGTCCTCCAACACGGCATCCAGCACGCTGCGCTTCTGGGCTAGCTGGGCCTGGCGCTCGCTCAGGGGCGTGCTTTCGTCTGAGAAGAGGCGGTGGAAGGCTGCCACGGGTGTCTCCAGGCCGGACATGGGCTTGCCACGCATGTCCCAAGCCAGCGAGAGTCCGGGTCCGTGGCCGGAATTGGGCACATCGGCGGAGTTGAGCTGGATGGAGGCAAAGCGGGTGTCCGCGCCCAAATGCGCGGCGGCCACCTGATCCGCGCTGACGCTGTTGTGAAAGCTTTGTCCCGGCTCCGAGTAGCGGTTCGCTCCCGTGAGCCAGAAGGTGCTGCCCCAATGCGCCTCGTTGCTGAATTTATTGGAGCAGCCCTGCACGACGGTGATGTCCTTTTGGTGGCGTGCCAGCGGCTGCAGCCCCGGTGAGAGCTGCCAGTCCGCGCCGGTCTGCTTCACATCGGGGAACCACGTTTCATTCGTCACACCCCAGCCAAAGCCGAGGAACACCATGCGTTTGGGCGGCGTGGTGGCCTTGGGAGCGGCAAAGGCGCGGAAACCGAAGGACTCCAGCGCTGGCAGCGCGATGAGGGACCCGGTCCGGCGAAGAAATTGGCGGCGTTTTTCCATTTGGAGATTACGGGAAGTTTTGGGGAGGTCTTGAGAAGAAGTGAAGAATGGAAAAGGATTGGTGGCAGACTTCTTCTTTCGAACATGCGTGTTTTAGAACGTTCACCGGGCGGGATTTGCCCGCTCCACTGAGGTGTGATAGTGTGTCAGCATGAAGAACACACGCGGAACGGCTTTTCTTCTTCTCCTGGCGATGACTTTAAGCACTCCTGCAGCGGCGCATCTCGGAGACACGCGGGGACTGTCGGTGAAACATCATGGCGAGGGGCAGGTCATGGAGGCGGTGGCGCCTGCGACGAACACGCTGAAGCATGCGCAAGGAACGGTGGAGGTGACGGCGGATTTCATCGACGACGCCACGCAGCGCATCACGTTCGTGAAGAAGGGGACGTTTGACGCGTCGGAAATCGCGGTGCTGCTGGCGGCGAATGCACAGGGCAAGGCGTGGAAGCCGGAGAGCGGCGCACCGAATGCGGAGGCCGGGCGTGTGGTGACGCAGACCTGGCTGAGGAGTGACCGCGCCTCGGCAGAGCTGAGCGTGAGCGATGGTGTTTCGCGTCTTGTGATTTCCAGCCGGGTGTGGATTCTGAAGAGGCTGCGCAGCGCGCTGGCGGAGTAGGCGTCCATTTCCACGATGCTTGCCAGCGCGAGCGGGCATTCGTTTTTAGAACTGCGCTAGTGATTGGTGCAAGGAATGGCCGTGGCGTAGAGGGTGCCGGGCAGTTCCCAGGAACTGGGGTGAATGGCGATGCATTCGCCGGTGGTCAGGTCTTCGAGGCAGCCGAGGGGCTTGATGGCGTTGATGTCGAATCCGGCGTAACGGGACACATGGGCGGCATAGCGTCCGGGATGCTGCGAAATGATGGGGACGATCTCGATCTCGCTGATCCGGCGCTGAAACTGGCGGAGCCAGCGGCGGCGCATGAGGGCATTGCGGATGTCGATGAGAAGCCGGGGAATCATGATCCACGCGGCACCCGCCGCGCAAAGGAGGCCGGGTATTCTCCAATATGGGAAAAGCAGCACGGCAGCCACGATGAGCAAAGCGCACAGCGGCAGCGACTCCCGGACCCGATAGCGCCGGAACACAGGGAAGGAAATGCGTGCCGGATCGCCCATCAAGGTACTGGGTAGTGCATGCCGGGGAGGGACGCAAGCGGGAGGGGACGGGGGCCAAACAAGGCAGTGATTTGGCAAGAAGCGCGCGCTGCCGCAGCTTGCTTGAGGTGGAATGCGCCCCTTTCATCCAACCATCCCGCCCCGTTGGAACGTTCTACATGTATGTATCTTCGGTTATTCTCGTTTTAGAGAATAACATCAAAAGCAAAAAACTTACTTTCTGTGGAGTATGATTTGGCATAAATATCATTGAATCTGATCTGAATCAGAACCCTGAAACCGGATTCATTGTGGAAAGTCCAGAATCAACATCGCCAACACCGCTGCCATCTGCTTTGGGCCCGCCTGCATCTGTGCCGCAGGGGGACGGGCTGAATCCTTTCACTGACGATGTCTGTGCGGGGCCATTTGGCGTGGAAGAGCAGCGCTCCGTGCCGGGGCTGAATGTGGACATTTTGGGGCAGCTGACGGCGACGATCGATGAACGTCAAACAAGTACGGGACGGGCAGGCGGGCAGCCTCTGCTGCTGCTGACGGCTCCGCGCGCGGGCTACGGGAAGACGCATCTGCTGGGAAGGCTGGCGGCTGCCGCGAATGGGCAGGTGGTGCTGGTGCCGCTGGCGTTTCGGCTTGAAGATCAGATCGGTATCTCGGCCGTGGCGGTGCGCGGGCTGGAGTCCATGGCGCGTGCGGATGCCACGCGCGAAGGGTGGACAAAGCTGCGTGAAGCCTGCGCCGGTGTGTGTGCGGTGCTGGTGCGGCGGTTGATCGAGAACGGCACGCTGCCCTGTGCGAACCCGGAGCAGGCGCTGCGTGTGCTGAGCGGAAATCCGGTGGAGGTTTTTGATGAAAAAGGTTCGGCTCGCCTGATCGGCGAATGGGTGCGGCGCTTTGAAAGCCAGCTGCGCAGGCCGATGACGGAGCAGGCGATGAAGCGCGTGCCGGCCATCCCCGCGGCGCTGGAGTCCTGGGTGAATGCGATGCTGAATCACGCGCTGGACGGCGGCATGAGCCATGTGGCGGTGCTGCGGGTGCTGGCTGCGGATGAGGCCAATGAGGGGCCGGTGACGTGGCTGCGCCTGCTGGGTCTGTGGCGGCCGGTGGTGCTGCTGGTAGATCACCTGGATGCCTATTACCGCAATCCGGAGGCGGGACTGCGCATCGCCTCCCTGCTGCTGGACATGTCTGAGATGGACGGCGTGCATGTGGTGCTGAGCCTGAACCAGGATGTGTGGCAGGCGACGTTTGGTCATCACCTCCCGAGCGCGATGGAAGACCGGCTGACGGCTTCGCAGATGCTGCTTCGGGGCATCGGTGAGAGCGAGGCGGCCACGCTGCTGGGGCTGAGGCTGCGGCATTCAGCCATCTCAGCGGAGCAGGCGCGGGAGTTCACAGCGTTTTTGGATGTGAAGCGCTACTTCCTCGGCCGCCCCCTGGGCAGCGTATCTGCACGCACGTTTTTGCGGCATGCCGCAAAACAGTGGGATTTTTTCCAGCAAACGCTGGCCTCTCCACCGCCGCCGGCCACGCCCATCCAGCACCCGCCAGCGCCTGAGGAGGGACGTGTGCTGCCGCTGATGACGGATGCAGTGCCGGTAAGCGATGTGGAGGAAACTCAGGAGCCTGCCGAGCCTTCGATCTTTGACACGCAGACCGCTGCGCAGATGAAAATGATGGCGGAAGGGCTGGCGGAACCCAAGCCCGCCCTGCCACAGCAGAATGAAGCGCCGCTGATGCCCATGACGCCGCGTCCGGCCGCGATCAATGGCAATGGCAAACATCTGCCAGCGCCAGACACGGTGCGCGATGAAGCGCCTGCGGCTGAGAATGGGGCGCCGCCGCCGCAGTTCTCTCCTAGCTCCGCGGGCGCTTTTGAAAATCTGCGCGAGATGCTGGGCAAACTGCGCCAGCCCAGCGTGCCGCACCCGCCCGGGGAGGAAAAGGGGACGCACTCAGTCGCTGAACGTCTGGCGGATGTGATGAGCGCCAGCGCCGCGCCCGTTGCTGCGAAGGCGAGCTCGGGTCTGCCAGCGCCGTCACGTGCACCTTCGCCTTCGTCACTGCCTCCGCCGCCCTCTTTTGCAGGAGCACCCGCTCCGGCGGCGGTTCCTGGGCCAGTACAGGCCGCTGCTCCTGCTGCCGCACCGGCCATCGCTACGGCAACGCCCAATGCGGAACGAGATGCACTTCTGGGACGCTATGAGGCGCTGCGGCTGCAAATGGCCGCCGAGGCCGTCTCCATGCCGCTGGACTTTACCAAACTGGCGGATCTGATCCGGCTGGCGGGCAAGCGCTTCCCTTTGGTGCGCTTCAGCGAGCATGAACTGCCCGGCATGACGGGCCGATTTGCCATGTGCTGGTCGCTTCAGGGGCTGGAGATCGTGTTTGGTCTGGCGAATTTTGCCGATGGCTCCTACTGGAGAACGCTGGCGGGATTTGCCGCAGGACGTCTGGCGGAGCTCAATTTGGATGCACAGAGCACGGGCGTGTCCGCGGCACGGCTCAAGATCACGACTTTTAAAACGGACCGCGAGCAGCAGAGCTGGGCCATCCTGCAGCATAGCACCGCCTTTCCGCCGGAGCTGACTTCTCACGTGGATGCGATCCATCTGGACACACAGAATGTGGCGTCGCTTTATGCCATGCAGCGCATCATCAAGGAATCTGAAAGCGGCAGCCTGCAGGCCACGCCTGCGCAGGTGATGAGCGTGCTGGCGCGGGAGCTGGATTTCTTCTGGAAGAGGGTGACGCGGGCGGGGTGAAGAGGCTGAAAGTTTAAGGTTTATAGTTTTAAGCTGGCTGAGATTCTTAATGCGAATGGCCGCGTGCGGGGCCGGAGATATGGTGTTTTGGTATTTTATGGTATAAGGTTAACGGGGTGGCCTGCGGAAGGCGGCAGCTGCGGTCGTTCCTTCCTGCGCGACCGCACTCCAAATGACGCTGGGTCCTGCGGAAGAGGAAAGCTTACTTGGCGAACAGCTTATGCGAGCCATCGCAGGCGGGCATTTTTTTGGAGTGGCCGCAGATGCAGTCCTGGAGGCCTTTGCCGCAGAGGATGCGGGACTTGCAGGCCTCGATGCGGGAGGTGCGGGTGGCGGATTGTTTGGCGGCGTTGAAGTGCAGGAGGTAGGCACGCTGACGGCCCGGCGTGAGGGCGGCGAAGGCTTCTGCGAGCGCGGGGTCTTTGTCGAGCTTGGTTTCAAGCTCTTCGGGGAAGGGTTCGGGAGCGGATTTATAGACGGGTTTCATACCGGCTTTTTCCGCGGCGACGGCTTCGAGAATGTAGTCCTTCAAGAGGGGCTTCAGTGCGGTGATTTCCTTGACGCTGGTGAAGGGGATGAAGCGCCCGGCCTGGGTGTGCTCGCCGGGCTTTTGCAGAAGGTCCTTCGGATCTTTGAGGAGCGAGCCGTTGATGAACATGAGCCTGCAGTGCTCTTTGAAACCGCCAAGGATGATGATGTTGGCCCCGGCATAGGTGTAGCAGGGCTGGCCCCACTTTAGCTCTTCGGTGAGATCGCAGTCGAGGACGATGCGGCGCAGCGCTGTAAGCTCAGCCTGCCATTTTTTGGCCTGGGCGATGTGGTCATCGACCTTGGGGTTGGTGGAGTTCATGCTGGGTATTCGTGTTCCCGGAATTTGCGGATGCGGTGATACTGCCAACTGAGAACTGAAAAATGAAAACTGGAAATTGGCGGAGGTGAATTCAGGGCGCCGAGGGATCGGGCAGGCGATCGGCGAAGGGGTAGGGGAGGAAGGTGGCGCGGTCGATGAGGAAGCCTCTTTGCCGGGTGGCGGTGCCTGAAGCGGCGAAGTCGGCGATGGGCTTGTCCCCGCGCAGGAGCTCGGTGCCGCTGAGGGAGACCTGCGGGAAGTCGAGAGCGCAATACGAGACCAATTCAAACTGGGGGGAAAGGCAGAGGAGAAAGCCGTGGCCGCGTGGCGGGGGATATTCGCTGTTTTCAGCGGAGGAGCGGATGAAGAGTGCGGTGGCGAGAAGGAAACTCTCAGTGCCGCGCTCGATGGTGCCGAGGCAGTCCACTGACTTCAGGTTGTAGGAAAACTTTTTGTCGCGGTCCAAAGACGTGTGCGGAGTCAGGTCGTCGAGCTTTGATGCGATCAATGCTTCGGTGATCCGACCCACGAGGTTTGGCTGCGCAGCGTAAGAGCCGGGAGCGCCAGCGAGCTTGCCGTCTTTGGAGGGAATGGCGACGCGCTCTGCCTGCGAGCCTTCGATTTCAGCGCGGGCCTGTTTTTGAGACGAGGATGGTCCGCATGAGGTGAGTGCGCCGATGAAGAGGAGGATCAAAGGGGCTTACATGGGGAGATTGAAGCGATAACGAGTGCGAAGGAAGCTATCGTGAGCGGTATTTTGGCGGTGATGGCTGAATGGGTGAGCGCTGATCGACAGACAGGAGTGTCTATCGTACTTCAGAACTATTCCTCCAAGGCATCAAATACATCCGGGACGGGGGCGTGCTGGGAGACCCAGGCGAGGGCGTCTTCTTTGGTTTTGAGGGTGCCTTCGAGCTGGAGGGTTTGGAGGGTGGTGAGGAGTTTGCCGAGGGCTTTGCCGGCGTGCCAGCCCTGGGCGATGAGATCGGCGCCGGTGATGAGGCGCGGGGGCAGCATGGGCTCGCTGGCGAGTTCTGCGCGCTTGGCGAGGAGGAACTCGTAGTTGTCCAGCCAGCCGTTGGAACCAAGGCAGTCAACGCGGTGGAGGGCGAGTTCGTCATCGAAGGAGGGACGGGCCATGAAGCGGCGCAGCTTGGCGGTGCGCATCTTTTTGACGTCCTTGAACACCATGTGATTTTCAACGGCGATGACAGTGGGCTCGATGACGTCGTTGGGGAACTTCATGCGGCGCATGATTTCGCCGGTCTTTTCAGCGCCGAGTTTGTCGTGGCCGTTGAAGCGGATGCGACCGGTGTCGGCATCGCGGGTTTGCGTGGCCGGTTTGCAGATGTCGTGGAGGAGGACGCTCATAACGAGCGGCAGGGAGACCTCGGCGGGAAGGAGGCTGAGCATGAGGCGGGTGTGGATGAAGACATCGCCTTCGGGGTGGAACTGAGGGGGCTGCTCGCAGCCTTGCAGCGCGAGGATTTCCGGCAGGAACTGCTCCATGAGGCCGCTGATCACGAGGAGGTCGAAGCCGCGAACGCGATTGGGGTGGAGCATGATTTTGACGAACTCCTCGCGAATGCGTTCGATGCTGACGCCTTTGATCTTGGGGGCGAGGCCGCAGATGGACTCCCAGGTGGCGTGCTCGATGTCGAAGCCGAGGACGGTGGCGAAGCGAACGGCGCGCAGCATGCGCAGGTGGTCTTCCTCGAAGCGGTCTTTAGCGACGCCGATGGCGCGGAGGAGGCCCATGCGGAGATCGGTCTGGCCGCCGACGTAGTCGATGACCTTGTCGGTGAGGGGATCGAAGAAGAGGCCGTTGATGGTGAAGTCGCGGCGCTGGGCGTCGAGCTCGGGCGTGGAGTAGGTGACGCTGTCGGGGCGGCGGCCGTCGCTGTAGCTGCCGTCGCTGCGGAAGGTGGCGACTTCGATGTGGTGGTGGTCGAGGCGAACGATGACGACGCCGAAGTGGGCGCCGACGGTTTGTGCGCCGGGGAAGAGGGCGACGACCTGCTCGGGCGTGGCGCTGGTGGCGACGTCGTAGTCTTTGGCGGTGCGGCCGAGGAGGGTATCGCGTACGCAGCCGCCGGCGAGGAGGGCGGTGTGGCCGGAGTGGGTGAGCTTTTGGATGACTTTGATGGCGGTGGCGCGCATGAGAGGAGATTTGGCGTGGCGGGGGTGGGGGTCAACCTGAACGGGAGGGGAGGGGGCGGAGGATTTATGATTTACGATTTATGATTTATGATTTCAGAGATGGGGGACAGGGAGGAAGAGGAGGATGAGGCTGAGGATTCTTGCGGGTTTCTGCTGTTCAAATGGGGGAGTGGGGTTACTGTCGCGCCCCCTATTATGGACCCGCTCATCGAACTACTGCACAACAACTCCAATCGCTCCCATCAAGAGATGGCCGCAGCCTTGGGCCTCACGGAATCCGAAGTTGCTTCACGGATCGCCGCCGCCGAGGCCGATGGGACAATTTTGGGGTATAGCGCGGTGGTGGACCGTCTGAAGGCGGGGCATCGTGGTGTGACGGCGTTGATCGAGGTGCGTATCGCACCCGAGCGTGATGGCGGGTTTGACCGGCTGGCTCGTCGTATATCGAAATTTGACCAGGTGCGTGAATGCTTCCTGATGAGCGGTGGTTATGACCTGGCTGTGATCGTCGAAGGCAAGGACCTGCTGGATGTGGCGACGTTTGTGGCGGAGAAGCTCAGCACCCTGGGTGGTGTGCTTTCCACGGCGACGCGCTTTCAGCTGAAGGCGTACAAAGAGGGCGGGTTTCTCGCGAATTCCAGCGGCGATGAAGAGCGCCTGCCGGTGAGTCCATGATTTAACGAGGAACCTGAGGTCATGGATTACGACAACAAAATTTCAACCATCATTCGCGATCTGCCGCGCTCCGGCATCCGCGATTTCTTTGAGCTGGTCATCGGCCGCAGCGATGTGATTTCGCTGGGCGTGGGCGAGCCCGACAAACCGACGCCGTGGCCGATCCGCGAGGCGGTGATTCGTTCGCTCGAAAAGGGGCAGACGAGCTACACCTCCAATCTCGGACTGGAAGCGCTGCGCGTGGGCATCAGCGAATATGTGACGAAGCACTTCCGCACGACTTATGATCCGAAGACGGAGATTCTCGTGACGGTGGGTGTGTCTGAAGCGCTGGACATTGCGTTTCGTGCGGTGCTGAACCCGGGAGACGAGGTGATCTATCATGAGCCGTGCTATGTCTCTTACAGCCCGAGCATCAAGATGGCCTACGGTGTGCCGGTGGTGGTGCAGACGCGCGAGGAGAATGAGTTCGCTCTGATGGCGGAGGATGTGGAGAAGGCGATCACACCGAAGACGAAGGTGATCGCGCTGAACTTCCCGACGAACCCGACAGGCGGCATCATGCCGCATGAGGAGCTGGCGAAGATCGCGGCGCTGGCGGTGAAGCATGATCTGTTTGTGTTTACGGACGAGATCTACAGCGAGCTGCTGTATGACGGACGGAAGCACAAGAGCATCGTGGAGTTTCCAGGAATGCGGGAGCGCACGGTGCTGCTGCACGGCTTCAGCAAGGCCTTTGCCATGACCGGCTGGCGCCTGGGCTATGCGTGTGCTCCGGCACCGCTGCGCGAGGCGATGATGAAGATCCACCAGTACTGCATGCTGTGCGCGCCGATCATGAGCCAGATGGCGGGCATTGAGGCACTGAAGATGGGCGAGACTGCGTACGAGGACATGCGGCAGAGCTACGAGCAGCGGCGCAACCTGATCGTGAGCCGTCTGAACGGGATGGGGCTGCACTGCTTCAATCCGGGCGGGGCGTTTTATGTGTTCCCTGAGATCCGCAGCACGGGGCTGACGAGCAAGGAGTTCGCCATTCAGCTGCTGGAGAAGAAGAGCGTGGCCGTGGTGCCGGGCAGTGCTTTCTCTAGTGCGGGCGAGGGCTTTGTGCGCTGCTGCTATGCGACTGCTCCGGAGCTCATCGCGAAGGCGATGGATCTGATGGAGGAGTTTGTGAACGAGGTGCGTGGGAAGAAGTGAATTCCTAACGTCCCAAAGCGATGAAATGGCTGTGGAGACTGTTCGATGGATTGGATGCCATCGAACTGATCTTCTACGGTAGTCTTGCAGCGGCGATGTTTGTCGGCGGGCCGATTTGGCTGGTCGCGTGCTGTGTGGCCAAACAGCGTTATCTCCCGGTGGTGGTTCTGGGGCTGCTGTGGTGCGTTTGCATCGCGATCGGTGTGCGGGATCTTCGGCGGAAGAGGTTCAGCTGGCTGACTGGAGGACTCTTCGCTGGATGGTTTGTGATGACGGTTTGGATCAGCCTTGGCTGAGTCACGGTGGGGCCGAGCTGTGAGGGGTTAGTTTTTGGCGGCGGCGTTGTGCGCAGGCGTGTGGCGGAGTCTTTTACAGACGCTGCTGGAAGCCTGCAGATGCGGCGAAGCGCTGGGTTTGCTTTCCGATTTGCTTGCGGCAACCCAGGGTCGCCTCGCTTAGGCTCGGCTGACCCTGGGCTGAATTACGCAGCCCCTTTGGGGCTGAGGTGGGTTTGAAGACGGGGCTGACGCGCCGGGCAGTTGTGCGCCGGCGGGCTTCACCTGCGGGTGCGAACGTGCATGAACCAGTAGGCGGGGATGGCGGCGATGTTGAGACACCACAAAGCCGTGGCCCAGACGGCTTTCATGCCGTTTGAAAGCGACTGATTGCGGATGGCGTGGATCATGAAATAGACGATGTAAAACCAGATCCCGATGATGGTGACAAGGAGCATGACCATGCCGAGCAAGACCCATGGAAGAAGGTGGCGCGGGATGGTCGCGTCTGGCGCCATGTTTTGAGTCATCAGCAAAAGAGCAATCGTTTCAGCTACAAACAGCAGGGGAAAGACGACGCTGCCTATGGCGAGCAGTTTTTGCTTCATGATGATGGAAGAGGTTCAGGCTGATTTCGTTTCACATGCGCTCCTTCCGCACTGCTTTTTTCGGGGGCGTGCGGGCGCTTTCGTCGATCTGGACTTCATCGGGTGTGAGACTGACGCTCAGCTGGGAGGGATTGGTTTCTTTGCGGCGAAGGTGGGCCTCATGGATGACGGCCTCGGGGACTTCCACACGGAGTGAGTGCCAGCCCTGATGAACAAGGCGGGTGTCTTCGGTGCGGTCATAGGCTTCAAAAGCCTTCAAGGCCGGAAGATAGAGGCCGATTTTGCCGAGGTTCACATTGACCATGCTGGAATCACATTTGCCGACGAGGGGACACACGACGACGGCGCAGCCAAGCTCGATGGCCCGGGCGGAGGCGCAGCGGGTGACGCGCTCGCTGCCGTAGAGAGTTTCCGTGGCGCTGGGGACAAGGAGGAGGTCGATATTCAGGCCGCGCAGGCGGGCGCTGAGTTCGGGCACTTCGATGTCCAGGCAGATGATGATGGCCACGCGAAGACCAGACATCTCAAAGACGTAGAGTTCTTTACCGGCGTGGAATTCATGCTCCCAGGGGGTGAGGAAAAGCTTGTCCTGATGGAGGAGGCGGCCGTCGCTGAATATGATGGCGCGGTTGTAGAGATGCCTGGTGGATGGATCGAGATACGGGGCCGTGCCAAGGACGGCGTGCTTGCCTTTGCGGGAGAGGTGCTGCTTGAGCCGGGGCATGAGATCCACCCAGACGACTTTGGCGATGTCGTCCATGTCCGCGTCTTTGCCTGGCAGAAGGGGTTCGAGAGCGGCCCAGAGGTACTCGGGGAGGAGGACAATGTCCACGCCACTGGCCCACGAGGTTTCCACCTGGTGAATGACGTGCTCGGCAAAACTGTCAATGGTTTTGCCAGCGTCGCCGACATCGAAAGTCCAGGCCTCGACTCTCACATTGGCGTGGGATGCTACGTTCTTGCTGGGGGCAGAGTCGGGCATAGAGGATGCTTCAATGGGGGCAGCCGCCGAAAAGATGCAAGTGGTCGTGGACCTATTCCACAAGGGCGCGTGGCTCAGGCCAGGCGGAAGAGCTTGCGGGAATTTTCAAAGAGGATCTTTCGCTCGACGGTTTTGTTTGGGGCGAGCTTGCGGATGGCGGCGATGGTTTGCGCGCCCTGGCAGCCGGGGCCGCGGCCGAAGTGGTCGGCGCAGTCGCTGCCGTAGAGGATTTTGTCCTGATGGCGCTCGAAGAATTTCGTGGTGTGCTCTTCATCGCGAGTTAAGGCGAGGAGACCGCTGCCGGCGGACATGTCGGCAAACATGTTGGGGTAGTCGGAAAGATAGCGGTCCGTGATGCCACCCGGAGTGACCTTGCCTTTGGGGTAGTTCACCTTTTGATCGTGCTGTTTGTCAATGTTGCCCCAGAAGGCCTGTGCGTGGCCGATGAAGTTGGTCTTGGGAAACTTCTCCAGCATGGTGTGGAAGCGATCGTACCCGAGGTTGTAAGTCTGGTGCTGGAAGTGGAGGAGTATGGGCACATTGTAGGCGGCGGCGAGGGCGTAAAGTTTCTGGCTCTCGGGGGAGTCGCACTGGACCATGAATTTCTGCTCGCCGATCATGCAGGCTCCCATTTTGAGCCATTTTTCGATCTCGGTGGGAGCGGTGTCGAGGTCGGTGACTTCATTGGCGGCCAAGAGGTAGGCGTCTGGATGGGCTTTGGCGAAGTCGTACGCGGCCTGCGTGGTGGCGCACTGAGCGGCGAGGCCGTTGGACTTGCCGTTGTGGGTGGAAGGGCGGTCCAAGTAGGTTCCTGCGGGCAGGATGATGGTGGTGGTGGCTCCCATCATCTGCTGATGCGCTAGCAGATGCTCGTCTGCGCGCTTGTGGTAGTTCATGTGCTGATGGATGTCGATGATCGGCTCAGGGGCGGATGGCGTTTGAGCCAGGGCGCGGGAGGCGAGGGCGGCGAGTCCGGTGGACAGAACGGTGCGGCGTGAGGGCATGGGTAGATTACGCCATGCGGAGGGGGATGTTGCGGGAGAAGGCACTGAGCGAATGTGCAGACGCTGTGCTCATCTCGACGGAGCGAGATGGAAACTGTACATGCGCAAGACGCCGCCTTGATGGAGTCCTTTGCGCTGGAGCCGACAGGCTGGAAGCCTGTCGGCCATGGACAGCCGGGACGGCTATCCTCCGTGAAGACATTACTTCAGGCCTTGGGTGTCTGCGAGGATGGCGCCGGTGTAAACCATGCCGGTCTGGATTGTGCCGTTGAGGTTTGCGGCGATGAGATCGGCATTGGTGAAGTCGGCGTTGGTGAGATTGGCACCTTCGAGATTGGCTCCGGAAAGGTCTGCACCGCGGACGTTGGCGTTGCTGAGGTTGGCATGACGCAGGGAAACGCCGCCAAGGTCTGCACCGCTGAGGTCAGCGCCGCTGAGATTGGCGCTGTCCAGATTGGCACCGCTGAAGTCGCCGCCGGAAAGGTTCGTGCCGGCCAGGTTGGCTTTGGTGAGGGTGGTGCCCACGAAATGGACCTTGGCCAGGTTAAGATCGTTCAGGACGGCTCCTGCGAGGTTCATGCCGGTTTCGTCGATCTTGCGGCCGCTTTTGCCTCCGCTTTCGAGCCATTGAGAATGAGAGAGGAGTTCTTCGGTTGTGATGCTGGCCATGGTGAGCAAATGAAAACCCGATTTACGTTGGCGTAAATCGGGTTTTCAAAGTTGTTTAGGGAATCTGGGAGATCCCCTGCGGGGACTGAGCAACCAGAACGGTCGTGCTACGGTCAGGCGTTGACGGCGGCGACGATTTTCTGGGCGGCGTCTGTGAGGCCGTCTGCGCTGGTGATCTTGAGGCCGCTGGCGGCGAGGGTGGCCTTGCCAGCATCCACGTTGTTGCCTTCGAGGCGGACGACGAGGGGGATGTTCAGGGAGACTTCCTGAGCCGCAGCGATGATGCCGGTGGCAATGATGTTGCAGTCCATGATGCCGCCAAAGATGTTGACGAGGATGCCCTTCACATTGGGATCTCCGAGAATGATTTTGAAGGCTGCGGTGACCTGCTCCTTGGTGGCGCCGCCGCCGACGTCGAGGAAGTTGGCTGGCTCGCCGCCGTGGAACTTGATGATGTCCATGGTGGACATGGCGAGGCCGGCACCGTTGACGAGGCAGGCGATGTTGCCGTCGAGACCGATGTAGTTGAGGCCGTATTCGCTGGCGGCGACTTCACGAGGGTCTTCCTCGGTGGTGTCGCGCATGGCCACGACGTCCTTCTGGCGGTAGAGCGCGTTGTCGTCGAAGTTGAACTTGGCGTCGAGAGCGACGACCTGATTGTCATCGGTGATGGCGAGAGGATTGATCTCCACGAGGGAGCAGTCGCTCTTGAGGTAGAGATTCCAGAGGGCGGAGAAGAGCTTCACGGCCTGGTTTGCCAGGGGGCCTTTCAAGCCGAGCGAGGCGGCGACCTTGCGGCACTGGTAGGGCTGGAGGCCGATGGTGGGGTGGACGAACTCCTTGGTGATCTTTTCGGGAGTTTTTTCGGCGACTTCTTCGATGTTCATGCCGCCTTCGGTGGAGGCGATGATGGCGTGGCTGCTGGTGCCACGGTCAAAGAGGATGGCGAAGTAGTATTCCTTGGTGATGTTGACGGCTTTGGCGATGAGCACCTTGCTCACGAGCTTGCCTTCCTCGCCGGTTTGGTGGGTGACAAGGGTCTGGCCGAGCATCTTGCCCGCGATGTCCTGGGCCTGCTCAGGAGTGTCCACGACATGAACACCGCCTTTGAAACCATTTTTGAAGGTGCCTTTGCCACGGCCGCCGGCATGTACCTGGGCTTTGACCACGAGGCCTGCACCGCCAATTTCGCGTGCGGCCGCTCCCGCTTCCTCCGCCGTGCTGGCGACGATTCCTTTGGGACTGGCGACGCCGAATTTTTCGAACAATTGCTTGGCTTGATACTCGTGGATGTTCATGGAAGAGAAATGGGGGAGCCGCGATAGTAGGAGTGCGGGTGGAAGCGTCAAGGCGCATTCCCGGTGAAGGTGAGAATGCCGCGCTTGCCGTGCCGGAAAGGCTGGGGCATAGCGCGGTCATGCAAATTGATGTCGTGACGTTGTTTCCAGAGCTGGTCTCGGTGCCGATGGGCCTGAGCATGATGGGCCGTGCCCAGGAAAAGGGGATTCTGGACCTGAGGGTGCACGACCTGCGCGAGCAGGGGCTGGGAAAACACCGGCATGTGGACGACACGCCCTACGGGGGCGGGCAGGGGATGGTGATCCGGCCGGAGCCGGTGTTTGAAACGCTGGACCGCCTGGATACGCCGGAAGCGCGGATTATTTACCTGTCGCCGGCGGGGAAGCGGTTTGACCAGGCGACGGCTCGGAGGCTGGCGGGGGAGCAGCATTTGATTTTTCTTTCCGGTCATTACGAAGGGATCGACCATCGAATCATTGAGCACTGGGTGGATGAGGAGATCAGCCTGGGGGATTACGTGCTGACGAACGGAGCGATCGCGGCTGTGGTGGTGATGGACGCGATCGTGAGGCTGCTGCCTGGAGTGCTGGGCGATGAGATGAGCGCGGTGGAGGAGAGCTTTGGTGAGAGCGGGCTGCTGGAGGCTCCGCAGTACACAAAGCCTGCGGAATATCGCGGCCTGAAGGTGCCGGAGATGCTGCTGAGCGGGAACCATGCGAAGATTGCGGCGTGGCGGGCGCAGCAGGCGCTGGAACGAACGCGGGCAAACCGGCCGGATTTAATCGGGTGAGATGGGTGAGTGCATGACATTTTCGTTTGACGATCCGCCACGCAGCACGCTAAATAGCGATCCGCTGGCCGCCCGGCCGCGACACAACTATTGGTGAGGTGGCTGAGTGGTCGAAAGCACATCTTTGCTAAAGATGCGTAGCCTTAACAGCTACCGAGGGTTCGAATCCCTCCCTCACCGCCAGTTACACCGACCTAAAAGGCGGAGCTTTAGAGGGACATCGTCCCGCCGTGTTTCTTCAACCTGATCCTCAGAGCAGGGGTGTGCCTTAGCAGAAGACGAGCGAGGAATGGTGTGGAAGGGGGGCTCGGTAATGAAACCAGGCATCCGGCATGGCGGTGCTTGCCGATCCTGAGGGGTAACGGTGCGTGCTAACAACCGGCATCTCATCCGGGATTGTTCGTGAAACGAGGAATCCGGCGAGAGCGCCAAAACCCCATTGTGCTCAACCTTCTGCCCAATCATGAAACGAACTTTGCTTCTCTTATGCGCCACCCTGATAGCGGTGGCAGCTCCGCTGCCCCAGGCGCGTGCGGATGACTCCGTGCCTGTCGATTTCTTCTACGATGCTCTCAGTCCCTACGGCGACTGGATCTACACGCCAAACTACGGCTATGTGTGGGAGCCCCTGGCCTCCCAGCAGCCGGGGTGGTCACCCTACGCCGATGGCAACTGGGTGTACACGGATGCCGGCTGGACCTGGATGTCCAACGAGGACTTTGGCTGGCTGACCTACCACTATGGCCGCTGGATCCGCATGCAGCACCACTGGTTCTGGGTGCCGGGGTATGAATGGGCGCCGGCCTGGGTGTCCTGGCGGCAGACGCAGAATCAGATAGGCTGGGCGCCCCTGCCGCCCGAAGCAGCCTGGGTGCCGAACATTGGCTTCGGAGGCTGGACGGACAGCTACTATGATGTTGGGCCTGCGTACTACAATTTTGTACCTTTCACTGCGTTCGCCAGTCGCACATCGCTGAGGCCGTTCATCCTGGATCGCAGCCGCAATTTCGGGTTCTATGACCAGTCGGTAAACATTACCAACACGAGCTTTCGGCAGAACGCGATGAGCCAAGTGTTTGTGGGCGGCCCCGATCCGCAGCGCATTGACGGGCTGGGCGGCAATCAAGTACGCCGGCTGACCCTGCGGCGTGATGACGACGGATTTCGCCGCGAATGGCTTGAGCATCGGAATGGAGGTCCCAATGGAGGGCCTCCACATCGCGGCATGGGCAATCCGGCCCGGGTGGAGCAGGATCAGCTCGTCATAGCTGCGCCATCCATTCGCAGAGATGCGTCCTCCCACATGTTCCCATCGAAGGTGCGTGAAGCCTTTCAGCAGCCTGAGATTGACCGTGGCTGGCATGGCGGTAAGGGCGCTCAAAACGCCGAAGAATTGCGGAAGAAGCAACGTGATGAGCTGGCACGGATGAGGCCTCCCACTCTGCCGGAGAAGAACATCCAGCCCGCGACTGCCGCCGTTCCTCCGCCTGCTTTCGGGCGCGCGCTGGAGCCTCACGAACGCTCTGGCCGCGGAGGCGGAGTGCCGCCCGCGGTCGTGCCACCGGGTGGAGATCCACGCAATCCAACGGAAGAGGTGCGACCTGCGAAACCCATCTCTGGCGATGCACCTCCAGGCATTCCCAAGAAGAAGATCGATGAGCCCGGCAACGGAGGGATCGTGCCTCAGCCAGGACTGACTCCCCGCGGCCGCCGCGGCGGGAACCAACAGCCAGGCATGAGGCCCGGAGAAAGCAAGCCACCACCCACTGATGAAGGGCCGCGTAAAAGGCCGGGCAGTCCGCAAGTGATTCCCGGCAATCAGGCTCCTTCGACAAGCCCTCCCAACCCTCCTAAGGAGTCTCCGCCGCGTCCCTCTGTGCCTGAGAATACTCCCAATTCACCGAACGGGCCCGAAGGTCACCGTGGTTTCCCCAATAATCCAGGTCACACCCCCGGTCGTACTCAAATGGAACATCCGCCAGGACGAGTGCCCGGCGCTCTCCCAGCGGCACCTGCGGCTCCCCGTGTGAACCCACCTTCACCTTCGCCACAGCCGCCTCGTGCGAACCCAGCGCCAGCAGCGCCGCCACATGTGAGACCCGCACCAATGCCGCCGCCGCCGCAGCAGCCTGCGCCCACTCGTCCGCTACCGCCGCAGGGTGGCAACGCTCCTCACGTCACACCCGTCGCTCCGCCGCATCTTGCGCCTCCGGCGGCTGCACCTCAGGCTCCGGCGCTGCCAGGAAAAAAACACTGAGCATGAATGGAGAGTGACACCCATCCGCATGCTGCGTGACACACGAACTAATTGAGAACCAAAACTCCTATGAAAACGAAAATCGAACAATACTTCAAGAAAGACGAAGGTAAAATTGGCTGGGCAGTTCTCTGGCTGCTTGGCGTGCCGCTCCCAGTGCTGCTGATCTTTTATCTTCTCGGCGGCGGCCATTGATCTGCCTCGGGCTGTTTGCTGGCAGCTGACCGAAGTGCGCTGGACTTTCCCGTCCAGCGCACTTTTTTTGGGTGCGAAACGGAGGGGTTGCGGGGCGCACCTTACTTGGCCGGTTTGGCCTTGAAGACATTGATGCCCGCGATTTGCAGCAGGGCGCTGTTGCTGATGTAGAAGATGTCGGGATCGTCTTTGATCTGGCCAAAATAAAAGGCGGTCGAGGCATTGGGCTGCGTTGGTGAGAACAAAATTTCCACTTCACGCACAGGTCCGTCCAGACGCCCCGGTTCACCGAGCACAATCTGAATGGTGAGGAAGGGCGTTTTAAGCGCCTGCAGTGCGTCGCTGCGGTCGGCGGCCCAGTCCTGCACGGTGAAGCGCGCGAGATTGCTGGCGAGCTGGTCTGCTTTCACGCGGTCCAGTTCAGCAGTGGCATCGCGGCCGCCACGGGTGGCTTTCCATTCGGCAGTGACAGGGTTGTAGTCGAGAACGATGGGCGCATTGGCGCCGGTGGACATGGTGATGCGGCGCAAGGCAAAGGTGGTGAAGCGCAGAGCGCCCAGGCCTTTCCATTTGATGCCGTCCGTGGCCAATGATGGCAGAAGGGAGGCATCGATGCGGTAGATGAAGGGCTCGCTGTCGTACTTGGCAAAGAACTGAGTGCCTTCGGGGTTGGTGCCAAACATGAGCTTCACCGGCTTCTCGCGCTGCGGTGTCCAGGTCACAGTTTGGAAAGGATCATCCAAACCATAGGGAGTCAGATCCGCGGCGGAATCGGCGGCGAACTGGAGGATCTCGAAGGTGTTGAGAGCGTTGAGGCAGCGCGAAACGCGCTCGCCGTTGGCGGGATCCCACTTGCCGTGCCGTTGCAGGTACCACGACCCGCCTTCATTGCGAAGGTTGATCTCCGGATGCGCCTTGCTGGTGATGGTGATGAATTCGATCCGCTCACCATCGATCTGCGCCAGGAGGTGGTCGCGCAGGGCATTGGGGCTGACCCAGAGGGAGAGGAGGTTTTTGGCAACGACGGTGAAGGCGGGCTTGCGATAAGTGGTGGTGGCCGTGGTGACCGCCTGCTTTTCATCAGCCGGCTTCTTCAAGGTCAGCTCGTAGGATTTGCCACGAGTCTTTGACTCAATGGTGACTTTCAGCTCATCGGCGTGTGCGGTCTGAGCTTGTTCCTTGGTGGCGGCCGTGACGTCCTTGGCCTCAGTAATTTCGATGTTGAGGATGGTGGAGAGGAGTTCGGTGATGCGCTCCTTGCTGCCACGGGTTTTGAGGGGCTTGTCGAGCTGCCAGGGGGCATGCTCGTTTTCGCGGGAAAGGACGATCTGGCCGGAAGCCTGGCTGAGAGTGATGCCGGTGATGACCTCGGCAGGGAGGCGGAGCAATTTGGGATCTCTCCAGGACGACGCCGGAATCTGCAGGATGGGCAGTGCGCCGCTCTTGGCATGGTAATAGGCGACCTCTCCTTTGGCAGTATCCGGGATGCCAATGTAGATGCTGTTTTCCACGACCGCCGGCAGGCCAAACCAGCATTCGTAGGCCAGGGCATCTCCGGCGAGCAGACGCACCTTGTAGCGTGGCTTGTCGAGTCCTGTCTTCCGCCATTCACCCTCGTCAAACTCGTCGCGGTGAATGCGCGAGATCCAGTCAACGCCATGGAGTGTGAGGATGAGCGCGGCGACTTTCTGCGGATCTGCCAGGTCATCAAAGGGCGCCTCCATGTGCCAGGCGTTGCCATCGCGCACGAGGGTGAGGGGGGCGTTTTCCGCGCCCAGCACTTCAATGCGGGTGATCTTTTCCTTCTCGAAACGGGTGGGGCCGCGACGGAGTTCGCGGGTGGTCACAGCGGAAGGGAAGTAACGCTCAATGCCGAGGATGATCGCGCCCATGGCCGCGACCAGCAGAAACAGGAGGAGGGTGGTGCGTGCGCTCATGCGTCAAAGTCGGTTCTCATGCGGCACGCCGGCTGGCCCAGACCAGAAAGCCAAAGCCCAGAACAATGCCTGGCAGGGTGATGGAGGTGATCCAGAAAATAAGCTCATGCTGCCTGTTGGTGAGCTGAATGCGGTAGGAGTGCTTGGACTTGGGCGGGATGCCGATGTTGTTGCCACGGTTCATCAGCCAGTTGACCCCGGCGGCCACAAAGTCACGGCTGACAGCAAGCATGGTCTGCTTGTCCAGGAGGGTGGAATTGGAAACCACGACCATGCGCCCGCTGTCTGCGCGGTTTTCGTCCTGCTTGGAGCCGCGCTCGATGCTGGCGGAGACGTAGATGGGCGGCACGGTGTCCTCTTCATCAACGATGGGGAGCTCCTCGAGAAACTGGCGTTCGCCCCAGTAGCGTGGAGCGGCCACTATGAGAGGCTGAACACTGATGGACTGCTCTCTGAGGGTGGGGCTGTCCTGGATGAGTTCCAGGGATTCCGTCTGCCCGGCCAGTGTGATGGCGGAAGAAGTGAGGTGGCGGGTGAAGGGCACATCCTTCGTGAATTCAGCCAGCACCGAGAACTCTTTCTTGGGGCCGGTGCTGGTGCTCTCCGCCATCAGAACGCGGTCGCCACGGGGGTGTACGCCGATGGAGGTGAGAAAGGCATTCAGGCGGGTCGTTTCACCGCCGGGATCGAGCATGATGAAAATGCCCGCGCGCTTGTTCTGCCAGTAGTCATTGAGCATGGCGATCTCGCGTTCGGAGAGGTCATAGCGCGCGCCGAGAATGAGAAGGCCGTCCGTGTCCGTGGGAATGTGGCTGATTTCCGAGAGATTGACCTGGATGACTTCAAAGTTCTGCTGCTTGCCGAGATCGATGGCGGCGTTGTAGGCGTCGCTCTGCGCCTCGTCGGAGCGGCTGCCTTTGCCGACGACGTAGTAGAATTTGCGCACGCGACCCTCCACGACGGACATGAGCGCGGAGGAGATGGCGTCTTCACCGCGGAACTCGATGATCTGCTTGTTGGTGCTGGTGCCCGACTCACGGACGACGAGCTCTTCTTCGGTGATGAAGCGCTTGTTCACCCCGCATCGAATCAGCACGCCGTTTTGCGCGAGGGAGAGGCCGGTGTCCGCCTTGAGCTGCTCGGCGCGTTCGATATCGCGGATGGGATCGATGGAGCGGACCTTGA
This sequence comes from Prosthecobacter sp., assembly GCF_044222565.1. Taxonomy (GTDB): domain Bacteria; phylum Verrucomicrobiota; class Verrucomicrobiia; order Verrucomicrobiales; family Verrucomicrobiaceae; genus Prosthecobacter. The sequence goes on from NZ_JBGANA010000002.1 coordinate 248,709, forward strand.
TGCGCTGCCTGCCGTGGAGGTGGTATTCGTCCAGAAGGGACTGGACATCGCCATAGACTTTGGAGTCCCGGCCAAAGACGATGTAGATCTGCACATCGCGCGAGAGGCTGTCGAGGTAGGTGAGGGTGGCCTGGCTGAGGGTGTAGTCCTGGCTGGGGCTGAGATCCCAGCGCCAGTAGTGGTAGTAGTTGAGGCGGTTGACGCCGGCGAAGAGGGCCAGGGCCAGGAAGACCTGAATGGCGACGTTCAGGCCGATGCCGGCGCGCTTGGGCATGGCCTGCTGCGGCCTTGCTGGCGGCGTTTCAGACGGGGTGTTCGGTGCGGAATCCGGCATGGGGTTGGATCAATCGGATTGTCACGGGCGCCAGCGGCGGAACTCGACCACGTGGTGGGTGAAGGAGAGAAACAGCAGGGACATGCTGAGGTAATAAATGATGGGCCTGCTGTCGATGAGACCCGCGGTGAAGATGCGGATATGCTCGGTGGCGGCGAAGTAATTGACGATGTCCACGATGGTGTCCGAGATCTTGCGCCCGACGACCATGATGAAGATGCCCAGCAGGAAATGCAGCAGGCTGAGCGTGAAGGAGATGATGGCGGCCACGATCTGATTGGCTGTCAGCGAAGAGGCAAAGCAGCCCACGGCGAGATTGAACATGCCCATGACCACCAGAATGAGGTAGGCGCCGCGCATGGCGCCACCGGGCAGCTCCACCTGGCCGGCGGAGATCCAGTGCGCGAATTTGAAATTGATCAGGCTGGGCAGCCAGAGCACGCAGTAAACGATGACTGAGGCAAGATACTTGGAGCCGACCACCTGCCAGGCGCGCACCGGGGCGGTGAAGAGCGTCTCCAGCGTACCCATCTTTTTCTCCTCGGCAAAGAGGCGCATGGTGAGCAGCGGGAAGATGAAAAAGTAGGAGAGCCAGAACCACATGGCATGGAAGGTCCAGCTGACGATGGAGCCTTCGCTGGGGGCGTTTTCCAGAACTGAAAGGGCAGCGCGGAAAGCGAAGCCGTTCAATATCATGACGAGGGCCAGCACCACGTAGGCCACGGGGGAGACAAAGAAGGAATGCAGTTCTTTTTTGAGCAGGATCCAGAATATCCTCATAGGACGTGAGTGGGAATGTCGGTGGGGGTTCCGGCGTTCATGGAGAGCTCGACGAAGACATCTTCCAAAGTGGGGAGCTGGCGGTGCATCTCGCGGATGCGCCATTTTTGTTTCATAGCGAGTTCCATCACTTCATCGCGGGCGTCGTGGTCGGGTTCGACCCTGAGGGTGAAACGCCGCCATGGGTGAACGAGGACCGGCTCCTCCGTGGTTTTGCGCACGGCGGGAATGGCGGAGAGTTTTTCCGCCAGATCGCCCGTGCCATCGATTTCCAGATGAAGCAGGGTGGTGGAACGCAGCTGGCGGGTCAGATTTGCCGGCGTGTCATTGGCGCGGATGCGGCCTTGGTGGATCATGACCACACGGTCGCAGGTCTGCTCGACCTCATGCAGGATGTGGGTGGAGAGCAGGACGGTGTGCTTGGACTTCAGATTGCGCAGGAGGTCGCGCACATGGCGGATCTGCACGGGGTCGAGGCCGTTGGTGGGCTCGTCGAGGATGAGGAGCTTGGGCCGGTGCACGAGGGCATCTGCCAGGGCCACGCGCTGGCGGTAGCCCTTGGAGAGGTTTCCGATGAGGCGCTTGCGCATGTCGGTGACGCCGGTGAGCTCCATCACCTCGCCGATGCGGCGGCGCATGGACATGCCGGAGAGGCCTTTGAGCTCGGCCCGGAAGCGGAGGTACTCCTTGACCTTCATGTCCGTGTACAGCGGGGCCATTTCCGGCATGTAGCCGACGGATTGGCGTACCTGGATGGACTGGTGGAAGACATCGAAGCCAGCCACGGTGGCCCGCCCGGAGGTGGCCGGCATGTAGCCGCTGAGAATGCGCATGGTGGTGGATTTTCCGGCACCATTGGGTCCCAGAAAGCCCACAATCTCGCCCGGTTCCACCTGGAAGGAGATGTTGTTCACCGCAGTGCGACCGGCATACTGCTTGGTGAGTTCCTGAACATCGATCATGACTTGGGGGAAGGAGAGAGGGAGGTGCGGAGGGGAAAAGGAATAAATTTAAGCCTATGCGCGCCTGAATGACAATTCGCAATCAGGCATTCGCAAAAATGATGATGAAGCCACGGGGGCGTGGCTTCATCATCGAGGTTTAGGTTGCAGGCCTCAGTCGTTGTAGGCGGTCTCGCCATGCTCGGCGAGGTCGAGTCCCTGATTTTCCTCTTCATGAGAGACGCGCAGCCCAATGGTGAGATCGATGACTTTCAGGATCACGTAGCTGGCAATGCCGGAGAGCAGGATGGTGTAGAGAGAGGCGAGACCCTGTGTGACGACTTGCTTGCCGATGCTGAAGTCTCCGAGGCCGCCGGCGAAGGTGGTGGAGCCGAAAACGGCCACGAGCATGGTGCCGATGAAGCCGCCCACGCCATGCACGCCGAAAACGTCCAGGGAGTCGTCATAGCGGAACTTGTGCTTCAACTTTGAGCAGGCGAGCCAGCAGACCCAGGCGGAGATGGCACCAATGCAGATGGCTCCCACCGGGCCGACTTTGCCCGAGGCGGGCGTGATGGCGGCGAGGCCGGCAATGGAGCCGGTGGCGATGCCGAGGGCGCTGGGCTTGCCATTGCGGATCCACTCGATGAGCATCCACACCACGGAGGCCGCGCAGGCGGAAAGATGGGTGACGATGAGTGTCATGGCTGCAGCGCCATTCGCCGCGAGCTGGCTGCCAGCATTGAAGCCAAACCAACCCACCCACAGCATGCCCGCGCCGACGATGGTCAGGGGCAGATTGTGCGGCATGAGCTGCGCGCTGGGGAATTCTTTGCGCGGACCGACCATGATACAGGCTACCAGGGCGGCGATGCCGGCGGTGATGTGCACCACGATGCCGCCCGCGAGATCGATGACGCCGGTGAGGCCAAGGAAGGCGCCCGCCTTGTGCCACACGCCGTAGCAGCAGGGGACATAGACGACCAAGCTCCAGACAACGCTGAAGACGAGGATGGCCTTGAACTTCATACGCTCGGCGAAGGCACCGATGAAGAGCCCGGGCGTGATGAGGAAGAACATCATCTGGTAGGCGAAATGAAGGAGTTCCGGAATGGTGGGGCAGTCGCTGCGCGCGGAATTGACCGTGACGCCCTTGAGAAACATTTTGTCGAGGCCGCCGATGAAGGAGCCGCCGTCCGCAAAGCTCAGCGAGTAGCCGCAGGCGAGCCAGACGAGGCTCATCACTGCGGTCAGTGCAAAGCACTGCATGAGGATGGAGAGGATGTTCTTGGACCGGACCAGGCCGGCGTAGAATAGAGCCAGTCCGGGGATCATCATGAAGAGCACCAGGGCTGTGGAGATGAGCAGCCAGGCGGTGTCTCCGCTGTTGAGGGTGGGGGTGCCGTCCGCAGCATGGGCGGAGGTGGTGGCGAGTACGAGCGCGGCCATCGCGGATAAAATCCGTGCGGCCCCGCTCCCGGTGCTTTTCAGCAGGGGATGGGTCATGGTTGGTTGGGCGGCTGGTTGGGAATACGGCCTGGTTGGGGCCGGGCTTGGTTGGAGCCGCGGCGATGCTATTCAGGCTCGCGAAATGTGACAACCTTTTTTGTAATCTAGGCACGAAAAATGCTCCTTTCGGAGTCGCTGGAGCGGTTTTTTAGCCGCTGCGGCTTTTGTCGTGCTTATGTGATCAGGGCATGGCAAGGGGCGGCGCAATACCGTGGCGAATCGGACGTATTTTGAGCCATGCGCGCACGGACTTGTTTTGCCTGGTTTCTGTCCCTTTCCCTCTGCCAGCCCCTGCTGGCGGACGTTGTGATCACCCAGGATGGCCAGCCGAGGGCGACGGTCGTTTTGACGGGAAGTGCCGCAGCGGGGGATCTTTCGACCAAGGCGCTGGTGGGACACCTCAAACAAATGTCCGGCGCAACGCTGGCGGTGGTTCACGAAAAGGAATTGAGCGGGGCCAGTGTGGACAATGATGGGATCATTCCGGCTGCTGGTGGCAAGCTGGCGGCGAATTTCATTGTGCTGGGGGAAGGGGAGCTGACCAAGCGGCTGGGTGCCTCCACAGAAGGACTTGGTCTCGGCGGGATCATGCTGAAGAGCGGTGGGAATTTCATCGTGATCGCGGGAATGAATGACGACATCGCCGCGAAGTCGCGAGATCCGAATACGATGGCGGTTTTCACTTTTCTTGAGTCGCTGGGCTGCCGGTTTCTGTGGCCGGGGGAATCTGGCAAGGTGATCCCAAAGAAACCGACGATCTCAGTGGCGAGCCTTGATGTGCGGTTCACTCCGCCGATCGGGCAGCGGAAGATCCGGTTTGCCGGGCTGGATGCGCGTGGGGCGGCGGAGGGGCTGACGGCGCTGGGGCTGACACTGGATGATTACAAGAAGGCGCGGGACGCCGCGTCCCTAACGGAATCGGATGGGAGCTGGGAGAAGTGGCATGGGCTGGGTGGGAACATCGGCGTGGTGGGTGGTGCGGCGGGCTACGGACTGCGAGGCGGATGGGATGAGCATGGAGCGGCGCATCCGGAATGGTTTGCCCTGCAGCCGGATGGCACGCGTGATCAAAGCAATGCAAAGGGGCGGTGGCGGCTGTGCATTTCGAATCCGGGACTGGTGGAACATGTGGCCAACGACGTTCTCACACGGCTCAATGGGAAGGCGCAGGCGGCGATCTCTCTGTGCCCGAATGACGGGGGTTATTCGAATTTCTGCCTGTGCGAGGCGTGCAACAAGCTCGACGCGCCGAACGCGCCGAAGGTGCGAATGCTCATCTTCAAAAAGGTGGGCGAATCAGAGCGCAGCGAGGTGGAGCATGTGGCGCTGACGGACCGCTTTGTGCATTACTGGAATGCCGTGGTGGAGCGCGTGACGAAGGTGGTGCCGGACCAGCTTTTCCTGGTGGAGGCCTACAGCTACTACTCCGACCCGCCGATGCGTGAGAAACTGCACCCGAACCTGGTGCTGCGCTATGTGCCGAACAGTGCGGATGGATGGAAAGGCTGGCAGGCGGCCGGAGCGAAACGGGTGTACTGGCGGCCCAACAACCTGCACAGCGGCCACTACGACGGTGCGCTGAGTCCGCGTGCACGGGAGAACTCCGAAACGCTGCGCTACCTGGCGGCAAGCGGCATGCTGGCCACGGACATGGACAGCCTGTACCATCACTGGGCCACGCAGGGCCTGCACTATTACATGATGGCAAAGCTAAGCTGGAATCCGACGCAGGAGTACGACGCCCTGCTGGATGACTTTTGCAAAACAGGCTTTGGCGCGGGAGCAGAGGAGGTGAGGCAGTATTTTCTGCTGGCGGAGAAGGGGATCGTGCTCACCCCGGGGAAGCGTGTCTTTCCGCAGATCACGGATGAAACGATGGCGGCGCTGCGGGCGCATCTGGTGGCCGCGGCGAAGGCCACGGAGGGAGATGCCGCGGCGCACCGAAGGGTGGCGTTTCTGCGCGCGGGCTTTGAATTCACCGCAGCGAGCAGGGAGGCGCATCGCCTGGCGGATGAGGCGAGCGGTGGTGGCAAGCCTGACCCGAAGATCGTGAACGAGGTCATGGACCGGCGCTGGCAGATGATGCGCGGCTTGCTGCAGAATCATCCGCTGGCCGTGAATGTGGGCGTGGTGGCCGCGGCGGACGGTGCGTGGACCCGTGCCCTTTCCTGGAAGGGGCCAACTGAAGGCGCGAAGACGGGGAAGCTGGTGCTGAAGCCCGAGGACGACTGGCTGAACGGGGACCAGAGTGCGACGCGGAAGTAGGCTCACTTTTGAACCTGTGCGCGAGTCCCGGCGAAGGAAGTGAGGGCTACTTCTTCTGCTTGTCCTTCACGTAAATGATCTCGCCGGATTTGAGGCGGTAGGCGGTGCCCAGGCGTTCGCCTTCGCCGCTTTTGCTGGCCTGGCTTTCCTGAAAGCGGTCGATCTTCATGCGCGCGGCGTCGATCGTTTCGGTGGTGGGAGATTTGTCTGTCGGGGAGTCGGTAGAGGCGGATGGCGCGGGCTTGGGGAGATTGAAGTAGCTCACCACGGCGAGCAGCAGAGCGGCGGCAAAGGCGATCCACACATCAAAGAGATTGATGAGGCCGGTGGCGGGATCATCGCCTTCAGAGTCGTCCCAGAGGCGCTTCTTCATGGGAGGGCGGGGCGGTTCGCGTTGGTGAAGAGGTGCTCCAGGGTGCTGAGGTCCCGCTGGTACCAGTTTTTGCGCACGAGGCTCATGGTGTAGGAGGTGCACCCGAGCAGCACGCCCACGACTGTGGCGGTGAAGGCCACGACGAGGTTGCTGGAGAGCGTGGCGAGGTCTCCGGAGGCAAGACCGGTTAGGGCTGGGCCGAGCGGGATGAGCGTGCCCATGAGTCCGAGCATTGGCGCGATGCGCGTCATCCAGGTGAGTCGGGAAAGCGTGGTGGCGGTTTCGATTTCCAGCTCCACGAGGCAGTGCGTGAGATCTGCGGCGCCGCCCCATTGGGAGAGCAGTTGATTCAGCCGTGCGGGCAGGCCGGTGGTGGCGGTGCTGAGGATATGCAGCATTTTCACGGCATCCGCGCCTTCGACATGCGCACGACGCAGAGCAGTGAGGGTGGAGCTCACGGTGCGTCGGCCCAGCCATTCACGAAGCAGTCCGCCGAGCAGCATGGCGCTCCAGGCCACGAGGATGACGATGGCCGCCAGCGTGGGCAGCAGGACGGCTTCGGAGATGATGGAGAGCAGTTGTTCGAGCAACTTCATGAGGCAGACCCGGATCGTTTGAAGAAACCGGCAAGGATCAAGAGCACAGCCGCTCCGCCGATCAACCACGCGAATGAGTTCCATGCAGGTTGCAGCACGGGACCTTCCGGCTGTGGGGGCGGTTGCGGTTGCGCTGCTTTTTCCGGGGCTTCACCGATCTGCGGGCCGCTGACTTTCTCTGCGGCTGAGGCGGGCGGCTCGGCACTTTCCTGCAGTTTGGCGCGCATGGCTTTGGCCAGCGCGGCGTTTTCCTGATCTCCCGGTGCATTGAGTTTGGCGGTGACGAATTCCGCCAGCCGGGTGTTCCCGCCGCTGACAAGGCCGCCGGAATCGCCGTGGGCTTTGACAGACTGCGCATAGATCTGTGAGAGCGCCTGCACCTGCTCGGGCGTGGCCTGCCAGAGATCCTTCCGCGCGGCCTCCAGCAGCGTGGCGCTGATCTCCTGCATGGCATGGGGAGAGACGCGCTCAAACCACTCCTTCAATCCGAGCTGGTGCTTGTCTTTGACGATGACTTCATAGACTTCGTTCCACGTCTCCTGTGTGATGCTCTCCCTTCGCGTGACGGACCAGCCAAAGGTGTTTTTGACCAGCTCGGTGATGTGCCCTGCGCCTGCGTAGTCGTGGGACTTCATGCCTTCCAGCCAGCGGCGGTTCAGCAGCTCCGACTTCAGGTTGGCAGCGAGCACTTCTTCAAAGTCGCGCACCCGCGCGCCGGAGGGGTCGCGCACATCAGAGATGACGGCGGCGGGCGATTTGCCGGTGACTTTTTTCACCGCCATGCTCAGCCCGCCGAGGTATTCATAGGCGTGATGGTTGGAAAGCTGGCTGGTCATGTTGGAAGCCCAGACGCGCAGCACGGTGTCGGTGTCTTGCAGCGCCTCTTCGTAGAGACCGTCCACCTTTTCTCCCCACGTGTCCTGGGTGTAAACAAAGCTCATGCTGTCCGTATACACGCTGGTGACTTCCTCGTCCTTGTCCCACACACCGGAGCGCGGGATGAGGTAGAGGATGTTGGTGCCGCTCATGTTGCCGGGCTTGGTGCCGAAGATGCGCGCAGCGGCATACTGGTCCGCACGGGCGGCGGAGTAGCCGCGCTTGAGGAGTCGCTCATGGGTGGCTGCGACGGCATCGCGCACAGGATTGGCAGCCTCGGGTGCGGCGGCGGCCATGCGCACGGCTTTGTCCAGCAGGGCCACGCGGGTAGGGAAGTTTTCTTTGTACTGTCCGCCCATGGCGATGAAGACCTCCACGCGCGGGCGGCCCAGTTCTTCTGCGGGAATGAGCTCCACATCAATGACGAGATTGTTCTGGTTCCAGATGGGCCGCACGCCCAGCAGCGCGAGGATCTGCCCTTCCATGACGCCGAAGTCGCGCATGGTTTCCATGCCGTTGAGGTCCATGGCGATCTTCTTCGGCTTCCGCGTGCGGAGCAGTTCGTCCACCAGTTTGCGCGCGGTTTCCCAAGCGGGCCGTGTGGGGATTTCCTCGGGATTGAGCGAATATAGATTTCGACCGCCAGGCGCGGTGGCAGGATTGCGAATCGGGTCTGGTCCGGGGCCAGGCTCGATGTAGTGGCCGCATAATGCGGTGATGAGCCCCGCGTGTTCTTTCCCGGCATCCAGCAAGCGTGCGCGCATTTCACGGGCAAAGGCCACATCCTTCTCCAGCTCTGGCGTCATGCGCACATCCGCAGGCGGAGTGCCATTGAGCGCGGCGCGCAGAAATTCTGCCGCAGCGCCGTGGTCCTGCGTCTTGTGTTCCAAAGCAACGCGCTGCAGCCCGCGTGTGGCTGAAAGATGCTCCAGCAGCGGCTCTCCGAGGATTTGCGTGAGGTAGGGCACCATCTCGTCATCGTGCGGCCCCTCTCCCAGCACATGCAGGCGCAGGGGGGTGCGTGATTCGAGGAGATTGTGCAGATGCTCATCGAGCTTTGTCACCGCAGCGTCATCCATCACGGCTTCAGAACCGCCGGCGGCACCATGCAGGCTGGCGGCGCGCGCCTGTTGGGTGATGCGCTTGCGGTACTCCTCTTTGAGCAGGCCGTCCTCCAGCGTGCGGTATTTGTGGATGTCCTCGTGCAGGTTTTTGAATTCACCGTCCAGCCCCGCGGCCATGGCTGGCGGCGGCATGTGGTCCACCAGCGCGGCGTAGGAGCGGCGGCGGGAGAGCGTCGCCTCGCCGAGATTGTCGGTGATCCACAGGTTCACCACGGGCAGGCGGCCCACGCACACATCACTCCAGCAGTCTTTGGAAAGGCCCGCTTCTTTTCCGGGCAGCAGCTCCAGCGTGCCGTGCGTGCCCCAGTGCACGATGGCATCGGCATGATACTGTTCCTCTAGCCACCAGTAAAAGGCCAAGTAGTTGTGCGGCGGCGGCACATCGCGGTTGTGCAGCAGGTTTTCATCCTGCTTCTCCCCGCGCTCCGGCTGCGGCATGAGCACGAGGTTTCCCAGCTCGATCTTCGGCAGCACGATGTGCGGCTCGCCATTCCGCTGCACCACCATGATGCGCCCGGGCGGCGGGCCAAATTTCTCCACCATGGTCTTCCGCGCCGCTTCGCTAAGCTTCGTGTTAAACCACTGCTCATACTGCTGCAGCGGCACCAGCACGGGCTGGGATTCATCCACCAGCTTTTCCAGATCTCCCTGTGCCCAGGGGCCGATGTTGCGACCGCAGCGCTTCATGGCGGCGATGAGTGATGCCGAATCCTTGGGCGTGCCCTTCACGCTGAAGCCGGCCTTTTCCAACTGCGGCAAGAAGCGCATTAAGCTTTCAGGCGCATCCAAAAAGCCGCCGGTGGGACTGCCGCGCATGAGGTCGTCCTGCCCGAGGCCTTTGTTGTAATAGATGAGCGCGATCTTTTTCTCGGCGTTGCTCTTGCGGCGGAGAGCGGCCCAGCGTGCGGCGCGGGCGGCAAAGGCCTCGATGCGGTCAGGAATGGGCTCGTGCAGGCGGAAGCCCTGGATGTTTTCCTTCAAGCCGCCAACGACCACGGGCTCAAGCGTGCCCCAGGATTCCTGCAGTGCCATGAACATGCCCACATCACGAGCGGAGAGTCCGCGCGGGTCCTTCAGCCACTCCTCATTCGTGGTGGCCAGCATGGAGATGGGCCTCAGATAGGGCGCATTCAGTTCCTTGAGCAGCGTGGTGCTCTGCCACATGGCGCCATGGCGGTCTTCAATGATGATGGTGGGGCTGGCTGCTCGTGTGAGCTTGGTCACATTTTCCTCCCGGTCTCCAAACACAGGCACCACATTGATCCCGTTTTTTTCCAGCGCGGAGATCTGTGCGTCGATGACCTTCAGATCATGCGTGATCCAAAACGACTGCTGCAGCAGGAGCACCGCCACGGAGGCACCTTCGACCCAGCGCTTCTTCTCGCGCTTGAAAGCAATGAACTCTCCGATCTCCGCAAACGACTCTTCGCGTGCGGGATCATAGTAGCCGGAATCCGGGATGAGCACAGGCGGCTCGATTTCTCCCTGCACGCCGCAGTGTTTCACCATGCAGTAGCGGATGAGGCGGCGCACATTCAGCGTGCCATTCGGGCGCCAGTAGGCTGGCACGGCTTCGTCTTTCAGGAGGAGTCCGGCCTTCTCCAGATCCATCTGACTCCCGCGTGCATCCAGCGGGATGACGCGCTGCTCGGGATTCAGCGCGCGGGCTTCTTTGAGGCGCTGCGTGAGGGCTGGGGCTTGATCGGCCTCCAGATTCAGTACGAAAACCAGCCGGTGCTCCGCGGCCTGCTCCGGCTTCTGCGTTTCGTTAAAGCTTTGCCCTCTGAAAAAGGAGGCTTTGATGCCATTTTCGCGGCATGCCGCCTCCACCTGCGGCATGGAGCGGTCCCACAGACCGATGAAGGCCCAGTCCAGCGGTTCCGCTGCACGCAGATGCCCAAGGAGAAAGTGGAGGCCGAGGACGATGAGCTGTGAGAGGCGGAGCATGAGAAGCGAGCAACGTCACGGGGCCTTCTCAAAACGTCAACCGTCCGCCCACCACCACGTTGAAGCCAACGGCCTGGCGCTGCTGCTGGGAGTAGGCCTGGCGGTACTTGGTGTCGAAAAGGTTGTTCAGGTTCAGCGTGAGGGCAAAGGACTGGGTTCCACGCTCCCATACCTTTACCCCCGCACGGATGTTGGTGATGAAGAAACCGGAGATCTGGAAGTTCGGATTGATGGCTGGATTGTTGGTCGTGTTCGGAGAGCCAAATGCGGGGTCCATGGAAAAGCCGGCGTCGATTTCATCGCTCGTGTTGTGGCGGATCAGGGGCCCTGCCCACAGCTCGGAAAGCTCCACCCATGCTTTCTTTTCATCTGTCTCAAAGCGTACGCCGAAGTTGCCATACAGCGGCGGAATGAAGCGCAGCGGGACGTTTTGGGACTGGTTCTGGCCGTAGGTCCAGGTGGTATTGTTAAACAGGGTGAAGCGCCGGTCCAGCTCGTAGCTCAGCGCCAGTTCCACGCCGGTGATGTAGCCCTTGGCGGAGTTGGCATTGCGTGTGGCATTGTAGGTCACGCCGCCGATGACCACCGTACCCTGCGTGGTGGAGGTGATGAGGTCGGAGAGCTTGGTCAGATAACCGGTGATGGAGCCTTTGAACTTCTCCGTGTGCACGCGCGCGGCCAGTTCATACGTGATGCTTTTTTCCGGATTGATATTGGTGGTGGGGAGGGATGCGGTGAGGCTGGAGAAAACGGGAGTGCCGGCGCTAAGGAGATCGCTGAACGTGGGTGTGCGGTAGCCGGTGGACACGTTGGCCACCAGGTCGAAGGACTTTGTGGCCTGATACACCGCGCCTACGTTCCACGTCACCGCATTCCAGTACTTGTTGGCCATCAGATCGCTGAGCGTGTAGCCCGCGCCGGGGATCACATCCAGCGGCTCCGGATTGGAGCGGAGGTGTGTGCGCTCATAACGCGCGCCCATGTTCATGAGCAGCTTGTCCGCGGGCTTGAAGTCCAGCGTCACAAAGGTGTCAAACACCGAATAGGTGCCGTCCGGGGTGATGCCCGCGGGTTGCGTGGTGGTGGTGACGCCGGTGGCCAGCACGCGGGAGTTCAGCAGCTGCGAAGAGGAGAGGTTCTCATGGCGGTAGTCCATGCCATACACCAGGCGTGTGTTCTTGGAGCCAAAGGTGGCCGCGTTCTGGATGCCGACGCCCCACACGTCCTGATCTGAATTGGTGATGGTGTTGTTAAACAGCGTGGCTGTCTGCACGCGGCGCTCGCGCAGTTGGTCATAGTACTGGTAGTAGCCGTATACTTTGAGCTCATCGCTCAGCAGGCCGAGATCGCTGGCGGTGTAGTCCATCTTCACGATGCCACGGCGCTCCAGCGGGCTGTAGATGCGCGGCACGCCATTGGCATTGAGCTGGGACTGAACGTAGCTGGACACTGCGGTGCGCTCATTCCCCACCCAGGAAAGGCGGAAGACGTGCCCCTTTGCGGGCTGGAAGGCCAGATTGGCGTAGCCACCGCTCGTATTGAAACTGGTGGGCTGCAGCGGACCGGTAGAGCTGTGGTAGTTTCCTGCGTCCTGCGCAGACCAGCCTGCGGCGAAGGCCCACTGCGAATTGCTTGCATGCATGTTGGCCGCATTGGTGAATTCCGAGTTGTTGCTGCCGTAGCGGGAATAGATGTCTCCGCCGACGTTGAGGCTCTCAGAGAATTCACCGCGCTTCGAGAATACATTGATCACGCCGCCGATTGCATCGCTGCCGTACTGCACGGAGCCTGCGCCGCGCACCACTTCCATGCGGCCCACGGCATCGATGGGGAACTGATTGAAGAAGGGATTGGGTCCTGAAAAGATCGAGCCGTTGTTGATGCGGATGCCATCCCACAGATAGACCAGCTTGTTGCCCATCTGGCCGCGGATGACCGGTGAACCCTGCGCGGCCACCTGATTGACCCAAATGCCCGGCTGCTCCTGCAGCATCTCAGAAGGTGTCGCGGCCTGAAAGCGCTCGATGCGCTTCTGCTCGACCACGTTCGTGGATTGGGGAACCTTTTTCTGCTCCTGCGCCGTGCGGGAGGCGGTGATGACCATGGTGGGCAGTTCCTCGGCCTTTTCGGGAATCACTTTCGCTGGTCTTTCAGCAGCGGGGGCGTGGCATGCCAGCAGCGCGGCGAGCAAGAGCGCGACGGTGGGTGCGGATCCCAAGGAACGGAAGCGTGGTGAAGCGGGGGGCATGCACTGGTTTGTGGCCAATGCGGTGCTCAATGCAATCCCTTCGTGGCAAAGACGTTCGTGACGGACAAAAGTTGACCATGCTTGAGGCTGGATGCTCAATTTGCGATCAAGACTTTAAAATCGAATTTTAAATTGCGAGGTGTCGAGTGGCACAGGGGCCCGTGGCAAAAATGCTGGCGGAGGGACATCTCAACGAGCCCGGAGGTTACTTCCCCGCTTCGCGTGAGCCTGTTCCGTTTGGCATCTTCATGAGGCTGTCTCCCAGCTCCGCGCGAATGGTTTCGGCGTGTTTTTGGAGGCGGGCGACTTCGGCGGGATTTTGGGAGGCGAGGTTCTTGGATTCGCTGATGTCGGTGTAGAGATCGTAGAGTTCGGGCTGCTCCACCTTGACCTGCGTGTAATTGACAGGGATGCCGTTCTTGGCTTTGGGCTGACCGGCTGGCAGGCTGCGGAAGGTGTGGGGAAGCTGGAGCTTCCAGCGGCCGTCTCCGCTGGTGATGGCCTGGAGCTGATTTTGCTCGTAGTAGAAGGCGTAGAAGTCGTGGGGGTTTTTGGCGTCTGGAACGCCCGAAACGATGGGCCAGCAGTTGAGGCCGTCGATTTTATGTTCGGGCAGCTTGGCGTCGATGACGTGGGCGATGGTGGGGAGAACGTCGATGGTCATCATCATGGTGTCGGTGGTGGTGCCGGCGGGGATTTTGCCGGGCCATTTCATGATGCCGGCGACGCGGGTGCCGCCTTCCCAGCAGGTGCCTTTGCCTTCACGCAGAGGGCCTGCGCTGCCGGCGTGCTCGCCGTAGCTGAGCCAAGGGCCGTTGTCGGAAGTGAAGATGACCCAGGTGTTTTCCTCCAGGCCATTTTCCTTCAGCGATTCCATGATCTGGCCCACGGACCAGTCCACCTCCATCATCACATCCGCGAAGAGGCCTTTGCCAGACCTTCCTTTGAACTTGTCGCTCACAAACAGGGGCACGTGCACCATGCTGTGCGCGAGGTAGAGGAAGAAGGGCTTGTCCTTGTTCTTCTCAATGAACTGCACGCCGCGGATGGTGTAGTCGTGGGTGAGGTGGGTTTGTTCCTCTGGGGTGACTTCGGCATCCACGACTTGATCGTTTTCGATCATGGGAAGGTTCGGAAAGGCCTTCTTCGCCTGCGGGTGGTAAGGCCACATGTCGTTGGAGTAGGGGAGGCCGTAGTACTGGTCAAAGCCGTGCTTCGTGGGGAGGAACTGGGGCATGGAACCGAGGTGCCATTTGCCCACAGCAGCAGTGGCGTAGCCCTTTTGTTTCACCAGTTCGGCCAGGGTCATTTCGTTGGAATTGATGCCGTGCTTGGCGGTGGGCCCGAGGGCGCCGTGGATGCCCAGGCGGTTCGAGTAGCAGCCGGTGAGAAGGGCGGTGCGCGAGGCGCTGCACACGGGCTGGGAGACGTGGAAATTGGTAAACTTGCGTCCCTCTGCGGCCAGGCGGTCGATGTTCGGGGTCTGGTAGCCCTGGGCGCCGAAGCAGCTCACATCGGCGTAGCCCATGTCGTCCATAAAAATGACGACGATGTTTGGCTGGGCCGGAGCGGCCGAGACAAGGGTGGAAACTGAGAGGGCAAACGACGAGAGAAGGGCGGCGAGTGGCTGGCGCATGGGGGGTGAACGTGGCGGGAGGTCCGAATCTTCTGCCAAGTGGGAGAGATGTGGGAGGTGGACGCGTATGATCCCCGTTCAAAAAACGACGCGGCGTTTGAATGACAATGCGAGGGGCTGTGAATCGGTGGCGCCTCAAAAAATCACTCGCAGGGGAACGCTCTCCGCCAATGCTGTCACAGTCCGAAGGCAATTCACGCCTCCCTGCGCCCATGAAGCTATTCCTCTCTTTGCTGGTGATGTCAGTGTTTCTTGGCAGCCCTGCGCGGGCTGCCAAGATGAAAGTTTTTATCCTCTGCGGGCAGTCAAACATGGTGGGGCACGGGAAGGCGGAGGAGGGCGGCAACCCGCGCTTTGACTTCTCAGTGCCGCAAGGGAAGGACAACCCCCGCGAAGTGCCGGGAGGCCTGGGGTGCCTGCGTGCAATGGTGAATGAGAATCCCGCAAAGTTTGGCCCGGGAGGCACCATGCCGCTGGTGGATGCAAACGGCCGGTGGCTGGTGCGCGAGGACGTCAAAATCTTTGCCTATTGCGATGGCAAGACCCGGAAGGGCGGCCTGGGGCTCGGCTATGCGGCGCCGGGCGCCATGACCTGGTTCGGGCCGGAGTTTGGCTTCGGGCATGCGGTAGGGCAGGCGCTGGAAGAAGACGTTCTCATTCTCAAGGTAGCCACAGGCGGCACCAGTCTGGCCAAAGACTGGCGCCCGCCCACCGCCGCGGCCAGACGGGGCGGGGCGGTTGGGCCGCGCTACACGCACATGGTCGGCTTGGTGAAAGAAACCCTGAAGGATATGGGCTGGGAGTTTCCGGAACTGGCAGGACGAGACTATGAGGTGGCCGGTTTTGGCTGGCACCAGGGCTGGCAGGACGGCGGAGAAAAGGCGATGGCGGAAGAGTATGAGGCGAACATGGCCGACCTCATTCATGACGTGCGCAAGGAGTTCGGTGCAGGCATTGCCGTGGTCATCGCCAACAGCGGCTTTTTCGGCGACAAGCTCAGCGGCATCCGGCTGGAGGTGCTCAACGCACAAAACGCCATGGCGGACGGCGCCAGACATCCCGAGTTCAAGGGGAACGTGGCCGTGGTGGACACAAGGCCCATGTGGCGGGAAAGGACCGTGTCTCCCTCAAATTTCGACTTCCACTGGAACCACAACGGCTTCACCCACTACGAGATGGGCGCCGAGATGGGGGCGGCGATGCTGAAGATGCTCAAGCCTTCTGCGCCGAACTGAAGCAAAGCCGCGGCGTGCTATTTGTGAGGCCCTGCACACCCTATGATCTGCCACCAGGGAGCGACTGCGGCGATGAGATTATTTTCAAGAAAGGGTGGATAATCTTAGATCTGCATCAGTGAAAAGTGCAGTCTATTTGCGGTGAAGGCCATGGTTGGGGTGCATGAATGAACGATGCGGCATCGTGAACAGGGCGAATGGACAAAGAACGAGTTCAGGCATGCGGAGAGCCATCAGAATCAGCGAAGAGGGCCGAATGACGCGGCTGGTGAAAACGCCTGAGAAAACTGCGGATTTCCCGCTAAATTTTCGGTTGCTGATTCCTAGCCCTCCTTTATGATCCGCGTTCCTTCCCGGACAGAATTAGCGTTTTCACGGCGAGAGTGGGGTCCTCCCCGCTCTTTTTTGTCTGGTGAAATCACGACTTTCATATGATCAGCGAACTCAAAGCCCTCTTCGACTACTACGAGAAAGAGAAAGGAATCGACCGTCTCAAGATGGTCGAGGCCCTGTCACAGGCATTGCTCGCCGCCTCCAAGAAAAGCATCGGCCCCGCCCGCGAACTCCGCATCGACATTGATCCTGACAAGGGAACGATCAAGGCTTTTGCCAAACTGATCGCAGTGGAGACTGTGACCAACCGCTGGGAAGAGCTGCCGCTGGCCACAGCGAAACGCTTCAAAAAGACGGCGGTGCTGGGCGATGAGATCGAAGTGGAAGTCACTCCCAACAACATGGGCCGCATCGCCGCGCAGACGGCGAAGCAGACGATGCTGCAGCGCCTGCGCATGGCGGAAAAGGAGAACCTGTACGAAGAGTTCAAGGACCGCACCGGAGACGTGGTCAGCGGCGTGGTGCGCCGTTTTGAAAAGTCAGACGTGATCGTGGACCTGGGCAAATTTGAAGGCGTGATGACCTCCAAGGAACGTGTGTCCACCGAGGATTACACGCCCGGAGACCGCATGCGCTTCTACGTGAAGGCGGTGGAAAAGGACAGCGGCCGCGGCCCGGAGATCATTCTCTCCCGTGCGCATCCGAACTTTGTGCGCCGTCTGTTTGAATTTGAAGTCAGCGAAATCGGTGACCGCACCGTGGAGATCGCCAGCATCGCCCGTGAAGCCGGCTACCGCACCAAGGTGGCTGTGCACAGCGCCGACGAAAAGGTGGACCCCGTGGGCGCCTGCGTGGGCCTGCGCGGCGCCCGAGTGAAGAACATCGTGCGTGAGCTGAACAACGAGAAGGTGGACATCATCCGCTGGAAGGCTGACCCCGCCGAGTTCGTGCGCGAAGCGCTGAAGCCGATCAAGGTCATCTCCATTTCCGTGAACACGGAGAAGAAGGAAGCCCGCCTCACCGTGACGGATGAAGATCTTTCCAAGGCCATCGGCCGCCGCGGCCAGAACGCACGTCTGACCTCCCGCCTCGTGGGCATGGACCTGATCATTGAGAAGGATGAGCACGCCGCCGAGGTCTTTGAAGGCCAGATGGGCAGCGCGGTGCACCACCTCGTGGATGCCCTGGGCATCACTGAGAGCGTGGCTCTTCAGCTTACCCAAGGAGGCATGGGCGATCTCAAGATGCTGGCAACCGGAGTCGATGTCGGTGACATCGCCGAGGTGCTCGGCGGAGACGAGGCCCTTGCCCAGCAGATTTTCGACAAAGCCAAGGCACATGCTTAAGCTCCTACAGAGGAGCAGCCCCTGTGTCGCCATGACAACGTTTTCAAACCAACACCCAACTTACGACAAGCCCGCTTCCCACGCCGCTCGCCCGATCTCATTCTCTCATGCCCAGCAAGCCCTCATCTGCCAAAAAAAGCAAGTCCCCCGCCGACGAGGTCGGTGAAGCGGAACTGCCTGTCGATAGCACCAAGACCAAAAAAGAGGTCAAAAGCAAGGTGCTGTCGTTGATTGAGGAAAAGAAGCCCAGGGCCAGAACGGGCAACAAAGAAGCGACGTCCCTGCCACCGCTGGGGGCCAGGAAACCGGAAGCTCCCGCGCCAGAACCGGAGCCGCCACCCGCACCTGCCAAGCCCACTCTGGACGAGCGTAAGGCCGCCGCATTGAACCTCTTTGAGGATGACGAGAAGCCCAAGGTGCGCCGCCGCCCGGTGGACGAAAACGCCGCGCAGAACGCTCTGCCGCCCATCTCCCTGCTGAATGACCCCACGCCGCCGAAGCCGATCGTTCCGATCGTGCATGCTCCGCCGGCGGAGGTGCCCGCGCCGGAGTTTGAAGTTGGAGAAAGCGGTGAAAAAATCATTCACCTGAAGCCCCCGATCGTGGTGAAGGATCTGGCGGACAAGATGGGCCTGAAGCCCTTCAAGATCATTTCCGAACTCATTGCGTTCAAGGTGTTTGCCAGCGCCGACAAGGCCATCGACATCGAGATCGCCGAGAAAATCTGCGAGAAGCACGGCTTCAAGCTGGAGCGTGACAAGCGCGAAAAAGGCGGCGGCGTCCACAAGGTGGAGGAAGTCATCGTGGAGCCTGTGGCGCAGGTGGTTGAAGAGGTGGAGGAGGAGAAGCTGCAGCTGCGCGCTCCCATTATCACCTTCATGGGCCACGTGGACCATGGCAAGACCTCGCTGCTGGACGCCCTGCGCAAGACGCAGGTCACCGCTGGAGAAGCGGGCGGCATCACGCAGCACATCGGTGCGTACTGCATTTTCCACAACGGCAAGCCCATCACCTTCATCGACACCCCCGGCCATGCGGCTTTCTCCGCGATGCGCGCACGTGGTGCGAATGTGACCGACATCGTCGTGCTCGTCATCGCGGCGGACGACGGCATCATGCCCCAGACGAAAGAGGCCCTCAGCCATGCCAAGGCGGCCGGCGTGCAGCTCATGGTGGCGCTGAACAAGTGCGACCTGCCCACCGCCAACGTCATGCGCGTGAAGAGCCAGCTTCAAGACATCGGCCTGGCGCCGGTGGACTGGGGTGGTGAGATCGAAGTCATGGAAGTCTCCGCCAAATCTGGCATGGGACTGGACAACCTGCTGGAAACCATGAGCCTCCAGGCCGAAGTGCTGGAGCTCAAAGCGGACCCGAAAGCCTCGCCACGTGCGACGGTGATCGAGTCCTCGATGGTCGCGGGCAAGGGCCCGGTGGCCACGGTCATCATCGGCCAGGGCACGCTTACCGTCGGCCAGCCCTTCATCTGCGGTCCGCTTTGGGGCAAGGTGAAAGCGCTGATCAACGATCGCGGCGAGTCCATCAAGGAAGTGCTTCCTGGCATGCCCTGCGAAGTCATCGGCTTCAGTGACATGCCTCATGTGGGCGACGAAGTGGTGGTGATGAAGAGCGAGCGTGATGTCAAGAAGCTCAGCGAGGAGCGCCTGGAGGAGATCCGCCAGAAGAAGCTCAGCGTGCCGCGCCGCTCCACACTGGAGCATCTGTTTGCCAGCATCGAGGACAGCAACAAGAAGGCTCTCAAGATCGTGCTCAAGTGCGATGTGCAGGGCTCCGTGGAGGCTGTCTCCAAGTGCCTCACCGACATTCAGAGCGACAAGTGCAACCTCGACATCCTGCACAAGGAAGTCGGCGCCATCAACGAATCCGACGTGCTGCTGGCCAGCGCTTCGGACGCCATCATCATCGGCTTCAACGTCAAGGTGGAGAACAAGGCGCTCACGGTGTCCAAGCGCGAGACGGTGCAGATCAAGCTCTACTCCATCATCTACGAACTCATCGACCAGGTGAAGGAAGCGATGGCCGGACTGCTCGACCCGATTACACGCGAGAAGGTGCTGGGTCACGCCCGCGTGAAGCAGGTCTTCAAGGTGAACAAGGGCTTCGTTGGCGGCTCGGTCGTCACCAATGGCATCATGAACCGCAAGCAGC
This sequence comes from Prosthecobacter sp., assembly GCF_044222565.1. Lineage (GTDB taxonomy): Bacteria > Verrucomicrobiota > Verrucomicrobiia > Verrucomicrobiales > Verrucomicrobiaceae > Prosthecobacter. The sequence continues at coordinate 268,418 of NZ_JBGANA010000002.1, forward strand.
GCGCCCGCGTGCTGCGCGACGGCCAGGCAGTTTACGACGGCGGCTTCGAGACGCTGCGGCGCTTCCAGGACGAAGTCAACGAAGTGCGCAACGGCCTGGAGTGCGGCATCAAGCTCTCCGGCTTCAGCGACTACGAAGAAAACGACGTCATCGAGTGCTACGAACTCGAGAAGATCGCCCAGACGCTTTAACGAAGTTTCATGTCCCTACGAGTTGATAAAGTCCGCGAACTGATTCGCCGTGAGCTGAGCACCATCCTGGAGAAGGATTTCCGGATTGAAGACTGCCTGGTGACGATTCACGACGTGAGTCCCACGCCGGACATGAGGCAGTGCTTTGTGTATGTGGGAGTCATTGGTAAGCCGCACCAGCAGGACGCAGCCATCGAGAAGCTCACGAAGGCACGCGGGTTCATTCAGCGTGATCTGTACAAGCGTGTCAAACTTCGCAGCAGCCCGCAGCTCTTTTTCCGCCTGGACAAGTCCGTGGAGCGCGGCGTGCCGCTGCTGAACATCATTGATAATCTGCCGCCGCCGCTGCCGGATCTGCCGGCGGAAGCGGAGAAAGAGCAGGAGCAGAAAGAGGAAAAAGGGAAGAGCACGAAGTAGGGGAACGGATCTTCACACGGAGATTCGGTTGGGTGCCGTTAGGTGCCTATGAACCAGTCGGCTTCGATTCTTCCTTTGCTGCTGTTTTTCAGTGTGCTCATGGTACAAACGAAAGCCTGCGTGGCGCAAGAGAGAACACCCGCTGCAACGAACCGCCTTTCAGGGGATGCTGCGAAGCTGGCGAGGGACATCGCGGATCGTCGTGGCAGAGGCGATGTCATCACGTCCCTGAGGGACATGCACAAACTCATGAACCTGTGGTCGCCTGTGGGCCTGCCGAAGGAGCAGGTGATCCAGTGGATGGGGCAGCCCTCCTCAGGCACGGACCGGGTGATCATCTACCGCTTTGATTTTGGCGAAGGCGGCTGGCTGTGGGAGTTTGATCTGGAGAAAGGTGTTGTTTCAAAAGTGCGCAAGGTAAGCTTGGAATAGCGGGCAATTGCGCTCTGAAACATACATTGGAGACAGTTGCCGGATTAATCAGCGTCTGGGGGCCGGTCTCGCGATCGTGGCGTGACCCTTTCACGAAGCGGCTTTCAGCTTTCGATAGCGTTCCAGAAGTCGGTGGCCTTTCTCGGCAATTTTTCGGGCGGCGGCTTCGGTTTTGGGGACGGGCTCACCCCATGCGGCTGCAGTGAGTGCAAAGCGGGTCGGCTGGCCCTTCGCGTTCTTGAGTGCTGGCAGTGGGCCCTCGCGGCCGTAGAACCGGACAGCCCAGCTTCCCTTGCGCCGCATTTCGTCGGCGGTCATCTGGCCCACCGGCTTTTTCACGCCGGGCTTGAGGTGTGCGCCCTCAGTTTTGGCGAACTTCCGGCGACCGGCAGCCGTCAGGCCGCCCTTCGGGTTTTTGACGGGCTTTTTCCTCGGGGTGCTCATGGGGAGCTTTTCTTGCGGGCTGCGGCCGCCTTGCGCTGCTTTTTCGCAGCATTCATGTTATCCACGAGGCTGGGGTATTTCCGCCCGGCCTTCTTTGCTGCGGCTTTCGCCGCCGTCTTGCTTTGCGGGCTGAGCTTTGTGCGCCGGCTTTTCTTTGGAGGCGGCTTGTCCCAGGGATCCTTGGCTGCAGTTTTTCGGGTGGCCATACACTTGTGCATCGTTTGTGGCCGAGCTTTTGGCCGGGCGCGGCAAAGAGTTTGTCGCACCACCACTCTTCATCATGAAGGCCGTGAACTGGACTCGCGATGACATCGCCACGGATTTGAAATGCGGGTGGCATTTCTTCAAACCGGGCTACCGTGGGGCGCAGGGGTGTTTGTTTCCTTCCATGAAAAAGCTCCATTCATTCTCAGGCCTGTGGCTGGTGCCCGCGGTGGCGGCTGGGTGGGCCTGGGGTGGAGAATCGAACCCCGCAAAATCGCAGAAGACCTTGCTGCCCCAACCTGCGTCTGAGATGACGAAATGTGCCACGCTCACGGAGGCAGAAACTGAAGAGCAGTCCGGACTCATCCGGCAAATGCACCTGCGAGAAAAGGAAATGATGGCGAAGCGCGAGGCGGATCTCGCGGAGATCGCGGATGACAAGGCACTGCTAGACTCCGGAGACCTTTCTCCGATCTCCAAAGCGGTGGTGGCCCGGGATGTGAAACGGCTGTGGTTGTTTTTCGAATTGGCCCGCGTAAAAGGGGCACGGGCGTTTCAAACGGAGTTGAATGAGCGCATCTTTGAGCTGACGCGGCAAGGACTCGCCTCGATCCCAGGTCATGCCGTGCTGCTGGGGGATGAGGTGGAGCGGCTATCGAGTGATCCCAAGGCAGCGCAGCAACGATCGAGCGCATTGAGGTGTCTCGGCGAGCTCGGCAGCATGGAAGCCATTCAGCAGATCGCCCGCTTTATTTCCGACCCGAGGAACCCTGCGGCCGCCACGGCTGATCATGGCCGCCTGCTGCCGATTGGACTGATGGGCCGCGCCAATTTCTTCTATGCGTGCCAGGCTCTGCAACAGGCTTTGGGGGACAAATCTCCGCTGCGCGATGAAGCGGGCCGGGCCAAAAAGAGCGAGTGGGTGGAGGGCGATGACTTTGATCTCCTTCCTGCATGGTGGAAGTCTGAGGCTGCCAAGCGCTACCGCGAGTGGACTTATGATCAAGGGGCGCCGCTGCTACATCCGCGACCAATGCAACACGATCAATCGACACCGCTTCAGGATCAAAAATAGACACCTGTTTGTGTTCCTTCACAGCCGCTTCTTCAACTCCCATTCGCCCACGCTTTCCAGGCGGAGAATGTGATCGTGGAACTGCACCAAAGTCTCGCGGTGGCCGACGCTGATGAAGCCGATGCCAGAATCGAGCACCAACTGGTAGAGGCGTTTTTGATTATCTTCGTCCAGGGCGCTGGTGGCTTCGTCGAGGAAGGCGAACTTGGGCTTGCGGAGGAAGAGGCGGGCAAAGGACACGCGCTGCTGCTCGCCGAGGGAGAGGATGTTGGTCCAGTCGATGACGCGATCGAGATCTCCTTCGACGCGGTCGAGCACGTCGGTGAGGTTTACCTGCTCGACGACGCGGCGGATGGTGTCGTCGTCCGCGTTGCAGTCGTGGTCCGGGTAGCGGAGCTGGTCGCGCAGGCTGCCGGGGATCATGTAGGGGCGCTGAGGGAGGAACATGAGATGCTGCAGGGCAGGGCGCTCCAGCGCGCCCACGCCGCCGGCCCACAGCCCGGCAATGGTGCGCAGCACGGAGCTTTTGCCGCTGCCGCTGGGGCCCATGATCATGAGGCTCTGGTTTGGACTGAGCTCAAAGGTCAGCTCCTTGGCGAGGATCTTGGCCTTGTCGGGTGTGAGGACGGTGAGCTTGCAGAGCTTTACGGCGTTTCCGGCTTCATCGATCTGCTGCAGGCTTTCGCGCGCGCTGCGCTCTTCTTCGGCGTCAAAGTCATCCAGGTCATCCCACAGGATGCCGAGGCGCTGTACGCCGGCGAGGTAGGTGCTGAGGTCCTCGAAGTTGTTTGCCACGAGAGACACGGCACCGAGCACCTGGGCGAAGGATTCAATGGTCTGCGTCACCACACCGAAGGGCTTGGAGCCGTTCATGAACATGGGGGCGACGATGAGGATGGGCAGGATGAGGGCGAGGTAGTTGTAGCTGTTGCGGAAGAAGCCCAGGTTGCGGTTCCAGAAGATGATGGTGCGCAAGTTTCCCACGATGGCGGAGAGGCGGTGGATGAGGTCCCGGTGCTCGCGCTTTTCGCCACGGTAGAAAGCGATGGATTCCGCGTTGTCGCGGATGCGCACGAGGCCGTAGCGCATGTCCGCCTCCTTCTGGTACTTTTCGTATTGCAGGGACACCAGTTTCCGGCCGATGACAATGCACATGAAGGTTCCGAAGGCCGCGTACACCATTGCCAGGCCCACCAGCATTCCGGAGATGCTCCACAGCACGCCGAAGAAGCCGATGAGCGTCATCACCGACTGCAGCAGCATGAGGGCATAGGTGAGGGTGTCCGAGGTGAAGTTCCGCACGTCTTCGCTGATGCGCTGGTCCGGGTTGTCGATGCTCTCGGAACCGCGCAGGCGGTAGTAGGCGCGGTTGTTGAAGTAGCGCTTGATGAGGTGCTGTGTGAGCCATTCACGCCAGAGCAGGGCCAGCGTCTCCTGCGTCCAGCGGTAGTAAACATTGATGACGACGGCCACCACAAAGGTGAGGGCGTAGCGGCCCATGGCCTCCCAGTAGGCGTGCCAGTTCTTGCTCTCGATGGCCGTCATGAGGTCCCGCCCGGCGTAGCTGGTGAGAACGATGACGCCGGTGTAGGCCACCGAAAGCAGCAGGAGCAGAATAAGCATGCCGCGCGCCTTCACCCGCCGTTCTGATTTGAAAAACGCCCGGGTGATGGCCACGAACTGCCGCACCGTTTTGCGGAACTGTTCTTTGGCGGCGATCCGGCTGGCCGGCGTGATGGGTTCGTTCATGGTCAGGTAGCCGGCGGACGGCTGCAAAAGAAGTCACCAAACGTTCGCAGCCAGAACCCGCGGCGGCCTTGTGGAAGTGGTGCATGGCCTGTCTCGCCTGAAGGAAGCCCTGGAGCCTAACTTTTACCCACAAGTTGAGACAGCTTCCAAGTCTCCGTCATGTCATGGAGATGGTGGAGACCGCGCCATAGGACCTCCGCTCCGGGAGGCGGATCGTTCTTGCGGTCCTGGTAACCGCCCAGGCGTGCGATCCAGCGCACGGCTTGAGCAATGGTGGGACCAGGACCTGCTTGCGGCTTCTTGCGCGTGGCCCACACAACAAGCACCTCGCACTGCTCTTTCTCCAGCCATCGGGTCGCCGGAGCTTCGGGCTGCTGACGTGCCGCATCACGCAGCGCCATGAGCCTCCAGGCCACGATCATGTCCAGGCTCAGTGCACGGCGCAGCCGCTCGTAGCTGCCCAGCCGCCTCCTCTCGCACTGGCAGCCGCTTTTGAGCGTGCGATGGAACACCTCGATGTTCCATCGCCTCGCATACCAGCGCAGCTGCCGCTGCACACCGGCTGCATCCGCACAGGGGATGCTGCTGAGCAGCTTCCAGTGCAGCGGCTCGCAGCCTGCCGGTGCTTCACTCTCCACCGCTTCAATGGCCCAGAGTTTCAGCGGGGTGCTCGCACCAAAGAACCGCGCCTTGTCCCGCGGCACTCCGAGCTCCACGGGCATGCTGCGCAACGCCAGCTGGGCCCGCCGCTCCGGGCGCTTTCCCTGGGCGGGAACCATGATCTCCACGTGCGCGAGCTCGGCCTGCGCCTCAAGATGCTCCCACACGATCTGCCCGCTTTCATGCAGACGACGCGGATGCAGCGCCCGCACCAGCACCGCGCAGTGCCTATCGTGCTGCAGATTGCTCACAAAGAGCTCGTAAATGTCGCTCTCGCGGTCCGACACCATGACAACACGTGGCAGTCTTGTATCCGGGGCCTCACGCTGCCGCCACTCCTCCTGCCGGGCCGCGACGGCCTCGTAAGTGCTCACCCAGCGGTGGCTCTCACGCTCACCGAGCGCCTTGCGGTTCTTCTGCGCCTGGCGCTGCCTGCGGCTCGGCCCGTCACAGGCACGCGCCCACGTGTGGGCATGGAGCACACCGAGCGCTTCGCCGGCTTCACTCAATGCCAGCACGCTGTGAAGAAAGAACCCCTGCGCACTGCCGTTGCCCTGGCCGATGGGCCCGATGCCCTCCGTCTGGTCATGGGTCGTGTGGTTGAAGCTCGTGGTATCGGCCACCGCCAGCACGACCTCATGGCCCAGCATGCGTCCCCATGTCGCCTCACGATGGCTCTGCTCGAGGTCCACGACATTGAGCCGCTCATTGGCCAGCAGTCGGTAGGATGCCTTGGCCGCAGCCTTGCTGCGGCTGCTTTCAGGGATGGATGCCTGCGGCTGCGCCGCCCAGTCTTCGAGCATGGTGGCCAATCTTTTCACAAGACGCCTCTCAAGGCCACCAAGATGCTGCAATTCATGCCACGACCAGCCCGGCATCTCTGCCTGTCCCTTGCCCAAACCTTGCGATGACGCTGTTGATATCATCACCCACAGTTTAGTCGTTATGGTTTTTGTACAGGCCGGGTTTCTTAAACTTGTGGGTAAAAGTTAGCCTGGAGCGCAGCCTTCCGTGGCTGCTGTCTTTGCCCGTGCCAAACTTCCGTCTGGCGGCATCATCTTCGCCTTGCAGCTTTCCGGCCATGGTGCTTTGTGCGCACCCCCCGGATGCCTGCCAACTCCACCACCGCTGAAATCGTCGCCGCCATGCGCTCTGCGCAGCGCATTGCCATCGTAGCCCACGTGCGTCCGGACGGCGATGCCGTCGGCTCCGTCCTCGGGCTGGCGCTGAGTCTCCGGGCCTTGGGAAAGGATGTCATCGCCATGCTGGAGGATGGAGTGCCTTCCAATCTCGCCTTTCTTCCTGGAACGGACACTGTCCTGCAGCCAGATGCCGCCACACCGCCGCTGGGCATCGACCTCGCCATCGCGCTGGACACCGCCACGCATGAGCGCGTGGGGGAGACAACCAAGGCCCTGCTGGATGCCGCGCCCGTGCTGGTAAACATCGACCACCACCCCACCAATCCCGGCTACGGCACGCTCAATCTCATCGTGCCCACTGAGCCCGCCACCGGGCAGATCATTTACAATCTGCTCACTGAGCATGGGCTGCCCATGGATGACGCGGTGCGGCAGAATCTCTTCATCGCCATTTCCACGGACACCGGCTCCTTCCAGTTCTCCTGCACCACGGCGCGCTCCCACCGCATCGCCGCTGAGATGATGGAGGCCGGGCTGGACACCGCGCGGTTGTCGCAGCTCGTTTACCAGTCCTACCCCGTGCGGCGGCTGGAGCTCATGCGGGACATGCTCAATCACATGCAGTTCCGCGCGGAGGGCCGCATCGTGAGCTGGCAGCTCAAGCAGGAGCTGATGGACTCCATCTCCATGGAGCCCGGAGACACGGAAGGCCTCATCGACACCCTGCGCATGATCGACTCCGTGGTGAGCTGCGTCATTTTTGAAGACGTTGCCGGGGGCAAGGTGCGCGTGAGCGCCCGCTCCAAGGACAGCCGTCTGGATGTGTCCGCCATCTGCGGGCAGTTCGGCGGCGGCGGCCACCGCATGGCCTCAGGAGCGCGCATGAAGGGCCCCATCGGCGAAGCAGCGGAGAAATTTTTGCAAGTACTCGAACATGAAGTCAGACGAATTGATTAGCGGCGTCCTCCTGGTGGACAAAGGCCAGGACATGACCTCGCACGATGTGGTGGCCGTCGCACGGCGCTGCCTGAACATGAAGAAGATCGGCCACTGCGGCACGCTCGACCCCATGGCCACCGGCATGCTCATCCTTGTGCTCGGGAACGGCACGCGCCTTTCGGATCTCCTCATGTCTGAGGACAAAGAATACGTGGGCACCCTGAAACTGGGCCAGACCACCAACAGCCAGGATGCCGAGGGCGAAGTCACGGAGGAAAAGCCTGTGCCTGCCGATCTCACGCTCGAACAGGTGAAGGCTGCCTTTGACAGCATGCGCGGAGATTTCTACCAGATGCCGCCCATGGTCTCCGCGATCAAGATCGATGGAGTGCCGCTGTACAAACTCGCCCGCAAAGGCCAGGAGGTGGAGCGCGAGCCGCGCTTTGTGCGTGTGTATGATTACGAGATCACACGCTTTGAGCCGCCGTATGTGGACTTCCGCGTGGTGTGCAGCAAGGGCTTCTACGTCCGCACGTATGCACATGACGTGGGCCAGAAGCTCGGCTGCGGCGCGCACCTCAGCGCCCTGCGCCGCACGCGCTCCGGCCACTTCAAGCTGCTCCCCGGCAAGTACGTCACCTTTGACCAGCTCAAGCAGGGAAAGAGGGACGAGGTGCTGGCTTCCATGCTGACGCTGTATGATGTGAGCAAGCTGCGCGGAGCGTAGCGCGCAGCCTCCGGCGCGTGGTTTCAGCCTGCGGCAGTGCTTCTCTTGTGCTGCGCAGGTCCTTGTTTGCGGAGGGGTGAAAACTTCCGCGGGGTGCCGCTGTTTTAAGCTGTGACAGCCAACAGCGGCTGCCTCCACCATGAAACTTTGCTCACTCCGCCATTGTGCGGTGCTTCTGCTGGCGATGCAGGCTGGCATGAACGCCACAGCCCAAACGCCACCTCCGCCTTCAGCCGTCGCTCCGGCCGCCGGCGCAACTGCTCCGGCACCCGCCGCCGCCGCGATCACACCAGCCCAGGCAATTCTCAAAGCGCGGCTCGCAGGCCAGGCGCAGCGCGCCAGCCTGCTGGGCAGCGAAATCCATAATGCGGATCAGCGCATTGAGAGCCGCTTTGACGACCTGCTCACCACCCTGCGCACCGTCACGGACTCGAAGGACTCGCACACGAAGGTGACGCGGATGAAGGAGGAGACCATTGCCAGCCTGCAGCAGAGCATCAGCTACTACCAGCAGAAGCGCGCCTGGCTGAAGGAGCAGATGGTGCGCCCCACCTTCAATCTCACCCAGACGCAGAAGCAGAGCATCAGCAACGATTTTGAGGAACGCATCGAGAAGCGTGTGAAGCAGATCGTGGAGCTCTACAAATCCTTCCCGAAGCATGAGGAGTTTGCGCGTTACAAGGCCGCGGGCCACTACCGCTTTGGCGGCGTGCGCTATGTGGACAGCGAGGACTACCGGGAAAACCTGCGCCTCACCAGCCAGACGGACACGATGCGCAACAAGCTGATCAAGGACCTGAAGTCCAACATCGAACGCCTGGAGCAGGAAAACCGCACGCTGGCAGAGCTGGCCGTTAGGGCCTCCAATCCTGAACTCGGCGAGATCTATGGCGATGAGCAGCGTAAAAACGATGAACTGCGGGGCGTGCTGAAGCAGGATCTCGACGCCATCCTCGCCGGCCCCGGGGTGCCTGGGCATCCCATCAGCGGACAGGAGGCGCAGGCGCTGGACAAGATCATCAAGCACTCCATCGACGCCCTGCAGGGCGAGTTCACGCTGCTCTTCTCCCGCTATGCCGACTGGCTGACCGCAGCCTCCGCGGTGAATACGCTGCGTGCGCAGGTGGAAAAGAAGTAACGCTGCCGCACTTCTAAGGGAAGGCCGGTCGACTTCATCAGTGGCAAGAATTTCCGACTTGCAAAAGGCGGTGGTTTTTCAAGAGTAGAAATTATTCTCACGTCACTTGATGAGGTCGTTCGTCCTGCCTGATGAAATTTCTTTGTGCTGCTATTCAACTCTGGTTCCTGATGGTTTTTACGCTCGAACTTCGAGCAGTGGAAACGACGACGGCGTTAGCCAGAGCCATCCCATGGGATCAACTTGGCGTGGAGGCGCAGAAACAATGCCCAGGCGAGGGCATCGCCATCACGCCGACTGCAGAGGGCGCGTTGTTGCGTTCTTCGTTTCAGAAGCTGGAAGCTGAGGTCAAGGGGGACGGGCTATGGCTTTCCTCCACTGCAACTGCCGCAGGCCGTTCAGAGCGGTTTCGCGTGCTGGCCACCGCCCTCGGCCGCCCTGCCACTGCTCCACGGCTCCTGCCAGCCACCGGTACGGTGATGGTCACGGCTGAGGCAGCCTCCTTTGCACGCCCGGGCCTGCTGGAAGAGTATCGGGTGAGCGCAGACGGCGTGCGCCAGGACTTCGTGGTATTGCAGCGCCCGGAAGGGATGGGAGAACTGCGCGTCACGCTTGGTGTGACGGGGGCGCGGGTTGATCAGGCGGATTATGGCATCAAGCTCACGCTGCCAAACAGCGGGCGGGAGATTGGCTACAGCAAACTGCATGTGACGGATGCCAATGGGCGGGCACTCAGCGCGAGGCTGGAGGGGGTGGGGACAGATCGCATCATGGTATGTGTGGAGGATGCCGGAGCGACTTATCCCGTGCGGATTGATCCTACCTTCAGCGATTCCGACTGGGTGAGCATGAATCCGGGTATTCTTGGAACCGATGGCACGGTGTACGCCATGATCATGGATGGCAGCAGTAATCTCTACGTCGGCGGGACTTTCGCCACAGCGGGAGCAGCCTCGGCCAGCAATATTGCCAAATGGGACGGTGTGAAATGGAGTGCTCTCGGCTCTGGAGTGGATGGAGCGGTGACGGCACTGGCCGTCAACGGCACGGATGTTTATGCTGGTGGTTCTTTCATCAAAGCGGGTGGCGTGACGGCGAACCGCGTCGCGAAATGGAACGGAACTGCGTGGTCGGCTCTGGGCACGGGGGTGGACGACTCCGTGTCTGCACTGGCGCTCGTCGGCAGCACTCTCTATGCGGCGGGTGCGTTCTCCACAGCGGGAGGAGTGCCCGCCAGTTACATCGCACAATGGAATGGCAGTGCCTGGTCGGCGCTAGGTAGCGGAGTGAGCGGCAACATCAACGCCCTAGCGGTTATGGGGACTGATTTGTACGCTGGGGGAACCATCAGAACCGCCGGTGGTGTTTCCGTGAATCGCATCGCCAAATGGGATGGCAGTGCCTGGTCTGCCTTGGGGGGAGGCTTGGGAATTCGGAATGGAGTAGTCAATACGCTGGCGGTCAGCGGCACAATGCTTTACGCTGGAGGGGCCTTTCTCTACAACCCGTTTGATCCCAGGGAAGTTCAGTATAATGTCGCAAAATGGGACGGCTCTACGTGGACACTTCTCGAAACGGGGTCCGAGAACGAAGTGCAGGCGATGGTTGCGAGTGGCACGAACGTCTATGCCGCGGGGCTGTCGTCGTTATTGGGAGACATGCCTAGTGTATCGAAGTGGGATGGCAGCACTTGGTCCACTGTCGGTATTCAAACGACATGGTATGGGGCGCTCGCTATTTACGCGCTGGAGGTCAACGGGACGGATTTGTTTGTCGGGGGAAGCGTTCTGCAAGGATATGGTTATCCTTTCAGTAACAATGTTGTGAAATGGAACGGCGAAGCCTTGTCGCAGCTCTACGCTGGGATCAACGGCACCGTTCGTGCGCTGGCGGTCGGTGGTTCGTATCTCTATGCTGGCGGGGCGTTCACTGCGGCTGGTGGTGTGGAGGCTAAGGGCATTGCTAGGTGGAATGGTAGCATTTGGACTGCTTTGGGCTCCGGCGTGAATGGGACCGTCACAGCGATCTTAGTTAATGGTACCGATGTCTATGTCGGCGGCTTTTTTACAACGGCGGGCGGCGTAGCCGCCAACGGCATCGCTAGGTGGGATGGCACCGCATGGAGCGCCCTGGGGCAGGGGATGAGTGGTGCGGGAGGCGGAACTGTCAATGCGCTGGCCATGATCGGGACCGATCTCTATGCCGGAGGTCATTTCGGCGCAGCGGATGGTATCACCGCCAACAACATCGCCAAGTGGGACGGCAGTGCTTGGTCGGCGCTCGATGGGGGTCTTGGAGGAGATTTTGCTGAAGTTTTCGCGCTGGCTGTGGCCGGTACAGATCTCTATGTCGGGGGCTATTTCAGCACAGCTGGAGCAGTGTCCGTTTCCAACGTCGCCAAATGGAATGGCAGTGCTTGGAGCGCTCTCGGTTCGGGTTACCCAAACATCGTCTATTCTCTGGCAGTGAGCGGTTCGCGTCTCTATGTCGGGGGATCTAGCATTGGCATATGGGTCTGGGATGGAAGTTCGTTTTCTTCCTACATATGGGTGCCCTTCTACCCAATTTATGCGCTGCTTGTCAGCGGAACCAATCTTTATGTAGGCGGAAAGTATTCTGATTACATGCGTGGCATTGCGAAATGGAATGGCAGCACCTTGTCGGGTCTTGGTTCAGGGGTTTCAGCCGGTTACCCGATTTATTCGACTCCCACTATTGAAGCCTTGGCCACGGACTCCAATAACCATCTCTTTGTGGGTGGTAGTAATTTCACCACCGTTGGCTTTAACACTGTATCCCCCAATCTTGTGCAGGCCAATCTGCCCACTCCCACGCCCGATATTGCGGTGACGCAATCCGCTGCGCTGAGCGATGGCACTGGCGGTGTGGACTTTGGGCCGGTGGTGGCGGGGAGTGGGAGTGCGGCGCTGACTTTTACGCTGACCAATCCGGGTGATGCGGAGATCAGCGGGTTGAGCGTAAGCATTGATGGTGCGAACAATGCGGACTTTGCGGCGGGTGCGCTGAGCGACACGCATTTTGTGCCGGGGGAGAGTGTGACCTTCAATGTGACTTATGCCCCTGGTGCTTTGACGGCGGGCAGCAGCGCTGGGCTGCACATCGTCAGCAATGTGGGGGGCAGCAAGAGTCCTTTTGACATCTCGCTTAGCGGGATGGGAGTGACGGCCAATCAGGGCTGGCAGCAGCAGTATTTTGGTGTCATCACGGGGGCGGGAAATGCAGCGCCGGGGGCGGACCCCAACCACAATGGCATTCCCAATCTCATGGAGTATGCGCTGGGTGGTGATCCTGCGGGCGTTTCCTCAGGCAGTGGCGTGCTGCCGGGGGCCGGTGTGGATGCCGCGGGAAACCGACTGCAGCTTAGTTTCAACCGCTACCCGAGCCGCAATGACATCACGCTCATTGTGCAGGCGGCGGACAGTCTGGCGGGGCCCTGGACCGACCTTGCGCAGAGCGCGAACGGCGCTGCCTTCAGCGTGATCACGCCCGGTGCGAGCATCCTTGAAAGCGCCATGGGCAGCCCGCGTGCGGTTTCAGTTTCCGATCTTTACCAGACCACCGATCCTGCGCATCCGCGACGTTTCATGCGGCTCCGGGTGAGTCAGTGAAAGGTGCGCGCTGCCCGATTGGGGCCTGACCTGCGGCTTGACGGAGGGGGTGCGTCACCGCATGTTCGGAGGTCTGCCGTGTTTCCTTGTGAAGAGGGACTGGCGGCAGCCCAATTCTTCCCATGCTTCCATCGTATGATCCCACCTCGTTGCGTCTGACCAGCCGGTTTCTGGCAGCGGGTCTTTCGCTGCTGACCGTGCTCGGCCCGACATTGCAGGCCCAGGTGGTGCTGAAGGCACAGCCGGTGGTGGAGGTGGAGGACAGCAAAGCGAAGAAGGCAAAGATTACCGCGCCTGAGAAGCAGGACCTGAGTGCCTCCTGGGCCACGCAAAAAGAGGCGCGTGCCATGACCCTGAGCGTGCCTGCTCCGCGCGGCCAGATCGTGGACCGCCACGGTATTCCCTTTGCGCAGAACCGCGCCGCCAATTACCTCGCTCTGGTCATGCCGTACATGGAAGGCGCCAGCGATTCACAGGTGACCGCCTTTGCGCGCAGCACCATCGACAAGGTGAACAAGGCGCTGGGCAAGACGTGGTCCCTTTCAGACGACAAGGTGCTCATGCACTACAAGCACCGCCGCTGGCTGCCGCTGGTGTTTTCAGTGGAGGAGGGGCTGAACGTTGAGATCACGCCGGACATGGAGGAGAAGCTCAAGCCGCTGCTGGGCAGCAGTCTGGTGCTGCAGGCCGCCTACCTGCGCCATTACCCGCAGGGCACCACGGCCTGCCATATCATCGGTTACACGGGCAAGACGCGTCCGCTGCCCACGGGACCGATTGTGGATGGCGATCCGGTGTTTGAGGAAATGGAAGGCCGTGAGGGCATCGAGACCGCGTTTGACAGCGATCTCAAAGGCCAGGCGGGCATTGTGAACGTGCTCTTCAGCCCCGATGGCAAACGCCTCTCCGAAGATGTGCGCCGCACCCCGAGTCCTGGACGCAACGTGGTGCTCTCCATCGACTACAACTTCCAAAAGTACGCTGAAAATGCGCTGAAACGGCACACCACCGGCGGTGCCATGGTGATCATGGACGTGACCAATGGCGACATCCTGGCCATGGCTTCAAACCCAGGATTTGATTTGAATGAATTCGTGCCGGGCATCCGCCAGAAACGCTATGACGAGCTGACGAAGGATCCGCATCTGCCGCTCTACCCGCGCTCCTTCCGCGGCGAATACCCGCCGGCCTCCACGTTCAAGATCGTCACGGCCCTGGGTGCGCTGGACAGCGGCAAGGTGGATGCCAAGACGCAGTTTGACTGCCCGAACGCGATGGAGATCGGCGACCGTGTGTTCAAAAACTGGAACAAGGAGGGTGAAGGCTCCATGAATGTGGTCAGCGCCATCAAGCGTTCCTGCAACACCTGGTTCTACCGCGCCGCGCTGGAGTCGGGTGCCGACTACATCACGAACATGGCGCTGCGCCTTGGCTTTGGAGAGCGCACGGGCATTCCGCTCAAGGCGGAGGGAGAGGGCTTTGTGCCGACGAACAGCTACCTGCTCCAGCATCGCGGCCACAAGATGCTGCCGGGAGATCTGGCGAACATCGCCATCGGTCAGGGCATGGTGCTGGCCACGCCGCTGCAGGTGTGCCAGTGCATGGCCGGTCTGGGAGACGGCACACGCATCCCGCAGCCACGTCTGGTGCTGCAGATTCAAGACATGACGGACCGGGTGGTCATGGCCTACGAGCCGAAGGATCGCCGGCGCATCGATCTCAATCCCGAACAACGGCAGACGGTGATCAGCGGCATGGTGGCGGTGGTCAATGGCGGCGGTGGCACCGGACATGCGGCGGCGATCAAGCAGGCCGAGATCGCCGGCAAGACGGGTACCGCGCAGTGGCGCATCGCCAAGGACCAGAACCTGGCGTGGTTCACGGGTTTCCTGCCAGCAGGCAAGCCCATGTTTGCCTTTGCTGTCGTGTATGAGGGCGAGCCCGGAGAGGACATCAGCGGTGGTAAAAAGGCCGCGCCGATCGTGAACGAAGTCTTCACCAACATCTTTGAAAAAGCCCCTGCGGATGATCCCATGCTGCTGGCCATGAAGGAAGTGCCCAAGGCAACGCTGGTGGACGAGGCATCCGGCGGCGGCGGCGGTGGTGAAAAAGCGGCCCGCACGCAGACTGTGCGTCCGGCGCAGGCTGCGGCTCCACCTCCTCGCAAGGGCATCGGCGGGTTTTTCAGCAGGCTCTTTGGACGTCAGTAACCGATTCGAGTACGATGAACATCCAGCTCGCAATCGTCTGTGACTTTGCCGCCGACTACCAGGGGAAGCTCTGCATCCAGGGCGCGTTTGACACGCTCTGCGCCCAGACCTTTCCCGTGGTGCATCCGCAGTGCTCCATCGCCGTGCGGGCGATCTTTCAGGCGGAAGACGCCGGAAAGCATGAGTTCGTGATCCGCTGCGTGGATCCGGATGGCAAAGAGTGCCTGCCGCCCATGCCCGCGCAGCTGGATGTGACCTTTCCGTCATCGTTCATCCCTTTTGTTTCACGCAACATCGTGTACACGCTCCAGCGTCTGAAGTTTGAGCGCCAGGGGATGTACCGCTGGCTGGTGCAGCACCAGAGCGACACGCTGGCCAGCATTCCTCTGCGAGTGACCCTGTTTGACGAGCGCCGCTCCACCTCCGGCCCCGCAGGCTAGGAGTGGGGCAGGAGTGATTAACCCCCGGAAACTCCCCCTAAGCCACCCATGACGACCTCGAAGCCCCAGCCCCACTCCGCGACCGGCACCCCAGCAGGCTCGCCGGTGAAACAGCTGTCCGTCTTTCTGCACAACCGCGTGGGCGCGCTCATGTCTTTGGTGAAGCTGCTCACGGAGCACCGCATCGAGGTGATGGGCCTGTCCTTGCAGGACACCACGGAGCTGGCGCTGGTGCGCCTCATCCCCAGCGATCCTGAAACCACGGAAATGCTCTTCATCGAGAAAGGCATCCCGCATGTGGTGTTTCCGGTGACCGTGGTGGAGCTGCGGGAGACGGAGCATTCGCTGGTGCACGCGCTTTCCGCCCTGCTCTCGGCGGAGATCAACATCGACTTTACCTATGCGCTGTTCGCGCGGCCGGGGCAGCACCCGGTGTTTGCGCTGCACCTGGACTCCCCGGAGGTGGGGGCGGAGGTGCTTTCCAATGCCGGGTTCAAGGTGCTGACGCAGGAAGATTTGAGCCGCTGAGCCACTGCTCACGGGTGAGCATGAAGGCGGGGGCCAGCTTGGCGATGAAAACGCGTCCGTCCTCCACGGCTCCCAGCTCAAGCATGGGATCTTCCTGGCCGACCTGCTGCTCCGGCAGCGGCACATAGATGGAGGCCATGGACCAGCGGTGCTGGATGTTGCGAAACACGGCGTCGTAGTAGGACAGGAAGATGTGCTCGTAGTGGTCCGCGCAGCTGACGCCGTCAGAGCCGATGTACCAGTAGAAATTAACCGCCCGCGTGCGGATGCGCACGCCTGGCCGGGGCTCCACATCGCGAAACACGCGCATCATCATGACATCGATGTCGCGGCCATCTTCGAGATGGATGGAGATGGGCATGCGGTCGCTCACGGTCCAGCCCTGGTTGGGCAGGCAGACCTCGGGACGGTGGAGGCTGCGCTTTTCAAAACCGCTCATGATCACCGTGGCCAGGATCTGCCTGCCGGTGGCGGAGGCATAACCGGTGCGCGCCAGCTTCACGCCTTCATCGAGAAGGTTTTTTTCATCGATGGTCATTTCAAGCTCCCGCCCCTGATACCCGTCCAGAGACAAAGGCAGCACAGGGTGTTTCGGGGCTTCTTCGCTGAGCTTGACGCCGGGGGCGGCCACGTGAAAGCCAATGTCTGTGCCGAGGCAGATGCCCAGGGTGAGCAGTGGCAGCAGTATGGCGGCCAGCAGATGGGCCTGCATGCGGCGCGGCTGCGGGATGGCAAAGGCATCTCCCGCGTCCGCGGACCTGCCCAGGCGCTGAAGATTGGCCTTCATCTCGCGCCCTTCAAACAGCCAGCAAATCCCAAACATGCCCGCCAGAGCGATGCCAAAGACGGCAAAGCCTGCCATCGTGTGGTAAAAGGTCATTTCCTGGTGATTTTCAAAGTGCCTGCCCACGGCCACTTCAGATCCCAGTTTCAATGTCCCCGCCACCAGCAGCAGCAGGCGCACGACATTGCCCGCCACGGCCAGCGGAACCGAGCAGGCAAACAGGATGAGCCGGGAGCGGGGCCGCTTGAGCGCCAGACTGCCGAGCAGCGCGGAGATCATCATGAGCGCAAAGAGCGAATTGATGCCGCTGCACTTGGCATCCACATCGAGGCTGAAGGCATCGCCGATCTGTTTTCCGGCGGATGGATCCGGGGCGGACTGCAGCGCGGAGCCTTCGCTCACCGCAGGGACAGCCAGGGTGTTCAGGATGGAGGCCGCCATGGAGGCCGTGTAGGGGCGCAGGGGAGAGGCCAGGGAATCCTCCAGCGGCTGCATGGGCCAGCTGAAGAGCAGGAAGAGCCAGGCGAAAAACAGGCTGCGCATCCAGTCCCTCCCCGCTACCAGCAGGATGAAGCCCGCCAGAACGCCTTGTACCGCCAGAAAGCCGGGATAACCGGTGGACGCCTTGTACCCCACCCAGTAGCAAAAGAGACCCAAGGCGAGAGGGATGATGCCCTGCCAGGTGCCCTTCAGGGGCAGTCTGAACAGCTCTGCACGCCGCAGCCAGACCAGCCAGCCCACCAGAGGAGGGACCACAAAGCAGAACCACCAGTCCGAATGCCGGAGCACCCAGCGTGCCCAGCCGATGAGGATGCTCTCCCGTTTGCCATAGTCCCACTGCTGGTAGGGCCAGAGCAGAAAGAGCAGGGCCAGCACCACGGGCAGGCTCCAGACGGCCACCTGCCGCAGGGCCCCGGGCTGCTGCAAAGAGTGCATCCGGGCTGGCGCAAATGTGGACAAGTGGGTGCTCTGGGAGGATTCTGTTGCCATGACTAGGATTGACTGACAAAGGCTGGCCTTGTTTGTTGATTCTGGCAACCCTCATCGCGTAACGTCACTGACGCTTGTTCATGTCTAACCTGATTTCCCCCAACACTCCTCCCGCGGACCACGAAGACGAAGAAGAGGAGGGCCTGCTCTTTGCGCGGTGCAAGACGCCGGCGGAAGAATCCGACGGGGGCGGGAAAAAAGACGAGGCCGACACAAAGAAAGTGTCGAAACAAAACGCGGAGAACGGTATAACCGGAAAAGTGGCCAGCCATGATCACCCACAGTCCGAGGAAATGGCCTCCAATCAGCCAGATCCGCGAATCTCGCACCTGACCCGTTCCTACCTGGTCATTTCGCTCGGCGTGTCGCTCGTCGTCGGCCTGCTGCTCTGCCTGGCGGGGAGGTCGTTTTACCTGAGCAAAATTGAGCCCAGACTCTCCGGAGGCGGAGGCTCCTCCGCCGCGGCGGGAGGTGCCACGGAAAGTGCGCTCCGGGAGCAGCTTGCCCAGTCAGCAGAGCAGATCACGGCGCTGCAGAAGCAGGTGGACGTCATGCGCAGGGAGCAGCTGCTCACCCAGCAGAACACGCGCGAGTCGCTGGAAAAAATCTCCACGGCGCTGAAGAATCCCCAGCTCGCACCAGCGCCTGTGGCCTCCTCATCGGACCAGGCGGGGACATCACGCATCGCCGAGATGAAAATGGAGGTCTCGCCGACACAGCAGGAGTTTATCCAGCTCAAGGAGCGCAACCGCCTCACGCAGTATGCGGATGAAGCCATCGCCACCGGCGAGCGCAGGCCGCTGGAACTGCTGGTGGAGTACATGCGCGACCCGCAGCTGGAGCACCTGCATGCGGCGGCGCAGGCCGAGTTCATGCGCGCCCTGCGTGCCATCCAGCTGCTGCAGCGGGAAGATCCGGGCTATCGCCTGCCGGTGGCCGAAATGTTCAAGGACAGCAGCATCCGCGATGAGGCGGATGTGAAGCCCGAGGTGCTGCTGAAGCTGCTGGCAGACTACAAGCAGCCCTGGGAGGTGCGCCTGCGGGTCTGCTTCCTGCTGCTGGGCAGCCCCCTGCCGGAAACCAACGCGCAGCTCATCAAGTCCATCAAGGAAGATCCCTCGCTCGACGTGGCCAAGCACGCACAGCTGGCGCTGGAACAGCGTGTGAAAAAACGCTTCCGTATTTTTGACATTCCCGCTATCGAGGAGTGGTTCAAATCGCAGGAGAAGTGATACTGCAACTGCCCTGATCTTTCCTCTCCGCCCCGCCCGCATTCGTCTCTCATGAAAGCCCTTTTCCTTACCAACGAATTCCCACCTCACATCTACGGGGGCGCCGGCGTCCACGTCGAATACCTCACCCGCGAGCTCGCGAAGCTGATGGAGGTGGATGTGCGCTGTTTCGGCGACCAGCAAAGCCACGTGGGAAACCTCAAGGTCCAGGGCTTCGGTCTGGACACCACCGGCTGGGACAGTCCGCTCAATCTGAAGTCTGTCTTTGGCGCGCTGCAGCGCTGCCTGGACTTCAACACCAGCGGCATCGATGCCAGCCTCGTCCACCTGCACACGTGGTATGCGCATTTCGGCGGCATTTTAGCGAAGCTGAACTACGGCGTGCCCATGGTGCTGACCGTGCACTCGCTGGAGCCGCTGCGCCCCTGGAAGCGCGAGCAGCTCGGCCATGGCTATGACTTCACGGTCTGGCTGGAAAGCACCGCGCTGAAAATGGCGGACGCCATCATCGCCGTCTCCGAAGGAACGAAGGCAGATCTGCTCCAGCACTTCGACCTCGACCCGCACAAGATTCACGTGATTTACAACGGCATCGACCTCGCCGAGTACCGCCGCACCGAAGCTCCGGACGTGCTGCGCAAGCATGGCATCGACCCCGACAAGCCCTATGTGCTCTTCGTGGGCCGCATCGCCCGGCAGAAAGGCATCGTGCATCTGGTGCGCGCCATTCAGCACCTGGACCCGGGTTTCCAGGTGGTGCTGTGTGCGGGAGCGCCTGACACTGTGGAGATCAAGGAGGAGATGGAGGCCGCCGTCGCCGAGGCGAGCAAGGTCCGTCCGGGAGTGATCTGGGTGCAGGCCATGGTGCCGCTGCAGGAAAAGATCGCGCTGTATTCGCATGCGGATGTGTTCTGCTGCCCGTCCATCTATGAGCCCTTTGGCATCATCAATCTGGAAGCCATGGCCTGCGAGACGGCGGTGGTGGCCAGCGCTGTGGGTGGCATCAAGGAAGTCGTGGTCGATGGCGAGACGGGCATCCTCGTGCCGCTGGAGCAGCAGACTGAAAGTCCGTTCGAAGCTCTGCATCCGGAAAGATTCGCCCGCGACCTCGCCGCCGGCATCAACAAGCTCATGGCCGACCCCACGCTGCGCAACCGCATGGCCCAGGCCGGCCGCCAGCGCGCGGAGGATCACTTCAGCTGGAAGAGCATCGCACGCAAAACGCTGGCGCTGTACAAGACGCTGGCGGGATAGGGATCACGGTGCTGAGCGCAGGAAGGCGATGATGCTGGCGACCTGCTCCGGCTTCAGCGCATCGCCGAGCCCTGCGGGCATGAGAGAAACATTGCGCAGAGTACGGATCTCCGCGCGTTTGCGCAGGACGGTGCGCTCCGCACCGCCTGGCAGCCGCAGAGTCACGCTGGTGGGCGAGTCTGATGCGGCGATGCCGAGGAGCGTCTCTCCGCGCTGCGTTTTGACGTGCAGGGTTTCATAGCCCGGGCGGGCGGCCTCGCTGGGGAAGAGCACATCCCGCAGAATGACCTCAGGCGCACGCTGAAACTCCGCATCCAGGTCCGGCCCTACGCTGACGCCGATGCCGTGGGATTTGTGACAGGAACCGCAGATGCTTTGAAACAGCACGCGGCCTTCTTCGAGATTCGGTTTCTGTTTCAGTGCAGCCAGCACGGCGGGCACGCGCTTTTCCCATGCGGCGTTTTGTTCGGCGCTGGGGGCGGCGGGCATGGGAGGCTCCGCCTGCTGTGGCAGCGGCTTGGTTTCTTCCAGGCCCAGGCGGAGGATTTCACCTGCTTTGTCCGAAGTGACGACCGCGAGGCAGCCGGAGATCTCCTGCGCATTTCCACGGCTGGCGATGATGCCGGCCAGGTTGGTCATCACCGGCTGACTTTGGCCGGGCTCTGTGGCCAAAGCCAGCAGCAGGTCTTTTTCCAAATGATGGGCGGAGCTGGCGATGGCGGCATCCATCCATTTGAGCTGCCCATGATTCCGTGCCAGTGCCAGGAGCGCCTCTTTGTCTGCGCCAGCGCTGAGCGCCAGTTGCAACGCGAGGCTGGGCTCCAGGTCCTTGCTGAAGCAGAGCGTGCGCGTTGCGGCATCGAGCGGTTGGTCATCCGCGCTGCGCAGCTTCAGCACAAGAGCTTCGCTGGAGGTTGGCTGCGGTGTGTCGTAGGGCTGCTTCGCCTCAAGGATCCAAATGCGGCCGCGATCGTGGCCGTTGATCACGCCATACTGCTGCTGAAGGTGGCGCGGGATGGCGGAGTAGTCCTCGATGATCTCGCGGTAGAAATCGCAGATGGCCATGCCGCCCTGCGGCGTGCGAGCGAGGCTCATGGGGTGAAACCAGGAATCCCGCGAGGCAAGGAATTCGCTGTGCTCCTCGCCTTTCTCGCGCTCCAGCCGCATTCGTGTGCCGTCACGCACGATGTTGGCGCGGTGGATGAGATTTTGCGCGGGCTCGCACACGAAGTACTGGCCGCGCCAGACCAGCGGACCGCAGGCGGAGGTGAAGTAGCCGGAAGCAGCGGCATCGCTGAGGCTGATCTTGCGGTAGAAGGCAAAGTACTCTGCATGCTGCTCGCGCTTGGTGCGCCAGGGGTGCGGTTTGGAGATGGGATAGACGCGCGTGTCATCGCTTGCAGGGGCATCCAGCAGAGGAGCCGCTGCGTCTGGATTGCGCGTGAGGTAGCGCCACGGGATGGGCGTGACGTAGAGTCCGGGATGCGTGGTGGTGCAGACAAAGCGCTCGCCGCCGGGCGTGAAGGCCATGCCCATCGTCTTGGTGCTGCCGCTCACGGGTTCGATGGCGCTGCCATCCGCACGGATGCGGAAGTCCGTGGCAGGCAGCGTCACGGGCTGCGCCAGATGCGGCCCTGTGATCTGGCCTCCCGCCCAGCCGCGCCCAAAATAGTACCAGCCATCCGGCCCGAGCGTGGGGGCATTGATGCCGCGCTCCAGATTGCCCGTGCCAAAGCCGGTGAAGAGCTTCTCATTCACGTCCGCCTTGTCGTCGCCATCGCTGTCCTTCAGAAAGACAATGTGCGGTGCACATGCCACGAGGAGTCCTCCATTCGCCGTAGCGATACCATAACATGGTGGCAGGCGGTCCGCCCACACAATGGCTTTGTCCATCACGCCGTCGCCGTCCGTGTCTCGCAGCAGCTTCACGGTGCCGTAGGTTTCGGCCTCGGCCTTCTTCTTTGCGGCCTCGCTCGCCTGGATGCGGCGAACTTCGAGATCGAGCTGCCCCGACTTGTTGAGTTCTTCGATGTCGTACTGTCCTTCGACATTGTAGCCGTGAAGTTCGCACACAAAGCAGCGCCCCTTGTCATCCCAGCAGATGCCGGAGGGCTCGCGGATCAGCGGCTCGCTGGCCAGCAGGCGGATCCGATAACCGGCAGGAACTTGGAAAAGCTTCGCGCTTTCTGCGGGAGAGAGCGGCTGCGGGGCATCATCCGGTTTGGGGATCTCTCCATGCACAGCGGCGGCGGAGAGAAGCGCCAGCGCTGATGAGCGAAGGCTGGCGGAATGAATCAAGCAGGAAAGGCGGGGCCGCATCAGGAGATTACGTGCTCCGCTTCGGCAATCTTGAAATGCTCAGCGCTACTTGGGCCGATCGGTGAGCATGAAAAAAGGCGGACCGTTTCCGGTCCGCCTTTCGCGTTGAAACTAGACTGTGCTGTTACTTCGCAGCTTCGGGCGTCTTGGACCCTTCCTTGAAGCAGTAGAGGTGGGTGTGGGTGGTGACGTAGAGCGCGCCGTTGGCGGCCACCACGCTGCTCAGCAGGGGGGAGGGGAATTCGATAGTGCCGAGTTCCTTGAGTTCCTTGCCTTCGGCGAGGATGAAGAGCTCGCCTTCTTCGTTGCCGATCCAGACTTTGCCGTCGGCGACGAGGGGGCTGGCCCAGATGTGGCCTTTGGTGTCGAACTTCCAGTATTCCTTGCCGGTCTTGGCATCGAGACAGAAGACGCGTCCGGTGTAGTCGGCGGCATAGACGAGGCCGTCCTTCACTGCAGGGGTGGAGATGGTGCGCTCGATGCCCTTGAAGGTCCACAAGGCTTTGCCGGTGATGTCACCACTGCCTTTGGGGTCGATGCAGCTCAGGCAGCCGACGCCTTCGCCGTGCTCAGGGTCCTGGCCGATGTTCACATACACCAGGCCGTCAGCGACGGTGGGGGTGGCGATGATTTCGCTGGGGCCGTCGTATTCAACGTACTTGATGGGCTCGCCAGCGGAGTTTTTGCGATACTCGGGCGGGTTGGCGTCGTAGCGCCAGAACTCGTTGAGGATGTCCAGGCCTTCGGCGTCCTTGTGGGTTTCAGGGGCCATGGAGTACACCCAGCCGTCGCCGGCGGCGAAGATGATCTGCTTCTTGCCGTTCACCTCGATAGAGTTCGGCGAGGACCAGGAGCAGTGCAGCACGCGCTCGGAGGCGACGTGATCCATTTCACCCAGCAGGGTGCCGTTTTCGGCATCGAGCATGATGAAGCTGGGGGAGTTAGGGGCGGGGATGTTGGTGTGGGTCCAGTCCACGCCGTTGCAGGTGGGGACGAAGACCTTGCCGTCGATCACCAGCGGGTAGCCAGCGGTGGCATTGTGCTGGAAGACGCCGAGTTCTTTGTACATGTCATAGACCCAGAGGATGTCCGCGTCCGTGTCGCCAGGGGTGAGGGGGGCGGTGGGCTTGCCGTCTTTGTCGAGAGGGGCCATGAAGGCGCCTTCGTCCTGCATGCCCTGGTTGCCGTTGGACATGCCTTTGACGTCGAGGCAGACGATCTGGCAGCGGTTGCTGGGCACGTAGGCCTTGTCTCCGATGATGGTGGGGCTGGCGCAGATGCCGAGGTATTCCCAGTCGTTGACCTTGCCGCTTCCCATCTTGGGGGAAACCATCTGCCATTTGAACTGGCCGGTGTATTCGTCAAACACCATCATGATGCCGCGGTCGCCGATGCTCTTGGGATCACGGGGGGACTCGTTGTTGGTGCCGACATAGACCTGGCCGTTGGCGATCATGGGCGTGCCGTAGGTCTGGGAGCCGAGCTTGGCCACCCAGAGGCAGTTCTTGGTGGTGCTCATGTCGATGTCCTCAGCGCCGGGGGCCTTGTTGGCGTCCTGGGCATTGGGGCGGAGGCGGCCGGCGGCTTTCGGTGCGGCCTTGGGGCCGTATTTCTTGCCGGGGTTGAAGTCAGTGGGCAGTCCTTTTTCGTCAGACACCATGTTGCGGGTGTTGCCGCCACCCCACTGGGAGTAGTCGGCGGCGTTCAGGGCTGCTGTGGCAGCCAGAGCCGCAGCGAGGATGGGTGTGAGTTTCGTTCTCATGTATGACGTTGAAAGCAGTTGGGTTAGGAGGGCGGCGGATCAGTTTGGGGTGACGCTGAGGTTGTCCAGATAAACGCGCTTCTGGTTCATCGGGGTGAGGGCGAAAATGCCCGGGGAACCGTTTTTGTGGGCGCGGGGCACTTTCACTTCGATGGTCCAGGCGGAGGGTTCGGGCTGGGCCTTGTCCCAGATCTTGGCCATGACGACACCGCTGCCGTCCTTGGCCACGTCCACCTTGGTCTTCAGGGTGTACCAGGTGTTGGCCACCACCTTGAAGGGCACTTCCTGCTTGAGGCGCTCGGGGTTGGAGCTGATTTCCAGCTTGCCGGCATTGCCACGGACGCAGATGAGGTAACGCTGGTTGATGAGGCCGATGTCGGACTTGGAGCGGGCGCTGCCGTCCGTCATCACGTCTGCCTGCATGGAGTAGTTGGAGAGATTGGAAGGGGCCACGAAAACGGTGGCGCGCTGGAAGAGCAGGCGGTCGAACGTCTTGGCGAAGACCTTGTTGCCTGGAGCACCGACGATCTCGCGCACGTCGAATTTGAAGCGTGCGCCAATCCAGGGAAGGGGAGGATAGGCGAACATGATCTTCTCGGTGGGCTGCTCGTCTTTGAGATCGTATTCGTCGAAGTTTTCCACCAGCGGCAGGTTGCGCAGGGCGCGGCCGCGGATGGTGCCAAAGGTGCCGTCCGGAGCGGTGGCCTTGAAGGCGCCGGCGCTGGACTTGGCATCCGCAGCGACCACGAGCTCGCCTGCGTCGTTGAACTTGCCGTCCATGGTGGCTTTCACCTTGGCGGTCGGGGGGATGAAGCTTTCCCACTTCACGCCTTTGACATCAGGGCTGACGACGAAGCCGTTGGCGTCCAAGCTGCGAACGCGGAAGCTCTGCTTGTTGCCGGTCATGATGACGGTTTCGGCGGGAATGATCTGCAGGGCCACGGCCTTGCCGGCCTTTGGCATTTCCGCCTTCGGAGCGGCGTCCACCTTGATGCCTTTGTTCGGGATGGGGAAGGCGTGGAAGCCTTCCGTGGTGGTCACATAGAGGGTGCCGTCGCACACCGTGGGTGAGCCGAGGCAGTTGCCTTCCAGCTTGATTTCCTGCACCACTTCGCCGGACTTTTTGCCGGGCTTCACGACCACCAGCTTGCCATCAAGCATCGGGCAGTAGAGCAGGCCGTCCACATACAGCGGGGAGGAGTGCAGGTTGGCATTGCTCAGCTTCATCTTCCAGATGTCCACGCCGGTGTTGGCGTCGATGGCGTAGAGTTCTGCGCCGTCGGTGAGCTGGTAGATCACATCTCCCACGAGCACCGGGGAGCTGCTGGTGGCGCCGATGGGATTGCGCCAGACTTCGACGCCTGGCTCCAGGGTGGTGGCTTCCAAAGCGGGAGGCACGGGGGCGGCCAGTTTTTCGGGCAGCTTGATGCAGACCATGCGGCCCTTCTCGGAGGTGTCCACGTTTTCATCTCCGTGGATGGCGATGAGGTTGCCCTTGTGCAGTACCACGGAGGCGTTCACTCCGTTTTTGCAGATGGGCATTTTCCAGTAAGGCTTGCCGTTGTGCGTGTTGACGCAGACGACATTGCCGCAGCCGGTGGCGAAGTAGGCCACGCGCTTGCCGTCGCGGGTTTCCAGCACGGGGGTGGAGAAGGAGCTGTCCACGGGCGGGCTGACGCCGGGGAGGGACCACCACGCAAGCTCGCCGGTCTTTTTGTCAAAGCCGTACACGCGGTCCGCGGCGGGGCCGTCGGCGCCCCAGTTGGAGAAGATGAAGTGGATGATGACGAACTCGCCTTCGATGACCGGGCTGCCCACGCGGGAGTTCGGGAAGGTCATGCGGCCATACTCTTCCATGAGCGGAATTTCGAAGACCTTGGTGCCGTCGAGTTCATAGCAGACGAAGTTGCCGGCGTTGCTGGTGAGGTAGATGCGCTTCGTTTCAGGATCGACCGTAGGAGCGCCGATGGAGTAGCGGTTGTAGATGGAGTCGCTGAGGTAGTCGGGGATTTCGTGCTGCCAGAGGATCTTGCCGGTCTTGGCGTCCATGCAGGTGAGGAGCTCGATGAGGTCGGAGGTTTCTCCTTTGTACCCCCAGAGGATGACCTTGCCGTCCACCACCACGGGGGTGCCGCGGCTGCGGATGGGGGCGCTCCAGGCGGGCTTGTCTGCAAGTTTTCCTGCCTTGGTGTAGTGCTCCAGGCTCACGCCGTTTTGGAGCGGGCCGCGCCAGCTGGTCCAGTCATTCGCTTGAGAGAGTCCAGTCAGGGCCAGAGTGGCGGCCAGCAAGGAGCCGTAAGAGGTGCGAGGGCGGTTGTGCATGGAGTGAAGGATGGGAACGAAACATCGTGAGCACGCGCCGCGCTTCAATGCGATTTTCAAACCTTTCGCAAGGGAGGCGGAGCATGCTGATTCGGGGGGATGAGGCGAACGCGGCAGCCCGGAGGCATCTTGCAATCTTACGTCTGCAAACTCCGTGCGTGTGGAGAATGATATTTGCCAACGTGGGCAAATGGCAGGGGCCTTTCGCAGGGGAAACAGGCGGCGCATAGGAAGCTTCCGCCACCCAGATGTTCGGACCCCGCGACAGGGACTGAAGGCAAATCCGCCACACTGGAAGACCCCTCAGCGGGCAAGCTGGAGCTGCACGTAGAAGTCAGCGCTCTCCGCGTCCAGCTCCTGCCCGGGTGCAAAGGCTGGCTGTGAGCCGGGCTGGAGCAGTTCGAGTTCAGGCGCTGCCAGATGAAAAGGGAAGGCCCCCTGTGGGTAAGGCCCTTGGGCATCTGGGAGGGAGTCGTAGCGCCGGCGCAGGTCCGCCAGCAGGCGGTGAAAAGCGGCGTCTGCCAGCAGGCTTTTGCCTTCGGCCAGCCGGTCGGTGAGAAAGTGTTTCCGCTTCTCCTTCAGCAGCGGGGTGTCCGCGAGGAACCAGTCTGCCGACTCGTCCGCCTCCACCGTGCAGCCCAGCGCCCTGGCGGTGATGTGGTCGTAGTAGATGTCCAGCAGGCCGCTGATTTCGAGCGTCTGCTTCCACCCGGACTGGAGGTACAGCAGGCGCTCAAAGCGCAGCGCCTCATGCATGAGCAAATAGGCCGAGTAGAGATTGATGGTGCCTGCCTTGAGTCGGTCGGTGACATACCAGGTGATGTGGCTGGCGTTGATGCCGGGATGGGCCTCGAGTGTGGGGGGTGGTTTGGCTGGCATGATGAGCGTGGTGATCAAACGTTCTGGGGAAGCTCGATGAAGGGAAAGGTCTCGCGGAAATCTGCCAGCACCTGCGGGTGCGCTGCAAGTGCGGCGAGAGCCTGGGCGCGGTCTGTCTCCGCCTCATAGGGGGTCACACCCCGGAGATGGGCGATCCCCACCAGCGCGGTCTTTTCCTCGTCCGAAAGATCGCCGCTGGTGACGAAGCCGATGACATCGAAGATCTTGAACAGCGGCCCTTCGAAGGTGCAAAGGTCCACGATGTAGAGAGGGCTGGGATCCACCGCCAGCAGCACATTTCCCGCCCAGGTTTGCAGTTCCTCGATGGAAACAGCCTGCTCAAAAAGGCACGACACGACAAAGCCGAGCGTGCTGGAATCCTCTTTCGTGAGCGCGTGCGGATTCATGGGGGGCGGAGTTCAGGTGTCCCGGGAGGAATCCAGTGGAGGTACATGGAGGCCGTCTCCGGCGGATTCAGCGCCGTGACCCACGGGTCCGTGAGCGAAGCAGGCAGGTTTCCGACGAGGAGCAGGACGAGACTGCCGCGAGGCATGGCGGAGCTGAACACTCCCTCGGCCTCGGCGCGCTGGAAGCCCTTGAGCATCGCGGCAAAAAGCAGGTCCACATCGCCGTCAAAGCTGTCGTCTTCCATCATCTGGTCGAAGTTCCTGCTGAGGAGTTCGTTCGCTTCCTGGAAGGCCCCTTCGTCCACGTTCGGAAAGAAGCCCCAGTCGCCGTAGGACCAGCGCAGGCTGGAGCGCGTGGTGGTGCCGCCGTACTTCGGATCCACCTTGGTCTGGTAGCGGGTCACGGCTGCCGTCAGCGCCTCCTCGGAATTGGCCACAGGGTTGAGAAACTGAAGGCTGTCATCGGTGAACAGGGCAAAGGCATAGAGTGTCTGCCCCTGGCTGGCGGAGAGCAAAGTGGCGAAGGCCTTGCGGAGGCTCTGGTAAATCAGCTCTTCAAATTGATCTGGCGGGATGCGGCTCATGCGGGTCGTGATTGCGGAGATGAGGGAAGGGGAACGTGGGATCAGGTCTCTACCTGCGGGGGTAAGACTCATGGATGATGCGGCGGAGCAGGTCGCCGCCGGGTTCTTCGGCCAGCTCCTCCCAGATGTCGGAGACGTAGCTTGCAAACAAGGTCTCCAGTGCTGGGATTTCCACGGGCGCTCCCCGGTGCCTTAGCGTGCCGCCGAAGACGGGCTGCACCCGCTGCAGCATCGCCAGAAACTCGGGGATGAGCGTCTTGGGGAGAGAGGCAAAGAGGTAGTCGAAGACGAGCACGTCGCACTCAGGGGCCGACCCGTCATCATCTTCATCGTCGTCCTCCAGGTAGGTGGTTTTTTCGACGCCAGCGGACACGAAGCTTACGGTGGTGATCGAGTCCGGCTGGTGGCTCTGACGTGCGTCTTTTCGCGGCAGGCTGCACACATCCTCGCACAGTTCGAATCCCTGCGCTTGCAGAGTGCGTGCGGCTTGCCTCACCGGCACGGGCTGCGGGAGGTGCAGCTCCACGCGCTCGGATTCATGAAGCTTGGAGTAGTCGATGCCCTGGCTCATCGTGGCGGTTTAGAGAAATAAAGGCATCAGAATACCGGATGCCTTGAGTGCTCTGCAAGCCGGAGGTTGCCAGACCGCGCAGAAGGAGATCAGAGCTCCGTTGCCTTGGACGGATTCAGCGGGGCTGCCGCGGGCATGGCGGCTGCCTGCCTGCGCCAGCGGAGCATGAGCTTGATGAACTTGATGGTGTCCTGCACCGGGCGGATTTTCGTTTTTTCCGCGCCGTAGATGGTGCTCACAGGCACGCTCTGGATGGTGAATCCGGCGCGGCTGGCCAGGAGGAGCATTTCCGTCTCAAAATCAAAGTGGTCGCTGCTGCCCATGATGTACGTCACAAGGGAGGAGCGGATGAGGCGGAAGCCGCACTGGGTGTCCGGGATGCGGACGCCGCAGGCATTGCTGATGATGCGGGACATCAGGCTGTTCACAAAACGGCGCACGATGGGCATGCCCTTGACGTTTTCAAAGCGGTTGCCAACGACCACGTAGGCGCTGCCATTGCGGGCCAGGGCGGTGAAACGGGCGACCTCCTCCGGCGCATGCTGGCCGTCGCCGTCCAGCAGCATGATGTAGTCGTAGCCGCGCTCGGCCAGGGTCTTCATGCCGGTCTTCATGGCGGAGCCCTTGCCCTGATTGACGGTGTGGACGATCACCTCGGCCCCGGCCTTGCGCGCGAGAGCGGCCGTGTCGTCCGGAGAGCCATCGTCCACCACCAGCACCAGATCCACCTGCGGGAGGGTGCGGCCCACGACATCGGCAATGGCGGCAGCCTCACGATACGCCGGAATAAGAGCGGCGATCTTGCACGAGGTGGGAGCGGTCTGGCTGGGAGCCTGCATGTAATATAGGGGGAACGCCAAGCTTCCACGGTTTCCCGGTCGATGTCCAACCAGAATATCGGGTCACAGACAATTCATCTGGCACGCTTTGAGAAGCCGGGTATGGAAGGCGGCCCCCGAGCCCTCATTCCCATCCCGATCCCCACCCTGATGCCTTTCCTCCACACGCTTTCCCCGCAGGCTCGCGTGATGGTGTTTGCCCCCCACCCGGACGATGAAGCACTGGGCTGCGGCGGACTGATCCAGCACGCCGTGGCGCTGGGGGCTGCGGTGCGGGTGGTGTTTCAAACCGACGGGGACAACAACCCCTGGCCGCAACGCTATGTGGAGCAGCGCTGGAGCATCGATGAGGACTGCCGGCGGCGCTGGGGCGCACGGCGGCGGCTGGAGGCCGGGCGCTCGGTGCAAACCCTCGGCCTGCAGGCGGAGGACGCGGTCTTTTTTGGCCTGCCAGACCAGGGGCTGACGCGGCTGTGGGATGAGCGGGATGAAGCTGCGCTGGCTCTGCATGTGGCCGAGCTGGAAACTTTCCGCCCCACGCTGCTGGTGGTGCCCTCCCAGGACGACAACCACCCGGACCACGAAGGCTCATACGCGCTCATCCAGGAGGCCATGAAACGGGCTGGCATGGCCCTGCCGCAATGGGCCTACCTCATTCACCGCCGCTGGTTCTGCCCGGAGGCGTCCGGCATGACGCTGGAGCTCACGCTCCGGCAGAAGGCGCGCAAGCTGGCGGCCATCGAGTGCCACGAGACTCAACTTTTCCTTAGCAGCGCCCGGTTTTGCGGGTATGCACGCGATCAGGAAATCTTTATTCCCTCCTCCACTTCTTCCACCCCTGCCTGATGTCCATCCGCTCCCAATTCCTCGCCCTGCTTGCCATCTGCACCGTCATGTTCTGGTGGCGTCTGGGGCACCTGCCGCTGATCGATCCCGATGAGCCGTTCTATGCGGAGACGACGCGGGAGATGGTGCAGCAGAACGAGTGGCTGACGCCGATCATCTTTGGCGAGCGGCAGTTTGAAAAGCCGATCTTCTTTTACTGGCAGTCAATGATCGCCATGAAGATCTTCGGGGACAATCCCTTTGCCTGCCGTGCGCCTTCCGCCATGGCCGCGACGCTGCTGGTGTTTCTGACGTGGTGGTTTGGCCGCCGCATGTTCTCGCCGCGCGCCGGCTTCTGGGCCGCCGTGGTGCTGGCCTCCGGGGTGGAGTATGCCATCATGTCCCGGCTCATGCTCACGGACATCTGCCTGGCGCTGTGCATCAGCGCCTCCGTGTTCTTCTTCTGGCTGGCGACGGAGGAGGAGGACAAACGGGACAAGTGGATGATCCTCCACTTTGCGGCCTCGGCGTTCGCGTTTCTGACGAAGGGCCCGGTGGGTATTCTAGTGCCGACGCTCGGCTCCATCTGCTACCTGTGGCTGACCAAGAAGCGCTCCCCCTGGCGTGGAAAAGGTCTGTGGGTGGGACTCGTCGTCTGGCTGCTGATCGCCGGGCCGTGGTATGCGGTCATGTTTCAGAAGTACGGCATGGAGTACTGGCACCGCTTCTTTGTGCATGAAAACTGGGAGCGCCTGACCGGCTCCGAGCACCCGCACAGCAACCACTGGTGGTGGTACATCGCCATTCACGTGGGTGGAAACCTGCCGTGGATCCCGCTGCTCATCGCCGCCGTGGTGCGCACCGTGAAGGGGCTGAAGACCGACAATCGCCTGCTTTTCCTGACCTGCTGGTTTGTGCCGAGCATCGTGTTTTTCACCATCTGCAACAGCAAGCTGCCCACCTACACCTTCTTCCTTTTCGTGACGCTGGCGCTGATCATGGGCCACACGCTGGACCAGTGGATCAGCAGCGGCTTCCGTGGCAAAGGGGAGCGCATTCTGGTGGCCACGCTGGTGGTGCTGCAGACGGCGCTGGTGATGTTCGCAGGCCCCTTCATCTCGGTGATCCTGCCGCCCAAGGAGAGCAATGTTTTCATCAAGGATCTGGTGCCGGTCATCTATGTTCTGGCGGGCGTCATCAGCATCCCGATGGTGCTCATGCTGAAGCAGCGCATTGCCGCCTGGGCCACCAGCACTGTCATGGTGACGGCGGCTCTCGTCATGCTGATGCAATACGGCGTGGACGACAAGATCCCGACCTACACCTCCACCCGCGACATCGCCGCTGAGGCCGTGAAGGCGCGCAAGCCAGGCGAGCCGGTCATCACCTCCAGCTTCATCGCCCGTGCCGTCACGTACTACACCGGCGAAATGCCCCAGGGCGTGATCTACTTCTCCGTGGATCCGCTGAAGCTGCATCCCTACTTCACCGCCCACCCGCCGCTGCACATGCTGCGCAATGCCGTCGCTGCCCAGGAGCTTGCCAAGGACTATCCCAGCGTGCTCTGCATCTTCCTGAAGCAGGACGTGGACACCCTGGAAGCCCCAGGCTCGCCGCTGCAGGGCCAGTTGGAAATCCTCAAGACCCTTGGAGGCCGCATGCTGGTGCGGATCAAGGGCGGGAAGCCGTGAGGGGGATAAGTCAAAAGGTGGTCAAGGATTCGTCAAGAGGTCAAGTGCTGGTCAAGAAGTGGTCAATGCTCGACTCTTGACCCTCCTTGACAACTTGACCACGCCTTGACCTCTGATTGACAGTCCGGCCCGCTTGCGGTGTAATCTCCCGTCCCAACCCGCACGCATGCAGATCAAGTCACGTACAGCGCCCGAAATCCGTGATCACGAGACGCTTCGTCTGATCGGGCAGGGGGCGTTTGGGGAGGTGTGGCTGGCGCGGAGTGTGACCGGGGTGCTGCGCGCGGTGAAGGTGGTGTGGCGGGAGGACTACGACAGGCCGGACTCGTTTGAGCGGGAGTTTGAGGCGATCAAACGCTTCGAGCCGATCTCGCGCAGGCATGAGGCGTTGGTGCCGATTCTGCAGGTGGGCCGCTCGGACAAGGAGGGCTTTTATTATTATGTGATGGAGCTGGCGGATGACCTGGAGACGGGGCGCGAGATCCATGCGGACACCTACAAACCGCACACGCTGGGCCTGCAGATGAAGCGGGACAAACGTGTGGCCGCAAACCAGTGCATCAAGCTGGGGGCCACCATCGCGGAGGGGCTGGATTACCTGCATCGCAATCAGCTCATCCACCGCGATGTGAAGCCGTCGAATTTGATCTTCATCGATGGCATCTGCCGGCTGGCGGACATCGGGCTGGTGGCTTTGCTGGGGCAGCGCAGCTTTGTGGGCACGGAGGGCTTTGTGGCTCCGGAAGGGCCGGGCACGGCGGCGTCTGACATTTTCTCCCTGGGCATGGTGCTTTACGAAGCCAGCACGGGAAAGGACCGCCTGGATTTCCCGGATCTGCCATCGTGCTCTGAAACGGGTGCGCCGCTGGACTCCTGGCGCAGGCTGCAGGATGTGGTGTGCACGGCCTGCGCGCCGAAGGCCAAGGGCCGCTTTGTGAACGCGCGGGAGATGGCGCTGGCGCTGCGGGGCGAGCCGCTGCCTTCCTCCCGCCGGCTGATGTGGTCGTGGATCGCCGCAGGGTCCGTGGCACTGCTGCTGGCGGTGGGCTTTGGCATGTGGCTGGCGCGCGGGCACCGGGCGCAGACGCTGATGGCGATGAACAACAACGCGCCGCGGCTCAAAATCGTGACGACGCCGCCGGGCGCGGTGGTGTTTGCGGGAGAGGAGAATCTCGGCATCACGCCGCTGGAGCTGAATCCCGCAGAGGGGGTGCCGGTGATTTACCAACTGCGGCTGCCGGGCTACAAGCAGGTGGAGATCGACCACATCGCGCATGATGAGAAGCCGGCGGTCTTCACGCTGAAGCTGGAGCCTTCCAAGCTGCCGCAGAAAGGCGAGCGCTGGCTGAACAGCCTGGGCATGGTGTTCAAGCCGGGGCCGGGAGGGCACATCAGTGCGGAGCCGGTGGAGATGAAGTTTTTCAAACGCTTTCTGGAGTCCACGGGGCGCTCCTTTGAGGGGAAGGTGGTGCGCTTCCAGCGCGGCAAGGACCAGGACAGCGCCTACCTGGTGGTGGTGCCGGACGGCGACGCGGAGGCCTTCCGCTACTGGCTGACGGATCGTGACCGCAGCGAGGCCTACCTGAGCCAGGAGCATCACTATGAAGTGGAGCCCTTCTACTTTGTGGAAAGCGGGCAGCCCGCGCCGGATGACATGCCGGACGGCCGCGATGCTGACAAGGAGGACCAGGCGGCGGACAAAAACTGGCGCGCCTTCAGTTTGCGCGTGGAGCGCCAGACCTACGGCAGCGTGGTGGTGACCAGCCAGCCGGAAAAGGTGCGCGTGTTTCAGCACGATCAGTTCCTGGGCGAGACACCGCTGGAACTGCCGCGCGTGCGCACGGGCCCGGTGGAGTTCGAGCTGCGCGAGGAGGGCTTTGCCGATGTGGTGCTGGAGGGCGAGGTGCGGGAAGGGGTGCAGTCCGAACTCTTTGCCGACATGCAGACGCGCAAGGCGGTGACGTTTGGCCGCCAGTGGAAGGCGAACAGCCTCGGGATGAATCTGCTGCCGCTGGGAGACGTGATGTTCTCCGCGTGGGAGACGCGGCACCGCGACTACCTGGAGTACTGCAAGGCCACGCAGGCGCGCCGGCCTTCGCGGCTGGACGGCGGTGCCAGCAAAGGCGGCGGCGGGACTGTGCCGGTGGTGGGTGTGGACCGCATCGAGGCGCGCGCCTTCTGCGCCTGGCTGACCGAGCGCGAGCGCAATGCAGGCCTCATCGGCCCGAAGGATGTTTACCGCCTGCCCACCGATGAGGAATGGAGCCGCGCCGTGGGCCTGCCGCTGGAGCGCGGCACCACACCGGAAGAACGCAATGGCCGCATCCGCGGCATCTACCCCTGGGGCTTTGAATGGCCGCCACCGGAGGACGCGGACAACCTCGCGGACATCAGCGGAGCACGCAAAGCCGGACTCGACAGCGCCATCCCCGGCTATGACGACAAATATCCCTTCCTCGCCCCGGTGACGGCGCTGCCCCCGAATGACCGCGGCATCACGGGACTGGCAGGCAACGTGTCCGAGTGGATCGAAACCGACTTCGCCCCCGTGCCCTCGGCCAAGCCGGACGAGCCTGCAAAACCCGTGCTCGGCACCACCCGCGGCGGCAACTGGCGCAGCGCCTCCCAGGATGAACTGCTTTCTTCAGCAAGAATGCCCGTGCCGCCGGAGACGCGGAGGAATACCATCGGATTTCGTGTGGTGCTGGCGAGGGGGAAGTAATGTCAGACTTTGAAACCACTCATCGGACACTCATGGAACACTCATCATGAGCCGGAAATCTCAGGTCCGAAGGGAATCTGGGGGCAACTACTTGGGGGATTTGTTTTACCCCTCACCCGGCCTCTCCCCGAAGGATGCCCAGAGCTGCGAAGTCTGGGGCGGGGAGAGGAGTTTCGCGTCGCGACTCCGACTAAATTTTAAAGCCTACCAGCGCCAATCCCCTCTCCCCGCCCCAGGCTTGATAGCTGAATGCTAACTTCGGGGAGAGGCCGGGTGAGGGGCGTTTCAAAGCCCCTTGCGCAGCCTCTTTCGTCCCATCACTACGGACCTGAATAGTTACCATGAGTGTTTGATTAGTGTGCGATTAGTGGTTCAACCATCCGGTCCCGCATTGCTCTGCCACACCAACGGCTGCTCAAATGAAGTTGCGTTTTTTTCGGCTCCAGGCTCAGGTCGCAACGGCTACAGTTCAGCACTCCACCTCTGACGCTCTATGATGCACCATCTGACCAAAGCGATCCTCCATGGCGGCGCGAAACTGATCGGGGCCCAGCTCCGCAAGAGGGCGCTGCCCAAGAAGATCATGAAAAAAGGGGGCACGGAGGACGAGGAGGTTTTGTGCTCGAAGAGAGGCGGGGCCGTCGCAAAACCGGGCGCTGTTTTTGGCTCCAGCAAAGGCGACATCATTCTCACATCCCGTCGCCTGGCCTATTTTGGCAACGGCCTGCTCAAGTCCGTGGAGCTGCACCTGCCGCTGTGGAAGATCAGCAACGTCGATTTTCGAAAAGGGGGATTGCTGCTCAACAGCTACCTGTCATTTCAAGTGGACGGCCAGCAGCATTGCTTTGCCATCGAAGGCGGCGATGAACTGGCGGAAAATCTGTCCGTGGCTATGGAGGCAGCGGCTCAGGGCAGCGATCACCCGATTTTTTGAGGGAGTAGAACCGATGACGCTCTAGGTTGTACGGTGAAGCGAGCGCAGAGCGTCTTGGAGTGCGGTCGCGCAGATGCAAGGCGCAGGCCTGCATCGGAGCTACCGCTTTTGTGGGGAGAGGCGTGTGCTGTTTTCGTGGCCCTCCGTCCGCCATGCGGGTGGGTGCTTTCGGCAGCGCTGATGGTCCTCGTGTGCCGACAGGCCTGCGGAAAGCGGTAGCTGCGCTCATTCTTCGCTGCGCGACCGCACTCCAAAATGCGCTGGGTCTTTCGGGGGGCACAGTGGCTGCCAGACTCGCTTTCGACTGTCAGTGGGATGAGTGAGTGGGGTGAAGGTAGCTGGCAACAATCTCACGGCCTCGTCACTTTCAGGCGCAGGTAGCGCTGCGGATGGGCGGGATCAGTCATCTGATAAAGATCGCCCACCGTTACTGCGCGGGTGTTGCCCGTACCGCTTTCATTCACAGTTGCACCGGCAGCCAGCACGGTGAAGGCAGCACCATTGACGCTTTGGGAGAGATCGACCCATGTGCCAGTCAGCGTGTCGCATCCCTGAACGGTGAGCGTGATGTCGTTGCGATCCAGATAGCGTGTGAAGGCCAGCTGCAGGTGATTGCTTCCGTCCGCAGAGGCCGTGGGCAGGATGCCGGTGCCGACGGTGCTGCCTGTGGGATCGCCATTGAGCGCGTATTCCATCAAGTTGACAATGCCGTTGCCGTTGGGGTCGGCGCCGTCCGCGGCGTTGCCGGTGTTGCTGGTGGTGTTGAACTTGCTCTGCCGCCATGCGTCGGCTGCGGTGAGGCCCGTACCGATGAGGGTGATATCAAACGGGTTCTTTGTTCCGAGCAGATTGCTGGCGATGTGGAGTGCGGCGTTGCGTGTCCCGCTGGCTCCCGGACTGAAGGTGACAGTGAAGGTGGCGGTGCTGGAGCCGGTGGTAAGGCTCGTGCGGCTCAAAGAACTGATGGTGAAGTCGGCGGCATGGGTGCCGTCTTCAGAAACGCTGAGGCTGGCCAGAGTGGCGCTGCCGGGATTGGTGATGGTGAAGGTTTTGGTGGTGCCGCTGCCGCCGAGGGCGACGCTGCCAAAATTCACGCTGCCCACGCCGTCCACGAGGGCGCTGGTCTGCGCCACCGCGATGTCGGGCAGCGGGATCTCATCCGCGCCGATCACTGGCGCGGTGGCGCTGCGGGGATCGCCGTCGAAATCCGTGGTCACTCCGGCAACGGGGACACCCGCGCCGTTCACCAGGGCGTTGCCGCCGGCGGTGAGGTACAGGCGGGCGGTGGAGGGGGCCAGGAACATCGCGCTGCTGTAGAGGCCGCCGGGATTTCCGGCGCTGGAGTGGGTGTCTCCGGGGAGGTTGGTCTTCCACTGTGCGAAGCTGATGGGGATGTCGCTGAAAGTGCTGCCATCACCGGCATCAAAGAAGTTCGCAGCGGTGCTCAGTCCGGTTCCGGCATAGACGTTCGAGTCGATGGCCAGCGTGCCGGTGCTGGCGGTGGAAAAGTTTGCGGCGTAATGGTTGCTGCCGCCGGTGCGCAGGTTCAGGAAGATGTTGTTCTTCACGGTGGCGGTGGAGTTGCCGTCATAGCTGAAGGCCCAGGTGTCCCGAGACGCGCCGCCGGTGCCAGTGAGGAGCACGCTGTTGTACGCGATGAGGGTCGTGCTGCCGGACGTGCCGCTGTCATAGATGCCGCGCAGGATCTGCGCCGTGGTGCCGGATGAGCTCAAAGCGATCATGTTGTTCACCACCGTGACGCTCTGGCCTGAAGTTTGCTGGCAGAGGATGCCGAAGGCCTGATTGGTGCTGCCGGACGTGTTGCCGATGTTCCAAAGGCGGTTGCCTGAGACGGTAGTGCTGCCGGATTCGGTGCCGAGAGTGATGCCGGTGGTGGCACCGCTGGAGGTGAGGTCGTGGACGATGTTGTTGAGCACCGCGTTGGTCCCCGCGCTGTTGACATAAATGCCGTTCAGGGTGGTCGTGCGCGCGGCGGTCTGGTAAACCGTGTTGCCCGTGATCGTCCAGGAGCTGTTGCCGGAAAAAACGCCAATGCCCGTGCCGGTGAAGTTGAACATGTCATTGTCGGAAACGGTGTTGCCGCTGTTGGCCACCCAGTCCGAACTGCCGAGCGAACTGACCAGATAGGAGGGCACGCTCGTGGCATCGCTGCGGTCGCGAATTTGATTTCCCGAGATGGTATTGCCGTCGTTGCCGGTGACTGCGCCCGCCCGGAAAGTCACCACCCCATAGGGGGTCGATGCGCCTTCGAGCACGCAGTTGCGCACGATGTTGTTGCTGGCGTCGTTGATGAAAATGAGGGTGCACGCCAGGCTGCCGGTGTTGGTGTTGCGAAAAGTCAGGTAGCGCCCGCTGCCGCCGAAGCTGCCGTCCAAAATCACGCGCTGCGCTCCATTGAAGCGGAGCAGCCCGTTGGTGCCGGTGCCGGTGATGGTGCGCATCGTGGCGCTGTCCGGCTGGATGGTCACGGTGCAGGCATTGGGGTAGGTGTTTGAGCTGGGCTCGTTGAGCGCCACGCTGCCGTCCTCGGTACTGTCGCCGGTGATGTTCACGGTGAGGTTGCTGCTGAGCGAGCCGTTGTTGAGAGCCTCGAAGAGTCCGCCCGCACCGCTCAGGCTGGAGTAGCTGCCGCCAGGACCGACGGTGACGGTGCCGCCCAGCGTGTCCAGGATGCTGTAGCTGTACACGCCGGAGGCGGGCTTGGCGCTGATGTGCTGCACCGGGGGACTGGCCGAGGCTGCTGCTCCGGCTGGCAGTGAGCTGAGGTTGTTTGATGCGTCCTGGGCGACCACGAAATACTGGATGGTCTGGCCCGGGGTCACCACGCCGCCGATGATGAGGGAGTAATCAATCGTGAAGCTGTATTGTCCGCCGCCGATGTCTGTGCCGGTGACGTATTTCCAGCCGTTGTCCGCCGAGGTGTTGCCCTTGAAAGCATCGGCGTCCGTGGCCTTCTTGTAGTAGAGCCGCGGGGCGCTGGCACCACCGGAGACTGCGCCGCCGCCGTCGTCGATGATGGTGGCCCAGCCGGTGAGAACGCGGTTTGCCATGGTGCCGCTGGAGAGCTGCGGGAGGCTGATGGCGGGGGCGGGATCGTAGGTGAAGCTGCCGGCGTCCGCGCCGATGTCCACGGGGGTGAGGCTGCTGCGCGTCTCGCCGTCGAAATCCTTCGTGATGGAGGCGATGAGCACGCCTTGGCCCTCGGCAGGATTGCTGGACTGCAGATGCAGATCCACCACAGCCGCCGTGCCTGTGGCATTGACGAAACGGGGATCTTGCACGGCACTGCTGGCATCCATGCCGGTGGCGGCCTGCCATTCGGCGAGGGTGGCGTAGTCCTGCCCATTGAAAAGGCCGAGCATGCCGCCTTTGCCGGTGACGTAGAGGATGTTGTAGTCTGAATTCAGGCCCGGGGGCGGTGCGCTGACGCTGCCGTTGGTCATCGCGTAATGATTGCCGGTGCCGCCGCTGTTGCTGCGGGCGTTGACGAAGATGTTGTTGCGGATGTCGCGGGAATTGTACTGGCTGGAGCTGCTGTAGGCAAAGGAGTTGGCCCCGCCGGAAGTCGCCGTGCCGCCCACATAGACGGAGTTGTGGATGAAGTTTCTCGCATAGCTCGCGCCGTTGTCATTGTCATGAAAGCCGCGCACGGTGGCGCCGGTGGCGGTGCTGGCTCCGCTGGCGTCCAGGCCCACGCGCACCATGTTGTTCTGCGCGGTGAAGGTGCCGCCGGAACCGAAGAGCATGCCGTTCAGCTCCGCCGCGGTATTGAGGGAGTCAAGGTAGAGGCTGTGCACGAAGTTGCGCTCGATGAGATTGGTGCCGCTGATGCCGCCGTCGAAATAGATGCCCGCGACCACCACAGCCACGTTTTGGGCGGGGGTGATGGCCGCGTTGGACGTGTTGGAAAGGGAATGCACGACGTTTTGGGAAATCGTCTGGCCGCTGCCGGAGGAAAGCTGCCAGATGCCCACCACGGAAGCACCCGTGCTCATGCAGGGAGAGGTCAGATTGCGGACGGTGTTGCCGGAGATGGTGTTGGTGCCCGTGACGGTGACGATGCCGCGCATCAGGGAGCTGGTCCGGGTGCTTTTGTTCATGAGATTGGCCACGGTGTTTCCGGTGATGGTGCAGTTGTTGGTGCCGCCATTGGTGCAATCGATGCCCGTGACCAGCTGCGAAGCACCGCTGAAGGAGGTGCTGGTGGAGGCGTTCAGGCTGCTGGCGGTGGTGGTGCTGCCGATGAGGTTGCCGGAGATGGTGTTCGTGCCCTTGGTGACCTGAATGCCGATGATCGAAGCGCTGATGCCCGTGGTGGTGCCGCCCGTGGTGATGGAGCCGATGGTGTTGTTGCTGATGTTGACCGGGACGCTGGTGTCCGAACAGATGCCGAAGGTCATGCCGCCGTCTCCTGAGGTGGTCACGGAGACGGAGCCCGTGCCGGTGCCGCTGCCAATGGTGTTGCCCGTGACGGTGCCGATGTTTGACATGCCAGACTCTACATAGATGCCCGCCCACACGCCCGGTTGGGACGTCGCGGTGCCGGCGGTGGACCAGGAGAAGTTTTTGATGGTGTTGCCCTGCACGCTGGTGGCGACGTTGCTGGCCACCCGCAGCCAGATTCCCACAAAGTTGTACGCCGCCGTGGTGCCGGTGCTCGTCCAGGCCGTGCCGCCCGCTCCGGCCGCGCTGCCGCCGATGAAGTTCCCGCTGACGGTGTGGCTGTTGGTTGAGGTGTTGCTCAGGTAAATGGCCCGCACCGTGGTGGCCACTCCCGCGCGGCTGACGGTCTGGTAAAAGCTGTTGCCGGAGATGGTCCAGTTCGTGTTCCCGCTGGTGAGAGACAGGCCGCTGGTGATGACGGCGGTGCTGCGGTAGAAATTGAAAATGTTGCAGTTGGTGATGACGTTGCCGCTGTTGTTGCTGGCCGTGGTGGTGCCGGTGCCCAGAGCCCAGATGCCGTTGGTCGGAGTGGTGGCGCCATCGCGGATGTCGCAGGTGTCCAGCGTGTTGTTGTCGTTGCCGTTCGTGCCTGTGGTGGTGCTGAAGACCACGGTGCCGCTGCTGGCGCTGGTGTTCACGCCCTGGAGCGTGATGTAGCTGATGGTGTTGTTGCTGCCTTCATTGATGAAACGCAGCGCCACGCCGGAGGTGCTCGTATTGGCCAGGGTGAGCTGCTTCGCCGTGCCTGTGCCGCCGGGCCGCCCGTCGATGGTGACAAACTGCGCGCCATTCAAGTCCACCGTCGCCGCCGTGGTGTTGGAACTGGAGATGGAAAGGCCCGTGGCGCCTGCCTGCGGGCGCAGCGTGAGCGTGTTGGTGGCGCTGGCTCCGTTCAGGGCAGGGATGGTGAGCGGGTAGGTCTCCACCGTGCTCACGTATGCGGCCTGCAGTTCCAGCACGAGCGCGCCACCCAGCGCCTGCATCTGCACATCCGCGATGGCGGCGGTCACGGAGGCATAGTCGCCCGTGGGCCCGATGGTCCGGGTGCCGGAGAGCGGCGCGGCGTGGGCTGGAATGGCGAGCGTCAAAGCCGCCAGTGTGAAAAGATGAAGACGAAACACGTTCATGGTGGAGCGGCCTTAGGTTTGGAATCCGGGGGTGATAGTTGCCGTTAGGAAAGATTACTCAAGGAAAATGACGGGGGACACCCCCGCACCAGCGAACGTGGGGTCTGATATCTTATTTCAACGCTTTGATCTCCTTTATTAGATGGTAAAGGAATTAGGCTGCGAGGGTCTTTGTGCGCCGCTGGATTTACGTTGCTTAGGCAAATGACCCGGTCGTGAGGCTGAGGACCAAGGGGGGCTGCCCTCATGCCGCGCTTGCTGAAAGCAAGTTTCGATGGCTCTTCCGCGTTCTCCAGGGCCTGCTGCTCCAGCATATACTTTAGACCTCCTATGATGCACCATCTCACCAAAGCGATCCTCCATGGCGGTGCGAAACTGATCGGGGCTCAGTTCCGCAAGCAGGCGCTGCCCAAGAAGATCATGAAAAAAGGGGGCACGGAGGACGAGGAGGTTTTGTGCTCGAAACGCGGACGCACGGTCTCCAAACCGGGCGCGATGTTCGGCTCGACCGCCGGAGACGTGATTCTTACCACCCGCCGATTCGCGTATTTCAACACCGGCCTGATTTCCTCCGTGGAGCTGCACCTGCCGCTGTGGAAAATGACAAACGTCGCATTCGAGAAGAACTGGATGGGAGCCCATTTCCTGTCGTTTCAGGTGGACGGCCAGCAGCACTGCTTTTGCATCGATGGCGGCGCGGAGGTGCAGGAGAAGCTGCCCGGTGCTCTGGAGGCGGCGAGGCAGAGCGGGGACCGCCCGGTGTTTTGAGGGGCGCGTGCGATCGCGAGCGCGGCAGCGTCTTGGAGTGCGGTCGCGCAGATGCAAGGCGCAGGCCTGCATCGGAGCTACCGCTTTCGTGGGGTGAAGAGATCGCTGGGGCCCTGCGGTCCTGTCCGCCATGCGGGTGGGTGCTTTCGGCAGCGCTGATGGTTCTCGTGTGGCAGCAGGCCTGCGGAAAGCGGTAGCTGCGCTCATTCTTCGCTGCGCGACCGCACTCCAAAATGCGCTGCGTCTTCATGCCTACCTCCTAGCGGTCTCCACCACAGGCGAAATCCGGGCCTCATTTCCCATTTGCGGCCCCACCGGTTCAGTTTGATCGTAGAACCAGCATCGGCAGCCGTAATTCTAAACACCCCCACATGCAAACCGCGCTCGAAACTCCCGCCCACGAAAAGAAGGTCGAACAGACGGAGGCCGGGAACTATTTTGTCTCCAACTACCCGCCGTTTTCCTTCTGGAAGCCGGATCAGGTGCCCGCTGTGGAGGCCATCCTGCAGCAGCCTGCGCCCGCCAACATCCCGCTGGGCGTCTATTTCCACATCCCTTTCTGCCGCAAGCGCTGCCACTTCTGCTATTTCAAGGTCTATACGGACAAGAACGCCGCCGAGGTGAAGGCCTACATCGACGCCGGCATGCGCGAGATGGAGCACTTCACCAGCCAGCCCTATCTGAAGGGGCGGAAGGCGCACTTCGTGTACTTCGGCGGCGGCACGCCGAGCTACCTCTCCGTGCCGCAGCTCAAGGACCTGACCAACCGCATGAAGGCTATGATCCCGTGGGACGAAGCGGCGGAGGTGGCCTTCGAGGCGGAACCGGGGACGCTGAATGAAGTGAAGCTCACGGGCATCCGCGAGATCGGTGTCACTCGCCTGAGCCTCGGCGTGGAGAATTTCGACGATCACATTCTCGAAACAAACGGCCGCGCGCATCGCAGCGGCGAGATCGAAAAGGCGTACCGCTTTGCGCGTACGCTGGGCTTTGAGCACATCAATATCGACCTCATCGCCGGGATGATGAACGAGACCTGGGAGAACTGGAAAGTCACCGTGGCCAAGGCCATCGCCATGCAGCCGGATGCGGTGACGATTTACCAGATGGAGGTGCCCTACAACACCACCATGTACCAGCAGATGAAGG
The DNA here is from genome assembly GCF_044222565.1 of Prosthecobacter sp. Classification (GTDB taxonomy): domain Bacteria; phylum Verrucomicrobiota; class Verrucomicrobiia; order Verrucomicrobiales; family Verrucomicrobiaceae; genus Prosthecobacter. The sequence continues at coordinate 311,966 of NZ_JBGANA010000002.1, forward strand.
CCGAAGGCAAGGTGACTGCGCCTGTGGCCGACTGGCAGACGAAGCGTGACTGGGTGAGCTACGCCTTCGATGAATTTGCGAAGGACGGCTACACCGTGACGAGCGCCTACACCGTGGTGAAGGATCCGCAGCGCATCAAGTTTGTGTATCGCGACTCCCTGTGGGAAGGGGCGGATCTGCTGAGCTGCGGCGTGGCTTCCTTTGGCCACCTGGGCGGCGTGCACTACCAGAATCAGGCGGACGTGGGCCCCTACATGCAGGCCGTGGATGCGGGCAAGCTGCCCATCTTCCGCGCCTACCAGACCACACCCGAAGACCGCTTTGTGCGCGAGTTCATTCTCAAGCTCAAGCTGGGCCGCAGCGAGTTCGACTACTACGTGCAAAAATTCGGCGAAGATCCGCGCAAGCACTTTGCCCCGCAGCTCGACTACCTGGCCAAGGAAGGCTTTGCCACATTGGATGAGAAGGGCATCACACTTTCTCGCGATGGCCTGCTGCAGGTGGACCGTCTGCTGCATGACTTCTTCCTCCCACAGCATCGCCAATATGCCCGCTACACTTGAGCCGAAACGCGGCAGCCCAACGACGACGACGACCATGGCGGCGGTGAATGAGACGGCCCCCCGGCAGGACGAGGACATCCTCGCGCCGCTGATCTTTTTCTACGGCATCGGCAGCGTGCGGCCGCGCGTCACCTTTGTGGAGCCGCAGGACCTGGCGGAGCAGGAGCGCTTTCTCCTGGTGCATGACAAGGACATGACACCCCACCTGCGCGAATATCACGGCAGCGAGATCGACCTCGACGTCGCCGCCCGCGCCCGCATCGGCAACTACCTCGTGCGCGCCTCCGTGCTGCATCGCCGCAAAGACGGCATGCCCATCGAGTTTGGCGCCATCGGCATTCATCTCGATATTTTGCCTGAAGAAGCGCAGAAGCTGGTGCTGGAGGGTCTGGTGCCCTTCGGTGCCATCCTGGAGCGCTACCAGGTGCCCCACTCCAGCCACCCGCGCGGCTACTTCCGCATTTCGGTGGACCAGCGCCTTGCGGATCTGCTGGGCGCGACGAGCGGGCAGATCCTCTTTGGCCGCTGCAACGAACTGCGCCACGGCAGCGGCAGAGTGCTCGCGGATGTGGTCGAAGTGTTGCCGAGGATGGTATGAGGGCCGGTGTGCTCCCAGCGTGAGGAGCTAGGGAGGGCTGTCCCCAGCCCTCCGGCGTTGGGGGGGGATGACGGGGGCGAATGGTATGGCGTGGTAGCGGAGCGGTCATTGCATTTGGAGTGCGGTCGCGAAGCGAAGAATGAGCGCAGCTGCCGCTTTCTGCAGGCTGGACGGCATGCGAGAACTTCGATGCTTTTCGAAAGCACCCGTGCGCATGGCAGACGGAGAGTTTAGGCCCCTGCTCACTCTTTACCGCAGCGAAAGCGGTAGCTCCGATGCAGGCTTGCGCCTTGCATCTGCGCGACCGCACTCCAAAACGCTTCGCGCAAGCGAAGGCGCATCCGCATCGCGGGCGTCCCCGCTCCGCTCAGGACTTCAGACGTGCGAGGATCTGGTGCAGCTCCTCCATTTGGATGGGCTTGGTCAGATGGGCGCTGAAGCCTGCTTCCTTGGTCTGCTGCAGATCGGTTTCCATGCCGTAGCCGCTGAGGGCGATGCCGGTGATGGGGCGGGTTTTGCGCAGCTGCTCCATGAGCTGCAGGCCGCTGCCGTCGGGCAGGCCGAGGTCGGTGATGACGACGTCACAGGGGTGGGCGCTGAAGGCGGCGAGGGCTTCGGCGACGGTGCTGGCGGTGATGACGTGGTGGCCGTGACGTGTGAGGAGCCGCCCGAGGATGGAGCGGGTGGGGGCGTGGTCTTCCACGACGAGGAGGTGCAGCGGGCGCGAGGCGGAGACGGACTCGGTGGGGGCGGCGGGCGCATGGCCGGCGGCTTCCATGAGTGCGAGGGTGACGGTGAAGGTGGAACCGAGATCGGGGCCGGGGCTGTCCGCCGCGATGGTCCCTGCGTGGGCTTCCACGATGGCTTTGGAAATGGAGAGCCCGAGGCCGAGTCCGCCGAAGCGGGTCTGGCCGCTGGCGTCTCCCTGCTCAAAGGCATCGAAGATGCGGGGCATGGCCTGGGGGCTGATGCCGACGCCGGTGTCCTGCACCTGGATGGCGATGTGGCTGTCGTCGGGGTTGAAGGTGCGCAGGGTCACGCTGCCGGTCCCGGGGGTGAATTTGACGGCGTTTTTGAGGAGATTCCAAAACACCTGCTGCAGCCGCACGGGGTCCGCATGCACGTGGTGGCGGGTGGCGTTGAATTCGGCGATGAAGTGGAAGCGCCGGTCCTGCACCTCCCAGCCGATGCTTTCCTGGCAGTGCCGCAGGAGCTCGTGCACGTCCACGCGGGAGGGGCGGAAGGTGAGCTTGCCGTTGTGGATGCGGGAGGCGTCCAGCAGGTCGTCGATGAGGCGCGCCTCCAGCTCGATGTTCCGGCGCATCATGTCCAGGAGGTCGTGGGTTTCCTGGGGCAGTGCGGAGTCATTTTGCAGGGAGGCCACGGCCATGAGCACGGGGGTGAGCGGGGTGCGCAGCTCGTGGCTGAGCGCTGCCATGAAGTGGTCCTTGGCGCGGTTGGCGGCCTGCGCCTCCTCGGCGGTGATGCGGAGGGTCTCCCGCTGCATGGCCAGCTCATAGAAGATGCCCGCCTTGCTCTGCAGGATGTGGGATTCGATGGGCTTGAAGATGAAGTCCACCGCGCCGGCGTCATAGCCGCGAAAGCGCCGCTGCTGGTCGATGGCGCCGGCGGTGAGAAAGATGATGGGTACGCGGCGGGTGCGCTCCGTGCCGCGCATGAGCTCGGCCAGCTCAAAGCCGTCCATGCCGGCCATGTTCACGTCCAGCAGCGCCAGCGCCACATCGTGGATGAGCAAGAGCTCCAGCGCCTCGGGGCCGGAGCGTGCTTTGAGCAATGCCAGCCCGTCCCGCTGCAGCAGGCCTTCCAGGGCGTCCAGATTGGCCTCCAGATCGTCCACGAGCAGGAATTTGATGGTGGGGGCGGTCATGAATTCGGGACGTGGGGTTCGGCGGCGCGCGCCAGGGAGCTGAGCACTCCGGCCAGCTGGCTCAGAGGGAGGCTCTGCGCGTCCGGGCAGGCGTCCAGCGCGGCCTGCGGCATGATGGGCGCGGCGGCGGTGGAGGGCTCCTGCACGAAGGTCCGGCCTCCGGCGCGGTGCACGGCATGCAGGCCCTGCGCGCCGTCCGCGCTGGCTCCGGTGAGGATGACGGCGGCGAGGGAGCTGCCGTAGGCGTCCGCGGCGGACTCGAAGAGCACATCGATGGACGGGCGCGAGAAGAGCACGGGATCATCCTGCGAGAGGGAGAGGTGGAAATCAGGTTCTACCAGCAAATGGTAGCCCGCCGGAGCCAGGCAGACCACGCCGGGGACCACGGGCTCCTTGTCCTCCGCCTCCTTCACGCGCATCTGGCACTGGCTGTTGAGAAATCCGGCCAGCGCGCCGTTGTCCTCCGGCGGCAGGTGGATGACGACCATGACGGCGAGAGGGAAGTCCGCGGGCAGCACGGGCAGCAGCTGGAGCAGCGCGCTCACAGCTCCGGCGGAGCCTCCGATCACGAGGGCTTGGATGACGGGCTGGGTGCGGGGTTTGGTGCGGTTCATTGGCGCTTCTGGTAGAGACGTTGTTCGCGGCTGAACTCGGCGAAATCTCCCGCATGGGCGGAGAAGTGCAGGCTTTCCTTGGACCCGAGCCCGAGGAAGCCACGGCGCACGAGGGAGTCTTTAAAGAGGCCGACCGCGCGGTCCTGCAGCTCCCGGTTGAAATAGATGAGCACATTCCGGCAGCACACCAGGTGCACCTCCGCAAAGACGGCGTCCGAGGCGAGCGTGTGGTCGGAGAAGACGGTGCGCCTGCGCAGGGACTTGTCGAAGACGGCGGCGCCGTAGGCTGCGGTGTAGTAGTCGGAGAGGGAGGACTTGCCGCCGGATTTCTGGTGGTTGGCGGTGAAGAGGGAGATGCGCTCCAGATCATACACTCCGGCCTCGGCTTTGCGCAGGGCTTCGGTGTTGATGTCCGTGGCGTAAAACATGGTGCGCTCCTCCAGGCCTTCCTCGCGGAAGAGGATGGCCAGGGAGTACAATTCCTCCCCGGAGCTGCAGCCTGCCACCCAGATTTTGAGAGAGGGGTAGGTGCGGAGGTGCGGCACCACCTGCTCCCGCACGGCGCGGAAGAAGCCGGGGTCCCGAAACATCTCGCTGACCTGGATGGTGAGGAAGCCCACCAGCTCCGGCAGCAGATTGGCGTCATGCATCACGCGCTCCTGCAGGGCGGAGAAGGTGCGGCACTGGAAATGCTCGCGCGCCTGGATGAGCCTGCGTTTGAGGGAGGCGGCGGAATAGTCCCGGAAGTCATAGTGGTACTTGCGGAAGATGGCCTGCACCAGCAGATCCAGCTCGATGGCTTCGGTGTCGTCAGAGAGGTTCTTCATCGGGGCATCCACACGCGGATGAGGGAGAGCAGTTTCTCCACGTTGAGGGGTTTGGCCAGGTAGTCGCTGGCGCCTGCGGCGAGGCAGAGCTCCTGGTCTGAGGGCATGGCCTTGGCGGTGAGGGCGATGATGGGGAGCTTCTTCCACTCGGGGCGTTTGCGGATGGCGCGCGTGGCTTCCAGCCCGTCCATCTCCGGCATCATCACGTCCATCAGCACGAGGTCGATGGGGTGGTCCGACTTCTGGCGGTCCTCCAGCGCAGTCAGGGCCTCGCGGCCGTTTCTTGCCACGCTGACCTTGATGCCCAGCGGCTCCAGCATGCTGGTGAGGGCGAAGATATTGCGCACGTCATCCTCCGCCATTAGCACGTGGCGGCCTTCCAGCGCGGCCTCGCGGCTGCGGGCTTTTTCGATCATGCGCTGCTGCTCCGGTGGCAGCTCCCGCACCACCTGGTGGAGGAAGAGCGCCACTTCATCGAGCAGGCGCTCGGGAGATTTCACGCCTTTGACGATGATGGCCTTTGAGTAGCGGCGCAGCTGCTGCTCTTCATCCGCCGTGAGCTCGCGGCCGGTGTAGATGATGACGGGCGGGAAGGGGTAGGCCTCGTTCTCGCTGAGCTCCTTCAGCAGCGCGAAGCCGCTGGTGCCGGGCAGGCTGAGGTCCAGCACCATGCAGTCAAAGGTGCCTGCGCGCAGCCGCTCCAGGCAGGTGCTGGCATTCACTGCGCCGACGGCCTCCACATCGCGGGAGGAAAGCAGCTCGCAGAGAGACTTCAGCTGCACAGGATCATCCTCCACCACCAGCACGCGGCGCAGGCTGTGGGCGAGGTGTTTTTCCAGATCTTGAAAGGCCTCGATGAGCTGCTCCTGGGAGACGGGCTTCATGCGGTAGCTCATCGCTCCCATGGAGAGCACCTTCTCCGCGTAGTCGCTGCCAGAGAGCACATGCACGGGGATGTGGCGGGTGCGCGGGTCGCTTTTCAGCTGCTCCAGCACCAGCAGTCCGGAGTCGTCCGGCAGGCCGATGTCCAGCAGCACGGCCGCAGGGAGGTGCTGGCGCGCGAGGTCCAGGGCGGCCTGCGCGGTGGTGGCCACGAGGCATTGAAAATTCTTCCGCCGTGCGGTGTCTGCCAGCACCTGCGCAAAGGCGAGATCATCCTCCACCACGAGGATGGCTTTTTTGATCGCGGGCGTCAGCTGGTCGCGGTCATCCGCCACCATCGGAGCGGCGGGCTTGGCGGGTTTGGTCGCAGCCGGGGCAGGGGAGAGCGTGGCAGAGGCGGGTGCTGAGTCCGTGGCGGAAGCCGGAGCAGAAGCGGAAAAGGTGGCCGCGGAGGCCGCAGCGGACTCCGCCGTCACGACGGTGGGCAGCACGAGCGTGAAGGTGCTGCCTTTTCCCAGTTCACTGCTGAGCTGGATCTTCCCGCCGAGCAGACGCGCCAGCTCACGCGAGATGGAAAGGCCCAGCCCGGTGCCTCCATACTTGCGGCTGGTGGTGTCGTCTCCCTGGCAGAAGGGCTCAAAGATGGTGCCCTGCTGCTCCGGGGTGATGCCGATGCCCGTGTCCTGTACTTTGAAGGACATCAGGCCCTCCGCCACGCTGGCCACCTCCACGGTCACGGAGCCCTTCTCGGTAAACTTCAGCGCATTGGAAATGAGATTGCGCAGGATCTGGTCGAGTCGCTGCGGGTCGGTCTGGATGCTGGACGGTGCGCCGGGCAGGGTCACGAGCTTGAGCGCCAGTCCGTGCTTGTCCGCCACGGGCTCAAACTGGCTGCGCAGGCTTTCGAGCAGACCGGGGATGCTGATGTGCTGCGGCTTGATGTCCATGCGCCCGGCCTCGATCTTCGCCAGGTCCAGCACGTCGTTGATGAGGCCCAGCAGATCATTGCCGGAGCCCTGGATGGTGCGGGCGTATTTGATCTGCTCCTCGCTGAGATTGCCGCCGCGATTTTCCGCCAGCAGCTGCGCCAGGATGAGCACGGAGTTCAACGGCGTGCGCAGCTCGTGGGACATGTTGGCCAGGAAGGCGGACTTGTAATGGCTGGCCTGCTGCACGATGCGGGCCTGCGTCTCCAGTCCGAGCTTGGCCTGCAGGAGATTGTCCTTCTGCACCTCCAGCAGCCGGGTCTGCGCCTCGAGCTGCAGGTTGTTCTGCTCCAGCTCCGCCTGCTGCTGCTCCAGCTGGGACTGGGTGAGCTTCAGCACGCGGCTCTGCTCCTCCAGCTCTTCATTGGAGACGCGCAGCTCCTCGGTCTGCATCTGCATCTCCTCGCCCTGCCGCTGGGTTTCCTCCAGCAGCTCCTCGATGAGGGCGCGGGATTTCGCGGCCTGCACGGCGGTGCCGATGGAGCCGGACACGCGCCTCAGCAGCTCGATGGCCGCGTCTGAAATGGGCTGGAAAAAGCCCAGTTCCAGTGCGGCGGTGATGACGGTCTCATTGACCGCCGGAACGATGATGAGGTGTCTGGGGCGGGCCGCGCCGAGAGCGGAGCTGGCGGAGAAATAGTCCTCCGGCACGTCGTGCAGCAGAATGGGGCGGCGGTCTTTGACGGCCTGGCCCAGCAGCCCTTCGCCAATGCCCACGATCTCAGGCGTGCGTGCACCCGTGGGCATGGCATAGGTGGCGCAGCGCTTGAACTTCCCGGAGTCTTCGAGGTAGATCGCGCCCACCTGGGCTCCGAGGTATTCGCACAGGAAGCACAGGGCGTTTTCTCCCAGAAGGTTCAGCCGGTGTTCGTCGATGAGCTTCTGCGAGAGCTGCGCCTGGCCGTTCTGCAGCCATTGCTGCTGCTGCCGCACATGCTCATTCCGCCGCAGCAGGGAGAACACCACCAGGGCCAGGACCATGCCGAGCACCCCGGCGGCGACGGTGCTTTTCACCGCCGTTTGAAACGCCTCCTCCACCTCGGCAAAGAGCTGCCGCCGCACCGTCCTTTCCTCCTGCTGCATGGTGGTGATGTTTTTCCGCAGCGCGTCCATCGTCGCCTTTCCCTGGTCGGTTTTGACGATGGCCAGCGCCGCCTCAAAACCGCTCTGCTTGCGCACGGCGATGGTCTCCGCGAGCTCCTGCAGCTTGAGGTCGATCTGGGTTCTGATGACGGGCAGCAGCTCCTGGTGCTGGGCGTTCTGCACGGTCAGTCCTTTGATGCTGCTGTAGCGCTCCTCCACGCGTGCCACGGCGGCCTCGTAAGGTGTCAGGTAGCGCTCGTCCCCCGTCAGCAAAAAGCCGCGCTGCCCGGTCTCGGCGTCCTTGACGGTGGAGAGGACGTCCTCCAGTCCGAGGATGACATCATGCGTCTGGGTGAGCTCTCCGGTCAGCGAGCGCAGGCTCTGGATGTTGAAGAACGAGATGGCCGTGCTGCCGATGAAAAAAGCGAGTGCCGCCAGCAGCCCCGAAACTGAAAGCAGCCGCGCGGATCTGAGGGAGCGAGAGCTGGATTTCAGTGCTTCGAATTGAGGCGTCATCATAAGGTTGCAGACGAAAAAACCAGACTAGGCGAAGCACGCAAACCACCGCAACCTGACCCGCTCCCTGTTGGCACTCTCGGGGAAACCCTGATGACGTGGTGGCGGGGGTGACGAACGGAGACACGGTCTGAGGTGCGTGCATGGACGTAGGACGGTCGTGGCGACAGCCCGCCCGTCTGTGAGCGTGCTGCAAACCGAGGGGTGTACCAACGTCCTCGAAGTCGGGCGGTTTGGCGGGGAAACGCTGGAACGTGGGATGCTTTGAGCGCCAAACACGGCCGACCTACGACCGGAAGGCGCGTGCTCGAGAACCCGTTATCGTCTCGCTTCTCGCACGAGTGTGGCAGCGGTTTTGGTGGTTCGGCGGCCTGCTTTCATCAGTGACAGGAAGGCTTCGTCTGCGGCGATGATGGCTTCACGGGTGAGTGTGCCTGTTGCAGAACCGCAAGAGACCCAGCGGGGGGAGGATTTGGATTTCTTAACCGATGACGCCGATGCCTGCCGTGTGACAGAAGAGCGCGCTGCACCCGGGCGCTTCTTCTTGGAGGCAGCGGTAGTTTTCATGAGGCATCGAAATCTGTAACGCGTGAGGCGTCAAGATGGGTTTTTTTGAGGGGTGGATGGTAAGACTCAATCTTCCGGTTGTACTTTTGCCAAGGCGGAGACATGCGGCGATGTAGCTCGGTATTCCGATACCGAGTCGGTGCCGTCGCGGTATCGGAATACCGCGCTACAGCCGCGCTCGCTCCGGTTCCGCGCTACAGCCTCGCTCGTCACGCCCTGTGGCGGCGGGAACCACGATTCCATCGAATGGCCTTGCGTCCAAATGCGCGATTTGCTTAGATCGCCGATTAGTCATGAATCTGCAAATCAACTGCCCCTTCTGCCAAAACCTTCTGTCGATCGAGCAGCGCTTTGCAGGGAGCCAGATGCAGTGTCCCATTTGTGCCCAGGTGTTTGCGGTGGCGCCGCCGCCTGTGGTGCCGGTGGTGCAGGCACGCGTGGTGCCCGGCCCTGCCCCTGTGCAGGCACCGCCCACCCATGGCATGACTGCACCCGCTCCCGTGAGGAAAGCCCCCGGTGCTGCTCCGGGACCGCAGCAGCCCGGCAGGCCGCAGCAGCCCGGCACCCGGCCTGCTGGCGCTGGACGGACACCTGCCAAGGCACCGGAGGAGGGCGGCGGCTCGGCGGCGCTGCTCATGATCGGGCTGGCCGTGGTGGGAGTCCTCGTCTTGATGGGCGGCTTCTATCTCGTGAATGGAATGCTGAAAAAACGTGAGATGGCAGAGAAAGGATTGGGAGACGAAGTGAAGAGCATGCTGGAGGCCAAGCGCGCCGCCGTGGCCAAGGCGCAAAAGGAGGAGGAGCAGGAAAAAGCGGAGCTGATGGCAGGCCTGCGCAAGCTGCTGAGCGAGAGTCTTTGCGAAGGAAACGAGAAGGTCGCGGGAGAGATCATCAAAGAAGTGGAGGCCGTGCAAGGCCAGGCGGACAAGCTCTACTCCGACGCCGACATGAACAACGACCCCAAGGACATCAGAGCGTTTCTGGCCGAGCACATGGAGCCGCGCATGCGTGCCAATCCCATCATCTTCAACTGGCTCGGCGGCAGGATCACACCCAAGAAATTCTGCGCCATCATGTTTGGCCAGGAGGAGCCCGGCAGAAGGCCGCAGGGGAAGGTGGCGGACTTTCTCATGGCGGGAAATTATTCCGCCACCGGCACCGGCTTCTTCATCTCAGGAGATGGCTGGCTGCTGACCAATGAGCACGTGGTCAAAGATGCACCCGAAGTGGACGTACGCGGCACGGATGGCGTGATCCGCCGCGCGCAGGTGGTGAAGACGGATGTGCAGGGAGACGTGGCCGTGCTGAAGGTCAAGGGCTCCGCGACGAAGTGGCTGCCGCTTGCGGCGCAGGAAGGCACCATGGGCGCGGCCGTTTTCACCATTGGCTATCCGGATGCCGAAACGCAGGGCGTGGAGCCCAAGTTCACCGATGGCCGCATCAGCAGCCTGAGCGGCCTGCGCGATGACCGGGATCATTATCAGATCACCGTGCCGGTGCAGCCCGGCAACTCCGGTGGTCCGCTGGTGGATGTGAAAACCGGCGGCGTGGTGGGCATCGTGGCTTCCGTGCTGCGCGGGCGGGAGAATGTGACCTACGCCATCAAGACCGCGGTGGCCATGAATCTGCTCAAGACCATTCCCGCCTTCGCAACGACGCCACAGGTCAGGACGCCGGCCAGCACGGAGATGGAAACGATGGCCTCCGAAGTGCGCGGCGCCACGGTGTTCATCATGGTGCCGGACCGTTGAGCGTGAAGGCGGCGCGCTCTTTTGAAAGTGCGGGTGCCGGAGCATGGCGAATTTCCCGGCGTGCGGATTTTTAATGCACTTCGTTACCGCCACGGTCAAACCAGTTGCGATTTAGGGGTTATGAGGTTGAGTTGATGCGTATCAATTTTGCTCTCACCCCGGACCTTTGTCATGAAACGCTCCCTGTTTATCCGCCCCACCCTGACGGCTGCTTTGCTGCTGGTCGGCACCCTGCCACTCACCGCTGCTCCGAAAGGTACGAAAGGCGTGGAGGAGTTTGATCCCCAGGCCTTCCCCGGCAAGGTCGTGGACGACGTCATCGTCCCCGTACCGAGCGAAGTCTTCTCCGTGCTGGACAAGCTGGGCGAGCCAAACTGGCAGGCCGAACTGCGCAAGCAGGACATGCCCACCACCAGCGACCGCACCAAGCTCTCGCTGCTGTTTGGCTACACCGTGGCGGAAGGTTTTGTGGCCGTGCAGGCGCAGGACAAGGAAGCCGTGAAGGACATCGGCCATGACGTGATCTCCCTTTCGAAGAGCCTCGGCCTCAGCAAGTCCGTGCTGCCCCACGCCCAGGCGATTCTGGACGCCGCGGACAAAGGAAACTGGAGCGCCATCCGCCGCGAGTTTGACCTCACGCAGAAGACGGTGCGGGACACGATGGAGAACATGAAGGACGTGGACCTTTCCCAATGCGTCAGCCTTGGCGGCTGGCTGCGCGGCACCGCCTCCGTGACCTCCGTGGTGAAGAAGAGCTTCTCCGCGGACCGCGCGGAGCTGCTGAACCAGCCCATGCTGGTGGAGCACTTCCTCGGTTCCATTTCCAAGATGCCCGCCAGCACCCGTGAGCACGACCTGGTGCGCTCGGTGCAGAAAGGCCTCGCCTCCGTGCTGCAAAACATGGAAGGCGCCGTGGACGGTTTCACCAAGGACGCCGTCTCGGACATCGGCAAGACCTGCGACGGTCTGCTCTCGGAAATCCTGGCCAAAAAGTAACTGGCGCCTCCCACCTGCATGATCTCTCCCATGGAAAGAACCTCCCCAATGAACCGCCCTTGGTCCCGCTTTCAAGCTCTCGCCGCCGCCTGTGCCCTGCTGCTTGGATCCGCGAGTCTGCATGCGACCGTGGACGAGTCCCATGACTTCGCCATGGAGGCCGCCACTCCCTTTGTGGAGAAAGGGTTCATCGTGCGTGAGGACTACTGGAACGGCGAGGTCAAAAGCGGCCAGAAGCTCCAGATCACCCACCAGCTTTTCAAAGGGAACGAATACGCTTTCTGGCTCGGCTCCAGCCAGGATGGCGTCACCATGGACATGAAGGTCTATGATGAAAAAAATCAGCCGGTGCAGATCGACACGAAGTCGGACAAGCACTTCATGAGCGTGCGCGTCCTCCCGCCGAAAACCGGCACTTACAAGATCGTCTTCGAACTGAAGTCGAAGTCTTCGCCGGGCGTCCTCTGGGCGCTGGCCTATGGTTACCACTGATGCCCGTCGAAACACTCACGTATGAGACGCCCCAGTTTCTGCAGAAACTGCTCGGCAATGATCTTGGCAGTCTGCGGCTGATGGGGGAAACCTTTGCCGTGGGTGTGACCAGCCGGGAAGGCTGGGTGCGGCTGGAGGGAGACACCGAAAAGATCGCCGCTGTGCGCGAAGTTTTCACCCAGCTGGAAAAGGTGCGCCGCAATGGCGGTGACGTCTCCTCCGGCATGGTGCGTCTGGTGGTGGAAAGCGTGCAGCGGGACTCTGGTGATGCCCCGGCAGACGCCATCATGCAGCTCAAGCTGCTGGGCTCCGGAAAGCGCCCTCCCGTGCTGGCCAAGACACGCGGGCAGATCGCCTACGTGCAGGCCATGCGTGAGTGCGAGGTGGTCTTCGGCGTCGGCCCTGCAGGCACGGGCAAGACCTATCTCGCGATGGCTCAGGGCCTGCATTACCTCAAAGAAAAACTCGTGCAGCGCCTGGTGCTCACACGCCCGGCGGTGGAGGCAGGAGAGGCGCTTGGCTTTCTGCCCGGAGACCTGAAGGAGAAGATCTTCCCCTACCTGCGCCCTTTGTACGACGCCCTCTACGACATGCTGGAGCCTGAGGAGGCAGAGCGCCTCATCGAGCGCGGCAGCATCGAGATCGCCCCGCTGGCCTACATGCGCGGGCGCACGCTGAAAAATGCCTTCATCATCTTGGACGAAGCGCAGAACACCACCACGGAGCAGATGCTGATGTTTCTCACCCGCCTGGGGGAGGGCGCGCGCTGCGTGGTCACGGGAGATCCCTCCCAGATCGACCTGCGCCGGCATGTGAAGTCCGGTTTGAAGGAGGCCGTGGAGCTGCTGCAGGACGTCGAAGGAGTGAAATTTGTGGCCTTTGCGCCAAAAGACATCGTTCGCCTGCCGGTGGTGCAGCGTATCATTGAGGCCTATCAATCAGGTCGTAATCGCAAGAATGAGCCACAACGGCACACACAAGATGCAGGTGAGGGGAAAGATTCTTGTCCGAACCCCGATGTATGATAAGATGCGAGCCATCTTTTCCTCCCCTTAACCCATGTTTGAGTCCATTCGGCGCGCCCGCTTGCAACGCGAAGGGCTTTCCTGCGGTAAAACCCGACGGAAGCACCAGGAGGGAGATTTCCTCGATGAGTTGCGGACGCACCCCGCAGGAGCGGTGGGGGCCTATGTGCTGTTTTTTATCGGCATCGGGCTGCTGATGCGCCTCGGCACCCAGGTGGAGGCCGGACTGCCTGCCGTGACCTGGCTGCACATGCTGTATGCCGGAGCCATCGGCTTTGCCATGGTGGTGCATGAGCGCGTGGTGCTGCGGCAGGAGGTGCGGGACAATGGCGTGCTGCTGCTGGTGCTGGGCACGGTGCTCACCCACCTCGCGCTGGTGGTGCTCATGCTGGACTCGCCCATCAGCCAGAGCTGGGGCAAGACGCTCAAGGCCATTGTGCTGCCGCATGCCTTTGCCCCCATGGTGCTCTCGGTCATTCTCGGGCGGCGCATCGGTTTGTTCGGGGCCATCTACGCCACGCTGTTTGGCGTGCTGGTCTGCATTTCCATCTCCGCGCCCACGTATCTGGCCACATCGGCCGTGCTGGGCTTCACCGGCGTGCTGCTGACCAAGAGCGTGCGCGACCGCAAGCGCCTCATCATGGCCGGGTTCTACGTCGGTGCCGTGGCCGTGGTTTACTCGCTGCTGCTGCATGAGGCCGCGGGCGTCATCATGGAGGAAAAACTTGGCCGCATGGTGGGCTGGCCGCTGTTCAGCGGCATCATCACCGGCATGGTCGTGGGCGGCCTGCTCCCGGTGCTGGAGAGCGTCTTTGGTGTGACGACGGATGTCTCCTGGCTGGAGCTCGGAGACATGAACCACCCGCTCATGCGCCGTCTCAGCATCGAGGCCCCCGGCACCTACCATCACAGCCTCGTCGTGGCCAATCTCTCCGAGGCCGCCGCGGAGACCATCGGCGCCAGCGCCAGCATGTGCCGCGTGTGCGCCCACTTCCATGACATCGGCAAGCTCAGCAAGCCGGAGTATTTCATCGAGAACATGGACCCCTCGGCCAATCCGCACGAGGACCTCACCCCGCGCATGAGCGCGCTGGTCATCATCGCGCATGTGAAGGACGGCGTGGATCTCGCCATCAAGCACAACCTCAACTCCCGCATCATCGACGTCATCGAGCAGCATCATGGGAATTCGCTGGCCTTCTTCTTCTACCGCCAGGCGCTGGACCAGAAGACGGAGATGGAGCGTCTGGTCAAACTCGGCAAGGCCAAGGAGGACGACGTGCCGCAGGTGAGCGAGGAAACCTTCCGCTATCCCGGCCCGCGCCCGCAGTTCAAGGAATCCGCCATCATCTCCCTCGCAGACGCGGTGGAGAGCGCCTCCCGCACGCTGGAAAAGCCCAACGCCTCGCGCATTGAAACGATGATCGATGACATCGTGCAGACCCGCATGGCGGACGGCCAGCTGGATGAGTGCGACCTCACCATCGCCGAACTTGCCAAGGTGAAGGCCAGCTTTGCCAAGACGCTGCTGAGCATGATGCACGGCCGCATCAAGTACCAGAAGGCGCTCGAGTCCAAGCCCGCGCACCATGCTCCGGCCCCGGTGCGCGATGACTCCCGGCCCGTGCTGGCGGGCGATGATGTTCTCACGGAGGCAGACTCGGCGAAGATCGTGGAAGCCTCCTTCACCGGCCCTGCCGCCGAGGTCGTGGTCAAGAAGACCACCCGTGGCCGGAAATCGCCTCCCGCCTCTGCCGCCTGATCTGATGCCGCTGCCGAAGCTCCGCATCTACAACCGCCAGAAGACGCACGCCATCCCGCTGCCCTGGCTGCGCCGCATCGGCAAGGCCGCGCTGCCCGGCTGCCTCGCCGCCGCAAAGTCGCCTGATGCCCCGCTCGCTTCGCTGGAGGAGATCGAGATCACCATCGTTGATGACGCGGACATCGCCCGTGTGCATGGCGATTTCCTCGACGATCCCACGCCCACGGACGTCATCACTTTTCACCACGGCGAAATCCTCATCAGTGCGGACACCGCTCTGCGCCAGGGGGGCGAGCACGGCCAGTCCCTGGACCACGAAGTCGCCCTCTATCTCGTCCATGGCCTCATGCACCTCGGCGGCTGGGACGACCACGAAGAAGCGGAGGCCAGGGAAATGGCACAGCGGCAGGAGACAGTGCTGCAAGGGGCCTTGGCCGCAATGGAACCCAAGAAGCCGCAAAAATAGGCGCAGGCTGGGGTGTTTGTGGTGTCGAGGGCATCCCCACGTTCCACCTCACACTCCGCCCGATTGCGAGAATACCCGCACTCTCCAGAGTAGGCCTGGCAGACACACAGGCGGAACAGCCAGTTGGGGTAACAGCATGCAGCGCCTCGCTCGGGAAGTACGATAGGCACTCCTGCCTGTCGATCAGCGCTCACTCAGGCCAACTCGTTCCGAAGGATCGTAGGCATCCGCCAAACTGGCGATTGGGGAGGGGCGCGTGGACATGGAGTGTCTTCCGCACGCTGGCCGACAGGCAGGAGTGCCTATCGTACTCCAAGCCGCCAAGCCGCCGAGCGCGAGGACATCCATACGCCGCAGAGTTTTGCCGCACGCTCAGAGACCGGACGGTACGCCGCCACACCCATCCCACGGACGGGCAAACACCTCCGGAGACGTGCGCTGCTGTGAATGTTTGTTTTTACGAGCCTGTGCGCCTTTTTGCGGCCAGCCAAGCAGTGGCTGCTTCCGCGTCTTAGGTAGGAGTGCGGCTTTCCATGGTTGACTTAGGCTCCCTGCGGTATTGTGGACAAAAAACGCTTTACCATGCTCTGTTAGCCGTGCTATCACGAACGCATGCTTATCTGGAAAGGCCACGGAATCTTGATCTTGGTGTTTGGTGTCGCGGGTGCAGTCGCCACGGCTGTTTTGACCGGCATGCTGTTTGCAGCCACACAGTCGGCGCTGCTCGGCCGCCTCGCCATGTGTGCCCCCTTTTGGGGAGCAGCGGCTGCCATCTGGCTTTATGCCAAAACCATGGGCAAGCCCACGGAGCGCACCTTGCTGGACCCGGCCACGCACCGCCCGGTGGTCATCACCAGTTCGCACTCGTTCTTTTTCATTCCTCCAGTGCCCTGGGCCGTGCTGGCCACGGTGCTCGCCTGCTTGGTCTCGGTCTTTGCCGTCATTGTCCCTGCCTCCACCTTTGACTACAAAGGCATGGCGAATGAGGCCATCTCCTCTGCGGGAGGCAGCGAATTTGAAAAGGCAAACAAGCTGATCTCCATGGACAAAGGCCAGGAAGCCTTTGGCAACACCCCTGAGGCGCAGCAGATGGCGGCGGAGTTTGCCCAGATGGTCAAGCTCGGGCGGCGGCTCGGCATTCAGGCGGGCAAGAAACCCACCATCAGCCTCTCTCATGGCAAATTCCTTACCTACTGCCAAATCAACCCCGACTCCTGCGCCTTCATGGTGCATGTGCCGGACCTGCGCAAATTCAGCAAGGATGCCAAGGAGTACATCGCCGACGTGGCCTGGTCTGTCGCGATGGATTCCGCCTTGGAGCTGAAGCCTCGGCCCAAGCGCCTTGCCGTCGGCATACGCGGCGCCTTCCTGTATGACACCGTCATCGAAGGCCATGTGGTGCCGGAGGAGGAGGACGCGGATGCCGGCATCGAAAAGCGCCACAGCGGCAACAGCTCGCAGAACGCCCTTGGGGCGTATTTTGTGATAGCGAAGACTCCGCTTGCCGATCTCCCCAAGCGCGGGACTGCGGAGGATGCGCCTGAGAAAAAGACCGCCGGCACCACCGCTCCCAAAGCTCCGGCTTCCGACATGGCGGACGGCTCACCCATCCAGGAGGGAATGAATGCGCAGGAAAAACTCGAAGCGCTGCTCAAGTGGTTTCCCACCACCAAGGCGGGTGGAGCAGGCGGCAATGGCAAGGCGCAGACGCAGATCGCGCGGAAGTATGCCGAGTATGTCGAAAAGCGTGTGTCGGCCAATCCGGCGCTCGGCGGCATGTCGCTGCCGGATCCCGCCTTCGCCGCCTACCTTCATGTGCGTGACGACACCATGCTCTTCTTCCTGGCGCTGTCTCCCGGCGCTGAGCTGACGCCCGAGGCGGTGGCCCTCTTCGAGAACGAAGCCTGGAATGGGGCTGCCGCGACTGCTGTCTGGATGTCGCCCCTGCCCGTGCACGTTGCGGTCGTGACATTCAATGAGGCAAAGATGAGCCGCACGCGCGTCGGCTCACCCCAGAATCAGGAAGGCACCGACTGGCTCGTGGAGAAGGATTTTCTGAGCGAGCAGGGCAGGGAGGTGCTGACGCCTTATTTGGAAGCGTCCTCCAAGCCGCTGATGAAAATGGACGCGTCCAAAAAAGTGACCGGCTTGGTGAAATCGGCCATCCCGCCTGCAGCTTCCGACCTGAAGGCAAAGGCCTCTCCCTCCACGCCAGCCCCGAGCCCGGCCCCACCCGCCGCACCTCCGCCTGCTGCCGCACCCGCCGTGGCAGCCGCGCCAGCTTCGCCCCCCTTGCTGCCCACTCCTGTGCGCGACTGGAAGGACAGCACCGGCCGCATTATGCAGGCCTCGCTGGAGCGCTTCACCTCCCCAGCCAAGGACACCGGCTACTTCAAGCGCGCGGATGGCCAGGGCTTTGAAGTGCCCTTCTCCCGCCTCTCCGCCGAAGACCAGGCCATGATCCGCGACATCGCGCAGAAGTTTCAATAGAAAAGTAGTCCTGAGCTTCAGCTCGTTCTGGAAAAAGCGTCTGCATCTCCCAGATGGTCGCAAAGGTCCGCAAAAAGCACAAAAGCTCAGGTCAGAATCCAATCCGTTTTTTGCGCCTCTTTGCGTCTTCTTGCGGCCACTCAAAGCTCATCACTGCGCCAGCACCTTCAGCGCAGAGTCTCGTGAGCTTCAGTTCGTTCTGGGAAGCGCGTGCGCGTCTGCCGGACCGAACTAAAGTTCTCGACTACTTTACTGCGCGAGCGCTTTCATTCCTGAGTACTCGTGAGCTTCAGCTCGTTCTGGGAAGCGCGTGCGCCTCTGCCAGACCGAACTAAAGTTCTCGACTACTTTACTGGGCCAGCACTTTCAGTGCATTGCGCAGCAGGGTGAGGCCGGCTTCCTGGCTCTTTTCCGGGTGGAACTGCACGGCCACGAGGTTCTTCTTCGCGATGCCGCTGATGAAGCTGACGCCGTAGTCGGTGCGGCAGAGGGCGAGGGACTCGTCCTGCACGTCCGGATAGTATGAATGGACGAAGTAGATGTGTGTCGGATTCGGCAAGTTTTGCCACACATCGGCTTTCTCGGGATTCCACTGCGCCACATTCCAGCCCATGTGCGGGATTTTCAGGCCGCTGGCAGCATCGAACTTTTTCACCTTCCCGGCGGCGGCGCAGAGGCCTTCCACGCCGGGGCATTCCTCGCTGCTTTCAAACAGGAGCTGATAGCCGAGGCAGATGCCGAGGTAGGGCTTTTCAGCCTTCAGCCAGGCTCGCAGCGGCTCCCACAGGCCGGTTTCCTTCAGGATGCGCACGGAGTCGCCAAAGGCGCCCTGGCCGGGAAAGACGAGGACATCGATGGCCTCGAAGTCTTCCGGCTTCGTGACGAGGTTCGCATGCGCTCCGATGGCATCAAAGGCATTCAACACGCTGCGCAGATTGCCTGCGCCGTAATCCAGCACTCCAAGTTTCATCACAGTACGTCTTTCGTGCTAGGGATGCCAGTGACGCGGGGATCGAGCTTGGTGGCGGCATCGAGTGCGCGGGCGAGGCCTTTGAAGATGGCCTCGGCCATGTGGTGGGCATCGCGGCCACGACGGATCTCGACGTGGAGGGTGGCCAGCAGGCTGGAGGAGAAGGCGCGGAGGAACTCCTCCACAAGCTGGTAGCTGAAGCGGTTCACGCCGCCGATGGCCTCGACACGCTCAGGCGCATGGTAGCTCAGGAAGGCGCGGCCGCTGAGGTCCATTGCCACTTCGGCCAGGGTCTCGTCCATGGGCAGGAGAAAGAAGCCGTAGCGTGTGATGCCGGCCTTGGTGCCGAGGGCTTCGCGGAAGCAGTTGCCCAGGACGATGCCGGTGTCTTCCACCGTGTGGTGGTAGTCCACTTCGATGTCGCCCACGACCTTCACATTCAGATCAAACAGCCCATGCTTGGCAAACAGCGTGAGCATGTGGTCAAAGAACGGCACTCCGGTGGCGATCTGTGATTTGCCGGAACCATCGACATTGAGCTCGATCTCAATGTCCGTCTCGGCGGTTTTGCGGTGCTGTTTGGCGGTGCGGGCTTGGCTCATTTGGGGAGGGGTAATGAACACGGGTTTGGCCGTAGAGCAAGCGGGAGGGTGGTGGGGGGAAAGGTCAAGAGGTCAAGAGGTCAAGGAATGGTCAAGGCTCGACATTTGACCCTCTTGACCATCCCTTGACCACTTGACCTGTTACGCCAGCAGCCCCTTCACCAGCTTCCCATGCACATCCGTCAGGCGGTAGCGGCGGCCCTGGAACTTGTACGTCAGCCGCTCGTGGTCGATGCCGAGCAGGTGCATGAGCGTGGCGTGGAAATCGTGGATGTGGAGGCCGTCCTTCACCGTGTTGTAGCCGAAGTCGTCGGTCTCGCCGTACACGGAGCCGGCTTTGATGCCGCCGCCGGCAAACCAGGCGCTGAAGCAGCGGGGGTGGTGATCGCGGCCGAAGTTGGTGCTGATCTTGCCCTGGCAGTACGCCGTGCGGCCGAATTCGCCGCCCCAGACGACGAGGGTGTCATCCAGCAGGCCGCGCTGCTTGAGGTCTTTGATCAATGCAGCTGCGGGCTGGTCGGTTTCTTTGCAGAGCTTTGGCAGCGCACCCGGCAGGCCGCCGTGGTGATCCCAGTCTTGGTGGTAAAGCTGGATGAAACGCACGCCTTTTTCCGCAAGCCGACGCGCCTGCAGGCAGTTCGCGGCAAAGGTGCCGGGCGTCTTCACATCGGGGCCGTAGCTGTCGAGGATGTGCTGGGGTTCGTCGCTGAGGTCGGTGACTTCGGGGATGCTGGTCTGCATGCGGAAGGCCATCTCGTAATGGTCGATGCGGTTCATGATTTCCGCATCGGGCGTGCCGGCGAACTGGTGCTCGTGCAGCTCCTTGAGGCGGTCGAGCATCTGCCTGCGGCTGTCGGCGCTCACGCCTGCGGGGTTGCCGAGGTAGAGCACGGGATCTTTGGCAGCACGGAAGAGCACGCCCTGGTGCTTCGTGGGCAGGAAGCCGCTGCCCCAGAGGTGGGAGCCGAGCGGCTGGCCGCCTTTGCCCTTTGTGATCAGCACCGTGAACGAAGGCAGGTTCGCATTCTCCGCGCCAAGGCCGTAGCTCAACCATGAACCGAAGCTGGGGCGTCCGGCGATCTGTGATCCGGTTTGGAAAAACGTCACACCCGGGCCGTGGTTGATGGACTCCGTGAACATCGAACGCGCCACGCAAATATCATCCGCGATGCTGGCGGTGTGCGGCAGCAGCTCACTGAACCAGCCGCCTGCCTGACCATGCTGGGTGAATTTGAAAGGGGAGCCGACCATGGGGATGGAGGACTGATTTCCTGACATCCCGGTGAGGCGCTGGGTGCCGCGCACGGAGTCTGGAAGCTGCTCGCCATTGCGCTTGTTGAGCAGCGGCTTGTAGTCAAACAGATCCAGATGCGACGGCCCGCCGGACATGAAGAGGTAGATGATGCGCTTGGCCTTCGGCGCAAAGTGCGTGCCGCCGAGCACGCCATGGTCCGCGGGCTCGGAGCCCTGGGCGAGAAGCTCATTGAGCGCGATGCCGCCGAGGCCCATGCCGAAGCGATTGAGGAGGGTGCGGCGGTTGAGGGGACTGATGGGATTCATGGAGCGGAAAGAAAAAAGGAGTGATCCAAACGGCAGTCAGAAGTGGCACTCGATTAGGCGTGAGTTTTGTGAGTCAGCGTTTCAGAGAAAGGTAGAAAGATTAGGGGTAGAAAAATTTCAAAATCAGAAGTCTGGGAAAATTTTCCTACCCCTAATTTTTCTACCTTCTTTCCGGTGTTTGAAGCGGGTTGCATTGGAGAGTGGTTCAAAGGTTCAGCGCTTCACCACACTCGCATCGTGGTTGAGCAACGCCTGAGCTAGAATGGCCGCCGCGGCTGCTTCAGGAAGCGGAA
The DNA here is from genome assembly GCF_044222565.1 of Prosthecobacter sp. Lineage (GTDB taxonomy): Bacteria > Verrucomicrobiota > Verrucomicrobiia > Verrucomicrobiales > Verrucomicrobiaceae > Prosthecobacter. The sequence continues at coordinate 332,897 of NZ_JBGANA010000002.1, forward strand.
TCCCGGCATCACGTTTAGCATTCCCCGCCTTGAGCAGTTCCTCCGCTTCTTTCGGCACGGCTTTGAAGTGGGTGAGTTGTTCTTGGTAGAGCTGCGTACAGATTTGGATTTCCTTCCCATCGGGTTTGCGGCTGAGGCAGCGGAGGAAGGCGAGTTCGATCATCTTGGGGAGGTTGCCTTTTGTTTCGAGGTGGAGCTTTTCGCCGAGGACGCGGGCGGCTTCGACGTATTGGATGCCGTTGAGGAGGATGAGAGCCTGGAGGGGGGAGTCGGTGCGTTCGCGTTTGGAGATGCAGACGGCGCGGCGTGGGGCATCGAAGGCGACCATTGCGGGCGGGGGGCTGGTGCGGCGCCAGTTGGTGTAGAGGCTGCGGCGGTAAACGGCATCGCCTGCGCTGGGGCCCACGGGCTTGAAGGCTTCCGTCATCTCGTAGGGATAGACGGGGGCGCCGCCCATGGTGAGCTTGAGCAGGCCGGAGGCGGCGAGGGCGTTGTCGCGAATCATCTCCGCGGGCAGGCGGAAATGCGGGCCGCGGGCGAGCCATTGGTTGTCGGGATCGTCGGCCATCGTTTTGGCATCGGCGATGCTCTGCTGGAGGTACACTCGGCTGGTGACGATCTCCTGAATAAGCGCCTTCACATTCCAGCCGCTCTGGATGAACTTTAGCGCGAGGTGGTCGAGCAGTTCGGGATACAAAGGCCGCTCGCCCTGGCTGCCGAAGTCCTCAGTGGTCTTCACCAAGCCACGGCCGAAGAGGCTGAGCCAAATGCGGTTCACGGTGACGCGCGCGGTCAGCGGATGATCCGGTGCGGTGAGCCACTGCGCGTAGCCGAGGCGGTTCTTCGGCGCGTCTTTGGGGAAGGGGGAGAGGAAGGCGGGCGTGACGGGGCCGACTTCTTCCGCGCGTTTGTCATACTCGCCGCGCGTGAGGATGTAGGCCTTCTTGGGCTGCGGCAGTTCCTGCATGACCATGATTTCTTTTTGTGCATCGGCAAAGGCGGTGACCTCGGCGCGTGCGGCCTGCAGCTCGGCCAGCAGCGGCTGCAGCTTGGCATCGTAGGGCAGGGAGAGATCGCGATTTAAGATGCGCAAATCGTCCACGAGTCCGTTTTTGAATCCGCGATCGCGCATGCGCTCACCGAGGCTGATGTGGTCATGGCCTCCGCCGGTGATGTTCTTGGTGAGGTGGTCTTTGATGATGTCCACGGCGGCGAGCTGGCCATTGATGTAAATCTTGAGGCCGGAGGCGCGGCTGCTGCCGTCGTTGGTGACGATGACGTGGGTCCATTCCTTGAGCGGCACCTTGGCCTGCGTGCGGATGGAGATGGCATTGCCGGGCCAGAAGTGGATGAGGGACCACTTGATGCGGCCTTCTTCGATGAGCAGTTCGTAGCCGCGGCTGGCGGCGTCTGTCCATGCCTGGGAGCGGTGCAGGACGACGGCGCGTTCTTTTTCATCCGGCGTCTGAATCCAGAGCGAGATGCTGAAGGGATCGTGGCGATTGAAGTTGCCGAGAGGGGTGTCCAAGGCGTCGTCGCCGGTGAACTGGATGGCATTGCCGAGTTTGCCGGGAACGAGTTTGTTTTCGCCTTTGAGGATGGCTTCAGGACCGGGAGGCGGGGCCTTGGCTTCTTTCTTTTTTTGGGCCGGTGTTTTGTCCTTGGCATCGGCGACGGGCTTTGGTTGTGGAGGTGCAGGCGGTGGGGCTGGATGGAGAGAGTCGGCGAGTTTGTTGCCTTTGAGTTCGTCGAAGGTGAAGTGGGCGAGCTGGCCCTCCAGTGATGCGGGCACTCCTGCCTGCAGTTCCGGAAGATTGCGGGCAAGAGTGCCCACATCACTTTCCAAGGCAATGCGGGCAGGAGTGCCCGCATCACTTAGCTTCTTTTCGAGTGCGGTGACTTTGGCATTCAGCGCAGCCAGCTTCTCCTTCGCGGGCGCGTCCATCATCATCAGCGCGGGCGTGGGTGGCGAAGGAGTGAAGAAGGAATAGAGGCCTGCTTCGTCGATGTTTTGCAGCATGGAGAAGAGGCCGTAATAATCCTTCTGCGTGACGGGATCATACTTGTGGTCATGGCAGCGGGAGCACTCGAAGGTGAGGCCGAGGAAGGCGGTGGCAACGGTCTGCACGCGGTCGGCGACGTATTCGACGCGGTACTCTTCTTCGACGCTGCCGCCTTCGCTTTCCTGCTGGTGCAGTCGGTTGAAGGCGGTGGCGAGGATTTGCTCGTCGGTGGGCTTGGGCAGGAGATCGCCGGCGAGCTGCCAGGTGATGAACTGGTCGAAGGGCAGGTTCTCGTTGTAGGCTTTGACGACCCAGTCGCGCCAGGGCCAGACCTCGCGCTCGCGGTCCACCTGGAAGCCGTAGCTGTCGGCGTAGCGGGCCACATCGAGCCAGTCCACCGCCATGCGCTCGCCATAGTGCGGGGAGTTGAGGAGGCGAGTGACGAGATGCTGGATGCTCGATGCTGGATCGAACTGATGCTCGGCTACAAAGCCGCTGATCTCCTCGGGGGTGGGGGGCAGACCGGTGAGGTCGAAGCTGAGGCGGCGGATGAGTGTCTCCGGTGCGGCTTCAGGCTGGAGCTTGAGACTGCGTTCTGCGAGTTCGGCGCTGGCGATGTCGTCGATGCTGCGCTGATTTGAGGCATCGGCCTTCAGCGGAATGAAGGCCCAATGGGCTTCGTATTCCGCGCCTTCATTGATCCACTGCTTGAGGATGGCGGTCTCTTCGGCGGTGAGGTCGCCGAGCTTGGACTTGGCGGGCGGCATGTGGTCATCGGCATCGGTGGTGAGGATGCGCTCGATGAGCTCGCTCATGTCCGCCTTGCCGGGCACGAAGGCCCTGGCCTCCACGGCAGCCTCGCGCACATCCAGGCGGAGGTCGGCCTCGCGCTTCTTGGGGTCGGGGCCGTGGCAGAAGAAGCATTTGTCCGAGAGGATGGGGCGCACATCGCGGTTGAACTTCACCTTCTTGGCAGGCGCGGCTGCTGAGAGCAGGGCGGGGAAGGCGAGGAGGATGAGGAGAAGGCGGGGCATGCGGAGCGGGGAAACTTATGATTTATGATTTATGATTTACGATTTATGATTTCGGATGGCAGCAGCGCTGCGGCAAAGATTTGCGTTTAAGGGCGGGCCGGGGGTAGACTCCCAGAACCAACGCTCCCCGTCTGTGCCTCTTTGTGGATGATTTATGTCTTATTCTGCTGAGGTGGTCTGGAATAGCTGGTAGATGCGGCGCGGTTTGGCGTATCTGATTCTACAGAACGCATGCCCACCCGCCGCAAATACCTGAACTACACCACGCCGTGGGGCGTGGATCTGGCGCGTGTGGCACAGTCGGGCTGGACGCCATTTTTGATCCATGAGAGCGGCTACCAGCCTGCGCTGGAAAACTGGAACCATCACGGCGTGGATTCGCCTTTCTGGCGCTTTTACCACAATCCGAAGCCGGGGTGTCATCTGCTCTATCAGGGGCGCAAGATTCCGCTGGGGCCGCAGTGCGTGGTGCTCATCCCGGCAGACACGGTTTTTGACTGCTGCGGGCCGGTGAAGGCGAGCCACTTCTGGCTGCACTTCACCACGGCGCGGCCGGGCGTGACGATGACGACGGAACCCATCGTCATCGCGGTGGATGATGCGCTGCGGCCCATGCTGACGCGGCTGATTTCCACCCATCGCGAAGAGCAGACGGAGCTGCGGGATCATCGCCTGCACCATTTCAGCGCGGCACTGCTGCACACGGTGTTTGCCGCACTGGAAACCAGCTCACCACCTGCGCTGCCCGAACGTCTGGCGGCAGTGCTGGCCCTCATCACACGCGCACCGCACAGCCGGCTGACGAATCCGTTTTTAGCGGAGCGTGCGGGCATGAGCGTGGAGAGATTTATCCGCTCCTTTCGCGAGCACACGGGGCAGACGCCCGCTGCGTATGTGCTGGGCACGCGCTTGCGGCTGGCGGGAGAGGCGCTGGCGCTGACGGACAAGACGATCGAGCAGATCGCGGTGGAGTTTGGGTTTCCAAACCGGCACTACTTCAGCCGCATGTTTGCACGGCAGGTGGGGTGTGGGCCGGGGGAGTTTCGGGCGCGGCAGCGGGAGCGGAAGGATGGGTGAGGAGCCGGATGGTTGAACCACTAATCGCACACTCATCAAACACTAATGTCCGGAATCAGAATCCAGATTCTGGTTCTTTATTAGTGTGGGATTAGTGTTCGATTAGTGGTTTTAAACTGGTGTTGGCAGCTGTGATACCTCGATGCAGGCTGATGTGTGTGGCAGGGCTTTGAGATCGAGGACGAGTAGGGGGATGGGGACGAGGGATGCCGGAAAAAGGGAGGAGGAGTAGGAGGAAGAGGAGGAGGAGGATTGGGCTAGGCCAAGACTCCCTTCACGACATTCCCCGCGATGCCGGTGAGGCGCATGTCGAGGCCCTGGAATTTGTAGTTGAGGCGTTCGTGGTTGATGCCGAGGAGTTGCATGATCGTCGCATTGAGATCGTGCACGTGCACGGGGTCGCGGACGTAGTGTGGGTGAGGGGGGCGGATTTGGAACCACTAATCGGACACTAATCAAACACTCCGAGGGATGGCTTTTTGGGCTTTATTCATGATGGAAAAGCGCCCATTTATTCGTCGAGCATCTGCCCATGCAGAAGTGCAGCGAGCTGAATCATTTACTAAGCTTTGACTCCGATGAAGTCGCATTGGTTACACATCACTTTTTCTCCAGGCCTTTCACCGATTCATCATCGGTGCACTGTTGAGATTACGCGTGCAGGAGCTTTTCGCCAAGTTTTGGCTGAGAGGAAAGGCGGAGAGTGGGTGGAGATCTCGCCAACTCATGAAACTCAATTGAGTGAGAATGATTTTGCCGCGCTTGAAGGCGCAGTTGCCTGCATTGATTTTCCAGGGCTTTCTGCGCGTATCAGAAAAGGATTTGATGCGGGTAATCTTGCGATCGAGGTACACGCCGAGGATGGCACGTATAGCCGAGTGAAAGGCTGTATCCTTTCAGATTACCGTGGCTACCATGACTTCCAACGCATCTTTGAGCCAGCACAACGGCTTTGGAAACTTGTGTGTGCGCTGCTGCCTCAGAAGGAGTTTTTAAGAGGGGCTAGATTTTGAAGGGCTTTTGCTGGGATGACGTTAAGGCGGAAAATCGGTTCAAGCTTGCAAGCCCTTTACCACATTCCCCCAATACCCGTCAGGCGCCTATCGAGGCCCGGTCTTGGAGTAGCGCGGGCAATCTCGCCCGCAAAGGACGCGCTCGTCACGGGCAGGATTACGCGTGCTACTTCAGCCGCATGTTTGCACGGCAGGTGGGGTGTGGGCCGGGGGAGTTTCGGGCGCGGCAGCGGGAGCGGAAGGATGGGTGAGGAGCCGGATGGTTGAACCACTAATCGCACACTCATCAAACACTAATGTCCGGAATGGTTCTTTATTAGTGTGGGATTAGTGTTCGATTAGTGGTTTTAATCTGGTGTTGGCAGCTGTGGTACCTCGATGCAGGCTGATGCGTGTGGCAGGGCTTTGAGATCGAGGACGACGAGGGGGATGCCGGAAAAAGGGAGGAGGAGTAGGAGGAAGAGGAGGATTGGGCTAGGCCAAGACTCCCTTCACGACATTCCCCGCGATGCCCGTTAGCCTCATATCGAGGCCCTGGAACTTGTAGTTGAGGCGCTCGTGGTTGATGCCGAGGAGTTGCATGATCGTCGCGTTGAGATCGTGCACGTGCACGGGGTCGCGGACGATGTTGTAGCTGTAGTCGTCCGTTTCGCCGTAGGTGGCGCCTTTTTTCACACCGGCACCGGCCATGAAGAGGGAGTAGCAGCGCGGGTGGTGGTCGCGGCCGTAGTTCGTAGGAGTCAGCGTGCCCTGGGAGTAGATGGTGCGGCCGAATTCGCCGCCCCAGACGATGAGGGTGTCATCCAGCAGGCCGCGCTGCTTGAGGTCTTTGATGAGCGCGGTGGTGGGCTGGTCGGTGTCGTAGCACTGGCCACGGATGGCATTGGGCAGACCGCCATGGTGATCCCAGCCCATGTGGAAGAGCTGGATGCAGCGCACATCGCGCTCGGCGAGGCGGCGGGCGAGCAGGCAGTTCGCCGCATAGGTGCCGGGCTTTTTCACCTCGGGGCCGTAGCTGTCGATGATGTGCTGCGGTTCTTTGGAAATGTCCACGAGATCGGGCACGCTCATCTGCATACGAAATGCCATTTCATACTGGGAGATACGGGTGGCGGTTTCGGGGTCGCCAAAGGCTTCGAAATCGCGCTGATTGAGCGCGGCGAGTTCATCGAGCATCTGGCGGCGCATGGGGCGGTCCACGCCGGCGGGATTGGAGAGGTAGAGCACGGGGTCGCCGGAATTGCGGAAGCGCACGCCCTGATGCTGCGTGGGCAGGAAGCCGCTGCCCCAGAGGCGGTCATAGAGAGGCTGGTCATCGCGGCGTCCGGTGCCGAAGGAGGTCATGACCACGTAGGCGGGCAGGTCGCGGTTGGCGCTGCCAAGGCCGTAGCTGAGCCAGGAGCCAATGCTGGGCCTGCCCGCGAGCTGCGAGCCCGTCTGGCAGAAGGTGATCGCCGGGTCGTGATTGATCGCCTCCGTGAACATGGAGCGGATGACGCACATCTCGTCCGCCACGGTGGAAAGATGCGGCCACAGCTCGCTGAGCCAGATGCCGCCCTGGCCATGCTGCGCGAATTTGAAAAGTGATGGAGCGACGGGAAAGGCTTTCTGGCCCGAGGTCATGGTGGTGAGGCGCTGGCCCTGGCGGATGCTGGCGGGCAGATCCTCGGCACGATGCTTTTCCATCTGAGGCTTGGGATCGAACAGATCCATCTGCGACGGCGCACCGGACTGGAAGAGGTAGATGATGCGCTTCGCCTTCGGCGCAAAGTTGGGGAAGTAACGCGTGGGGGAGGCTGCGGCAGCTTCGTCGTGGAGGAGGGAGCCGAGCGCCGCCGCGCCGATGGCGCTGGTGCTGCTCTTGAGGAAGATGCGGCGGTTGAGGCGGTCCTGAATGTGCAGCGAAGAAGAGGGGAAGTGCTGGTGCATGGCGGAGAGGGGGCTGACCTTCAATGAGAGAGGGAATTGAGGGTAAAAAAATTAGGGGTAGAAAAATTTTTCCAGACTTCTGAGTGTGAATTTTTCTGTTCTATTTCTGTCCGATCAATCGCGGGTGATGACGCGGTCGAGATTCAAAAGGACGGATGCAGTCGTGGTATAAGCTGCCAGCTCCGCGGCGTTCAGCGAAGCATCGGCCTTCGTGGCGCCTTGAGCGATGAGGGCGGTGGCGTCGGCGGGTTTGGCCTGGAATTCAGCGAGGCGCTGCTTTACGCCGGCGGTGAGCTGCTTGAGCGCGGCGGGTTCGATGGCCTTGCCCGTGGCGCGCTGGTAGCCGTAGGAGATGCGCTGCTCGGGCGTGGCGCCGCCGTGCTGGAGCATCTGCTGTGCGAGGCCGCGCGCGGCTTCCACGAAGGTGACTTCATTGAGCAATGAGAGCGCCTGCAGCGGCGTGTTGGTGCGGCTGCGTTTCACGGTGCAGATCTCGCGCGTGGGCGCGTCAAAGATCAGCATGGTGGGCGGCGCGGCGGTGCGCTTCCAGATGGTGTAAAAGCTGCGGCGGTAGAGCCCCTCCCCGGTGTCCGCCTTGTAACCGCGCAGGTCGCCGTATTTGCTGGTTTCGTCCCACACGCCTTCGGGCATGTAAGGCTTCACACTGGGGCCGCCGATCTTTGGCACCAGCAGTCCGGCGATGGCCAGCGCCTGATCTCGCACCACTTCACCGGGCAGGCGGAAACGCGGGCCGCGTGCGAGCAGGCGGTTCTCAGGATCTTTTTCCAGCAGCGCGGGAGTAAGCCTGGACGACTGGCGGTACGTGGCGCTCATGACCATGAGCTTTTGCATGGCCTTCATGTCCCAGCCGCAGCGGATGAATTCGGTGGCCAGCCAGTCGAGCAGCTCAGGATGGACGGGATACTCCGACTGCGTGCCGAGGTTCTCAGAAGATTTGCACAAGCCCACGCCAAAGAATTTCTCCCACGCGCGGTTCACCCACACACGGGCGGTGAGGGGATTTTCAGGCGAGACAATCCACTGCGCCAGGCCGAGGCGGTTTTGCGGCGCACCCTTCGGCATGGGCGGCAGCACGGCGGGGGTGGTCATGCTGACCTTGTCTCCGGGCTTGTCATACTCGCCGCGTTTCAGCACAAAGGCATCGCGCACGGGACCTTCCTTCATCACCATCACGGAGGGGACGGTGCGCTCATATTTCTCCATCTCGGCCTTGGCGGCAGCGAGTGCGTAGTCGGCATCGCGCAGGGGGCTGTCCACGCTGGCGCGGTAGTATTTTTCCAGCTCGCTGCGCTGCTGCGGCGTGCGGTTTTCCGTGGGCGTCTTCATCACCGCCAGCACGGCGGCAGGCGGGCCTCCGGTTCCGTCCAGGCTGGCCAGCGCGGGCTCGGCATCGGTGGTGGAAAGGCGGAAGCGTCCGACATTGTGTCCGGCAAAGCGGGACTGCTGCAGCAGCCGTATGCTCAGCGTGGCACCGGCGGGCACAGGCACCGCTTTTTCCACCAGGAACATGGCATTGCGCTCCACGCGCTTCGTCGGGTCATTGCCATCGATGGCCCAGCCGTTCTTCGGATCCTTGTCCAGAAGCAGTTTCACATCGTAACCCTTTTGCGCGTAGTCCGCTTCGGCGCGGGCGAAGGTGATTTTCACCGGCTGCTTGAGGCTGGGGGCGCTGAGCGTGGCCTCGATGCCGGTGAGCACAAAGTTGCCATTGGGCGCGCGGCCCAGGCTTTGATTTGGCAGCGTGGGGTCTGGCAGCGCCTCCAGCAGCAGGCCGGTGAAGCTGCCCTCTGCCAGCGGTGCCGTGAGGGTGTAGGTGTCTGAGTCAGGATTGCGCCCTCCGGCGATCCATGAGGCGTCCGGCAGCTTGCGCAGGGAGGCTTTGCCCTGGGACTTGGCCTCCGCTATGGGCAGCAGCTCCCACATGGGCTTCTTCTCAGCGGCGGGGTTTTCCATTTCGGCCTCCCAACTGGCCACAAGATTGGGGAGCTGGAGCTGCGTCTCGGTGACCTTGGCCTGAGCGGCGTCGATCTTTTTGCGCAGCTGAGCCATCTGCTTCTCCTCCTCCGGATCCGGTACGGAGATGGCGGGTTCGGAGTTGCCGCCGCTGCGGTTGGATGCGCCCTGGATGGTGCCGCTCTCGGTGACGTTGTTAAAGAAGGCGAAGAGCGAATAAAAGTCCTTCTGCGAGAAGGGGTCATACTTGTGGTCATGGCAGCGGCAGCAGCCCAGCGTGAGGCCCAGCCACGTGAAGCTGGTGGTCTCCACGCGGTCGATGATGTTTTCGATGCGCCATTCCTCCGCGATGATGCCGCCTTCGCCATTGATGCGGTGGTTGCGGTTAAATCCGGTGGCCACGATCTGATCGCGCGCGGCATTGGGCAGGAGATCGCCGCCGATCTGCTCCACTGTGAACTGATCGAAAGGCTTGTTCTCGTTGTAGGCCTTGATGACCCAGTCCCGCCAGGGCCACATGGCGCGGCTGCTGTCGGTCTGAAAGCCGTGGCTGTCCGCGAAACGGGCGAAGTCCAGCCATTGCATGGCCATGCGCTCGCCGTAGTGCTCGGATTTCAGGAGGCGGTCCACCACCTTTTCGTAGGCTTGCGGAGATGTGTCTTTTTCAAAAGCGGCGATCTCCTCCAGCGTGGGCGGAAGGCCGGTGAGATCGAGCGTGACGCGACGCAGCAGCGTGGCGCGGTCGGCCTCGGGAGACGGGGAGAGCTTTTCCTCCTTCAGGCGCTCGGCGATGAAGGAGTCGATGGGATTGCGGATGGTGAAGGCCGCATCCTTGATTTCCGGAACGGGGGAGCGCTCGGGTTTGATGAAGGCCCAGTGCCCCTGATATTCCGCGCCTTCGCTGATCCACTGGCGCAGGATGGCTTTTTCTTCGGCGGTGAGTGGCTTGCCGTCTTTGTCCGGCGGCATGACGTCGTCATCGTCGTGCGGGAGTTCCACACGGGAGATGAGCTGGCTCAAGTCCGGCTTTCCGGGGACGAGGGCGATGTCTCCGGATTTCGCGGGTTTGATGGCGCTTTCGCGCAGGTCCAGGCGCAGGTCTCCTTTGCGGTGGCTGGCGTCCGTGCCGTGGCAGTGGAAGCACTTCTCATTGAGGATGGGCCGCACATCGCGGTTGTATTTGAGTTTAGCGGACTCCGCGGCATGCAGGGCGGGGACGACCAGGAGGATGAGAAAGGCGTGACGCATGGTGGGACGTGAATGTCTATGCAAACGTCCGTCGCCACCTGCCTTTTCTTGGGATTGTGATGTCCTATGCTGCTCAGGGGAGGTCAAGTGGTCGTCAAGGAGTGGTCAAGAAGCGGTCAAGGAACCTGCGGCCCGACTCTTGACCACCTCGACCTCTTGACTCAGCCTGTGATTTGATCCGCGATCTCCTCAGCGGGGTAGGTCCAGATTTCGCTGAGGGTCGGGTGATAATGCGGGATGGCCATGAACTGCTGCACGGTGGAGTGGAAGTTCATGGCGATGACGACTTCATGGATCAACTCAGTCGCTTCGGGGCCGACAACGCAGGCACCGAGGATTTCGCCGGTTTCCTTGTGGGCGAGCATCTTCACAAAGCCGGCGGTCTCTCCCATGACCATGGATTTGCCGTGGTCATTGAAGGGGTAGCTGGCTTCGAGGTAGGGGATGTTTTCCGACTTGAGCTTTTCGGTGGTGGCACCGACGACGGCCATCTGCGGGTGTGAGAAAACGCCGAAGAGCGTGAGGCGGTAGTCGATCGTTTCGTCGGCTGGTTTGTCCTGGAGAAGTTTCGCGGCATTGCGCGCGGAGATCTCACCCTGTTGGATCGCGATGTGCACGACATCGAGCGGGCTGCAGACATCGCCCGCTGCAAAGATGTGGGGCTGGGAGGTCTGCATGCGGTCATTGACGACGACCTTGCTTTTGTGGGTCGCTACTTTTGCGGCTTCGAGATTCAGGCCCTTCGTCGCAGGCACACGGCCCATGGCGAGGAGGATTTCATCGACGAGGATGGCGTGTGTGTGGCCGTCCTGGGTGAAGGAGATGCGCTTGCGGCCTTCGTGCTTGGAAATGCTGCTCAGGTGTGTGCCGAGATGCATTTTCATCCCACGCTCGGAGTAGGCCTTCACCAGAACATCGCTGCACTCGCGGTCCTGACCGGTGAGTAGCTGGGTGTTGCGCTGCAAGAGGGTGACGCCGCAGCCCATGGCCTCAAGATAATGCGCCATTTCGAGAGCGATGGCTCCGCCGCCGAGGACGGCGATGGTTTTGGGCAGTGTGTCCGCATCCAGCACATCATCGCTGGTCCAGTAGCCGGTTTCGGCGAGGCCGGGCACATTGGGCACCATGACTTCGGAACCGGTGGCGATGCAGAAGCTGCGGGCGGTGATTTGGAAGGATGATGAGCCATCGCGTGGGGTGACCTCGATGGTGTGGGCGTCGATGAAGCGGGCGTAGCCGCGATGGAGGACGAAGCGGCCGTCTTCGAGCTGGCCCTGGCGGTAACCGGCGAAATCGGCGATGAGCGTGCGCTTGCGGTCGCGGATGGTGCGGATGTCAACGCCGTGGGAGGTGGCCTTGAGGCCGAACTCTTCGGCGTGGCGGATGTGGAGCTGGCGGTTGGCGGATTCGATGAGGGTCTTGCTGGGCATGCAACCGCGCAGGATGCAGAGGCCGCCTAGCTCGGAGGCACCGTCGATGACTGCGACGCGGAGGCCGGCGCTGTGGGCGGTTCGGGCTGCTGCGTAGCCACCACTGCCGCCGCCGATGACGATGAAGTCGAAAGAGTGTTCTGACATGGTGGAGGTGTGGAGAGTGATGAGGGTATACGCAAGGCTGGGGACGTCAGAACGGAATTTTCAGGGCAAAATAATGAGGGCTGAAAAAATTTCAGAACGCAGAAGGGGATTTTGATTTGTCTGATTTCGCCCAAACTTTGTCCTTCAAAACCTAGGGGCGGATTTCGTAGCATTCGTGATTCCAGCCTTTTCCCAACCACTCCATGAAGACTCGTCGCTCCTTTCTCTCCCAGATCATCGCCACGGGTGTCGCCCCGATGTTTGTGCCTGCGCACGTGCTGCGGTCGCAGACGGCACCGTCGAACAAGATCACGCTGGGGGTCATCGGCGCGGGCTCTCAGGGCACGCATGACATGAAGGCCTTTCTGAATCACGAGGATGTGCGCGTGACGGCCGTGTGTGATGTGAACAAGAAGAACATCGAGCGCGCGCAGCAGGCGGTGGCGGAGCGCTACGGCAGCGCGGACTTGAAAGTGATGAGCGATTTCCGTGAGCTGAACCGGGACAAGTCCATCGACGCAGTGCTCATGGCTCTGCCCGTGCACTGGCACAGCATTCCGGCGACGGATGCGATTCTGAATGGGAAGCACATCTACCATGAGAAGCCGATGGGCATGTCCATGCAGGAGTCAAAGCATGTGCGCGCGGCGGTGAAGAAGACGGGCGTGGTGTTTCAGTTCGGCACGCAGCAGCGCAGTGATCTGAAATTTCGCTGGGCCTGCGAGCTGGCGCAGAACGGCCGGCTGGGGAAGCTGAAGGAGATCCAGGTGGGGGTGCCGGGTGGGAAGATCGGGCCTGATTTCGCTGAGCAGTCGGTGCCGGAGCATGTGGACTGGGAGCGCTGGGTGGGGCCTGCGCCGATGACGGCCTTCAATGTGGAAAAGCTCAAGCGGGACAACCACGAGAACATCACGAATTTCTCCCTCGGCATGATCTCATGCTGGGGCATTCATCACCTGGACATCGCGCAATGGGGCAATGGCACGGATGAGACGGGGCCGATCAGTGTTGAAGGCGAGGCGACGTACCCTGACAAAGGCGGCTGCGATGCCGTGCTGACGTGGAAGATGCGCTTTGAGTATGCAAACGCGGCACCGATCACTTTTGTGAACGAGAAGAACATGGACATCGGCCACGGCACGCGCTTCATCGGAGAAAATGGGTGGGTGCATGTGCTGCGGGGCAACATCAAAGCGAGTGATGACGCCATCCTGCGCGATCCTGCGAACAAGGAGGGCACGATGCCGATCAAGCTGATCGCCAGCCTTGAGCACACGCGCAATTTTGTGGATGCGATCAAGAACAAGCAGCGGGCGATTTGTGACATCGAGACCGCTGTGCGCTCAGACACGCTGCCTCAGCTCACGGCGATGGCGCTGAAGGCCAAGCGCAAGCTGGTGTGGGACCCGAAGGCGGAGAACTTCACGAATGACGAGGCGGCGAATGCGCTCATGAATGCGCGGCCGTTCCGTGGGGAGTGGAAGCTACCGGAGATTGGGTGAGTGTAGGTTGGGCGTGTTTGGCGTCGAGGGTGTGCGCAATCACCTTCATGCTCCTCCGCCAAACCGCCCGACTGCGAGGGTGTTCGTACGCCGGTGTGTTTGCAGCACGCTCACAGACGGGCGGGCTGTCGCCACGCCCATCCTACGTTCTGCTACCGGCGCTGCCTGACGGCCTCAAACAAGATCGCAGCGCCTGCCGCTGCCACGTTCAGTGATTCCACCGGCGCGTGCAGCGGGATGCGCACGCGGGCATCGCAGGCCTGCATGATTTCGGGGCTGGCACCGCGGCCTTCGTTGCCGAGGATGAGGAGGGTGGGCTGGCGCCAGTCGTAGTCGTAGTGGAGGAGGTCGGCCTCGCCGGTGGCGACGACGGATTTGATGCCACGAGCGCGGCAGGTTTCGATGGTGCCGAGGCCGGAGACGTCTGGCAGAATTGGCAGGCGGAAGGCGGAACCCATGGAGCTGCGGAGCGTTTTGGGAGAAAAGGCGTCTGCAGAACCGGCGAAGGAAAAGAGGCCGCTGACGCCGGCGGACTCGGCGGTGCGGACGAGGGTGCCGAGATTGCCCGGGTCCTGGATGCGGTCGAGGCCGAGAATGAGTGGGGCGTCAGCCGCAAAGAAACTGTCCAGCGCGGGGAAGGGGCGCTCGGCGATGACGATGATGCCCTGGGTGGAGGTGGTATCGCTGAGGGATTCGAGGACGGATTCGGAAAGCTGGAAGACGGAGCAGGAGATGCGCTCCAGCAGGGCCTGCTGAGAAGGGGAAGGGGCCTCGGCGGTGAAGCAGGCGTGCAGTTTGAGGCCGGAGGAGACACACTCGGCCACGAGGCGCTCGCCTTCGATGAAAATGAGATCGCGCTCACGCCCTTCGCGGACGCGGCGGGCGTGTTTGATGCGTTCGTTGGAGGAGCTGGTGATGAGCATGCGGCAAGGGTGATCATTCCCCGGCTAATCCGGTTGTAAATCCATTTGCCGAATGAACGCAGTCGTTTATGATCATGGCCCCTCACGAATGTGCCTGCATAGCTCAGTGGTAGAGCAGCGGTTTTGTAAACCGCAGGTCGTCGGTTCGACCCCGACTGCTGGCTCCATTCGAAAACTATTAATCACCCCTGCCAAACAGAGGAGTTTGTGAGGAGAGGCAGATACTGCCGAGAGCCGATCTATGCCTTCCTGATGGGGGTTTCCGTCCCGAAGATGAGAAATCCAGGCGTGTGGTGCCGTAGCTATTCAACCCCGGGGTCTGCACGGGGCATGTTGCCAGCGGCAATATCGCGTTTGTTTCAAACAGCCTCTGTTTATGAATATCCTCCCGACCTCGCGGCGCCGGTTTCTTCAAGCCGGTGGCATCGGCGCTCTGAATCTCGCCATCCCTGGATTGGTCGTGGGGAAGGACAAGCTGGATGCCTCGGGCAAAGCGGTGGCTTCGAAGAAGCGCTGCATCTTTCTCCTGCTGTGCGGCGGCCCGAGCCAGCTCGACACGTGGGACCTCAAGCCGGACGCTCCGTCTGAGATCCGCGGGCCGTACAAGCCCATCCGCACCAAGGTGCCGGGCATGCACCTGAGCGAGCTGCACCCGATGCTCGCGAAGGTGACCGATCATTTTTGCCTCATCCGCTCCATGACGCACCCGGGGCCGATCAACAATCACTTCGACGCCATGCACAACCTGCTCAGCGGGCAGTTGATCGAGCGCGTGAAGCAGGGCGAGCCAGACGGCCTGCCCTATCTCGGCTCGGTGGTGGCAAAGCATCTGCCGAGTGAAGAAAACCTTGTCTCCAATGCCTGGCTCATCAAATGCGTGGGGCCGCCGGTTTTTTGCGCGCCGAACATCGGCTCCGGCGGCTACCTGGGCTCTGCGCACGCGCCGGTGTTTGTCGGCTCGGCGGACAACCACCCTGCCATGCCAAATTTCAAGGCGCCTGAGATTTACGACATGGGTGATCCCGAACGCCTGTGGGAACGGCGCAAGCTGCTGGCCGATCTCGAGTCCAAGCTCCTCGCGGACAATCCGCAGGGAAAGGACTGGAATGAACTCCGGGAGAAGGCCTATGACTCCATGACGCGTCCGGAAGGCCGACAGGCTTTTGATTTGAAAAGCGAGCCGCTGGCCGTGCGCGAACGCTATGGCATGCACCCGCTGGGGCAGAATCTGCTGCTGGCACGGCGCATGGTGGAGGCGGGTGTGCGCTTCATCACTGTCAATGGCTGGGTGGGTGCAGCGCCCAATGAAAAAGGCGGCGGTCCGCCGAGCTCCAGCTGGGACATGCACGGCGGAAACATGGGCATGGGAAATGCCTTTGGCGGCGGGTCCTATGGCATGAACTTCTGCCTGCCGCGCCTTGACCAGGCGCTGTCCGCGCTTCTCACTGATCTCAAGCAGCGCGGCCTGCTCGATGACACGCTGGTCGTGGCGGTGGGTGAATTCGGACGCACACCGATCATCCTCACTCAAGGGCCGCCCGGACGCCAGCACTGGCCCAAGTGCTTTTCCGCCATCGTGGCCGGCTGTGGCATCCGCGGCGGCGCGGTTTACGGCGAGTCCGACAAGACCGCCTCCGCGCCTGTGAGCAATCCCGTCACGGTCCAGGATCTGCATGCCACCGTGCTCCATGCGCTGGGAGTGCCTTTGAATGATCTCACCATGAATACCGGCCTTTCCCGTCCGCCATTCTCCACCGGCAAGCCGGTGATGGGGTTGTTCGGGTAGTCTGCTGCAGACCGCCGAGGAGCCTTGGTAGCAACTGGGGAAAAGCTGCGAAACTTTCGGCTCCCGAGTTCACACTCTGCACGGAGGTTGAGAAAAGCTCATGTCAAAGAGGGTGAGGTGGGAGCGCCGTTCCATGCGTTTCCGTTTCAAGGCTGAAACCAACAAAACCATGCTCTGGGATGCAGTGCTTCCGTGCATGCGGCCAGGCAGCTCCCGCACATGCTGCCTGGAGTTTTGCTGCAATGCCTATTCGTCGTCCTCTTCCCACTCCTGCATGAGGCGGGCGAGCCTGCGCTTCATGCCGACTTTGGCGACGGCGTTGAGGCGGTCGATGAAGAGGATGCCGTTGAGGTGGTCGATCTCGTGCTGAAAGGCGCGGGCGAGGAGGCCGTCGGTTTCCACGGTGACGGTTTTGCCGTCGAGGTCGGTGTAGGTGACCTTGATCTCGCTGGAGCGGCGGACGTCTCCGCGCAGGCGGGGGAAGCTGAGGCAGCCTTCTTCGCCGACTTCCTTGTCCTTGCCGAGATCGAGCTGGGGATTGATAAAGATGACGGGCATGTGCGTCACCATGTCCACTTCCTGGCCATTGACCTTCATGAAGGTGATGCAGTCGGGATTGTGGGAGACGTCGATGACGGCGAGCTGGATGTCCTCGGCCACCTGGGGGGCGGCCAGGCCGACGCCGTTGGCGTCCTTCATCGTTTCCAGCATGTCAGCGGCCAGAGTGCGGATTTCGGGCGTGACTTCGGTCACGGGACGGCACTTGGCGCGGAGGACGGGTTCTGGATAGCGGACGATTTTGCGGACCATAATCTTTCTAAATATCACCGGGATTTGCCCGGCTCAAGCTGGGAGTGGTTTTGTCCTTGCCAAGATGTGGCGCTCTCCCTAGCCTCGCGGCCACTCTTTTATGACTGACTCCGCCGCGCAATCGTCCATCAAGTTCAAGCTGTTCCTCATGATGATCCTTGAAATCGCGATCTGGGGGGCGTGGCAGATCAAGATCTTCTCTTATATGGGGATGCTGGGTTTTACGCCGGATCAGCAGTGGCTGGTGGGCAGCTCCTTCGGCATCGCCTCCATCGTGGGCATCTTCTTCAGCAACCAGTTTGCCGACCGCAACTTTTCCGCCGAGCGCTTTCTGGCCTTCAGCCATGTGATCGGCGGCCTTGCACTCATCGCCACGGCGTTTCAGACCAGCTTCTGGCCCTTCTTCGCCTGCTTCGTCATCTACTGCCTTCTGTATGTCCCCACGATTTCCGTCACGAATTCTCTGGCCTTCGCCAATCTCAAGGACCCGGCCAAGGACTTTGGCTTTGTGCGCATGGGCGGCACCATCGGCTGGATCATCGTGAGCTGGCCCTTCATCTTTCTGCTCAGCGAGAAGGCAGGCGCTTCGGAGACGAAGTGGGTGTTCATCGTGGCGGGCATCATCTCGCTGGTGCTGGCGGCGTTCAGCCTGACTCTGCCGCACACACCGCCGCGCAAGGCTGCGGGTGAAGAGGACAAGGTGGCCTGGCTCAAGGCGCTGAAGCTGCTGGGCAATCCTTTCGTGCTGATCCTTTTCATCGTCACTTTCATCGACTCGACCATCCACAACGGCTACTTCGTGGTGATCGACGGATTCCTGCAAAAGGTCGGCATCTCTGCGAACATGAGCATGGTGGTGAGCAGCATCGGTCAGGTGGCGGAAATTCTGACGATGCTGGTTCTCGGCACGGTGCTCAAGAAGCTTGGCTGGAAGCCCACGCTGATCATCGGCATCATCGGCCACGCGGTGCGCTTTGGGATCTTTGCCTTCTTCGGTACGCCGGAGAATCAGTGGCTCATCATTGCGGTGCAGGTGCTGCACGGCATCTGCTACGCCTTCTTCTTTGTGACGGTGTACATCTTTGTGGACGCCGTGTTTCCGAAGGACATCCGCTCCAGCGCACAGGGGCTTTTCAATCTGCTGATCCTTGGCATCGGCATGGTGGTGGCCAGCAAGCTTTTCCCCCAGCTGATCGCCAGCTACACGCAGGACGGCGTTGTGGACTACCACAAGCTTTTCCTGGTGCCGACCGGCATGGCGCTGGCGGGCATCGTGCTGCTGCTTCTCTTTTTCCGCCCGCCCACGCATGGTCCGGAAGGAGAGGTGAAGCACTAACTTCAAGACCTCCGCCAGCCATGAAACTCCGCCTCTTTCTCTGCCTGCTGCTTGCCGCCACCACCGCCGCGCATGCGGCGGAGAAGAAGCCGCCGAAGGCCATGAGGCTGAAGGGGGATGTCATCCTGGCCGATGACTTCAAGGCGGAGAAGCTGGATGAGAAGTGGATCTTTCCCAAAGGCGAGGAAGCGGCAAAGTTTGAGACAGCCACCGGTGCGCTCGTCATGGATCAGGCGGCCGCCAAGGGCGCGGTGATCTGGCGTGCCTTTGATGCCCCGGTCGAGGACGCCTCCATCCAGCTGCTGGTCAAGCCCTGGGCCTGCTCATGGATCGCTTTCGGCTTTTACACGCCTGGAGAACGTCCCGGGGCGCAGCGCAAGATCAACATCGCTGTGACGCCGACCGGCGTGGTTGCCGTGCGCGATGTGGAAAGCCAGACCAATCTCAAAGCCGCCAACACCCGCGTGGATGCCGCCAAAGAATGGCAGCGCGTGGCCTTTGAATCCAAAGGGGACAAGCTCACCGTCATGGTGAATGACAAAGCCGTGATCGAGCTTAAAACCGAACTCACCCAGGGCCCGAAAGCCGGGATCCTGCTGAACCTCTATGGAGGGAAGGGGAGTGTGGGGGAGATTGAGGTGAAGAAGCTGAAGTGAGGATGTGGGGCTGTGTGGGCGTGTTCGCGCCTTCTCGAACTTGTAGCCGTTGAAGGGATGTAAAAAAGATTGAGACGATCCTATGAAAAAGCTTCTTCTGCTCATCTGGCTGTTGACGCTTACAGCTTGCACAGACTCCGCACCTGGGCTGACCAGCCGGGGACAAAAAGCATTTCGGGTCTTGAAGGAGGCTGACAAGTTCTATGATTCTGCCGTGGGATTTGCGGGAACGACCCCCGAGGTTGTTCGCTCATTTCAAATCTTGCTGAAGGAGGAAGATGCAGACGCGGCTTTCAAGGTTCTATTGCAGGAGGCGACACTGCCTGGGCAGTTGTATGCGCTGTGCGGGCTTTGGTTTACTGATCAAGCAGCATTCAAACTGGGCGTTGCCCGCTACAGTGCCTCCACACTCAAAGTTCCAGCCATGATGGGCTGCGTTG
The DNA here is from genome assembly GCF_044222565.1 of Prosthecobacter sp. Classification (GTDB taxonomy): domain Bacteria; phylum Verrucomicrobiota; class Verrucomicrobiia; order Verrucomicrobiales; family Verrucomicrobiaceae; genus Prosthecobacter. The sequence goes on from NZ_JBGANA010000002.1 coordinate 352,205, forward strand.
TTGCGGACGAGCAGGTCTCAGAACTGGTGGAATGCAGGCAGCCGGGAACCGTTCATCTCAATGGACCGAAGGACAGCCTGAGTGAATGGTGGAAACGAAACAAAACTGAAAATGTGAGTTACGACATCGCAGGTGGCGCATGGCCGAGCAACTTCAAGGAGGCCAAGCCCTGAACCCGCCGGGCCTGTGGCGGCCTGCTGACGGAGGGCAGCCAGGGAGAGGCATCGTTTCGATTTTGAGATGCCGCCGAATTGAGGACGAGGACGAATTTGCTTTGATGGCAGAGCTTGACCTACTGTGGACTGCGTTCGTCATTGCTCCTTACCCATGAACCCTCCCGGCCTCGACAACCTCCTTACCTGCCTCCGATTCCCCTCCGTCTCCACTGACTCCACCCGCCGCGCTGACACGCGGGCCTGCGCGGAGTGGCTGCTGAGCAAGGTGCGGGAGATGGGGCTGGTGGGAGATTTGCATGAAACGCCGGGACATCCGGTGCTCGTGGCGAAGAACAAGCACATTGCCGGACGCCGCACGGTGCTGCTGTATGGGCACTACGATGTGCAGCCCGCGGAGCCGCTGGGAGAGTGGAAGTCTCCGGCGTTTGAGCCGACGATCCGTGATGGCCGCATCTTTTGCCGCGGAGCCACGGACAACAAAGGGCAGCTGATGGCGCACATGCAGGGCCTGGCGGAAACGCTGGCGCAGCATGCGGACCTACCGGTGAATCTGACGATTCTCTTTGAAGGAGAAGAGGAAATCGGTAGCCCGAATTTGAAGCCGTTTTTACAGCAAAATCAGGACCTGCTGAAGTGCGATGTGGTGGCCATTTCAGACACAGGCATGGTGGCGCCGGGGGTGGGCACATTTACGTACGGACTGCGCGGCATCGCGTGCCTGGAGGCCAAGATTTACGGGCCGTCGATCGATCTGCACAGCGGCATCTTCGGTGGGGCCATCGCCAATCCGGTGACGGCCATCGCGCGGCTCACCGCCACGCTGCACGATGCCGAGGGCCGGGTGATGATTGAAGGCTTCTACGACGGGGTGCGCCCGATCGCCGACTGGGAGCGGAAGGCCTGGGCGGATCTGGGCGATGGCGATGCCGAAATGCTGGAGCTCACCGGCTCACCCGCGCTGTTTGGCGAGCCGGGCTACACGGAGCGCGAGCGCCGCTGGGCACGGCCCACGGCGGAGGTGAACGGCATCGGCGGTGGCTATCAGGGGGAAGGCTCGAAGACGGTGATCGGCCGCGAGGCATTTGTGAAGCTCTCCTGCCGCCTCGTCCCTGACCAGCAGCCGGATGTGATCTTGCAGCGTGTCTCCGCGCACCTCCACGCGCATCTGCCGAAGGGCGTCCGCATTGAGATCAAGCCCGGGCACACGGGAATGCCGTACCTCATGGACCCGCATTCCCCCCTCGGCACCGCAGCCCAGCGTGCGCTGAAAAAGGTGTTTGGAGACAAGACCGCCCTCATCCGTGAAGGCGGCAGCATCCCCATCGTGCAGGCATTCAAAGACGTGCTGAATGCGGACACCCTGCTGCTGGGACTGGCGCTGCCGGACTGCCAGGCGCACGCGCCGAATGAGAACTTCCCGATCGAGAATTTCATCGCGGGTGTGAGCCTGAACCAGGCGCTGCTGGCGGAACTGGCGTAATTTTTTTCTGCAAACTTTGCAACCAATCTGACGGGGGTCTGTTTGAGCCGTGGTGCTCTCACTAACCAAACAAACGCACGACATGAAACTTAAAAAAACATTCCTCTACGGGTTCAGCATTCTGAGCCTGACCTGCCTCTCCAGCGCTCAGGACGCTCCCAAAGGACCACCACCTGAAGGTGGTCCTCCTCCCGGCGGCAGGCCTCAGGGCGGCCCTGGCGGCCCCGGCGGTGGTGGTGGCGATCCCGGTGCACGCATCGCGGAATTCATCAAACGCGCAGATGCCAACAGTGACGGCAAGATCAGCAAGGAAGAATTCGACGCCCTCGGCAAGAAGGAGAGCGAAGAGCGCTTTGGCCGCATGGACGGCAACAAGGACGGCTTTGTGGACCAGGACGAGATCGGCAAGATGACCCAGATGATGCGCCAAGGCGGGCAGGGTGGTCAGGGCGGCCCAGGCGGACAGGGCATGCGCCGTCCGGAAGGCGGACCTCCCGGTGGTGAAGGCGGCGGCAGCGGCTTCCGTCGTCCACCAGGTGGCGAAGGCGGCAGCCCCGGCGGACCTCCTGGCGGCCAGCCAGGCCAGGGCGTGCGCCCCGGCGGTGAAGGCGGCCAGCGCGGTGGCGGCATGTTTGGAGATCCCAAGGAAAACTTCAAACGCATGGATGCGGACGGCAACGGCAGCATCTCCGAAGACGAGTACATCAAGGCTATGGAAAAAATGCGCGAAATGATGCGCAACCGCGGTGGCATGGGCCGTCCCGGTGAAGGCGGCGGCGCCCCTGGCGGTGCAGGCGGCCCTCCCGGAGAAGGTCAGGGCGGCTTCCGTCGTCCTCCAGCCGAAGGCGATGCCCCGGCTCCGCCACCTGCTCCTCCAGCACCGGCTCCTGACAAGCCGAAGGAATAAGGCGGCCGGGGTCAGTTGATTTCAAACACACGCGGGATGGCCGAAAGGTCATCCCGCTTTTTTTGGGTGAAGGGAGGGGCGGGGCGATCAGCTCCCGCTTGCTTTCAGTGCTGCCAGCAGTTCGTCCAGCTGAATGGTGGCGATGGCAGAGGCCTTGTCGCTCATGGCGTAGGGAAGAATCAACTCGGGGCCGTGGAGCATGGAGCCGCAGCTGTATACGACGTTGGGCACGTAGCCTTCGCGTTCATGACCTTCCGGGGAGAGGAGGGGCTCGCGCAGGCGGCCGATGACCTGAGTGGGATCGTTGAGATCAAGGAGCACCGCGCCGATGCAGTATTTGCGCATGGGGCCGACGCCGTGGGTGATGACGAGCCAGCCTGCGGATGTTTCGATGGGAGAACCGCAGTTGCCGATTTTGACGGATTCCCACATCTGGGAGGGGCGCAGGATGACCTGGGGATCGCTCCAATGATGAGGGCTGTCGGAGAACATGATGAAGAGGTTTTCGTCATCCTGGCGTGAGAGCATGGCGTAGCGGCCGCCGATGCGGCGTGGGAAGAGGGCCATGCCTTTGTTTTGCACGGCCGTGCCATTGAGGGTGAGGACGCGGAAGTGCAGGAAGTCCTGGGTCTCGATGAGCTGGGGCAGGATGGCGCGGCCGTTGTAGGCGGTGTAGGTGGCGTAGTACATCACCGAGCCATCGTCTTCGATGAAGCGGACGAAGCGGGCGTCTTCGATGCCGTTGGTCTCATTGGGGGAGACGGGGAAGATGATGCGTTCGCTGAGGGCGAGCTTGGAGGAGAAGTTCAGCTCGTAGTTGGAGTCGGCCAGCCAGCGGAAGCACTCGAGGGCGCGGCGGAGTTCGGGGCCGGCCGTTTTGGTTTCGCGGCGCACGCGCTGCATGCTGGCATCGAGCTCATGGAGGGTAAAGGCTTCGGCCAGAGGCTCCATGACGGCGGCGGCGTGGATGCCCGTGAAGCCCATCTCCTGGAGTTTGGTGATGAAGCGCGATTTCTTGTAGGTGGGATTGGGGACCACTTCTGGAAGGGAGACAAAGCGGGAGACGGGCTCGATGCTGATGTTTCCTTCCGGAGCGATGATGCCGGTGCGGAACTCGATGGAGGAGATGTGGCCTTCGCCGGTGGCGCGCAGGCTCATGATGAAACGCATGCCGCCGGCCATGACACCGCTCTGATCCGGGTGCGGAACCATGGAGGGATTGAAGAGGGCGGCGGACTCCAGCGAGTATTCGCCGGAGAAGAGGGCGCCGATGAGAAGCTGGCGTACGCGGGAGAGGGTGGGCTGACCTTCGATATTGTGGCGCACCTTTTCGTAATGGGAGAGCAGGAGGGACTCGATGTCGAAATGGCGGGAGGCGAATTCGACAAGAATCTCCTGCAGCTGGAGGTCGGCCTCAGCTTCGTTCAAAGCGAGGGCGCGGGCGAGGATGTTGGCCTTGATCTCCGGCTTGCCGGGAATGAAGGGGCGGATGATGACGCGTCCGCACTCCGGGAGAAGGGCGATGTCGTGACGTAGGATGCGGACGGAACTCATGAATTGTGTGGCGGCGGTGTGGTCAGGTGCTCGGCACAGTTCATCTCTGCGAGGGCAAGGTGGAAGGCGAGGGTGGACTCGGCTCCCTGGTTTTCATTCACGCGGTCGTGGTGCAAGCCATCGCCGCAGCCACCGGTGGTGAAATCATAAAGCGGCAGGCCGAGGTCATTGCGGCCGAGAAACCATTCGAAGGCGCGGCGGGCCTCGCGGGTCCAGGAACTGTCCTGGGTGGCGCGGAAGGCTTCATTGCAGGCGGCGACCATGGCCTGGGCTTCGAGCGGCTGCTGATCGAAGTCGGCACGCGCGCCATCGCGCTGATAGAAGCCATTGCTGCCGATGGGGCGGAAGCATCCGGACTGGGTCTTCTGGATGGAAACGAGCCAGCGCAGGGACTTGAGGCCGATCTCCAGCGCCGCGGGATCTGGCAGCCACTGGCCGCTGAAGATGAGCGCCTGGCAGAAGCGTGCGTTTTCATACGTGACGCTGTCTTCAAACCAGGGCCAGTGCTCGGTGGAGCAGGCATTCCAAAGAGCGACGAGGCGGCCGGTGAGGGTGACGCGCATGGCGCTGATGGCGGTGTTGCTGGGGAAGCGGCGCAGGAATTCGTGAATGCCGAGGAGGGTGAAACTCCAGGCGCGCGGGGAGGTGAAGTCTGTCACCGCCGCAAGGCCGCGCTCAAACAACTGGGCGGAGAGGCGGCTGTGGCCGTCATTGCGCGAGCGGCCAGCGCCGATGCCAGCCGCCCACAGGGCGCGGGCGTGGCTGTCTTCGCTGCCGGCGGCTTCGAGCCACTGGCGGCCATGGCTCATGAAATTGCGAAAGCGCCCGGTCTTATAGTCGAGCGCGGCGGCGAGGAAGGCGAGGTAGCTGGTGGCGAGCCTGCCGAGATTTTCCGCAGGTGGCTGGCCGCCGAGTTCATCGAGCATGCTGCAGAGGATGAAGGCGCGGGCGTTGTCGTCGGTGCAGTAGCCTTCGTGGAAATTCGGCACATTGAAGATGGCGTGCTGGAAGATCCCGGTGCCATCGCTCATGCGGATGACGTGGTCGAGGCGCAGCGGTGGCAGTTCGTACGGTCGGTTTTCCAGGGTCCATCCGGCAAAGGCGGTGCGCGGTATGGCTTTGCGGTCCGCGCGTGCATGCTGGAAGGATTCCAGGTAGCGATGGGCCACGGCGGGCCAGATCATCTCGCGGCCCATGGCATGGGCATCGTGGCGGATTTTTTCCATGCGTGCCGGATCATCGAGCAGGCCGCAGACGGCTGAGGAAATGGCGGCGGGATTGCGGAAGGGCACGAGCACACCGCGCTCATCTGCCAGCAGCTCCTGCGCGTGCCAGTAGGGAGTGGAGACGACGGCTTTGCCTGCGCCAAACACATACGCGAGTGTGCCGGAGGTCACCTGCGCTTCATTGAGATAAGGAGTGAGGTAGATGTCCGTGGCGCCGATGAATTCCTTGAGGTCATCAAGGGACACAAAGCGGTTGTAAAAGATGACGTGCTCTTTGACACCACGGTCCTCGGCGAGGCGTTCGAGGCTGAGGCGGTAGCGCTCCCCCTCATGGGCGATCAGATGCGGATGCGTGGCGCCGAGAATGAGATACACGACGTTCGGGTGCTGACGCACGATTTCGGGCAGGGCTTCGATGACATGCTCAATGCCCTTTCCGGGGCCGAGAAGGCCGAAGGTGAGAAGAACCTTGCGCCCTTCCACGCCGAATTGCGCCTTGTAGCAGCTGGAGTCCACGAAAGGCATGTCCGGGATGCCGTGGGCGATGATGTCCACCTTGGAGTCCGGCACCTGATAGGTCTCGCGCAAGATCTCCGCGCCTTTGTGCGCCATGACGACCACGCGGTCGCTGCGGCGCACGAGCTCCTCCATGACCTTGCGCTGGGCGGCATTGGGCTCGCGCAGGACGGTGTGCAGGGTGGTGACCACGGGCATGCGCACTTCTTTGAGCAGCGCGAGCAAGTGACTTCCCGCCTGGCCGCCGTAGATGCCAAACTCGTGCTGCACGCAGAGGACGTCTGCGTTGCTGAAGTTCAGAAAATCCGCTGCGCGCCGGTAGGAGTCGAGATCCTTCTCCTGCATCTCAAAGCGCACGCGTGGCGGGTAGTCGTAGCGCTCCGGGCGGTCATTGACGGCACCGACGAAGCAGTCGGTTGCGGGGGCGGCGGCGGCAATGGCTTCACTGAGATCGTGCGTGAAGGTGGCGATGCCGCAAAGGCGTGGAAGGTAGTCGCCAAGAAAGGCGATGCGTTGTGGCAGAATGGGGGTGGTCAGGAATATCCTCTCAAATGCTGCGACATGACACAGCAGACAGCCTCAGGTGGGTTAAGCAACCCGGCGTTTCACAAATCGCCGGATGCGGTGCCTGAGTCTGAGGAGCAGGATATGCGGGGGCGGAAGGGGCTACTGGCCCATCACCTGCTTCAAATACGCGATGCTCTGCCGTGCAATCGTCGGTGCATCCGGAGTGTAGTCGAAGACTTCGACGGAAAGGTAGCCGTTGTAGTTCGTCTCACGGAGGGCGGCGATGATGGGCTCGTACTTGATCGCGCCCTGGCCGGGGCCGCGGAGGTTGGCGTCGTTGGTGTGGAAGTGGACGGTCCATTCCTTGCTGTCGCGAATGATGTCGGGGATGGACTTGGACTCATCGCTCATGGCTTTCACATCGAGGTGCAGTTTGCAGGAGGGGTGGTCCACGAGCTTGCAGAGGCGGATGGTTTCCTCGGCGGTATTCAGGAAGTTGGTCTCGGTGCGGGCGAGCGGCTCCATGGCGATGGTGACGCCGTATTTGCCGCATTCCTCCGCCACGCCGCGCACGCATTCGGCGGCGCGGTTGAAGGCGTCTTCATAGTTCCATTCAGGCAGGGTGGTGCGGGCCTTCGGGCTGCCCCAGACCATGATGCGGCCTCCGGTGGCAGCGCAGAACTGCGCGAGATGGCGGCCAAATTTGACGGTTTCCCTGCGCTGGAGCGCATCGGGCGTGGTGATGTGAAACCATGAGGGCTTCGTCAGCAGCCAGTGCAGGCCCAGGATTTCCAGGCCGAAGGACTTGGCCTTGGCGCAGAGCGTGAGGGCTTCTTCCACCGTGAGTTCGCGCGGGTCTTCCTTAAGGGTGAAGGGGGCCAGCTCGATTGCGTGGTAGCCTGCGGCGGCGGCGTCCTCGCACATTTTTTCAAAGGTCCAGTTCTGGTAGGTCTCGTTGCAGATGGCGAAGCGCATAGGGCGGGCAGAGTGCGCGGATGCCCCCGGACGTCAACAGCCCTTGCATTCGGGGGGGCGGGATGTGCTATATTTCTCCATGACAGCCAGCCGCCTCTCCCTCCTCCTGTTTGCGTTCACCGCCTGCGTGCACGCCGAACTGGCGCTCGACGTGCCTGCGATCGAGCTGAAACCGAAGCCGGAGGACGAGGAGGTGGAGACCACGTTCAAATTCCGCAACAAAGGGGACAAGGTGGTGAAGGTCTTGGGGCTGGAAAGCGCCTGCAGCTGCCTGAGCGCCACGCTGGACAAGGCGGAGTATCAGCCCGGGGAGGTGGGCACGGGGCATGCCTCCTTCAAGGTTTCCACCTTTGTGGGAAGGCACGAGAAATTCGTGACGGTGAACACGGACGACCCCAAGAATCCCGACTGGCAGATCAATTTCATCCTCGATGTGCCCGCCGTGGTGGACATCATTCCGAAAAACCTTCAGTGGTGGATCGGCGATGAGCCGGTGAAAAAGGGTTGTCTGGTGAAGATCGTCGGACCAGAGCCGATGAAGATCATCAAAATCACGCCCACCCGGCAGAACGTGAAGTTTGAGATGAAGGAGATCAAGGAGGGGCGCGAGTACCTCATCAATGTGACGCCTGACAGCACGCAGGAAACCACCATCGGGGCGCTGAAGATCGAGACGAACAGCAGCATCCCCAAGTACCGAAACCAGCTGGCCTTTTTCACCATCACCCAGAAGCCCGAGCCGCAGCCTCCTCCGGCCGCTGAGGGGGCTCCAGCGCCTGCGTCTGCCGCCGCGACTTCCAAGCCCTGATCATCTCGCTGCCCATGCTTCGCGCGATTCTTCAGGCCACGTTTTTGCTGCTTCTCGCCTCTGCGGCGGCCTGGGCCACCCATGTCTGGCACCCGCGTGCTCCCGCGCTGTATCTCGTGCAGGAGCCGCTGCGGAATGATGAGGTGTCCATGAAGGTCATCCAGGAGCGCTGGGGCGGCCAGGTGCTGTGGATCGATGCGCGCATCCAGGAGCAGTATGAAGCCGGGCATGTGCCCGGTGCGGTGCTGCTGAATGAGCAGCATTTTGAAGATCAGTTATTTGGGCTTCTGGACACTTTGCAGACGAACAAGAAGCCCATCATCGTCTATTGCAACGCGGCCAAATGCGATGCCAGCCGCAAGATCCTGGAACGCCTCAAGCAGACGCTGCCCATTGAAAATGCGTTTGTGCTGAAGGGCGGCTGGAGCGCCTGGCAGGAGGTTGCAAAGAAGAGATAGGAATGGAATTGAGCCGGATGGGGCGAGCCGCTAGCATGGGCGCACTTATGACACTGGAAGCACTCCTCATCTGGTCCGCACTCGGTTTGGTGGCGGGCGTTTTGGCTAAAATCATCATGCCGGGCAGGCAGGGCATCAATCCCATCACGACGGTGCTGCTCGGGATCATCGGCAGCATCGTTGGCGGTTACCTGGGCCATAAGCTGGGATTTCATGACATGACTGGAAGCTTCAGCCTGAAGGGAATCGCGACCGCCGTGGCGGGAGCTTTGATCTTCATGTATGCCTGGCGTTTGCTGTTTGGCAAAAAGCGCTGACGGGCGGCGGCCCGGCCGGTAGCGGCAGGGGACCTGGGTGGGAAAGACCATGGCGAGAGCGGTGGAATCTCAATTTTTGAGAATGCATTCGCAGGATTTGACCGTTAATCTTTCCCAACCAACGCATGTCCAAAAATCTCAGTGCCCTCTCTTTTCGCAAAGGTGTCGAAAAAAACGTCTTTGAACGCATGGTCGATGCCGCCGAAAAGGCGGGCACGGCTGAAAAGAACGAGGTGGTGCACCAGATGGGCCAGGACCATCTTTTTGGCGATGCCATCACGCTGGGTGCGGTGTCCTTCTACGATTTCCTGAAAAAGGAAAACGAAGGCAAAAAGATCTTCCTCTGCAACGGCAGCGCCTGCCTCTGCGCCGGCACCCAGGACAAGCTGCACCACACGCTGGAGACGCATTTCAAGCCGGAGGAGATCGGCCACATCTGCTGCCTCGGCCGCTGCCATGAGGGCGGCGCTTTTCAGTATCAGGGGAAGAATTACTCCGGCCAGAGCGATGATGCCGTGGCGGACCTGGTAAAGACAGGGAAGGGGGACGCGGAGGATCGCTACGCGGTGGTCTCGCACCTGCAGCCCGCGATTCTCACGGCGGAGTTCAAAGGCATCGAGGATTACTATGCGCCCTTCAAGAAGCTGATCACCGAGGGAAATCGTGATGCGCTCAACGCCGAGCTCAAGGACAGCGGCCTGCGTGGCCGAGGCGGTGCGGGCTTCCCGATGCATTTCAAGTGGGCCAGCTGCCGTGCCGCAGAGGGCGCGGTGAAGTACATCGTCTGCAATGCCGACGAGGGAGATCCCGGTGCCTATATCGACAAATACCTCATGGAAAAGCAGCCGCACAGCGTGCTGCTGGGCATGATGGTGGCAGGCTGGTATGCCGGTGCGGAGAATGGAATCCTCTACATCCGCGCGGAGTACCCGGATTCAGTGACCATCGTCAACGAAGCCATCGAAGACCTGCGCGCTGCGGGCCTGCTGGGGAAGAACATCCTCGGCACGGGCTTCAACTACATGCTCAAGACCATCAAGGGCGCGGGCGCGTACATCTGCGGAGAGGAGACCGCGCTGCTCGCAAGCATCGAAGGCCAGCGGCCCGAAGTCCGCACACGGCCGCCGTTTCCCACCATCGAAGGCCTTTTCCGCAAGCCGACGATCGTCAACAATGTGGAGACCTTCGCCAATCTCCGCGCCATTTTGACCATGGGCGGGAAAGCCTATGCACAGATCGGCACACCTCAGTCCACCGGGCCGAAGCTGCTCTCGCTGGATTCGCATTTTGTGAAGCCCGGCATCTACGAAGTCGCCATGGGCACGCCGCTGCAGACCGTCTTCGATCTTGCGGGCGGCTTCAAAACCAAGATCAAGGCCGTGCAGATCGGTGGCCCGCTGGGGGGCATCGTGCCTATGTCTCACATTGGCGAGCTCACGGTGGATTTTGAAAGCTTCAAAAAAGCCGGCTTCCTCCTCGGCCACGCTGGCGTCGTCAGCATCCCGGAAAGCATGCCGATGATCGAATACATCCAGCACATGTTCCAGTTCACGGCGGACGAAAGCTGCGGCAAATGCTTCCCCTGCCGCCTCGGCAGCACGCGCGGCAAGGAACTCGTGGCCAAGGCCCGTGCCGACTCAAACTTCAAGATCGACCGCGAACTCATCACCGACCTGCTCGATACGATGGAGCAGACCAGCCTCTGCGCCCTCGGTGGTGGTGTGCCGCTGCCGATCAAGAATGCGCTGCAGCATTTTGACGGGGAGCTGAAGGGGTATTTTGAGACGAGTCCATGACCGCAACGCCCTTGCTAAGAGCAGTCCTGCTGGCCATGCAGAAGCATGGGCTTGAGGCCATTCTCATAGGCAATGCGGGCGCGGCCATTCACGGGGCACCGGTGACGACGCTCGACTTTGATTTCATGTTTCGTGACACGCCGGTCAACATGCGAAAGCTCAAGGCTGTGGCGAAAGAGCTGAAGGCCGTCATCCTGCGTCCCTACTACCCGGTGTCCAGGCTCTATCGCATGGTGGATGATGATCTGGGCCTTCAAGTTGATTTCATGCCAGTGGTGGATGGTGTGAAATCTTTCAGCAGTCTCCGCTCGCGCGCCGTCCGCCTGACCCTCGAAAACGCTCCGTTGATTGTCGCCTCGCTGGCGGATATTATCGGCAGCAAGCAAGCCGCTGCCCGCCCTCGGGACGCGGCGGTGATGGAAGTTCTTCAACGTACCCTCTATGAGCAAACCAAGCACCAGTCGCCCTCAAAGCCGCCGTCCGACTCGGCGGGAGGTCCTCGACGCGCTCAAAGCCGAAAGCGATCAGCACCTCACTGATCTCATCCGTCGCCGGCTCGCCATGCCCTTGGAAAAGCGCATGAATTTCTTGCGTAAGCGTCTGCCGGGCGGTGGCTCGTGCCTTTGAGTTCGACTCGGGTATGTACATGAATGCCACTTTGACCATTGAGCCTGATCAAGGCGTTCCCCAGCCGACGCCCGCGCAGCTTGTGGACCGGGACGGCTTTCTCGTCTTCACTGGCACCGAGCCTTTTGATGCGGTAGACGTCATCATGGCTGTCAGGGCTGATCGCGAGGAATCTCTTGCGGCATCAAGGGCGTAGTAAACACCCGCAGCAGGACTTTTCAGGCCATCCCTCATGCCTGAAAATCCCATCAATTTCCTGCGAAAACACCTTCCCGAAGGCGGTTCTTATCAGTAAACTGTTCCCAAACTTCTGCCCCCACCATCCACGCGCGCAACCATGGTCAAGGATCTCTCCACTCTTACCGCATTCATCGACGGCGAAGCCTGCCAGTTCAATGAAGGCGACACGCTTCTCAATTTCATCGACCGGCATTGCGGGCGGGGGCATGTGCCGACGCTTTGTGATGCGCCGCAGCTTGAGCCGTATGGTGCGTGCCGTGTGTGCTCGGTGGAGGTGGCTTTGCAGCCTGATGGACCGCGCCGGGTGGTGGCGTCCTGCCATACGCCGTTGACGGCGGGCATGCATGTCTTTACGGAATCGCCGAAGGTGCGCAGGCTGCGCAAGAACATCGTGGAGCTGGTGCTGACGGATCATCCGCTGGACTGCCTGACCTGCGAAGTCAGTGGCAACTGCGAGTTGCAGACCGTGGCGGCGAAGGTGGGCATCCGCAAGGTGCGCTATCCGGCCGGGGCGAACCATCTGGACCGCAAGAAGGACCACTCGCACGCCTACATGACTTCCGAGCTGGCGAAGTGCATTAACTGCTCCCGCTGCGTGCGTGCCTGCGATGAAATCCAAGGGCAGCATGTGCTCTCCATGCATGGTCGTGGCTTCAATGCGAAGATCATCAAGGGACTGGATGAGTCGTTTGCGGATTCCGAGTGTGTGTCCTGCGGTGCGTGCTCGCAGGCCTGTCCGACTTCGGCGATCAGCGATGTGTTTTTCTCCAAGTCCATCGAAGCGACGAAGAAGACCCGCACGATCTGCACCTACTGCGGTGTGGGCTGCAATCTGAATGTGGCGACGAAGGGCGATCAGGTGCTGAGTGTTCAGGCCCCCGTGGATGCGGAGGTGAACCATGCGCACACCTGCCTGAAGGGCCGCTTTGCCTTCAAGTTCTACAATCACAAAGACCGCCTGCGCAAGCCGCTGATCAAGCAGCCGGATGGGCAGTTCAAGGAGTCCACGTGGGAGGAGGCGTATGACCACATCTTCACCAATCTGACGCGCATCAAGGCCGAGAACGGCGGGCAGTCTGTGGCGGGCATCTCTTCGGCGCGCTGCACCAATGAGGAGAACTACCTCATGCAGAAGTTCATTCGCAATGTGATGGGCACCAACAACATCGACTGCTGCGCGCGCGTGTGCCACTCGCCCACCGCGTGGGGCATGCAGAAGAGTTTTGGCACGGGTGCGGCGACGAATTCGTATGAAGACATCGAGCACACGCGCTGCGTGATGGTCATCGGGGCGAATCCGACCGAAGGACATCCGGTGACAGGTGCGCGGCTGAAGCAGCACATCATGAAAGGCACGCCGCTGATCGTGATCGATCCGCGCAAGATCGAGCTCGTGCCGTATGCGAAGCACCACTTGCAGCTTCGTCCGGGCACCAATGTGGCGCTGCTGAACATGTTTGCGCGCTGCATTCTCGATGCCGGTCTGGTGAAGACGGAGTTCGTGAAGAAGCGCTGCGAAAACTGGGAGGAGTTTGAAACCGGCCTGCGTGCGCTCGATCTGACAGAGCTGGAAAAGATCACCGGAGTGAGCCTTGATCTCGTGCGTGCCGCCGCCATCGAATACGCCTCTGCGGAGGCCGCCATGAGCTTCCATGGCCTCGGTGTGACGGAGCATGAGCAGGGTGCCAAGACGGTGATGCTGATCTCGAATCTCGCGATGATGACGGGTAATATCGGACGTCCTGGCGTGGGCGTGAATCCTCTGCGCGGACAGAACAATGTGCAGGGGGCCGCGGACATGGGCTGCCAGCCGCACCAGGGCGCGGGCTATTATGAGATGGCCGATGTGGAGGTGCAGAAGCGCTATGAAGCCTTCTACGGTGTGCCTTCGCCGACGGAGCCGGGCTGGAAGATTCCGCAGATGTTTGACGCCGCCATCGAGGGCAAGCTGAAGGCGCTGTGGCTCATGGGCGAGGATGTGGTGCAGACGGACCCGGATGCCCACCACGTGCGCCATGCCATGGAGAGCCTGGAGTTTCTCGTGGTGCAGGAGATTTTCATGACCGAGACGGCCAAGTATGCCGACGTCATCCTGCCTGCCTCGTCCTTCCTGGAAAAGAGCGGCACCTTTACCAATGCCGAACGCCGTGTGCAGCGGGTGAATGCCGCCGTGAAGCCGCTCGCAGGCACTAAGCCGGACGGGCAGATCATGTGCGAAGTCTTGCAGCGCTTTGGCGTGGCCCAGGCGGACTACACGCCGGATGGCGTGCTGGCGGAGATCGCGCAAATCGTGCCCTTTTTCAAAGGCATCACCTGGGAGAACCTGAGTGTGAACGGCTTGCAATGGCCGGTGAAGGAAGGCGGCGTGGACACCCAGATCATGCATCAGGAGCAGTTCACCCGTGGCAAAGGACACTTCCATTTCTTCTCGTGGAAGGAATCCACCGAGCTGAAGACGAACGGGGCGGAGTTCCCCTTCATCCTCACCACCGGACGCATTCTGGAGCATTACAACTGCGGCACCATGACGCGCCGCACGGGCAACAGCGACATCGTCGGCCAGGACTTCCTGTCCATCAATCCGGAGGACGCCAAACGCAAAGGCATCCGCACCGGAGACATCACCCGCCTGTTCAGCGCGCGTGGCGAGGTGGAACTGGAAGCCCGTGTCACGGATGAGGTGAAGCCCGGCGTGCTCTACACGACCTTCCATTTCCCCGAAGCCATGGTGAACAACGTCACCGGCCAGGGCTGCGACGGCGACACAATGTGCCCCGAGTACAAAGTCGTGGCGGCAGATGTGGAACTGGTGCGCATGGGCAAGCTGAAGAAGAAACAGAAGGACGGCTTCGCGCCTGCGATGGTGTGAACATTCCGGCAACGATCTACAGAGGCATGAGGCAATTTATCTCGGCGCTGCTGGTCAGTATGATCGGCAGCGCTTTGCTGCATGCTGAGACGCTGGTCATTCCCGTGGTCGGCCAGGGCTGGCGGATCAAATTTGAGGGGCCGGTGCTTGCCGTGGAAAGCCAGCATTTCGATGCCGATGGACTGATCTATCGCGGCAATGCAGGGCGGTTCAATGTGTCGGCTTACGTGGAGAATCAGCCCAAGGGGGGCGGCGAGAGCAAGGCCTGCCGCGATTACTTCTGGCAGAAGGCCGCGCAGAATCCGATGGTGCAAAAGGACAGCGTGAAGCAATGGAGTGCGCCCCTTTGTGAATGCGTGGAGTATGTGACCGTGGACGAGAGCCTGGGCGAGAAGCAGACGCTGGCGAACATCAACTGCTGCTTCGAGATGCTGGGCAAATGGGTGGATGTGCATGCCTCGGTCATTGCACCGACAGACGAGGACACGCGCATGCTGAAGAAGCTGGGCGAGTCTCTCATCTATTGCACCTTTGCCCGGCCCAAAAGCGAGCCGCAGGAGTTTGAGATGGGCGCCATGGGGCGTCTGCGTTTTGTGGTGCCTGCGGCATGGCAGCTGGGGAATCACTGTGTGACCACGGGCATCGGCACCGCCGAGCAGCACACGCTTGCGCTCTTCTCCCCAACGGACCCCAACAAGACCTGGAAGATGACTTTCTTCAACAGCTCCATGCACTACAAAACGCAGAAGGACATCGAGATGACCGCGCAAACGGTGCAGCAGGCCGCTGCCGCGCGCTCGGTGGAAGGAGCGGCGAAGATGGAGGCGATCAAGCTCAAGCAGGGTGTGGGCTGCCAGGCCGTGTTTACCGATGCCGCGCTGGCGGAGAAGCCGGTCGAACCCGGTAACGCGAAGGTGATCTGCACCGGCTTGGTGGCGCCTCAGCCAGATGTGCTGGGCACCGTGACCGTCTTTGCCGATGATGGGAAGGATGCGGACTTCCTCGCGGCGATTCAGGCGCTGGGGAGCATTGAGTGGATGGCGGAGAAAAAGAGCGAGTAGGGCCATGGGCTCTTCCAACTCTGCAATGTGCTCTCGCAGGCTGCCTGAAGATCGGGAGACACGTCACGTCCTGAATGGACCCAGCATCACCCAAACCGCACGCAGTAAATGGGAGGCAGATCGGCGCTGAGGCGGTCCCAGGAGTCGCCGCCGTCTTCGCTGATCCAGACGGAGCCGGTGGTGCTGCCGAAGGCGAGGGTGCTGCCATCTCCGGAGACATCGAGACAGTGGCGATAGACCAGATGATAGGCGTGCTCCTGCGGCAGGCCGTGGCGCAGTGGCTCAAAGGTCTGGCCGCCGTCGCGGGTGCGCACCACGCAGAGGGCGCCGTCGCAGGCCACACGCAGTTCGTCTTTGATGCCGGGAACGAACCAGGCGGTCTGCGGATCCCGCGGATGCATGGCCACGGCGAAACCGAAATTGGACGGATTGGCATTCAGAATCTCACGCCAGTTTTGACCGCCATCGGTGGAGTGGAAGATGCCGTTGTGGTGCTGCATCCAGATCGTGTCCGGGTCCGCTGCGCTCCAGGCGATGCGGTGCGGATCCTGAATGCCGGGATCAAAGGCGAGCTCCGGCGGCATGAACTCGGCGCGAACGCCAGAGCCGATGTTTTTCCAGCTCGCGCCATTGTCCACAGACTCCCACACACCGCCGCAGGAGATGGCGATGAGCAGGCGGTGGCGGTTGCGCGGATCGACGAGGATGGTGTGGATGCCCGGCCACTCGGCGCCGCCGCCCATCCACTTGGCACGGCCCGGATCATTCCACAGGCTTTCGACGAGATGCCAGGAGGCGCCGGCATCCGTGGAATGAAACAAGCCGCCTGGGAGCGTGCCGCACCACAGCTCTCCCGGTGCTGCGCCGGCCTCCAGGGCCCAGACTTTTTTCAGGTCCCAGGGAATGGCCTGCTGGCTCGCGGGATTGATGACCTCCGGCGCATCTTCCGGCTTGGGCGGGTAGGCCGGGCAGGAGCGCTCCTCCCACGTGGCGCCCGCATCTTTGGAGGCATGAAACTTGGTGCCGAAATGCCCGTGCTCCACGGCGGCGTACACCACGCCCTCTTCGGCATGCGGCAGCAGCATGGGCACCTGCACGCCGAGGAATGAGCAGCGCGTGATGCGCCAGCCTTCTTTGCTGCGTTCGGCTTCAATGAGTCCTTTGCGTGTCCCGAGATACAATTTTTGGCTCATGGTTGGTTCATCCTCCTGAAAGTGACTGCATGACGAAAACTTCAGAATCCGGCTTCAGCACATCGGCCTGCTGCCGGCGGTCGGCTATGGCCGTGCCGTCCACAAATACCACGACATGCTGTCTCACAGCACCCTGATCGTCCAAGACATAACTGCGCAGCGCGGGATGCCGTGCAAAGACCGCCTGCAGCGCCTCGCGCACTGTCGCCCCTGCCACCTCACAGACTGGGGCTGCGGTCTGGCGTGCGAGATTGGCAGTGAAGTGGACCGTGGGCATGCGGCGCGAGTGAGACGGCTGCGGTCACTCGTGCCGCAGCTTTTCGTTTCGGCAAGCAGACATCAGCCCTGCGACTTCACTTTCGAAAAGTCTCCAGGACAGTGCCCAGGCGCAGTCCAAACTTGCGGAACTGCACGCGGTTGTAGAGCAGCCCGTCAGGCTGCAGCTCCATGATCTGATGGAAGTGCACTTTGACGGGATGGCCTTTCACCGGCACGGCGAGGGTGTAGTTCCACTCAAAGGCATTGCCCCATGCCTCGCCGTGGGCGATGCCCACGCCGTCGCTGGCATGACCTTCGAAGTGATGCTCGTCCACCACACGAATGTCCCATACGCGGTGCACCTTGCGGCCGCTTTGGAAGTCGAAGTCCTGGATGAGCAGGAGGCCACGCCGGTTTGGCACGCCGTGCAGCCGGGTGGTAAAATGGTCCTGCACCCTGCCGCCGGGACCCTTGACGGTGCCTTGGGAGCTGAGGTGGCCGGTGAAGTATGCCTTGGGGTCCAGCGGGGGCTTCTTGCCTGCAAAGTCACGCGCATGGGGAACGGAGCAGCAGGCCAGCGTGAGACAGAGGCACAGGCCGAGAGCTAGACGGTCCAGGGCGGGAAACATGGAGGTCATGGGTGCAGGTGGAGCTGCAAAAAAATCAGGGCGCGCGTGGTGGCGTCCGCCGCGGCGGAGGTGGAGAGGGAGTGGCCTTCTCCGGGGTAGATGTGCACTGCGGGCCGCGCATGCATGCGCCGCGCCTCCAGCAGCAGCTCCTCGGCAAACTTGATACGCACGCGCTGGTCATCGCTGCCATGCAGGATGAGCATGGGTGGGAAGCGGCGCGTGTGTCCCTTCAAGCCCTGAAACAATCCGCCCGAAAGCTCTGCTGCCGCCACGATCCGTGCGTCCGTGGTGGCTGCGCCAACGCTGAGAAACGCGCCAAGGGAGTAGCCATACAGGCCGATCGCCCGCGGATTCACCTCCGGCTGCTGTGAGATGAAATCGATGCCGTCTTTCACGGTGGCCTGCCAGATCTTCGAATCCGCGGCGATGGATTTGTCTCCGGCGATCAGGGTGCCGGTGCGGTCAAAGTAATGGATCAGGTAGGCCGCCATGCCGCGCTGGGCCAGCAGCCGCGCGAAGGCCACCATGTCTCCTTTGCCATTGATGAGTCCTCCCGAACCATACAGCACGGCCACCGCCGGATGCCGCCCCGGCGACGCTGGCAGATAGGTTTCCACCACGATCTTTTTTCCGCCGCTGAGGTAGGAGGTGGTGGCTTCCTGAACTCCGCGAACTTTGGCCGTATGGGCGCAGGAAGCCGCCAGCACAGCGGAGAGAAGAGCCAGGAGCCGGAGAGTTTTCATCACACTCAGCATTCGGGCATGGCGGGAAGGACGGTTGTAACCATTCACCACATGGCTGAGTACGATGGCGCGGAATGCCCGCTGAACCTGCCTCGTGGTGGCAGGTGCTTGCGGGTCATTCCGGCAGTTCTTTGCCCTTGGTCTCTGGAAGGAACTTCAGCACGAGAAGGCCGATGAGAAACAACCCTGAAAGCATCGTGATGGCGACGGGAGGATCATAGGCGGCCTTGATTTTTCCCGATGTGAAAAGAATGGGCGCGGCGAGCAGGCGCCCGGTGTTGAAGCAAAAACTAGCTCCTGTGGCGCGGAGGTGATCGGGGAAAAGCTCGGGGAAATAGACGGCGAACCCAGCATGAATGCTTAACGTGACAAATCCCATGACCGGCAGCGCAATGAGCATCTGCCAGTAGTTTTGCGGGAGAAAGCAGACGATGGGAATCACAATGAGTGAGAGCAGCTGCATCATGAAAAAAGTGCGCCTGCGTCCGATGCGCTCGCATATCGGCCCGAAGGCCAGCATGCCCAAGCCGCCGCCAGTGGCCTGCACGATGCCGTAGGCAAATTTGGATTCTGATTCAACCACATCCTTCGCCCAGCCGAGTTTGGTGAGGAGATGGCTCATCAAGTCCTGCCCCGCGACGGTGACGCCCCAGAAAGTGCCGAGCCCCACGGCGGCGAGCGTCATGCCGCAAAGCGCGCGCACCCGCCACACCGGATGACTGAACAGCTCGCGAAAACTCCCCACGCGATCTCCCATGGACTTCTGCGCGGATTGCAAGCGCTCCGGTTCTCGGATCGAGGCACGCACCCACAAGGTGAGCAATGCTGGAACAACACCGATGAGGTAGCCATAGCGCCAGCTGGCACCGACCCACATGCCCGTGATGCCTGCGAGCCAGGTGGCCAGCACACTGGTGGAATGGAAAATGCCGGAAGCGCGTGCACGGGCTTCTTTGGGGAAAACTTCAGCCACCAGCGCCGCGGCCACCGCCCATTCACCGCCCACGCCCATCGCCACCAGAAAGCGCAGCGTGCAGACATGCCAGAGTTCGGTGGCGAAGTAGGTCAGGCCCGAAAAGATCGAATAGAAGAGGATGGTGACGATCATGGTCGGATTCCGGCCCCAGCGATCTGCGAGCATGCCGAACAACCAGCCGCCGAGTGTGCCACCGACCAGAAAGAAGCCGAGAACGATGTCCCCCCATGCCTTTACATCCGCAGAGTCGGGCGACTGCATGAATATCTCCGCCAGCATCGACTTGCGGGTGATGTTAAAGATCTGCCCTTCAAACGCATCAAACACCCAGCCGAGCGAGGCGACGAGGAGCACCAGCCACTGGTAGCGGGTGACGGTGGAGTACCATTTGGGGGAGGAGGAAGACATGGCGGGAGATGAAGAATGAGGAAGGCCGGTGATGGCGCGCATGAGTCACGTGCCGGAGCGGAGCCACATTTCATCAGGTTTGCGGTTTTACTCAAAGCGCCTGCTGATGCACAAGAGGAGAATGCGGTGGCCGCATGGCATTGCTTGCGGACCGAATGATCCGCCATGATTCTGCCTTCCTCCCATGCAACCCGCAGAAGTCGCCCGCAGTTACGATGAGATCGCACACCAGTGGCTGGAGCCGCACCTGGAAACAAACGGCATGCGCCAGCACGAGCATGCGCTGAAGTTCCGTGCACAGCAGGGCGGGCCTGCGCTGGATGTGGGCTGCGGCTGCCACGGGCGTTTCATCCGGCTGCTGATGCAGCACGGATATGTCCCCGAGGGGCTGGATATCTCTGCGCGAATGGTGGAGCTGGCACGGCAGCGGCATCCGGGGGTGGTTTTTCATCAGGCGGATGTGGGCCAGTGGCATCCGGAGAGGACGTATGATTTCATCACTGCCTGGGACAGCATCTGGCACCTGCCGCTGGCGCAGAGCGCGGAGGTGCTCGCACGGCTGTGCGGCGCACTGGCCCCGGGCGGCGTCATCATCTTCACGCTCGGCGGACTGGACTCTCCGGGGGAGAAGCAGGACTGCAGCATGGGCCCGCCCATGCACTACAGCACCCCTGGCATTCCGCAGACACTGCAGGTGCTCGCCTCAGCGGGATGCATCCTTCGCCACTTGGAATACGATCAGCACCCCGAGCTGCATGTGTTCATCATCGCGCAGAAGAGCTGACAGGCTCAGACGTGTCCCGGGCGCTCTGCAGGGATGAGGATGCCAGGTGGGCGAGAGCATCCGGCCCCACGGGCTCCTCCGGCTGCCAGGGCAGCCACGCGGTGCGGTGCGCCTGTTTTTCCACCACTTCCAGCAGGTAACGGTGCTCGGAGGCTTCGCGGCTTTGCAGCAGCGGATCGCAGGTGCCGCTGTGCAGCAGGCTTTGATTGATGACCCAGGCGAAGGGTTCGATCCGTGCGCGCCGCAGGTCTGCCTGCAAAGCGGCGGCCTCATGCACGGGCGTGGCCTCTGGCAACGTGACGAGCAGGATGCGGGTATAATTGGGATCGCGCAGATGATCGAGAAGCCTGAGCACCTGCTCGGGCTGGGTGCTGCGGGCCTGGCGCTCCAGCTCGCGGTGGTAGGCCTCGCTGGCATCCAGCAGCAGCAGCGTGTGGCCCGTGGGGGCGGTGTCGAGCACCACAAAGCGGCTGGCTCCCTGGCCGACTTCGCGGGCAAAAGCGCGAAACACCGCGATCTCCTCCGTGCATGGGGAGCGCAGATCTTCCTCCAGCAAGGCACGGCCTGCGTCATCCATCGCGCCGCCCTGGGCCTGCATCACTTCGTTTTGATAAGAGGCCGTCTCCGCCGCCGGGTCGATTTTGCTCAGCGTGAGGCCCTCCACCCGGCCATGCAGTGTCTGGGCCACGTGTGCTGCGGGATCGGTGGTGCTGAGATGCACGGAGTGGCCGCGGCGGGCCAGCATGACGGCGATGGCTGCGGCCACGGTGGTCTTGCCCACACCGCCTTTGCCCATGGTCATGATCACGCCATGGCCCTGCTGCTCCATGGTGCTGACGAGATCTGCCAGGCTTTCCATTTTGGGTGGAGTCCAGCTTTCCGCCGTCTGAGGCGTAAGACTGCCGGGGGCATCGCCACTGAGCAGTACGCGCAGGCCGGCGATGCCGAGAATATTGATGGCACGCAGGGGAACGATGAAGCTGGGCATGCTGCGGATGAAGCCGCCCGCCGCCTCCAGAGCAGCCATGCCGCGCTGCTGCATGGCCTGCGCCGTCGGATCCTTTGCACACTGCGTTTCAAAAGTGCCATTGATGATGAGGCATTGATTGCCAACACCGATTGCGCGCAGCTCTTTGGAGGTACGTTCTGCCTCGCGCAGAGCGGCAATCTGAGGGCGGCTGACGAGCACGAGCGTGGTGGCTGCAGCGTCTGCCAGCGTCCGGACCGTGGCCTCGTAGATGACGCGCTGCTTTTCCAGACCCGCCAGCGGGCCCAGGCAGGAGGTGCCGCTGGTGTTGTTTTCCAAAAACTGATCCCAGGCCTTGGCCAGGCTCATGAGACGCAGCGTGTGGCCGGTGGGAGCGGTGTCAAAGATGACGTGGTCATAGGCCTGCACAGCCTCCGGATTTCCAATGAGACCGGAGAATTCGTCAAAGGCCGCGATCTCCACGGTGCACGAGCCGGAGAGCTGCTCCTCCATGCTGCGTAGCGCCGCCTCGGGCAGAAGTCCGCGCATGGGGCCGATCAGGCGCTCGCGATAGGCTGCTGCGGCCTCGACGGGATTGATGTTCATCGCCTCCAGTCCGGACGCTCCAGCAATGGCAGTGGGGTGATTGGTCAGGCGGGTCTCCAGAACTTCATCGAGATTGGAGGCGGGGTCAGTGCTCACCAGCAGCACACGCCTGCCAGCCTCGGCAAGCTTCAATGCCGCCGCGCATGACAGGGAGGTTTTACCCACACCGCCCTTGCCGGTGAAAAAGAGAAAGCGGGTGGCGGTGGCGGGATCTGGCACATAAGGCGGGAGCTTCATGCTGCGGCCTCCTCTTTGATGCCCAGTGCGGCGCGGAAGAAGGCCGGACGTTCGTCACGCGTGGGATAGCGGCCTTTCATATAGATGTCTCCATCCAGGAAGATCAGCGGCAGCACGGCGGTGCCTTCCTTTTGCAGCGCGTCTTTGACCACGGGGTTTTGCGCGAAGGCCATGGGCTGCTGTCCGAGATTCTGGCGTTCCACTTTCACCCCTTGCCCGACCAGCTGGGAGAGCATGGCGGCGAAGTTGATGAGATCGGGATCGACATTCGGGCCGCAGATGCCGGTGGAGCAGCACATGGGCGGATCATACACCTGGATCGTTTTCATGGGAGGAGGGGAAGGTGAGTGGTGGCGCCCGCAGCGGCGGGTGCTCTTTTTCCTGAGACCAGACTATTTGGCAAAACAGCCAAGTAAATGCCCGGTAGTATGCAAAGATTGCTATCTTTTGAGCCCGCAGTTTGTCCTTTCTCTGGTATCACTCCGATATTCTCTTTCCAATCCCATGGCCTTCATGACGCAGCCAGACTCAGCCTCCCCCTGCCAGACTTGCGGCGCCTGCTGCGCGCACTACCGCGTCTCCTTCTACTGGCAGGAGGCCGGGCAGCGGGGGCTGGATGAAAGCATGCTGGTGCAGGTGAGTCCGTGGCAGGTGTGTTTCAAAGGGACGGAGCAGAAACCGGTGCGGTGTGTGAACCTGGAAGGTGAAATCGGCTCTTGTGTCTCATGCCGCATCTACGAGCAGCGTACAACGCCGTGCCGCAGTGTGGAGATCGGAGATGAAAAGTGTCTGCAGGCACGGAAGGCGCATGGGCTGGGCGGCGCTGGCATGAAAGGATTAGGGTAAAAAGATTTCGGGTAAAAAAATTTCAGAATCTGGGATTGGAGAAATCTTTTTACCCTCAATTTTTTTACCCTTTTAAATCGGCATCGTCGTGCCCGGAATCGCCACGGGATACCAGCCTTCGGCATCTGGTTTCACCGGCGGCTCAGTGGCCCAGGTGAGGTTGTCCGGGACGAGGTTTTCCTGGGATTCCATGGCCTGATTCCACGAGATGACCTGGCCGGTGTAGGTGGCCATGCGGCCCATGACGCCCATCAGGGTGGAATGTGCGGCGTAGTCGGCGTCGTTGCGGACTTTGCCGGTGCGGATGTTTTCAAAGAGTGCGTCGTGCTCCAGCTGGTAGGGGTCTTCCTTGTTGCGGGTGCGCTTGCCGCCGGGGGGCAGGTTGTTGATGAGGAACTTGCCGCTGTTGGCGAGATCGGCGGCGCCTTTGGTGCCGTGGAAGTGCTCGCTGACATCGCGCGCGCATTTGCCGCCGATCTGGCAGCACTGGCTGAGGATGCGCATGCCGCTCTCGTATTCAAACTCGACGGTGTGGTGGTCAAAGATGGTGCCGTTTTCCTTTCCACGGCGCACCTGGCGCCCGCCCTGGCCCACGGCCTTGATGGGCATCTCGCCTTTCATGACCCAGTTGGCCACGTCGAGATTATGGCAATGCTGCTCGAGGATGTGGTCTCCGCTCATCCAGGTGAAGAAGTACCAGTTGCGGATCTGGTAGTGCATCTCGCTCTCGCCCGGCAGGCGCTCAAATCCAGGGCGCGAGGTGCCGTTCCAGTACACGCGGCCAAAGATGAGATCGCCGATCTCGCCATTGTGAATGCGCTGGATCATTTCGATGTAGCTGGGCTGGTAGCGGCGCTGAAAGCCCACGGTGACATTGAGCTTCTTCTTTTTCGCCTCCTCGGAGGCGGCCAGCACGCGGCGCACGCCGGCGGCATCCACAGCCACGGGTTTCTCCATGAAGACATGCTTTCCGGCTTTGACCGCCTGCTCAAAGAGGAAGGGGCGCGGGCCGGGTGGCGTGGTGATGAGCACCACATCGGCGAGTGCGAAGGCCTTGGTGTAGTCTTCGAAATTCGTAAACACCTGGTCTGGCGGCACATCCACCTGGCCCTCGTGTTTTTCCTTCAGGATGTCCAGCGCGGCCTGGGCCTTGCCCTCCAGGGGATCGACCACAGCGACGAGCTTGATGGTGGAGCCGGCGGAGAGCGCCTGATTGCAAGCCCCCGTGCCGCGCCCGCCGCAGCCGATGAGGGCGATCTTGATGTCTTGGTCCTTTGGCGCCGCAAACGCATGCGTGGCGGCGGTCATGGCGGTGGTGGCAAGGAAGGTGCGGCGTGAGGTCATGGCGGTTGGGATGAGGCAACAACCCTGAACCGCGCGGGAGCACGGGACCTTTCATGGTTTGCGGCTTCTGTGCGTAAACACAGGTGCCGGGACGTCCGCTCCTGCGGGCAGGAGTGCCCGCATCACTTTACCAGACCGGCCCAGGCCTTGCGCTCTGCCCAGAGCAGGAAGAGGGAGAGGGCGCAGATGACGATGAGGATGGGATTGAAAATGCCGTCTCCTTTTACCAGCTGATGGTAGGCCAGGATGTTGACGATGACCGGCCCGACGCAGAGCAGCCCGAGATTGCGTGTCTTGGGCACTAGCAGCAGGATGCCGCCAAGCATCTCAAATACCTTCACAAACTTCATGTAGCCCGTGGGGCCAAAGGCGGCCATGAAGTGGGTCTCCTCGGGGTTCAGCTTCTGCTCGGGCATAGTGCCGAAGAAGAAGATGCTGGAGAACGTGACGAACAACAGTCCGAGCATGATGGAGGCGGCGAGTGTGGCGTATTTCATGGGAGGGATGGGGTGGAGGAGGGGAAAGTGGTCAGGGAGTGGTCAAGGGGTCAAGGAGTGGTCAAGGCACGACTTTTGACGACTCTTGACCGTTGACTGCTTTTTCTAATTCGCGAGTTCAGCTTCAAGCCGGTCAAAATTCTCTTCGTTTGCCGGGACGCAGATGGGCTTGAAGCGTTCGCAAATTTCGGCGCTGGGGAACTGCATGCACCAGGTCATGTGGGTGCCGCCGCCGGCATCTGCGAGGGTGATGGTCATGCGGAAATGCGGCGCGACGTGCTCATAGACGATGCGCTCGGCAGGAATGATCTCGATGAAGCGGGCGTGATTGGGGTAGTTCTTGCCATCGGGGCCGTGCATGGTGAAGATCCAGTCGCCGCTTGCGCGGAAGTCGAAGAATTCAAAGGTGTTCGTAAAGCCCTTAGGCCCCCACCAGCGGGCGAGCTGGGTGGGATCGCTGAAGGCCGCGAAAATGCGCTCGCGGCTGGCGGAGAAGAGGCGGGTACTGATGATCTCGCTGGAGTGATCCGGCGGAGACGAGGCGGCCTGCTGAAGCGCGGCGATGTCCAGCTTGATCATTTTGAGCATGGCCCGGGTAACCCGTGAGGCGACGGCGGGATCGCCGGAGGCATTGAGGTCAGCGAGGATGGCGGGGACGATCTGCCAGGAGACGCCGAACTTGTCCTTCAGCCAGCCGCATTGCACGGCCTTGCCACCATCCGCGGTGAGAGCATCCCAGTAGCGGTCGATTTCCTCCTGCGTCTGGCAGGAGACGACCAGGGAGATGGCTTCATTGAAGGTGAAGATGGGGCCGCCATTGAGAGCGGTGTAGGTCTGGCCAAAGAGCTCGAACTCGATGGACATGATGGTGCCTGCGGGAGGGCAGGGCGGCCTCTCCTCCTCGGGCACCTCCGCGTAGCGGGTGGTGCGGAGGATGCGGCCGTCTTCGAAGACGCCGAGGTAGAAGCGCACGGCCTCTTCGGCATTGTCATTGAACCACAGGAAGGGGCTGATCTTTTGCATGGCGCGCAGCGGTGAAGGTTTGAATCAGGCGTTTTTGTATTTGGGGTCCGCGCCGGGATCGATGGTGATCATCCAGCCCATGCCGAACTTGTCCTGCAGCATGCCGAAGCGTGAGGACCAGAAGGTCTCGCCAAGGGGCATGTTCACCGAGCCGCCTTCAGCGAGGGCACTGAAGACACGGTCGGTCGCGGCGGCATCGGGCAGGGCGAGCGAGAGGGAGAAGGCGCGGAAGCCTTTGCTCTCCTCGCCACCGCAGCCGTCTGAGGCGAGGATGACGCTGCTGCCGACCTTGAAGCTGGCATGCATGACTTTGCTCTCATAACCCTCTGGGAGCATGCCAGGCGGCATGGGATCGGGGCTGTCGCTGTAACGCATGAGCATCTGGGTCTCTGCGCCGATGGCGGTTTTGTAGAACTCGAGTGCTTCTTCGCAGCGGCCGCCGAAGAAGAGGTAGGGTTGGATGAAGGAGGAGGACATAAGAGGGGCGTGGGGGTGTGAAGGGTGAAGATGGATTTGAGTGGGAAATTGCAGATCGGGGAAGCGTAGAGTCACAGCCGGCAACTCAGGTGCTCGTCGTTCTGCATTCGAGATTCGTCATTTTGAATTACTTGCTCATCAGTTCCACAAGCTGGTCGAAGGCCTTGCCCCAGCCGTCCATGAAGCCCATGGCGGCGTGTTTTTCGCAGGCTTCCTTGGTCCAGTGGCGGGCGCGGGCGGTGTAGCGGGTTTTGCCGGAAGGCAGGGTCTCGAAGGTGACGATGGCGGTGAAGAAGTGATTGGGGTTCGGCTCCCAATTGGCGGAGTAGGCATCGGTGAAGACGATCTTTTCATTCGGCACGATTTCGAGATAGACGCCTGCATTGGGGAAGCGCTCGCCATCCGGGCCACACATGGTCATGCGGCTGAAACCTCCGGGGCGGAGATCCATTTCGACATCGGTCACATACCACGGCTTCGGGCAGAACCATTGAGGATAGAGTTCAGGTGAGGTCCAGCCGGCGTAGAGTTTGGCGGCAGGAACGTCTGTCTCACGGACAAGGACGAGTTCGCGTTCCGAGAGCGGGGAGTCGATGGGGGCTGAGAGGGGCATAAAGGGAAGGATGAAGGATGAATGATGAAGATGAAAAGCCGGAGTGTGATGGGACTTAGGTGCTGCTGCAGCCGCAGCATTTCTTTTCGGCGGTGCGGCCGTCGTTTTCGTAGCGGTCGTGGCGCTTCACCCAGTCCATGAGGTTGCCGTTCACGTTTTCCATGCGGCCTTTGGGAGTTTGATCGATGAACTGGTAGGCGCCGAGCAAGGATTCGCCGCCGCGGCTGAAGGAGGAGTAGGTGTGGTAGATCTGGCCGTCCTCGTCTTTGAAGAAGACGCTGAAGCCGGGGAGCTCTTCGCAGTCGGCACTGTAGTCCTGCTCGGTGAAGTTGTAGGTGATCTTGCCATCCTTCACGGTTTCCGGCGGGAAGGAGACGTGGAAGTCCTGATTGAAGTCCGTGTGCGCAGCGGAGACCCAGCGGAACTTCCAGCCCATGCGCTGGCGATAGGCCTCAATTTTCCCGATTGGGCCGCGCGAGACGGCGACGAAGGAGAGATCGTGATGCTCGAAGTGCTGGCGCGCAGCATCCACGTGATCGCACAGGAATGAGCAGCCGGTGCAGCCTTCCTCCCAGTCCGGGCCAAACATGAAGTGGTAGAGAAAGAGCTGGCTGCGACCATCAAAGAGATCCGGCAGCGTCACCTGCTGACCGGTGGGCGTGTCGAAGACGTAGGGCTTGGTGATTTTCACCCAGGGAAGCTCGCGGCGCTGGCGTGCCAGTTCATCGCCGGCGGCCATGTGGGCTTTCTCTTTGGCCAGCAAGGCACGGCGTGCCTGCAGCGCCTCTTCCTGGGAGACTGTGGTATGAGATGTCATGACGGGATGATGGTTTGATTCAGCTCGGTGCGGAAGGTGGAGGAGTCTCCGCCGCACTCGGGGCCGGAGAGGTAGCGCTCCCACAGGCTGGGGCCGAGCGTGTGGCCCTGGCCTTCGATGATGTCCTGAAAATCTCCCCAGGCCTCGCCGAGACCTTCATAGGGGCCGGTGTAAACCGTGCGGATGATGGTGGCGGCGGGGATCTCTCCCGGGATGACGCGCTCGGTGGACTGCACGGCGCCGGAGACCGGCACGCCGACATCGAAATTGAAGATGCCGGGCGTCATGCCGAAGTGATTGGCGAATACCGGTCCCTTCGGCCCGATGCCCTGTGCGGTGGCTGCGGCGATGACTTCCTGAATGGCCGGGCCCATCACCTCCTGGATCTGATCTCGCGGCACGGTGATGTGGATGATCGCGGCAGGTTGTGCCGTGGTGGTGATGGGGGCTGAAGGATCGTCGAGCATGGCGGGTGACGGTGGTTGGTTGCTAGCTTGCTCAGGCTTTGGGTGCGGCTTCCGCGAGCGTCTTCAGATTGGCGAGACCTTCGAGGAACTGGTCGCCGCACATTTTTTCGCAGTCCATGAACATGCTCATGATTTTGCCGATGAAGGGTTTCTTGCTCTGCATGGCCCAGGTGATCTTCGTGCCGCTGCCTTCGGGGGTGAAGGTGAACTGCACATCGCTGGTGCCGGCAAAGGGGCGCACGAAGGCCAGCTTCATGCCGATCTTTTCATCCGGCTTGCTCTCCACCAGCGTGGTGCTGCCTTCGCCCACTTCACTGTTGCCGCTCCACTTGTAAATGGCACCCACGCCTTCGGGCGGACCTTCGAGGGACTTCTTCATCGCAGGGTCTTTCTTGGCCCATGGGGACCACGCATCCCACTGGCGGAAGTCGTTGACGATTTTGAAGACCGTCGCAGGAGGGGCCGTGGTGGTGGCGCTGCGGGTGACGTTCATGTCATCCGACTGGAAGGAGGCGAGGATGCAGATGACAGCGATGATGGCGACGAGGCCGAGGAGGATCTTTTTGATCATGATGTGTGTAGTGGTTGATGATAAAACGGTGGCGGGAGATTACTTGGCTGCGTCCTTGGAGGCGGGGCATTCGCCGGTCATGTTGTCCCAGCGCTTTTGCATTTCTTCCGGAGACACTTTTTCGATCTCGTGCTGCAGCAGCCAGATGTGGCCGTAGGGATCGCACACGCAGCCGCTGCGGAAGCCGTAAAACATGTCTGTGGCCGGCATCTGCACCGTGGCTCCTGCGGCGGCGGCCTTGGCAATGGCGGCGTCCGCATTTTCCACCATGAGGCAGAACTTCACCGGTGTGCCGCCGAGTGTCTGCGGCGATTTATTCCACGCGGGATTTTCATCGGAAAGCATGAGCAGGCCGTCATTCAGAGACAGCTCTGCGTGGCCGATCTTGCCGGTGGCTTTGTCGGTGAGGCGGAAGCGCTCTTTGGCACCGAAGGCTTTCTCATAGAAAGCGATGGCTTCGGCGGCGTTGGTGACGGTGATGTAGGGGCTGAAGGCGGGGTAGGATGGAGTGCTCATGGTGTTTGTGGATTGGGGTTGTTGAATGAAATGGGACGTGAGGATTTTAATGCTGGGCGGCGGATTTGACTTCGGCCATGGGGCGGCAGAGATCGGCGATGGGGCGGACTTCGATGGTGGCTCCGTATTGAAGAATGGGACACTGCTGGGCGATGCGCACGGCCTCGTCCATGCTGCTGACAGCGATGCGGAAGTATCCGGCGATGGCTTCCTTGGACTCGGCGAAGACGCCATCAGTCACGGTGGCTCCTTTGGGGCCTGAGACGAGTTTGCCCTCCTCCATGAGGGGCTGTGCGCCGCGGTGGATGCCCGCTTTGCCGAGGCCGTCCACCCAGGCGTAGAAGTCGGTCATGACGTGCTGGAGTTCTGAGGGGGACATGCCGTGGTTCCAGTGGGTGCCTCGAATGAGCAGGAGGTATTCGTCAGTGGGGTTTTGGGGATTCATGCGGGCGGCGTTTCGTTGGTGATTTCGGAGGCGGTGCAGACCGTGGCATCCAGCGGGCGGACTTCGTAATGAAGACCGCAGGTCAGGGTGGGGCTGTGGGAGAGCAGCTCCGCAGCTTCACGCAGGCTCCCTGCGCTGACGAACCAGTAGCCGCCCACGACTTCCTTGGCCTCGCCGAAGGGGCCGTCGGTGGTGACGCCGACCTTGGACACATTGGCGCGGTCCGTGGCGAGGCGGCTGCCTGCGCGCATGCGGCCTGCGGCGATGTGCTCATTCAGCCAGTCGTAAAAGTCCGTGATGGCGGTATCGATCTGCTCCTTGGTCTTGTCTTTGTCCCAATGGCCGCGCGAGAGCACGAGGTAGTCCTGGGGAGGTGTGTCAGTGTTCATGGGAGTGGCTGGCGCGGGGCGTGGGTGATGGGAAATGTCGTGGTTTCAAAAGGGACGACGAACGGGCCGGGCGAAAAAGGACATCGGGACAAAGATTTTTTTGAGCGGGTGTTATTTTTCCGGCCTGGCAGTTTCGCAGGCCGCGAGCAGGCGCTCAAAGAAGCTGCGTTCGGAGGGCAGGGTGGCGAGGGCCAGTGCCCTGCGGTAGTGGGCAGCTGCGTCCTGCGTCTGGCCCAGTTCCGAAGCGAACGCACCGCGTGCTGCGTGCAGGGGGAGGTAGGCGTCCAGGCCCTTCACGGCGGCCAGCGCCTCCATGCCACTTTGTGCGCCATGCACACGCCCCACGGCGATTGCGCGGTTCAGCGCGACCACGGAGGAGGGGGTAAGCTGAGCAAGCTGATCGTACAGGGCGAGAATGCGCGGCCAGTCCGTGTCCGCATGGCTGGAAGCGGTGCTGTGGCATGCGGCAATGCCTGCCTCCAGATGATACTCCGTGAGCGTGTCTCCACGTGCGGAGAGCTGCAGATGCTGCAGGCCGCGATGAATGAGGCTCTGATCCCACAGGCTGCGGTCCTGCTCATGAAGGCGGAGGATTTCTCCGGCATCATCCGTGCGGGCGGGCAGGCGTGCGGCGCTCAGCAGCATGAGAGCGAGCAGCGCATGGCACTGCGGCAAACATGTGTGCTGATGCGTGGCCAGCAGCTCGGTAAGGCGGATGGCCTCATGGCAAAGATCCGCGCGCACGAGGTGCGGGCCGCTGCTGGCCTTGTAGCCTTCATTGAAGAGAAGATAAAGGGAGGCCAGCACGGCGTGCAGGCGCTGCGGGAGTTCATGCGCCGCTGGGATTTCAAAGGGCAGCTCCAGCTCGCGAATGCGCTGGCGTGCGCGCACGAGGCGTTTGGAGATGGTGGCCTCGCTGGTGACAAATGCCGCCGCGATCTCCGCGGGGCTGAGGCCGCAGAGTGTGCGCAATGCGAGCGCGATCTGCGCTTCCGCGGAGAGCTGCGGGTGGCAGCACACAAACATGAGGCGCAGGGTGTCATCGCGCAGGTGGGCATCGTCTTCCGCGGCTGCTTCCACCGGCACCGCCATCCAGCGTGCCTGCTCGGCGGAGATGCCTTCTTCACGCTCGTTCCAGCGCTGCTCGCGGCGCAGCTGGTCCAGCGCCAGATGGCGTGCGGTCTGTGTGAGCCATGCGGCGGGGTTTTCCGGCACACCACGATAAGGCCAGGTCTGCAAGGCACGCACAAGGGCCTCCTGAACCACATCCTCGATCCACTGCAGCCGCCGTGCGCCGAACTGCCCTGCCAGCGTGGCGACCAGACGCGCGGATTCATGCCGGAAGAAATGCTCGGTGGCAAACTGCGCGCTGGCCGTGGTGGTAGAGCTGGAGGAGTCGTCAGTCATTAGCGCGTGATTATGCAGATTCACCAAGTGGGGTTAACGCGCTTCAAACAGACCATCCACGTAGTCGCGGGCCAGTTTGAGATTGTGACGAATGAGTTCCTGGGAGCGGCAGGTCTTGCCGATGAGCATGGAGCCCTGCCAGAGGCTGTTGAGAAACCAAGCGACTTTGACGGGGTCAAATTTGGTCCTGGTCTTGTGCTTCTTCTTTGCGGCGGCGAGGAGCTTGGCGGCATTTTCAGTCCAGAGGTCCAGCTCTTTGGCGCATGCCGCCTGAAAGGCCGGGCTCGTGGCGGACATCTCCTGAGACATCATGCCCACCATGCACACCACGGCATCCTCGCTGCGGCGGGTGAAGCCAGACATGATTTCGAGCAGGCGGTGGAGCTGAGCGAGCGGATCGATGGAGTCATCCTTCCACGCTTCTTCATAAAGTGCCGTGCCCATGCGGCCCCACCAGTCAATGGCTGCTAGGCCGAGGGCTTCCTTGTTTTCAAAGTGGTGGAAGAAGCCGCCCTTCGTCATGCCCGCTTCTTTGCAGATCTGATCGACCGACGTGGCGGAAAAGCCCTGCTGCAGCATGAGGCGAACGGTGGCGTCGATGAGACGCTGCCGGGTGGCGGCAGGGTCGCGTTCGCGCTTCGTGCTGGTGGCTTTTTTGGACATACAAACCGGTCGGTATGTAAATATGGGAGGCATGGGGTCAATGCTCTTTTTTGGCTTTTTGTTTCTGCGGAAGCGGCGTGTCGGGTCTAGTCTTTGCCTGAAACCTGCAGCCCACCCCTCGCTCTCATGTCCCTTTTTCGTTCGGTTTTTCACACCACTCTTCTGGTCTTCGTCTGGTCATCTGCCTGCACGGTGCAGGCGGATGAGCCAGAGTGGCGTCTTGGTGCGCCTCTGCTGAATGAAACGACCCTGCTGGAGGGCAAGGCTGTGAGACTGCTGGATCCGTGCATTGTGAAGCATGAAGGAGTCTGGCACATCTTCGCCTCGGCGAACGGAGGGACGGTGCATGCATCCGCGTCAAACTTCGACACGCGCCCCATCGCGCCTTCGGTGGTGAAGCTGCCGGTCGGCTCGTGCTTCGTCCCGCAGGTGTTCTTTTACCGGCCGCAATCGCGCTGGCACCTCATCGGCATGATGCCGGACAAAACGGGGCGCTATCCGAAGATGGCCCCATGCCTCTGCACCAATACCGACATCACGCAGCCCCAGGGCTGGTCTGCCCCGGAAGTGCTCGACGTGCCGCCACCGCAGGACGAAGCGAAGCCGGTGAAGCAATGGATCGACTTCTGGGTGATCTGTGACGCGCAGAAGGCGCATCTCTTTGTCACCTCAGACGGCGGCCGCCTCTGGCGCTCTGAAACGCCCTTGGCAAACTACCCGCACGGCTGGTCCGCACCTGTCATCGCCCTGCGTGGAGACTTCATCTACGCGCCGCATGTTTATCGCCAGGGTGCCGATGGCAAGGAGCGCTATCTGCTGACCCTCACGGCCCGTGCTTCGGATGGTATGACATACCAGCAGAACTACGCGGCTGATCGTCTGGATGCCGAGTGGCGGCCCGTGGCGGCCACGGCGGGAAACCCTTTCGCAGGCCGGGCCAATGTGAAGTTTGACGATGCGAACTGGCAGGGAGACATCAACCATGGCGAACCGCTGCGGCAGGGCAGTGATGAACGCCAGATCCTCGAAGCAGACTTCAGCGGCTTTATCTTCCACGGTGGGAGAAAAGGCGCGGATGACAAAGCGTTGCGCGGCTTGATCGGCGTGGGGCTGCTGGAAAGGCTGAAGAGCTCACTTTCCGGGCGCACCGACGCACCATAGGTATTCCTGACGCACAGGGCCGGTCTTGGCGGAGCGGAGGTAGATGCGGTTGTCGCAAATCGCGGGCGTGCTGAAGGACTCGTCGCCGAGCTGGTTTTGGGAGAGGAGGGTGAACTTCTCCGGGGTGGCCTCGAAGACGGAGGTCACGCCGCCTTTGCTGGTGACGTAGATGCGCGAGTCCGCCATGACGGGAGAGCCATAGAATTCGCGGTCTACTTTCTCGGACCACAGCTCCTCGCCGGTGGCAGATTTCCAGCAGGCGGCGCGTCCGCCATCGCCCACGGCGAAGACGTGGCCGTTCTTTACGATCATGGACGGCACGTAGGTGCGGGTGACGTTTTCCCAGGCGATCTTGCCGGAGCCATCGGCCTCGACGGCCATGGTGTGGTTCTTCGGATAACCGCCGCCGAGGAAGATGCGGCTGCCATCGGTCACGGCGGTGACGACGGTTTCTTCGGTGCTGCCGTCGATGCTCCACAGTTTTTTGCCGGTGAGCGGATCAAAGCTTTCCACCTTGTTGCAGCCGGCGAGAACGGCCTGCGTTTTGCCGGCGGCGTTGACGACGGCGGGGGAGGCGTAGTTGGCCACGGGTGGGCGGTCCTGCTGCCAGACGATTTCGCCGGTGAGCTTGTTGAGGCCGGACATCTTGCCGCCGCCGCGATGGTCTGCGGAGACGAGTACGATGGACTGGTAAATGACCGGCGAGGAGCCAAAGCCCTGATGCACCTGGAAGTCGCACACGCGGCGCTGCCAGAGCTGTTTGCCGGAGAAATCGAGCGCGGTGGTGAAGATGGCGCCGTTGTTGAGGAAATTGACGAACAGGCGCTCGCCATCACTCACGACATCGGACGAGGCCTGGGAGGCAATCTTGTGGCCCTTGGTGTTCAGATTGCCGCGATGCACGACGGATTCCCAAAGTTTTTTGCCGGTGCTGCGGTCATAGCAGAGCACGAGCTGCTCCTCGGTCTCCATGTCTGCCGTGGCGAGGTAGATGTGATCTCCCACGACGATGGGCGAGCCGTGGCCGCGTCCGCGCACCTCGGCCTTCCACAGGATGTTTTCATTTTCGTTCCACTTTAGCGGAAGCTTTTGTCCTGCTGCGGCGTGTCCGTCCATCGTCGGGCCGCGCCATGCGGGCCAGTCCGCCGCGAGGAGGGGCGTGGTGAAGAGTGCGGAGGTCAGCAGCAGGGCGTGGAGTTTCATGCGGGGCGTTGCAATACGCTGCGAAAGAGGTGGCGCTGTCAAAAGAAGTGGCGATGCGCTCCTGGTGATCGAGCACGATAAGGACGGCGGACCCTCTTGGGTTGCCTGCGCCATGACAGACCCGAAAAGTCGGACCCGACACAGCGGTTCCCTACCAGCCCTGGGGTGCTCAGGCCATGCTTGAAAAGCTCGAAGTGTCTCCGGCACGCAGCCTGCCAAAGAACGCGGAGCGTCCTGGAGTTCTCCAGTCTTTTGAAGCTTTCCGTGGGCCGATGGACGTTCGAAAGCGCAAAGCGCAAAGCGCACGCCGCGTCATTTTCCAAACACGGCTAGAGACGCAAGCGGATGGCAGATGCACCGCGCGTTGTGAATCGCATTATTTGGCGGTGACGCTGGCAGGCTTCATCACGCCGGCCATGGGGTGGTGGCTCACGGTGTCCCAGGCGATTTGCTGGAGCAGCGCGTTGAGCTTTGCTTTGTCGTCATCGCTGATGTCTTTGAGGGCCTTGAAGGCGGTTGGGACGGGAAGGCCTGCGGGGCTGCGGCGGTAGATGACGGCGAAGTGGCAGTAGCTGGAGAGGATTTGCAGTGGTGCCAGCGCGTGGCCCCAGGTGTCTTTGAAGATTTCGCCCTGGGTTTTGAGGCCGGGGGCTTCGCCTTTGAGGATTTTTTCGCGAAGGGTGACGGCGGCCATGCCGACGGGGACGATGAAGACGGACTGCTTGCCGAGGCGCTGATTGATGCCGCTGACATAGTCCTCGATGTCCTTGGCGTAGCGCTGGGTGGCATCGCGGAGTTGGGCGATGTCGGTGGCGTTGTGGTCCACCTTCTTGCGGACGTCTAGGGGATAGACGGGATTGTACTCGTCATTCGGCATCCAGTATTCCTGCACGGTGATGCGCAGCGCGGGATTGTGCTCGAGGCCGAGTTTGACGAATTCCTCGATGGCAGGGTCTGGCAGCCAGATGGGGGAGAGGGTGAGGACGTCTACCTTGCCGGTTTTGAGCACTTGTTTGACGGCGCTTTTTTCTTCGGGGACATCCCAATGCTTTTGCACCATGGACCCGCCGATGCTGGAGAGCCCGACGAGTTGATGCGCGAGCTTTGCCGACTTCGCGATGTCCTCCACCTGCTTGTAGGTGAACACATGGAAACTGTGCCCACACGTGGCGACCCGCTGCCCCTCTGTGATCGGTGGGACGAGGTCCTGCGCACGAGCAATGGTTGCGAAGAGACTAAAGGCGGCGAGAAGGAGGGAGGCTTGCATGAAGTGTGCCGGTAGAACGGAGGAGGGAGGGGCAATTCAGCACGGAAGTGATGAAATCCTTCCTCCCGGTGGGCTTCCGATTTCAGAGAATGAAGGTAGAAAGATTAGGGGTAGAAAAATTTTCCGAACCGATGATTTCAAAGTTTTGAAATTTTGATCTCAGCGGCGGAGGGTCGTGAACTCGATCTGGTGGCGGTTGAGATTGATCCAGTGCATGGCTTTGAGGTCGGTGAGAGACAAGAGCTTTTCCAGGCTGAGTCGCTGGGCTTTGGTATGCTGGCCGAGCGTGGTGATGCGGAAGGCTTCGTCAGGAGCGCACATCTGGAAAGTTTGCATGCCGAGAGCCCGGTCTCCCAAATGCATCGAACGACGCTCCAAGGACTGCTCCTCGCCACCGAAATGATGGACGAGGGCCTGATTGTACAGAGGTGCCTCGAGGAAAAGCCCGATGTCCTCAATAAAATGAAGCATCGCCTTGAGCAAGGTGTCAGGACCTCTCCAAGCGGTCGATTCGATTTCAAACCGGTAACGCTCGGCGGGGGGCACCGAGTTGTTGACGAATCGAGAGTCCACAGACGCTCCGCCAAAAGCCACCACTTTCCCGTGTTCGCAGCCTGTCAGCAGAAGATAGTTCATAGTCTGGCCTTCATGAGCGGTGGTGACCTTTCTGGCCTTCTTTAGCTCATAGATCGCCTGTCCTGCAGCGATGACATCGATTCTATAATCCTTCACAAAACTTCCGTGACGCACTTGAACAGGAGCTTCGACTGGCGACGGAGATAAGCCCGCTTCGTTCAACCGTGCTGCGAGGTCATTGTGGTAAATCTCTTCGTCGCAGCTTTTTCCTAGTTCGTTATGAACCTGGAAAACCAGCCGCATGACTTCATAGTCCAGCCGCTGAAAGGCTTCGTAATCTTGCCTGTGAAATTGGACTGGGCATTCGATAGGCATGGAGAGGAAAAAGGTGGAATAATTAGGCGGTGAAAGATTTCAGAATCTCAAAATGGGAAGCTCTGGAAAATTTTTCTACCCCTAATCTTTCTACCTTTAAAGTCCGTCATCTCTAAAACCTCAGCATCTCACCCACGGGCAGGGGTTTGTTCTGGCGGATGGATTCTTCGGCGACGAGGCAGAGGCCGGCGGACCAGAGGCCGTCGAGGCCGGTGGCGATGGGGGGCTTGCCGGTGCGGACCATGGCGATGCACTGGGCGATTTCTTCGCGGAGTTCGAAGACTTCGCCGCTGTGCTTTTCGAGCTTCACGGTTTCGAGGGTTTCGCCGTCGAAGACCTTCAAGAAGTACTCGGGTTCCAGGGTGCGGTCCAGGGCGCCGCTCCAGGCGGCCCAGAGGGCGCCTTTGGTGCCGCTGACTTTGACGGTTTGATGGTGCTCGAAGGCGGCGAGGGTCTGGGATACCACGGCATAGCTGCCGTTGGTATATTTAAACATGGCGCTGAAGTTGTCGTACAACGTGGGGCGCTGGGGATCGCGGGAGTTGGCGTAGGCGTGGAGTTCCACGGGGTCGCCGCTGCCTTCGAGGTACCAGCGGGCGAGGTCGAAGAAGTGGATGGGCTCTTCGAGCACCCAGGAGCCGACGCGGTTTTGATCGTAACGCCAGCCGCTGGCACCGAGGCGGTAGGGTTTGCGGGAGAGCTCGACGAGGACGTACTGCGGATCGCCGATGGTGCCTGCGGCGATGATTTCCTTGATGCGGCCCCACTGGCTGGAAAGGCGCAGCTCATGGCCGACAGCGAGGTGCACGCCGTGGTCGCGTGCGCCTGCGACGATGGCTTTGCAGTCGTCAAGCGTGATGGCCATGGGCTTTTCCAGAAGGACGTGCTTCTTTTTGGCCATGGCGGCGAGGGCGATCTCGCGATGCGTGTGGCTGGGGGTGACGATGTCGATGATGTCGAACTCCGCCTGCGCGATCATCTCCAGGCTGTCGGCGAAGATGTGGGCGGTGGGGTAGAGCTGGTGAGCTTCCGCGCGGGAGGCTTCTGAAGGTGCTGAGATGGCGACGAGTTGGGCGTCGGGATTTTGCGCGATGGACTGGGCGTGGAATTTGCCCCAGGCGCCGAAACCGGCGAGTGCGAAACGGACGGGATTCATAGGAAGGAATGAGGAGAAGGGGAGAGGTCAAGAGTTGGTCAAGGCTCGATTCTTGACCATGCTTGACCGTTGACTCTGTTTACCGACGCGGAGCAGTGGTGAGTGGTGTTATGGGATCCTTCACGAGTCTTCCCTGCAACTCATTCAAGCGGCAGGTGGGAAGTTTGGGCAGGACGTGTTTGGCGAAGAGATCGCACTCTTCCAGGTGGGGGTAGCCGCTGAGGACGAAGGCGCGCATGCCGAGGTCCATGTAGCGGTTGAGTTTGGCGAGGACTTGATCGGGGTCTCCCACGATGGCGCTGGCGCAGCCGCTGCGGGCGAGGCCGATGCCGCTCCAGAGGTGGGGCTCAATGTAGAGGTCGCTGCTCTGCGCGCGGAGTTCGTCCTGGCGCTTCACGCCGGCGCTCTGGCTGTCCTGAGAGCGGGCTTTGATCTCGGCGCCTTTTTCGGCGGTGAGTTTCGAAATGAGGCGGTCGGCGGCGGCGCGGGCTTCGGCTTCGGTCTCGCGGACGATGACGTGGGCGCGGAAGCCGAAGTCGATCTTGCGGCCATGGGCGGCTGCTTTTTCGGACATGACGCGCATGGTCTCGGCGATGCGGTCCTCGGTCTCCGGCCACATGAGGAAGACATCGCAGTGCTTGGCGCAGAGATCCTGCGCGGCGGGGGAGATGCCGCCAAAGTAGAGCAGGGGGCCGCCGTTTTGCTGGTAGGGCTTGGCGGGCTCGGTGGTGGGCAGGCTGATGTTGTAGAAGTCGCCTTTCCACTCAAAGGGACCGTCGGTGCGCCACAGGCCTTGCAGGATCTGGATGATCTCGCTGGCCCGGGCGTAGCGCACTTCGTTGCTCTCCTTCATGCCGGGCATGTCTGAGGAGATGATGTTGATGCAGAGGCGGCCTTTGGCAATGTGGTCCACGGTGGCCAGCGCGCGGGCGAGCATGGGCGGCCAGACTTCGCCCATGCGCAATGCGACGAGCTGATTGATCTGCGCGGTCTGCGGGGCCATGGCTGCGGCGAAGGCCAGCGCGTCCTGCCCGGCGATCCAGCCCGAGGGCAGCAGGATGTTCTGGTAGCCGAGGGCGTCGGCTTTTTTCACGATGTCGCCGCAGTGCTCATAATTGGAGCGAATGGAGCCGTCCGGGATGCCGAGAAATTCGTAATCGTCCGAACAGAGAGCAGAGAACCATGCGACTTCACACTTGCGACCCGGGGTGCGGATGGAAATTTCACTCATGAGAAAATGTTGATGCGGCTGCATTGATCCTGCTGGACAGATGAAGGAGCAAGAGGTCTTTTATTCGAATGCGAAAAAACCCTGTTTTTCAACGTGAAACCCTAGGAGCCGCAGTACTGCACGTCCGCAGCGGCAAGGCCACATCGCGCACCACGCTGGCGAAGATGCTGGGCATTTCTCCGTCCACCACCGGGCTGTATGTGGATCAGCTGATCGCTGACGGATTCCTCAATGAATCCGGCCTGAACCAAGGGCCGATGGGGCGGCCGCGGCGTGTGCTGACCACGCAGGCGGAGGCAGGGTGGTTTGCAGGGGTGGAATTCAATGCGCAGCGCATCCAGGCTGTGGGCGTGGATTTTTCCGGCGAGGTACGGGCCTCGGTGGAGCTGCCGCTGCCGGCGGAGGTGATCGCAGACCAGGTGATCAAATCCATCCTGAGCTGTGTGTCCCGGCTGGCTGCGACGATGCAGGGGCCGCTGTTTTCCGTGGGGCTGGGCGTGCCGGGGCTGGTGGACGCCCATGCCGGAGTGGGCATTCATTACGCGTTCATCCCGGACTGGAATCAGGTGCCGGTGGTGGAGAAGATCAGCACCCAGCTCCGGGTGCCGGTGACTTTGCAGAACAATCTGCGGGCGATCGCGCATGCGGAGCGCTGGTTTGGCCTGGGGCACGAGCTGAATGATTATGTCATCTTGGGACCTCGCAGTGGCTTCGGCGTCGCCATCGTGCAGGATGGAAGAGTGATCGAAGGCGCGCACCATGCCGCCGGGGAGGTGGGACGCTGGCCGTGGCCGCTGATGGACGCACCCGGCGGGCGGAGCCAGGAGCTGCACCATGCGCTCAGCGCGCCCGCGACGTGGCGGCGGCTGGCCGGCGTGGGAGCGCAGACGAGTTTGCCGGAAGATCTGCGTGCAGGGCTTTCAGCCGTGACAGCGACGGAAGGTCCGGAATGGGAGGCGGTGTGCACCGATTTTGCGCGGGTGATCGGCCTGCTGCAGCTCATCACAGACACCGGTGTGTTCATCCTGCACGGTCCGCTGACGGTGCTGGGAGAGCGCTTCTGCTCGGCGATCGTGGAGAAGGCGGTCGCGCTCATGCCAGCGCTGCGCAGCACGGGCATGAAGGTGGTGCCCTCCACGCTGGGGGACAATGCTGGTGCCCTGGGCGCGGCGAGCCTGGCGATGGAAGCATGGGCTCCGGCGTGATGGGTGCGTGTGGGGGGCTTTTTCCCTTAGCCTGGTCCGTCTGTGCCGCAGATCAGAGTCCAAGCCAGCGCTGTCTGTGCGTTTGCATAGACTGATCGTTTTCGGAATTGGGTAAAAAAATTCAGGGTAAAAAAATTCGGAATCCGGAGGATCGGAGAAATCTTTTTACCCTTCATTTTTTTACCCTCATCACGGGCATCCGGGGCGCTAACATGGGTCCAAGCCAGCGCTGTCTTCTGTGCGTGTGCAGAGACGGTTTGTTTTCGAAAGTGGGTAAAAAATTCAGGGTCAGAGCGCGGAAAACTTTTGGCCTTGCTGGATTCATGAAGGCTGAGTTACGGGCACAAAAAAACCGGGTGGCGGGGATGAAGCCCGCGCACCCGGTGGGTGGAAGTCGGAGGAAGGATTACTTCTCGAGAGATTCCTTGGCTGCCTTCCAGCCAGAGATGCCGGCGGAGAGGTGCTTCACGTTGGTGTAGCCGAGCTTGTTGGCGGCGTTGGCGGCAGCCTTGTAGGCGCTGCAGGCAGGACCACCGCAATAGGCCACCACGAGGGCGTTCTTGTCGGCTGGGAGCACGCTGGCGAGCTTGTCTCCGTTGCTTGCGAAGTCGATGGCGCCTGGGACATGGCCGGCCTTGTAGGAGGCTGCGCCGTTCACGTCGATGACGGTGACCTTCTTGTCAGCGATGGCCTGCTTGAGGTCGGCGATGCTGATGTCCGGGAATTCGGCGGCGAAACCGACGGAGGCGACGAGAGCGAAGGCGAGTGCGATGAGTTTCTTCATGATTGGGTCAGGATTGTTTGAGTTGAGTTGAGTGGAGTAGAGTTGAGCGCGTTGGGACTGTGCGCGGCAGCGGCCCCGTCTTCCGGGGCAAAGGGTTGAGAAGTCAATGAGGGTCGGTGGCGTCCGGTGTCTGTGCCTTGGCCCCGATTACGACGCACGACGCGGCGGGTTTATTCCAGGAAAAATCATGCAGGCCTCCACGCCAGCCGCGGCTGGTACGGGAAATGGAGGAGGGGGCTGGGCGCATCATGGCAGGGAATGGAACGTCCCTAGATACGTTTTGATTTGGCCAAAGCTGCAAATTTTCTCAGAGCACGGGAATGAAGAGGCGCACAAAGCCGTTGCGGATGCGCTGCAGAGGGGGCGCGTTTTCCAGCATTTCCTGGGTGATCTCCTTGCTGTGAGCGAGCTTGGCGTCCATTTCGGCGGAGAGCCGCTGGAAGAGCTCCGCATCGTGGCAGGCCAGATTAAACTCAAAGTTCAGGCGCAGGCTGCGGGGGTCCCAGTTGGTGGAGCCGAGGAAGGACCACACGCCGTCGATGAGGAAGATCTTGGTGTGGTCAAACGGCGGCGCGGACTCAAAGATGCGGCAGCCCACGGATAGCAGCTCCGGGTACAGCGTGCGCGCGGCCCAGCCGACGATGGGGATGTTGTTCTGCCCCGGGGTGAGAATGGTGACCTTCACGCCGCGCACGGCGCAGAGGCGCAGCGCGGCCATGAGCACGGCATTCGGGAGAAAGTAAGGGGTGACGATTTTCACCTCCTCACGCGCGGCATTGAGCGCGGCAAAAAACGCCGCGGGCATGA
This sequence comes from Prosthecobacter sp., assembly GCF_044222565.1. Taxonomy (GTDB): domain Bacteria; phylum Verrucomicrobiota; class Verrucomicrobiia; order Verrucomicrobiales; family Verrucomicrobiaceae; genus Prosthecobacter. The sequence goes on from NZ_JBGANA010000002.1 coordinate 394,363, forward strand.
CTTCCATGTCCTCGTCCGGACCGTCCACGATGCCGATGGCGGTGGTGGTGCCGGTGGCGCTGAGATCCGGGAACCACAGGGGACCTTCCAGCAGCTCGTTGGTGCAAAAGGCCCAGTCCTCCGCGAAGACGCGCTGGATCTGCGCCACGCAGGGGCCGGTGACTTCAAAGTGGAGGTCATGCACCGCGTGCGGGGGCTTGCGGGAGACCATGTTTCCCTCGCGGATGTTCATGCCGCCGGTGAAGGCGGTGCGGCCGTCCACCACGAGGATCTTGCGATGGTTGCGCAGGTTCATGGTGATGATGCGCAGGATCATGCGGCTGGGCATGAAGCGCCGCACGGTCACACCGGCTTTGGCCAGGGCATCCACCACGGGCGGCCAGGAGTAGCGGGTGCCGGCGTCGTCCACCATCACGCGCACCTGCACGCCGCGCTTCACGGCGGCGGAGAGCTCCGCCACGAAGTCCGCGCCGATGCCGGTGGCCTCAAAGATGTAGCTGGCCAGCGAGATGCTCTCCTTCGCGCCACGGATGGCCTCCAGCATGCGCGGCATGGCTTCGTCCCCGTTGTGCAGGATTTCGAGGCGGTTCCCATGCGTGTGGCTGAAGCGGGAGATGCGGTCCAGCGTGCGCGCCAGCTGCTGATGCTCCTGCGCGGCGCAGCCGTCCGTGTCAGAAAACGGCAGCGGCTGGTCCGGCACGGGATCGCGCCAGGGTTCATTGATGCCGCTGCGGTAGCGCCGCCCGCTGCGCCGCAGGATGTTGATGCCCAGCAGCAGGTACAGCAGCGGGGAGAAGAGCGGCTCCAGCACGATCATGGCCGTCCAAAACGCCGCGGAGCGGTAGTCCCGGTGCCGCAGAAACAGATGCAGCAGCGCGGTGATGGACCCGACGATGGAGAGGAGCGCGAGCGTGTCTGACCAGAAGGAATGTATGAACCAGCTCATGCCACAGCATGCGCAGGGCAGGGGACCTTGCCAAGCGCTTCGAGGGTGAGGAGTGGCTCGTGGGGAGAGATCATCCTTCTCGCTTTAGATCACGAACAGTTGAAAAGAGGTCTGGACGTTCACTGCCGCTGAGGCTACGGGTAGGAATAAAAATGGCAGACTTTGCGGAGCGTTACGGGACCAAGATGGTCCCGCTCCTGCCAGAGCTTCGCCGCGCGGATGCCTTGGAGGAGAGGGATCATCTTGATCCCTCAGCGCTGCGCGATCACCCGGCGTCTCGTGTTGGTGCAAGCCCATCAAGGACAGGCCAAGACCTGTTTTCAATGGTCTGTGGTATTAGAACGCGGGGCAGGGGCTACTTGGCGGAATCCTTGAGCATCGCCTCTTCATAGCGGCGCAGGTCCACGGCGTCGGGGTTTTGAAAGAGGCCGCGGAGAAAGATGGAGACTCGGAGAGCGCGGCGCATTTCCTCGATGTGCGGGTCATCGGTGCGGAGGTACTGCAGCTCCACGGTGCGGGTGCGCTTGCCCACGCGAACGCTGAGGGTGGTGGTGCTGGAATCGGGAACGACAACGCCGTAGCTCGCGCCGAGGTCGAAAAAGCGCTCGCGCTGCAGCAGCTCACGGAGTTCTTCGAGCTTGGCGGGCGGGATTTGCAGAGAGTCATGCACCGGAGCGCCGGGTTTCTCCACGGTGAGCTTCGCCGCGCCGTCCTCGGCGAGGGCGAGCTGCCATGAGTAGCCTTTGGCAAACCAGCCCGAGACTTTCATGGATACAGTGAGCGGCTCCGCAGCCTGCGCGAGCGTGGCCGCGAGGGCGCAGAGGAGAAGGAGCACATATCGGAGCATGGTCATGCCTGCTTTTGACGGCGGGAGTGCGTCCTTTATTGTCACTGTTTTGCCAAGGCGGTCGTTTTACGCATTCTCAAACTTCCGCCAGTACAGCATCGCGATGGGGACCATGCTGAGGCAGCCTTCGCCTGCCTCCGCAACACCGGCCATGGTGCGGGTGGTCCAGGCACCGATGACGACGGAGATGGCGATCAGCGTGGCGGCGCCAAAAATGAAGACCGCACGCGGCGAGATGGTGAGCCGCGCCGGACGCGTCTCCTGGGAGAGGAGGTCGATGAAGCGCGCGGCGGTGAGGATGAGGATGACGGAGGAAATCCATCCGACGTTATCGACCTTTTCGTCCCATTTGTAGTCATACATGCCATGCGCCACCACGGCCAGGGCAAAGGTGGCGAGAAACTCCTCCGCGCGGGCGAAGCGGGTGAGCAGCATGCGGTACAAACTGTGGGCGCAGATGCCGGTGAGGGAAATGTGCAGGAAATTCGCAGACACGAAGCGCGTCCACGCGACGGCACCGAGGTGATCCTGATAGTAGCCGATGTTCTCCTCCATCGCGAAACCCAGGCCCACGAAGGCACCCGTGAGCAGGGCCAGGCCGGGGGTGCGCCGCCACAGCAGCCAGGGCAGAAAGAGGCAGAACAGCGCCAGCTTGCACCCCTCCTCTCGCAGCCCCACGCCGCCCACATAGTAGAGCACGTCATAGGGAAACGGGGCGTCAGAGGACATGCCCTGGTGGTAATCCTGAAAGGCCACGAGGGTGAGCGTGGGCCACACGCTGGCGATGCCCGCCGTGAGCGCGGCGACCGGGCGCACCCAGCGCCAGCGCTCGTGGTCGCTGTGCAGCACTAATATGAAATACCAGAGCCCTGCGGCAAAGAGGGCCAGAGCGAGGACGCCATACGGGATCTCATCGAGCCGGTGGCGCAGCAGGCCGTGCCACTGCATCCACACATCGCCCAGCAGCGCGCCTGCAAGATGCTGCAGCAGCGGGGGGGCTTCATCGATCCAGCCTGGCTGCGCGGCGATGGCTCGCAGCGTGTCCAGATCCCGCTGAATCAGCGCCTGGTGCAGGGCCTCCTCGCGCGAGGACCTGGCATCCGCGAAGTGCAGGCCCTCGGTGTAAAAGGCCTGGATCGCCGCCGGGATATTGTCGCGTCGTTTTTCCACGCTGCCGAACAGCTCCGCCGCGAGCATCTCCGGGGGCATGGCAGCGGCCTTCTGCTGCAGCTGGCGGTACGCCGCCGCATCCGCGTCCAGCGTGGCCGCCAGATAACTGCGGAACAGCCCCGCAGGCGCGTCTGAGGTGGCGTGCCGCTGGATGAGGTGCTCCACGTCATAGCTGCCGATCCGCCCTTTCTGCACGAAGCCTTGATAAACCGCCTCGTCGCCACTTTTGACCAGATGCGGGATCTGCGCCACGAGCATGCGCAGCCAGACGGCGAGCTCGCGCGGCTGCGGGGAGGTCTCGCGGTCCAGGTGCTGATAGTCCTCCCGCACGTGGTTCAGCACAGCGCTGACCATGAACGGCAGGTCCGACTCCTCGCGCTGCGGACTGCCGATGACGATGGCACTGGCGATGATGGTGCCGATGGCGATGATGCATGCGGCGGTGCGCAGCAGGAAGCGGCGGTTGCGCGTGAGGTAGTGCGTGCGTGCGCGCAGACCGTGAAAGACAGAAGGATTCTCGCTCATGCAGGCATCAAGAGTCCGCTTTCTTCCACCAGTCGGCGGACTGCTCCCAGGGCGCTGTCTTGGGGGGGCTGGACTCCTCTTCAGGTGCGGATGACGAGGTGGAGGCCCTGCGTCCGGTTTCCTCTGCCTCCGCTGCTTCTTCCTCCAGCTCCATGAGCAGCTTCACATGCGGCTCCGGCCGGGTGGTGCGCCGCCAGATGAGCCAGGCCCACATGGCAAAGGCGCCCAGCAGAAAGAGCAGCGTGCCGAGGGTGAAGAGCACCGCCCAGTCGGAGGCCTCCAGCAGCTGCCGCGGCACCTGGGCCGTATCGCCTTGGGGCCGGGGAAGCAGGACGAGGAGCTGCGTGTGCATGAGAGCGAGCGTGCGGGGCGTGCGTGGAACGTGGAAACGGGTGTGTCGTGCTTCGTGCGTCGTGCGTTCCCTGCGTGGGCGTCAAAAGACGAGGCGCATGGGGATCATCTTGGAGAACTGGAAGCCGTGCTGCTGGAAGAAGGCCTGCGAGTCCGCGCTGATGCGGTCCGTCAGCAGTGTGATGCGGCGGAAGCGCTTCTCCTTTGCAAACTCGATGGCGTGTTCCAGCAGCCGCCCGCCATAGCCCTGGCGCCGGTGCTGCGGATGCACGATGACGTCCTCCATGATGAGCACCAGCCCGCCCTCCGCGGTGCTGATGGTGAAGAGCAGATTGATCATGCCGATGACCTTGTGCTCCGTGCGCAGCACAAAGATGCGGCCGCGGTTCGGCTGCTCCAAAATGAGGCGCAGGCCGTGTTCCTGCTTGGCGCGGTCCGGCTTGAAGTCCTCCTCCTCACTGAACAGCGCCATGAGCAGTTCCACCAGCTGTGGAAGGTCTTCGATGGTGGCAGGTTCGATGTGGGGTTCGGTGTCAGGAGCGGACATGGCCGGTAGAATAACGGGCTGATGAACAAAGGCAACGCAGGATGCGCCCACGCTTGCTTAGGGAAAACCTGATTTATTTGGGGTGGTGACCGTGCGGACAGCCTCGTTTAGCGGGCACCTGGCCAATAGGGCTGCAGTGCTTCACAAAGCTGATTGCCCAGGTAATGCGAACCGCAGGCTTCGTCCCAGACGCTGGTGGCGCAGAAGGCGGCATAAAGTTCGCGCCCTGCGGCACTGTCTCCGTCCACCAACTGGCGGCTGAGACGCTCCAGGTCATCGGCCACGTCATGGGAGGTTTGAAAACGGGAAGACATGATGGTTTCGTTTGGAGATTGCCGGAGCTCATGAACTGCTTCTTGCAGCAGTCGGAGCACCTCGGGTGATGGCGTGGATGGAATGAATGAGGTCGATGTGCTCATGGCCTTACGCTGGCTCTGTTTCGAAGATGATTGAGCCTTCTTGCCATGCCAGTCATGGTTCGATTTTTTCTACAAATTCACCCCAGGAAGCGGCCACTGGCTTCGCTTCTTTAGCGGACATGCCGATGAATGGAATCATCACGATCCTGCTTTCTGAATCAAAGGCTAACAACTCTCCGCCACCACTTGATCCAAAGCCGAGAAATCCAGGGGCGAACTCATGAACCTGATACTCGTGATTCCACTGAGGCACCTCGTCTGGCGGCCATAACTGAAACCAACCAGGCTCGACGCTCAGCCCCCCCTCCTTCGGCCCGACACCAGCAAAATAGCCTGTGTATTGTGGAGGGAGATCCATGATGTGTAACACTAAAACGCGGCCAGACGGTCCTCAAGGACAAAGGATTGCGGCCAGCGAGCATGAGCTGGGTACTAGACCAGTTCTCGAAAAGATTGTCATATTGAACCGGCGAGCGCAGCGGCCCCAGTGGCAAGGCGGGAGCGCTGCCTGCTATTGAAGAATAACAGGCAAGCGACTAACGCAGCCAATGGGGCCGCTCCGCCGTCCAGGCAATGTGACAAGATTTTTGAGAGTTGGTCTAAGAGGGCACTCAACTTCGGGCGCTAGCATTGGCACGCCGCACGGGCTCCCGGAGGGAGCAGAGATATTAGCCGGTGGTGGAGGGAGCGTAGCGACCGGGAACCACCGGACTTGCGTCACACAAACGTCCCTCGTATCCGAAGGGTGCGCCCTGGATGGGCGCGAGAAAGGTCCGAACGGTGCAGCGTTTCCGCTCACCACAGAAACTGTTCGTCGTATTCCAACCTGCCGCGACGCAACATGGCCGTGTATTCCTCTTGAAATGTCTTTACACGATGATGCTCTTCCTGATGGAGCACATACGCCCGGACTGCCTCCAAATCCGGCGCTGCGAACGTGAACGCGCCATAACCTTCCTGCCACGTATTCATGAACTCGCTTTCGTGAGGATGGGGCCAGCCATGGCTCACGGTTTTTCGTGCTGAAAACGAACGGGTAGTGCAGCGAAAGATGCGTCGAGGGCATTGGACAACCTCTCGCGCCCCTGCCGGGGCGCAACCTTCGGATGCGAGGGGGATGCTCGGCGGGTCCGGTGGTTCCCGGTCGCTACGCTCCCTTCACCACCGGCTACCTTCCGTCCTCCCTCCGGGAGGCAATACGTGACCCTGTGTTTGCATGACCGCAGTCACAAAGATGCTGCAGAACTAGCCTGCACTTCTCACACTCCCAACGTTGACACGCGGCGATGTAGCGCGGAGCCGTCAGACAGCCGAAGGCAATTCCGATTCCGCGAAGGTGCCGACTCGGTATCGGAATACCGAGCTACATCCAAGCTTGCAACACGCTGTTCGCAGATTCCCAGTGGTGTGAGAAATGCAGAACTAGACCAGTTCTCGAAAAGATTGTCATTTTGACCTGCGAGCGCAGCGGCCCCAGTGGCAAGGCGGGAGCGCCGCCTGCTATTTGAAAATAACAGGCAAGCGACCAACGCAGCCAATGGGGCCGCTCCGCCGCCCGGGCAATGTGACAAGATTTTTGAGAGTTGGTCTAACCTCACCGCCCCTACCTCTTCTGCATCGCCTCGATGGCTTCGCGCATGGCTTCCCAGGCGCGGCGGTAGTCCTGCTTCATCATATACAGGGAGGCGACCTCCTGGCGGATGTAGGCGGGGGCGTTGGAGATGGCTTTCACTTTTTCCAGGGTGCGCAGGGCGCCGTCGAGGTCGCCCTGGGTCTTCTGGGCCTGGAAGAGATCGATGCCGCGCCGGGCGTCGGTGGGATTGTAGAGGAAGGCGCGCTCCAGGGTGGGGATGTCCGTGCTGGTGCCGGGCACGCTGCGGTTCACCGAGGGCAGGTAGGGCATGGCGGTCTGCACCGCACGCTGGAAGTCGGAGTTCCGTGCGTAGTGCTCGGCGAGGATGCGCCAGCCGTCCTCGCGCCATTTGGCGTTGGCTTCCAGGGCGGCGATAAGGCTTTCCTGATTCCCATACTGGTACCACATGCTGAACAGAGCCTGCCGCTGGGAGGACTCCAGACCGCGCAGCTCGGGCTGCTGCGCCAGCAGGCTGCGCAGGCAGCGCTCAAACTCATCCCGCGTGGTCACGGTTTTGAGAAACTCGAATTTCAGCTCCGACTTCGTGGCCAGAGACCACAGCGGCTCGCGCAGCTCAGGGTGCTGGTGGGAGTGGCTGAGCATGGCGTTGAAGTAGCCATAGGTGCCGGGAGCGGCTTCGGGATAGCGGCGCAGCATCTCGCGCCAGCTGACCATGGCGTACTGCGGATCGTAGTCCAGCCAGTACACGCCTTCGGAGTAGCAGAGCAGGGCGTAGTTTTTGTCCAGCTCACGGCAGCGGGAGAAGTCCAGCAGCGCCTCCTCCTTGGGCAGGCCGAGGCGCAGGCGCAGGCAGGCGCGCTCGTAGTAGTAGCGGAAATCCATGGGCGCCAGGGCGATGGCCTGATCCATCAGCGGCAGCGCGCCGGCGGGGGAGCCGGAGTCCGCCAGCTTTCCGGCGCGGGCGCGCAGGGCCTCGGCGGCGCTGGTGCCGGGCAGCACCGGGTGCCCGAGACCGACGGCGGTCCATGCCGCGCCGAGCGCGAGAAGCAGCAGGCCGCACAGGCGCAGCACCACGCGCTGGGAGGTGCTGGCGGCGTCTGGCAGCCGCCGCGGCCGGATGGCGATGCCTGCCAGCAGGGCCATGAAGGTGGCGTAGCCGAGGCCGTGATTGGGGACGTCCCCGAGCCCATGGACGGCACCGAGGCCGAAGACGATGGCGGCGGCGTTCCGCAGCCGGCGGTCTGCCATGCCGGACTTGCGCTTCTTGCCATACCACGGGCCGGTGGAGAGAAAAATCCAGAACACCAGCCCCAGCGCGGGCAGCACGGTGAGCAGGCCGCCCTCGGAGAGCAGCCACAGCAGATCGCTCTCCGGGTGCAGGTAGCGGCGCTCGTGCACGGGCAGATCGGAAAACTGCGGAAAGGTGGCGTCAAAATTGCCCAGGCCCACGCCGGTCCAGGGGGAGTCCAGGCTCATCTTGAGCGTCTCCACAAAGAGGGAGCCGCGCCCGTTGTCAGAGGCAAACTGGGTGATGCCGCCCTCGGTGAAACGCTTGGAGACGTTTCCGCCGGACATCACCAGCAGCGTGCCAATGATGAAGATGAGGGAGGCGGAGACGGCCAGCTTCTGAAAAAAGCCGCGCTTCATGGCGATGGTGCCCATCCACACCGTGATGCCGAGGAACAGCAGCAGCACGCCGGCGCGGGAGCTGTTCATGAGGATGGCGGCGATCGGCGGGATGAAGCCCAGCAGGCAGGGCAGCCACAGCCGGGACCCGCGGCGGAAGGCATCGTAACCGCCCGCCGCGCAGAGCACGCAGGTCATGGCCGCGATGCTGCTGATGTGGTTGCGGTTGGCGAAAGGGCCGAAGGCGTTGCCCCATTCCTTCGTGTTGCGCGGCCACCAGGGGATCGGCACCATCCTGGTGTAGTCCAGCATGGAGAGCACGCACAGCAGCACGCCGCCGAAGGCCAGGGTCTGCACCATGCCGCGGCGCTGCACGTCTGAAAAGCCGCGCGTCAGGCACCAGAAGAGCCAGAGGCTGCACACGGCGAAAAGCAGCCAGGCCTCCAGCGCCACGGAGGCCTGGGGCGTGAGGGTCTGGGAAAGGTGGATGCCCCAGTCCTCCACCAGCGTGGTCCGCCAGGCCGGGAGCTGGAAGAACCAGGCGTTTGGCAGGAAGGACAGCAGCGGGGCAAAGAGCGCGCCCAGCAGGCAGTAAAAGGGCAGGGCGGGCAGCTTGCGCCGGGGGGCAAAGCACAGCAGCAGCACCGCCATCAGCGCGGCGATGAGTCCTTTGGACCAGGGCTCACGCCCGGTGCCAAACAGGCAGGCGGCCACGGGCAGCGCGGCAAAGAGATACCCCTTCCAGGAAGCTCCGGTGACCTCGTAGCTCCGGTCCTGGGTGCCGGGGCTGTCCTCCTCGGCGTCTTCTTCCTCCCGTGCGTCCGCGGAGCGTGACGCAGTTGCGGATGCGGGTGCAAAAACGGACTCGTCCGCCAGCGTGGGCCGCAGGAGCGTTTCGGCGTCCTCGTCCGCGCCTGCCAGCCGTGGGCGGCGGGAGGAGGGGGCGTCGAGCGATCGGGAGTCTTCTTTCATGCCGGGAGGGAGGGCGGGACAAGGGTGGAGGACGGAGGGGCGCCGGCTTCGACGCTCACGGGGAGCCTGCTCCATTTTTCATGGCAGCGCTCCAGGGCGGGCAGCAGCACGTCCAGGCGTAGGTGCCATTCATTGAGCTCGGTGTCATCCTTCGGCCGGTACAGGGTGAACTGCCGGCCTCCGCCCATGGGCAGGATTTCTGGCTGGTAGCCTTCCACCGGCTGCACGCTCAGCCCCATGCGCCCCAGCCCGTGCTGAAACAGGCTGTCAAAGCTGCGAAACTCCTCGCAGCGCTCCACCTCAAAGTCCAGCACACGGCCGTAGGCGCGGAAGAACTCGCGCTGCCTGCGCCGCTCCATCACCTCTTCAAGCTGCGCGCGGAAGTTTGACCAGCTGCGCACATAGCCCAGGTAGCGCGCGGCTCCCAGCGCCAGCAAGAAGAGAACCGCCCCCGCCACGGGCAGCGCGATGCCCTTCGTCATCAGGATGCTCAGCCCCACGAGGCTCAGCGCCAGGCACACGGCATACATGGCCGCCAGCGCGCGCCCCTTGCTGTAGCCCAGCAGGATCAGGCGGTGGTGGATGTGCTCGGCGTCCGCATTAAAAATGGACACCCCCCGAATGGCCCGCCGCAGGATGGCAAACAGCGTGTCCAAAATCGGCACCCCGAGGGCGATGATGATGACCAGCAGCGCGCCGATGATGGAGCCTTTGTCTGAGGTGAACAGCGAGACGGAGGCGATGAAAAAGCCGATCAAATAAGCGCCGCCGTCCCCCAGGAAAATCTTCGCAGGTGGGAGATTGAAAATCAAAAAGCCTGCCAGCGCCCCCGCCATGGCCAGGGAGACCACCAGCACATCCGGCTGCGCCCGGTAGTAGCCCAGAAAGGCCAGCGTCAGGCATAAAAACAGACCGAAGCCCCCGGCCAGCCCGTCCATGCCATCGATGAGATTGACGATGTTTGGGATGGTGACCAGCCACAGCAGCGTGATGGGCAGGCTCCACCAGCCCAGCGTCAGCGCGCCTTCGCCAAAGGGATTGCTCAAAATGTCGATGGAAACCCCGAGGGCATAGAGGATGAGCGCGGTGCCGATCTGCCCCACCAGCTTCACCTTGGCGCCCAGGGGTTTCAGGTCGTCCACAAAGCCCACGCTGAAGATCAGCGCATTGCACACGGCCACGGGGAGCCAGCGCGTCCAGCCCAGACCGCCGATGTAGCCCGCCACCAGGCAGGCCAGGCTCACGGCCAGGAAGATCGGCGCGCCACCCAGGCGGGAGACGGCCTTCTCATGCAGCTTGCGCCGGGTGTCCGGGGCGTCCATCCCCACCACGCCTTCGCGCTTCAGGATCCACCAGGTGCCGAGGGCCGCCACCAGCAGCGCCCCGCCGAAGTAGCAGCTCATTTCCAGCATCGAGACATGCCTGGGCGCCCAGGGGCCCACGAAATTGTCTTGGAAGGTGGAGTTTGGCATGCGCGGGCGGACGATTCGGATTGGAAAAGACCACGAGCATACGCATTCCTTAAGGACGGATCAAGATTTCCAACCGCGAAGAAATCTTTTGTTGCGCCGCCCGCGCATTCGCCCCTTGAACTTTTCGCCCGCCCCCGCACCCTCCGCCAATGCTCCATGACACCATCGTCGCCATTTCCACCGCCTTGGGAGAGGCGGCGATCAGTGTGGTGCGGGTGTCCGGCCCGCAGGCGCTGCCCGTAGCCGCCCGGGCCTTCCGGCTGCCCGCGCACCTGAAGCCCCGTCAGGCCCATCTGGTGCCCGTGCTGGATGCCGATGGCAGCGTGCTGGACCAGGGCCTGCTGCTCCATTTCAAAGGGCCTGCCAGCTACACCGGGGAGGACGTCATCGAATTCCACGGCCACGGCGGCGTGCTGGTGACGCAGCGGGTGCTGGACCGCCTGCTGGCCTCCGGCGCACGAGCGGCGGAGCCGGGGGAGTTCACCCAGCGCGCCTTTTTAAATGGCAAGATGGACCTGACGCAGGCGGAGGCGGTCATGGACCTCATCCACGCCCAGAGCACCCTGGCGCTGCGGGCGGCCAACGAGCAGCTCGGCGGCGCCATCGGCCGGGAGGCCACCGCCATGCAGGAGGAGATCATCCCCGTGCTGGCCCACATCGAGGCCTACATCGACTTCCCGGAGGAGGATATTTCCCCCGAAACCGGCGCCAAGCTGATCCGCCGCCTCGATGACGTGCTGCTGCGGGCGCAAAAACTCATCGCCACCTCGGAGCAGGGGCGCATCCTCCGCCACGGTGCCCGCACCGTGATCTCTGGCGCGCCGAATGTGGGGAAAAGCAGCCTGCTCAATGTGCTGCTCGGCTTTGAGCGCGCCATCGTCAGCCCCACCGCCGGGACCACGCGGGACACCATCGAGGAGATCATCCAGGTGCACGGCATCCCCCTGCGCCTGGTGGACACCGCCGGCCTCCGCGAGGCCGGGGACGACATCGAGCGCGTGGGCATCCAGCGCACCGAACGCGAACTCGAGCGCGCCGACCTCGTCATCGAAGTGGTGGACGCCAGCCTGCCGGCAGGTACGACCGACACTCCTGTCTGTCGTCCAGCGCTCTCGCAAGCCCCAGAGGCAGCGACACCCGGCTGTAGCTCGGTATTCCGATACCGAGACGACCCCGAATCGGTATCGGAATACCGATCTACACCCGGCTCCGAGTCCTCCAGCGCTTCGGGTGGTACGACAGACGCTCCTGTCTGTCGGGACAGCGCTCCGCAGCACGCCAACTCCCGCCCTACCCAAAGCTCCCGCCTTAACCTCCCGCCGGAGCTCGCCCGCCGGAGCATCCTCATCCTCAACAAGTCAGATCTCGGGATGCACGCCGACTGGAGCGCGGAAAGTAACGCGATCCCCGTTTCGTGTGTCACGGGGGAGGGGATCGAACGCCTGCGCGATGCCATCCGCGCCGTCATCGCCACCGCAGGCCCCCTGGCCTCCGACCACCCGGTCGCCATCAACGCCCGCCATAAGGCCGCCTTTGAGCGCTGCACGGACCGCCTCCACGCCGCCCGCGCCGCCCTGGAAACCAGCGAAGCGCCCGAGTTCATCGCCCTCGAAATCCGCGAAGCCCTCCACGCTCTGGGAGACGTCGTCGGTCAGGTGGATGTGGAGCGCATCCTCGACGTGATCTTCTCGACGTTCTGCATTGGAAAGTAACGGTTAAGACGTTTCTTGTTGAGGCGTTCATGACCGGCTGACAGCTTTGTCTGGTGAACGCCAACAGCCCTCCGAAGTGCCGCACAGGGTTGCCGAGCGTCGGCGAGGGGAGCCCCTTGGCTCAGCCGCCCCGATCCGGAAAGGGAACCCGTCATCCACCCCCGCCCAGCCTGTCTTCCAGAAGGGTCTCCCGGCCAATCCGCAGCGGAGGACTGGCATGCCACCGCTGCACCTCACGCCCCTGCGCTCGCTCCAGCTCCAAACCAAGCAACTTTCGTCCTTTCAAGAGATTAAAGTAACGATTTAGAAGTTTCATTATTATTCATGTCCCACTGCTGTGAACTTCTTGCGACTCCACCCACAAACCTCAAAGACACGCCTGTCAGTGGCCGAGAATTTTTGAATTTTGAACGTAATAGATGAATCACGTCCTTGATGTTAGAATAAAAAGTAACCAGCTTGAGATCAGTGAAATAACATAAAAATAGGTGTGGGGAAATTATCGCTAACAAGTAACGAATGTGACGTTTCTAGATACGGTTCGAGAGCGGGAAGCTTCTACCTCCTACCGCCTCAGAAACCCACAGGTTCTTCACACTGGTACGGGAAGTGAAGAGGTCCGCTCTTGTGCAGGCCGCATATGACCCCAAGACTCCTTTAGTGGGGTGCAAAAATAACGCATCAATCGTTTCAACAAAGCCTTCGCACCTGACGCTCCGACCCATTCTCGCCGGATATTCACAGTCGCCCCAATGTTCGAAAATCGGCCTCCCGATTATGCGAACGTGGGCACTCCAAATGCCACTCCTGGCGTAGTCTTTGGTTGTTTTATGTAACGATTAAAACGTATCGGTCATGCATAGCTTTTAGCGCATCAGGCTTACCCCGATGGCAAAGCTCTGACCTCCGGCCCACTCGCGCAGCATGCGTTAACCAAATCGCCGCCTGAGATGCTGAGTCCCTCGAATCCAGCTTACGATGTAACGATAAAATCGTTGCATATCGATGCCGAAAACACCGCATTGTACCCAATGCCGAACCTCAGCATTTCAGCGCCTTCGCTCCTCCACCTGATGCCCGCGCCTTAGCACCCCCAGGCCTCCGTGTCACATTAATGATATAACGCCACCGACGTTTCGAAAACGCCCAACCTCCGCCTACTGGTCACAGCCTACCTCCCACCGCCCTAGTCCTCCTGAAGCACTCCCTTGAGAGATAACGACTCAAGCGTTTCGCCTCATCAGCGTCTCAAAAACTTATCCCCCGAATCTTCATAGGAAACTCATTCTCACACCGTTTCCACCCACCGTCCCTCCATTCCCCTCGCCACCTCTTGACCAGGCCCTTGACGACTCCTTGACCTCTTGACCACCCCTTGACGACTCCTTGACGACTCCTTGACCTCTTGACCACCCCTTGACGTCCCCCGCTCCCTCCCTCACGATCCCCACCGTCCGTCGCACCGACCGTCCCACGCTTTTTCCCCAACCATGAACCGCCGCCACTTCCTCACCACCGCCCTTGCGGCCACTGCCACCGCCGCCTCCACCACCCGCCTTGGTGCCGTCTCCATCGACAAAGCGGCGGCGGACCCGGCCTATGTCATCAAGAACCACGGCATCCGGCACACCGTCATGGGCTGGTGTTTCAAGCCCATGGACACCGTCGTGCTGGCCAAACACTGCAAAGACATCGGTCTGGTGGGCATGGAGGGCATCGACCGCAAATACTACCCGGACGTGAAGGCGCTGGGGATGGACATCTCCCTCGTCTCCGGCCACGGCTTCTCCAACGGACCCTGCAACCCGAAGTTCCGCGACGAGGTCATCGCCAAGCTCACCGAGGGCATCGATGTGGCGGCGGACGTCGGCTGCAAAAAGGTCATCACCTTCACCGGCATGAAGTTTGACGGCATGGACCGGGAAAAGGCCATCAAAGACTGCCTGGACACCTGGAAGGTCGTGCTGCCGCATGCGGAGAAGAAGGGCATCACCCTCGTGCTGGAGCACCTGAACTCCCGGGACAGCTCCCACCCCATGAAGGGCCACCCCGGCTACTTCGGCGATGACGTGGACTTCTGCGTGGACCTCATCAAGCAGATCGGCAGCCCCAATTTCAAGCTGCTCTTCGACATCTACCACGTCAGCATCATGAACGGAGACGTCATCCGCCGCCTGCGCATCCACAAAGACTTCATCGGCCACATCCACACCGCCGGCAATCCCGGCCGCTGCGAGCTGGACGAGCACCAGGAGATCAACTACCCCGCCGTCATGCAGGCCCTCCTCGAGATCGGCTACCACGACTTCGTCGCCCACGAGTTCATCCCCACCTGGAGCGACCCCGTGCTGGCCCTGCGGCATGCGGCCATGGTTTGTGACGTGTAGCCGGAAGAAAGTGATGTGGGCACTCCTGCCCGCAACCGAACGTCTCAACACAAACCCACCTGCTCAGCGCTCCGGAAGGAGGGGGGGGCCATTCTGGTCCCCTGGTCTGAAGACGCTGAGTGAAGCAGGAGCGTGAGGAGAGTGAAAATCCGCCTTCCGCCCGCACATTTCACTTGCCATTTGGATTCTCGGCCCAAGAGGCTTTTCATGTCCTCTTTTGCGGAGACGCGTCCAACCCACCCTGAAGTCCACCCTCACGCCCTGCCTCTGGCTCACACGGGCGCTCATGTCCGGGAGGTGCTGCCATGAGCGCCACGGACCTCTATTTCACCCTGCCTCTGGCGGTTCTGCGCAGCGGGGCCGGGGTGTCCGATGTGATGGATGCGGCCATCTCCTGCGGCATCGTCAATGCCGGGATCGGCTACCGGAAGACGCATGGCGAGGGGCTTTTCAGCCTCCTGCTGGAGCAGGCCCGCGAGCATGCGCGGCGGCAGCGCCAGCCAGTGGATTGCCCGCCGCATGTCCCTCCTGACCTGTGGGAGGCCGCGCTGGCCGGGGCGAAGGTGCTGGGCGTCCAAGGCGGCTGCCGGGCGGTGGATGCCACCAACTACCAGAAGCACCAGGCCAGGGGAGCCGTCTTTCTGCAACTGCGCGCGGACTGGATGTGGAACGCTACGTACAGCGCCCGGCGGGAGGCGGGGAAGGAAGTGCCTGCGGGGTTCAAGCAGCTCTCCTGGCGCGAATTTCGCATCCTTGCCGCCATCCTCAGCGCCAAGGTCAACTCCCATGGCTTCGTCTTCATCGGCTGGGAGACGCTGCAGGCGCGCGCCTGCGGTTTTCACAGCAAAGCCCTGTATAAAGCCGGCGCCGACAGCCTGCCGCCGCACTGCCAGCCGCTCTCCCGCCGCATCCTGCGTCAGGAACTGGAGAAGCTGGAAACGCTGGGCTACTTCCTCCGCTGCCGCTACTCCACCGGACCGCGCGGCGGATTCATGGCCTACTCCTTCCGCCATCCCAAGCGCGCAGACCTGGTGAAAGCCATCCAAGCCTGGAGCGCTGCCAATCACGCCTTTCAGACCAAAGCCGCCGCCAATCGCGCCGCAGACCTCGCCGCCTTTCGCACCTCCCAGCGAGTCCCCTCCGAATCACCGGTGATGACGGCAGCGAGTTGCTAACGAGTCACAAGACACATCGCCAGCGAGTCGCCCAGCGACCTTTGTCCCCCACACCCCGGGGCATTTATCCACCTCGGGCTGAGGTTCAGGCTGCTGATAATGAATGCACTGTGACCATTGCGCTGCCTGCCGGGCCTAGCGAATTGGCCATGCGGACGCATCGCCGCAGCATGTCCTCTCGCATTGCTCATGCACGTCCTCTCGCATTGCTCATGCATTGCGAACACCGCCTCTTCATGACCGTTGCGTCCTTCATGGGGTTGAAAATCAGCGATTTAGCAATGATGCTGCCGCATCCCTGGATCACGCCCAGATCAAGGAGTGGGCCAAGCCACCGACCTAGCCCCCGGCCAACATAAGGAGAAAGCCTCTGGAGGAAAAAGGCTCTTGAAGAGAAAGACATGGAAAGAAGACCCGAGCCAGTTCCGGCCTGCGGCGCAGGCGGTAGAGGTCTTGAGTCTCGCTCAAGACGAGGTGAATATAGTGCCGGGCATTTTTTACTACATATGAATATCATCGCGCCCCGCCAGAAAGCAGCGCTAAACAAACATCAAAGAAATCGACCGGGACAACGAAAAAGAAGAAAAAATAACATTAACATATGAAGACCAGACGCCAATGTATTCGTTGCACTATGCTGTCTCTAGTGCCTGCAGCTTGCTCCTGGCAAGCTTATTCCAGGTTGGAAGTTGCCATTAACTTGAATCAGTCCGACCAGTCATATGTTCTGACAATCAAGAACACGGGAAAAGAAGTTGGGAGGTATGATTCCTACTTTGCCAGAATCGGAGATAAATATGAAATGCCAGCAGGCATCCGCGTGCAATTCCGTGATGCACATAACCAAAAAAAAGCCTGTGATGATTTCCTGCCATTATTAGCAGTTTCGGAGCTGGGATTTCTTCCATCAGATTCAATGAATTACTTGTCGCCAGGCGAAATGCGATCGTGGAAGTATGATCTTGTTTTGTTATTGGACCAAGTGTACGCGGATGGGGGAGGTGGCAAAGGACACCTTGAATGTCGATTGATTGCGCCAATATTTTTGGACAAAAATCACAAGCAGGTCATAGAGGGTAAAAGTGATTGGTTTCGTTTGAAAGAAATGTGCCATTCATGAAAGGCAATTTTTTAGCGGTGCCGAGCATCAAGCGCATGAGATCATTCGAATGCAGGGGCGGCGCGGCTTGATGTAGATCGGTATTCCAATACCGATTCGGTGCCGACTCGGTTTCGGAATACCGAGCTAGACCGCCTTGCTGGGGCAAATCATCCCACGTCGCTTCAATAGATACTTTTGAACAAACGGCGGCGAAGCGACATCCTCGGGCATCAGGCCTTTTTCGTTTCGCTCGTCTAATGAAGCGCCTCGGGCCAGCAGCCAGTCATCATTGGAATCATTCCCATTTTCGATGCTTTATGCAGCGCACCGGTCAAGCTTGCACCACGGCTAAGCAACAACTCCATGCTGTCTGTCCTGCGTTTCAAGACCGCTAGTTGAAGCATGGTTTCGCCACTGCTGTGCTTCTGGTCAATGCTGCCTCCTGCATTCAAATGGCGATCAGAATTTGGCCATGCGGATCTGTAGGCTGATTTCAAACAGCCAGAGCGCATTTCTCACACTCAATGGGAAAATGCAAACAGGTTGCCTGATGCGTCGCGTTCGCGTGTTTAATGCCAGGCGTTTTTTCGCCTTGACCGAGTACTATTCATGCCGGGCCGCTATTTTCAGGGTTCATTTCGAAGTTGGTGGTTCCGCGAGCAATTTTGTCAGTCGAATCTCCACGAAGCCGTAACCCATCACGCTGTCACGGCAGGTCGAAACAGGGAGCTCTTCCAAAGAGACTCTCCGATCTGAGAGGATTTCGAGGGAGTCGCTCAACTCTCTTGCATAAATCTGCCCGGCAACTTCTCGGACAAACAGCGGAAGTGGCCAGTGCTGTCGATCAAATCCCGATAACTCACCGACAACAGGCCAATCGCCTTTGGTGAGCCCCAGTTCGCCAAAGCAGCCGCTCAACAATATGTTGGACGGACACAAATCCTCATCAAGCAGTGGAGCGACAGTGGTGTCGATCCGAGGACCAAAGAAGTGCCCAAATACCACCCCTTTCCCATCTGCACGGCAAACAAGCCCCCTCACAAAACCGTGGTCTCGCAAAGGCACTAGAAACAGGCTTCCTTCGTAGTAGCTAGATTTTTGCTTCTTCATTTTCAGCTTCTCTGCGCAGCTTTGTGTTCATCAATGTATTGCTGCTTCTTCGTTTTTTTATCTCGAATCGCTTTCGACCGGTTGAGACCGCCATTCTCGGCTCGTGCTTGTGGGTGAGCCTCATAAAGCCGATGTTCTGATCGGATATCTTCTTGGAACTCCAAGTCCTTTGTTTCTTCGCCTTGTGCATGCTGCCGTTTTCTTTGATCAAGATCTTTTGACCGGCCAGTGCGTTTCACTGTGCCGTCCCCATCCACGAGCTTATACGTGCCCCCCCCCCTTTGCGACAGCCTGTCTACCGTCTATTGTCGCTTCTGCAGCCGCCTCACTCGCCTGCGCCGCCCTATTCTTGGCTGTTGCACTTGGTCCGCTTCCAGCAGAGTTGGTATTAATGAGGCAACAGCCCCGTCACGGCAAATATAATGCCAGGCAATTTTTACGGCTTCCATGATCCCATTGTCGAAATCATCTGCTTCCGCTCTGGCCGCCCTGCTGCTTTCCTTCTGCCTGGTGAGCTGCACGATGAACGCGAAGCATGGCCGTGATTTCGATGACAGCAAAGTCAGCCAGATCGTGAAGGGGAAGACGACTGCGGGCGACATCCGCCGGATGTTTGGCAAGCCGTTCATCGAGATGCCATTGATGCAGCTCTATGATTTTCATTGTCCACCGAAGTTCTACGGTCTGCCCAACGATGGCATCCGCTGGGTCTATACCTATGACCCAACGCGGACCAAGATCCCGTCCACCATGAAGTGTCCCGTGTGCCCCGAGCTGATGTCGGACGATCTGAAGATGGATTTCGACATCGCCTCCGAAGAACCGCCCCGCTACAGCAGCCCGAGGAAAGGTTTGGTCGTGACGTTTGATGCCAACCACGTGGTGATCTCCTATGCCTACCACCCTAGTGACCAGGTAAAGGCAAAGGCAGGACCAGCGGCGCAGCGCTGAGTATGGGGAACCTTGGGTGGTGCGGACACAAAGCTGATCTCCTCTCCCCATCGAGGATGTGGCTATGTCACAAGAGACCTTTGGGGAGAGGCCGGGTGAGGGGCCATTTCATGCTTCAGGCGAGGAGTCTGGGGCGTCCCCTCACCCCAACCCTCTCCCCTGTGAAAATAATGCCTGGCATCAAAATGGGGCGCATCACTCGACCAACGCTTCCGAACCAGGGGACCAGGATGGTCCCCCTCCGCCAGAGCGTTCGCGCACCCAGTGCTCAGGCAGGAGAGGGATCATCTTGATCCCTTACGTGTACGCATCGTCCTGCGCTTCCGAACCAGGGGACCAGGATGGTCCCCCTCCGCCAGAGTGTTCGCGAACCCAGCGCTCGGGCAGGAGAGGGATCATCTTGATCCCTTACGTGTACGCATCGTCCTGCGCTTCCAAACCAGGGGACCAGGATGGTCCCCCTCCGCCAGAGCGTTCGCGCACCCAGTGCTCAGGCAGGAGAGGGATCATCTTGATCCCTTACGTGTACGCACCGTCCTGCGCTTCCGAACCTCTCCGTCAGGAAATATAATGCCAGGCATTATTTGATGGGATGTCATGCAGACCATTGGATGCCAATGGATTGAAAGGTCATTTGAACCTCGGTGTGAGGCGCGCGCGCGGCGCGCGAGGGAGACTCGGAGTGGGCCTGGGGGCAAGGGCGGAGCTCAGCGTGTTCGCGGCGCGCGGCGGTTGGGGACCAACCGCCCTACCTTTGCGGCTTCACCAGCCGCCGCCCATGGCTTTGACGAGCTTTACGGTGGCGATGAATCTCTGGGCGGTGACTTGATTGGTCTGGCGTTCGGTTTGCAGGCGGGTGCGTTCGGCGTCGAGGAAATATAATGCCAGGCATTATTTGATGGGATGTCATGCAGACCATTGGATGCCAATGGATTGAAAGGTCATTTGAATCTCGGTGTGAGACGCGCGCGCGGAGCGCGAGGGAGACTCGGAGTGGGCCTGGGGGCAAGGGCGGAGCTCCAGCGTGTTCGTGGAGCGCGGCGGTTGGGGGACCAACCGCCCTACCTTTGCGGCTTCACCACCCGCCGCCCATCGCCTTTACCAGGCGTACGGTGGCGATGAATCTCTGCGCGGTGACTTGATTGGTCTGGCGTTCGGTTTGCAGGCGGGTGCGTTCGGCGTCGAGGAATTCGAGGTAGCCGACGGCGCCGCTGTCGTAGCGGGCGCGGGTGAGGTCGGCGGCCTGGGAGGCGGCGGAGAGGGCTTCGTTTTGGGCGGCGGCCTGTTCGGCGCGGTAGCGGGTTTGCGCCAGCGTGGTCTCCACGTCCTTGAGCGCGGAGAGCACGGCCTGGCGATAGGTGGCGATGGCTTCTTCGCGGGCGGCCCGCCTTCGTTTTACATTGGAATGGATCAGCGCAAAACCGGTGATGGGCAGGCTGACGCTAGGGCCGATGGACCACACGCGGCTGTCGGCGGTGAAGAGATCGCTGGTGTTTTTGCTCAAATAACCGCCTTGGGCGGTGAGGCTGATGGCGGGGAAATAGGCGGCGGTTGCCACGCCGATGTCGGCATTGCGTGCGGCGACGAGGCGCTCGGCGGAGGCGACGTCCGGGCGGCGTTCCAGCACGGTGGCGGGGACGCCCGCAGGGATGCTGGGCGGCGCGCCGTGCAGGGGACGCTCGGCGATGCGGAAGTTCGTGGCGGGCACGCCGCAGAGCAGCGAGAGATTGTCGGAGGCTTCCTGGCGCTGGCGTTTGATGTCGGCGAGTTCGGCTTTGGCGGTGGCCACTTCGGTTTTGGAGCGCAGCAGGTCGGTCTCTTGAATGGTGCCTGCTTTGAATCGCTGATCGATGATGCTCAGGCTTTTCTCGCGCAGGTCGATGGTGCGGCGCAGCGAAGCGAGATCGGCATCCAGGGCGCGGAGCTGGAAGTACGTGGCGGCCACGTCTCCGGTGAGGGTGAGCAGCAGGTTGTTGTAATCGGCGGCGCTGGACTCGGCCTGGGCGCGTGCGGATTCAAAGGAGCGGCGCACCTTGCCCCAGAGATCGAGCTCGTAGCTGAGGTCGAGGGTCTCGCTGAAGGTGTTGATCTGCGCGGAGGGAATTCTCACTGGCACCGGCGTGGGCAGGTGCGCGGAGGTGCGCTCGCGTTTGTCGCGAGAGTTCGCGGTGATGTTGGGAAACCAGTCGGTGGCTGCGGCGCGGGCGTTGGCACGGGACTGCATGATGCGCGCATACGCGGCACGCACGTTTTGATTGTCCGCAAGGGCGAGGGCCTCCAGTCGGTTCAGCTCGCTGTCGTGAAACACTTTCCACCAATCGCCTTTGGGAGCGTCGTCTTTCGGCGCGCTCGTCTGCCAGCGCCAGGTGGCGGGCGTGATGTCGGAGGTGTCCGGCTTGTGGTAATCGGGGCCGACGGTGCAGGCGGAGAGCCCGAAGAGGACGGGGAGGAAGCAGGAGCGTTGTGCGAAAGATGCCATGATGAAGGGGGCTTGGATCAATGACGAAGGCGGAATGACGAGTGGCGAATCAACGAGGAATGACGAACGCCGGTGGGGGCGTAGGATGGGTGTGGCGACAGCCCGCCCGTCTGCGAGCGGGTATAAGAGGCAGCGGCTGGCGAGTGTCCTCGTAGTCGGGCGGTTTGGCGGAGGGAATAGGGGAGTGTGTGAATGCCTTCGACGCCAAACACGACCAACCTACGGCCTGAGTGCGAGGCGTTTCGTAGGATGGGTGTGGCGACATCCCGCCCGTCTGCGAGCGGGTGGAAGAGGCACCGGCTGGCGAGTGTGCTTGCAGTCGGGTGGCTTGTGAGGGTGTGGCAGACACTGAGGCTGGCGAGTGCCCTCGCAGTCGTGCGGTTTGGCGAAGGGGACTGCGGATGATGAAGTGAGCGATGGACGCCAAACACGACCAACCTACGGCCGGAGTGCTGCGCTGCGACACGCGTGCATGGCGATGACTCTTGTGGCGCGAGTTCGTGCTTGGAGTTTCGTCATTCATTCGGCGTTCAGCGTTCAGCGTTCAGCGTTCGCATTGCATTCATGGTGCGTTTGTTCTCAAACCGATGCCTGTACCGGCACCGGCTTCGTCTCCGGCTCTGCGGCCTCCCTCTCAGCACGGCGTGCGGCGCGTTTTTCCGCGCGGCGGCGGCGCCATTCGATGATATCGTCGAAATAGGAGTAGAAGACGGGCGTTGCGAGGAGGGTGAGGAGGAGGGAGAGGGTCTGGCCGCCGAGGATGACGCCGGCGGTGGCGTTGTTGAAGGCAGCGCCGACGCCGCGTGCGAGCATCATGGGCACCATGCCGGCGACGAAGGCGAGCGTGGTCATGAGGATGGGGCGGAGGCGGTCCTGGTTGGCTTTGAGAATGGCTTCGTGCCGCTCCATGCCGCGCTCGCGCAACTGCAGCGTGTGGTCGATCTGAAGGATGCCGTTTTTCTTCACCATGCCGAAGAGCACGAGCACGCCGAGCATGGAGAAGAGATTGAGCGACTGCCCGAAGATGATGAGCGAAAGAATGGCGAAGGGCAGCGTGAGCGGCAGCGCGAGCAGGATGGTGAAGGGATGGATCCAGCTCTCAAACTGCGCGGCGAGGATGAGGTACATGAAGACAAAGGCCATGAGGAAGGCGGTCATGAAGGCCTTGCCGGTGCGCGCCATTTCCTTCGATCTCCCTGCGGCACCGCTGCTGTAGTCGGCGGGGAGGTTCTGCTTTTTCACCAGCGCGCCGAGGGCATCCACGATCTGGCTTTCGCCCACGTCGGGCGCGTTGTTGGCGCTGATGGTGACCTGACGGCGGCGATTGAGGCGGTCGATTTGTGACGGGCCGGAGGTGGCATCGAGCTTGAGTACATTGGCCAGCGCCACGGGCACTCCGGTGGTGCTGGGCACGGAGAGCTGCTCCATGGATTCGCGGTTGTTGCGGTAGCCGGCCTCAGCGCGCAGGTGGATGTCGTACTGCTCGCCGCCTTCATCGTAGGTGGAGACATCGAGGCCGCCGACGAGCAGACGCAGCGTGGTGGAGAGATCGGCGATGTTCACACCCAGCTGCCCCGCTTTGCTGCGGTCCACGCTGGCGGTGATCTCGGGCTTGCCGCTGATGAGCGTGGAATCCAGGTCGCGGATGCCGGGGATGTTTTTCGCCTCCTTCATGATGGCGTCCGTGGCGGTGGTGAGGCGGTCGAGATCCGGCCCTGCCACATAGAATTGCACGTTCGCGCTGGACTGGCCGGTATTGAAAGGCGGCACGGCCATCACCGTCATGCGCCACTCGGCGGGATACTTCGGCAGGATCTGCTGGCGCACCTGGTCCATGATGTCCTGCTGCGTGGCTTTGCGGGTGTCGGGGTCGGTGAGGCGCACGTAGATGCCGGCGAGATTGGGCACGCGCTGGTCGTTGTCGCCAATGGTCAGCAGCGTGGACTCCACGCCGGGGAGCTCGCGGATGCTGCGCGCCACGCGCTCGCCGAGGAGATCGGTGGAGGCGAGCGTGGTGCCTTCCGGCACGCGGAGGTTTACCAGGAACTCGGCTTCTTCGGTGGGCGGCATGAAGCTCTTCTGCACGATCTTCATGAGAACGGGCACGGAGGCCAGCGCGCCAAAGCAGGCCAGCACGATGACCCAACGGTGCCGCATGGAGAAGCGCAGCATGACCATGTACACGGCCTCGATGGGACGGTAGAACACATTCACCACACGCTCCAGGGAGCGCTCCATCCAGCTCTTGCGATTGCGGTTCAGCATGCGCGCCGCGAGCGAAGGGACGAGCGTGAAGCTGATGAGCAACGACACCGCGATGGCGAAGGCCATGGTCAAACCGAAGCTCTTCAAGAACATGCCCACAATGCCGCTGAGAAACGCCACGGGCACAAACACCGCGAGCAGCGAGAGCGTGGTGGCCATGACGGCGAGGCCGATCTCCCGCGTGCCATTGATGGCGGCATCGTGTGCGTTCTCGCCTTTTTCCTCCATGTGGTGGAAGATGTTTTCCACCACGATGATCGCGTCATCGATGACGATGCCCACGGCCAGCGCGAGGGCCACGAGGCTGATCTGATTGAGCGTGACATCCTGCGCCCACATGACGCCGAACGCGGCAATGATGGAGGTGGGAATGGAAAGCGCGGCGATGATGGTGGCGCGGGTGTTTCCGAGGAAGAGAAGCACGATGAGCGCGGCAAAAAGCGCGCCAAGCACCAGATGCTCCTGCACGGCGTGCGTGCTGGTGCGGATGACGATGGAATTGTCGCGCACGACATTGATCTGATACCCGGCGGGCAGGATTTTTTTCATCTCATCCAGGCGCTCCTGCACGGCATCCACGACCTTGATGGTGTTTTCGCCGGACTGCTTGCGCAGGGAAAGCACCACGGTGGGCACGCCATTGCGGCGCGCGGCCGTTTGCGGCTCCTCCTCGCCATCTTCCACGCGGGCCACGTCTCCCAGGCGCACCATGCCGCCGTCTTTTTCGCGAACGACCATCTGCGCCAGCTCGGCCACGGAGGCGGCCTTTCCCAGCACGCGCAGGCCGGCCTGGCTGGCGGCATCCTTCACGGTGCCGGCGGGGATCTGCACATTCTGCGCCTTCAACGCCTTCTGCACATCGATGGCGGTGAGATTGAAGGACTTCAGGCGCACGGGATCGAGCCACACATTGATCTGGCGTTTGCGCCCGCCGAGCAGCGTGGCCTGGCCCACACCGGGCACGCTTTCAAGCTGGCGGCGCAGCACCTTGTCCGCGTATTCGGTGATCTCGCGCTGCGGCTTGTCGGCTGTGAGCGCCACATTGAGGATGGGCGCGGCATCGGGATCGAGTTTTTCCACGATGGGCTGGTCCGCATCGTCCGGCAGCTCGGGGATGATGCGGTTCACGCGGTCGCGGATTTCCTGCGCAGCCACGTCGGTGTTTTTTTCCAGCAGGAAAACGACGATGACCTGGGAGATGCCTTCGCTGGAGACGGAGCGCAGTTCATCGATGCCGCTGACGGTGTTCACCGCTTCCTCGATCTTGTCAGTGATCTGCGTTTCCACCTCCTTCGGCGTCGCGCCATCAAGACGCGTGGTGACGACGACGGTGGGGAAGTCCACCTTTGGAAAGCGGTCCACCGGCAGGCGCGTGTAACCGATGATGCCGACCACCACAAACACCAGCACGATGACGCTGGCGAGGACAGGACGCTGAACACAGATGCGGGCGAGCCATTGCATGAGGTGAGAGGGAAGGAGAGGGGATTAGGCCGGTGACGAGGGCTGAGGGACGTTCGGTTTGCCGCAGAGGGGCAAAGGGGCAGAGGTGGCAGAGAGGGTTCTTTTGATGATGCCGGTCCGAGTTTTCAGGCGGAATGCGGAAGGCATGCGAGGCGTGGAGGGACGCTGGGACGTGCGGTTTGCCACAGAGCAACTGAGTTCAAGGCGGCTTGATCGTGGAAAGAAAATTAACGCTCGGGCCTCTGGTCCTCGAGGGATCTGCTCACCGTGTGGCACGGGAGATGTGGCTCGGTATTCCGATACCGAGTCGGTGCCGTCGCGGTATCGGAATTGCCTTCGGCTGTCTCCGCTTCGCTCCGGCTCCGCGCTACATCCCCGCATGTCCACGTTCGAAGTGCTGAACTGTCGATTCCGCATTGAGTTACTCGGGAGTGGCGAAGGAGCAGAGGTGGCAGAGATTGAATGAAGTCTCTGTTCCCTCTGCCTCTGTGCTCCTCTGCGGCAAAGACGGGTGTTCCTTTGGCTCCCGAAAATCCGGAGCGAGCGGCCCACGATCAGAGAGATTGTCGTTTCAATGAATGTGGATTCGTGGTGGTTCATACCATTCGGGGCAAAGGTCTGCGGAACTGCCGTGGGGGGTCAGGGGGTGGGCTTCACGGGAGCGCCGTCCACGACATCCGTGCCGGGGGAGAGGACGACGTTTTCGCCCTTCTGCACGCCACGGCGGATTTCGATGAGGTCCTTGTCGGTCTCGCCGATTTCCACGAGGCGCTCGTTGAGCTTGCCATCCTGCACCACCCACACGCGCTGGACGGAGCCGTCCGCACGCACGGCGCTGGCGGGCACGGTGATGGCCGTCTGCGGCGGCAAGGCCAGGCGTGCCTCGGTGAAGAGGCCGGGGCGCAGGCGGCCGTCGGTATTGATGACTTCCGCCTCCACCTGCAGATCACGCGATTCCGCGCGCACGGCAGCGCCGATGAATTTCACGGTGCCGGTGAAGACCTCGCCAGGGTAGGGCGAGACGCTGAACTCGACAGTCTGGCCTTCCTTGATGAGGCCCACGGAAGGCTCCGCCACATTTACCAGCAGGCGCAGGTGCTGGAGATCGATGACACGCGCGACCTTCGAGTCTGCCATGACATATTCGCCCTTCGCGACGAAGCGTTCGGCCACGGTGCCGTCAAACGGCGCGCGGATGGTGGCGTCCTCCAGCGTTTTCTTCATCATATCGCGGCGTGCCTGGGCCGCAGCAAAGCTCGCGGCAGCGCCATCGCGATCCGCTTTGATGCGCGCGAAGTCTGTTGCAGCCACCGCTTTGAGCTGCACCAGCGGTTCATTGCGCTTCACCTCGGTTTCCGCGAGATCGAGCTTGGATTTCGCCTGTGCCAAATTGGCCTCGGCTTCAGCGAGGTTGAGCGTGGCGGTGCGGCTGTCCAGTTGTACAAGAACGTCGCCTGCTTTCACGATGCTGCCGCGTTCCACGGGTGTCTCCATCACTTTGCCAGCCGTGTCAGCAGCCACGGCGGCGTTTTGCGCGGCGGTGATCTCACCGGTGAGGCGAAGGTAGCGCGGCATGGGCTGCTCCTGTGCTGCGGCGGTTTTGACGGTGATCGCGACGGCAGGTTTCTGCGCAGCCGCTGCAGCCGCAGGGGCGGCGGGCGCTTTGCTGCAACTGCTCAGGAAGAGAATCAGGCCGCTGATTCCGAGCGCGAGGAAGATTTTGAGGATGGCGGTGCTCATGACGATTTTTTCGAACGGGAGACGGCTTTCGGTTGTGATGCGCGCCGGGCGGCGAGCGCGCCCAGCACGAAGTCGGCGATGTTTTCCGCGAGATGCTTCACTTCGGCCTCCGTCTTCGGCACAGGCGGTCCGAGGCGGTCGATGAACACGCGGCAGTGGTCGTAGTGAATGCAGAGGCCGATGATGTGGTGGCAGTAACGGATGCAGTCCTCGTCCACCGTGCGCCGGCCCAGCACCGCGGCGATGATGCGCTCCAGCTCCTCATGGAAAGGGCGCACGATGAGCTTGATGAATTCATTCATGCAGGGCGTGGGCTCGCGCATCTCGTGGGCCATGATCTGGCTCTTCACGGGATTGGCGGCGCGCTTGAGCAGCACGTGATCCAGCAGGTGGTGGATCCAGCGCCGCAGCGTCTCCTCCGGAGCGTCGCCCTGCGCCAGCGTCACGGGCGGGTCCTTTTCCATGCTCCCGCGGCAGGAGGAGAGGAAGACCTCGCGGTAGAGTCCTTCCTTGCTGCCAAAGTAGTACTTCACCGCAGCCACGTTGGCCTTGGCCTTCAGGCAGATGGCGCGAAGGCTGGCCTTCTCAAAGCCGTCTTTGGCAAAGACGGTGGCGGCAGCCTTCAGCAGGCGCTCGCGGCGCGCCTCGGCATCATGTTCACGGGATGGCGAAGAGTTAAACATGCGTTTATAAACAGGTGTTTAACTTAACGTCTGCAACGGGTCAAACGGATTTATGTTTCGCATCGGCCTCGCATTTTCCTCCGCCGATGCCGGCCGCAGCGAGCGGAGCGCAGGTGGGAGATGCGGAAGAAGACGAAGATGCGATGTGCTCAAAAAAGAAGTAGGGCGTGCAGTCTTTTGAAGACTCACGCCCTTGGTCGGCTTCCAGGCTCTGCGGTGCGGTTGAACCTTTTCACTGACCACAGACTAATCGCCGATGATCGTGAAGGCGGATGTGTGGGGTGTGATTTTTTTGGACGGGGAATGATGGGGAACGGGTGGCGTGTGTGTCACTTTGAGCATTTCATTCCGCTTCGAACACTGCGCTTGCGCAGAAGGGCGCGGTTCGCGTGCCGTCTATCCCTGTGTTTTCCTCGGCCTTCGTCAGACGAAGAACCCGCCGAACCATCGAACCTTCTCAAGACGGGAGCGCTGACGCTGCCGATTCACGAGACGGTGCCGGGGTAAGACCACTGCCGCGGTAAGACCAAAGACAGCATGCGTGGCCCGAGCCATTGGCACGCGCGGTCCCGGAAACTGGAACCGAAGCCTGGCGAAGCGACTCCTGACGACTTTTACGAGTTCTGGGCGGCGGGTCATGATGGGCACGTAAAAATGGAATACGCCGCCCGCGCCCGCGCCCGCGCCCGCAGCGTCTTCGTGCCATTGGGGGGCGGAGGGGGGGTAGGCGGAGCCATGGGAGTAGCGGAGCGGAGGGTGCAAAATAATGCCAGGCATCCAATGATTGACTTCGTTGCGCCCTTCGTGCACTGATTTGCCATGAAATTCTCTCAAATGACTGAGTGTGAATCTTTAATGGCTGAGGCTGTGGAGGCGCAGCTGGTGGGGGTGAATGCGAAAACGGGGATTTATCCTGCCGCGCGTTCGTGGTCGGGCGGGCGGCGGAGGATTCTCGGTAGGGGGCCGCTGGAGTCTTATTGCTACCATGTGATGTCGCGGACCTGCGGCGGGGAGGTGTTTTTTGATGAGGTGGAAAAGGAGGCGCTGCGGCGGGTGATCTGGCGCATGGCGGAGTTTTCGGGCGTCAAGGTGGTGACTTACTGCGTGATGAGCAATCACTTCCACCTGCTGGCCGAGGTGCCGCACAGGCAGACGTGGCTGCGGCGTTTTGAGGGGCCGGAGGGCGAGGCGAAGCTGCTGGAGCATCTCGGCACGCTCTACAGCCGCGCGTATGTGGGCCTGCTGCGCGATGAACTGGTGGACCTGCGCGCGCGTGGCCTGGTGGTGCTGGCGGAGCGGAAAATCGAGGCGCTCAAGAGGCGGTTTTGCGATCTGTCCCTCTTTGTGAAGGAGGTGAAGGAGCGCTTCAGCCGCTGGTTTAACAAACGGCGTGGGCGACGTGGCACGCTGTGGATGGATCGCTTCAAGAGTGTGCTCGTGGAGGGCAAGGGTGAGGCGCTGCGCACGATGGCGGCTTACATCGATTTGAATCCGGTGCGTGCAGGGCTGGTGGCGGATCCGAAGGACTATCGCTGGTGTGGCTATGCTGAGGCGCTGGGTGGCAGTCGCCGGACGCAGCGGGGTCTGTGCAAGGCGCTGGGAAAGCCGGTGGATGGCTGGCGGAGCGCGGGGGCTGCGGAGGCTTATCGCTGTCTGCTGCACGATGAAGGCCGCGAAATCAAAGATGCGCAAAAAGAGAACGTGGTGCGGCCGGGTGTGAGCGCGGAGTCTGCGCGTGCGGTGCGGGCGGCAGGTGGAAAACTCAGCTCTGCGGAGCTGGTGCGCCATCGCGTGCGCTACTTCACGGAGGGGATCATTCTCGGCAGCAAGGAGTTCGTGGAGGGCGTCTTCACGGCGCAGCGTGATCGATTCAGCCCGAGGCGGAAGGTGGGCGCGAAACGCATCGCTGAGTCGGAGGGGGCGTTTTACACCCTGCGGCATTTTAGCACCAAGCCGGTGGGTGAGGATGAGGGCGGAGGATGGGATGCTGCGGGGCAGGGTGGTGCTCACCGTGCAGGGGCAGTTCGAATACCTGACGCGTGACAGCGTCTTCGGCTTTGCTGCGTTCGAAGATTCCTAGGACGGCGAACCTTTTTGAGCGCTTGCGACGGGATAGACCCGAAATCACGGACCCGCGCAGCGGTTCCCTACCAGTCCTGGGTGGTGCGTTGTCACGGGGCGTGCCCGAAATCACGGACCCGCGCAGCGGTTCCCTACCAGTCCTGGGCAGGGCGTTATCAAAGGGTGTGGTGAAATCGCGTCGCAGCGTGCGGTCACTTTCGATCGCTCACCTCTTCAGGCGAATTCTTCCCTATGTTCCCGGCTTCGCCTGCAAAGTTCCGAGACATTCACGTCGGCGCGGGAAACGCAAAAACCCCGCCGAGCAGCGCCCGACGGGGTTGATGGAAATGGGACCAAAAGGCGAATTAGGCTTCGCCGGCGACCTTGCTGATCACCTGACGGCCGCGGTAGTAGCCGCAGCTGGGGCAGGCGACGTGGCCGGGGACGGAGGTGCCGCACTCAGGGCAGCTCTTGAGGGTGGGTGCCTTCCAGCGGTTTGCGCCTTGACGCATGCGTTGGCGGCTCTTGGATTGTCTGCGCTTGGGATTGGCCATGAGAGTATCGAGGTGGGGTCTGTTCTAGTTTAGCTTGTTCAATGCTTCCCACACACCCAGACCCGCACCTTGAGGTTCGTCGGGCGCTGTCTCCAGCACCGGTTCAAACCTGCCTTCGGCGGGACACTGGTGGGGCCGGACATTGCCGTCCTCACAGCGTGGGTAGCTCGGAAGGGCGAGCAGAGTATCTTCCCTGATGGTATCCGTCAAGTTGATCGTGTCATCCTTTGCAATCTCGATCTCGGAGCTGTAGTCCTCCAGTTCCACCCGGTAGTCGAAGCGCTCCAGGCAGGCGCCGCATTCCAGGCTGAAGGTGGCCTCCAGCCGGCCGCTGATGAGCAGGTCGCTGCCATCCTTCTCGACGTGGAGATCATATTTCAGCGGGGAGATGGCCTGGATGGAGTCCTTCGGGTCGAGAGCGAAGAAAGCGGGGAGCTCCTGGCCGGAGATGTCCTTGCCGTTTTCGGGGAGGGAACGCAGGTCGATGAAAAAGGGGCGGTGCATAATCGAAAAGTTTAAAGTTTAGGGTTTAAAGTTTAAAGTTCCGGAGAGGGGAAAGGCAGGGCAGGGGAGTGGAGAAGGTCCGATCACGCCAGGCCGAGCTTTTCACGCAGGGCGGTGACGACGTTGGGTGGCACGAATTGATCGATGTGGCCGCCCAGTCGGCAGATTTCTTTGACGAGGCGGCTGCTGATGTAGGTGTACTCTTCGCGTGGCATGAGAAAGAGCGTCTCGAGGTTCGGTTCTAACTTACGATTCATGAGCGCCAGCTGGAACTCGAATTCGAAATCAGACACGGCGCGCAGGCCGCGCACCAGGGCGACGGCCTTGTGCTTGCGGGCAAAATTGACCAGCAGGCCGTCGAAGGGCATGACCTCGATGCCGGGGATCTCCGCGGCGGCGTTGCGGATGAGCTCCACTCGTTCCTCCACGGTGAAGAGGCTCTGCTTGGCGTTGTCACGGGCGACAGCGATGATGAGATTGTCAAAAATGCCCGCCGCACGCTGCAACACGTCGAGGTGGCCGTTGGTGATGGGGTCAAAACTGCCGGGATAAATCGCGCGTCGCATGAGGATGTGCAGTCACTCTAGCGGCGGGCGTGCCGCGTGAAAAGAAAAAGCTCACGCCAGCAGCACCTGCGCCATGGCGAGGTCCTTGGTATGGGTGAGGCTGACGAGGCAGGTGGCGTCTCCGGCGTGCTCTTTGGCGGCGCCGTGCAGGAGAATGGAGGGCTTGCCATTCTCCGCGCGCAGCACTTCGATGTCCGTCCAGATGACGCCCTCCGCCCAGATGCCGGTGCCGAGGGCCTTGGCCACGGCTTCTTTGGCGGCAAAGCGTGCGGCGTAGTTCATGGCGGGGTCTGCGCAGGAGTCGCAGTAGGCCATCTCGCCTGCGGTGAAGGTGCGCTCTTTGAAGCGCTGGCCGTGGCGCTCCAGCATCTCGCGGATGCGGGAGATCTCCACGAGATCGATGCCGATGCCTTGGGCCTTCATCATGAGAAATCAAGGGCGGTAGGTGGCCATGACGGCAAGCATCTCACGCACCGCGCCGTGCAGGCCGATGAAGAGGGAGCGGGAGATGATGTGGTGGCCGATGTTCAGCTCCGCGAGGTGCGGCACGGTCCAGAGGTCGGGCAGGTTTTGCGTGGTCAGTCCGTGGCCGGCATTGATCTGCAGGCCCAGGGAGTGGCCCAGCTCCGCGGCGGCGCGCAGGCGCTCCACTTCGGCGGCGCGCTCGGCTCCGGTGTGGTTGGCAAAGGTGCCGGTGTGCAGCTCGATCATGGCCGCGCCGATCTCCGCGCTGGCACGGACTTGCTCCAGATCGGGATCGATGAACATGCTCACGCGTGTGCCGTTGTCGCTGAGGGCTTTGACGGTTTTGCGCAGGGCCTCGCGCTGGCCGGCGACGTCGAGGCCGCCTTCGGTGGTCACTTCCTCGCGGTTCTCCGGCACCATGCAGACGAAGTCCGGGCGCACCTGGAGGGCGATGGCGAGAATCTCCTGCGTGTTGCCCATTTCCAGATTGAGCTTGGTGCCGATGTGCTTGCGCAGCAGGTGCACGTCCGCGTCCTGGATGTGGCGGCGGTCCGCGCGCAGATGGACGGTGATGGAGTGAGCGCCCGCGGCCTCCGAGGCCAGCGCGGTGGCGAGCACGGACGGCTCCGCATTGGGAGAGTCCGGCATGGCACGGTAGCGGGCCTGACGCAGGGTCACGGCGTGGTCAATGTTGACTCCAAGAAGCAGGTTGTTTTGGGGCATGAAGGCTATGTAGCTCGGGGCATCCACGCCGCAAGCACGGGGTCCATGCGACTTTTGACGCAATCTTTACAGAAAAATGTAACGGCGTGCCCAAGAAATGGAAGTACTGAATCGATGCTCCATGCGGACACGCGTGAGCCAAACCTTCAGACCAAACCTCCCCCATGAAATCCCTCTTCGTCACCCTGCTTATTTTAGGCGGCGCCTTTCTGGCTTATGACTACTTTGGCGCGCCTCCCGGCAAGAAGCTCGTTTTCAAAAGCCTCAACGTGCCCGTGAAACCCAAAGTCGTGCAAGCCAAGCCGGCGAAGGAGGAAGAGGAAAAGCCGGTGGTGAAGGAGGCCATGCCCGAGCCGCCGAAGCCCGCCGTGGTGGAGGCGCCGAAGCCCGTGGAGCCCGCACCGACCAAGCCTGCCGCTCCTGCCACCACCGCCTCCAGCGGCCCGAAGTTTGAACCCATCGAAAATCTCACGGGCAACTGGCTCAAAATCCCGCAGACCGCCTTCCCGCGTGAAGTGAAGCTGCTGCAGGATACCATGTTTAAAATGAGCGTCGGCGCCAGCAAGGTCGCTGCTGGAGGCAAGGCCTTTGCCATCGGCTCCGAGGGCGGCACGATCATCCTGGCCCCCACCGCCACCTCGCCAGCGCGTGGGCAGCTTCCCATCGACGCCACCGATTTGAAGGAGCAGCTCAATGCCTCGTATGAAAAGTGGAAGATCGTCCGCGCCGAAGAGCTGAAGGCCATCGCCGCGAAGAAAGCGCTCAATGCCTCCTCTGCTCCGGTGGAAGCCGCCCCCTCCAGCAGCGAGGCGGACGCCGCAGGCAAACCCGTGCGCGATTCCAAGGGCGCCTTCCCGCTGCTCGTGGCGAGCATGCACCGCGGCCAGGTGACGGAGATCAAACCGGAGAACGTGCTGGACTGGAATGACCCGCAGCCGGTGATGATCCAGGGCCGGTCCGGCTGGGCGGTGAAACTGACCGCCAATGTGAAGACCATCTTTGGCCTGCAGCCCGTGGAAGCCCAGGCGCTGGTGCTCAATGGCAAGGTCACCGGCTGGTTCTACACCGGCTCCGGGGAAGAAGTGCCGTGAGGTGCTGAGGGGGAAGGAATGCGGTGATTTTTTTTCACACATTTATAGTTTCCGTTTGCCAGCGGGAATGGAGCGTTTAGTATCGCGCCCCCAAACGGCAAAGGAGCGGTAGTTCAGTTGGTTAGAACGCCAGCCTGTCACGTTGGAGGTCGCGGGTTCGAGCCCCGTCCGCTCCGCCAGTTGGGTTACCAGGCCGCCTTGCATTTCGCAGGCGGCCTTTTTCTTTTTTGCGGGGTGCGAGAGCGGGATGGGAGTGGTCAAAAAACGTCACCGAAAGCTCTTTGTCATCGGGAGGTGTTCGGGAGAGAAAATGCCGCGTCCGAGCTGTCTGCTGACTGACATGCGTCCGGGCGAACTCACGACCACCTTACCATGAGGCATTCAATGATCTTTTATGCGGGATGGATGCTCATGCCGGTTTCGGCACGTGCCTCCGAGGAGATGCCGCTTGAGCGATTCCCGGCCTCGATGAAAATATCCTGGCAAGGGGTTGCGGACATCAATGCCGCGTCCACGCCGGAACTGCGCGCGATGGCCGAGGAAGCACCGTACTATCGCAAGCAGGACGCTGCGGTTCAGGTGCTGCTATCGCGGGCGGACATGCCCACGATCGCGCGGGTGGTCTATGCCTTCCGCCAGGGAAACGACGGCGCCGAGCGGGCGCTGCTGGAGTGCCCGCAGGCATGCATGATTCCCTTGCTTCTGGAGGACGTCGCTCACGGCAGCCTGGAGATCTACCATGGAGGAGGAGGAGGGGACGTCATATCAACGATCGGTCGCGTCCGGCAGGCGGCGGCCGAGATGATGGTCAAAGCTCTTGTCGCGATTCCCGGCCTGCCGGCGAGAACCGAGATGTGGCTGCAAGACATCCGGGGGCACACATGGCGTTACCAAAACTTGCCCGAATGCAGCAGGGCGCTGCTCGAATGGTGGGAGCACAACGGTGCGTCGGTTCTGTCCGGTCGGGCAGACCTGGCCGAATGGCTGCCGACGAAGCTGGATCTGCGCCCAAGGGTGTTCGAGCAATGGGAAAAGGAGAATGCCAGGAAACCGCCTCCGCCTCCTCCGCCTCGTGAAGAGCCTCCGCCATCGACTGAGGCTTCCTCACCTCTGCCGCTGCACATCGGTGAATCCTTTGAAGTTTGGTTTGAGCGGGTCAGTGATCCGAAGCGCCGGGACGTCAAATGGCAGTCGATCGACTTTGAACGCGGAATTTCTGTGCCGGTCGATGGTGGAGGGAATGGAGAGAGTGTGAAAACCCGATGAGTGAATGAGCGAGCGGGGATTTGGAGTGCGGTCGCGCAGCGAGGGACGAGCGAAGCTACCGCTTTTCGCAGGGGTGGTGGCAGGCGGGGTTCCACCACGCGCACGAAAGCACCCATCCGCATGCCGGAGGGTGACACATGGCAGGAGCACTCTCTTCACCTCCTCGAAAGCGGTAGCTGCGATGCAAGTCTGCGCCTTGCATCTGCGCGACCGCACTTCAAGACGCTTTCGCTTGTGCTGCAAACACCATGGCGTACGAACGTGCTCGCAGTCGGGCGGTTTGGCGGAGGTTATGGTGGGGCGTGGAGCGCGCTGGACGCCAAACACGCCCAACCTACGGCGTGCAGCGGCACGCTGGCCTCTGCCTTACTGACTTACTGAATCACCGCTCACCGCCTACCGTCCTCACTTCGCCTGTGCCACGCGCTCATAGCAGCGGCGTTCCTCCGGCAGCATGGTGGCCTTGGGATTGATTTTTTTGATCACGCCCATGGCATCATCATGGAATCCGCTGCTGTTGGCGATGGCGGCAAACACGGCGCGCTGCCCTTCGGTGAGCGGGTTGAGGTCGATGTATTGCAGGTTTTCCACCGCCTGCTGAATGTCCTGCATGCGCCAGCGGGCGAGAGCGACGGTGAGCTTGCGCTGGTTGTCGGTGGGCTGGGTTTTGAGGAGGTTGGCGGCGTTGCGCAGGGAGAGCTCGATGTTGCGGCCCGCGAGCAGGCTCACGTAGAGGAAGGTCTCGTTGAAGTTCGAGTCGTCCGGCCAGCGGTTCGCGGCTTCCTGGGCGGCCTGGATGAGCGCTTCGGTGTTCTGGTTGGCCAGGCAGGATTTGAGCAGGCCGGTGTAGGCTTCCCGCTCGGTCTTGGGCGAGGCGGAGGCTCTCCGCGCCGCCTTGATGGCCTGGCGGTAGGCGTCTTCGGCGATGTCAAAGTGGCCGCGGTCCTCGCCGTATTTGGCGATCTGCAGCAGGGTAGAGTAGCGGCCGTTGAACTGCGCGGCGTCCTTGGCGGCGATGAGCTTGGTGCGCAGCTCCTCGGAGGGCTTGTTCAGGATGAAGGCCAGATGCGCGCGGTACATGGCCAGCGTGGTGGCGTCGATGATCTCCGTGACCTTGGGGTCGTTGACCAGGCGCTCCAGGTCGTCGAAGCGCTGCAGCATGGTCAGGGCGTTGAGGTAATTTTCCAGCAGGCCCTGGTGGGCTTTGGCCTCGTCTTCGGGCAGCATGGCGAGGATCTGGGTGAACTCCTTCTCCTCCACCAGCCAGCGGATGAAGGGCAGGAGCTGATCGCGCTTTTTGTCCCGGTACTTCATCACACCGCTCATCACGATCTCCTTTTTGCGTCCGGGATTGAGCTGCACTTCGCGCTTCAAGGCGGTGACGTAGTGGCGGTCGTCTCCTTTGGGGTGGGATTTCAGACGAGCGATCAGGCGCTCGGTGTCCTCCGGTGTGAGGGAGGACAGGCTGTTGATGTACTCCAGGGTCTGCAGGCCCAGGACATCGTCCTGCGAGGCCAGCTTCCAGAGGGTTTCCATTCCCTGTCCGACTTCGGTGGGATTTCCGGAGGCGAGCTGGACTTTGGCAAAGCGCAGGGCGCTGTCTTTGTCATCCGGGTGGTCCTTGGTGTAGGTGCGCAGGATGGCGAGCAGCGGCTTGTTCTGCTCGCGCTGGCCCCAGACCTCCTCCGCCAGCTTCATCAGGGACTCGGTGGGCTGCTCCACGCGCATGAGCTGCTCCAGAGCTTTGGAGGCATCCTTCACCTTGCCCAGGTTCATGAGGCAGCGCACGTAGAGCTGGTCGTCCGCAGCGGTGAGCGCGCCCATGTCCTTGAGCTTCTTGTGGAAATACTCCGCGGTGTCCCGCTTCATGAGCGTGAAGTATTCAAAGTTCAGCCGGATGGCGTCTTCGCTCTCCGGGGCGATGGAGTAGGCCTCCTGGGCCTTCATGACGGCATTCACCACCTGGCCGTTTTCCGCCATCTGGCGCGCCTCCTTCACCTTGCCCTCGGCGCGCATGTTCTTGAAGGCGGTCTTCATGGGCCGTGCGTACACCACGCCCAGGATGAGAAGGGTGGTGCAGATGCTCACGATCACAAAGGCGGCGATCCAGCGCGCCAGCGGGGACTGGCGGTCCCGGTGCGCCACGGTTGGCGGCACCAGCCACTGCCAGGTGGCGATGAAGGGACGCCACAAAATGAAGGGCTTTTGAGAGAGATCCTTGGTGGGATCAATGTTTTGGTTCCAAAGCATGAAAGGTGGGCAGACGGCAGGGGCGCTGAATGTAGGTGTCCAAAATGCGCCGTCACGTTGAAATTTAATCTGTGAAAAGACTGTCACCTGATAGTCAGGCTCTGCGGGGCATCCCAGCCTGCAAGGTTACGAAAATTCAGTTGAAAAGCCGCCGTCTCCTCCTAAAGCAGCGCTCCGCGATTGAACGTCCGGAGGGGGCGAGCAACCAGAACCGTCCTCACGTGGCGTTCCATTGCCTCCCAACCAACCGATCCCAACGACGTTATGATCCAAGTTAAGAACCTCATCAAGGTGTTCGGCACCAAGGTGGCTGTCGATGATGTCTCCTTCTCCGTGGAAAAAGGCGAAGTCCTTGGCTTCCTCGGGCCCAACGGCGCAGGAAAATCCACCACCATGCGCATGGTGACCGGCTACTTCCGCCCCACGGCAGGGAGCATCAGCCTGTGCGGCATCGATGTGCTGGAGCAGCCGGAGCAGGCCAAGCAGCGCCTGGGATACCTGCCGGAAAACGCCCCCCTCTATTCAGACATGACCGTGGCCAGCTTCCTCGGCTTCTGCGCGGAGCTGCGCGGCATCCATGGCGCGGCCCGCAGGAAGGCCATCGACCGCGTGCTGGACATGTGCTTCCTGGACAGCGTGCGCAACCAGAGCGTGGACACCCTTTCCAAGGGCTACCGCCACCGCACCTGCTTTGCCCAGAGCATCATTCATGATCCGGATGTGCTCATCCTGGACGAGCCCACGGACGGCCTGGACCCGAACCAGAAGCATGAAGTGCGCGGCATGATCAAGCGCATGGGCCAGGACAAGGCCATCATCTTTTCCACCCACATCCTGGAGGAAGTGGAGGCCGCCTGCTCCCGCGCCATCATCATTGACCGTGGCAAGGTGGTGGCGGACGGCACGCCGGACAGCCTCAAGAAACTCGTGCCCGGCGCAGCCTCGCTGGACGAAGTCTTCCGCAGCATCACGAAGCCCGACACGGCGCCCAAGAAGGCCGCCTGATCTTTGTTCTCCTTTTTTCCAACCTTTTCCATCCTACCTACGCATGAGCAACCGAGACATCCAAAACACACTGGCCGTCTTCAAGCGGGAGTTTCTGGCCTATTTCAACTCCCCCGTCTTCTACGTCATCGTCATCATCTTCCTGCTGGCCACGAACGGCTTCACCTTTGGCCTCGCCGGCCTGCTGGACTATGATGATGTCTCGCTCTCCGGGCGTTTCTTTGCCTATCATCCATGGATCTACACCGTGCTTGCACCCGCCGTGGGCATGCGCCTGTGGTCTGAGGAGCACCGTCTGGGCACCATCGAGCTGCTCATGACCATGCCCGTCTCCCAGTGGCAGGCCATTGTGGGTAAATTCCTCGCGGCCTCCGTGGTGTGGCTCATCGCCCTGTCCCTGACTTTCCCGATCGTCTGGACCGTGTCCTATCTGGGCAATCCGGACAGCGGCCCGATCATCAGCGGCTATGTGGCCAGCTACTTCTATGCCATGGCCTGCCTGGCCGTGACCTCCGCCATCAGCGCCTTCACCCGCAGCCAGGTGATCTGCCTGGTCATCAGCGTCTTTGTCTGCTTCGTCATCGGCCTCATCGGCCACCCCTTCGTGACGCACACGCTGGTCAACACCCTTCCCGCCAAAATGGAGTGGATGGTGGGCTTCATCTCCTACTTCAGCTTCATGGACCACTTTTATGAGCTGACCAAGGGCATCTTCGTCATGCGTGACGTGCTCTACTTCATCTCCGTCATCATCGTGTCGCTGCTGGTCACAGATCTCGGCCTCCGCTCCAAGCGCGCCTGATCGCCTCCACCTCTTTTTCCCTCAACCAACCTTCCTTTGTCATCATGAGTGCTTCCTCCAAGTCCGCCACAGCGGGCATCACTGCGCTGCTGATCGTTGCTGTTATTGTCGCCCTGAACTTCCTCGTCGGCGTCGTGGGTTTTGGCAATTACCGGCTCGACCTCACCCAAGACGGCCTGTTCACCCTCTCCGAGGGGACCAAGAACATCCTCAACCGCATCAACCCCGATGCACCGGTCACCATCAAATTCTACGCCACCAATGACGACCGCGTGATGCCGCCGATGCTCAAGCCGCACGCCCGCTCCATCGA
This sequence comes from Prosthecobacter sp., assembly GCF_044222565.1. Lineage (GTDB taxonomy): Bacteria > Verrucomicrobiota > Verrucomicrobiia > Verrucomicrobiales > Verrucomicrobiaceae > Prosthecobacter. Next base: position 433,500 of record NZ_JBGANA010000002.1, read on the forward strand.
GGACTTGCTGCTGGAGTTTGAAAAGCAGAGCGATGGCAAGGTGACCCTGGAAGTGATCCACCCGAACCCGGACACCGATGCCGAGGACGATGCGAAGAGCGATGAGATCCGCGGCCTCCAGGTGAATCAGGAGGGAGACCACCTCTACCTCGGGCTGACCGTGCAGTCTCTGGACGTCAAAGAAGTGCTGCCCTTCCTCAATCCGGAAGACGCCAGCGCCTTGGAGTACGAAGTGGCCCGGTCCATCGTCAAAGTGATCAAGCCCACCGAGATGGTCGCCAGTCCTTCCGGGCTGCGTCCGCCGACGGATGAAGAGGTGAAGCGCCGCAAGGTCACCATCGGCATCATGAGCGCCATGCCCATCGGTGGCACGCCCTCCATGCCCTTCCAGCAGCAGCGGGGCCCGGAGGCCTGGGAAGTCGTCCGCCAGATCAAGGCCAGCTATGAAACGCGTGACGTCCCCATGACGGCGGACAAGATCGACAGCGACATCACCGTGCTGCTCGTGGTGCATCCGGCGGAGGTCAGCAAGACGACGGAATTTGCCATCGACCAGTACCTCCTTGGTGGTGGCAATGTGATCGCCTTTGTGGACCCGCAGAGCCTTCTGGCGCAGGCGATGAGCAGCCAGCCGAACCCGATGACGGGCCAGCCGGGCAACATGATCAACACCTCCTCCGATCTGCCCAACCTGTTCAAGTCCTGGGGCATCACCTTCCAGAAGGACATGGTGGTCACGGACATGAACTACCGTGGCAATCTTCAGGGCCGCCTCATGCCCACCGCGCTGCAGCTGCCCAAGCAGGTCATCAACCAGGATGACCGCGTGACCGCCGGCCTGCAGTCCTTCACGCTCATCAATGCCGGATCCCTGGGCATCGAGCGCAAGGAAGGCCTGGATGTGATCACCCTGGCCACGAGCTCGGAGAATTCGCAGATGATCGACACCACTGAGGCCGACAAACTGCGCCGCCAGCCCAACATCAACTTCGTCTCCAGCGGCAAGAAGCAGGTGGTGGGAGTGCGCATCACCGGCAAGTTCAAGACCGCCTTCCCAGACGGCAAGCCCGCCGCTCCTGCCGGCCCGAAAGACACCGGCGGCCCAGAGCAGGACGTGACCGCCCCAGGCGCTGCTGCTGCTCCTGCCGCAGCTCCCGCACCGGCACCTGCCGCACCACCGCCTCCGCCCGTGGCAGCGACTCCGCCTGCCACCGCGCCAGCCCCTGCCGCACCGGCTCCAGCAGCGCCTCCTGCCGCAGTGACCACGCCGCCCGTGTCCGTGACCACCGCGCCAGTCGCCGCGCCACCACCCCCTGCCACCTCCGCTCCGGCTGCACCAGCGACTGCGCCTGCCGCTCCGGCTCCGGTTTCTGTGACCACACCCCCGGTTTCTGTGACCACCGCGCCTGTGGCCGTTCCTGCTCCTGGTGCACCCGCCGGCGCGCCTGCCGCCCCGGCCGCACCTGCGGTCGCCGCAGCGCCGAAGGCACCGGACAACTCCCTCAAGGAGTCCAAGGACAGCAAGAGTAACGTCCTCCTCTTCTCGGATGCTGACATGCTCTATGACGCCTTCTGCATGCGCCAGGGAGAACTCGGCGTGGGTGCCGTCACCAATGGTGGCAACCTGCCCATGCTGCTCAACGCCGTGGAAGTCTTCGCCGGTGGCGGCGACCTCATCCAGGTGCGCAACCGCAAGGCTCCGATCCGTCCCTTCACCAAGCTGAAGGAAATGCGCGAGGAAGTGGAGGAGCAGTACCGTCCGCGCCTCGTGGAACTGTCCAAAGAGCGCCAGATCCTGGCCGAGAAGCTCAACAAGGCCCGTCCACAGCTCGACCTCAAGAGAGGGACGCTGATCGTTGACCAGGCCACCATGGACAACATCAAGGAGATGGAGAAGAACACCAAGAAGCTCGACAAAGAGGAGAGCAACATCCGCAAGGAAGTGAACAAGAAAGTCGAGTACCGGAAGACGGTGATCAAGGCCCTCAACGTCCTCGTGGTCCCTGTCTTCGTCCTGCTTGTGGGCCTCATCGTCGCCATGTTCCGCCGCATTTCCACGGCCGCCGCCTGATTGAACCTTCCACCCCTGTTGTTTCAGCACCTTTCCATTTCCCATCGCCATGAAGAAGATTCTTATTCTGCTGGTCCTCCTCACTGCCATCATCGGCATCGCTGTGTTCAAGGGCAAAGAGCGCACCACCCGCCTCAACCGAGCCACCACCACCGTCAAAATGCGGGAGCTTCTGTTCCCTGAGACTGAGAAGGACGGCAAGACGGAGGGATTTGACATCAACGGCATCCGCAAGATCCACATCAAGGACGACAAGGCCGAAATCACCCTCACCGTGCAGAACGACACCTGGGTCTGCCAGGAGCGCGGCGGCTACCCGGTCGAAAAAGAAAAGCTGCAGACGGCGCTGATGAGCCTGAAGTATGAGAAGGTCAAGGCGGCCCGCCGCGTCGGCAAAGACACCTGGGGCAAGCTGGGCTTGAAGGAATCCGGCGAAGGCGCGGGCACCTTCGTGGAGCTGTTTGATGACAAGGGCGCTGTGAAGTATTCCTTCGTGCTGGGCGGCCAGGTCACCAGCTCCGGCGGCGGCTCTGAAAACGACCAGATGAAAATGTTCGGCGGAGGCCCCAAGGGCAACCGCTTCGTCCGCCTCATCGGCGACGACACCATCTATGAGATCGCCGACCAGCTCCCCGACCTCGTGACCAAGCCGAGCGACTGGCTGGCCAAGACCTTCATCGACGTGCAGAAGCTGAAGTCCGTGGAAGTGACCGACGCCAAGCCGGAAGATTCCTGGAAAGCTTCCCGCGCCGAAGAAACCGCCGAGTTCGCCCTCGAAGGCGGCAAGCCCACGGAGAAGATCGATGCTGCCAAAGTCTCGCTCGGCTCACTTCTCTCCACCCCGACCTTCAATGATGTGCTGGCCAAGGACAAGGCCGCGACGCTGATGAAAGACGCCGTGAAGGCCAAGCTCGTCACCTTCGAAGGCTTCACTTACGACGTCCAGGCCGCGAAGCAGGCAGGGCAGGGCGGCGGAGACAAGTATTACCTCACCGTGAACGTCAGCGCAGACATCCCCAAGGAGCGCGCCCCCGTGAAGGACGAGAAGCCCGAGGACAAGAAGAAAAACGACGACGCCTTTGCTGAAGAAAAGAAAAAGAAGGAGGAGAAACTCGCCAACGAGAAGGCCTGCGAAGGCTGGGTCTATGAAGTCTCCGAGTACACCGTCAGCAGCCTGCTGAAGAAGCGCCATGAGATCCTCGCCATGCCGGACATGAAGGGCACGCCACCCGAAGGCGCCGTCCCCGGCAAGCCCGCCGGCCTGCCCGACGTGAAGAAGATGATCCCCGGCCTCAACATGGTGGCCCCTCCCGGAGCCCCTGCCATGCCCGCAGCGCCGTCCGCGCCAAGCATCAGCAACCCACCTCCGCCCGTCCCTGCTGCCCCGAAGGTTGAGCTCAAACCCGCGCCTGCTCCTGACGCGGCACCCGCGCCCGCGCCCGCGCCAGCCACCGGAGACAAGCCAGCCGCTGCCGCACCCGCGCCAGCCACCGCCACGACTCCTCCTGTGAGCGCCCCGCCGGCAGCACCCGCCAAGCCCGAGGCCGAAAAGAAGCCCTAACCCGGGCACCAACGCTGCTTTCCCACGACGGAGTGATGTTCTGCATCACTCCGTTTTTCGTACATCGTGCCGTTGAGCGGGCTGAATCGACAAACGGCGACATGCGGGGATGTAGCGCGGTATTCCGATACCGCGACGGTGCCGACTCGGTATCGGAATACCGAGCCACATCGCCCATGCCACCCGCTGTGAGCAGATTTTCTGAAAATCAAATGTAGGACGAACGTGGCGCAAGCCCGTCCGTCTGCGAGCGTGCTGCAAACACTGGGGCGAACGAACGCCCTCGCAGTCGGACGGTTTGGCGGAGGAGGACGGTGGGACATGGCGCACTCTCGACGCCAAACACGTCCAACCTACGGCCCAGAGCGGCGCTGCATGGAATGTAGGACGACCGTGGCGCAAGCCCGTCCGTCTGCGAGCGTGCTGCAAACACTGGGGCGAACGAACGTCCTCGCAGTCGGACGGTTTGGCGGACGGGGACCGTGGGACGTAGAGCGCTCTCGACGCCAAACACGTCCAACCTACGGCCCTGTGATCACGCGTTACGTCCCAGCCCCTTCAAATCATAAATCGTAAATCATAAATCATAAATCATAAATCATAAATCATAAATGATTCGCCTCCCTCGGCTCACAACTCGCCCTGCCCACACCCTTCTTCCCACCGCGCCAGCAGCCACAGCACGTCCGAGAGCCGGTTCAAGAACCGCATGATCTCCACATTTGGCACTTCATCCGTCGTTCCCTGAAGGTCGATCACATTTCTCTCCGCGCGCCGGCAGGCCACGCGTGCGAGATCTGCATACGCACCGCTCATCACGCCTGCCTCGCCGGGCAGCGCCCAGCCTTTGAACTTGAGCGCGCCGCCTGCCTCCAGCCTGGCCACCCACTCGTCCAGCCACTCCACCTGCGCAGTTGCGATCCGCTCCGGGTGTTTTTCCGCATATTTCGCTTCATTTCCCGGTGGTGTCGCCAGCTCGCCCATGAGTTCGATGAGCATCCGCTGCACCTTTGGCACGATCTCCTGTGTCTCCGCCCGCGCGGCGGCGATGCGCAGCGGACCGAGGGCGGCGTTCAGCTCATCCACAGCGCCGAGCGCATGGACACGGGGGTGGGATTTGGCCAGGCGGCAGCCGAACAGCATGTCGGTCTGACCTTGGTCTCCTTTGCGGGTGGCGATGGACATGAGATGAGATGAAATGAAATGTGAGGGAAAAGGAATGGAACGGATGCCTTTTCTAAAAGGATGCACTGCGGCGCCGGTCAATGCGGCGCCTCATTCATCCGCGGCCGGGCTTTTGGGTGTCCGCCTCCGAGGTGCCGCAGCTTTGCCAGCCGGCGGGCGCTTGGGAGAGAAAGAAGCGGCGCTGCTTTTGTGACAGGAGCGCGCCTCCCAGCCTGCAAAGAGAATCAGGAGCATCAAGGTGGCCAGACGTGCGGAATAGGTGAACAGCATGCGGCGGGGGCTTCGGCTTCACGGCGCAGCTTTGCCCTGCCGCTGGCGCACCTCACGACTGGCTTCCTCCAGTTTGCGCTGCTCATCTGCGGTGAGGCTGTCCTTGCCGTGCTGGTTCCATTTGTCCAGCAGCGGGTCCACCTCCTTTTCGATCAAGGCGGTCACGGGGTCCAGGTGCGGCCGGTGCGGGGGCAGGGGGACGGTTTCGTTTTCGAGATCGATCGCCGTGCGGGTGCGGGAGCGCGCCATGGCGGGCTTGCGCTGCTGCCGGAAATCCATCGGCTGCCACTGGCTGGCGTAGGTCATGGGCCTGTCCCCGTAACCGATGCTGCGTGCATAAAACCAGCCCATCACCGCGCCGCCGAGGTGCGCGAAGTAGGCGATCTTGAACCACTCCGGCAGCACATGGAAAATCAGGCTCGTCAGTCCCATGATCAGCTGCGCGAGGAAGAGCCCCTTGGCCAGCGTCCACAGCCGCAGGTGCACGGGAATGATGAAGTAAAACAGGGCGGTGATCTGCTCCGCGGGCGCCACCACGGCCAGCGCCATGAGCAGACCGAAGGCCGAGGCGGAGGCGCCCACCAGAGCCGTGGTGGTGTCTCCATGCACGACGCCGTTCACCGTCATCTCCGCGGCGGCCCCCACGATGCCGCAGAGCAGGTAAATCATGACGAAATGGCGGCTGCCCAGGCGCTCCTGCACCCATCTGCCGATGAACCACAGCATGGCCATGTTCACCACGAAATGCACCACGTTTCCATGCACAAACATGTAGGTGAAGAACGTCCACACATGGCCGAGCGAAAGCTCATCCACGCTGACGCCGCCCATGGGCATGTAGATTTCCCCCGTCAGGGGCAGTCGGATGCAGCCGATCTCAAACACAAACTGCATGATGAACACCACCACATTGATGGCCAGGATGATGTAAAAGGCCGGAATCCTCCGCACGCTCCTGGCAAAAGAACGTGGCGGGCGTTCACGCATGTAATCGCGATCGTACAAGGCCATGGCCCGGAATGTGCCCCTCCATGCGTCTGATGCGAGTATTTTTTGTGCGTTGGCGATGACAACCGCCGCCGGTGCGGCTAATCTTTCTACACCACGCATGGAATCATCCTCCGAATCACTGCTTGATGCCGTTTCCCAAAGCGGGGCGCATGACGCCGCCGACCTGCTGGAGCAGGCCTCCGGCGAGGATGCCGCCAAGGTGCTGCAGCAGCTGAACCCCATGGTGGCCCAGCGAGTAATGGAGGAGATGCAGGACGAGCCGCGCACCGCGGCCATGACCTTTGTGCCGCTGGCCAAGGCCAAGCAGTGGGCAAAAAATCGCGAGCATCCGGAAGACAGCGTCGGCTGGCTCATGGAGGCGCCCGTCTCCGTCTTCCGTCCCGATGCCACCGCACGCGACACCATCGAGGACATCCGCCAGCTCTCCAAAAAAGCCTTCATCACCTACGGCTACATCACCGATGACAACGATCATCTCCTGGGCCTGCTGGTCATGCGTGACCTCATGCTCGCCGCGCCGGATGAAAAGCTCGCCAGCGTGATGGTGAAAAACCCTTTCACGCTCGCCCCCGACATGGAGCTCACAGAGGCGATGAAGGTCGTGGTGAACAAGCACTACCCTGTGTATCCCGTTTGCGACAAGGACGGCGTGCTGCTGGGGCTGGTGCGGGGGCAGACTTTGTTTGAAGCGCGTGCAATCGAGATCAGCGCGCAGGTCGGCTCCATGGTCGGTGTGGAAAAGGAGGAGCGCCTTTCTACGCCCATCCTGCGCAGCCTGCGCTTCCGCCATCCCTGGCTGCAGATCAATCTCGTCACCTGCTTCATCGCCGCGGCGGTGGTGGGTGTTTTTCAGGGCACGCTGGACCGCATGGTGCTGCTGGCCGTCTTTCTTCCGGTGCTGGCAGGGCAGTCTGGAAACACGGGGTGCCAGGCTCTGGCTGTGGCGCTGCGCGGCATGACGCTGGGAGATTTGAAAAAGGGAGACGAGCGCAGGCTGGTCATCAAAGAAGGGCTGCTCGGTCTCTTCAATGGCATGCTCGTCGGCGTTTCCGCCGGTCTCGGCATGTGGGTGTATGCGTGGATGAACAAGAATCCCCACGCCATCATGCTTGCTCTCGTCGTCTGGCTGGCCATGACGGCAAGCTGCGTGGTCAGTGGTCTGAGCGGCGCCCTGATCCCGCTGACGCTGCGGAAGATGGGCGCGGACCCCGCCACCGCCTCCAGCATCTTCCTCACCACCGCCACGGATGTGATCAGCATGGGCACCTTCCTCGGTCTGGCGACGCTGCTGGTGCCATGATCGTGTGGACGAGAGACGAGTGGCGGCAGCGCATGCAGGCGCACGCAGAACGCGTGGCTGCGCACGCGGATGCCTTTGTGGACCGCCGCAGCCGTGGTGCCAAACACCCGGTGCACGATTTCCTCTTCACCTATTACAGCTTTGCCCCCGCCAAGCTTAAGCAGTGGGTGCCGCCGCACGGGGTGAGTTTGGAAATCACCGCCGCAGATCTCGAAGCCTGCCCCTGGCTGCAAGGCGACCGCTTCATCCATGCAAACGGTCTGCTGCAGATCGATGAGCGCCGATTCATGCAGCGCGAGCGCGAATTCGCCGCGTGGGTCGCCATGCTGTGCACGCGCATCCTCGGCAGGGCAGGGCGCTTCACCTGCTACGGCCTGCATGAGTGGGCCATGGTGTACCGCCAGTCAGCACAGCAGGTGCGGCATCAGGGCTATGAACTGCGCCTGCCTCCGCATGAGCTTGCCGCCTTGGTTGAGTCCCTGCCTGTCTGCTGCTCACACTACGACGCCTTCCGTTTCTTCACGCCTGAAGCGCGGCCGCTGAACGTGCTGAACCCCACGCTGGATGCACGGCCCGATCTCGAACAAGCGGCGTGCCTGCATGCGAACATGGATTTGTACAAATGGTCCTCCAAACTCTGGCCCTGGACCGGCTCTGATCTCATCGGCGCGAGCTTCGAGCTCGCTTTGCAGGGTCGCGATCTCGACATGCGCGCGAGTCCCTATGATCTCAGCGCACTCGGATATGAACCGGTGAAAATCGAAACCGTGGAAGGACGCGCCCAGTATGAACGCGAACAACGCGGGCTGGCCGCGAAAGCTGCGGAACTGCGCAGAGATCTGCACCTCTGCTGCACGGCGCTCTCAGAGATAGTCACTGCTCATCCGCCGACCGACTTCCTCGCAGAGTCCGATGAACGTGCGCTCGGGCAGGTTCAGCGGGCGGTTTTTGAGCGTTGAGACAATCCAGCGGCGCTTCAGCTTGGCCTTCGGCAGCGGCTGCGCGATGAGCTGCCCTGCCTCGATCTCACTGCGTGCGATCCACCGCGCGGCGATGGCCACGCCGATGCCCAGCTTCGCCAGCTCCACCGCGGCTTCGGAGCTGCCCAGCTCGATGAAGGAGTTCAGCCGCACGCCGTTTTTGAGGAAGTATTCCTGAATCATGGAGAAGTTCAGACTGTTGCGGCTCGCGACGATGAAGGTCTCATTCGCCGCGTCCTTCAGCTTCGGCCGCGTCTGCGCCCAGCGGCGCAGGGGAGAGATGAGGAACTCCAGCTCATCATCAAAGATGGCGTGGCAGTTCAGGCGCGAGACATCCAGCGGCTTCAGGCTTACGGCCAGGTCCACCTCGTTGCTCACCAGACGGTCGATGGTGTCCGGCGTCTCACCGCACGTCACCTTGATCTCATAAAGCGGGAAGGATTCTTTAAACTCCCGCAGCACGGTGGGCAGGATGAACTGCGCCGCGGCGGTGGTGCAGCCGATCTTCATCTTGCCGCGCGGCGTCTGGTCCAGCGTGCCCAGCACGGCGCGCGCATGGCTCATGGACTGCAGGATCGTCTCCGCGTGCGGCAGCAGCTCGCGCCCCGCGTGCGTGAGGTGCACGTGCTTGCCCTGCCGGTGGAAAAGGCGGCTGCCAAGATCTGTCTCCAACGATTTGATGGCATGGCTCACCGCGCTCTGTGTCAGGTGCAGTTCGCGTCCGGTCTGGGTGAAGCTGCCGCTGCGCGCGAGCCGGACGAAGGCGCGGAGCTGGCGGGTGTCGATGGCTTGGTCCATGAATGGAATTCATACATCAATTGAAAAAGTTTGCGCGTTGTTTATACCGGAAATATCGCGTGATGGCCTCGCTGCTGCTGATATGAGGGCTGTCATGCCTGCACGCCCTACAGTTTCCAAAGCCCCCCTGGCCGGTGTCGTTCAACCAGTCCGCATCGGGTTCATCCCCCTCGCCGACTGTGCTCCGCTGCTGGTGGCCCGGCATCTGGATCTGTTCAGCAAGCACGGTGTTCGTGTTGAATTAAGTTGTGAGGTCGGATGGGCCACCATTCGGGAGAAGCTGCTCTATGGGCAGGTGGATGCCGCTCACGCCATCGCCGGTCTTGTGCTGGCCATGCGCCTCGGGCTCAGCTCTCCGCCCTGCCGTGTGGTGGCCCCATTCGTCTTCAACCTTCATGGCAACGCCATCACCCTCAGCCGCGACCTTTGGAACCGCGGCGTGCGGGATGCCGCCAGCCTGAAGAAGCTCATCCGCAGCGCCTTCAGCCGCCGCTTCACCTTTGGCATGGTGTCCCGCTACTCCTCCCACTACTTCCTGCTGCGCCAGTGGCTCAAGTCGGGCGGCGTCGATGTGGAGAAGGATGTCCGCATCGTGGCCCTTCCACCCACTCAGATGGCCGCCAGTCTGGAGGCGGGCCTCATCGATGGCTACTGCGTCGGCGAGCCCTGGAACTCCTACGCGGTGGAAAAAGGCATCGGCTGGATCGCCGCCACCAGCGAGCAGCTCGCCCCGGGCCATCCTGAAAAAGTCCTCCTCACCACCGAGCGTTTCGTCGCCGGCCACGCCGAGGAATCCCAGGCCATCATCAATGCTCTCAAGGAATCCTGCGAGTTTTGCGATGCCCAGGAAAACCGGGCCGATGTCGCCAAAGTCCTCGCCGACAGCGGCTACTTCACCGGCAGCGAGAAGATCCTCAAGCGCTCGCTCGTGGGTCCGCTCGATCTCGGCTCGGACAAATCCGTGCCCGTCACGGACTTCCACATTTTTCACCGGCGCGATGCCAACACGCCTCTCAGCGAGCGCGGCCGCTGGTTGCTCGACCAGTTCATCGCCCACGGTCTGCTCTCAAACACCCAGTTCGCCGAGGCCGGTGCCGCGCTGTGTGAAGCGTGGACCGCCGAACTCGATTTTCCCCAAGCCAAAACAGCCGCCGCCAGCAAAACCGCAAAACCGCACAAACGCACCAAACTCGCCCACGCATGAATCCCACATCTCCGTCTCCGCTCACCCGTCGCTCCATTCTCCGCACCGGCGCCACCGCCGGTCTCGGCGCCCTTTTCTCCGGCCTGCCCCAGGGCTGGATCGGCTCCGCCTACGCCGATGATTCTCCGGAATCTCCGGACATGAAGTTCGGCATGATCGCCCTCACCGACTGCTCCAGCATCGTGGTGGCGCATGAGAAAGGCCTCTTCAAAAAATACGGCGTCAATTCCACGGTGAGCAAAGGCGCAAGCTGGGCCGCGATCCGCGACTCCCTCACCAACGGGGACATCCAGGCCACGCACATGCTGCTCGGCATGCCCATCGCCAGCACCATGGGCCTCGGCGGCGCGCCAAAGAAACCGATGATCGCTCCGTGGATCATCAATCGCAACGGCCAGGCCATCACGCTTTCCAACACTTTCAAAGGCAAGGTTACCGATGATCCGAAGGCGCTGAAGCCCTTCGTGGATGAAGCCAAGGCCAAGGGCAATCCGCTCACCTTCGCGATGACCTTCCCGCCGGGAACGCACGCCATGTGGATGCGCTACTACCTCGCCGCCGGCGGCATCAATCCCGGCGACGCCGCAGGTGCGGGTGCCGATGTCTCCCTCATCACCGTGCCGCCTCCCCAGATGGTCGCGAACATGAAGGTCGGCAAGATGGACGGCTTCTGCGTGGGCGAGCCCTGGAATGCCAAGACCATCGCCGAAGAAATCGGCTACACCTCCATCGCCACGCAGGGCATCTGGAAAGATCATCCCGAAAAAGTCTGCGCCTTCACCGAGGAATTCGCCGCCAAGAATCCGAAGACCGTCAAGGCCGTGCTCAAAGCCCTGCATGAAGCCAGCGTCTGGCTGGACAAGATGGAAAACCGCGAGGAGCAGGCAAACATCGTCAGCGCCGCCACCTACATCAACTGCCCGCCGGAAACCATCCTCGGCCGCCTGCAGGGCAAGTACAACATGGGAGACGGCCGCAAGATCAAAGACCCGAACTACATGATCTTCAGCGACCGCAACTGCAACTACCCCCAGGCCAAGTACGCCAAGTGGTGGCTCACCCAGCTCCGCCGCTGGGGCTTCGTGGACGGCGCTCCCGACTACGAAGGCGTGGCCAAGCAGGTCATGCGCTCGGACATCTACGAAGAAGCCATGAAGGAAATCGGCTACGCCCACGGCGGTGTCGATGAGAAACCCGAAACCCTCTTCGACGGCGTCACCTTCGATCCGAAGGCCGACCTCGAGGCCTACGCCGCCTCCTTCGCCGTCAAGACGCTCAAAGCCTAACCTCAAACCGCATAGCCGCATTATGCACCTGATCCACCGCTTCAAGCTCGACTCCATCCTTTTGCCGTTGGGCGCAATATTAGTTTGTGTCCTTCTATGGTATGGAATTGCCGGAAAATCAGTCATCACCGAAAAGGTGGACGACTTCGGCGACAAGGTAAAAGTGACGAAACGCCAGGGCCTCTCCGCCGACCTGCCGACCCCGGCCGAGACATGGACGGCGAGCAGGCTCTACGTCACGGAGCCTTTTGCCAAGCGTGGAGAGCTGGATCAGGGCATTCTGCGGTTCACGTGGATGTCTCTGGTGCTGGTGGCGGAGGGATATCTCATCGCTCTCGTCGTCGGCACCCCCATCGGCTTCTTCCTCGGCCTCTCGAAGAAGTTCACCACCGCCTTTGACCCCATCATCCAGGTGCTGCGTCCAGTTTCACCGCTGGCGTGGCTGCCTCTGGGCATGATCCTTTTCAGCGGGGTCAAAATCGTGAACGGAGATGGCCGCACCACCTTCGGTGCTTCGGATGCCGCCGCCCTCTTCACCATCGCCATCTGCGCCATGTGGCCCACCGTCATGAACACCGCCGTCGGCGTCCGTGCCGTCCCGCAGGACTACCTGAATGTGGCCAAGGTGCTCAAGCTCTCGAAGAGCAAGACGCTTTGGAAGGTTCTCGTGCCCGCCACGCTGCCTTATATGTTCACCGGTTTCCGCCTGAGTCTCGGCATTGCCTGGCTCGTCATCGTGGCGGTGGAAATGCTCACCGGTCGTCCCGGCGTCGGCGGCTTCCTCTGGCAGCAATACAACGCCAACAGCTACGCCCACATCATCCTCTGCATCCTCACCATCGGCGTCGTCGGCTACGTGCTGGACCGGCTGATGAGCGCTTATCGAAATCAAAGGTGCCTCCAAGGGGTACGGACCGCGAGGCAGTCGAACTGAGGTTCTCAAGGACATCAATCTCTCGCTCACTGAAGGCGAGTTCGTTGTTATCGTAGGTTACTCAGGCTCTGGCAAGAGTACGCTGATCAATCTGATCTCCGGATTGGTAAAGCCTGATGCTGGTGTTGCCACCATCTCTGGTGAAACAATCACCGGTCCTGGTCCTGACCGTGGTCTTGTCTTCCAAAACTACTCGCTGCTGCCCTGGCTCACGGTTGAAGAAAACATCGCCTTGGCTGTCGATGAGGTCTTCAAAGACTGGACCCCCGAGCAGCGCAAAGCGCACGTCAAAAAGTACATCGAAATGGTGAAGCTGGACCGCGCCGCGCACAAGCTGCCCAAGGAGCTCTCCGGTGGCATGCGCCAGCGCGTTGCCGTGGCCCGCACGCTCTCGATGCAGCCCAAGGTGCTGCTGCTCGATGAGCCGCTCAGCGCCCTCGACGCTCTCACACGAGCGACGATTCAGGACGAGATCAGCGACATCTGGCGTCAAAACCTCACCACGGTTCTCTGGATCACCAATGACCCCGATGAGGCGCTGCTGCTGGCGGATCGCGTCATCCCGCTGCTGCCCACTTCGCCCGCCACGCTTGGCGAGCCGATCCTGGTCGATCTCGAACGGCCCCGTGATCGCAAGACGCTCAATCACGATCCCAAGTTCAAAAAGCTGCGCACCGAGCTCATCAACACCCTGCTCGATGCCAAAGGCCGCATGAAGCCCAAGACCAGCGTCAAACTCACGCTGCCGGACATCCTTCCCGAAGATCTCACCACCGTGAACTCGCTGCAATTCCTCAACCGCTCCGGCCCAAAGCGCCGCTCCGATGGCAAACGTGAAGAAGTGGAGGTGGCAGCATGAGCGCCTACCTTCCCATGCTCGAACTGGATCGTCTGTGGAAGACCTACGACACACCGAAAGGTCCCGCGACGATCGTCAAAAACTTCAATCTCAAACTAAAGGAAGGCGAGTTCGCCACGCTCATCGGTCACAGCGGCTGCGGCAAAAGCACCGTCCTCATGATGGTGGCCGGCCTGAGCGATCTCAGCCAGGGCAACATGATCCTCGCGGGTCGTGAGGCCAGTGGGCCGGGCCCCGATCGTGGCATTGTGTTTCAGTCTCCCTGCCTGCTGCCATGGATGACGGCCTTTGAAAACGTCATGCTCGGCGTGAACCAGGTCTATTTCACCGCCAGCAAAACGGAGCGTCGTCAGATGGTTGAATACTATCTCACCATCGTTGGTCTTGGCGATGCGATGCACAAATACCCTGGTGAACTCTCCCAGGGCATGCGCCAGCGCGTCGGCATTGCGCGGGCCTTTGCGCTGCAGCCAAAAATGCTGCTGCTCGATGAACCCTTCGGCATGCTGGACTCGCTCACCCGTTACGAGCTTCAGGAAGTACTCCTCGATCTCTGGCGCCGCAACCGCATCACCACCCTCATGGTCACGCATGATGTGGATGAGGCCATCTTCCTTTCAGACCGCGTGGTGATGATGACCGACGGCCCCGAGGCCGAGGTGGGGGACATCTTGAGCATTCCCTTCGAGCGGCCGCGCAACCGCAAGCAGATCATGGAAGATCCCCGCTACTACGAGCTGCGCGAGCACCTCATCACCTTCCTCAACGACAAGTCGCACATCCGTCCCAGCCGTGATCCGAAGTTTGTGCCGTCCCCCGACATGGCCGCCGAACTGGCCCGTCACGCCCCCATTTCCCTGCAAGCCGCCGCTTAGCCGACATAACAACATACCTACACACATCCGCATCCCATGAAAAGGCTTCTACCACTCTTGCTGGCGACTTCCTCGCTGGCAACTGCCCAAACACCGACTGGAAAAATCACATCGCCCACGCCTGCGCCTCCCGTGCCAGGCTTCACCCTCGCGCCTCCTCCGCCCACCTATGCCCCGATGAAGATGGGCAAGTTCACCTTCGATGTGCAGGAAAAAATGCGCTACGAAGTCCGTGACAACAACTTCGACTTCAACAGCGCCCTCAACAGCCCTCAGGACGCCGCATGGCTGCTGCAGCGCTTCCGCCTCGGAGTGGGTTATGATGTGAACCCCTGGATCAAGCTCTATGTTCAGGGCCAGGATGTGCGCGAGATCGGCGGCAGCCGGGCGCGTCAGATCGGTGTGGGCGGTGCGGAAGGTGACGACATCTTCGACATCCTCAAAGCCTACGTGCAGCTCGGCAATGCCAAGAAAGGTTTCAGCGCCACGCTGGGCCGCCAGTTCCTCTCCTATGGAGACCAGCGTCTCATCGGACCGCTGGAGTGGGCCAATCAGGCGCGCACCTTTGATGCGTTCAAACTCCGCTACACCTCCTCCAAGTGGTCCCTGGACGCCTTCACCGCCAGCCCCGTGACCTTCACGAACAACAAGTGGAACAAGTCCGACTTGCTGGATCAGCGGGACAACCGCAATGCCTTCCTGAGCGGTCTTTACTTCAGCACGCTGTTTGTGCCCTTCAACACCACCACGGACTTCTATGCCCTGCATTACCGTGATGACGGCACCGCCAATTTTGGCGCGCCCATCGGCTCGACGAGCTTCGTCACACTCGGCACCCTTTGGAAGGGCGATCCCAAAAAGCTCAACGGCTTTGACTACGATACCGAAATGGACTTCCAGACCGGCAAGGTGGGCGGACGCTCTCTCACCGCTTATGCGGGCCACTGGGGCGCTGGCTACAACTGGCTCAAGTCGTCATGGAAGCCGCGCTTTGGCATCCAGTACAATTACGCCTCCGGAGACGGCAGTCCCAATGACGGCAAGGTGGGCACCTTCCAGAACCTTTTCCCGACCAACCACCTCTTCTATGGCTACATGGACACCACCGCCTGGCAGAACGTGCACAATCCCCAGGTGAACTTCAGCTTCATGCCGACGCCGAAGATGAAGGTCATGCTGGACTACCACCTCTACTGGAATGCCAACAATGCCGATGCCTGGTACCGCGCCAACGGCGCCACCCGCGTGCGCCCGCTGAACGCCGCCTCCAGCTCCGCCAGCAGCTTCCGCGGCCAGGAGTTTGATCTCACCGTGAGCTATAAATTCAATCCCCACGTCGCTCTCCTCACGGGCTACAGCTACTTCGTCGCCGGTCAGTATCTTCGTGACACCGGCTTCTCCAGCAACGCCCAGTTTGGCTACGTGCAGATGCAGATCGACTTCTGATCTGCCCGCCTCCCAGCGCCGGCTGCCGCAGTCTTTTTCCTGAGCAGCCGTGCGCCGGGTTATGCATGAAAGATATTCATGCATTTTATAAAAACGATTCAATCCAATTCTTGGTTGCCGCGGCCCACTTGGCACGCTGGCCGCTATTAAAGGCGGCACTTCAACCACCCCGACCGCCCATGAAATTTGCCGATCTCAAAACCTCAGGACACTGGCCCACGCTGCTCACGTCATTTCTCTACTTTGATGTCAGCTTCATGGTCTGGACCATCCTGGGTGCGCTCGGTGCGCAGATCGGCACTTCTCTTGGCCTGACTCCTCAGCAGAAGGGCCTCATGGTGGCGGTGCCTTATCTCTCGGGTGCGTTCATCCGCATTCTGCTCGGCATGCTGGTGGACCGCATCGGGGCCAAAAACACCGGCATCATCGCCCAGCTCATCGTCATCGCCGGCATGACCATCGCATGGATCACGGGTTTGCATCAGTTTTCCCACACGCTCATGCTCGGCGTGGTTCTCGGCGTCGCTGGTGCCAGCTTCGCGGTTGCGCTTCCGCAGGCGGGCCGCTGGTATCCGCCAAACATGCAGGGCCTCGTGCTCGGTCTCGCCGGTGCGGGCAATGTCGGCGTCGTCATCGATGCCATCCTCGCCCCGCGACTCGCCGTTATCTACGGGTGGAATGCCGTCTTCGGCCTCGCGCTCATCCCACTGGTCCTGGTTCTCGTCATCTACATGGTCTTTTCCAAAGAGGCGCAGGTGCAGGTGAAAAAGAAGACCTTCAAAGACTATGCGAACCTGCTGAAGGAAAAGGACGCGCACTGGTTCTGCTTCTTCTACACCATCAGCTTCGGCGGATTCTCCGGTCTGGCCGCATCTCTCATTATCTACTTCACCTCCGAGTTTCATCTCGCGCCGGTGGAGGCTGGCATGTGGGCGGCCATGTGCACGCTCGTTGGCGCGCTGGGCCGGCCGGTCGGCGGTGCTCTAGCAGACCGCCTCGGCGGCATCCGCGCCCTGCACGTCTTCTTCCTCAGCGCCGCGGTGGCCCTGGTGCTCGCGGCCTGCGCAGGATCGATCTACCTCTGCGCCTTCGGTTTCTTCCTCGCCTCCTGCGCCTTCGGCATGGCCAATGGCTCGGTGTTTCAGCTCCTGCCGCAGCGCTTTGCCAAGGACATCGGTGTGATGACCGGTCTGGTAGGATGTGGTGGCGGACTCGGCGGCTTCATGCTGGCCAGTTCGCTGGGTTATTCCAAAGGACTCACCGGCAGCTACCTCGCAGGCCTGCTCGCTTTTTCCACGCTCTGCATTCTTGCCCTCATCGGTCTGAATTTCGTCAAGCTGCGCTGGCGCACCACGTGGGGTGCCATCGCTGACGCACGCATCTGATTTCACCTCCTGATCTGCAGCGAATGAAAATCCTCACCACCAGTCACGGCATGGCCCGCGAAGAAGGCACTCCTTCTTCCGATGCATTCGACGTGCGTGCGTGGGACCAGACCGTCATTGCCGTGCTCAGCGACGGCGCGGGCAGCGGCGAACCCGCGCGCGAGGCCGCAAAGCGCGCGGTGAGCTCGCTCATCGAGCACTACAGCGCGCGCCCGCGCTCGTGGTCGCCGCAGCAGGCTCTCAACACTTTTGCCCGCATTCTCAACCGCTCGCTTTATCAGGAATCGCAGGTGCGCTATGAACGCACCGAGATGGTGGCCACGCTCGCCGCCGTGGTGATCGAAGGCGACACGCTGCATGGCATCAATCTCGGCGACTCCTCCGTCTGCCTCTGGCGCAATGGAGATCTGCACACGCTCTCCACCGCGCATGTGGAGCAGGAGCAGGGACGCACTCACATCCTCACCCGCGCACTCGGCATGAACGCTGAGATCGAGCCTGCCTGCTTCTCCCTCACGCTGCAGGATGGCGATGTCGCCCTGCTTTGCTCAGACGGAGTGTCCAATCACGTCTCGCAGCCGGAGCTAGCCACCGCCCTCTCGCGCCACAGTTCCGCGCGCAGCATCGTGCTCACCGCAAGGCAGCAGGCAAAAGACGAGACCCTCGATGACATGAGCGCCCTCGTGCTCGATGTTCATCAGACCGGCAGACTTCACGCCATGAATGCACGCGCCCTCACCATCCCTGCGGTATTGAACAAAGGGGAAGTGATCGATGGTTACGAACTCGTGCGCTCCTTCCACGGCACCAGCCGCGTGTGGCTGGCCGAGAAAGACGGCCATCGCGTGGTGATGAAATTTGCCCCCGTCGAGGCCATCGACAGTCCGCAGCATCTCGAAGCCTTCACGCACGAAATCTGGAACGCCACCCGCGCCCATTCCATCCACTTCGTGCGCTCGTATGAGCCGCCCGGGCAGACCATGCGCTACTACCTCATGGAGTTTGTCGATGCTCCCGGCCTCTCCGCTGTGCTGCGCGAGCGCAAGCTCTCCGTGGACTCCGCCATCGCACTGGGAAAATTCCTCGCGGATGCCGCGCAGGTGTTGCTGCGCCTCGATCTCGCGCATGGCGACATCAAGCCGGAGAACATCCTCTGCATCGGCGACTACACACGCCTCACTTTCAAGCTGGTCGATCTCGGCAGCGCCGCCTCTATCTTCTCCGTCTCCTCCCGTGCAGGCACTGCCAGCTATCTCGCACCTGAGCGTTTTCACAGCGCGCCCATCAGCGAACGCACGGAGATTTTTGCCATGGGCGTCACGCTGTATCAGGCGCTCACCGGCAGGCTCCCCTATGGCGAGATCGAGCGTTTCCAGACGCCCGTCTTCCATCCGGCAAAACGTCTTTCCAAAATCAATCCCAACATCCCTTCGTGGCTGGAGGCCGTCATTCACCGCGCCATCGCCATCAAGCCCCAGCGCCGCTACCAGCACTACTCGGAGCTGGTCCACGACATCAATCATCCTGAGCGCGTGCAGCCCTTTTATGAAGAGGACACGCCGCTGCTGGAGCGCAATCCGCTCGCCTTCTACAAGACCGGATTCTTCGTCCTGCTGCTCACCACCGCCTGGCTGCTCTTCAAGCTGCTGGCTCAGAAGTGATGAGCCCCCATTTCCCCCACCGCCGCCGCAATGAAATCAGTCCCCCTCATTCCTGAAAACGCACCCTTCTCAGCCGAGCAACGCGCCTGGCTGAATGGATTCCTCGCCGGAGTCCTCAATCGTGGTGCCGCTCCAGCTGGAGCCGCACCCACGGAATCAAAGCAGCCTTTGCTCATTGCGTTCGGCAGTCAGAGCGGCAACGCGGAAAGTTTGGCCAAGCGGCTGGCCAGGGAAGCATCGGGTCGGGGCTTCGCAGCGCGCGCTGCGGGCCTCGACTCGCTGCAACCGGCGGACCTCATCAAGGACAAAAACGTCCTCCTCATCACCAGCACCTGGGGGGAAGGGGACATGCCTGACAATGCCGTCTCCTTCTGGGACAGCATCAATCAAAACGGCAGCAGCCCGAAGCTCGATGGCGTGCAGTTCAGCGTCCTCGCCCTCGGCGACAAAAACTACGGCGACACCTTCTGCCTGGCCGGCAAAAAACTCGACACCCGTCTCGAAGAACTCGGCGCCAAGCGCATCGCTGATCGCGTCGATTGCGATGTGGAGTTTGACGCTCTCGCCAAAAAATGGAGCGCCACAGCCTTCACCGCTCTGACTGGTGCGGTTGCCGCTCCCTCCGCAGCGGCAGCAGAAGAGGAGGAAGTCGAAACCGGCTACACCAAAAAGAATCCCTTTCCTGCGAAGCTGATCTGCAACCTCCCCCTCAACTCACGCGGCAGCAGCAAAGACACGCGCCACATCGGTTTCTCTCTGGCTGGCAGCGGCCTCACCTACGAAGTGGGAGACGCCCTCGGGGTGCACGTGCAAAACTGTCCTGAAGTGGTGGATGCCGTCATCGCCGCCCATGCCTTCGATTCCCAGGCCCTCGTGCCTCTGCCAGACGGCGGCACAGCACCTTTGCGCGAGGCTTTGATCAAGCACTACGAAGTCCGCGGCTTCTTCGGCAAGGCAGCCGAGACGGGCATCACGCTCACCAGTTTCATCGAAAATCTGCGCAAGCTCCAGCCCCGACTCTACTCCATCGCCTCCAGCATCAAAGCGCATGCGGACGAGGTGCACCTCTGCATCGCCGCCGTGCGCTACAGCTCCGATGGTGTCGTGCACAAAGGCGTGGCCTCCACCTTCCTCGCGGATCGTCTGCCGCTTGAGGAAACGACGGGCATCTACTTCCATGCGGCGAATCATTTCCGCCTTCCCACGGATCTCACCAAGCCCGTGATCATGGTCGGTCCTGGCACGGGTATCGCACCTTTCCGCGCCTTCTTGGAAGAACGTGAAGCGACCAAGGCCCCCGGCAAAAACTGGCTGTTCTTCGGTGATCAAAAACGCGCCAGCGATTTCCTCTATCACGATCAAATCATTGAGTGGGTGCAGAAGGGCCATCTCACACGCCTGGACACCGCCTTCAGCCGCGATCAGGAAGAAAAGATCTACGTGCAAACCCGCATGCTGCAGGCCGCCAGCGAGCTCTGGCAGTGGCTTGAAGAAGGCGCGCACTTCTACGTCTGCGGCGATGCCAAGCGCATGGCCAAGGATGTCGATGATGCCCTGCACAGCATCATCCAAACCGCTGGTGGCAAGTCCCCCGAGGACGCCGCCGCCTACGTCAACCAGATGAAAAAGGAGAAACGTTATGCCCGCGATGTTTACTAGCCTTCGAACATCTTCACGCGAGTTCACGAAACTCCGCCGGACTCATGCTGTTTACGGCATCCTCGATCTCTTTGGCTCTAGTCATCAGGGACGGCCAGTCATTGGTCCAAAGCACAAGGATCGCGATCTTCCGAACCGCGATGTTCTGCTGGTAGCCCAGATTCTTGTCGGAGGTGATGAACAGGTCGAACTCCGCCTCGGCCAGTTTCAGCAGCTCGCCATTTTTGACCTCCTGCCATCCACGCCTGCTGGCATGCTCCACGGAATGATCGCCCAGATGCCTGCGCAAAGGCATGGGAACACAGGCATCCAGAAGAATCTTCATGCTGCCAGGCTAAGCGTGGAGCTGACAGTCGAACGCCCTGCCGCAAAGGAGAGCACCTCTTTGACCTGCTGGTGCGTCACTCCAGGAAACCACTCCAGAAAATCAGCGATGCTCGCTCCGCTGCCGAGGTTGTTGAACAGCGCGGAAATTGGAACGCGCGTGCCGCGAAATGCTGGCGCGCCGCTGAGGCGCTCAGCGTCGATCCAAACCGACGGACATTCAGACCAGTCAAATTCCTTCATGCCATGAGTATCGCCACACCACTTCCTAAATCAAGCCTCGGGATAGTGCCTTCCCCCGACGTGGATTTTTCCGGAGAGCAGAAACGCTACCTCGAAGGCTTCTTTGCCGGCATCGCCGCTGGTGGAGTCTCGTTTGGTGATCTGGCACCTGCGCCTGCTGCCGCTGCTCCTGCGGGCCCCGCGCTGGATGACCTCACCAAGGA
This sequence comes from Prosthecobacter sp., assembly GCF_044222565.1. Lineage (GTDB taxonomy): Bacteria > Verrucomicrobiota > Verrucomicrobiia > Verrucomicrobiales > Verrucomicrobiaceae > Prosthecobacter. The sequence continues at coordinate 454,755 of NZ_JBGANA010000002.1, forward strand.
AGAGCGCATCAAACGCGAACTGCATCCGTTTGATGCCATCGAGCAGCTCGTCATGGACGCACGCTGGAATGCGAAGCCGGAACCTGAATCCGTCTTCCGCTACAAATGGAACGGCCTCTTCTGGCTCAATCCGGTGAAGGACGGCTACATGTGCCGCCTGCGCATTCCCGGTGGCATTGTGAAAAGCTACCAGCTACGCGAGTTGGCCGCCATCGCACGTGAGCTGACCACGGGTTACATCCAGATCACCACGCGCAACAACTTCCAGATTCGTCTCATCGAGCCGAAAAACTGCCCCGAGGTGCTGCGCCGCATTCAGGGCTGCGGCCTTCACTCCAAAGGTGCTGGCGCGGACAACATCCGCAACATCACCATGAACCCATGCGCCGGCTATGACCCGTATGAACTCATCGATGTGCGTCCGCTGGTGAATGAGCTCGCCACGCTCATCATTGCCTCCAAGGAGTTCTACGATCTGCCGCGCAAGTTCAACATCGCCTACGACGGCGGCGGCCTCATCTCCGCTGTGGAGGACACCAATGACATCGGTGCCAGCGCGGTGAAAATCGGCGAGAACAGCGAGGGCATCGAACCCGGCGTGTACTTCCGCATCGCGCTCGGCGGCGTCACCGGACATCAGACCTTCGCCAGCGACTGGGGCGTCATCGTGAAGCCCGAGCAGCTCAATGACGTCATGGTCGCGCTGCTGCGCGTGTTCATCAAATTTGGCGACCGCATCAATCGCAAAAAGGCCCGCTTCAAATACGTCGTCGAAGACAAGGGCCTGGACGGTGTGCTGGCAGAGACCGAGCAATTCCTCAAGTTCAAGCTCACCCGCCTCGAACCCGATGCTCCCTGCCAGGCGAAGCGCGAATTTTCCCAGCAGGGCCACTCCCATGTGGGCACCTTTCCGCAGAAGCAGGAAGGACTCGTTTACATCGGCGCGAGTGTTCCCGTCGGCCAGCTCACTGCGAAGCAGCTCGACCGCATCGCTGATCTCGCAGACAGCTACGGCTCGGGAGAGATCCGCCTCACCGTGTGGCAGAACTTTATCATTCCAAACATCAAGAGCGCCTACGCCGCGACGGTGGCGAAGTCCTTGAAGAAACTCGGCTTTCCCAGCGAGCAGTCGAATCTCAAAAGCGGCTTCGTTGCCTGCACGGGAAACAAGTACTGCAAGTTTGCCGCCAGTGACACAAAAGGGCACGCCATCGCCATGATGGAGTATCTCGACAAGCGCGTGAAACTGGACAAGCCCGTGAACATTCACTTCACCGGCTGCGCTCACTCCTGCGCCCAGCACTTCATGGGAGACATCGGTCTCCTCGGCACGAAGGTGAAATCGGAAAGCGGAGAGGGCTACCACATCACCGTCGGTGGCGGCTTTGGCGAGAACCGCAAAATCGGCCGTCAGATCTTCAGCGGTGTGGCCTTTGAATCTCTCGGCAGCACCCTCGAAGGCATGCTGAAGGGATATCAAAGCAAACGCACGGAGGGCGAGAGTTTCCACAGCTTCTGCAACCGGCACACGGTGGGGGAGCTGCAGATCGCATTCGATCCGGCAGCATGAGGTCGTGGCCATTTATGATTTACGATTTATGATTTATGATTTGGAAGACATGATCTCAGGCAGCGCGGGTGCTGTCCCTGAAATCATAAATCATAAATCAAAAATCATAAATGAAGCGCTCCGCGAGCAGCAGACGCTCCGCACGCCGGTGGCATTGTTTTCTGAAGAGTTTGATTCTCGCTCAGTGCGGGAGCGCTTCACACATCTCATACCGCTCAGCAAACCGAATACGGGCGAGCAGTATGCGTTTGAGGTCAATCTTGATGCCTGCACTGGGTGCAAGGCCTGCGTGGCGGCGTGTCATTCGCTGAATGGGCTGGATGAAGGGGAGAGCTGGCGGGACATGGGCCTGCTGGTGGGCACACGGAAGCAGCCCTATCTGCAAACAGTCACCACGGCCTGCCACCACTGTGCAGAACCTGCCTGTGCGGAAGGCTGCCCGGTGCTGGCCTATGACAAAGATGAGGTCACGGGCATCGTGCGTCATTTGGATGACCAGTGCATCGGCTGCAGCTACTGCATTTTGAAGTGCCCGTATGACGTGCCGAAGTTCAATTTCAAGCGCGGCATTGTGAGGAAGTGCGACATGTGTCAGGGCCGCCTGGCGGAAGGTGAAGCACCTGCCTGCGTGCAGTCCTGCCCCAATGAGGCCATCAAGATCAAGGTCGTGAAGCTCGATGCCGTGGCAGACCGTGGCAGCATCATTGCCGGGGCGTTTGACTCCAGCTACACGCGGCCCACCACACGCTATGTCTCTTCTCAGCCGGTGCCTGCTGCCGCCAGAGCCGCGGATGCCGGACGGCTGGATCTTGATCCCGGGCATCACGATCCGCTCGCATGGATGCTGGTGCTCACACAAATGAGCGCGGGCGGATTCATCGGCTGCGCCATCGCGCTGTGGATGCACTGCCTCACGCTGACTCAGGCCGCGATCACCAGCGCGGCGGCGCTAGCTGTGGGAATGATTGGCGTGGGTTTGAGCACACTGCATCTCGGGCAGCCTTTGAAAGCCTGGCGCGCCTTTCTCGGCTGGCGCAAATCATGGCTGTCACGCGAGATCATGGCCTTCGGCGCGCTGCCTGCGGGAGGAGCTGCCATCTTTGCCGCATGGTGGCTGGGAGATTTGGAATGGATGAAACTTGCGGTCACCGGCACGGCGCTCGCGGCCGTGGCAGCGGTCTGGTGCTCGGTCATGGTCTATGTGGACACACGCCGGCCCTTCTGGTCGCTGAAGAATGTGGCCGCCAAATTCCTTGGCACCATGCTGCTGCTGGGCGCGGGCTTGTGCGCCACGGTGTGGAGCTGGGCAGGTGTGGTCGTCTTCCCATGGGCCATGGCTGTTGCGCTGGCATGCCGATGGGCTGTGTCGGCGCGTGAAATTTCAGCCTATCGTAGCGCCCTGCAGGATGAGGACTGCCCCTGGCACAAATCGGCGCGCATCATGCAGAAACATCTCTCAGCGCAGATGGAAGTGCGCGCGTTTCTCCTCGTCGCCACGGGGCTGCTTATTCCGGTGTTGATCTCCTCCGGCGCCTCGGTGCCGTGGATGCTCAGCCTCTCTCTGCTGCTCACGTTTGGCAGCCAGCTGCTGGAGCGGCTGCATTTTTTCATCGCCTCCGCAGGCTCAAAAATGCCGGGCAACTGATCTGATCATGATGAAGATACCTGCCATCAAACTTCCCGCCCTGACTCTGCGCGAGTGGGATGGTCCTTTGACGGCTGATCTCGTGCGCGAGCCTGCGAAGTTTGGACTCGGGCAGGTGCCTGCGCATCTGGCGCCGGATGCCGCCACGAAGGCCATCTGTGGCTTTTGCTCCACCGGCTGCGGTTTGAAAATTCATCTCAAGGACGGTGCGGCAGTTAATCTCACGCCAGATCCCGACTACCCCGTCAATCTCGGCACCGCCTGCCCCAAAGGCTGGGAGGCGCTCAGCGTGCTGGATGCCCCGGACCGCGCACGCATGCCGCTGCTGCATGGCAAGGAGGTCGATTGGGACACCGCGCTGCAGTATTTTTGCGATCAAATGCGCGCCGTGCAGGCCAAGCATGGCCCCGAGGCTGCGGCGTATTTGAGCACCGGGCAGATCATGTTTGAGGAGATGGCCTTCCTCGGCGCTCTCGCCAAATTTGGCATGGGTATGATCCATGGCGATGGCAACACCCGCCAATGCATGGCCACCGCCGTCGCCGCCTACAAGGAGAGCTTCGGATTTGATGCGCCGCCCTTCACCTATGCCGATTTTGAAGAAAGCGATGTGCTCGTCTTCATCGGGGCCAATCCCTGCATCGCCCATCCCATCATGTGGCAGCGCGTGCTGCGCAACAAACGCCAGCCACAGATCGTCGTCGTCGATCCCCGCACCACGGAGACGGCCATGGCAGCCACCCAGCATTATGCCATCAAACCCAAAAGCGATCTCGCGTTTCTCTATGGTATCGCCCATCTCATCATCCGCGACGGCGGAGTGGACACCGCTTTCGTGGAGCAGCACACCAGCGGCTTTGATGAGTTTCAGTCGTTCCTCGCGGACTTCCATCCGGCGCGGGTCTCGCAGGAGACGGGCATTAGCGTGCATCGCCTGCTGCATCTCGCGCAGACCATCATCTCAGGAACGCCGCGCGTCTCCTTCTGGTGGACCATGGGGGTGAATCAGGGACATCAGGCCACACGCACCGCGCAGGCCATCATCAATCTCGCTTTGATGACGGGCAATATCGGCAAGCCCGGCACCGGTGCCAACTCCATCACGGGCCAATGCAATGCCATGGGCTCGCGTCTGTTCTCAAACACTACCAACCTGCTCGGCGGCCACGACTTCCGCAATCCACGCCATCGTGAAAAAATCGCCGCCGCCACGGGCATTCCGGTGGAGCGCATTCCAGACCGCCCCAGCCTCGCTTATGACCAGATCCTCAAAGCTGCGGATGAAGGCACGGTGAAGGCCATCTGGTTTGTGGCCACGAATCCGAGCCACTCCTGGATCGATCAGAACGAGATCAACCGCATTCTCGACAAGCTCGACTTTCTGGTCGTGCAGGACATGTATTGCAGCACTGAGACCGCCAAGCGTGCGCACCTCGTGCTGCCTGCCGCAGGCTGGGGAGAAAAGGAAGGCTGCTTCATCAACAGCGAACGCCGCATCGGTTACAGCCCCAAGGTGCGTCGCGCGCCCGGTCAGGCGCTGGCGGACTTCCACATCTTCCGCCTCATCGCCCATTACTGGGGCTGTGCGGATCTGTTCCGTGGCTGGAGCACTCCGGAGGCGGTCTTCCGCGTGCTGCAGCGCTGCACGGAGGACCAGCCCTGCGACATCACTGGTATTTCCGGTCATGAGATGCTGCAAAAATCCGGCGGCGTGCAGTGGCCTCTCCCCCGTGCCGCGAGCGATGAAATCCGCGCCAGCAAGGAGCGCCGCCTGTTTGCGGACGGCCAGTTCTACACCCCTGACAAGCGTGCGAAGTTCCTCTTCGACGAGCCGCAGCCTGCGCCCGAACTGCGCAGCGATGAGTATCCCCTCATCCTCATCACCGGTCGCGGTACCAGCGCGCAATGGCACACCGAGACGCGCACGGGGAAATCTGCCGTTCTTTCGAAGATGAAGCCGGAGGAGTTGATGCTCGATCTGAATCCGCAGGACGCATACCGCCTCAGCATCCGCGATGGCATGCACGTCCGTGTTGTATCAAAACGCGCGATGCTCTCTGCGATAGCCCGGCTGACGACAACTGTTTCTGCTGGGGAGGTATTCCTCCCGATGCATGATCCGCGAGTGAACCAGCTCACGCACGCGTCGTTTGATCCCCACAGCCGCCAGCCCAGCTACAAGCACTCGGCGGTGCGGGTGGAGAGGTAGTCCCAAGTGATGCGGGCACTCCTGCCCGCAACGAACATCCTGGGTGCTTCGAATTGCGGGCAGGAGTGCCCGCATCACTTATCCAATCCGCCGAACACTCTTCAGCACCAGCGTTGGCTTCCCATCCTCGCGTGCCTGCGCCAAGTCCACGCTGAACTCGGCCTGCCAGTCGTTCAGTTCTTCGGGATCGATGAGCACCTGGCACACGCGCCATGTTGCGTGGTCCTCGCTCGGTTCCACGTAGGTGTGGCGACCGTTGCGGGCTTCGTTGTCCAGGCGGATGCGCTCGTGGTCGGCGTAGTACGGCTCCATCTGCGCAGCCAGGGTGTCGGCATTCCATCCACCTCCCACTGTGCCGATCGCTGCGGCATAATTCTCCAATGAGAGCCCGCGCAAAAAGCGGAAGATCTCTGTGCGAATGAGCGCGGTGAATTCACGCTTGTTGCGTGTGATGTCTGGGGCCTCTTCGCGTTTCTCCTTCGCCTCATCCGGGTTGAAATTGGGGTCCCGCATGCGTTCCCACTCATCCAGCAGGCTGGAGTCCGTGCCGCGCAGCACACCGGCGATCCATGCCTCCATCTCCTGGACCGGCTCCGTCTTGAAGTTGTCGGGCACGGTTTGAGCCAGCACTTTGTGCACGCTGGAAAGGTGCCGCAGCAGCACGCCCTCCGTACGCTGCAAGTCATAGTCATTGATGTAGTCGCTGAAGCTCCTAAAATTCTCAAACATCTCCCGTGCGATGCTCTTGGGCCGGATGTTCTCCTGACCGACCCAGGGATGCGCGTCGCTGAAGGCGTTGAAGGTGTTGTAGATAAAGTCGCGGCAGGGCTTCGGATATTCCAGCTCCTCCAGTTTCGCGATGCGTTCCTCAAAGGGAATGCCCTCGTTCTTCATCGCCACCATGGCCTCGTCCTTCACCTGATCGAGCTGACGGCGCAGAATGATGTCCGGGTTTTCGAGGATGGACTCGCACAGCGTCATCACATCCGCCGCATACGTGGGTGATCCAGGATCAATCAGCGCCAGCGTGTCGATGAGATACAGCGAGAGCGTGTAGTTCAGCGAGAAATCCTCCTGCAGCTCCACATTCAGTTGCAGCTTGGTGCCGTCCGCATCGCGCTGCTTGGGCGGGATGATCTCGATGATCTTCCGCTGCACCAGGGAGCGAAACAGCTCCCACGCCCGTTTCTCATGCTGTGTCTTCGCTTTGGTGGTCTCATGCGAATCCGCAATGAGCTGGTGCATGGCCGCGCACTCATCGCCCTTGCGGCTGAGCACTTGCAGCAGCATGCCGTGAGAAACTTGGAAGCGCGATGCCAGAGGCTCAGGCGCGGCGTTTTGCAGCTTTTTAAATGTGTCCTCGTTCCAGCCCACGAAACCCTCGGGCGGTTTCTTTTTCACCATCTTGCGCATCTTCTTCACATCGCCGGCCGCCTTGGCCTCCATCTTCGCATTCTCCACCACATGCTCCGGTGCCTGGCAGACCACGAAGCCCACATCATCATAGCCGCGACGTCCCGCACGTCCGGTGATCTGGTGGAAATCACGTGCGCTCAGCGTGGCCACCTTCTCACCGCCATACTTGCTCAGCCGCGTCAGCAGCACGGTGCGGATGGGCACATTCACACCCACGCCCAGCGTGTCCGTGCCGCAGATGACCTTCAGCAGCCCACGCTGCGCCAGCTTCTCCACCAGCACGCGATACTTCGGCAGAAGCCCCGCATGATGAATGCCCACGCCATGGCTCAGATACTTCTTCACCTCCTTGCCATAGGGACTGGTGAATTTCGCGCTCGCCATCGTTTCTTTGATCGCCGCTTTTTCTGCTGCGCTGCAAAAATTCAGGCTCATTAAATCCTGCGCGGCTTGTGCGGCCTCATTCTGCGTGAAGTGCACCAGATACACCGGTGCTTTGTTTACCGCCACGAGTTCTTGCAGCGTCACATCCACCGATGTCTGCGCATAGCTGAACTCCAGCGGCACCGGGCGCTCATACGCGGCCACGATGGTCGTCTCCGCTTTGGTCAAGCGCATCAGTCCTTCCTTGAAAAAGTCGCTGCCGCCCATGGTGGCGGACATCAGCAGAAAGCGTGCGTTGCTCATCGTTAGCAGCGGCACCTGCCACGCCACGCCGCGTTCCCTGTCCGAGTAGTAGTGAAACTCATCCATGATCACCTCGCGGAAGGGCGCGTCGGCTCCATCGCGCAGCGCGTAGTTGGCTAAAATCTCCGCCGTGCAGCAGAGGATGGGCGCGTTGCGGTTCACCGTCGCATCTCCGGTGGCCATGCCCACGTTGTCCGGGCCAAAGTCGCGGCAGAGCGAGAGGAATTTCTCATTCACCAGCGCCTTGATCGGGCAGGTGTATACGGAGCGTCGGCCCTTTGCCAGTGAGCGGAAGTGCAGCGCCAGCGCCACCAGTGACTTTCCCGAGCCCGTCGGTGTGTTGAGGATTACATTGCGATCATCAAAAAGTTCCAGAATGGCTTCCTCCTGCGCCGGGTACAGCTCCAGGTTTTTCTCTGCTACATAGTCCAGAAACGCCGCCAGCAGCTCGTCATTTGAGCAGTCAGTGGATTTGGGCAGTCGGCGCAGCAGCGGGTGGTCGGTCATGAGCACTCACCCATAGAATGGCACGAGTGCACCGCAACTGGTCTGGTATCAATCCCATCAACTCCAGTTGCGGCGCAACTGGACTACTTTCAAAACGGCGGCGGCCCAAAGCCCGGCGGCGGGCGCATTCCGGGAGGACCTCCAGGCGGGCCACCACCAGGGCCACCACGCCTGCCACGCCCGGGCGGACCAAAGCCGCCACCGGGAGGTCCGCGCCGTTCAAAGCTGGCATCCGGCGTGCCGGCAAACTGGCGTGGAATGTAGGGATAGGTGTCGGTGAGCACGTAGTGGTAGGTGCCCTCAGGAAACTCAGGCGTCACGCCGAAGCGCCCGTTGCTCGCATCCAGATCGCCTTTGCCCTCGATGTATTCGTAGTCCTGCACAAAGGCGCCGTCATACTTGCCACCGGGGGATTCCGCTGGGCGCGTGCCTTTTTTGATGTCATAGCTGGACGTGAGTTTCTTCAGCGGGCTGCTGGCGTTTTTCGCTTCGCTGTGGCCCCACTGGTTATAGATGGGGAAGCCATCCGCGGCCCAGCCCACGAGCACCATTTTGGTTTTGTCGCCACCGGCTTTCTCGACGAGGCCGGTTGGGATGCCATGGTAATGGTAGGCGCCGTTTGGCTGCACATGTGCATTGCTGGCATCCAGCCCGAGATCGATCGCGCCTCCGTGCGGTTCATACTGCCAGCCGCTGCTCGGATTGCCCTGCCACCATTCTGCGGCAAAGGGATCAAACACCACGCCATTCACCGCGATGCCAAAGGGCTGCATGCGAAAGGGGGAGGGCTTCTCCGCGAGTTTGGGATGCAGCGGCACCTTGTAGTCATAGCTCTGCGGACCGATCACATTCGGATTGTGCCGGTTCGGAAACTGGCCCGGCGTGTGGTCGGGTATGCCATTGGCTTGAATGCGGCGGTATTGATCATCCGTGGTGATCTTCACCACACTCGGCGGCAGCTGTGAGGATGCCGCGAGGCAGGCAGACACAAAAACAGCACCGCTGATTTTCAGCAGCAGGGCAGGGGAGATGGAAGAGCGACGGGAACGCATGTCGTCCAGCATAACCCTTCCTCTGTTATTTCGTTACAAAAAATAATCTCCGCGCCTATGGCGACGATTCCTGCTTGCTTCCGGGGGCTGCTTCCGGTTTGCATCTCCACCATGCCGCAGGCCCCACGCTCAAACCCCAGCCGCATCCCGCAGGTCGCCGTTCTCGTCGATACCTCACGTTCGTACGGGCGTGACATCGTGCGCGGCGTGCGTCGTTACGTGGCGGAGCATGGCCCTTGGTCTCTCTATCTGGAGCCGCGCGATCTTCGCAGCCGCTTCCCCGACTGGCTCAAAGACTGGCCCGGCGATGGCATCCTCTCCCGCACCGTGGATGACGCCCTTCTGCGCCAGCTCAAGGCCACCAAGCTCCCCGTCATCGAGCTGCGCACCACCGTGCTGCCTCATTCGTTTCCCTTCGTTGGCATGGACAACAGCATCGTCGGCACCCGCGTGGCGGAGCATTTGCGCAATCGCGGCTTCCAGCGCTTCGCCTGCTACATCGACACCTCGGAGGCCTTCTTTGTCGAGCGCAGCGAGTACTTCGCGCAGACTCTGCGTACTCACGGATTTGAGTGCTCCATGTTCAAATCGGGCAGCGCAGGCAAAAAGAAGCCTCTCCGCTGGGACGAGCACCAGCGCGCATTGTCCGAATGGCTCATCTCTTTGGAAAAGCCCGTCGGCATCTTTGCCGTGAATGATCAGCTCGGCTTCTGGCTGCTCGATGCCGCACGCCGCGCCGGCATCGCCGTGCCGGAGGAGGTCGCCGTCGTCGGTGCGGAGAATGACAACATGCTGTGCGATACCGCATCGCCTCCTCTCTCCAGCGTGCGCCTGCGCGGTCAGGCCGTGGGGTACGAAGCCGCGCGCATCCTCGATGAATGGATGTCAAAGCAGCGCATTCCCAAGCAGGGCGAGAAACACCTGCTCGCCCCCGGAGACATCGTCGTGCGCCAGTCGAGCGATATCGTCGCGGTGGAAGATCCACGCATTGCCGCTGCGCTGCGCTACATCCGCCAGCATGCCACTGAGCAGATCGACGTCACGCGGGTGGCACGCGAGACCGCCCTCTCCCGCAGCGTGCTGGAGCGTCGTATGAAGGCGCTCATCGGCCGCAGCCCTGGGGAGGAGATCAACCGCATCCGCTTTGCCGCCGTGGAAAAGCTGCTGACGCAGACCGATCTTACGCTCGATGCCATCGCCGCGCGCTGCGGCTTTACGCACCCGCAGTACATGGCCGGGGCGTTCCGGAAGCGCGCGGGTATGACGCCCGGGGAGTTTCGGAAGCAGCGCTCGGTGTGAGGTGTGGAGGGTTAGGAGCCAAATGAATTCCCAGCAAGCGCCTCCGCATCAAGGCACCGGCTTCACGCTGGTGAAGATCTTGCCCAGCGCTTCCAGGCTTTTCTCGCTGTCCCGCTTTGAGACCCAGTAGGTCACGGTCAGCAGCCTGCCACTGCCTGCATCGGTGGAGAGAAATCCGATCACCGTCGGCCCCCACTCCCTGCTGTTGCCAGTCCAGATGAAGCGCTTCCATTTGCGCCCGCCCTCTTCGAAATCCTTCACTGCCTTCGTGGCGGTGTCCACGCTCACCTCGTGCTTTTCCGTGAGCCATTGGATGCTGTCTTCGATGAGAGACTCCACTTCCTCCTCGGCCACCACTTCCAGATAGATCGTGGCCACATTGTCCGGGGACTCGGCCAGCACGCCGGTCGCGGACCTCTCCGGCATCCAGTCATCTGGGAGGTTCGCGGTTACCGCCGGTTTCACCTCCGGCAGCTTCATGGTGGCCGCGGGTGCCAGCGCAGGAAATGCGGTGAGCAGCAGGGTCGCGGCGATCTGCGCAGGCTTCATGGCAATGAGACGGTTGTCATCCGTTCATCGCACCTCCGGGCCGCCCTGGTCTCCTGTCATTTTTCCTCTGGAGGGAGGTCCCGCATCCGGAGGCAAAAAAAAGCGGGGCGGATCACTCGATCCGCCCCGTTTTTTGGAAGTGCGTACCAACAGCCATGCAGGAACCACTCACTACTGAAATTTGTTTGTTTGTCAGACCGGCGGCCTTGTGCCGTTCCCGTTGTCTGGTGGTAGATTCGCACAACCCGGCCGGAATGTGTCAGAACGGTGTAAGAGCTTGGCAAGGAAGATGAAAATCCGTCCGCCTCATGCCGCTGCCTCCCGCAGTCATTTTCACCCCTCCTGCGCCTGCTTCTTCCGCCGTTTTTGCAGCAGCACGGCCCCCATCAGCAGTACGATCACGAGATTGACCACCAGCGCGGAGACGTGCACGAAGGTGACCTTGCGATAGATCGCATACACCTCCAGCGGCAGGTAGATGCAGCCGCCCAACAGCGCCAGCCACTCCGCCCATGTCTTTTGTTTCCACAGCCCGTAGGCCTCCACCAGGCGGATCGTGGAATACAGCAGCGCCATCCCCGCCATCATCCACAGCCGGTGGTCATTGAGCTTGTCCATCAAATCCATGAAGATATGCGGATACTTCCTCGCCGGATTCAGGTGCATCTGTCTCACGATCTGGCCGCTCAGCTCGTGCAGATCCCGGTGCAGCAGCCCCAGCAGGCCAAAGCCCGCCAGAAGCACGACGATCCCTTTGGCGGCTTCGAGAGCAGCCACCACATCAAGACTTTTGCGCAGGCGGGAGGGGGTCATCATGAAGCATGCGCGAAAGGTATGGTGCGGCAATCAGAAATCGGCATGCATCTCGGTGCATCGTAGCGGGCACCACGATCGGATGTGCAGTGCATGGCCTGAATGCTCCAAATCGGGCGCGTTTTTTGAAGAAAAAATGACACCCTTTGAGTGGGGATGAACTCATCCTCTCAGCGCTGGATTCGGCATAGGTGAGGCATGTATGCCGTGGTGATGCGACCAAGGAGGCATGGGGGCTGTTGCTTTTTGTTCTCTCCTGCGCGGAGCGTTGTTTGAGGGGCTTATTTGAGAATAGGCGTGAGTCCTACCCAATGCTTTCGCGTGATTCGCTCAAAGACCGCCTCCACAGGCCTCGTATTCACTCCTGCCGGCCACCGCGCGTTGCTTCACTTTACTTTGAAGCTCGTCGGCTTAGTATCGTGCATCCCCATATGAGACTTCGATTGAAAAGCGTCCTCGTCAGGTTTTTTGAATCTGCTGAAAAATCCACGGCAGGAGGGCTGAAAGTCGCCCCATGGAAAGCGCTGATGTGCATCGGCATGGTGGCCAGCTTTTCCCTCAGCAGCTGCAAAGAAAGCGGCCATGCCCACGCGCACGGAGAAGAGGAGGAGGAAGAGTCCCAGCTGCTTCTGACCAACCCGATCCGTCGTGACATGGACCTCAAGCATGAGTTTGTGTGCCAGATCCGCTCGTGCCGGAACATCGAGATCCGCGCTCTGGAGCGCGGCTACCTGGAAAAGATCTTCGTCAATGAAGGCCAGCTCGTCAAAGAAGGGGAGCCCATGTTCAAGATCCTCGCCCTGGCCTACCAGGCGGAGCTGAAAAGCGCCGAGGCGGATGCCAAGGTCGCGCAGGTCAAATACGAGAACACCAAGCGCCTCACGGAAACGTCCGTCGTCTCAGACCGGGAGCTCGCCATGGCCAAGGCCGAATGGGACGACAAGCTCGCCACGGTGAACCTCAAGCAGGCGCACCTCGGCTTTACCGACATCAAGGTGCCCTTCACAGGCATCATGGACCGCCTGCACCTGCGGAATGGCAGCCTCGTCAACGAGGGGGACCTGCTCACCACCCTGTCTGACAACAGCGAGATGTGGGTGTATTTCAATGTCCCCGAAGCCGAGTACCTCGAGTATGCCTCCCATGAGCAGTCCGAGGAAAGCAAGCAGGTCCGCCTCATCATGGCCAATGGCCAGCTCTTCAATCAGAAGGGCCGCATCAATGTCATCGAAGGCGAGTTCGACAACCGCACCGGCACCATCCAGTTCCGCGCGGACTTCCCGAATCCTGACCGCCTTCTCCGCCATGGCGAGACCGGCAACATCCAGATGACCAAGTCTCTCAAAAACGTGGTGCTCATCCCGCAGAAGTCCACCTTCGAGCTCGATGGAGAGCACTATGCCTTCACCGTGGACAAGGACGAAATCCTCCACCAGGTTAAGCTCACGATCACAGATGAACTGGAAGACCTCTTCGTCGTCGGCAGCGGCGTCACCGAATTTGACCGGATCATCTTTGAAGGGCTGCGGCAGGCACACGATGGTGCCAAGGCCCATGAGTATGAGTTTGTGAAATCAGAAGAGGCCTACAAGCACCTCAAGCTGAAGGCAGAGTAAAGGCAGCCGTGTAACAGCGGCAGGACGAGAGATATTCAACCATGTTTTCGAAGGTCCTTCAGCGGCCAGCACTGGCTATTGTGATCTCCTTGATCATCCTGTTTCTGGGAGGTCTCTCAATCATTCGGATGCCCGTGTCCCAGTTCCCGAATGTGGCTCCGGTGGTCGTGCTGGTAAACATCACCTACCCCGGGGCCAGCGCCAAGGTGCTGGAGGAGTCCGTGCTCAGCCAGCTGGACCTTTCCATCAATGGGGTGCAGGACATGAAGTACATGATCTCTGACGCCACGAGCGCCGGAGAGGCCACCATCCAGGTCGTCTTCCACCTCGGCACCGATCCGAACCAGGCCACGGTGAATGTGGTGAACCGCGTCAATCAGGTGAAAAACCAGCTGCCGCCGCTGGTGCAGCGGGAGGGCATCATCGTCACCAACGTCAGCCCGAACATGCTGATGTACCTGAACCTCTACAGCACGGACGAGAACGCGGACATGCAGTTCCTGTTCAACTACGCCTACATCAGCCTCCTGCCGGAGCTCAGCCGCATCCGCGGTGTCGGCTCCACCAAGATCCTCGGCACCCGGCAGTTCGCCATGCGCGTCTGGCTCAAGCCCGACCGCATGCGCGCCTACAACATCTCCACGGAAAAGGTCATGAAAGCTCTGGAGGAGCAGAGCGTCATCGGTACGCCGGGGAGGCTCGGGCGTGCCGACAGCAAGGTCTCCCAGTCGCTGGAGTACGTGCTCACGTACAAAGGCAGGTACAACAGGGCGGAGGAATACGAAAACGTCATCCTCCGCGCCACCCGGCAGGGCGAAATTCTTCACCTGAAAGACGTCGCGGACATTGAGCTGGGCAGCGAATTTTATGACCTCTATTCCGACCTCAACGGCCATCCTTCCGCCGCCATCGTCATCAAGCAGAGCTACGGCAGCAACGCCGCCGAAGTCATCAAGGCCATCAAGGCCAAGCTCGAGGTGGTGAAGAAAAAGTCCTTCCCGTCCGGCATGGACTACGAGATCAGCTACGACGTCTCCGCCTTCCTCGACGCCTCCATTGAGAAGGTGCTGCACACCCTGGTGGAGGCCTTCGTGCTCGTGGCGCTCGTCGTCTTCGTCTTCCTGGGGGACTGGCGTTCCACGCTCATTCCCACGCTGGCGGTGCCCGTCTCCCTCGTGGGCGCTTTCTTCCTCATGCAGATGTTTGGGGTCAGCATCAATCTCATCACCCTCTTTGCCCTCGTCCTCGCCATCGGCATTGTCGTGGACGATCCCATCGTCGTCGTCGAGGCGGTGCACGCGCGCATGCACGGCACCAGCCTCACTCCCTACGAGGCCACCTTGCACGTCATTCAGGAGATCGCCGGTGCGGTCATCGCCATCACCCTCGTCATGACGGCGGTGTTCGTGCCCGTCACGTTCATGTCCGGACCGGTGGGGGTGTTCTACCGCCAGTTCTCCATCACCATGGCGGCGGCCATTGTGCTCTCGGGCGTCATGGCGCTCACACTCACCCCCGTCCTCTGCGCCATGCTCCTGAGGAATGAGGGGCACGAGCCTCAGGCACGGCACCACCGCAAAGGTCCTGTCGCCTGGTTGCTCGGCCACTTTAACCGCCTCTTTGACCGGATCACCGATCTGTACGTCAGCCTTCTCAAGCGGATCGTTCACCGCCGTCTGGTCACCATCGCCGTGCTCGGCCTGGCCACGACGGCGGCCTACTTCATCAACAGCCAGCTTTCGCCCGGCTTTATTCCTGCAGAGGACCAGGGCATGGTTTACGCCATCATCCAGACTCCGCCCGGCTCCACCCTGGAGCGCACGTATGCCAAGTCGCGTGAGCTGCGGGACATCGCCAAAAAGATCGAAGGCGTCAAATCCATCTCCTCCCTCGCCGGTTACGAAGTGCTCACGGAAGGCCGCGGTTCCAATGCCGGCACATGCCTCATCGACATGGAAGAGTGGTCCAAGCGCAGCCGGACGGTGCCGCAGATTGTCCAGGAGCTTCAGGAAAAATGCCGCGCCATCTCCGGAGCCAAGATCGAATTCTACGAGCCGCCTGCCGTTCCTGGATACGGTGCCGCGGGCGGTTTCTCCCTGCGCCTCCTGGACATCACCAGCAGCGGTGACTACGACCGCCTGCAGGTGGTGAATGACAAGTTCATGGAGGCCCTGCACAAGCGCAAGGAGCTCAGCGGCCTCTTCACTTTCTTCAGCGCCAACTATCCCCAGATCGAGCTCGTCATCGACAACCAGGCCGCCATGCAGAAGGGCGTCTCCATCAAGACGGCCATGGACAATCTCGGCATCATGATCGGCAGCACCTACGAGCAGGGCTTCGTGCGCTTTGGCCGCTTCTTCAAGCTCTACGTCCAGGCCGAGCCGCGCTACCGCGCCCTGCCCAAGGATCTCAAGGACCTCTACGTCGGCAATGAAGACGGCGAGATGGTGCCTTACTCCGAATTCCTCACGCTCAAGGAGACTCAGGGCCTCAATGAAATCACCCGCTACAATGCCTATCCCGCGCCATCCATCCAGGGCGCACCCGCTCCAGGCTACAGCAGCGGAGACGCCATCAAGGCCATTCAGGAAGTCGCCGCCGCGACCCTGCCACGCGGCTATGACATCGGCTGGGCCGGCCTTTCGTTTGATGAAGTCGATCGCGGCAATGAGGCGATTTACATCTTCATCGTTGTCATCATGTTCGTTTATCTCGTGCTCGTCGGCCAGTATGAGAGCTTCGTCCTTCCGCTGGCGGTCATCCTCTCGCTGCCCATCGGCGTCATGGGCTCTTTTCTCCTGCTCGACACCATCGGCCTCGACAATGACATTTACGCCCAGGTCGGCCTCATCATGCTCGTGGGCCTGCTGGGAAAAAACGCCATCCTCATTGTCGAGTTCGCCTCGCAGCGTCATCAGAAGGGCATGTCTATCCGGGAGGCGGCCATCGAGGGCGCCCGCGTCCGCTTCCGCCCGATTCTCATGACCTCCTTCGCCTTTATCGCCGGCATGCTGCCGCTGCTGCGCGCCTCGGGGGCCGGTGCCATCGCCAACAAGACCATCGGCGCCTCCGCCGCCGGAGGCATGCTTCTGGGTACTCTCGTTGGTCTGCTCATCATCCCCGGCCTCTTCTACATCTTCGCCACCATTGCGGACCGCAGCAAGCTCCTGCCGAATGTGCACAGCATGCCCCTCAGCGAAGTCGAAGACCGCCTTCCGCCCCCTGAGATCGGGGAGCCGCAGATCTAGCGAAGGCGCTGAATAAATTAATACTGCAGAAAATGAAAAACCGCAGAGCACCTTAATTCAAGGCGGCTGGATTGTGGGCGGGGAGTAAATACAGAACGGGAGATTTGCACCGCAGAGCTTGAAACGCCGCAGAGTTTTCCAGAAGGGAACTCCGAAAGAATCTCTGCGGTGTGCTCATTCGGAAGCCTTGATTTGGAAGGATTTTCCTGCGGTCTTCTAAACTCTTGCGTTGTTAAGTCAGTGTTTCCCTTGAGCCTTCATGGGCCGGCATCACTTCCGCGTCACGCCGCTGGTTTTTCATGGGCGTCCAGCAGCTCCTGCACGCGCTGCCAGTCCATCACATGCTCCACCACCGGCCATGCGCGTCGTGTGGTCCGGTAAACGCCCAGGTCGCGCAGAAACGCTCCGGCAAACATCCCCGCAAACAACCCGCTCGCTGCCTCCGCATGAGGCCAGGCCCAAACGCCGAGTCCCCCGCACAGCACGATAAGCAGCAGCCAAGACTTCCACATGAGCCGCACAAATAGGCCGATGCTGTAGCCGGTTTGATGCATGCGCATTCGCAAGCGCAGAGTCTGGAGTTGGAATCGGGTCAGTTTCATGAGTTTTGGTGAGTTTGATTTTGAAGTGACATCATTCTGCAAACCTCACCGTAACACCCTCCATCTGCGCCGCTGCTTTCTCTCCGCGCTCCCTGCCCAGCACGCACATCGCTGTGGCCAGCGCATCGCTCGTGGTGCAGTCCGGCGCGATGACGGAGCAGGCGATCCTTGCCGTCAGTCCCATGCCTGTCTTTGGCGAAACGATGTGCGAATACCGCGTGCCTTCGATCTCGGTGAACTGATACAAGTCTCCCGAGGTTGAGACACCGCAGTTGTGCAGTCGCACGGAGATGAGATCCTCCTCCGGTGCGGGCTTGGCGAACTGGCGCAGCTTGATCTCCCACGCCTCCTCTCCGGGCGGCGGATCACCGATGGCGATGTCTCCACCCGCCATCACCAGCGCGTGCGTGATGCCATGCTCTTGCAGCACCTTCAGCCCCGCATCGGCCGCATAACCTTTGGCGATTCCCCCCGCATCCAGCAGAATGCCCGCCTTCGTGAGAGTGATGGTCTGCGTCTTCTCATCCAGCCGCACGGCGCGCCAGTCCGTGGCGGCTAGCGCCTGCTGCAGCCGGTCCGCGGGGGGCAGCTTGTGAGTGCGCTTCGTGCGCCGCCACAGGTGCGTCAGGTTCCCGCATGTGATGTCAAACGCACCGTCCGTCTGCTCCGCAAAATGCTGCGACCGTTTCACCACCGCAAACAAGTCCGCGCTCGCTTTGAAAGCCTTGTCCGGCCCGGCATTGCACAGCTGTATCAACTCGCTGTTCGGCTCGTAGTCCGAGAACACCGCATTGAGCGCGGCGATGCGTTTGAACGCTGCATCCGCGGCCTTCTCCGCCGCCTCCTTGCTCTCTGCATGCAGAGAAATCCGGAACGTCGTAAACATCAGCGGCGCGGAGAAATCAAAACGCTCCAAGGCCTGCGCGGGGAGGGTGCAGAGGAGGAGGCAGAGGAGGAGGCAGAGAGGGAGAATGAAACGCACGGCAGGATGAAGCCGCGAAAAAACGAAAGCTCAAAGCCAATTCGATTCGTTCTCGGATGGCGCGAAGAACAAATCGTAGGTTGGGCGTGTTTGGCGCCCATCGCTCACTCCATCATTTGCAGGCTCCTTCGCCAAACCGCCCGACTGCGAGGGCGCACGCCAGCCGCTGTGTTTCCCACACTCTCACAAACCACCCGACTGCGAGGGCACTCGCCAGCCGATGTGTCTGCAACACGCTCGCAGACGGGCGGGCTGTCGCCACGCCCATCCTACGAAACGCCTCGCACTCTGGCCGGTTGGGCGTGTGTAGCGTCGAGCTGGTGCTTTTGCCCGTAGTCGCATTCGCCAAACCGTCCGACCCTGAGCGCATTGATACGCTATGGCGCGGGAGCCGTCGGTACTGGGAGCGCCGGCATCCTGCCGGCTCTGGGCGTGCGGGCTTGCAGCTGCGCGGTGGTATCTATGCCAGCCAGAGGCGTCATGCCTCCTTCAGAACTCGGAGCATGATCTCATGGCGGAGCGCCCGCCTGAGCCGGCAGGATGCCAGCGCTCCCAGTACAGAATATCCCGGCGACGCACCAGTACGCTTGAGACCGCGAAGCCCCGACTTAGCGGAGGGCCTTTCCTGCCTGGCATCAAGCTGCGACCGAGTCATTGGTGTCTATGGCCCCCTTGACGGGCGGGTATATTGACAGGTGCACTACTTCAGCGCGGCTTTCGATTGCCAATGCCAAGGGGGACTGTGCAACTCGCAAGTGCGGTCTTATGACAGGAGACAACGCCAACACGATATTTTTAAAATGAACAGATCACTCATCGCTGTTTTGATTTGGATCGCGGGGTGCTCTGTCTTCGCATTGGATGAGCATGTCAAATATAAGCATCTGGCCGGATTTGAGGTGCCTGCAGAGTTCGACAACGTCCATCAATTCGCACCGCTTGGCTATCTGGCTACTTATCCAATAGATCCGGCTTACCATTTGAGCGAAAAGGAGCGAAATGCGGTCAGGGACCTAGTTGCCAGTGCGTACAGGTCGTCGATCAAGAAATACAGACAGGATTATGCGCTTCTGAGGACAACTGCGTTTTATAAGATGCTGCTAGCCAATTATCCCGATTTGAAAACTGTCAAAGCAGAGGGGAATGGCGTTTATTTGTTTGATATTTTGGAGGTGTTGCAAGCATCTCCCAAGGAGTGAACTTGCACGAACTCTGATTCGTTCCAACCAAATAGAGGGCATCAACTTTGGGCTCGCATCCCCACCCAACTCTCACCACGCCGGCTCCGCATGCAGCGCATCCGCCAGTCCCATCGCAGGCACGGACGCAATCGCAGACGCAGACGCGCTTACCGGCCGCACCCGCGTCGTGATCGGCTTGGCCAGTCCCTCGCAGGCACTTCTCAGGGCAGGGATCACCGCCACGCTTTGGCAGCGCACCAGCAGCACACGACGTTGTGGCAGACCGTGCAGGTAGATCACTCCACCGTCATGCAGTTGAATGATTTCCAGGCAATCCCCGCTGCCGGCGCGGCGGCCCAGCTCGGACGCCGCAGAGAGCGTGGCATGCGCCAGAACCAGAATGGCGGCCGTCGGGGGCTCGGCGTCTCCGGCACAATCCAGCAGGCGCCCCGCGTCATCGGCGACGGCCGCTTGAATGACTTCAGGCAGGGAGGCGAGAGCGGTGAGGTGCATGTTTAAAGTTCAAAGGTTTCAAGTTGGGCTCACGCAGCGAGGGCATGCGTGGGCAGCTCGTGCGGCGTGGCGGAGGTGCTGTCAGAAGGCGCGGTGCGCAGGCGGAACTGGTGCAGCACCGCCTGGGAGATGGCGTTCAGCGTGGCCAGCACATTGCGGCCGCTGCGCGCGTCTGATTCAAAGCTGAGGAAGGGCGTGGGCCGGTTGTTGAAAAGGTACTCCATGTACTCCACCGGCGCGGCATTGGGCAGATCGCGCTTATTGTACTGAATGACGATCGGGAGGCGGTCCAGCGAGCTGTCGTTCATGCGCAGGTTCGCATCCAGGCTTTGCAGAGACTGCAGGTTGTCGCGCTGGCGGTCCATCTGGGAGTCCGCCACAAACACCACGCCATCTGCCTGCCGCAGCACGAGCTGCAGCGTGGCATTGTACGTCACCTGACCCGGCACCGTGTAGAGGTGGAAGGTGGTCTTGTACCCCGGCAGCGCATCCGCCTCCACGGCCAGGAAATCAAAGAACAGCGTGCGGTCCTGCGCGGTGGAGAGGGAGACGAGGTCGCTGCAGCCGTTGGGATCCAGCTTGGCGTGGATCTGCTGCAGATTGGACGTCTTCCCGCAGAGCGGAGAACCGCAGTAAACGATCTTGAAGCTGACCGTGCGGTCTTCGTGATTGATGCTGGGCATGGCAGGAGAGAAGAACGTATGACAGGGGATGAATTTTCCGCAGCCTGCCGCAGGAAAGGGGCCTTTTTGATTTAGCCCAGCATGCGGGAGAGCTCGCGGGCGATGAGGGTGATCTTGTCGCGCATGCCGGTGGAAGGCTCGGCATCGTGCAGCACACCGATGATCGTTTCCCCCGGGAAGCAGAAGGTCAGCAGGCGGCCTCCGGCATTGAGCGTGAAAGTTTCCGCGCCTTCGATGCCGATGAGCGGCGCCAGCCCGCGCAGCTGACGCGCGATGTCCGGTGCCTGACGTTGAAATTCCGCCGCATCGGGCTTGGAGGCATCCGCGTGGCTCAGCACGTGGGAGCCATGCAGGCAGACGCAGGCGCTCAGGCCGGTCTGCAGGGCCAGCAGCTCCACCACGCGCGGTGCAGCCAGATTTTCTTCGGTGCCAAGCAGGGCGCGCAGCAGCAGCTGGTCCGTCTGCGTGTCCAGAGGTGCCAGTCCCAGATAGGAGTGCTTCACTGCCGCCATCTTGGACGGCGCTGCTGCAGGAGCGTGAGCTGCTGCAGGTGCCGGGGCCGGGGCTGGGCTGAAGGCGCTGGCGGGTTTGGATTCTTTCGCCACGGGAGCCGGAGCTGCAGCGCTGAAAAGCCCTCTCGAGGCAGGCTGCACCATGGGCAGCGGAGCCGTGGAGGAGACGGCGGGGATCTCTTCCAGCGCGGGGGCAAAGGAAGGCGTGGGCTGGAATGGCGATGGAGAAGGCGAAGGCGCGGGAGGAAAAGCCGGGGGCGCTTCTGGAGTGGCAAAAAAGTTCGCCACAGGCTGTTTCTCGGGCGCGGGTGCAAACAGGGCCGCAGGCTGTTGCGCGGGTGGCGCCTGGCCCAGCAGCTGCGCGCTGCTGAAACCCGTCTCGAGCGTCGCTTTCGGAGCCAGCGCACCCGTCGCGGACGAGGCAAACGGATCGAAAGGTTTGGGCGTGCCCGCCAGAGGGGAGCTGGGAGAGCTGAGGCTGGCCGGCGGTTTGCCGAAGGTCGTCTGAAACGCCGAGGCCAGCGGCTGAATGGGCCCGGAGGGAGCCGCCGGTGCCGGTGCCGGTGCCGCGGCAGGGGAAAAGAAGGAATTTCCAGCCGGCTGGGCAGGTGCCTGCTGAGGCTCCGCCGGAGCTGCTGGTGCAAAGGCGGAAACTGCGGCCACCGGAGCGAAGGACGAAGGCGGAGCGCCAAAGGATGGAATCAACGAGGAAGGGCCTGGGGCGGGCGCGGCTGGCGCAGCGAAAGAGAACTGAGGCGGGCCGCCCGAAGACTGGGAGGGATTCAGGGTCAGCGCCGGTGCGGGCGCTTCGGCCGGCGTGTTTTGCAGGAAGGGATTCAGCGCGGGGTTAAACGTCGGCATGGCCGGCGCCGCGGCGGGTGCGGGTGCCGACTGCGGGGCAGCGGGAGCAAACAGCGGCTGAGAATTCTGCGCGGGCTGCTGCGGCTGGTGCTGGGCCTGCGGAGGGTTTGGCTGGACCGAAAGGCGCATCTGCGCGGGTGCCGCAGCCGGGGCAGGGGAGGGGGTGCTCAGCATGCCGGCGGCCGCAGGGGCTGCAGCCGCGTTTGTCAGCGCATGAAACACCTCGTTTTGCGGCAGTTTGATGCGGCAGTCACGCCTGGCACCGGTGAGGGTGTTGCGGAAGCCGATGTCTGACAGCCCGTCGATCAGCAGGCCGAGCTCCACGACAATGTTTCCGGAGGACATCTGCTCCTGCAGCACACTGGCCGGCACGTTCGTGGTGATCCATGCCGGAAGCGAGGTCGGATTGAAGCCGAGTTCATCCATGCTGTGTCCGCTCAGGACGGCCGCAAATCCCAGCTTGGCCATGGCGTTCGCAGGCGCTCCATTGGACGGTGGCGCGGAAGGCGCCGGTGCGGGCGCGGGAGCCTGCTGCTGCGGCTGCTGTTGCGCGGGCATGGAGGCGAAGGCGTTCATCGCGGGGGCCGCTTCTGCCGGGGATGCCGCCTCCTTCATGGCGGAGACAAACGGAGAGCCAAACGGCATCGGTGGCGGAGCCGCCATGTCCGAAGGCGTGGACGCCCGCTGCTGTGCCTGGGGGGTAAACAAAACGGAAATGGACGCCTGCGGCTGCGCGCTCCCCGCAGACAGATTTTCCGCCGGTGCCGGTGCAAACATGGGCGCTCCCGCCGCAGGCTGCTGCTGCGGTTGAGGCTGCGGTTGAGGCTGCGGCTGGCCAAAGGGAGAAGCACCCGATGCGCCACCCAGCGAGAACGGCGATCCCGCACTCGTGGCGGGCGAAGCCGACGCCCCCGCGGGCTGCTGCTGACCGAAGGGCGAACTTCCGCCCAAAGAGAAAGGCGAACCCGCCGCTTGAGCGGGAGCAGATGCAGCCGCCGCTGGCTGCTGGGGCATGCTAAAGGGCGAGGCCGCCGGGCTTCCCCCGAGCGAGAACGGGGAGCCGGAAGCCGCTCCGGCATTCGGTGCCGCCGCTGGCTGCTGAGGCATGCTGAAGGGAGATCCTGCCGGGCTGCCGCCCATCGAAAACGGAGACCCAGCAGGTGCTCCCGTGGCAGGGGCCGCTGCAGAGCCAGACTGTGGCATGCTGAAGGGAGATCCCGCAGGGCTGCCACCCAGAGAGAAGGGAGAGCCGGCAGGCGCTCCGCCCTGCGGCGGCATGCTGAAAGGCGAGCCTGCGGGGCTGCCACCCAGTGAGAACGGCGATCCACCCGGCTGCTGTGCCCCAGGGGCCTCCGCCGCAGGTGGCTGCATTTGGAAAGGCGAGCCTGCGGGTGAATGCGGTGTGGGCACTGGCTGCCCCTGAGAGAAGGGCGAAGGCGCAGCACCTCCGGGCGCTCCCGCACCGCCTTCCCGGGCCTGTGCTATCAGTCCTGGAAGCTTGGACGCAGGCAGCGGCACCATGCGCGGGTCCTGCGGAGAAATGGGCGTCTGAAACAGCGCCGGGCATACGCGATACAGCTCAAACACCGGCAGCGCCGCCTGACCGCTGCGCAGCGCATTTTCCAGCAGGGAAGGCGGCAGGGACAGCGGCTGCTCCGGCGGCAGCGCCCCCATGCGCACCACCTCCGGTGGCAGCTGATTGATCACGTCTCCTACGGTGAGGGGAGAATGGGTTGGTGTGGCACCTGCGACGCTGAAAGGGGACATTCCCGAGGCTGAATTGATGGGCGGCGCCGCCACCGGTTCATTTCCTGCAGTCCTGAAAAGCGGACTGCCACCCACCTGAAAGGGGGATGCACCGGCTGAAGACTGGAATGATGGGGGCGCTTGCATGGATGAGGAGTTACTGTGTTCTGTGCCAGCCACTCTCGGTGGATGTGCTCCCGCGAAGTACTGCTGAGCGCCCTGCTCCGGTTCGGTGGAACCGGTTCCGCGCTGAAACAAACTTCGGAACGAAAAACTCATCGGAGGATGAAGCGGCCCGACTTAACAAAATAGCAAGTCCGTATGAAAAATCTAGTTTTTATAAACAAATACCTCGGCATTTGCGTTAATTAAGCGAGGTTAAATATTTTGCTCCACAGTTCAAGGTTTTTCGCCTCTTTTCGCGCATCTGAATCATTCTTCAGCATCCCCTGTGCCACGAAGCTGCGATTGGGCGGTCCATTCCAAACCATCCCCCCGCGGCGACACTACCGGTTTGCAACGCTCCGTTTCTTTTCCCCAAACCAGTTCTCAAAAAACGATGTTGTTTCGAAGCGGGTGTCATCACGGGTTCCTCGCAGTGAATGGAAGCGCCTCTTTTTCGTGCGGGATCTCCGCCATGATCGCCATCGGCAAAAAAGATTTCAAAACTCATGATTTTCCTCTTGCGGAATTTCACATCGAACGCACTATCTCCGCCCGCTCGAAACCCGAGCAAAACGACCCCTTCGTCTAGCGGTTAGGACACATCCCTTTCACGGATGCGACACGAGTTCGATTCTCGTAGGGGTCGCCACTCTTTTAAAGAGTGGCGGCCGAGGCAAGAGGGCCTCTCAGCAAGGTTTCCAAACTTTGTTCACGACGTCACACGCGATGCCCCTTCACACAGGCTTCGCACACGCTCTTCCAGCCCAAGTTTGAACTTTAAACTTCAAACATTAAACTTGGAACTTCTTCGTCCTCTTTTGTCGCCACAAGCCGCACGAACTCACTGGACACCGCAATCACAAACGCTAGGCATGAACGCATGTCTTCCTCAGGCGGCAAACTTTTCATCAGCGGTCATCGCGGCCTCGTCGGGCGCGCCTTGCTGCGCCACTACGCCACCAAGCCCGAATGGCAGATCATCACCCGCACAAAGGAAGAGCTCGATCTCCGCGACCCGCATGCCACGGACGCTTTTTTTGCCGCCGAGAAGCCAGATCAGGTGATCCTCGCCGCCGCGACTGTGGGCGGCATCAAGGCCAGCTACACCCACCCGGTGGATTTCCTGCTCAACAACCTGCAGATCCAGAACAGCGTGCTCTCCGCCGCGCATCGCTTTGAGACGAAGAAGCTGCTCTTTCTTGGCAGCACCTGCATCTACCCCAAGGTCGTGGAGATGCCCATCCGCGAGGACAGCCTCATGACCGGGCCCATGGAGGAAACGAACGCGCCTTACGGTGTGGCCAAGATCGCCGGCATCAAGCTCTGCCAGGGCTACCGGCACCAGTACGGCCGCGACTTCATCTGCGGCATGCCGGCCAATCTCTACGGGCCCTACGACAACTTTGACCCCGAGCACTCGCACGTCCTGCCGTCTCTCATCCGCCGCTTCCATGAGGCCAAGCTTCAGGGCAAGCCCTCGGTGACCCTCTGGGGCAGCGGCAGCCCCACGCGCGAGTTCCTCTTCGTGGACGACCTCGCCTCCGCCTGCGCCTTCCTGCTGGAAAACTACAGCAGCCCCGAGATCATCAACATCGGCTGCGGCTGGGAAATCAGCATCCGCGAGGCCGCGAAGATCATCGGCGAGATCGTCGGTTACGATGGAGAAATCCTCTGGGACACCACGCAGCCGGACGGCAACCCGCGCCGCCTGCTGGACGTCAGCCGTCTGGAAAAGCTCGGCTGGAAGGCCCGCACCGATTTCCGCCAGGGCGTGACACACACGTATCAGTGGTTTTTGGACAACCGCGCCACCGCCCGGGTGTAGCTCGGCTGGAGGTTCCGAGATGATGGGGGATGTGCAGGCTCTGACACTCAGCAGCCCTTCCCATTTCATGGGCAGCGTGTTAGTCTCACGGGAAAATGCATACGAAAATCTTGCTGGTGCTGGCCCTTGGCCTAGGTGTCTGCCTCCCGTCATCCCTTCGCGGAGAAAGCGCCGCTGACTTGCTGGACCGCGCCATCTGGTGGCCCGGCGACTACGGGCAGCTCTGCCGGGACGACAGCCCGGTGGGCCGGTTCCGCTCTGTGCCGCTGCATGGCTACGGCACCATTGTCTCGCAGGAGTATTTTTTGTCGAAGGACACCATCGCCACACTCTCCGCCCGGCGGAAAGAGATCGTGGAGGAGCTCGGTCTGCGGCTCAAAGATTTCCACTGGGAAAGCATTCCGTCAGCGCCTGCCGTCAGCGCCGAGGTGCAAAAGCTGGCGAAAGGCTTGAACGATTTGCGCGACAGCCCGGGCGATACCGGTCCACTCCCGGGACCGCGCAAGTTTGAAAATCCTCGCGCACTGGGCGCCACCATGCTGCGCATCATGGAGGCGCTGCAGACCGTGGAGCTGCTGCCCGACCTGCTACGCCTGGAGCAGGAGCTGGGAGAGCTCAACGAGAAAGCCGACGAAAAATCCCACGATCCCTTCAGGGACAACGAAGGCAAGACGCCGAAAGTCTCCCTTCCCATCATTGAAACCGGCGAAGAAAACGTCGGTTTGCAGGAGGCAGAATCGGTCACCTATAAGACGGAGCCAAACCGCGCCGCCGTGGTGAAATGGAAGCAGCAGCTCTTCAACAACTTGGTGTTCCAGCGTGAGATCCTCGGAGTCTGCCTGGGCATGCTGGAGAAGAAAGGCTATGCCCCCTTGAAGGACTCGCTGACCGGTCGCCTGCATGCGCTGGCTGTGAAGCGGCACCCTCCCGGCCTGCTGCCAGGTACCCCGGAGGCTCTCGCAGACGCACGACGGCTGGTGCAGGATTTCGTGGCGGGGAAGGAGACTCCCGCCGCCAAGGTGGACGGGGCGACGCTTCTGGAGGAATCTATCGCCGCCCCTGGTTTCTGGAATCAGATGTGCGTCAGAGTGCCGGACGTCCCCATGGATGTGCCGATGCCTCCCGGTGCCCGGCTGGCCGCCCGTCACTTCAATCTCGGAGGACCCAGCTTGGACCGCCTGCTGGCCTACCGGGACGTCGTCATGCCGGTGCTCGTCCGCCGGCTCCAGGAGTTGAAAATTGCCGCTCCGCCTCCCAAGAAGAATCCCGACGCCCGCGATGACGGCTGGCCCAAACGCAGCGGACAAACGAGCACGGAGTTTGGCCCGGTCATTTTCCAGGTGGTGCAGAGTCTGAACGCCGTCGAGTGCCTGCCGGAAGTGCTGCGCCTGGAGCAGCAGCTTCATGAGCTGGTGGCCGCGGCGGAAAAGGACGTCAGCGTCAAGGTGCCGCTGCTACACCTGGACTCACCTTCTGGTTGGAACCCGATCGAACGTGAGAGAGCCCTCCAGTCCTGCCGCATTTACCAGCGGGAGCTGCTCGGCCTTATGCACACGCTTCTCATGCAGGAGGGCTACCGTCCCATGTGGGACTCTGCTCTGGAAAAAGCTCTGCGGGAGGAAGGGCACGCCGCCTTTCGCAAAAGGCACGCTTTGGAGGTGGCGAAGTTCGCCTCCTATGAGCAAATCCCCACCTACCTGCGGGACGATATCATTTGGGACGAAGCCAAACGAAAAGCCGAGATCTCCAAAGACGCTTCATACCCCGTAGCTGTCCCCTATACCGAGGCCGTGCGGGACGAGGTGCTGAGCCTCACCCGGCGCTACCTCCAGGAAGTGCCTCCCGAAAAGCGCCGCGCTGCCGATGGCATGACTCTCCCTTGGTATGCCATCCTGCATCGCCGATGAAACGCCGTTTCCTCATGCTCCTCGGGAGTATCGCCCTCCTGACCTTGCTGCACGGATCTCTCTTGGCAGAAACCGGTGACGCCCCGTCCAAAGTCCCTGCGGTGGTCGAAGGCAAAAACGGGCACCGTTTTATCCTCATACCCGCAGGGGATCACGCGCTCGGCGGGCAGAAATCCAACCGCAATCCCCCGCGCCATGTGCGGCTTGCGGCTTTCTCCATCGCGGAGGCTGAGACCACGAACGCGCAGTTTGCCGCCTTCGTCGCCGCGACTCATTATGTCACCGACGCGGAGCGCACCGGCTTTGGCAAGGTGGCCGTGGAAGGCATGGAGGACTGGGTCTGGGATCAGGTGAAGGGCGCGCACTGGCGCAAGCCCATGGGCGGTCGCGGCCCGGGCTGGGAGGAGATCCCGAATCACCCGGTCACGCAGATCAGTGGAGCGGACGCCGAGGCCTACTGCCAGTGGCTTGGCGCACGCCTTCCCACGCTGGATGAATGGGAGGCCGCCGCACGCGCCGGTACCGGCACGCTGTACCCCTGGGGCCAAAAGTTCGATGCCTCGCAGGCCAATATCTGGAACGGCCAAACGCATCTGAAAAACACCCTCGAGGACTCGTTTCTCTACACGGCACCGGTCAAGTCTTTCCCGCCGAATGCCTGGGGCCTCTACGACGTCATCGGCAACGTTTTCGAGTACTGTTCCGGCCTGCCACCCGATGCCGAACCCGGCGACGAACGACGCCTGGTGGCCGGTCGCGGCGGCTCCTGGTGGTGCTCCGCAGGGACCTGCTCTTTCTACAATCTCGTGGATATTGGCCGCATGGACCGGCATGGATCTCTTTCAAACCAGGGGTTTCGGGTGGTGCGGTAAAGGAGGGGGCCAAGGGTTGGCTGGGCACTCGGGCAGGTGGGGGCCAAACTCCCGGCTGGACACGCCAGCACATCAATGCCAATTGAGGAACCACTCATGGCCATCCAAGCTTTCCGCCCCGTCCTCATCACCCGCAACACCTGCCGCATCTGCGGCTCCCGCAGCCTGACCCCGGTTGTCAGCCTCGGCGATCAATTCATCGGCGGGGTGCTTGCCAGCGCTGATGGCAGTGCGCTCATCAAACGCAAAGTCCCGCTCGATCTCGTCCGCTGCGATCCTTCCCAGGATGAGAACGCCTGCGGCCTCGTGCAGATGCGCCACTCCGTGCCGCCGAAGGTGCTTTACCACCGCTACTACTACGAGTCCGGCATCAATCAGTCCATGATCGACAATCTCACGGGCATCACCCAGCTCGTGAAGGAAACCATCACCCTCAAGCCCAAGGACATCGTCCTCGACATCGGCTGCAACGACGGCACCCTCCTCTCCAGCTATCAGATCGATGGCCTCCGTCACATCGGTATCGATCCCTCGGACGTTGCCCTCAAAGCCCGCGCCAAAGGCTTTGAAGTCGTGAACGATTTCTTCACCGCCCGCGCCTTCAAGAGCGTGCACGCCACGGAAAAGGCCCGCGTCGTCACCAGCATCTCCATGTTCTATGACTTGGAAAATCCGCACGCTTTTGTGCAGGACATTGCAGACGTGCTCGCTACCGACGGCATCTGGATTCTCGAGCAGAGCTACCTGCCCGCGATGCTGGACATCAACAGCTTCGACACCATCTGCCACGAGCACTTGGAGTACTACTCCCTCGCCGTGCTCGAGCGCCTCTTCGGCGATCACGGCCTCGAAGTCATCGACGTCCATCTCAATGACGTGAACGGCGGCAGCTTCCGCCTCGTCGTCGCCAATGCCGGCCAGGTCAAGCCCTCCGCCGAAGCCGCCGCCCGCGTGCAGGAGCTCCGCATCCGCGAGTTCGAAATGGCGCTCGACTCCGATGCTCCCTACGCCATCTTCCGCGACAACATCGAGCGCATCCGCCTCGACCTCACCACCTTCCTCCAGAAGGCGAAGGCGGAAGGCAAAGTCGTCCACGGTTACGGCGCCTCCACCAAGGGCAGCACCACGCTGCAGTTCTGCAACGTCACCCCGGACCTCGTCCCCTTCATCGCCGACCGCAACCCCATCAAGTGGGGCAGCTACACCATCGGCACGCAGATCAAGATCATCTCCGAAGACGAATCCCGCGCCGCCAAGCCCGACTACTACCTCGTGCTCCCCTGGCACTTCATGCCCGAGTTCCTCAAGCGCGAGAGCGACTTCCTGGCACGTGGCGGCAAGTTTGTGGTTCCGATGCCGCAGGTGCATCTGGTGGGTTGATCGTAGCGCAAGCGTCCCCCCAAGGAGCGGCACTTGCCAAGTGCTGCGGTTTGGGAGGTGAGGGTGGTATTGCGGTGCGTCTCCAGGCCGGGACTTGGCAAGTCCCGCTCCTTGGGCCGCAAGCCGTGACACGCCATTCCACATTCGGTTTGAATCCCTCACCCTGCTCGCTCGTCTAGCCACTCACGCCATGGAGGACAAGAACGAGCCAATGACCCACAGCCACGCGCTGCGCCGCTTGCTCACATTCGCACGTGGCCACTGGCGCATCGCCGCATGGCAGTTCACCCTTGCTGTGGCGGGGACCTCGCTCATTTTTGTTTTTCCCGGTGTCGTTCGCTGGTTCATGGATGACATCATCCCGCAGAAGCGCAGCGATCTCATCTGGCGTGCCGGCGGCCTGGCGCTGCTTGCCTTCACTGCGCGCGAGGGCCTCTTCTACCTGCGAACCCGCGTGAACTGCACCTTTGAGCAGCGCATGATCACCGACCTGCGCAGCCAGCTTCATCGCAAGATCGAACTCCTCCCGCTGCGCTGGTTTGATCATCAGAGCACCGGCGACATCCTCACCAAGCTGGCCGACGATGTGCCCGCCACGCAGCGTGTCATTTTGGAAGGCATCGAGCAGGGCAGCACCGCCGTGCTGCAGATCATCATCACCGCCATTGTCATGCTTGTGGCCGATTCCAAGCTCGCGCTGCTCGTGCTGGCGCCCACTCCTTTGATTGCCGCCGGTGGCTGGATCTACTCGCGCTGGGTGTCTCCGCGTGCCACCGCCGCGCGCGAGGCCACCAGCGCTCTCAATGCCACGCTGCATGATGCCATCACCGGCATCCGCCAGATCAAGAGCTACACTGCGGAAGAGCCGCGGCAGCAGAAGTTCCTCGCTGCCAGCCGCTCACTGCAGGACAAACAAACACGTCTCATGGCCGCCTGGGCCTTTTACTCGCCCTCCATGACGCTGCTGGGAAATGGCGGTCTCGTCCTGCTTCTGATGGCCGGCTCCTGGTGGTGCGTGCGGGGCAGCATGACGTCCGGCCAGCTCATGGAGTTTCTTCTTCTCGTCGGCTTCCTCTACGAGCCCATCGCCCGCCTGCATGGCGTCAATCAAACCCTGCTCAACGGCCTCGCTGCTGCCAAGCGCGTGTTTGCCATCCTCGACAACGAAACCGGCGAAGACCTCGATGCCGGGCAGTCGCTTCCCGCTGTTCAGGGAGAGATCACCTTCGAAGCGGTCACCTTTTGCTATCGTAATGACAAGCCGGTGCTGCAGGACGTCACGCTGCGCGCTGCGCGGCATAAGACCATCGCCATCGTCGGTGCCACAGGCTCGGGCAAGAGCACGCTCTTCCAACTGCTGACGCGCTTCTACGATCCGCAAAGCGGCACCATCTCCCTCGACGGCACCCCGATTCAAAACCTCAGCAAACGCTTTCTGCGCCAGAACCTCGCCTACCTCACCCAGGAGGCATTCCTCTTCGCCGGCTCCGTGCGGGACAACCTCCTGATCGGCAAACCCACCGCCACCGATGACGAACTCTGGACCGCCCTGCGCGACGCCTGCGCCGAAGACTTCATCCGCCGCAGTCCCGAAGGCCTCGATGCCGAAGTCGGCGAGCGCGGCGTCCTCCTCAGCGGCGGCGAGCGCCAGCGCCTCGCCCTCGCCCGCGCCTTCCTCAAGGACGCCCCCATCCTCCTCCTCGATGAAGCCACTTCCGCCGTCGATGTGAAATCCGAGCGCCTCATCCAGACCGCCCTCGCCCGCCTCCGCGCCAACCGCACCAGCCTCATCATCGCCCACCGCCTCAGCACCATTGTCCAGGCAGACGTCATCTATGTGCTGCACCTGGGCCGCATCCTGGCAAGCGGCACGCATGAGGAGCTGCTGCAAACGTCGCCGTATTATCGCGAGATGGCGGCGCTGGCGTTTGAAGGAGGATAGGCTTCCAGCCTGTCTCTGATCTGGAGCTTCCAGCCATGGATCAGAAACGAAGGCGGGACGCCTCGATCCGTTGACAGGCCGGAGGCCTATCCTCCTCCAAAAAAAGAACGCCTGACCGCTTTCATGGTGAGGCGATCTGCAACGACACTCATCGCCGTATTACCGCGAGGTGGCCGCGCTGGCGTTTGACGGAGGATAGGCTTCCAGCCTGTCTCTGATCTGGGGCTTCCAGCCATGGATCAGAAACGAAGGCGAGACGCCTCGATCCGGTGACAGGCCGGAGGCCTATCCTCCCTCCAAAAAAACGCCTGACCGCTTTCATGGTGAGGCGATCTGCAACGACACTCATCGCCGTATTATCGTGAGATGGCGGCGCTGGCGTTTGACGAAGGATAGGCTTCCAGCCTGTCTCTGATCTGGAGCTTCCAGCCATGGATCAGAAACGAAGGCGGGACGCCTCGATCCGGTGACAGGCCGGAGGCCTATCCTCCCTCCAGAAAAAACGCCTGACCGCTTTCGCGGTCAGGCGTTCTGCAATTCAATGAACTCAGTTCAGCTCAAACTCAGTTCGCGCGGCCGAGATACGTGCCGTCTTCGGTTTTCACACTGATCTTGTCGCCAGGGCCGATGAAGAGGGGGACCTGCACGCGCATGCCGGACTCGGTGGTGGCTTCCTTGTACACGTTGTTGGCGGAGTCGCCCTTCACGCCAGCAGGGCTGTCGGTGACGGTCATGATGATGTTGGCGGGCAGTTCGATGCCGGCGACGACGTCATCTGCAAACACGACGAGGTACTTCTGGCCTTCGATGAGGTAGCCGCGGGTCTTGGCGTCCAGCTTGTCTTCGCCGATGAGCACGTCTTCAAAGGTCTCAGGGTGGATGAAGTGGTAGCCGTCCCCGTCCTTGTAGCTGAACTCGTGGTTGTCTTTGACGAGATTCACGGATTCAAGCGACTCATTGGAAGTCATGCGCAGGTTGTACATCTTGCCGATGGTGATGCTGCGGACGGACATCTGCACGAACGAGGCCATGCGTGGCGGCGTCTTGAGTTCGGTGTCGGTGACGACACAAACGTCGTTGTTGTAACGGACGGCGTGTCCTTTGCGGAGATTGATGACTGGGGTGGCTGGCATAAGATGAGCCTGCTTCCTTGGCGAGTTTGGCGTACTTTGCAAGCGCCGGTTCGCTCTTCCCCCCTCCTCCGGGTACCCTTAGACGGGCATGGTGGATACCCCGGTTGTTTTCAGGCGCATTGCTTTCCGTTATTTCGGCTGGATGCTGAGCCTGCATGAAAGCAAATCCAACCACCCCCTCCGGCAAAGCCGGATTTCTCCTGCTGTGCGCCACAGCCCTCCTCTCCTTCACCAGCTGCGACACCTATGTCGGCGCGGGTGCTGGCGGTGGTCCTGGCTACGGCGCCGGTTACGGCGGCTACCGTCCAGGCAACAGCGCCTACGCTCCGGCTTATGGCCGCAGCAATTACACCTACTACCCGCAGTATTCCACGTACTACCATCCGCAGACCCAGACGTACCATTACAACCGGGGCAATTCGTGGGTGTCCTCCCCCCGGCCCTACGGTGTCTCCCATACTGTGATCCGCACTTCGCCCTCGGTGCCGCTGAACCTCAACAGCCATCCGCAGTACCACCACGGCAACGTCGGCCAGACCTACCCCCATAACTGGAATTCCTCCAGTCATGGCAACAGCGGTCATAGCTACGGCAATGGTCACGATCACGACCGCGATCACGACCACCGTCATTAACTGACGCCGGCGCAGGCTCTCTGCCTGCCCCGCAGATGTTCCAAAGCTTGAGATGCGGGCAAAAGAGCCCGCATCTTTTGCGTACAGGGGGGCACCATTCTGCCGTGCGGTCGTCAAGGGTGCGCTGGGCTGATGCCACCGAAAGTTAAAAACGAGTCTGGACAGAAGCATCAGCATAGAGGCTTCCTCGACGAGTGGAGTGAACGCCAGAGCGGCACAGGTATGGACGTAGGCGTCAGCCCGCCCGTCTGCGAGCGCGCTGCAAACACTGCGGCGTATGAACGTCCTCGCAGTCGGGCGGTTTGGCGGAGAAGCGATGGGACGTGGAATGCTTTCGGCGCCAAACACGACCAACCTACGGCCTGAAGGCACGTGCTCGAGAGCCGGTCTGCTGCGACTGAAATGCGGACCTGTCTTCAGTGGGTCGTGGTATAGATCACGTCACGCCAGATTCAGCGCGCCGCCTTCGCAAAGCTCCTTCTTGCCAAAGGTCTGCAAATTGTGGCCCATGCCCTGCGCCACGGCCATCCACAGGCGGTTGTGCGCGGCTTTGTCAAACTTGAGGCTCCGCCCCATTTTGAATCCGCAGCCGCCGCCCACCATGATGTAGGGGATGTTGTCCAGCGTGTGGGTGTTGCCCTTGCCGAGTTCGTTGGTCCAGACGAGCAGGGTATTGTCCAGCATGTTGCCGCCGCCGGTGGCCTCGGGGGTCTCGCTGAGGCGCTTGGCCAGGTAGGCAAATTCGCCCGCAAACCAGGTGTTAATTTTGAGCAGCTTTTCGTAGCTGTCCTTTTTGTCGTCCGGATCGTGGGAGAGCGAGTGGTGCCCTTCCTCAACGCCGAGCCAGCGCATCTGCGCCATGCCCACGCTGCGCATGTACTGCAGCGTGCCGATGCGCGCCATGTCATTGGCCAGCGAGTTCACCAGCAGATCGATCTGAATGCGGCTGATCTGCGGCGTGTTGTCATTCACCAGCTCGATGCTGGGGTCCACCTGCGGCACGGGGTGCGCCAGCTTGCCCTGCTTGTCCGCATCCGCCAGATCCTGCTCCATGCTGCGCACCAGCGTCATGTGCTGGTCCAGCAGCGCTTTGTCCCGCGCGCTGAGCTTGGAGGAGATGCGTTTCAGGTCATCGCGCACGTCGTCCAGGATGCTCACGAGGCTGTCCTTGTCCTTCATCTTGCCGTACACCTTTTTCAAAATCTGGTGCGGATCATCGATCGGCGCCACCGGCTGGTTCCCGCCCGCATAGCTCATGCGCGTCCACGGGTCCGCACGCTCCGGCACCGCCACGCCAAACTCCAGCGAGCCAAAGCGCGTCTTCGTTTCCTTCTTGCTCTGCAGGAAATTCTTCAGCTCCTGATCGATGGAAATGCTGCTCGCCCAGCCGGCGGGATTGCCGCCGCCGCCCATGATGTTGCCTTTGAGAAGTTCATCGCAGGTGAGCAGGCAGCTCATGCCGCGCATGTGGCTGTCGCCATCGCCCTTCACCTTGTTGGCGACCCCGTGCAGGATCAGCATCTTGTCCTTGAACGCCTCCAGCGGCTTGAGGATGGACTTGAAGCTGAAATCCGCCCCCTCCTGATCCGGCCAGAACTCATTCGGCAGCGTGCCGTTGGGCGAAAACATGATGATCAGCCGCTGCTTCCTCTGCGGCGTCGGAGCCCCCGTCAGGCTGGGCAGCCCGGCAAGAAACGGCAGCGCCCCGGCGGAGATGCCGAGGTCGCGGAGAAATTGGCGGCGGTAGAGGTTTTTCATTCTGGAGGCAAAAAAGGGGGGTATGAAAGCTACGCCACGCAGGCGCGCATCTTGCGCCCACCTGATGGCGGCACGGGTGGGAAACTCAAGCGGAATGCGGGGAAAGCACTGCAGCCAGGCGCTTCAAAAGCAGTTATCCCCCGCTCTCAAAATCTGGACCCGATGGCGGTGGAATAATGCTTCTTTGACGGAGCAGATGTCTCGCCGTAGCTCTTTGCTAGACTCCTCCTCCATCGCGTTTTAAGTTTACGTCAGCCACATGAAACAACCCGGACCCTTTGTTCAAGAACTCAGGCTGGATGGAGTGAGGCTTTCGCAAAATGCTGGAGAAATTCCTGCACTGGTGGCGGAGATTTTTTCCGAGGGGCTGCCATTTGTAAGTCTCTCGCTGATGGTGCCAGACAGAGACGGTGGCATGGACATCTCACGAGTAGATGGGCGCTGCTATGCAATCGTGGGAGGGGAAGATTCGCAGGAGAGAGGTGGCTTTTGCTTCACCTATTTCGACGAAACGTTGGACGATCAAATCGTGGAGGACGTTGAGGGTATCAGAGCCTTCGCCACGCTTGAAGACCCGCTCGCCGTGCAGGCTATTGCTTTGCACTATGTCAGCTTTGGAGAGCTGTATCCAGAGCACACCTGGCATGTCTCCCGCATCGGCAACGGCCAGCCGAAAGCAGAGATTCCTGCCGATGAAATCTATGGACACGATGGGTGGAAGGAAGGTGGTTTTGATGACTTTCTGCTTCTGCTGCCACGGGGTGTCTCTCTTTCATAAGGTTCCTCAGCGCCATGCCTGACTCACGCTCTCATAAACTATGCCTCTTCTCCCTGGGCCTGCCCGTCCGCCGCGCCGCGGCTTGCACGTAGCCTTGCTCCTGCGGAACAAGGAAGCTCTTTCGACTCGCTCTCCCACATTTTTGCAGCTCTACCTTCAAACCGCCGGCCAATGAGATTCTCCTTTTTCCATGTCGTGGGCGCTCTTTGCGTGGGCTTCCTGCTCGCGTCATGCGCCCCACTTCGCGACAGCCACAAGGCGAAGCCCGAGGCGCCGCTGCTGAGTGCGCGGGACATGAAGCGCGCTGTGGCCAGCTTGAATGCACGGCGACCTTCCAGCCTCAAGGAATGGACACACCGGAAGATCGGGAACGAGAAGGCGCTGGACTATGCCGCCCTGCGATGGACGCTCTTGTTCAACTCTCAGAAAGCCTTGCGCGTGACCCTCACCAAAATCGCGCAGACAGACACGACAAAAACCTATGACATTCTCCCGGAGACGAAAGGTCTGATCGACAAAAGCATGGCGGTGCCGGTGACGGAGGATGGCTATTTCCTGACCGCGAGTCATTGTGTCAGCAGGCCCAGGCTTGCCCTCGTCGCTCTGGCTTCGGACGGTGAGTTCCATTGCGTGAAGTCGGACGTTGTCTGGCGCGGCAATGTCGAAAAGGGCGAGCCCGATCTCGCATTGATTCACGCCCCTCTGACACCGTTCCGGACCTACAAGCTCGCCGGATTTGACGAGCTTAAAAAGGGCCCTCCAATCTTCACCTGCGGGAATGTCAGCGCGAAACGCCCAGCGATAGCCTATAGTGGCGGCTATGTGGCCAGCCTGGGCTCCGTGATGACGAATCCTCCCGGAGCCCGCTGGAGGCTGCTGGAGCACAGCGCAGCAGTGACTCCCGGAGACAGCGGCGGCCCGGTGATCGAAGCGCGCGGCCAGGTGCTCGGCATCATCACCAGGGCCAGCTTTGAACTCGGACATGACGGGATGCGGAATTATCGCGGCGTCTCAGTGGCGCCCGACTCCGCATGGATTCAATCGCTCATTGAGAAGCATCGGGCGCGGAAAAGCGCTACATTGCGCGTGCGAAAGTAGCCAGCGGAGCGCGGAGGTCCACGCGCCTGGGAGGCTTTGGGCCGCCCGGAATTTCAATGCATCAAGGCACTTCCTTGAGCTGAATATGGCGGTACTCCATCACTCCGCGATCTCCCTCCAAGCCGATGGGGCCCGTGGCTGGCAGCTTCAGGGCATCTTCCAGCACTTCGCCATTGCAGGTGCAGTGGGCCACGCCGTCTTTTACTTCGACGATGATCTGGTTCCACTCCTGGGGCTTGTAGGCTTTCAGTTCTTTATACGGACCAGCCACGAGGTAGTCGCGGCACTGGAGCTGGGGCTTGCGGATGAAGACGCCGCTGTCGGCATTCACTGAGGCGCGGAATTCCAGCTTGAGCACGAAGTTCTTGGGGAACTCCGCCACGGTGTAGAGCTGGCCGGTGAGCTTGTCCATCTCGGTGGGAAAGGTCACGGCGATGACGCCGTCTTTGACGATGTACTTGCCCGCATCGGCGGCCTCGGTCTTGCCATCGTGCTTCGCGGTGATCGTGCCGGGATTCGGATCGTCCTTCTTGGTCTTCTCACGGAAGCACCAGCCGGTGAGGTCCTTGCCATTGAAGAGGGAGGTGAAGCCCGCCTCCGGCTGCCAGTCCTCGGCATGGAGCGTGGAGAGCGAGAGTGCGGCGAGGAGGAGAGCGGCGGTGCGTTTCATGGTTGGGTGGGGTGAAATGAGAGAGCAGATAAACGCACCTTTTTCTCCGGCCCTGCGGAAAAAAGCAAAACAAAACGAGATGGGCAGGGGGGGCGGGTGGAGGGGGGCGTCATGGTGCCCGCGTCTTGCATGTGCTCCCGGCGATTTCTTAGACCCTTTTCCTGCATTCATGATTGACTGAGAAAGGGTTTTCGGTCCCTTGGAAAAAGCCCAAATGATCTCCATAGGCATCTTCCACATGAAAGGCGGCGTTGGGAAAAGCGCCCTCACTGTTTTTCTGGCCGACTTTCTTTCCTCGATCCATGAGCAGCGTGTCTTGGTGGTCGATCTGGATCCTCAGGGCAGCACATCGAAGGCCCTGATTCCTGAGGACAAAATCGACAAAGCGTTCAAGTCCGGGCTCTCCCTCACAGCGCTCCTCAGGCATGCCTGCAATGGCGGAGTCACCAAGGAGCAGGTAGAATGCTGTCTGCTGCACCGGGAGCAGACCGGCAAGGCGCGCAAGGGCTCCGTGCCTCTTGGTGCACTGTCCGTGCTGGCCACCCACCGCGAAGACTGGCGCGAGCTCAATGAGGAGATCAACAGCCTGGAGCGCACCAAACGCTGGAGATTTCTCGATGTGCTCAAGGATGCACTGGCTCCTGTGAAGGATGATTTCGACATCGCCCTGCTTGATTTCCCGGGCTCGGAAATCTTGTTTTGGACCACCATGGGCCTGCGGGCCACCGACTACTGGCTGCTGCCTGAGATTCCTGACTTTTTCAGCATCGCCGACATCGAAAGCGTGGTCGAGCTGGTTCACGAGGCGCAGAAAAACTCCACTCACACCATCCACCCGCTGGGCACGCTGCTGAACATCTGCCCGGACCGCAAAAGCGACACCTACCGCAAAGCCCGCGCCGCTCTGTCTGCGCTGGAAGATCACAAGGCCATCCCTCCGTTGTTCAGCAAGGAGGCCGAGGTGCTGCACCGGCCCGAAGCCATGAAGGCCACCGACTGGGGCTCTGAAGGCTCCAAGACTCTCGTCTCACGCTATGGTCCGGCGACCAAACCCTTTCACGTGGGATTGCGCAAGCTGGCGAAAGAACTACTGGAGCGCCTCGGCAGATCCTCCGGCCGGGACAAGCTCTCGGTGGTGGCAAACCTGCGCCGGAAACTGCGAGATTTCTGGCGCAGCTAGCGCCCCGCCGGAGTGGACCATCCGCCTTCCCGCGTATGCGCCTCTTCCAAAAGCGGCGGAAAAAGCGGATGCGTGAGGACTCAGGGATGATCTCGCATCTTCGATCATTTCGGGACAATCATGATGACTCCTTCGCGATGCTTGAGCTGACTGCCAAACGCTTACCCCTCGTTAAGGGAGGGGCCTACTGAAATGTGGGCGGCTGTAGCGTGTCTTGGGCACGATATAGGACGTTTAGCAAACTGGTCACCGCTCAGCCTCACTCTCTCCCACCTCCGCAGCGCCAGATGACCTTCTGGCTTTGGCCTTCTCCCGATATTGCCATGAAGACTTGTCTCCGCCTCCCGGTCATCCTCATTGCAGCCTTCTTGTGCGCCGGCTCGATCCAGGCCCAGCAATATCAGTGGAGCAACTTCGTCGGCTCTCCGGGCGTCAATGGCAGCACCGATGGCAGCGGCACTGCGGCGCGCTTTAAAAGCCCCGGCGGCGCGGCGCTGGACAGCAGCGGCACGATGTATGTGGCGGACACGGGCAATGACACGATACGCATGGTCACCAGTGACGGAACGGTGACCACACTGGCCGGCATGGTCACCTTTACCGGCGGTGCAGACGGAACCGGCTCCGCAGCACGGTTCAAGTCCCCTGTGGGGATGGCCGTGGATCAGAACGGCGTCATCTACGTGGCGGACACCGGAAACCACACCATCCGCAAGATCACCAGCGCCGGTGTGGTCACCACTCTGGCGGGGCAGGCGGGCATCACCGGCAGCATCGACAACACCGGCTCCCTCGCACGGTTTAACTCTCCCTCTGGCGTGGCCGTGGACAGCAGCGGCAATGTGTATGTGGCGGACACCAGCAATGACACCATCCGCATGATCACCAGCGCAGGCGTGGTGACCACTCTTGCAGGTCTGGCGCAGCACAATGGCAGCACGGACGGCACCGGCTCCGCCGCACGGTTTAATTCTCCCGGCGGCGTTGCGGTGGACAGCAGCGGCAATGTGTATGTGGCGGACACCGGCAATCACACCATCCGCAGGGTCACCAGCGGCGGAGTGGTCACCACGGTGGCAGGAACCTCCGGGCTCAATGGCAGCCTGGATGGCACCGGCAGCGCCGCACGCTTCAAAGCTCCCAATGGCGTGGCGGTGGACTCCAGCGGCACCCTTTATGTGGCGGACACGCAGAACCAGACCATCCGCAAAATCACCACCGGAGGCGTGGTCACCACCATCGGTGGCACCGCCAACATCAATGGCACCATGGGGGGCATCGGCACTGCCGCCAGATTTTACCTGCCCAACTCCGTGGCGGTGGCTGCGAATGGCACTCTTTTCATCGCAGATTCCAACAACGACCGCATCAGCCAGGGCGTGCCAGGCAATGCGCCGACGGTCAACTCGCCCTCCAGCACCAGCATCACTTCGACCACCGCCACGCTCGGCGGCACGGTCAGCAGCGACGGCGGCTCCGCCATCACCGAGCGCGGCGTCGTCTATTCCATCACCAGCACCAATGGCAGCCCGCAGATCGGCGGCGCGGGAGTGACTCAGGTCACTGCCTCCGGCACCACCGGCCTCTTCACCCTTAGCGCTTCCAGTCTTACCGCAGGCACGGCGTATTCCTTCGCGGCCTATGCCACCAACAGCATTGGCACCACCTACACCTCCGTCGCCACTTTCACGACTCTGACTTCGCAGCAAGACTGGCGGGAGACCTACTTCGGCACCACGGCCAACAGCGGCACCGCCGCAGATGATGCCGACTCCGACGGCGATGGCATTCCCAACCTTGTCGAGTATGCCCTGGGCCTCAATCCCACCGTGGAGAGCACGCTTCCGCAGACGACTGTGATCAACGGCTCCAACCTCGAGTACACCTACACTCGCAGCGATGCCGCGCTCAATGCCGGCACGGTTTTCACCGTGCAGTGGAGCGCCACTCTGGCGGCAGGCAGCTGGAGCAGCGCCGGCGTGGTGCAGACTGTGCAGAGCGACAATGGCACGACGCAGCAGGTGAAGGCCGTGATTCCGCTCAATGGAGCCGCCTCCCTCTTCGCGAGGCTGTCGATCACGGCACCGCCGTGAGGCGGGGGGACACATTGAATATAACAGGCTGGCAATCCAGTTATTGGCCCCGGTCCAGACCAAGTGATATCACGATCTATTTGGAAACAGGTCCATGATTAACGTCCCAAATCTCAAGCAGGAGGCGCAGGCCGGAGCGTAGGATGGGCGTGGCGTCAGCCCGCCCGTCTCTGAGCGTGCTGCAACTACTGTGGCGTACGAGCATCCTAGCAGTTGGTCGGTTTGGCGAAGGGAGCGTTGGAGCTTGGAACCGCTCTCGACGCCAAACACAACCAACCTACGGCCGGAGTGCCGAGCACAACAGCAGGGGAGTTTTCAAAGGCTCGTGATGTTACTTCGGCACCACCGTAAAGCCATCCTTGCTGTCCTTGATCAGCCAGCCGGCGGCTTCGAGTTCTTTTCTCAGCGTGTCGGCGGCGGCCCAGTCTTTGGCCTGCTTGGCGTCCCAGCGCTGCTGGGCTTTTGCCTGAATCTCCGGCGGCACATCGGCCACCAGATCATCGGCCACCGGTGGCAGCACGATGCCGAGGGCGCCGAGCATGAAATGCAGGCCGCTGCGTGCGGCGGCGGTTTCTTCGGCGGAGAGGGCGGCCGGTTTGAGCTTGTTCAGCACGGCAAAGACGGCGCCGATCGCGCCTGGTACATTCAGATCATGCAGCAGGGTCTCCCAGGCCTCCGCAAAGGGGCCCGGCGCCTGCGTCTGAGGCAGGGCAGGGGAGGCGGCCGTCAGCGCCTTGTCCGCCTTCGCCAGCTTCTGCAGCGCCTGCCTTGCCGAGTCCAGGCTGTGCATGGTGAAATTCAAAGGCGCACGATAGTGGCCGGAGATGAGCACATAGCGCACTTCCGCGGGCGTGTAGCCACGAGCCGCGAGATCCGCCAGCGTGTACA
Source organism: Prosthecobacter sp. (assembly GCF_044222565.1). GTDB lineage: Bacteria > Verrucomicrobiota > Verrucomicrobiia > Verrucomicrobiales > Verrucomicrobiaceae > Prosthecobacter. Next base: position 496,770 of record NZ_JBGANA010000002.1, read on the forward strand.
AATTCCCGATGCTCTTGCTCATCTTTCCGCCGTCCACCATGAGGTGGGCCACGTGCATCCAGTGGTGCGCGAACTTCCCATGCGTGCTGCAGCAGCTCTGGGCGATCTCATTTTCATGATGCGGGAAAATCAGGTCCACGCCGCCGCTGTGCAGATCGAAATCCTCGCCGAGGTATTCCAGAATCATCGCGCTGCACTCCAGATGCCAGCCCGGGCGGCCCTCGCCCCAGGGGCTGGGCCAGAAATTCTCGCCGTCCTCCGGCTTGCGCGCCTTCCACAGGGCAAAGTCGGTGAGGGAATCCTTGGTGTATTCGTCGCTGTCCGTCGCGCTCGCCGCCTCGCTCGCCCCCAGGCGCAGCTCGCGGTCTTCCAGATGGCTGAGCTTGCCGTAGTCTTTAAAAGAGGAGACGCGGAAGTACACACTCCCATCCGCCGCCGCGTACGCATGCCCGCCCGCCACCAGCTTCTCGATCATGGCGATCTGGTGCGGGATGTGCCCCACGGCGCTCGGCTCCACATGCGGTGGCAGCAGATTCAGCGCCGCGCAGTCCGCATGAAACTTCTCCGTCCAGCCCTGCGTGAAATCCAGCAGCGTCTGCCCCGCCTTTTGCGAGTCGCGGATCGTCTTGTCATCCACGTCCGTGATGTTGCGCACGTGCAGGGTGGGCGTGCCGGAGGCCTCCACCACGCGGCGCATCACATCCTGCGCCACGAAGGTGCGGAAGTTGCCGATGTGCGCTGGTCCATAAACCGTGGGTCCGCAGCAGTAGAAGCGCAATGTTTTGCCATCGAGCGGCGTGACATCGCGGTCGGTGCGGGAGAGGGTATCGTGGAGTTTCAGAGACAGGGCGGCGGCAGACATGGGGGCGGGGAAGGTGAATGACGAATGGAGATGGTCAAGAGGTCAAGCAGCAGTCAAGAGGTCAAGGCTCGACACTTGGCGCTCTTGACCCTTTTTGACCTTTGACTTCACCCGATGCTCCCACTCCCCCCTTGCATTCCCCCAGCCCTCGATTACTCTGCCTTCCACTCCAAAACGGGGGCGTACTGGTTTCGACGGGTAGGCTGAGTTCGGAGCTGCATGCCGAGGATGATTCGTTGGCCTCGTTAAACACCGGATCAAAAACATAAATGCAAACTCTAACGAGCTAGCACTCGCAGCTTAAGCCCTGCGACATCCTTCAGGCAATGTCTGGTAGCCTGAACGATGCCACTACCAGGCTGGTTTGTTGGCCGGGCGACCGGGTCACAAACGAGATCAAACAGGACGCTGGGTGAAGAGTAGGCTGTCTCAAGCCGCCTCCCACCGAGACCAAAGATGAGACTGAGCATGGAGACGCTACGGGCAACGACTATTCGGACAGGGGTTCAACTCCCCTCGCCTCCACTTCTTTGATCTACAAGGAAGTAGATGTTGGTTGGATAAGAAGTGGGAACAGGTCCAAATTTGTCCACCTTATTCCATGCGAGTCCACGGGTTTGATCGGGCCGGCCATCCGGCGGCGCAATGAGATTTAAATGGCACCATTGCCCTTACGGTGTGTTTTCTCTGAAAATTTGATCCCCACGGGATTTTTGCGCCCTGAAAGCTTACTCGCAAGGAGACTCCTGAAGCGGGGGAGGTAGATTCGCAGCCGGTCATTCCCACACGCTGAATGAGCGGTTGAACTCATGCACGGGCAAAGAATCGGCATTCCTGCCCAGAATGCTCTGGATACGGTCGAGACGTTCGCGGCAGAGGGTGAGAGGGCGAATAGCCTTCGAGCCGTTGCCTGCATCCGTTTTGTTCGCCCTTGATTGGTGGTGGATTCATTCCGTGGCTCGCTTGAGTTCATGCATTCAGGACCTCCAGGTCAAACTCAAACAGCAGGGGCTCGCTCGGTGGCGTTGCTCCTGGCATGGATGAATAAAGATTCGCGGCACTTGGGTTGGCTCGGTCCGTCAGCACCCACGCATGACGGCAACCCAAGGAGCGAGCGAGATCAAACAGCAGGAGCAATAGCTGGCGAGCCAACCCCTTCCGCCTGTGAGACTCCGCCACACCCACTTCATTGATCCATAGTTCAGGGGGCTTGTCTGGGTGAACGTAGTGAACCGCAGAAGCGAACCCAATCACGATGTCCTGATCGATGGCAACAGCGAGATGGTGTCGAGGATCACGCAGGAACTCCGAGGCGAACGCAGGTGAGACGGCGTGATCGAATACGTCTGGAGCGACCGACCGCAGAACGGCATCGTCATCTCGGGTGAGCATTCGGCACGTTATTCCCATGTCATCTTCTGTGCTTTGCGATGGACTCCATTTTCTTGGGCGATCGATTCGGATCAGGCGACGGCGAGCGGGAAACGCCGATGACACGACAGATGCCATACGAGCCACTGCCTGCATCCGTTTTGTTCGGCTTCTTCATGGTTGGCGACTGGTTTTCGTATTGCGCAACCATAGCAGCAATGTGCTGACCGCGCTGAGGCCAGCTCCAAGGTAGAGTGGAAAAGGAATAGAGCGAAGCTCCTTGAGTGCATCGACATGTATCGGGTGACCGGTGCTGAGCCTCGACCAATAGTCATCACCGAGAGCATGGGTGAGGTGCAAAATGTGGACGAGCATCGCAGCGGCACCCAAGATCACAGGGGCCAGAACTGAAAACGTCGCGAGGTGCGGCGACGTTCTCCGAAGGGTCAGGAATATAGCAACGAAGAAACTGAGGATCATCAGTGCGTTTGCTGCCACATATAACGCCCCAACTGAGCGGAGCGACTCGAAGTATGAATGAGGATGCCAACTCACCTCAAACTGCCGCCGAGCCTCCCCAAGCCAATCAGGTGCTAATTCCTGACCTATGATAATGGGGAGTGGGCTCATGGTGGTTGGCCGAGCGTCTCGAATCTGGCGACGGCGAGCGCAAGACGTTGCTGACACGACAGATAGCCTACGAGCCGTTGCCTGCATCCGTTTTGTTCGCATTGGGGCAGTCAGTGGTGTGCATATTGGTAGTATCCTCGTCCCTCGCTGACATCATACCCAATAACATAACCGCCACCATTCGACCAGCGGTCCTCATAGAACAGGTCACCGGCTGTGAAGTCCTTGGAATATCGGTTAAAATCCTCTTCCACAGCAGACGAGTCCTTGAATGAACTATTTTTGACGATTCCGAATTGATCCAGCCATTGATTCACGCGCCAAATGCTCGCGTTCTGACCTTCAGCGACAGGCTTCAATGATTTCCCAATCGAATCACACCATTTCGCGAGAGAGTCCCGATCGATGTCGAACTCCGCGATCCTGTTAATGTCTCCCGAAATGAAGGTGATATTCGAAGCCTGTTTTGGAAGCCACTCAACTGACTCAACATCGACTCCCCAGCTTTTGATCCTCGCAAAGTCCCAAAGGAGAAAGCCGCATCCAAGAATGCCGATCAGTGCAATTGCGCCGAAGATCAAACATCCTTTCTTCATTTTCTGATGCTAACGGCTCGGATCAGGCGACGGCGAGCGCAAGACGTTGCTGACGCGACAGATGGCCTTCGAGCCGTTGCCTGCATCCATTTTGTTCGCCCCTTTGGTTGGCTGTGATGACGGCTCTTGATCTCATATGCCTTGGCTCACGAATCATCTCATCAATCACGTATGGATGGCGCTAAGTACGGTCTGGAAATCTTGCTAATGGTGTCTGTTGGTCGCTCGTCAAGCTCCCCCTGCTTGGGGTCAGAAAGTTTGAACTCTACGTCAACCTTGATAATGGGGCACTGGCGATGAATAAACGTGCGTTGCGTGGCGGTCGAGAGGCCACCTTCAGTGGTGAATACCTTGAGCAATTCTCGCCGGGTCACTCCCGGCGCAATCTTCTGGCACTCAACATATATGTCCGCGACTTGCTTCGTGAGTTTCTGGTCGATCCCCTCTCCGGCCCGAGCTGGTAAAGCAAAGCCAAGACTGATAAACGCCAACAAAATGCAGTTGATATGGTTCATGGTCAGTAGGTTTTCATGACGACGATGGACTCCGTTTCATTGGCGAACGTCTCGGATCAGGCGACGGCGAGCGCAAGACGTTGCTGACACGACAGATAGCCTTCGAGCCGTTGCCTGCATCCGTTTTGTTCGCCCTGGGTTGGTGCTTGGTTCGCAGTGTCGTGATCATACCGCACTGAGCATCTTGAGAGTGTAATAGTAGCCGATGCCGAGTAGAAGTGCTGCGGCAAGAAGCCAAAATACTGCGTGGCGTCTCTTGCGTGTCATCTTCACGAAGCCCACTACTAAGATGATGCTTCCGGGAATGAGTGGCGAATAGACGACTACCCAAATCGCCACACTAAACCAAAGTGGATAGGATGTGGCGAGGAGTGTCATTTCTTTGTGTGGTGCTGTTAGTTGGCCTAACAATGTAGATGAATAACAGGTTTCAAGGTTTGTCAGCAGCTTTATCGCCCACATTTATGTAGGAATAGTGCGTGCCGTGGCGATCATGGGTGTCGTATTACACTTCTATGCCGTTGATGGGCAATAAAAATGTCGCTTTGCAATGGCATAGGAGTGTAGATTCCATGTGTGAATAATCCTGACACCACACCCAAACTGGAGGAACGGCTGCGGGGCGTATCGCGGCTGGCCAGCCTTTCCAGTCTTGATCTTTTTATCGTTAAGCACTGCGGGTTTTCGAGGGCCAATTGCTCTGCTTCCTCGCGTTGGAATCCATGCCTGGTTCGCAGGTTTCGCATGGTCATGGGAGAGTTGGCGAGGTGTACTAGGAGCGCAGCCAGCCGCTGCTGTTTCCGCATCTCGCGTCCAACTTGCAAAATGGCCGGTTGTTTGCCAGCAATCCACTTTGCAAGATCGATGGCATCTTGTGCAGTCTGCTTGCTCCGATTGTGCTCGTGTGCTGTGCCGGCGAGGCGGAATGCAGCCGTTTTTACAACACCACCGGATGACGCGGGTCATCGTGCCGTCGCATCTGCGGAATAGCTATTTCGATCCAGTCACGTCGCGGACAATGCAGCCCTGCGCCGTGCAAACCACTTCCTGAGCTCCTCCATCCACAGCACGCTGCTGCCAACCAGTCCGAGAAGGACGCAGTCGGCCAGCGGAATCGGCACCGTGTGGAAGACCCGGTTCATCGGCCCGCTGTAGATGACGAGGAGGTGCAGAAGATTGCCCAGCACAAGACCGCCGACCAGCCACCGGTTGCGCAGCACGTCGAGACTGATCGCCGACTTCATGGCGCTGCGGCAGTTCAAAACATTGAACCACTGAGTGACCGCGACCAGGGTGAAAGTCTCTGTCTGCACGAGGGCAAACGGCACACCGCTGCCCTGCCGCCAGACAAAGAAACCGAAGATGACCACCACCGAGGTGCTGACCATGAGCAGCAGACGCTTCATCATATCCCGCGTGATCAGCGGCTCATCCACCGGTGTTGGCTTCCGCTGCATCTCATCGCCCTCCAGGCCTTCCAGGATCAGGTTCACCGTCACCACGCCTTCGGTGACAATGTTGATCCACAGGATCTGCACGGCCGCCAGCGGCAGCGGGAAACCGCACAGCAAGGCCAGCAGCAGCACCACGACTTCATCGATGGAAGTGGCAAACAGGAAGAGCACGACCTTCTTGAGGTTCTGATACACCAGCCGTCCCTCCTCGATGGCTTTGACGATGGTGGCAAAGTTATCATCGGTGATGACCATCTTGGCCGCGCCCTTGGCCACCTCCGTTCCGGTGATGCCCATGGCCACTCCCACATCCGCGGCAGCGAGCGCCGGCGCGTCATTCACGCCGTCTCCGGTCATGGCCACGACCTGTTTCTGAGACTGAAACGCCGCCACAATGCGCAGCTTCTGCGCCGGATGCACCCGCGCAAATACGGAGATGCGGTCCAGGCTGGCACGCAGTTCGTCTTCAGACATCGCCTCAAGCTCCGCACTGTCCACGGCGATGTCACCCGGCCGTGAAATGCCCAGCTCCGTTGCAATGGCCAGCCCCGTGGCCTTGTGATCGCCGGTGACCATCACCGGCCGGATGCCCGCCTGCAGACACTCCTCCACCGCCTTCTTGACCTCATCACGCGGCGGGTCCATCTGGCACAGCAGGCCGAGAAAGCACAAACGACCGCGCCAGGGTTCAAACCCTGCGCCCTCATCCAGCTCGACATCGTACACTTCAGCCACGGCAAGCACCCGCAAAGCCAGGCCGGCGAGCTCGTTGGAAGTCTGGTGCACCTGCGCTAGATCCAGTGTCGCAGGATCGCAGAGTTCGAGCAGCTTCTCAGGCGCGCCTTTGAACAACACACGGTGCTTCTCATCACGGCCATGCTGTGTGGCCATCATCTTGGACGCTGAGTCGAAAGGAATCTCCGCCCGGCGTGGCCACCGATGGCGCAGTGGTTCAGATTCCACACCACCTTTGAGCGCCAGCGTCAGCAGCGCTGCTTCGGTGGGGTCTCCCAGCGGCCGCCAGCGGGATTCATCCCCTTCGGGCGGCACCAGATTCGCGTCATTGCACAGCGTGGCGGCTTCCAGCAGGGCGCGGAGCGCGTCATCGTCCTGCGCGGTGATGTCCTGGTCTTCGCCACGCAGTCCGCCATCGGGAGAATAGCCCGTGCCCGTGGCGGTGATTTGCCGCCCATCCGGCAGCACCAGCAGGGTGACGGTCATCTCGTTCTTGGTGAGCGTCCCTGTCTTGTCGCTGCAAATGATGCTGGTGGAACCCAGCGTTTCCACGGCTGCAAGTCTTCGCACGATGGCTCCCCGCCGCGCCATGCGCTGCATGCCCACGGCCAGCGCAATGGTCATCGCCACAGGCAGCCCTTCCGGCACCATCGAAACCATCTGGCTGATCGCCACCATGAAAATGGTCACAAATGGAATGCCGCGCAGCAGGCCAAAGCCGAGGATCAGAACAAAGAGCACCATGGCCGCAGCCACCAGCCAGTTTCCAAACTGCTTGAGCCTCACTTCCAGCGGCGTCTTCGGCTCCTCTGCGGATGCCGTAAGGCTGGCGATCTTTCCCACCTCTGTCTGCAAACCCGTGGCCACCACGACAGCACGCCCACGCCCCGCAGTGAGATGCGTGCCGGAGTAAATCATGTTCCTGCGATCCCCCAGTCCCGCGTCCTCCGCCACTGCATCCGTTTGTTTCGCGACCGGCAGGGACTCACCCGTCAGCGCAGCTTCGGTGGCCTCCAGCGCCGAGGCTTCGAGCAGCCTTGCATCAGCGCCCACTTGATCTCCTGCTCCGATCAGCAGGATGTCTCCCGGCACCAGATCCCTTGCCTCAATGAGCGTCTCCCTGCCGTCCCGCATGACGCGCACCTTCAGCGCCGAAAGCTTCCGCAGCGCCGTCATGGAATGTTCCGCGCGGCCTTCCTGCACGGCGCCGATCAGTGCATTGATCAGCACCACCACCAGAATCACCACCGCATCACTCGCATGCCTCATCACAAAGGAGATCACCGCCGCCACAAAAAGGATGTAGATCAGGGGGCTCGCAAACTGCGAGGCCACCACACGCCACATCGGTCGGCGCTTGTCTTCCGGCAGTTCATTCGGTCCCTGCTGCTTCAAACGCTCCGACGCCTCGCTGCTGCTCAGCCCGGCCTGGGCATCCGTCCGCAGCGCCGCCACAACCTTTGCAGATTCGGCAGCGTGGCAGGCGAGTGATGGTTTTTCCGGCATGGCTTTATTTAAATGCTGACTCCACCAGTTCTCTCATCAGCCTGCCAAAGACCCGATCGAGCGGTCCGTCCGTCAGAATGGAGAGTTTTTCATCTGAAAGCAGCTCATGCGGCGGCTCATAAGATGCAGAAAGCCGCTGATAGTCTTCAAAGCGTGCGTCAGACACCACGGAGGTTGCGTGGTCCCGTTCCAGCAGGCGTTCACGGATGACGTCGTCGCCGGCATGCGCCTCGATCCATTGCACAGCGCAATTCTCTGCAGCCATGACCTTCTTCAAAGCATTGCGCTGTTCGAGTTTGGAAAACGTGGCATCCACAATGACGCTTCGCCCTTCGCGCAGCGTGGCCAGCGCCTCGGCAAACAGCATCTCATAAGTTTTTTGCGTCATCGCAGGCGCATACAACTCCGCACGTTCCTCCTCGGTGCCGCGATGGTTCAAAGGAGTTCCCGCGAGGGTCTTGCGCAGTCGATCCGAAGAATGCACCGGCCACCCGGTTTCCCGCCCCAGGGTTTCAGCAAGCGCTGATTTCCCCGAGGCCACCTTGCCCATGAAAACGAACACACGCGGCTCGGAGCCTGCAATGGCATACTGCGGCGCGAGCTGGAAATAGCGTCGTGCGAGCTGGAGACTCGATTGCTTCTCCGCCTCCGCCACGGTCTCGGCATTCGCATGCATGCTCTCCACCTTGCCACGCACGCAGGCGCGGTAGCACTTGTAAAAGTCCATCAGCGCTCGAATGCCGTGATCATCCAGCAGCACCGCGAAGCGCTCGACGATGTATCGCGCCAGATCCGCACGGCCGTTGAAATCAAGATCCATCGCGAGAAACGCGATGTCACAGGCCACATCAATGCAGCGGAAGTCCGTGTTGAACTCGATGCAGTCGTAAATCCGCACCGCCTCGGGGGAGAGGTGGATGTGATCCAGATGCAAGTCGCCATGGCAGTCGCGGATCCACCCCTCATGCAGGCGCGATTCCAGCAACGCGCTCTGCCGCTCGAAGAACCCCCGCGTGTATTGCGCGATGGCGTCCAGCGCCTGCTGCGAGAGGCTCTGCCCCACGAATGACGCGGCAGCCTTGAAGTTGTCCTCGGTGCTCTGGCGCAGATGCTCATTGGCCGTTTTGACTTCTGCCGCTGGCAGCGGTGGTTGTGAGACGTAGAAGCGCCGCAGCCTGTCCACGATGCGATCCATCTCCCTCGTCCCCACTTCTTCTGTCTGCATGAGTTGCAGCAAAAAGTAGCGCGGATCCATCTGCCGCATCTTCACCGCCCACTCGATGATTTCTCCATAGCCGCCGAAGTGCAGTCTGCCCTCGTGCTCACAGATCGGTTCGATCCCCAGATAAACATCCTCCGCAAGGCGTCGGTTGAGCGCCAGCTCGCGCTTGCAGTCGGCATGCCGAAGTTCAAGCGTGGAGAAGTCGAGGAAACCCAGACTCACCGGCTTCTTGATTTTGTACACAAACGGCGGCGCGATGAAGACCCACGATGCATGCGTCTGCACCAGCGTCACCTGCGATGGCCGATGCGGATACGAATCCGCATCTGACAGAAAATTCAGCAGGCGTTGTGTGTCGGCGGAGATCATGAAAAGTAAGTGTCAGGGCAGCAGCGCAGCGGCGCCGTTCAGTCGGCCTGCGCGAAGCATGGCCAGCGCTTCATCCGCAGCTTCCAGAGGAAAGCTCCTCGACTCCACACGCACCGGAATGAGCGCCGCCAGTGGCAGAAACTCATCGTCTTGATTCGAAAAGCATCTCTTTCATGGCTCATGCCTTTTCTCCGCGGCGGGTTCCAGCGCTGCTGCCAGCACTTCGTCCACGGTTTCCACCGGGATGATTTTCAGCCGCTGCCGCACTTCCTCCGGCAGATCCGGCACGTCCTTCTCATTGAGCTTGGGAATGATGATCGTCTTGAGTCCGGCACGCAGCGCAGCGATGGATTTTTCCTTGAGTCCACCAATTGGCAGCACCAGGCCGCGCAGCGTCACCTCTCCCGTCATGCCCACATCCTTGCTTACAGGTCGGTTGGAAAACAGTGAAGCAAGCGCGGTGAACATGGCGATGCCCGCAGACGGTCCGTCCTTCGGCACCGCACCCGCCGGCACGTGCACATGCACTTCGTTTTTGTCGAAGGTCCTGGCATCAATGCCCAGCTGCGTGGCACGGCTGCGCACCAGGCTCAGCGCCGCACGCACGGATTCCTTCATCACATCGCCCAGCTGCCCCGTGAGAGTGAAGCCGCCTTTGCCCGCAAAGCGAATCGCCTCGATGTGCAGCACCTCGCCACCCGCCGTTGTGTAGGCCAGGCCCGTGACCACTCCGGGCGCGCTCGTCTGCAGCTTGCTCTCGCGCACAAACGCCGCAGGTCCCAGCGCCTCACGCACGATGCCCGGCGTCACCTTGGCCTGCGTGATCTCCTCCTTGGCGATGCTGGCTGCTATGTGCCGCGTCACGGACGCGATCTGGCGTTCCAAATTTCGCACGCCAGCCTCACGCGTGTAGTCTTCGATCACACGCTCGACCGCTTCATCGCTCCAGGTGCACTGCTCCTCGGTCAGGCCGTGCTCGGAGAGCTGGCGTTTGACCAGATAGTTCTTCGCGATGCTCAGTTTCTCGCGCTCGGTGTAACCGGAAAGCTCCACGATCTCCATGCGGTCACGCAACGGCGCGGGGATGGTGTCCAGCGTGTTGCACGTGGCGATGAAGATGATCTGCGAAAGATCAAACGGCACGTCGATGTAGCGGTCCGTGAACTCCTGGTTCTGGCGCGGGTCCAGCACCTCCAGCAGCGCGCTGGCAGGATCTCCCCGGAAGTCCGCACCCAGCTTGTCGATCTCATCCAGCATCAGCACCGGATTGCGCGTGCCCAGCCGTTTCAGCTCCTGGATCAGCCGCCCCGGCATCGACCCAATGTAAGTGCGGCGATGCCCCCGGATCTCCGTCTCATCTCGCAGACCGCCGAGACTGATGCGTGCAAATTTGCGACCCAGCGCTTCCGCGATGGACTGCCCGAGACTCGTTTTTCCCACGCCTGGAGGGCCGAGGAAACACAGGATGGGGCCGCGTCCCGCAGGGTTGAGTTTGCGCACCGCGAGGTACTCGATGAGGCGCTTCTTCACCTTGCTGAGGCCGTAGTGGTCGCGGTCCAGAATCTCCTGCGCTTTGCGCAAATCCACCTTCTCATCGCTCAGCACGTTCCATGGCAGCTCGGCGATGGTTTCGAGGTAGTTGACGATGACGGAGTGGTCCGGGCTTTGCGGCGGTATGACTTCCAGCCGCTTGAGTTCTCTGTCAGCCTGCAGCCGGGCCTTCTCGGGCAGCCCTGCCTTCTCCAGGCGCTGGCGGATGTCCTCCACCTGCTCCTCGCCGCTGTTGTCCTCGCCCAGTTCCTTTTGAATGGCGCGCAGCTGCTCGCGCAGGTAGGCGCGCTTCTGCGCCTCGGAAAATTCGCTGCTCACATTCTCGCGCAGCTTGCTTTGCAGGTCCGCGATGTGCAGCTGGTTGTTGAGGTGCCCCTCCAGGAGCGCCACACGGCGCGCCACCTGGGTTTCCTCCAGCAGCTTCTGCTTCTCGTCCGTTTCGATGCTCAGATTGGCGGCCAGGATGTCCGTCAGCGTGCTGGCGTTGTCGATGCTTGAGAACAAAGTCTTCACCTCATCTGAAACCTCCGGTCGCAGACTCAGCAGCCTGCCGGCAGACTCGCGCAGATTGCGCACCGCCGCCTCCGCCAGATCATCATTCTTGTCCGGCATCACGCTGCTCAGCATCTCCACCTCCGCCTTCATGAAAGGCTCCTGCTGCACCACCTGCTTGATGCGCATGCGCTGCTCTCCACGCACCAGCACCACCACGCCATTGTCCTGCCGGATCATGCGGATCACACGGCCGATGACGCCGTGCTCATGCAGCTGCTCCAGCGTTGGATTTTCACTTTCCTTGTCCTTTTGCAGCACCAGACCCAGCAGCTTGCCCTGCGGCAGGCTCTGTTCCAGCAGTTGCAGGCTGGCGGCACGCCCGATGCTCAGCGGCATGATCGTGTCTGGAAAGAGCACCGTGTCGCGCAGCGGCAGGATCGGCAGCACATCCACCGCGCCAGGAACCAACACCACTGCCTCAGCGCCCGCGCCGGCAGAGCTGGTCGCACTCACTGCGTTGCTGCCGGATTCAGCGGCCTTCAATGACAGGTTTTCCATCATGACACATCCTCCATGTGAATCGGCAGGGTGATCCACAGCCACCCATTGTCGTGCCTGGCCACCACCCTCTCCGTGTCCACGGCCACGGGAAACTCCAGCACCCGCTCAAAGCTGCCATCTGGGATCTCCATGACAAGGATGCGGCAGCAGGACGAAGCCTCGCAGCCACGATCCGGGGCCTGACGCAGCCCCCGTATCACCAGACGCCGCGGTTCCACCTCCACATTGATTTCCTGCTTGCTCACACCGGCCAGATCCACGCACACCTCCAGCCGGTCGGAATGCGCATAGACATTCACGTCCGGACGCCAGACGGCCTGCGGAGATTGCAGGCCCGCGAAGGGCAGGCCCTGCAACTGGGCTGCCAGCTGATCCGCCATGGAAAACAGACGGGTAAATCGGATGCTGCGTGGCATGATGGGGGTTGAAGAACGGGTGGTTAAGGCGAGTTCGTCGTCTGCGGTGGTGGCGCCTTGGCCGTACAGTTTTGACAGCAGAGCTCAAAGGCCTTGATGAGGCCCAGCCCCAGCAGTGCAGGAGGCAGCAGGGTGGCGCCCAAAGAGGCGATGGGCCGCACCAGGCTGCGGGCGGGCAGAAGCGTCAGCAGCAGCCCAGCCCCCAGCGCGGCGCCCACCGCCTTGGTCGGTTCACGTCTCACGTAGTCCTCCGCCCGCTCCAGCGCACGCTGGAGGCAGAGATCAGCGGGATGGGGTGTTTTAGGATCATTCATGGCAGGGGAGGCTGGCTGGTTTTACCGTCCACCGCGGGCGGACTGGGATTTCGGGCTCGACTTCAGCTGGCGGATGCCCCGGTCTTCGCGCAGGTCTTTGGACTGCTTGAAGTTGTTGTCATGCTTGCGGGGCCGTTTGGCGGTCTCGCTGTGGTTCGCGCCCAGCTTGCGGGGCAGGGGCTTGGCGGGGGCTTCGTCGGTGGCTGCGGTGGTCGTGGTTTTCATGGCTTTGCTTGTGTTGTTACTCTGACATTATTACGAATGTGCGGCTGCCCGTGGTTTGGTGATTGCCGGTCAGATCATGTGATCGCGGGTGCGGCGGCTTCTGGTTCCTCGCTCTTCGCCACGTCCTCAAACGACCGCCGCACCGTTTCAATCTGCTGGCGGTAGTGCTCGGCGTCTCCGTATTCAAAAAAGTGCCGGTAGCGGCTGTGCATGGACTTCATCCGCAGCGCATGCTTGATCGGGCACCAGTACTGCTCCGTGCGCGCGGCGATCTCCGTGGCGCAGGCCAGCACGCCGTTGGCATAGCCGCAGTACTCGCAGTTGAATTTCTCCGCCCAGTTCAGGTAGGCCAGATGCCGCCGGTCCAGCTTGATGTAGTCGCTGCGCTTCACCTTGGGAATTCCATAGACGGGAAAGCAGATCGCCTGATAAACGACCATGCACAGATCCAGCAGTGCAATCGGGATGAAGCAGGCCCAGATCACCGGCGTGGTGAGAATGATCATGAAGCGCGAGTCACGGATGTAGCTGGCGAACCGCTTCACCAGCCGTCGGTGCCGGGCCCGTGCCTCTTCGGTAAAGCGCACTCTGCCCTGACGCACCTCGTAGAAGAACTCCAGCTCCTTCTTCTGCAGTTCGCGCAGGATCTCCTTTTCCAGCGCACACATTTTTTCCATCAGCGCGTCAATTTTTTCGTTCATGAAGATGAAGTGGATGTGCGCAGCTGACGCGGCCTCTCCGCCGCCAGTTTTGGCCGCCTGAAGCTGAACCCTGCGAGTGTTCGATGCTGCGATGAATCGTAAGCAACGCGCTGGCGCCGCCGCCATGAGGAAGAGCGCCTCACGCGTCTCAGCCGTTTACTGAGTCCCATCAGGGACATCTGCCAGTTGCTGAGGCTGGCGGGCGTGGCCTATCGCTGCTCTGCCACCCTGATCATCACTCACCATGAACTCGCTCAAAACCATCCTCGTCGCCGTGGATTTTTCTCCCGGATCTCGCGCCGCGCTTGATCAGGCGTCACGCATCGCCCGTCTTCAGGGATCGAAGCTGCACGTGCTGCACGTGGTGAACTCCGCGGCGGTGGCCACGCTGGCGGACGCCCGGGAGTCCGGTTACGAAAAGCAGGCCGCGACGGCGGCGGAAGGCGCCCGCAGCGCGCTCACAGCCTGGATCTCACACTCGCAGATCCCTGACGACACCGAGGCCATCATTGCCGTGGGCACGCCTTTGCACGAGATTCTCCATCACGTGCGCACCTTGCAGGCGGACCTGCTCGTGGCAGGCATCGCCGGTGCAGGCCTTACCCCTGCAGGCGCAGGCTCGGTCTCCGCCAAACTCGCCCGTAAGTCTCCTTCCCGCGTCCTGCTGGTGCGCTCAGACCACGCACACCCCTTCCACAAGGTCGTTGCCTGCGTTGATTACTCCGACACTGCCCGTGAAGTGGTTGCGGCTGCGCGCCGCATCGCAGTGAAGGATTCTGCCAGCGTGGATTTCCTGCACGTGTGGCAGGAGCCGTTGTTCGTCTCCCCTTACAGCGATACGCTCGTGGGCATCGGATATCCCACCGTGGTCTTCACTCCCGCTGAAAGGCAGGCCTATGTCGAGGGCCTGCGGCGGGAGCTGCACGAGTTTGTCAAAGACGCCTCACAGGGCATCCAGGCCTCCGAAGTACTTCAGGAAGCACCCAACTCTGGCAACGGCATCGCGGCCCACGCTGAAGAGGTCAGGGCAGACCTGGTCATCGTCGGTGGCAAAGGCCGCACAAACCTCCGCTATGTCCTCATGGGATCCACCGCGGAGCGTTTGCTGACCCGCCTGCCATGCTCGGTGCTCGTGGTGAAACCTGCCGTGGAGAATTCCCCCTCATGAAAACCATTGTCACCCTCGTTGATCTCTCGGAACTCGCCTTCGAAGTGCTCCAGCAAGCCTCCAGGTTTGCCAAGGCCTTCAACTGCGAAGTCGTCGTTCTGCATGTCGTGCCCAAGGAACCCGTCGTCCCGGACATGAGCCCGCTGTCTCCGGTGCGCATGCGCAAACCGTCCCAGGAGGCGCTCGACAGCCATCACGCCAGACTGATCAGCATGACCGATGTTTTGGTCAGATCAGGAGTTCACTCCAGCGTGCGTCAGATGGCTGGCGCCACTTCGGAGGAGGTGCTCGCCGAGACCCGATCCCTGCAGCCGGACCTCATCATCGTCGGCGCTCATCCGCATGGCACTTTCTACCATCTCTTGATTGGCACCTTGGTGGACGATGTGCTGAAGGATGCGCCCTGTCCGGTGGTGGTGGTGCCTGAGCATGCAGCGTCACAAAGCCATCTCACCACCCAGCCGGCATCACCCTGACCACCCACCACCATGATCGCAAAATTTGACATCGAATACATCATTCATCCTCAGCACAACCATCGTGTGGACACCCACCGCACGGACGACCCGGTGGAGGCCGAAGACTTCCTCATGAACCTGCTCGTCGTCGGCGCCCGCATCAAAGCCATCAAGCATGAAGGCATCGAGCTCGAACAGTCCAAGGCCGACCGCATGCTCCACGTCGCTGCCGAGCGTCTGGCTTCACGGCTGCTCGCCAACTCGCTTGGTCTGGACGCTGCACAGGTGAAGCATCGCTTCAGCTTCGCGGCCTGATTCATCACCGCCCTTCACGCTTATGAAACTTCACCGCTTCACCCTTTTCACGGCATGGCTTGGTCTGACATCCTGCATGCAGCTGGAGCCGCGCCCTGAAGTGGATTTTGTGAGCGAGGTGAAGCCGCTTTTGGAGACACGCTGCCTGGAATGCCATCAGCATCAGTATGTCTGCGCCGGCTTGAATCTGGAAACACAAAAACTGGCCATGAAGGGCGGCCGCAGCGGCGCGGTCATCGTTCCAGGTTCACCTCATCGCAGCCTGCTCTACAAAGTCCTGCTGCTGGGACACGAAAACCCCGTGGCCATGCCGCCCACCCCGGAAGGCATGGAACGCGAGCAGGCGCAGCTGCTGCACGAATGGATCAAGCAGGGCGCCACATGGCCCAAGGACGTCCGTCTCGTGCCGCCGCAGGAGTGGAAAAACAAGCATTCCTGATCCGCCCCATCGCCCGCAGACGCAGATCCCGCCCTTGGTCAAAGGCCAGGATGGCCGGGGAGAAGATCAGGCTGGATTTTTTGATGGGCATTCCCACACTCCTCCGCCACACTGACTTCGAATGACGGACTACTCGCGCATGACCAGGGAAGAGCTGATTGACCGGCTCCAGCGGCTCGAAACCACACCCCCTGTGGCGGACCTGCCCCAGGGAGGTCCGGCAACGGATGCGCATCTGGTTCCGGTGAAGGAGCTGATCGATCTGAAGGCGGCGCTGGATGCCCACTCCATCGTGGCCACCACGGATGCGCGCGGCATCATCACCTACGTGAACGACAAGTTCTGCGAGATCTCCAAGTACAGCCGCGGCGAGCTGCTGGGCCAGGACCACCGCATCATCAATTCCGGCCATCATTCCAAGGAGTTCTTCCACGACCTGTGGAGCACCATCGGCCATGGCAAGACCTGGAAGGGGGAGATCCGCAACCGCGCCAAGGACGGCAGCATTTATTGGGTGAGCACCACCATCTTCCCTTTTGTGGACGCTGCAGGAAAACCGCAGCAATACATCGCCATCCGCACCGACATCACCCAACGGAAGCGCGATGAGGAAAAACTCGCCGAACTGGCGCAGTCGCTCGCAGAAAAGAACAAGGAGCTGGAGGCCATCGTGTATGTGGCGTCCCATGATCTGCGCTCACCACTGGTAAACATCCAGGGTTTCAGCCAGGAGCTGACGCGCACCTGTGAAAGTCTGCGCAAAAACATGCAGGAAACGGCAGGAGACACCCTGCCAAAGGCAGGTCTGCGTCTGGCCATCGAGGAAGACATTCCCGAGTCGCTGGGCTTCATTCAGGCCGGAGTTTCCAAAATCGACTCCCTGCTCAAAGGTCTGCTGCGTTTTTCACGCCTGGGCCGTGCCGCATTGACGGTGGAACGCCTGTCCATGCAGGAGATGATTCAGCAGATCGCCCACGCGATGGAGTTCCAGCTTCAGCAGGCCGGTGCCCGGCTTGAGATTGGCGACATGCCGGACTGCCTCGGCGATGCCACGCAGATCAACCAGGTTTTCTCCAATCTTCTCGACAATGCCATCAAATACCTCGATCCCGCGCGGCCGGGGCACATCAGTGTCAAAGGAGAGGTCGATGGTGCGCAGGTGGTTTATCAGGTGAAGGACAATGGCATAGGCATTGCGCCTGCCCATCAGCAGAAAGCCTTCGAGATTTTTCATCGCTTGAACCCCTCGCACAGTTCGGGAGAGGGCCTTGGTCTCACCATTGCCCAGCGCATTCTGGAACGTCTGGACGGGAGGATTTGGGTCGAATCTGGCACCGACCAGGGCAGCACTTTCTTTGTCACCTTGCCAGCCACCCGGAACCCGTCTAGAAAATGAGCTCCATGACTCAGGAAGTAGTGATCATCATCGCGGAAGATGACGCCGGCCACGCCCGGCTTATCGAAAAGAACCTCGGCCGTGTTGGTTTGCACAACCCCGTCGTGCGGTTCGAAAACGGTCAGGACGTGATCGATTTCCTGTTCCGCCGCGGTACGGGCCCGCAGCGCAAAAGCGACACCGCCTATCTCCTGCTGCTGGACATCCGCATGCCCAAGGTGGACGGCGTGGAGGCCCTGCGGCAGATCAAGGAGGACGCCTCCCTGCGCAAGCTGCCCGTCATCATGCTCACCACCACGGACGATCCGCGGGAGATCGAGCGCTGCCACATGCTGGGCTGCAACAGCTACATCGTCAAACCGGTGGACTACGACAAATTTGCCGAGGCCATCAAGCAACTCGGCATGTACGTGTCCCTCGTGCAGGTGCCCGAGATCAACGGCCAGCCCTGAGCACGCACCATGTCTGCCACCCAAGCGCCTGTCACGATCCTGGTGGTGGATGACGATCCCGGGCTGACACGGCTGATCGAGCGTGCACTACGTCGCGAAGGGTATCAAACAGCAGCAGTCGGCTCCGGTTTGGAGGCCACTGAATGGCTGAAACAGCACCGCGCAGACCTGCTGCTGCTCGACTTGAAGCTGCCGGACATGGAAGGTCCGGCCCTCATCGAGTCCATGGCAGCCATGAGGCGTCCCGTGCCCTTCATCATCATCACCGGCCAGGGAGACGAACGCGTGGCGGTGGACATGATGAAGCGCGGTGCGCTGGATTATCTGGTGAAGGATGTGAACTTCATCGAATTTGTGCCCACCGTGGCGCGGCGTGCGCTTTCACAGCTGGACAAGGAACAGCGTCTGGCTGCTGCTGAAGCGGACCGCCAGCGTCTGGAGCAGGAGATTCTGCATATCAGCGAGCTGGAGCAGCAGCGCATCGGCCGGGATCTGCATGATGATCTGGGCCAGCAGCTTGCCGGGCTGAGCATCATGGCCACCATGCTGAGCCGCAGTCTGGCCAGCCGGGGGGCGCCTGAGGTGCCGGAGGCGGCCAAGATTACCGACCTTTTGAAGAAAACTGTGGCATTGACGCGCAGCCTGGCTCGGGGACTGCATCCGGTGGCGGAGGAGCCGGACGGGCTGGTCTCGGCCTTGCATGATCTTGCGGCGCGGACCACGAGCCTGTTTCAGATCGACTGCCGGTTCGAATGCACGGGGGCGGTGCAGATGAATGACTACTCTGCGGCGACCCATTTGTACCGGATTGCGCAGGAAGCGGTGAGCAACGGGGTGAAGCATGGGCGGGCCAGGGAGGTGCGTATCGGGCTGAATTTCAATGGAGTGCAGCTGACGCTGACGGTGAAGGATGATGGCGGCGGCATTGGCGCGGTGGACCCCACGCGGCAGGGCATGGGGCTGCGGATCATGCATTACCGCGCGGGGATGATCGGGGGCAGGCTGTCGATTGAGAAGCAGGAGAGCGGAGGCACTTGTGTGACCTGCACGCTGCCTGCGACCTGAGATTCAGGCGTGCATTTGGGGTGACTTGTGTGTCGGATTCGGCAAGTCCCGGGGAAAGCGCAAGATGCGGCCAGTTTTGAGCAATGAGGCAGGAGCGCAAAGTGCCGGCGGGGCCATGCTGCTGTGAAGCGGGGGGCGCAGGTCCCGGCCGCGGATCTCAGAGAAAACTCGCAGAAGGCCTCAGCCGAGGGCTGAGGACTGATGTGCTGAAACCACTCTTCCCAAACATGCCTGACGCCCCGATGCTCTCAGCACTGCAAGCCATGAACCTCATCAAGCCGGTCGTCATCATCGTTGCGGAGGAGGAAACGGGCCACGCAGGCCTGACCGCACCATGAAAGCTCCGCACAAGCCAGCGACCATCCTCGTGGTGGATGATGATCCGGGGATCGCCCGGCTCATCAGCCAGGAACTGCAACGTGAGGGACATCAGGTGGCCAGCGTCAAGTCTGGCGAGGAAGCGATCGGCTGGGTCAAAGACCATGCCGCGGACCTGGTGCTGCTGGATCTGAAGCTGCCGGGGTTCAAAGGGAATGAACTGCTGGACCGCCTGGACGGGCTGCACGACCACCTGCCCTTCATCATCATCACCGGCCAGGGCGATGAGCGGGTGGCGGTGGAGATGATGAAGCGTGGCGCGCTGGATTATCTGGTGAAGGACGTGAACTTCATCGCGCTGGTGCCGACGGTGGTGGAGCGCGCGCTGGTGCGGCTGGAGGAGCAGGCGCAACTGACAGCGGCTGAAGAGGCGCTGGCACGCTCCCATGCGGAGCTGGAGCGGCGGGTGATGGAGCGCACGGCGGAGCTGACGGAGGTGAATCAATCGCTGCGGGAGTCACGCATGGCGGCGCTGGATCTGATGGAAGAGGCCATCGCCGCGCGACAAAAGGCGGAGCAGGCCCAGGCAGCCCTGAGGGAGAGCGAGGCGCGATTCCGGGGCTTTTTTGAGAATGTCGGCGTGGGCACCGTGGAACTGGATGCGGAGGGACGCTTTACCCGGGTGAACGACCGCTTCTGCACCATCACCGGCTACAGCCGGGAGGAGCTGACGGCGGGCATGACGCCAAGAGACCTGACACATCCGGATGATGAGGCAGCGAACAAGGAACGGGTGGAAAAAGTGCTGCATGGCGAGCTGCCGATCTACGAGACTGAGCGACGATATCTGCGCAAAGACGGCCGCATGATCTGGGTGAGCGGCACCGCCACCACTCTGTACAACGATGACGGAAGCGTGCGGAGCATCGTGGGGATTGCGGAAGACATCACCGAACGCAAGGAGATCGAGCAGGCGCTGGCGGCCAGCGGGGAGAGGCTGCGGCTCTTCATCAAGCACACGCCGGCACCGGTGGTGATGTTTGACCGTGATATGCGATACCTGGTGGTAAGTGACCGATGGGCGAAGGATTTCCGCCTGGAAGTGGGAGACCTCACGGGGAGGTCGCACTATGAAGTTTTTCCTGAGA
Organism: Prosthecobacter sp.; assembly: GCF_044222565.1. Taxonomy (GTDB): domain Bacteria; phylum Verrucomicrobiota; class Verrucomicrobiia; order Verrucomicrobiales; family Verrucomicrobiaceae; genus Prosthecobacter. The sequence goes on from NZ_JBGANA010000002.1 coordinate 517,052, forward strand.
TTCCGGAACGCGTGAGGCAGGTCCACCAGCGGTGCCTGGCCGGCGCCACGGAAAGCTGCGAGAGGGACCCGTTTCCACGCGCCGATGGCAGCCTGGACTGGGTGAAATGGGAATGCCGGCCCTGGCATGATGCGCTGGGAGAGATCGGCGGGATCATCCTGTTTGCGGAAGTGATCAATGACCGGGTGAAGGCGGAGGATGAGATTCTCCAAGCGCGGCGCTTTGCGGAGTCCACGCTGGAGGCCATTCCGGCGAGTCTGGCGGTGCTGGATTCAGCCGGCAAGATCCTCAGCACGAACGAGGCGTGGACCGCCTTTGCCAAGGCCAACGGCGGGAAGGTGAACTCCTGCGGGGTGGGGGCGAACTACCTGGCCGTGTGTGATGCGGCCGCAGGAGACGGAGACGAGGATGCGGCACGGTTTGCGGCAGGCATTCGGGAGGTGATGGGCGGCGAAGTCACGCGCTTCAGCATGGAGTATGCCTGCCACTCTCCGAGCCAGCAGCGCTGGTTTGTCGGCTACGTGACGCCGTTTCTGGGCAACGGGCCGCACTCGGTGGTGATCGCCCATGTGGATGTGAGCGAGCGCAAACGCGCGGAGCAGGTGATCCGGCGGCTGAATGATGAACTGGAGAAGCGTGTGGAGGAGCGCACGCGGCAGCTGCAGCACGTGAATGCCAACCTGCAGGAGCAGGTGGAGGCGCGCAAAAAACTGGAGGAGGAGATCCTGCACATCAGCGAGCATGAGAAGCAGCGCATCGGCCAGGATCTGCATGATGACCTGGGGCAGCAGCTCGCGGGCATCTGGCTGCTGAGCGACCTGCTGAAAGCCAGCCTGGTGGAAAAGAAAGCACCGGAGGCTGAGGATGCGGAAAAGATCGCCGGACTGCTCAAGGACGCGCTGGGGCTGACGCGATCTCTGGCGCGGGGGCTGCACCCGGTGGCGGTGCAGGCGGGAGGCCTGATCGCGGCGCTGGATGAACTGGCGGTGCGGACGAGCACGATGTTCCGCATCGACTGCCGCTGCAAATGCCCGCCTGCGATGGAGATGGACAACACGACGGCGACACATCTGTACCGGATCGCCCAGGAGGCGGTGACGAATGCGGTGAAGCATGGGCAGGCAAAGGAAATTGATATTGAGCTTTCCACCAATGCGCTCCACACCGTGCTGTCCGTGAAAGACCAAGGGCAAGGCCGCGGCAGGCGCGGCGGGGGCGTAGGGGCAGGGCTGGACCCCAAGCACCGTGGCATGGGCCTGCGCATCATGAGCTACCGCGCGGACATGATTGGCGGGACTCTTGACATCCGCCGCAGTCAAACGGGCGGCGGCACGACCGTTGTCTGTACCATTCCAACGCCACCATCAACAGCAACCGCTCACACCGAACCCACCCATGGCTAAAAAAGAATCCGGCCCACCGGCCAAAAAAGTGTTCATCGTCGATGATCATCCTGTGTTCCGCGACGGCCTCGTCCGAATCGTGGCATCCATCCCCGGCATCGCCGTGTGTGGCGAGGCGGACAATGCGCGGGACGCGTTTGACACCATCTCAAAACTGAAACCGGACCTGGTGCTGATGGACATCAACCTGCCGGGGAAGAGCGGGCTGGAACTGCTGCAGGACGTGCATGCGATGCAGCCGGAACTGCCGGTGCTGGTGATCTCCATGCATGACGAGCAGCTCTATGCGGAGCGCGTGCTGCGGGCTGGAGGACGCGGGTACATCATGAAGCAGGAGGGCCCGGACAAGATGCGGGATGCGATCAACAAGGTCATCAACGGTCAGGTATATGCCAGCGAGCGCACCGCGGCGGCGATTCTCGATGCGCTGTCACGCCCGCGGTCCTCCGCGAGCACATCGACGGTGGGGAAGCTGACGGACCGCGAGCTGGAAGTGCTGCGGCTCACAGGCCAGGGGAAAGACAACCGGGCCATCGCGGCGGAGCTGCACATCAGCCTCAAAACGGTGGACACGCACCGCGGGCACATCAAAGAAAAGCTGGGGCTGAAGAATGGCACGGAACTGGTGCACTACGCGGTGCGCTGGGTGGGGGAGCAGGTGTGATGAGAGAGCCTGCCGCCATGTCCTTTGTCCAAGGCAGAGCCAGGCTGCTGGTGATGGTGCTCTGCCTGCTGTGCGCGGCGTGGCCGGGGCAGGCGAAGCTGCATGCGGAAGCGCCGCTGGAGGCTGTGACCTTTGCGCTGGAGCCCGGGGTGATCTACGTGCCGCTGAACGAGGCGGCGGCGCAGCTGCACTGGAAAGCGCAGCGCGATGAAGCGGGGCGGTGCATCCTGCTGCACGATGTGGCCGTGCCCGCCGGCGCTCTGCGGCACTTTGTGGACGGCACGGAACTGATCCGCACGAGCGATCTGGAACTGGCGGGTGCAAGAGCGAGCCTGCGGGTGGAGGACGGGCGCATGACGTTTGGGTGGGGCTTTCACCGCTTCTCTCTGATGGTGAGTCCGAAGAGGGTGGAGGTGAGCCTGGCGAAGCAGGAGCTGCGCGCCTGGCAGGGCGACCGGCTGGTGCTGCGGACGCACATCAGCTCCGGACGCAACAACCGTACGCCGGCAGGGAACTTCAGCGCGGGGCCCTTCCGTGCGCGCATGCACTACTCGAAGCTCTTTAACAATGCGCCGATGCCGTGGAGCGTGCAGATTTATGGCAATGTCTTCATTCACGGCTTTGACTCCGTGCCGAACTATCCGGCCTCGCATGGCTGCATCCGCGTGCCTCTGGATGGCGGCAACCCGGCCAAGTTCTTTTATGAGTGGGTGGACAACGGCAGCCCGGTGAACGTGGTGCGGGAGTGAGGGGCATGGGCGAGGCATGCGGGCTGACAGAGCGAGTGCCTCAGGTGTCTCAGCGAATGGCTGAGATGGATCGGGAGGGGCTTCCCATTGTCCGCGAGGGCGGCGCTTTATAGACCAGCTCTCAAAAATCTTGTCACATTGCCCGGACGGCGGAGCAGCCCCATTGGCTGCGTTGGTCGCCTGCCTGTTATGTTCCAATAGCAGGCGGCGCTCCCGCCTTGCCACTGGGGCCGCTGCGCTCGCCGGTCAAAATGACAATCTTTTCGAGAACTGGTCTAGCCTCGGAGACCATGAACACTGATGAGGGCGAGCCGTCGAAACCGGATGCTGAGCACGAAAACTCTCTGCGGCAGAGGCTGCTGAAGGAGATCGCCGGCGGTGATGATCTCATGGGTGCGGAAGTGCCGCCCCACACGGGGAACGGTGAGAACCCGCAGTCTGAGGGGGCCTCAGCCATTTGCTGATTCAGGGAGAGTGAGTCTGCTCATTGTGCGGCTGAGAAGGTCTCGTCATCATCATGGCATGCAAGCAACCGCTCCTTCCCCCACATCCCGTGAAGCCGGCGCTGTCCACACCCCGCCCGCTTTTTCCGTCGTAGCGCTCCATGACGGCTTTTTTGCGCATGTGCGCGCGATGGAGGCGCTGGAATGGCTGAAGGAGTCGCTGAGCCCGGACCTGAGGGTGTGCCCGATCACGTGGAGCTTTGACAAGCTGGAGCGGCATGAAGAGAGCAGCACGGCGGCCCGTGCGGCGGCAGCGGCGGATCTGCTGATTGTGTCCGCGACGAACGACCGGCCGATGCCAGAACATATCAGGAAATGGTGCAACGAGATTCCGAAACAGCAGCGCGACACCCGGCCCATCGTGGTGGCACTGCATGAGGAGAACTGCGAACTGAACGGCGAGCGGGGATGGTTCTGCTCCCAGCTCAAGGAGGTGGCGGACGCATGGCGCACGGACTTCATCTGCAATGCGGATTTTGACCGCCGGCTGGACTGCGACTTTGCCATGCAGATCGTCTCCAGCAAGAACCCGTCCTCCTACCGACGGGCGAAACCCTTCGGCGGAGAGTTCGCGCCACCGCCGCGCTACTGGGGCATCAACGACTGAGGCCATGACGCAGACCTGTTTTCCACCCACCGCAACACCGCCATGAACTCCATACCCACCCACCGAACCGAGCACCGATACGAAGAGATCAGCCTGCTGGCCTACCACCTGTGGCAGAAGGCCCAGTGCCCGCCTGGCGAAGACCTGAAATTCTGGCTGCAGGCAGAGCAGCAGCTTTTTGGAAAACGTGAACCGCAGTCCGCCGCCGGAAAGAAAGCACCGACGCAGACGCTGGCCAAAACCCCTGGCAATGGAAAAGCCGCCACGAAACGCCTTACCACCACCACCACAACCACCGCCGGCAAGACGCAGGCCCGGACGGCGGCCAAGACAGGGACGCAACAGCAGCAGGCGCGAGCGCGATGAATTTCCTGTGCGGTCTGCCTCCGGCGGACAGGCTGCACCGGCACATCAACACCCCTCCGCCGGGTGAACCCCAAAAATCAAACCAACATGAGTGCGTTAACATCCTGGAATCCTCTCCGTGAACTCAACAGCCTGGAAAGCCGTCTGGACCGTCTCTTTGGCCTGAACTGGCCATCCAGAAATGGGGAGAAAGAGGCCATGACCGTGGCCCAATGGACACCGCTGGTGGACATCAGCGAAGACAGCCATGAGTACCTCGTGAAAGCCGAGCTTCCCGAACTGAAGAAGGAGGAAGTGAAGGTCAGCGTGGAGAACGGCGAGCTCACCATCTCCGGCGAGCGCAAAGGCGAGAAGGAGGAGAAGGGCAGGAAATTCCACCGCATCGAGCGCTCCTACGGCAGCTTCCTGCGCAGCTTCTCGCTGCCTGAAACCGTGAATGCGGACAAGGTCAGCGCCGAATTCAAAGACGGAATGCTGAGCGTGCACCTGCCCAAGGATGAGAAGGCGAAGCCCAAGAGCATCGAAGTGAAGGTGCAGTAAGCCCGCGCTGAAAGGCCAAATGATGGGGCCATGGACTGGAGGCAGCCGGGTTCACGGTCGCCGGCTGCTGATCCTCCAGGCATTCCGTGCCCCATCATTTACCCGCGGCCGGGGAAGCAGCGGGGAAAAAACAACCACTTCAACCGAAGTTACGCTGGTATGAAAATCGCTCACAGGCTTGCTGATAAAGTGCTGCCCACCACGGTGAAGATCCCCGCCGGTTATGTGGAGCTCAAAGGCGAACTGGAGCTGCCCGCGGATGCGCCGGGTGTGGTGATCTTCGTGCATGGCAGCGGCAGCAGCCGGCACAGCCCGCGCAATCAATACGTCGCCCAGATGATGCGTGAAGCCGGCCTGGGGACGCTGCTGTTTGATCTGCTGACGCCCGCGGAGGAGCAGCAGGACGCCAGAACCAGCGGGCTGCGCTTTGAAATCGACACGCTGGCGCAGCGGCTGGTCAGCGTGACACGGTGGCTGGAGCAGCAGCCGGAGACGCGCGGTCTGAAGCTGGGCTACTTTGGGGCCTGCACTGGTGGTGCCGCGGCGCTGATGGCGGCGGCACAGCTGGGCGACCAAATCGCCGCGGTGGTCTCGCGCGGCGGGCGTCCGGATCTTGCGGGCAACGCACTGCGCGAGGTCCGCTCTCCAACGCTGTTTGTGGTGGGCGGCTGTGATGAACTGGTGCTGTGCCTGAACAGTGAAGCCTTCGAAAAGCTGCGCTGCAAAAAGGAGTTTCGGGTGGTGCCGTCCGCCTCGCACCTGTTTGAGGAACCGGGCAAGCTGGAGCAGGTGGCGCAAATAAGCGCCCACTGGTTTCGCGCGCACATGGGCGGCTGTGACGACTGGAGCATGGCCGCATGAAGCCGCCCGATTTCTGCAAGCGTGTGCGTGTGCGGGGCGGGGAAAGGCTTATTGAGGATTGCGCAATCGACTGACACGCATGGAGCGCAAGTGCATGGAGGAGCCGGGGCGTTGCGTGCGGCGGAGACACAGGCTGCCTGCTGCGGCGTGGCGGGAGGACGCTGCTGGGGGACGCGGTGTGTGAAGAAGGCGCTGGCTTTGCTGCCCTGCTGCTGGTGCTGAACCCAGGGCGGCGCTCGCCAAGGCTCGCTGGCCCTGGGCTACGCTAGGCCGCACCTTCGGTGCTAAAAGCTGGAGGCAAAGCCACGATAACCCAACTTATTGAGGCTTGCGCAATAAGCTGACACGATCGGAATTCGCTTGAGGGGGATGATGCGGGAAGGCAGCGACTGCGTGGCGGAATGGCGAGGCAGACGCTGCTGGAGGGCGCGGTGTGTAAAGAAGGCGCTGGGTTTGCTTTCCTGAAGGATGCACCACGTACCAGGGTAGCCTCGCCGAGGCTCGGCAACCCTTCGCTATGCACGTCAGTCTATTGTGCAACCCTCAACAGGCGCCACCGCATCTCCCGATCAACGTCTCCTTCTGCAACACTCAACGCACGATCTGCCAATGCGTGATCAAAGCCTGCTTTGAGCAGCATCCTTTCCACGGCTGCACTCACGTCATCGCTGACTTACGCGGAGCGCGGCCATAACGTGGGCTGACGTTCTCCGATGCCGTGCGGGCCGCCGAGACATCTGCGCCTGCGGGAGATGCTGAGAGCGACTCATCCACCGCCTGAGAACAAGCGGGAAGTCCTGCTCATTGAGAGGGGAAGGCCATTGGCCAGTTTTGCAGCAGCCGGGCGCAAGGTGCCGCACCGCAGCATGGCCACTCGTTCAACTCCCACCTTTCATCTCCATGAAAACATCCACGCAGTTCCCCAGTCGCGCGACGGGCGGCCATGCCGATGCCGAGACGCTGGAACAAAGCGCATCCTTGGTGGCAGGCGAAGTGCCTGAAGCTTTTCCCTCCGGCAGGTGAGCCGCATCATTCGCTGTTTTTTTCCATCACTCCCACCACCCCAAACCCAGACCTATCATGCAAATCCTCTGTGCCACTGATTTTTCCCTGGCCGCCATGGCGGCTGCCGACGTCGCGGCGGCGCTGGCAAAAAAACTCCAGATTTCCCTGCGGCTCGTCCATGTCGTGCAGGATTACATTGTGATGGGCGACCTGCCGGTGGTGGTGCCGGACGAAAATCACTTCCGTGAGCAGCTCAAGAAGGAAGCCGCGCGGCTGCGCGACACGGGCATTCCCGTGGCCGAGGAGCTGCGGCATGGCAGCGCGAGCTTTGAGGTGGTGGATGCGGCAGCAGAGAAGCCGACGCGACTGATCGTGCTCGGCTCCCTTGGCAAAGGGATGGCGGAACGCTGGCTGATCGGCAGCGTGGCGGAGCGTGTGGCTGAAGAGGCCGCAGTTCCGACGCTGGTGGTGCGGCAGGGCGAGCTGCTGCTGGAATGGATGAAAGGTGAGAGCGCGCTGCGGCTGCTCTGCGGCGTGGATTTCACCGCTTCCGCGGATGCGGCGATCGGTGCGCTGAAAACGTTTGTGCCGCTCGGCAAGGTGGAAGTGGAGGCTGTGTATGTGCGCCCGCCTGAGGATCCGATCTCCGGGCCGGAACTGCAGGATGTGCGGCGGCGCGATGTGTGGGAGCGACTGCACGCGATTCTGGGGGACCTGCCGATGAACGTGCATGTGCAAGATGAGGACGGCCGGCCTGCAGCGGATTTTTTGCGCACGGCGGATGAGCAGAGAGCGGCACTGGTGGTGGTGGGCACGCACCAGCGGCATGGCTGGCAGAGGCTGAAGGCGCCGTCCTTCTCACGCAGTGTGCTGGCCCATGCTGTGACGAACGTGCTCTGCGTGCCTGCCAGCGCGGTGGAGACGGAGGGCCGCATTCCTCCCATCCGCCGCGTGCTGCTGGCGACGGACTTCACGGAGACCTGCGGGCATGCGCTGAGGCACGCCTGCAGCCTGCTGCCTGCCGGAGGAGCCATCCATCTGGTGCACGTCTGCCATGAGCCCACGCGAGGCATCAATCCTGTCATCGCCTCCGAAGTTTACTTCGACCACAGCCTCGCAACAGCGGAGGATAAACGGAAGGCGGTGGAAAAATTTCAGTCTCTGGCCGCAACATTTCCGCAGGCACCGGGGGTCGTCATCACCTCCGAGGTGCTGGCGAATAGTGATTTCTCCGCCGCCATCTGCGAAGCCGCAGAGCGCAAGGGCGCAGACGTCATCTGCATGGGCACGAAGGGGCATTCACGAGCCGGCGCCGCGCTGCTCGGCTCCACGGTGCAGGCGGTGCTCGCACGTGCGCACAAACCCGTCTTCGTGGTCACGCCTCCTCTGGTATGAGCCTGCCGCGGGCGCTCCAGCCACACGATCAGCCCAGCTTTCGACAAAGCAGGCCGAGCACCGGCCTCCGGGCGTGAAATGCTGCATCATCATGAAAACTTCTCCTCAATTAATCCGCTGGTATGCCGACACCAGCATTGACGACATCCCGCTCGTAGGCGGCAAGAATGCCTCGCTCGGCGAGATGTATCGTGAGCTGAGCAGCCAGGGGGTGAAGGTGCCGAATGGCTTTGCCGTCACGGCGGAGGGCTATCGTCATTTCCTGCGCAGCACGGGGCTGGATGCACGCATCCAGGAGATCCTCGGCGGTCTGAACACTGCGGACATGGACAACCTCCAGCAGCGTGGCAGCGAGGTTCGTCAGGCCATCCTCGCCACCGCACTGCCCGCAGACTTGCAGGATGAGATCCTCAAAGCCTACGAGGATCTCGGCGGAACGGGAACGCCGCCGCTGGATGTCGCGGTGCGCAGCAGCGCCACTGCGGAAGATCTGCCGGATGCGAGTTTCGCGGGCCAGCAGGAGACTTATCTCAATGTGCAGGGCAATGCCTCGCTGCTGGAACACTGCAGGCGCTCGTTTGCCTCGCTGTTCACCGACCGCGCCATTTCGTATCGCGTGGACCAGGGGTTTGAACACACCGCCATCGCGCTTTCCATCGGCGTTCAGCGCATGGTGCGTTCGGATCTTGGATCTGCGGGGGTCATGTTCACCATCGACACTGAGACGGGATTTCGCGATGCCGTGCTCATCAATGCCGCGTATGGCCTGGGTGAGAACGTCGTGCTCGGGTCCGTGAATCCGGATGAGTACTCTGTTTTCAAGCCGACGCTCAAGCAGGGCTTCAAGCCGATTTTGCAGAAGCGTGCGGGCTCGAAGGAGTTCAAGCTCATCTATGACACCGGCGGCGGCCGCATGGTGAAAAACGTGCCTGTCTCTCCCGGTGACCGTGCGCGCTTCGCGCTCAGCGATGACGACATCCTGCAGCTTGCGCGCTGGGCCTGCATCATTGAGGACCACTACTCCGCCAGGCGCGGCCAGCCGACGCCGATGGACATCGAGTGGGCCAAGGATGGCCGCACGGGCGAGCTGTTCATCGTTCAAGCCAGGCCGGAAACGGTGCAGGCGCAGAAGAACCGGGACGTCATCCAGACTTTCAAGCTCAAGCAACGCGGCAAGGTGCTCGTCACAGGTCGCAGCGTGGGCGAGAAGATCGCCAGCGGCCCGGTGCGCGTGGTGAAGAGCGTGGAGTTTCTGCGCGAGTTCCGCGAGGGCGACATCCTCGTGGCCGACAAGACCGATCCCGACTGGGAGCCGGTGATGAAAAAAGCCGCCGCCATTGTCACCAATCGCGGTGGGCGCACCTGCCATGCCGCCATTGTCAGCCGTGAACTTGGCGTGCCCGCCGTCGTGGGCACCGAGCACGGCACGGACCTGCTCAAGGAAGGCCAGGTCGTCACGGTCTCGTGCGCCGAAGGGGACACCGGCCTCGTGTATGAGGGCAGCCTCCCCTTTGATGTGCAGCAGACCAACATCAAAGACCTGCAGCGCCCGCGCACCAAGGTGATGATGAATCTTGCCAATCCCGAGGAAGCCTTTGCACTCTCCTTTCTGCCGAATGACGGCGTCGGCCTCGCACGCATGGAATTCATCATCAACACCTACATCAAGGTGCATCCGCTCGCGCTGCTGGACTTTGAAAGGCTCGCAGATCCCGCCGCGAAAGCCGAGATCGAGAAGCTCACCAGCACCTACAGCGACAAGCCGCAGTACTTTGTGGATCGCCTGGCGCAGGGCGTGGCCATGCTGGCGGCGGCGTTTTATCCGAAGGACGTGATCCTGCGCCTCAGTGATTTCAAATCCAACGAGTATGCCAACCTCATCGGCGGCAAGGCTTATGAGCCGGTGGAAGAGAATCCGATGATCGGCTTCCGTGGGGCGTCACGCTACTACCACCCGCGCTATCAGGCGGGCTTTGCACTCGAGTGCCAGGCCGTGCGCCGCGTGCGTGAAGAGATGGGGCTGACCAATCTCAAGGTGATGATCCCCTTCTGCCGCACTCTTGAGGAAGGCCGGCGCGTGCAGGCGGAGATGGAGAAGCACGGGCTCACCCGCGGCGTGAACGGACTGGAGATCTATGTCATGTGCGAGATCCCCAGCAACGTCATCCTTGCCGCTGAATTCGCGGAGATCTTCGACGGCTTCAGCATCGGCTCCAATGATCTCACGCAGCTCATCCTCGGTGTGGATCGAGACAGCGAGATCGTCGCGCCCATCTTCAACGAACGGAACGCCGCCGTGAAGACGATGATCGCGCAGGTCATCAAAGTCTGCCGCGAGAAGCAGCGCAAGATTGGCATCTGCGGGCAGGCCCCGAGCGACTACCCTGAGTTCGCGCAGTTTCTCGTCGAGCAGGGGATCGACAGCATTTCGCTCAATCCCGACACGGTCTTGAAGACCACGCTCGCGATCTTGGAAAAGGAGCAGGAATCGGGTGCCGATTCGTGAACACTCCACCGTGGCTGAGCAGGCGTCTGCGGCATGGTCTGGGTGGAGGGGCATTGGCGCCGCATGTGAGCCTGGGCGAAGCTTTGAGCCGGTGATGCGATGCGGCAGGATGCGTGCCCATTTAATTAAAGCTGGCCGTCAGGGGGCGGTAGGACGTATAAAGATCGTCGCCAGCAATGTCCCGTCAGGTGGTGGACGGTTTGACGATGCGCACAATCTAAAGATGCATGAACAGAACCGTCCAGATACGTCTCCTGCCGCTCATTGTACTGGGCACCTTGCTGTGCCTGGCCGGGCTGCTGTGGCCTGAATCTGGCTACCAGCGCCCGCTTTCGATCGCGGTGAACATCTGGCCCGGCGCGGAAGGTCTGGTGATGGCCTGTGACGAAGGCAACACGAGCGAGCAGCGAATTAATACCGTGGAAATGTCATGGCCCACGGCGGTGATGGGGGCGTTTCGAAAACGAGTGGTGGATGCGGCGGTGGTGACGCTGGATGAAATGATCCGGCTGGAGGCGGACGGGGCGAAGCCACGGGCGATCCTCGTGCTGGGCATCTCGCGGGGAGGAGACGCCGTGGTGGGACACGCGGGGCTGGAGTCCATGAGGAGCCTGCGTGGAAAGAACGTGGGGGTGGAGCTCAAGTCCGCGGGTGAGTACCTTCTCTGGGAGGCGCTGCGGGGGCAGGGGATGTCCTTCAATGATGTGCATGTGGTGCCGCTGAACCTGGCGGAGTCTGAGGATGCGTACGACGAGAAGGATCTGGATGCGGTGGTGACTTCGGACCCCTGGTGCCTGCGGCTGAAGGAGAAAGGCGCGGCGGTGCTGCATGACAGCAGCGGGATGGACCTGAAGCTCAGCCGGGTGCTGGTGGTGCGTGAGGAGGCGCTGAAGACCTATGAGCGGGAGCTGCGCTTTCTGGTGTCCGCATGCCTGGCGCACAATGCGGAGCTGAAGCTCCCGGAGAACGCGGGGCGGGATGCGGCGCTGCGGCGCGAGGGTTTCGACCAGGGGCAGTGGCGGCGATCTTTGACGAGGGTTCATCTGCCGGATGCGGCGGAGAACCTGCGGCTGATGAGGCCGGGCAAGGGCGGACTGGTGGAGTGCGTGAACGACATGATCCAAAACATGCTGCTGGACGGGCTGCTGTACCGGGAGATCAAAGCGAGGGGGCTGTTTGTTCCGAAATTTCTGGAGGGCGCGCCATGAAGCGTTTTTTCACACTGCAGTTCCGTGTCTCGGCGCTGGTGATGGTCTTCAGCCTGCTCATGATCGTGCTGAACATCTCACGGCAGTACAAGCATGACGTGGACCGCCGCTTCCGTGAGATGCGGCTGCAGGCGTATGAAGAGGGCACGCGCCTTTCGAGCTTTGCGCAGCATTTCCTCCGGCGGCGTCTCGCCCAGTCGGCGGACCTGGCCATCAGCTATGCATCGGTCAATCCGGACCTGCACCTGGGAGTGATCTCCGATGGCAATGACATCATCCGCAACGCGACGCGCAAGCAGTGGCGTGGCGTCTCCATCTGGGAATGCCCGCTGCCGCTCACGCCGGCGATGGTGCAGCAGGCCAAGGACACGAGCGAAGGCCTGATGCAGGAGGACCTGGAGCGCGGGCATCTCATCGCGGTGTTTCCATTCATGGACGTGAGCGCGGAGTCCCGCAAAGGGCTGGTGGTGCTGGAGTATGACCTGAACTGGTTCATCGCTTCGGCGGTCAACCACGCGGTGCGTGAGATGCTGTCCCAGGTGTGCGTGCTGCTGGGCATCTGCCTTCTGCTGTGGAGCCTGCTGCAATGGCTCATCACCGAGCGTGTGGCGCTGATCGTGGAGCAGACGCGGCACATCGGGCCGGACGCGGTGGTGCCGCCCCCCATCGATGGCGGCGATGAACTGGAGACCATCTCAAAGAGCATCGCGGATGCCGCGCACCAGCTGCAGGAGTCTGAGTGGAGGTTCCGGCAGATCGCGTCCAACATGAGGGACATTTTCTGGGTGGCGCCGCCGGAGCTTGCAGAGCAGATCTATGTCAACAGGGCTTACGAGGAGATCTTCGGGCGCAGGGCTTCGAAGCTGCGCTTGCGGCGCTGGGACTGGCTGCGCGCGGTGGTGCGGCAGGACCGCAAGGCGGCGCTGAAAATGCTGCGCTCCCTGCGCGCGGCACCGGGGGAGGCCGAGGCGGAGATCCGCGTGCATGCGGGGGAAAAGATCGAGTGGCTGCGGTGCCGCGCCTTTTCCACCGCACGTGCGCATGACCGGGCGGGGAAGGTGCAGGTGGCGGGCATGGCGAGCGTGATCACCGGGGAAAAGGAGATGGCCAAGCTGCAGACGGAAGCGGCCGAGAACGAGCGCAGGCGAATCGGCCAGGATCTGCACGATGATGTGTGCCAGCGCCTGGCGGCCACGCAGCTCAAAAGCGGCGTGCTCGGCAGCAGCCTGAAGCGAGACGGGCACCCGCAGTCTGTACTGGCGATGGATGTGGCGCGTGAGCTGGCGGAGACGTCCGAACTGGCGCGTGCCTATGCGCGCGGGCTGGCACCCGTGGCGGTGGGGCCGCAGGAGCTGCCTGATGCGCTGGATGATCTGCGCAAGTTCCTGGAGCGTGCGTTTGCACTGCAATGCCGTGTTTCATGCGAGGATGTCAGCGGTGTGCTGAAGACCGAGGAGGCCGCGTTGATCTTCCGCATCGCGCAGGAGCTGGCGACGAACGCCGCCAAGCATGGGCGCGGGACGTGGATCGCCATCAGTTTGATCCGTGACCGGGACATCCTGCGGCTGGAGGTGGCGAATGACGGTGTGCGCTTCGTGCCCGCCGAGGGGGCAAAACAGAACGGCATGGGCCTCTTCATGCTCCGACAGCGTGCTGACGCGCTGGGAGCCACGCTGACCTTCCAGCCACGCGACGTAGCGGAGGGCGGGACGCTCGCAGTGTGCGAAATGCCGCTTGCATCATGATTCAAATTCAAGTTCCAAAAACCATGAGCACCACTCCCAACCCCAAAGCACCCGCCCAGCGCAAGCGCGTGGCGCTGCTCGACGACCACACCATGATGCGAGGCGGCATGAAGGTCTTCATCGACAGCCTGCCAGACTTTGAATGCTGCTGGGAGGCGGGGGACTGCAAAACCGCCTTTGAAAAGATCGAGACCGACCTGCCAGACATCATGCTGGTTGACATCACGCTGCCGGACCGCAACGGCCTGGAATTCATCAAGGACGTGCATTCCCTGCACCCCAATCTCTCGATGCTGGTCATCTCAATGCATGACGAGGCGTACTATGCGCACCGTGCGCTGAAGGCCGGAGCGAAGGGCTACATGATGAAGAACATGGGCTACGACCTCTATGAGGCCGCGCTGCGCAAAGTGGCGGCCGGCGGGCGCTGGCTCAGCGACACCATCGCGGAGCAGATCTTCCAGGCCTACACCAGCGGAGCGAAGCCGCGCCTCGAAGGCGGGCTGGACGAGCTGAGCGACCGGGAGTTTGAAATCTTCCAGATGATGGGGGACGGGCGCGGGACGCATGAGATCGCGGCCGCGCTGCGCATCAGCCCGAAGACGGTGGACGTGCACCGAATGAACATGCGGCAGAAGCTCAAGCTGGAGGATGGCGCGGCGGTGACGCGCTTTGCGATCCGCTGGATGGAGTCGCGCAAACTGGGGCACTCGTAAGCGGGGACTACTTTTTGTGGCGGAAGCCCACGATGCGGGTTTTGCCGGGTCCGGTGTCATACAGCTTGGAAAGGTCCGGGAGACGCATGAGCACCCAGGGCGTGAGAAGATTGGAGCCGTTTTTGGTGTAGAGGATGTCGTCCGCCAGGTAGGTGGCCGAGTGCACGGCGCGGCCGTCTGCATCGATGAACATGAGCACATCTCCGTAGCGGTAGGGAGCCTCCACCTTGTCAAAATCCTGCTTCACCAGGCTGGAGGCCAGCCGTGTGTCCAGCAGAATGGGCTGCGGTGTGAGATTGAAAAAATTCAGGCTGGTCCAGTGGCAGTCGGGCAGGGGGCCTTCCGCGGCGTAGCTGAGGTCCGGATAGGTGTAGAGCACCTTTCGCGGCACGGGAGGCAGGAGGTGGAGAATGTCCAGGTGCGAAATGCCGCGGGTGTGAGTGATGGCGTTCATCAGCGGCTCGAGTTCCTTTCTGCGCAGGCCGAGACCGGTGGACCAGTAGCCCACGAGGTCGGAAATGGAGTCGTCCTTCGTGATCTCGAGCTGGGCCATCAGGGTGCGCACGCGCGTGAGCTTGCGCATGATGAAGCGCGCCTCGCTCACGTTTTCGGCCTGGCTGAGCAGCAGCGGCACGTCCGAGAAGACGAGGGCGCTTCCCTGCTTGTAGGCCCAGCTGGAGATCTTGGTGACGATGGCGGAGGGCAGCCCGGATTCCGCGGCCCATTCCTCGACGGAGTCCGTGAGAAAAAACACCGGTGAATACTGGAAGGCGTTGGCGGGATCGCGGGCGAGATCATTGTAGATCAGCGCGCGTCCCTCCCGGGTGAGGCCTTCGACATCGGCGTTGGTGGGAAAGAGATGTACGTGATGCTCGTCCCGCACCACATGGCCCGGCGCCAGAAGGCGCTCCGTCTGCCCGCGTGACATGCCCGCGTTTTTCAACAGCGTCTCGATGTGGCTGAGATCCTTCAGGTTGAAAGCCCACTTCGTGGTCGTGCTGGGCAGGGGGATCTGCTCCACCACATGGTCCGGAGCTTCGAGAAAAAAGTAGTAGTAGCTGAGCCGGCCCCAGGGACCGGGCGTGCATTCGTGCACGGTGTTTTCGATTTTTTCATGGGAGGAGGATGCCTCCGCATGAACGGTCTCGCCGGCGTTTGCGTAAGTCGCGGCGAGAACGAGCGCCGTGAACAAGGGGGCGTTTTTTTTGAATATAAACGAAAGAGGACTCGGACAGCAGGGGCGCGGCGAGGGACGGTTAAAAAATGAAAACATGTAGGGCGTAAGTGAATGAGAGGGATGAAAACCGCGGGGCGCGGCAGCATCCAGACGCAGTGTTCAGAAACGCACAAGGGTTCAATCTTTTCCGAATACCAAGGCAAAATGCACAGCCTTAGATCTGGCTAAGCAAAAAGTTCAGAGGCGTTTTTGCATAAAGTGTAGTCCGCCGCACGGCCAACCTGCATTCACATGCAAGCCGCGTCCCGATAGGCAGAAATTTTCGATCAGGCACAATGACTGGCAACCACAAGGGCCGTGCCCGGCAGCCCTGCAAACCGCCCCAGCCATCATGCCACCCAACCTAACTTCGTCATCGAACCCCTACGCGCGAGACCTTTTCCCCACCCGTGCATTCGAAAGAGGAAAATGCCTGCGCACAGGGCGGACCGTGCTGGCCCTGCTCATTGGGATTCTGCTCATCTCCGCGCTTCTGAGCAGCGCCCGCGCACAGGCCGTGCACAGCACCATTGGCAACTGGACCAAGAACGGCAGCGGCACCTGGAGCGCCACCGCGAACTGGGGGAACCTCGATGCCGGCAGCGACTACCCGAGCGGCGTGGATGCGTTTGCCAATTTCAGCACGATCAACATCACCAGCACGACCACGATCACGCTGGATGTTCCGGTGACTCTCGGGGACCTCAGCATCGGCGACACCACCGGCGGCAACAGCTACACCATTCAGGGCGGCACGCTCACTTTCCAGTCCTCCGGCGGTGTGTCCACCCTGGTGAAAACCGACGGCGGCGGCAATGACACCATCTCCTCCGCCCTGGTGCTGAACAATGAGCTGGACGTGTCCGTCTTCGATGTTTCGAACAACCAGGGCATCACCCTGAGCGGCGTCATCAGCGGCGGGACCAACGGTGCGCAGACGCTGGTGTTTGATGATCTTTCCTCGGGCAGCCCGAGTGTGAACTGGGTCATCCTCAACAACCACAACACCTTCCTGGGGCAGCTGGTGGCGAACTCCGGCCTGATCCGACTTGAGTCCAACAGCTACGCCGCCGGTGCGGTGGGGCTGGGCAATGAAACCATCGCACGCAATGGTGGCACCATTGACCTGCGTGGCATCAACACCGCCCAGCAGGCGGACGACACAGAGATCTTCCGCATCAGCGGTGCAGGTACAGACGGACTGGGGGCCATGCGCAACACCAGCGGCACTTCGGTGATCTCCTGGCTCGCGCTCGATGGAGACGCCAACGTGGGCGGCTACAGCACCGCCACCCTCATGCGCCACCTGAACGCCGGGGCCACGGCGGAGATCGCGCCTGTGCTCGATCTCGGCGGGTTCGCGCTGAGCAAGCTCGGCGCCAACGAGTGGCGCTTTCACAATGCGGACATTCAGAACGGCGCCGGCGCAACGATCAACATTTACGAGGGCAAGCTGAAGTTTGAAAACAATGGCGCCCTGCTGGGCGGCGCGCTCATCGGCGGGACCACCTACGGCAACAAACTCGACGGCGTCACGATCAATGTGAGCTACAACAAGAACGCGTATGACGGAGTGGACCCCACGCTGGGCAGCCGCACTTCTGACCCTTATGGCGTCAACAGCACCGCAAGCGCCACCGTGGGCAATTCCGTCTCCGACGCGCGTCTGGCATTCGGCACCTACTGGTCCGGCGCCAACACCTTCCCGCTCAACGTGAAGGTCACGGACAACTTTGACAACGTCACCGTCAATCTGAACAACGGCGTGTGGGGCCGTGAAGGCAGCACCGGCGCCGGGCAGTCGTTTGACCAGATTTTTGGCACCGGCGTGGTGATCAATCTTGTGGGAGCCGGCATCGGTCCGAACGCAACCGGCAGCGGCAACCTGTTTGACATGCAGGGCGGCTCGGGAGTTTACAACTCCACGCTGGGTGCGTTTGATCATCCGGGTGTGACGGAAATTCAGGGCTCGTTTGACAACACCAGCCCGGGCAACAACGGCACGGGCTTCACCGTGCGCGGCTCCCGCGAGCTGCGCATCACCGGCAGCAACGGCGCGTTCGACGGCGACATCCTCATCAAGCAGTCCACGGGGCGGTGGATCACCAACAGCTTTGACCGGGGGAACGGAGGCCAGGCTGCGTCGGTGTATTTCAACATGTCGCTGGCGGGAGCCAATGGCGGATTCAATCAGGCAGGCACGGTCACCATCACCCGCTGGGGATCGCTGGCGCTGCTGAACAATTCGGCAAACTCCGTGTATGCCAGCGTGAACAATGACAACCGCCTCAATGACAGCGGCACGCTCATCCTGCGCGATGGCAATCTCCTGCTGGAGACGGACAGCACGGTGACCAACCAGGAAAACTTCGGCAATGTCGTCGCCGGATTCGGCACGAACATGCTCTACCTGGACACGCGCGCAGGCGGCCGCTTTGACGGCGCGGTGCAGAGCTTCACGAGCACCAACAACGGCGTGCTCAAGATCTACGACACGAACCCCGGCCACACCTGGGGAACCGGAGTCACGGATGACCGGGTGGCCATTCATGACACCACGGGGCTCGTCACCGTGGGCGACAGCGCGCCGGGCACGACTTCCCAAAACATCGTGGTGGGCATGTTTGGCGGCGTGCTGCCCACGCTGCAGACGCCCACCATCGGCGCCTACACGCGTCCGCTGGAGACCGTTCAGGGAAGCTACATGATGGGCGGAGCGGGACTGGGCCTCATGACATTGGACGGCGGCTATCTGCGCCCGCTGACAGCAGCGGAATATGACACGGGGCTGAACCCCACCGCCGGCACGAACTGGCTGGTGAACCGCTACATCGCGCCGATCACCGGTGTGGAAAACTATGGCGACCGCAACAACTACGCCGCGCGCAATGTGACCACGGACACGGCCATCAATTCCCTCACCATCGCCTTTGACCCCGTGGCCTCCGCGCAGGTGGTGGGCACTGCGACGAAGGACACGATCATCATCGGCCAGGGCGTCACCCTGAAGATCAATTCCGGCGTCATCAATATTGCCAGCTTTGTTGAGACGACCAATGCGAACCTGGAAGGCGTCATCCGCGGCGGCTCCCTGGACATGAACGGACGAGCGGCGCTGATCAATTCCAGCGCCACCTGGCATGATCTGGACCGCGACTCGACGAACTGGTACGACTTCATCGTGGGAAACAGCTCCTACATCCGCTCCCACATCATCAATGCCACGGATCTGGTGCGCACCGGACGCGGCTCGCTGTATCTGGACACTTCGAACCGCTTCACGGGCAACATTTACAGCAGCGACCAGGGCGCGCTGGACGCGCGCCATCCGCTGGCATTGGGCGTGGGCGCTCCCGGCCGGGAGGTGCAGCTTGGCGGTGCTTCCGCGTTTCTGCTGGAATACGGCACCAACATCTCCGGCATTAATTTGCGGGCGACCAACACCTTTCAGGGGTCTCCGACGCTGCTCCGCGCGGAAGGCGCGACGCACAGCACCTGGGGCGGAGATGTGATCCTGGACGTGGCCGATGCAGGAGGCAGCTCCGAGTCCCAGAGCTACACCATCACCTCACGCAACGAGGGCACGCTCTCCCTTTACGGGAATTTGTACACGGACAACAACCGCAACTTTGGCGACAGCGACGCCTATATGGACCCGCCCATCGTCACCACCAACATTGCCGAAAACTACACCGTGAATCTGCGCGGCCAGTTCCGCGACGTGGCCACGGGCAATCTGGGCACCGACCCGCTTAACGCGGCCATCACCTCCATCTTCCGCACCGGCGATTCCGCCACGCGGCTGGACGCGAATCATTCCCTGCGTTTCCAGATGACCGGCAGCGATGAAGGCAATGTGAACGTCTTCCAGCAGTGGGATGCCACGGGGCGACTGGACCTGAACCGCGGCTACTTCCGCATCATGTATGACCCGAACGCCGCGGGAAATGACGGCACCGGTTTCCAGACCAATGGCGCGAACGCCCTCACCCAGGCCAACGATTATTTCACACGCCTGGCCCTGGGCGCGGACGGCGCCGGCACCGGCACCTACGACACCCACCTCATGCTGACACGGGACGGCCAGGTGCTGAACTGGTCCAGCCAGATGTATGTGTACAACAACAACCGGGACGGCACGATCAGCCTCGGTGGTGAAAACGAAAGCGGCACGGTTTACATCGGCTCCGTGGATGGAGCGTCCAACTACTCCATCATCTTTGAAAACCAGGGCGGAGACCGGGATCTGCGATTCACGCAGACGCGCGGCGGCACCATGGTGGTGAATGCACGTCTGCTGGACAACGGAACGGGCGTGAACTCCATCGCCAACATCACGGGGCCGGGCACGATCGTGTTCAATGCCAATGCGGTCGGCGCCTCCACCGTGGAGCGCTGGAATTTCATGGGCGGCACCGCCGTCTGGCAGGGAAATCCCACCAGCGGCAGCCTGCTGGGAAACAACCGCTTCAGCGTCTCCTCTGCGCAGGCCATGTTTGGTGGCGGCGCACTCATCTACATCGGAGACACGATCGCCAACCGCACGGAGAGCCTCACGGGCACCTTCCGTCTGCTGACGGGTGAGTCCACCATCTCCGTGCTGGCAGGTGCGGGCCGCACGGACACGCTGGCCTTTGGCGCGGCCGCAGCAAACTTCACCAAGGAAGATGGTGCGACGATGAGCTTCATCGAAGGCGGCGCGGGCACGGCGGTCATCACGCTGCAGGCCACGGGCCTTACCAGTTCCGGCATCATGTCCTATGCCACCTACGGCACCGCGCCCGGGCAGATCACCGACTTTGCCAGCAACGGCGCGGCAGGAGCCATCAGTGCCTTCACCGGCTACGTGAACGGTGCGGCCGAGAGCGACTTCGTGAGCGGAAATACGGTGGACGTCAGCGGAGATGTCAGCTTCAGCGCCGCGGCCGCACCGGACAATCTGCGCTTCAATGCGCCGGCCAACCTCTCGCTGGACGGCCAGACCCTGACGCTGGGCGGTGGCGCAATGCTCGTCACTTCCAACAGTGCCGGCGCCAGCAGCATCAGCGGTGGTGTGCTCACCAGCGGCTTTGACGGCGACCTCACGGGAACCGGCACGTCCAATGATCTCATGATTCACAACTTTGGCACGGGCGTGCTGACCATCGGCGCCACACTCGCGGACAATGGCGGCACGAAAGTGAACCTCGTGCTCGGCGGCACCGGCACCACCGCTCTCACGGCTGCCAACACGAACACCGGGGAGATCTACATCAACAACGGCGTGCTCAGCATTTCCAGCGAGGCCAATCTCGGCACCATCAACGGCAGCATCGCCTCCCTGGTCCGCGTGAACAATGGCGGCAACGGATCCTCCTCCAGTACGGCCGCCTACACGAGCCTGAGCAATGCGCCCATCGTGTTCACGACGGCCAGCGCACCCATCACGGCCGCCACCGGCACCTTCAACTCCAATGGCACCGTGGTCACCGCCACCTCCCTGACGGGCGGCGGCTCCGGCTACACCACGGGTGTGTGGGCCAACCTGGACGACACCACACGCACCACTGAAAACCCGGCCGGTGTGTGGGCCATCCTCGACAGCGGAAATCTCCACTTCGACGGCGGCACGCTCGCGGTGACGCAGGACGTCACGCTGGATGGCGCGCGCACGATTTTCCTGGGCCCGAACGGCGCCTCTCTCGATGTTGCGGCTGGCAAGACCCTGACCATCAACGGCTACATCACCAGCGACTACAGCCACATCAATTCGACCAATGGATTCACCGCAAACCATCTCGGCGCGGTGGATGATCCCGCCATCAATGGCAATCCAGACATCGGCGACCTCCTCATCCTGGGCGGAGGCACCGTGGTGCTCACCGGCGCGCCGGACAATGTCATCCGCTCCAACATGATGAACAGCTATGGTGGCATCACGTGGATCACGGAAGGAACGCTGAAGATCGCCAGCGCAGGTACTTCCGCCACGGGCATTCTCGGTTCAAACCGCTCCTGGATAGACGGCACCATCATCGGTGCGGACGGCAGCCTGGAACTGGCGGCCACGTCAGATCCCACTTTGAATGAATGGATCACCTTCCGTGGTCGCGGCTATCAGGGACGCGGCAGCCTCATCACCACCGGCACCGCACGCACCGTGCGTCTCAACGGCCAGTTGTTTGTGGACGCGGCCATGCTGGTCAACAACAGCAACAGCAGCACCATTCGCTTCGGGGAGCAGGGCGGAGCCATGTACGGCACGGGAGACATCTCCCGCATCGGCAATGGTGAATTCCAGTTCTACGAAAACGCTCCGGACTGGACCGGGCGCTTTCTCAATGGCAGCGGCAACACGCGCATGTATGGCGCGGGCAACCTGCAGGGGATGACCTCCATGTCCCTGGACCGCAATACTTACTTCGGCTACGGCGCCGGCAGCACCACGACGGATGAATTCCGCGACCGCCTGAATGACAACCTGAGTGTGGCGATCAATGGCTACTCAAAGTTGCGCATGGAGGCGACCGGCGGCGTGTTCTCGGGCGTCGAGAAAGTCGGCATCGCGACCGTCAACAGCGGCGTGTTCAACATCGAGTTTGACCTGGCGGGCACCATCGTGAACGGCGCACCGCAGCTCGTGGGAGACTACGCCGGCTGGCGCTTCACCGACATCGTCCGCAACCCGGGCACCGTGGTGATGGTGCGCAATTTTGACCCGGGCACGGACATCTCCACCGGAGTGACCGACCTTTCCAACCGTGCGCTGGTGCTGGTGGACAATGCGCCGGTGCTCATTGGCGCGGGAGATGGCAGCAATGGCAACACCGCCATCCTGCCCGGATTTTTCGGCGGCACCCGCCCGTCGAATTTCCTGAACACCACCACGGGCGTCATCTGGGACGAAGACCGCACGACGCGCTACCTCATGACCTCCGTGGCGGGCATCGATCCCACCACTGGAGCAGCGGTGAACTACCTGCGTCCGCTTTCGGATGCGCCGGGCTCCACGGATTACAAGATCATCAGCGACGCGGGCAGCGTGACCGCGAGCGCCGGGCCTCTGGATCTCGCCGCAGCGGGCAGCAGCGCGGACCAGAACCTGCGATTCGTGGGCGTCACCGCGGACGCCATCGGAAGCGGATTTACCTCGCGCATCAATTCCATCCTCACGCTGGACTCCACGCTGGAGGCAAACTCCGTGACCTTTGCCACGGACGCCACGGGCAGCAATGTCAACGGAGCAGGCAACAACGTGAACCTGCTGATGACACTCGGCGGCACGCTGAAGATCAACTCGGGCGTGCTGATGTTTGCGAACATCGGCACGATGGACCGCCTGGGCAACTCCTCCAACACCGGTGTGAACCTTGACATGAACAACTACATCATCGGGGGGAATCTCAACTTCAACGGCAAAGAGGCGATCATCTACGCCGGCAGCGAGTGGGCGCAGTACAACATCTCCGGCAACAGCGCGTATGCCAACACGGACGGTGACAACACCACCGCCATCATCCGCAGCAGCATCTACAACACGGGTGGCAACGGGCTGACCAAAACCGGCGCCTCCAGCGTGACGCTGGAAGCGGCGAACTACTACACCGGAGACACGACGGTGAACTACGGCCTGCTGTATGGAAGGCATGACCTGGCGCTGGGCCAGAGCACGCGCCTGAATGTGACCGGCGGTGGCGGCTTCGTGCTGGGCTACAACTCCTTCATCCGCGGCATGGACATCTACGTCGGCCCGATGAACGCAAACAACTATGCGGTCTATGGGGAAGGGGATGCCGCCGAATGGGGAGGCAACATCATCATCGACAACGTGGACTCCACCGGCAGCGCGGGCGGGTATACACGCAACTTTGTCCCGCGCATTCTTGCGGGCACTTCCAACACCGTCTTCAAGATCGACGGCAACATCTACGGCGGAGACACCGCCGTCTCACGTGGCAATGAGGCCACCGCGCGCATCTTCACCACGCTCACCGGCGCATCTCTGACCACGCTGGACTTCATGGGGCAGATCCGGGACAAGTCCACCGGTGCGATCAATCTCGCAGCTGGGGACAGTTACAACGACGTGCTGCGGATGGAAGTGGCCGCCAGCACGGACACGGCGAATGTGCACCTCTACCAGCAGTATGACTCCGCGGGGCGCATCAGCATCGTGCGCGGCGTGCTGCGCTACATGGGCACGGGAAACTTCTACACGGACGCGGCCGCACTGGCGCAGAATCCGGACAATGATTTCTCCGGCCTGCAGATGGGCGGGCGCTCGATCATCTCCGGAGACGGCACCGGCTCCTCGGACGTGAGCTTCTTCCTGCACAATGCGGGCACTGTTTTCAATCTCTCCAGCTGGAACGTGGGCGTGGACACCGCCGATCCGGACAACAGCACGGGCAATGGCAACTACGGACTGGGCAACACCACGGGCAACACGAGCCTCGGCGGCGAAAACATCAGCGGCACCATCACCTATGGCACCGGCACGGGCAGCATTCGCTTCACGCAGGGCACCACGCTGTATGACCGCAATCTGAACCTGTACGCCGCACGCGGCGGCACCGTGGACATGCGGGTGAATTTCCTCGATGGCGGCGATCTGGTGAACTCCTCCATCACCAAGGTGGGCGCCGGCACGGTGCGCCTGCTGGGGTCCACGGCCGGAGACAGCACGGTGGAATCTCTCAAGATGCTGGGTGGCACCCTGATCCTCACCGGTTACGACGTGAATGGCGGACGCCGCGTGGGCAATGGTGCGAAGCTCACCCTGAGCGGCGGCTACCTGATCGTGGATGCCACGGCGGGCAGCGCGCAGGAAAACTTCAGCGACTTCACGCTGAACTCCGGAGGCTCACGCCTTGCGGTGAGGGGCGGCGCCACGGTGACCATCGACTCCACCATCGCGCTCAATCCTGCGTCCGGAGTCACGATGGCCTTCGTCGAAAACGCCGGCGGTGTCATCAATCTCACCGCTCCCGGCCTCACCACCACGGATGGCGCCCGTCTGGGCTACTGGGCTGTGTATGGCAATGCGCTGGGCCAGGTGACGGACTGGGCGGCACGTGAAGGCACCACCGGTGTGAAGGCCTTCACCGGCTATGATTTGAACGCCTTTGCCACCGGGAACAACACGGAGGTGACCACCTCCACCACGCTGGCCGGACCCACCGCAACGAACTCCATCAAGTTTGGCGCGGCGGCGGATCTGAACCTCGGCGGCAGCACGCTGACCGTGGAGAACGGCGGCATGCTGGTCAGCTACGCCGCCGGCGGCGACGTGAACATCAGCAACGGCATTCTCACGCGCGACGGGGCAGGGGACATCCTGCTGCACAATTACGGAACGGGTGTCACCACGATCTCCGCCACCATCACCAACAGCGGCGCGGGCGTGGTGAATCTGGTCACGGGCGGTGTGGGCACCACGGTGCTGACGGCAAACAACAGCTACACCGGAGACACCTACATCAATGGCGGCACGCTGCAGATTTCCAGCGAGTCGGCACTGGGCAGCATCAGCGGCTCCATCGCCCGGCTGGTGCGTGAGTACAACGGCACGAACACCGGCGTGAGCCAGAACAATGTCCCGCTGTTCTTCCTCGGCGGCGGCGGCGGCACGGGCGCGGCAGGCACCTACTCCTCCAACAGCACCCAGAACATCACCACCACCACGCTCACCAGCGGCGGCTCCGGCTACACCAGCGGCGTCTATGTGAGCACCAATGCGGGGGGCACCAACAACGCCGGACTCTGGGCGATCCTGGACAGCGGCAATCTCCACATCGACGGCGGCACGCTGGCGGTGACGGACAACATCACGCTGAACGGAGCACGCACCGTCTTCATTGGTGCCAGCGGCGCCACCTTCAACGTGGCTGCGGGGAATTCCCTCACCATCAACGGCTACATCACCAGCGATGTCACCGATGTGCCGGCGGGAGACACGCCGATCGACTTCACCCGTCCGCTGATCGGCGGTCTGGCGGTGGAAGGCGGCGGCACGCTGGTGCTCACCGGCGCACCGGACAACACGACCCGCGAGAACATGTACAACGGCTACAACTCGCTGACACTGATCAACAACGGCACCATCAAGATCGCCGGGCAGGCCTCCTCCGCCTCCAATGCGCTGGGCACCTACAGCGGCTGGGCGGACAGCACCTACATCGGCCCGAACGGGACGCTGCTCATGAATGTGACGAATGCGGATGTGGGCTTCTATGAATGGCTGACGCTGGAAGGCCAGGGCTACCAGGGCGGCGGCACCTTCCAGGCCGTGAGCGGCACGGGCACCGTGCGCGCCTACTACCTGCGCGGCCAGATCAACATCCTCAGCGATGCCGTTTTCAATCTGCGCAACGGCAGCAACATCTACCTCAACAGCGGCGGCGGCGAGACCTATGGCACCGCGGACATCATCAAGATCGGCAACGGCGAATTCCGCTTCTATTCCAACGAGTCCAACTTCACCGGCAACTACATCGCCGCCTCCGGCACCACCCGCGTGTATGACGCCGGCCGCGTGCTGGGGATCGGCACGATGACCCTGGAGCGCAACAGCTTCCTCGGCCTGAATGGCGACAGCACCACGGCGGATGAAACCCGCAGCCGTCTGGGCGACAACATGGCGCTTGTCACCGATGGCTATGTCCGCATGCGCATGGAGTCCACGGGCGGCGTTTACTCCGGCATTGAAAAACTCGGAACCGCCACCGTGCAGGCGGGCCAGCTCGGCATCGAGTTTGACATGGGAGCCACTCTTGCGGGCGGCGTGCCTGTGCTGAAAGGCGAGTACATCGGCTGGCACTACAACGACATCATCCGCGCCACCGGAGCGAGCGTGCAGCTTCGCCTGTTTGACGCCGGCCTCGACTTCGCCGGTGCGGGCTTCAATGCCAGCATCCCTTCGAATGCGAATGCCAACCTGGCCGTGGTCCAGGTGGATGTGATGCCCACGCTGGTCGGCACGGGCGATGGCAGCAATGGCAACGCCGCCATCCTGCCGGGCTTCTTTGGCGGTGTCCGTCCAAACTGGTACAATGCGGCAGGCACCGGCAACATCTTCAATGAAGACTATGTGGCCACACGGCTGGTGACGGCCGTGACGAACAGCGCCGGAGAGCACTTCCTGCGCCCGCTGCTGGACTCCGAATACAAGGAGGTGTCCAGCCTCAGCACTGCGCAGACGACGACTCTTCGTCTCGAAGACCAGGGCCTCAGCGCGGATCAGAACCTCAAGATCGTCGGCGTCGTCAGCGACAGCCTCGGCTCTGGAGAATTCACCAACCGTCAAAACTCCATCCTCACCCTGGGCTCGGTGGCGGCGGACTGCGCGCTGCCTGCCGGCATCAATCTGGAGGTCAATTCTCTCACCTTTGCCTCGGAGTCGTATGCCGCGGGAGTCAATGGTGCCGGCAACTGGACCAGCCTCATCATTTCGGACGGGGGCACGCTTAAAATCAATTCCGGCATGATCCAGATGGCCAACCTGGGGATTCAGAACATGAAGGGGGCCGCCTTCAATGCGAACGCGAACCTGGACATCCGCAGCTCGCTCAACGGCGGCTCCACGGACTTCAACAGCATGGAGGCAAACTTCTTCATCGGCAGCATCTGGGCGCATTACAACACCACAGACGCCGCGAACGCCTACCGCGCGACCGACTTTGACAACAACTACTTCTACATGAACTCCAGCATCGTGAACGCGAACGGCCTCACGAAGACTGGCGGCGCCTCCCTGTACCTGGACGCCGTGAACTACTACACCGGTCTCACCAGCGTGAACCAGGGCATGCTCTTTGCCCGGCATGACCGGTCTCTGGGCGCCAGCACGCAGGTCAATGTCACAGCCGCAGGCGGTCTGGGAATCGGCCTCGGTGCGCGCATCACCGGTGTGGATCTCTACATTGGCAAGATCTCCGGCGCCAACACCGCGCTGCAGATCGAAAACAACTCCGTGTGGGCGGGCAATGTCATCGTGGACAATGTGGACTCCGGCGGAGCCACGGCCTATGCCCGCACGTTTGTCCCGCGTGTGTTTAACAACACGACCGGACTCGGCACCATCGAGGGGAACATCTATGGCGGCAGCACGGCCATCGGCTCCGGAGCGCTCACGGACTCGCGCATGTTCAGCACCTACACGGGCGCCTTAGGCCTGTTCTACCTGAACGGCATCGTGCGCGATTCAGCCGCAGGCGCTCTCACAGGCCCGGTGGACATCTACAATCAGAGCCAGGTGCTGCGCATGGAGGTCACGGCGAACAATGACGAGTCCGCCGTGCAGATCGGTCAGCAGTATGACGCCGCCGGCCGCATCCGCATCATTCGCGGCACCCTCTACTATGGCGGCACGGGCAATTTCTACACCGACGCCGCGGCGGCCACGGTGAATGCCTATGCCACCAATCCGATGATCGGCCTGCAGATGGGCGGCAGGGATGTGCTTTCCGGCAACGGCACGGGCGCGGCCAATCTGGCCTTCTTCCTGCTGAACGGCGGCTCCGTTTTCAATCTGAGCTCCTGGGAGGTCGGCGTGGAAACGCACGATCCCAACAACGCCTCCGGCAATGGCAACTACGGGCTGGGCAACACCACGGGCAACACCACGCTCGGCGGCGTGAACACGAACGGCAGCGTGACATTCGGCACGGGCGCGGGCAGCATCACCTTCACCCAGGCCACCGCGGCTTACACGCGTGACCTGGGCCTGTTTGCCGCGAGCGGCGGCACGGTGGATCTGAAGGTGAACTTTGTGGACGGCGGCGGCCTGGTGACCTCCTCCATCACCAAGCAGGGCGGCGGCCGTGTGAATCTCCTGGGCTCCAGCGCAGGCGACAGCACGGTAGAAGGTGTGAACGTGATGGGCGGTGTGCTGGCGCTGACCGGCTACGATGTGAATCTGAACCGTCGCGTGGGCAACGGTGCCAGCCTCACCCTCGCAGGCGGTGTGCTCGTCATGGATGGCAGCGGCGCATCCTTCACGGAAAATTTCGGCAGCCTCAAGGTCAACCAGGGAGGCAATGCCATCGCCGTGCTCGGCAACGGGCTCGGAAATACTGGCACGGTCAGCATCGCAGGCGCCTCCATCACCCGCGCTGCGGCCGGCACCCTGCACTTCCAGTCCATTGCGGGCGGTGTGATTAATTTCTCCAATGCAGGGATGAAGGGCCTGGCGCGCATCGGC
The DNA here is from genome assembly GCF_044222565.1 of Prosthecobacter sp. Lineage (GTDB taxonomy): Bacteria > Verrucomicrobiota > Verrucomicrobiia > Verrucomicrobiales > Verrucomicrobiaceae > Prosthecobacter. Next base: position 545,716 of record NZ_JBGANA010000002.1, read on the forward strand.
TCCTACGCCACCTTTGGCGCGAATGCATCCGCAAGCGGCTACGCCACCGACTGGGCCGCGACGGACGCCGCAGGCAACGTCATCGCCTACACGGGTTATTCAAACAACATCTTTGGCGCGGGCGTCCAGACGGATGTGATCGGCGCCGGTCTCACCGCAGCCACGACGAACTCGGTTCGTTTCAATACAGCGGCCGGCTCCATCGCCAGCGGCACTCTCACGCTCAATGACGGCGGCCTGCTGATCACCAGCAACTACACCACCGGCACGCCTCTCAGCAGCAGCGTGGCGCTGAACACCAGCAGCAGCAGCGTCGATCTCCTCATTCACAACTACGCCACCGGTCTGGTGAATCTGGACGCGGGCATCACGGGTGCGCAGAATGTGGTCTTCACCGGCACTGGCGAAACGGTGCTCGGCGGCGCGAACAACTACACCGGCGCCACTCACATCACCGGCTCCGCCGTGGTGTCCGTGGACGCGCTCTCGCGCTTTGGCACCACCTCCGGCTTCTTCCTCAATGGCGGCACGCTGAACTTCTCGGCCGTCGGCGCCACCAGCACGGACCTCACGCAGCACATCACGCTCGGCGGAGGCAATGGCATCCTCAATGTGGCGGATGCAGGCAGCGTGCTGGTCGTCCGCGGCTCGGCCACGAACCAGATCTCCTCGGAGACGAACAACATCATCACCGCCTACGGCACCAACAATCCCAATGCCGGCGGTCTGCAGATCCTCGGCTCGGGCACGGTGCAGTTTGGCAACCGCAGCGCCGCCACCACCGCCACGCAGGACCTGCTCGGCGTCGTGAACAACTACACCGGCCTCACCATCATCGGCGACGGCGTCAATGCCGTCCGCGTGAACATCCAGGGCCAGGGGAACGACAACGACCAGTATTCCGTCTTTGGCACCACGCAGTCGTGGGCGGACGCCACCATCGTGAAGAACAATGCCATCATTGAATTTGCGATGAAGCGCGGGGACGGCAGCCGTGACAACCAGATCCGTTTCAGGGAGTGGTTCCAGATCGGCGAAAATGCCGGAGACCAGATCCTCTTTGACGGCAGCACCCAGCGCCAGCCCACGCTGGACGGCATCCTCAACATCATCGGAGACCTCACCTTCCAGACGCAGGGGAACCGCTATGCGGACGCCGGCGGCACGGGCAACTCCGAATTCCTCATCAATCCCAATGAAGGCGGCATCATGGGCTCCGGCAAGATCATCAAGCTGGGGGATGGCAATCTGCGCTTCTACTCCTCCCTGCACGAGTGGACCGGCGATCTGGACATCCAGGACGGCTTCGTGGGGCTGCAGATGAACAGCGGCGCCATCTTCAATCCGACCGGCAAGATTTACTTCGGCGATCCCACCGGCGCACAGACCTCCACCATTCAGATGCGAATTGAAAACCGCTTCTTTGGCAACAACACCACCGGTCTTGATTCCGCGAACATCGACCTCACGGTCAACCGCGACATCGTTGTGAGGGACAATCTTCACCAGGAAGTGCGAATCGCCGTGGGCTACCTGCCGCAAAGCTCCGTCACCCACTTCACCAATCAGATCAACGTGGGCTCCGGCTCCAGCAGCCTGGTGCGCCTCTACTACGAGGACAACAGCAACCTCGATGCCGCCCTCGTCGGCCATGTGCAGCAGGCGGTGTTTGACGTCACCGGCAGCATCATCGGCAGCAACAGCGTTTACATCGACGGCAACAACAGCGGCGGCACGCAGGGCAACGGCGCGCTCTTCACTGTCTGGATGCGCGGGGACAATTCCGGCTACAGCGGCCTTCTCACCATCGGCGGGGACAACGGCACCGCTGTCAATCCGGGCCGCAACGCCACGCTGCGCATCGGCAATGTGAATGCGCTGGGCACGAACAACATCGTGGCCTTCCGCAACTACGGCACCCTCCAGCTCGGCGGGAACAGCATGACCTTCACGAAGAACTTCGTCTTCACCGGAGGCACGGGGCTCGCCAAGACCGCAGGCATTGAAAATGCATCTGACACCGCCGCGACCATCACCTTTGACTCGGGCACGAAATCCGGGCCCACCTACCAGGATGTGGGCGTGGGCCTGCGCGATGGCGTGGCCACCGGCATCTTTGGCAGCGGCACCGCGGCCCTCACGGTGGTGAAAACTGGCGCGGGTGAGACGGTGTTCGGCGCCAGCACGGGCGGCGGCGCCATCGCCGACTCCTTCAGCAGCTACACCGGCAGCACGCTCGTGCAGCAGGGGACCCTGTTCGCCGGGTCAAACAATGCCTTCTCTCCTTACTCGCGCTTCATCATCAGCGATGGCGCCATCCTCAGCTCGTATTGGACGGAAGCCGGCACCGGATTTGACGTCACGGTCGGCTCGCTTGCAGGGGGGGCAGGCGCAGCGCTCAATATCGACCAGTCCACCTTCAATGTGGGAGGTGATGCCACCCTGGACGCCGATTTCTCCGGCGTCATCAGCGGCAACGGCCGGCTGGTCAAAGTGGGTGGAGGTGTCCAGACTCTCTCCGGCGCGAACACGTTCTCCGGAGATGTGTCCGTCCTGCAGGGAACGCTCATCGGCGCCAGCAACCAGGCCTTTGGCGATCCTTTCAATGGCATCTACCTCGGCGGCCAGCCGTTCGTGGGCACGCATCCCATCGATGCTCGCGTGGAGCTTCTTCTCTCCGGCACCGCCTCCGCCGTGACCAATCCGGTTTCCATGAACACGTTTGACGGCAATGACGAAGGCATCACGGTCATCGGCACACGGCAGACCAGCGGGAATTATGGCTTCGGCATCGGCGGCACGGTCTCATTGTACCAGGACATTTCCACCAATGTGTTTTTCGAGGCCGACGGATCCTCCACCTTCACGTTTGGCGATGCCATCTCCAGCGGCGGCTTCTCTCCCATGACCAATGTGGTGAAGATCGGCGCGGGCACGGTGGAGCTGAGAGCGGCCAACAGCTACGGCATCTCCGGCAGCGCCGGCTCCCCCATTGACGGCGGCACCGTCATCCGCAGCGGCACTCTGAGCGTGTTTGATGACAGCGCGCTTTCCTCCACGGTCGTGGAGCTTGGCGACACCCGCTATGACCTGAACAGCGCCTACCTCGCCACCACCAGCGCGCTCATCACCAAGACCTCCGGCAGCTACGATCCAGCGGGCAACGGGGCCAGCGGTGCGGGCAGCGGCGCCTTCCTGAATGTGAAGGCCGTGGTGGACGGAGTGACCATCACCGCCGCGGACGTGGGCAAGCGCATCCTGGTCAAGAATGAAAGCGAGCACCCCGAATACAACGGCGTGTACCAGGTGGTGAGCGTGGACGCCTCCTGCGGCCAGATGAACCTGGTGCGCGTGGCCGACTTCGATGCGTCCGGAGAAATGAAGTACGGCTCAAGCATCGCGATCACCAGCGGGGCAACCCAGGCGGGCCTGCAGTTCTTCCAGGCTTCTTCAGACGTGAACAGCGTGAACACGGCCTCCACCGATCCCGTGCACTGGCTGCAGGACATTCCGAACGCCAATGTCGCCCTCATCGCCGCGAACGGAGGCATGACCATCCTCAACGACATCGACGTCAATGACACCAACGGCACCGGAAGCACCATGCTCGGCGGCAGCTTCACCAGCGGCAGCAGCTACTTCAATGGCAATGTGACGCTGCAGCATTCCTTCCTGCCCGGCGTGGACAACATCCGCGAGATCACCCTGGTGTCCTCCTCCAATGGAGAAGTGACCCCCGGAGAGAAAGGTGTGGTGTTCACCGGTGTCATCTCAGAGTCCACACCGGGAGACGTGCTCAGCGTCAACAAGCAGGGCTCCGGCACGGTGACCTTCACCAATGACAACACCTACACCGGCAAGACCACCGTGACGCAAGGCACGCTGGCTCTGGCAGGCGCGGGCGCGGTGTCCGGCACGAGCTGGATCGAGGTCAACAACGGCGCCTCGTTTGATTTCTCCAACAGCACTGCGGGAGACTTCGTCTTTGACCGTCCTCTGAGCGGCTCCGGCACGGTGGTCACCGGCGCGGGCAGCCTCATCGTCGGCACAGACGGTGGTGCGGGTGTCCTGCTTCCGGGCATGTCCTCGGATCCCACGAACAGCGCCACTGCGGGAGACGGCATCGGACTTCTCACGGTGAACGGCAATGTGGTGCTCACGGGAGACAGCACCGGTGTGGACCGCCTCACGCTGCAGATGGGTGCTGCCAATGGTGCGGACTACAATGATTCGGCCAACTTTGCCACGCACCTCGCCGCCGGAAACTTTGCCTCCTATCTCACCTCGCAGGCCAGCTTCTTTGACACGCAGCACGGCGGAAATCATGATCACCTGGTGGTCACCGGATCCTTCACGATGAACAGCGGCGGACACATCTCGTTCGTCGGCAATGGCGGCACCAGCTACCAGCCCGCCATGGGGGATGTGTTCAATCTCATCGACTGGTCCTCCGTCACGGGCAATGGCTTCAGTGTGGGCGGCAATTTCCGCGCCGGCGGCCTGCTGGGAGATCTGGAGCTGCCGGATCTCAATCTCTCTGGGCTGCTGTATGACACGAGCCTGTTTGCCAACTACGGCATCATCGTCGTGGTGCCGGAGCCGGGGCGCGCGGCTCTGCTGCTCTCCGGGCTGGCCTTGCTGGTGTTCCGCCGCCGCCGTCGTCGCAGTTGTTAAAAAAAGGGGCGCGTTTTTGCCCAGCCGTCCGGGCCGTTGTTGGGGCTGAGACAGAAGCTGCGGGCGCATTGCACGGCAATGCGCCCGCAGTTTTGTTTTCGCATGCGGCCGTCTCCGCAGGGGAAATGTGAGGGCTAAGCATAACCTTCAGCCGCCGCTGAAATGAAGGACGGGGTCCTGGCACACTCATGCTGCATTCATGCGCCAACCGCAGCCTCATAGGCAAAAACGATGCGGAAGGTCACAATATCGGAAATTAAAAAAACCGCGGTGCTTTTTGTGCCGCCATTGCATCCACATCATGAATACATCATCCATACCAGACATGCCTTCGGGCCGCAGTTTGAAGGTGCTTCGCGGCAGACGCCGCCGCCGTGCTGTCGCCCTCATCACCGTGCTCGGAGTGCTGGCGCTCTCGCTGGTGCTGATGACCGCGCTGCTCAGCGCCACACGCATTGAATTCAACTCCACCGTGGCGCAGGTGGATGGCGCGCAGACAAGGCTGCATGCTGATTCGGTGATCAATCTGGCCATCAGCCAGATCCAGCAGGGCACGCACCAGGACACCGCGAACTCCGGCACGGAAATCTGGGCCTCGCAGCCCGGCATGATCCGCCAGTACAAACAGGACGGCACGCTGCTGCGGGGGCTGAAGCTCTACTCAGACAGCACGATGGTGGCCAAGACGGACGCTGAGATCGCCGCTGACACGCCGCCTGCTGACTGGGACAAAAAGCCGGACCAGTATGTGGATCTCAATGAACCGGTGGTGCGCGCGAACGTGACCGATCCCGCCGGCGCGCCGCGTCTGTTTTTCCCGATCATTGATCCGAGGGCGTATTCGCAGACCTCCAGCCGCTCGGTGGAGGGCTTCACTTATTCCACCTATGTGAACGGCGCCTCCGGCCAGGCACTGGACGGCGTGGTGGCACCCTCCAGCGGTGGCAGTGAGGACAAGCAGCGCCTGCCCATGCCGGTGGAGTGGCTGTACATGCTGAAGGACGGCACGCTGGGCTGCCTGGACAACACCGGCAAGTTCGTGGGCCCGAACGGCGAGGTGCCCACGCGGGACAATCCCATGATCTCACGCGTGGCGTTCTGGACGGATGACGAGTCCACGAAGATCAACATCAACACCGCGGGCGAAGGCACGCCCTGGGACACGCCGCGCCTCTTCCATGAGCGCGACGGCGGGTGGGCGCAGTACCAGCCCATGATGTATGAATACCAGCGCTATCCCGGGCACCCCGCCACGGTGTGCATGAGCACGGTTCTCTTTCCGGGGCAGGACATGAACCCGCGCCTGGCCGACTCGTCTGCCTTCAACAAGGCGCTCACCTACAAGGAGGCCATCTATGATCTCATGCCGAAGATACTTCCCGGCGGATCCAAGGCCGGCTCCGTGCTCGTGCCGCCAAACCAGGACTTCTCCCCCACGAATTTTCAGGCCGTGCAGGCCGCTCTGGCGGAGCGCCTGTTTCCCAGCGTGGATGAGTTTCTGCTGCGTCCCGCCGCGCAAAAAGATGGTCAGCGCAGCGAGATCAATCTCGGCGTGAACCAGATCTGGTCCGGACTGCAGAACTACGAAGTGGTGGAGCGACTGCGCTCCTTCCTCACCACACGCAGCAGATCTTCAGAGATGAATCCCTTCGGCCTTCCCAAGATCAGCATGTGGCCGGTGAACCGCACGAACTCCTCGCGCTACCGCACGGCCTTTGACAACACGATTGTGAACTGCTCCCAGATCGCGGGAAAGGACTACTTCTTCACGCGCCAGGACTGCACCAGCGAGACGGAGCTGTCCGGCATTCCGCGGAACAAGCAGCTCTTTGACTATCTCATGACGCTCACGGACCAGCCCATCCCGGGCTTCGGCGCCTCGAACGCCACCTTCACCACCAAATACGGTGACAATCTCCAGCAGATCCTGGTGGAGCTCTTTGACTACATCCGCTGCACCAATCTCTATGATGACACCATCGCGGAGCGGAACATCGGCCTGACACCTTCGATCACCGGCCTGCCGGACGCGCGGACCACCGCCACCTCTGCCGGCATGGCGGCGGGCACCTTCACCCCCATGCGCAACTCCACCGGCAGCAGCTTTCCCGGCCATGGCCAGGTCACGCCCACGGTGCTGCCGAAAGGCAAAGGCGAGGTGTATCGCGGCATGGGGCGCTTCCTGACCATCAGCGAGGCAGGGCTGCAGTTCATCGCCTGCGCGCAGGGAGACGCCGGTCCCAAAGGGGCGGTGCCGGGTGGTGTGAATGCGGTGAAGCTGAAGGCCAGCGGCCCCGCGCCCAACGGCTACGTGCCGCCGACGTGGAAAGGCAGCGGCAGCGCCACCGTGCTGGGCTGGGACAACTCCAACTACTGGTACTCCAACTTCCCGCCGCTGAGCGCCGCCAATCAGGACCCGAAGAAGGGCTTCTACAAGACGAAGTACCCCACCACGCATCAGCTCGAAGGCATTGATGGAGACAATCCCAACTATCCGGGCTACAACCCCCTGAACTGGAACTGGACGCTGGACACAGACACGCCGCTGGATCCGGGCGTGAAGCGCGTGCAGGCCACCTTCCTGCTGGAATGGTTCTCCCCCTCCGCAGGATGGACCCTGATCAATCCGGACATCTGCATCGAGGTGGACGCCAGCGCACTCTCGGTCGGCGGCAAAAAAATGTTTCCCGTCAACGGCGGCAAGACACTCATCCGTCCCTTCAAGCACATGAGCAGCGCCAATGGCGTGTATCAGCGCGGAGGCACCACCTCCTACCGCGCCTTCCTGCAGGAGCGCAAGCTCCCCGCGGTGGCCAAAGGGGTGAACGGCTACACCTCCGGCAGCATTCTTTATCCGGACACGAACATCCCAGCGAACGACAGCCAGTCTCCGTACAACGGCGGGGTCAACTACACCAGCTACTCCAGCCGCTCCGGCGCGCTGCAGAACTGCAACCAGTACAATCTGGTGAGCGACTTCATCGACATCCCGGGAGGTGACGCGGGCAAGATCCCCTTCGGCGGTGGCACCGTCGTGGTGAAGATCCTCAGCAACGAAAGCACCCCGCAGCTGCTGCAGACCTTCAATTTCTCCTTCCCCGCGGCGCAGTTCCCTTCGCCCCTGCTGGTGCAGAAAAGCGAGGACACCCGCTGGACGCAGAATGCCGACGGCACCTGGCATGTGTATGAGCCTGTGCCGGCGCCCTACTGGTGGTCCTTCCATTCAGACGGCGCGCTCGGACGTGATCAGACTGGCAAGATCACCAAAGTGGCGGCGGTGCCCTCCACGCGCATGGGCGGCAGGTTCCGCTACATCGGCAACGAGATCGGCAGCTATGCCTCAAACTTCCACAACCGGGGGAATCTCTCCGTCAATGAGGACACTGTGCAGTCGCTCGTGCTCCGGCATGGAGACCCGCGCCTGACCATGGGCCAGTATGTGGTGCCCGCCACGGAGTTTGAGCAGCACCGGCTCTACGGCATCCAGCGCCTCGCGCACAACATCGTGCTGCTGAACTGGAGCGAAGGCCCGGGACTGGACACCGGCGACGACAAGAAAGGCTGGCGTCTGGTGAAGGACGCGAACTACAACGCCTCCTTCCTCCCGGACCATCCCTACACCGCCGCCACGGGCGCGGGGCTGCAGAAGTATGGCGACTTTGACCGCGGCATCGCCAACCAGACCGACGGCGCCTACATCAACAAGCCGGACGAAGGAAACACCTACAGCGTGACCTCGACCACGGGGCAGCAGCTCGTGCCGTACTTCTCCAACTCCTGGGTCACGTGGATGGGCGGCTCCACGTACTTTTCGCCCAACCGCCAGGTGGCATCTCCTGGTATGTTTGGCTCCCTGCCCACCGGAGTGCACAATGCGGGCGGCTCCGGCGGCCAGCGGCGCGAGCCCTGGCGCACGCTGCTCTTCCGCCCCCAGACCTGGAGCAGCAAGCAGGGGCAGCAGTTCCACATCGGCGCGCCGAAGGTGCTGAAAGGCTACGGCAAGTCCGGGCTGGCCATCCAGGGGATCGACCCGCCGGACTATCTCTTCATGGACTTCTTCTGGATGCCCGTGGTGGAGCCGTACGTCATCAGCCAGCCGGGATCCACGGCGGGGAAGATCAACCTGAACTACCAGATGGCCCCCTTCCGCCACATCCGCCGCGCCACGGGACTCGCCGCCGTGATGAAGAGCGAAATGCTGACCGCAGTCGCCACGAAAGATGCGCCGGATTACCTGCGCCGCCCTTCGGGCGCACCGACGAACCAGGGCGAGTCCTGGTTCTGGAGGGATGACACCAGCGCGCAGGGCGGCAAATACTGGCACCGGCAGATCGACACCGACGCGACGCTGAAGCTCTTCGACGAGCGCTTCAGCTCCGGCTTCGCCTTCGTCTCCCCCGCGCAGATCTGCGAGATGTATCTCCTGCCCAAGCCGGCGAACAGCTCGGACACACTGGTGCCCGCCAGCTGGCCAACGAGCATCAACTCCCTGCTCAAAACCGGCGCGAACAGCATCCTCACCTTCTGGGAAAACCACGCGCTGACCGCGGACAATCTCAAAGAGCGGCCCTACACCAACATGTATCCGCGCCTGACCACGCGCTCCAACACCTTCCAGGTGCACATGCGCGTGCAGACGCTGCGGAAAAAGCGCTCTTCGGACCCTGCGAAGTTTGTCTCCGGTGTGGACAGCACGGGCTCTGAGTACCGCGGATCGGCGGTGATCGAGCGCTACCTCGACTTCAATGACCCGGCCCTGGACCCGAAGAAGAACCTTGATTACGCCGCCGGCAATCCCCTGACCAAAACGTCTCTGGAATCACTTCACCGCTTCCGCGTCCTCTCGCAGAAGCGCTTCAATCCCTGATCTCACCCACGCCACCAACCCAGCATGAAAACCTCGCTCACCAACCTGCGCCGTCAGCGGCGCCAGTCACGCCATCAGGGTGCTTTCTCCCTGGTGGAGGTCACCATCGCCGTCGCCGTCGCCGCCCTGGGATTTGTCACGCTGCTCGGCCTCCTGCCGCAGAGCATCACCATGGCGCGCAATTCGGCGGAGATGTCCGTCGGCTCCCGCATCATTCACAAGCTCAACGGGGACATGCAGTCCATCGCCTGGGACCGCATCACGTGGACGGGGTACGGCCCGCTGCGCTACTTTACCAACGAAGGGCGGGAGCTCACCCCAGCGGACACCACGCCAGAGGACATGACGGCCTCGCTGGCCTTTGTGGCGTCCGTGTACGTGCCGCCGAAGCCGCTGGATGTGGTGCTGCCCGCCGGCACCACCGGCGGCTCCAATGCCGGCAATCCCGAAACGTACGTGCGCCGCGTGAAGATCTGCGTGGCCACTTCGAACGATCCCGCCTTCAGCTTCAGCAGCGCGAATCCCATGCGCATCACCTCGGCAGCCTCCTACATCGCCAAAATGGCCAACTGATCCGGCGCCAGCCGTGACCCACCCACAACACTTATGACTCATTCATGTGACAGACATCGCCGGCGGGGCTTCACCCTCGTCGAGGTGGCCCTTTCCATGGCCATCCTTTCCATCATCCTGCTGGTTTCCGTGCAGGTGCTCAATCAGACGCAGCGTGCCTGGAAACGCGGCGTCACCCGCGTGGAGCAGTTTCGCGAAGCCCGTACGGCCTTCGAGAGCATCACTGAAAATCTGCGGCAGGCGATCCTCAACACCTACCAGGCCTACCAGTACAACACCGGGGACACGCCCACGATTCCCACCTCGAAAACCCAGGCGCCGTCCAAGTACATCCGGCAGTCGGAGCTGCAGTTCATCACCGGACCTGTGGCCACGCTGCTGCCCGGACCGCAGGCGTCATCCCTCGTGACCCACGGCATGTTTTTCCAGGCCCGACTGGGGCTGAGCGACCGCACCGGGTACGAGGCGCTGAGCCGCCTGCTGTGCGGCCGGGGCTACTTCGTGATGTACAGCGGCAATGACGCCTTCCGCCCGAAGCACGTCACCGCCCAGAGCTCGCGCTTCAGGCTGTGGGAGTACCGCCCCACCGCCGAGGAGAACACCATCTACTCGGACAAGCCCGGCCAGTGGTTCATCAAGGCGCCTGCCAACGTGATCACCACGACCGAGACCATCGCCACTCCGGCGGACTCCCGGCCGATCGCCGAAAACGTCGTCGCGCTGATCATCTCGCCGCAGGTGACGACGGATGACGCGGCGCTGAAAAATACCACGCCATGGTGGATCGCGCCGAAGTACGCCTATGACTCCACCGCGCTGGTTTTCACCAGCAACGACAACCCGCAGGGGACCCAGCACATGCTGCCGCCGCGCGTGGAGGTGACCATGGTGGCCATCGACGAGGCCTCCGCCCGCAAGCTCGCGGAGAAATATCCGGACACCATGCCGCAGCTCATTCCCGACGGAGCCTTCACGCTCTGTGAGAACCGGCAGAAGGATCTCAAGGCGCTCGAGGCCAAAATGCGCTCCGAGCAGCTCAACTACCAGGTCTTTTCCAACACGATCAGCATGCGCAATTCCAAATGGGGTCTCCTTCGATGAAAACTATCTCCTCCTCCACGCCTTCCTTCGCACACGGCTCACGCCGGTGCCTGCCGCCATGCCGCGAACGCGCCGCGTTCAGCATGGTGGAGATGATCGTCGTCGTCGCGATCGTGAGCATGCTGTTTGCCGTGGCCGCGCCCTACACCTTCTCGGTGATTCAGGCCGCCAGCCTCTCCTCCTCCGGAGACACGCTCATGCAAAAGATCTCCCAGGCGCAGCAGAGGGCCACGTCTGAAAACCGCCCCATCGGCCTGGACTTCTTCTACTACAGCAAGGACGAGATCCAGGGCTGCCATGCGATCCAGCTCGTCTCCTATGATGCCGCTGCAAACATGGCCACGCCCATCGAGCCGCCTGTGTACTGGAGCGAGGGCCGCGTGGTGCTGCTGGAAGGCGTGCTGTCCCCGATGTTTTCCACCAATGTGCAGCCGATCTACACCGGGGCGGCCGCGCAGGAGCCGTTCAAAAAACTCGGCGCCACCTTCTACCGCGTCGTGTTTTATCCCGATGGCTCGACCAACCTGAGGATTCCTTTGCGCACCGCGTACCTCACCCTGGTCGCCACCAAAAACTACCAGAAGGATCTGGCCACCCCGCCGCCGAATTACTACACCGTGCAGATCGATCCCGTGACGGGCCGCGGCCACTCCTACCGCCCGTGAGGCCGGAGGTGAGTGAAGCGGTCTGCCCGGCTGCTCCGGGGTCACTGGAGGTTCGCCGCGGTAGCTGACCCTTGCTGCTTAGACCAACTCTCAAAAATCTTGTCACATTGCCCGGACGGCGGAGCTGCCCCATTGGCTGCGTTGGTCGCTTGCCTGTTATTGTCTGCGCGACCGCACTTCAGGATGCGGGCGCGACCTTCGCCCTCTAGGCCCGGACGAGGCTTTCGATTTGGGAGGCGGGGAAGGTGTGGCCGGAGAGGGTGAGGCGGAGGTGTTTGGAGGAGGTGCCGGGTGGTTCTTCGACGAGGCGGAGGATGCCTTCGCGCTCGCGGGCTTCGCCGCGGAGCTGCAGGCGGACGAGTTTGCCAAGGGGGATGCCCCAGCGTTTTTCGAAGGCGCGGCGTGCGTCCTCGGCTTCCTGCTTCCAGCGGGAGAAGCCGTCTGCGTCTGACTGCACGGGGAGCTCGGCGCTGCGGCGGCTGGCCTCGGCGGCTGCTTTTTCAGCGGCCATGGCGGCTTTCCAGGCGGCGTAGCCATCGGTGGCTGTGTCGGGACCGGCTTGAAAAAGGTCCAGCCCCGCAGTGACATCGGGCGGGGGCGTGCTGCGGGTCAGGGGTGCGCCCGCGACCGCCCAGGTGCGGGAGGTGAAAAGCGGGAGGGAGGGGTCGTCCATGGCCGGCCAATCAGGCAGGGAGGTACTCTTTTGCCAGTGCTTCATCGTCATTGAGTCAAAAAAATTCCGGTGAATCACTGAATGGCGGACTTTTTCTTGCGGGGGACGTAGAGAGCTAGCATTCATCGCTATTCATGATCAAAACTTGGGATGTCATCATCATTGGCGGAGGACCCGCGGGGTCCACGGCGGCAACCACCCTGCGAAAGGAGGGGCGTTCGGTCCTGGTGCTGGAGAAGGCGAAGTTTCCGCGCTTTCACATCGGCGAATCTTTGCTGCCCTACAATCGCGCCATCTTTGATGAAATGGGCGTGTGGCCGCGGATTCAGGCGGGTGGATTCATGACGAAGCGCGGTGCGCAGTTTTGGATGGGCAACGGCGCGATGCACACGCGCATGAATTTCTCCAAGGGATCGTTCACGGAGTTTCCGGATGCGATCCAGGTGGAGCGGGCGAAGTTTGACGACATCCTGCTGCGCTACGCGGAGGAGCTGGGCGCTGAAGTGCGGGAGGAGGCGGTGGTGAATGAATACAACGTGGGGAAAGACCACGTGACGGTGAAGTACCGTGACAAGGACGGGGCGGACCACGAAGTGCAGGCTGCGTTTTTGATGGATGCGAGCGGTCTGGGGAATTTCACCGCGAACCGTGAAAACCTGCGCGAATACTATCCGGGGCACAAGAAGCTGGCCATCTTCGGGCATTACAGCGGTGTGCAGATGCCGGAGGGCGAAGAGAAGGGGGACATCCTCGTGGTCCGCCGGGAGAATTCGTGGTTTTGGATGATTCCTCTGGCAGACGACAGGACGAGCGTGGGGCTGGTGCTGGACCAGGCCGACTTCAAGGCGCTCAAGCAGGAGCCGCAGCAGGCCTTTGATGATGCGGTGCTCAGCACCCGGACGGTGGGAGAGCGAATGATCAACGCCAAGGCCATCACCCAAGGGCACGTGCTGACGGACTTTTCGTACACCAACCGCAAGCTCGTCTCCAAGCGGCTGGTGCGTGTGGGAGATGCGTCCGGCTTCATTGACCCGGTTTTTTCGAGTGGTGTGATGCTGGCGATGATCAGCGGCCGCAACGGGGCGAAAGCAGTGCACGGAGCCATCGCGGCGGGCAGGGCCATGACCTTTGCCATGAAGCGCTATGAATGGACCACGCGCAGGCATGTGAGCCGCTTCTGGCAGTTCATTGAAGGGTTTTACACCAAGGCCTTCGCGCAGCTTTTCTTTCAGCCTACCAACAAGCACCGCATCCTGTGCGCCATCAACTGCGCGCTGGCAGGGCGCACGCAGATGACCTTCGGCACCTGGTGGCGGCTGAAGCTTTTCTTCATCTTCGTCTGGCTGCAAAAGCGGTACAAGATCGCGAAGCCGATCCGGATTCAGTGATGGGGGAGCGGGCCGTGGGCAGGTGGAGCGCTTTTACGGACCAGCTTTTACGGACCAGTTGCGGCGCAACTGGACAACTTAGCGCAGCTTGACGCGGAGCATGGGGGCGGAGCGGGTGCTGTTTTCCTTGGTGGCGAAGGCGTGGACGAGGCCGCTGTCCTGGGTCTCGGCGGTCTCGCGGCAGATGATGAGGGTGGCGATCTGATTGGTGTCTGACTTGAGGAAATCAGCGAGGTCTTTGCCGCGCAGCTTGCGGGTGCCGCGGTTGATGCCCTGGGCGATTTCAAATCTGCCGAGGAGTTTGACTTTGGCGGCGGCGGGCAGGTGGCGCTCGGGCTGCGCGGGATCGTGCGCGGGGGCGTGCTGCCAGCTGAGGCCGGCCTCCTCCCAGGCGTCTTCGGATTCATCCGTGACGCCATAGACGGCGAAGGTGCTGTCCGGGACGAAGCTGGCGAAGCCGAGTTCGCTGGGCTCGATGGTGAGCACGAGCTCCGCTTCTTCGATCTGGCGACCGCTGAACTTGCTGAGGTCAAAGGCGATGTAGCCTTTGCGATTGAGGTCAGGCTTGCTGTCACGGCTGTGCTTCACGCGGAAGAAGGGATGCGAGCCGAAGCCGTTCGGGGTTTTCTCGGAGGACTGGATGTAGGTGTCCCTGCCATGGCCGAAGGCGGTGGTGATGGCCTGCCAGCCGTCTCCGGTGTCCATGACGACGGCGGTCTGCCCGAGGCTGGGCTCGGCGTCATCGAGATCGGTGGCGGGATGCATCTGGCTGTGGGACCAGCCGCGGTCCACGCGCTGGCCTTTTTCGAGCTTCTTGGTGGCAGCGCCGGATTTGTCGTCCACTTCCACGAGGCCTTCGAGCACCTGCACGAGGTACTTGCCGTCTTCTCCGGCGCTGAGGCCGAACTTGGTGCCCCAGTCGATGACTTTGGCGTCCTTGGTATCGATGCTGAAACCTTTGGCCTGCGGGGGGACTTCGGCGACGAGGGTGCCACGGCGGAGCTTGCAGTTCATGCCATCGAGCACTTCCACGGTGGCGGGGGCTTCGAGCACGAGCTCGGCACCGCTGTCAAAGCGGAGCACGGCGAGGCCTTCGGTGAGATCGAGCATGCCGGGCTTCAGGCGGGCGCCTTCCACGGTGGGCAGGCTGCTGGCGGCCCACTGGCACTGCTGAGCGCGGACGAGGGTGGCCACGGTGCCATCGCGGCTGTTTTGCAGCCAGACGAAGGCAAAGGTGACACAGGCGGCGGCGGCTGCGGTGATGCCATGCCGCCACCATGAGGGGCGGCTGGTTGATTTGACTTCCGTCGTCGCTGCCGTGGGCTGCGAGTGCCAGGAGTCGTCAAAGGTCAGCTCGGCGCGCTGGTAGAGCGCCTTGGCAAAAAAGGCGCGTGCCTCCGGACTGGCGCGCAGCTCGGCTTCGAGAGAGGCGGTTTCCTCCGCGCTGAGTTTTTCATCGGCGTAGCGTTCGGAGAGTTCCAGGAGACGAAATTGATCGGCAGGCTTCATGGCTGGCCTCCTTCGAGCTGGAGTTCTTTTTCGACGCAGGTCATGAGGCTCATGCGGATGCGGCTGAGGGCGCGATAGACCGCGCCGGCAGTGCTGCGGATGCGCTCTGCGACGCCGTCGATCTCCATGTCCTCATAGTAGCGCAGGGTCACGAGCTGCTTGTGTGCGGCGGGGAGTTTGGAAACGCAGGCGCGGAGGGCATCGCCACGGCGGTCGGTGGTGTCGCTGAGCTTGGAGACTTCGTCGTGGAGGAGTTCGAGCATTTCATCGCTCAGCGGCGTGGCCTCGCGCTTCTTCTGGCGGCGGTGGGTGAGGACCTGATGGAAGGCGGTCTTGCGTGCCCAGGCGAGGAAATTGGTGCCGGTCTCAAACTGGTCAAAGCAGCGCCAGAGGATCATCTTGGTCTGCTGCAGGATGTCGTCCGCATCATGCGGGGCGGGCACCATGCTGTGGACGTAAACGCCGAGCGCACGGTCGTGGCTGGTGAGCAGTTCGAGGAATTCCTGGGTTCTGTCTGGGGCGGCGGACATGGCGGTATCTCCTTGAGGCTGCTGGGGCGGGGAGTTGGACAGGGAATTTTGGGGAGGGCAGGGTGAGCCGGAGTTGACGGTGGCTGAAGGCTTGCTGCGCAAGCGTTGACGGTGGTTGACGGTTGTTTTTCCAGATTCGCGTAGCGGAGGGTTGAGCCAACAATAGTCAACGCCCGCGGAGCGGGCCTTCAGCTACCGTCAACCATCGTCAACTTCCGGCGAGTCTGTTCAATGAGCTTCGATGGTGGGGTCCAGCTTTTTGAGGGCGGTCCAGAGGGCGGGGTCTTCGGGGTGGCCGTTGAAGAGGACTTTGCCTTCGGGGCTGAGGAGGACCATGCGGGGGATGCTTTCGAGGTCGAAGGCCTTGGTGTAGGGGCGGTCCTGGGGCTCGACGAGCCAGGGGATGGTGGTGTTGAGTTCGACGCGGATTTTTTCGGCCTTGGCCTCGGCGGTGGCGTCTGGAGTTGAGTCGTCCTTGTTCACGGCGGCGACGACGATGCCGTGGGCGGAGAGCAGCTTGGCCTTTTCCTGAAGCCTGGGCATGAGCTTCATGCAGGGGCCGCACCAGGAGGCCCAGAAGTCGAGCAGGAGGGCTTTTTTGGTGCCGAGCTGGTCGCTGAGGGTGGTGGCTTCTCCGGCGGAGTTTGTGAGGGGGATGTTCAGATCGGCGGTGAGGGCGGCCATCTTGGATTCGCGGCGGACCTGCTCGATGGACTGGAGGAAGACGGAGGCCTGCTGGGGATTGAGCCAGATGGCCTCGAGGATGTTGGATTTAAAGCCTTCGTCATCTTTTGCGCCGGCGGCTTTCATGGCCTTGATGTAGGCGATGAAGGACTTGGCGGTGTCCACGTTTGGCAAGGCGGCGGCGAGGGCGGGGTCAAAGCTGGTGGCGAGGATTTCCACCTCGGGGAGGATTTTGACGAGGAAGGGAATCTCCTGATGGCGGAGGCCCCAGATGAGCTTTGCCTCGATGATCTGCTGGCGTGGCACGCCGGCTTTGTTGGCGTCTTTGGCGAGAGCGAGGAGCTCCTCCTGGGTGGTGTTTTGAGTGAAGAGCTTTTGCAGCAGGGCCTTGCCATCGGCGGCGGCCTGCTCAGCGGCGCCCTGGGCCGGGGCCTGGGCGTGGAGAGAGAGGTGGCCCAGGCAGAGGAACGAGGCGCAGAGGAAAAATTTCATGATGGGCAAAGCGTCCCGATTTTTGTGACCAATGTCGAGCGGAAAGTGACCTTCGGCCGGGTCCAGTGAAAGATGGCTGCGAGGTGGGCCGACTCCTGTGCTTCGCACAATCTCACACATGAAACCAACACAGATCCTGACCTTACTCCTCGCTGCGGCCACGTTCGCCGGTGCTGCTGACAACACCCCACCGCCGGGCTTCACGGCCCTCTTCAACGGGAAGGATCTTTCCGGCTGGTACGGCTGGGGCACGCAGGACCCCACGGACCTGTGGAAGATGAGCCCGGAGGAGCAGGCCGCCTACAAGAAGAAGTCCATCGACGGCGGTCTGGTGGACGCGAAGGGCAATGACAAGGGCGACCACGTGAATGCGCACTGGAAGGTGGAGAACGGCGAGCTGGTGAATGACGGCAAAGGCTTGTACCTGACCACGGACAAGGACTACGGCGACTTTGAGCTGATGGTGGACTACAAGATGCTGCCGCTGGGAGACAGCGGCATCTACCTGCGCGGCATCCCGCAGGTGCAGATCTGGGACTTCACGGAAGAGGCGAAGTTCAAGCTGGGCGCGGACAAGGGCTCCGGCGCGCTCTGGAACAATAAGAACGAGGAGGGCAAGTTCCCGACCAAGCGGATGGACAAGCCCTTTGGCGAATGGAACACCTTCCTGATCCGCATGATCGGCGAGCGTGTGACGGTGACCTTCAATGGTGAAGTGGTGGTGAAGAACGCGGTGCTGGAAAACTTCTTTGCGAACCGCAAGGCGGGCTACCTGGCCTACGGCAAAAAGGACGCCAAGGCGACGGACAAGCCTGCTGAAAAAGCACCGAACGGCTGGTTCCCCGATCCTGCCTTTGCGAAAGGCCCGATCCAGCTGCAGACGCATGGCAGCGAGATCCGCTGGAAGAATGTGTACATCCGCGAAATCCCCGCTGAAGAGGCCAACAAGGAGCTGGAAGGCAACTGGGCCGAAGAGGGCTTCAAGGAGTATGTGAACGGCAAGGACCTCAGCAACTGGCAGGGTGCGGTGGAAAGCTACGAAGTGGTGGACGGCGCGATCACCTGCAAGCCGGGCAAAGGCGGCGACCTGCTCATCAAGGACGAATTTGAAAACGGCACGATCCGCGTGGAGTTCAAGCTGCCGCCTGCCGGGAACAACGGCATCGCGCTGCGCACGCCGCTGGGCGGGCACTCCGCTTCTGACGGGCTGGAGCTGCAGGTGATCGACAGCGACGGCTACAACGCCAAGCAGGCGGCTGCCGGCAAGAAGGGCCTGGAGCCTTATCAGTATCATGGCTCTCTGTACCATTGCGTGGGCGCCAAGCACGGGTACCTGCGTCCGGTGGGCGAGTGGAACTTTGAGGAAATCCAGGTCGATGGCCAGAAGATCAAGGTCATCCTGAACGGCACGAAGATTCTCGATGTGGATATCGATCAGCTGGACCGCAGCCAGATCCCGCATCCGCCGAAAGGTCTGGACCACACGAAGGGCTTCATCGGTTTTGCCGGGCACAGTGATCCGGTGGTGTTCCGGAATTTCAAGGTGAAGGCGAAATAAGGGGCGAGACGAGCGTTTGATTTAACACACCCGCCGGGCCGAGAGGTCTGGCGGGTTTTTTGTGGGGGTGGGGGAAGGGGGGGCGAAGGATGTGTCTGGGGGGGCAGCCGCGTCTCCCGCGCACCTTTGGCGCGCGACGATTGGGGACGCGGTGGGTGTGTTTGGACCCAGGGTTTGTCGCTGCGCGACTGCACCCTGGGCTGACTCCTGCGGCCCTTCAGGCCGGGGATGGGCAAAAAAACGAAGGATGTGTCTGGGGGTACAGCCGCGTCTCCCGCGCACCTTTGGTGCGCGACGATTGCGGAGACGGTGGGTGTGTATGGACCCAGGGTTTGTCGCTGCGCGACAGCACCCTGGGCTGACTCCTGCGGCCCTTCAGGCCGGGGGATAGGCAAAAAAACGAAGGATGTGTCTGGGGGGACAGCCGCGTCTCCCGCGCACCTTTGGTGCGCGACGATTGCGGACATGGTGGGTGTGTATGGACCCAGGGTTTGTCGCTGCGCGACTGCACCCTGGGCTGACTCCTGCGGCCCTTCAGGCCGGGGATAGGCAAAAAACCGAAGGATGTGTCTGGGGGGGGCAGGCGCGTCTCCCGCGCACCTTTGGTGCGCGACGATCGCGGACATGGTGGGTGTGTATGGACCCAGGGTTTGTCGCTGCGCGACTGCACCCTGGGCTGACTCCTGCGGCCCTTCAGGCCGGGGAGGATCTTTTGAGGAAGCAAACGCCGCAAATTCAAACCTGCAACTCCGCCAACACTGTGAGAGTTCTTCATCCGAACAGACTGCGGACAGCATCGTCGGCCCAAGGGGCCGCAGGAGTCAGCCCAGGGCGCTGCGAGGAACGAGCAAGCCCTGGGTTGCGGATATGACTCGCGTATTGTTTCATCAAGGTGGCGCTCCAACGGAGCGCGGGAACACTTTCATCCTCGTCTGCATGCCTCAATCACTTGCCAAGATTTATGTTCATCTCATTTTCTCGACGAAGGAACGCGAGAAGGTGATACCGAGGCATCTGTATCCTGAAATGCATGCCTACATGGGTGGCGTTTTGCGTGATCTCGGCTGCACGGCGGTGGAGATCAACACGGAGCCGGATCATGCGCATGTGTTGTTTCTGCTGTCACGCACAGAGCCATTGAGTGACATCGTGCGGCAGGTGAAAACGGGATCGACGGAATGGTTGCAACGTCAGATGCCGATCCTGCGGAATTTTCATTGGCAAAATGGCTACGGGGCGTTTTCGGTCAGCCAGTCGAACTTGGAGGATGTGAAGGAGTATGTCCGCAATCAGCAAAAGCATCATCAAGGCATGAGTTTTCAGGAGGAGTTCCGGCGCTTTCTGGCGAAGTACGAGGTCGAATTCGATGAGAGGTATGTTTGGGATTGAATCGGCATCTCCCGCGCACCGTTGGTGCGCGACGATATTGGAAACGGTGGGTGATTGCGTGAACCCAGGGCGGCGATGGCTTCGCCATCTTGCCCTGGGCTGACTCCTGCGGCCCTTCAGGCCGGGGAGCATCTTTTGAGGAAGGGCTGACTCCTGCGGCCCTTCAGGCCGGGGAGCATCTTTTGAGGCAGGGGGGGCGCGGAGAGGGGGAGGGGATTGTGAGGGGTTTTGTGTAGGGAGGGGGATGGGGCGGGGGTTAGGAGGAGGAAACGAATATTGTAGAAATCTGTGAGCAAGTTGTTGCCTCTAAAATGCGACTTGCTAAAGTGCGCGGCTTTACCCGCCACGGACCAACCACCCGACCTACCTAGAACAGACTCATGCCTCCTTCTTTTTTGCTGCAAAACGGAATCACCCTCTCGATCGCTCTTGCCATTGTGGGACTGGTGTTTGCTTTCATCCTGATCCGCAAGGTGGTGGGAGCGGATGCGGGGAATGAGAAGATGGCTCAAATTGCGGGCGCGATCCAGCAGGGGGCGAAGGCCTACCTGAACCGGCAGATCATGGCGGTGAGCCTGATCGCGGTGGTGATGCTGGCGGCGGTGTGGTGGCTGCGCGGCGGCCTCACAGCGGCGGGATTTGTGGTGGGCGCGGTGTGCTCGATGGCGGCGGGTTATATCGGGATGATGATCGCGGTGCGGGCGAATGTGCGCACGGCGCAGGCGGCCTCTGTGGGCGCGCACCCGGCGCTGAAGGTGGCCTTTAACGGCGGTGCGGTGACGGGGCTGCTGGTGGTGGCGCTGGGACTGCTGTCCGTGGGTGTGTTTTATCTGGTGGTGCTGAAGTATGCGGAACACGCGAAGCATGCGATCGATTCTCTGGTGGGGCTGGCGCTGGGCAGCTCGCTGATCAGTGTGTTTGCGCGTCTGGGCGGCGGTATTTATACGAAGGCGGCGGACGTGGGCGCGGACCTGGTGGGCAAGAACGAGCAGAACCTGAACGAGGATGATCCGCGGAATCCGGCGACGATCGCGGACAACGTGGGTGACAATGTGGGCGACTGCGCGGGGATGGCGGCGGACGTTTTCGAAACGTATGCGGTGAGCCTGATCGGCGGCGTGCTGGTGGGCCACCTGACGGTGGGCGACGGCCCGGCGGTGATCTACCCGTTTGTGCTGTGCGGTCTGGCGATCATTGCGTCGCTGATCGGGATCGGCTGGGTGAATTTTGTGAAGCAGGAGGCGACGACGTCCCTGGTGTGCGGGGTGGCGGTGTCCGGCGCGGTGGCGGCGGGGCTGTTCTGGTGGTGCACGGCGGCGATGTTCCCTGAGGGGCTGAAGCTGACGAGCGGCCTGAGCGTGACGAGCACGAACCTCTTTTACTGCGCGGTGGTGGGTCTGGTGATGACGCTGCTGGTGGTGTGGATCACGAACTACTACACGAGCACGCACCACGCGCCGGTGCGGAAGATTGCGAAGGCTTCGGAAACGGGGCACGCGACGAACATCATCGCGGGGATCAGCATCGGGAACCAGGCGACGCTGCTGCCGGTGCTGGCGATCGCGGCCTCGATCTGGTGCTGCTATGATCTGGCGGGGCTGTATGGCATCGCGATCGCGGTGGTGTCCATGCTTTCGCTTTCGGGCATTGTGATTTCTTTGGATGCGTTTGGGCCGATCACGGACAACGCGGGCGGCATCGCGGTGATGTCCGGTCTGCCGGAGAGCGTGCGCAAGATCACGGACGAGCTGGATGCCGTGGGCAACACGATGAAGGCGGTGACGAAGGGCTATGCGATCGCGAGCGCGGGACTGGCGGCGATGGTGCTGTTTGGCTCGTATGTGGAAGACCTGCAGTCGTTTGTGGGTGCGAAGGTGAGCTTTGACCTGATGGACCCGAAGGTGGTGATCGGCATGTTCATCGGCGGGCTGCTGCCATTCCTGTTTACGTCTTTCTGCATGAGCGCTGTGGGCAATGCGGCGGGTGCGGTGGTGCTGGAAGTGCGCCGGCAGATCACGGCTAAGCCGGGGATTTTGAATGGAACGGAAACGCCGGACTATGCGCAGTGCGTGGACATCGTGACGAAGGCTGCGCTGGGGCAGATGATCGTGCCGGCGCTGCTGCCGCTGATCTTTGTGGTGGGGGTGTCCTACCTGGGCATGCAGGCGCTGGGCGGGGTGCTGATCGGCACGATCGTGACGGGCCTGTTTGTGGGCATTTCGATGACGAGCGCGGGCGGTGCGTGGGACAATGCGAAGAAGTTCATCGAAGAAGGCAGCCACGGCGGCAAGGGCAGCTTTGCGCACCAGGCGGCTGTGACGGGCGATACCGTGGGCGATCCGTATAAGGACACGGCGGGCCCGGCGGTGAACCCGATGATCAAGGTGGTGAACATTCTGGCGATTTTGATCATCCCGATCGTGTTCAAGGCGGCGGTGAAGTGAGCTGCTGAGTGAGCTGAGAGTTTTTTTGGAAGAGGCCCCCGGGTGACCGGGGGCCTTTTTGCGTGTGGGGAGAGGGGGGGGTTATGATTTATGATTTATGATTTATGATTTTTGAAGAGGGGGCGAGGATTGGTGGTGGGATGGCGAGGGATGATGCTGGAGGAAGGGTGTGAGTGGGAAGTGGCTGATGGTTTTCTTCAGAGGAGGCAGAGGGTGTGAGGAGAGCGGGGTGGTGTGGGTTTGCAGAGGTGGGGGGGGCATCGGGGTGCGGCGAGTCCGGGGAGGGTGAGGGTAGGCGGGGGGATTATGAGGTGACGAGGAGTGGGAGGGATTGAGGGTGAATGAGCATTTGATTCTGTGGGTGGGGGGAAGCACTATAAGGGGGTAATTGATTCAGCACGTGACTGCTCAAACGCAAAGCAACAACAACCTGGGGATCGCCATCACCGGCACGGTGGTGGTGCACGCGCTGCTGCTGGTGCTGCTGGTGTGGATGTCCATGGTGGATGCTGCGCGCAGGCTGTGGGACGAGACGCACAGGCCGCCGCCGCCAGAGAAGGAGGTGACGCTGCTGTTTCCAGACCAGATCATGCCGCCGCCACCGCCGAAGCCGCTGCCACCCCCGCCGCCGAAGCGGGAGGTGTACATCCGCACCTCGCAGAATCAGGCGGTGGAAAACGCGCCGAAGGATCCGAAGTTCATTGCGGACCGGAACACGAATGCGGCGACGGTGAAGGCGCCGTCTCCAGACGCGACGGAGCCGCTGCCGACGACGGACGGGCTGAAGATTCCCACGATGGAGCTGGCGGACCGGGATTACAGGAATGGCGAACTGAAGGATGATGCACGGCCGAAGACGCCGCCGAAGGACCTGGCGATGATGCAGCCGCAGCCGCCAGTGCCGCCCACCCCACCCTCAATGCTGCCGCCGGTGAAGAACGCGCCGCCGCCGACCCCGGTGGTGCCGCCGCAGCAGAATGTGGCGAAGGCCGTGGCTGAGTCCACGCCGCTGACGAAGATGATGGAGGAGGCGGACAAGGAGCTGGCCAAGGTGGACAAGAACCGGCTGCCGCTGGAGGTGAAGAAGCCGGAGAAGGTGAAGGATGAAGCGGAAGCGCCGCCGAAGACTCTGCCGAAGGAGCCGACGCCGGACAACGCGACGCCGAAACCGGAGATGGCCGTGGCCACGCCTCCGGAGGCAAAGCCGGAGCAGCCCGTGCCGAAGGCGCTGCCGGTGATGGAGGACGAACCGATCACCAAAACGACGCGGAACCAGGACCCGAATGCGTTCACGCCGTTCACGCGGACGACGCAGACGAAGGGAACGATCGCCAACCGTGGCACGGAGGCCTCTGTGGATGCGGAGGAGACGCCGAAGGGGCGCTACATCCGGCAGGTGACGGGCCAGGTGGAAAAGAAATGGCACATCTACCGCACGCTGCGCGGTGACGGGGTGACGTATGGAAGCCTGAAGATCGTCTTTTACGTGAACAAAAAGGGCAAGGTGGAAAGCCTGCGTGTGGTGAACGACAAGGAGTCCAATCCGGTGCTCACGGCGATCACGCTGCAGGCGATCAAGGACGCGGAGATCCCGCCGATGCCGAAAGAAGTGATCCCGTCTCTCCCGATGAACGACCAGGAGCGCCTGAAAGTGGAATACGATGTCCTCATTTACTGACCTGACCGCCAGTGGGGGCTTCCTGACGGGGCTCAGTCTGCCGGGCGCATTAACTGCGCCGGGAACGGAGCGGCGCGTGAGGCGGGTGTCCTTTTACGCCAGCAGGAAGTGCCGGGTGACGGACCTGCGGAGCGAGAATGCGGCGCGCTCTCCCTCTTTGCCCGCGGCATTTGCCTTGCAGGCTGCCGTGGATGCTGAAATACCACGGGTGCCTGCTGCCGTGCTCCCCTTTGCGCCCAAAGAATTGACCCGCAGCTCCTAAAATTTGACTATGATGCCATCGTTTACCGACCTCCTCGCCTCCGCCGCCGTTTCGCCCCTGCTAGCTGAAGCAGCGGCTGCTGCTCCCGCCGCTGCCACCAAGACGGCGCCTTCCGCCGGCCAGCTGCTGTATAACTTTCTTTCCACGGGCGGGTTTACGATGGGGCTGATCGTCATCTGCTCGATGGCGGCGATCGGCGCGGCGATCATGGCGTGGCTGAACCTGCGGGCGCATGTGATCATGCCGAACGCGGTGATCAGCCAGCTGAGGTCCATCCCGAACTACGCGCTGCGGGGAGACATCCGGCCGCTGCAGGATTTTTTAAACACGGACGGCTCGATGCTCTCGCGCCTGGGGAGCATGGCGATCAGCGGTGCGTTCACGAGCAAGCAGGAGTGCCATGACGCGTGCGCGATCAAGGCGCGGGAGGAGATCCACCGGCTGGAGAGCGGGATCCCGCTGCTGGAGGTGATGATCTCGGTGGCGCCGCTGCTGGGGCTGCTGGGGACGACGGTGGGCCTGGTGGGGATGTTCTCGGAGTTTGGCGTGGGTGAAGGCGGGCCGGACACGGCGAAGGTGGCCATGGAGATCGGCGTGGCGCTGCGGTGTACGATCGCGGGTTTGTTTGTGGCGGTGCCGTCGGTGCTGGCGCACACGTATTTTACGCGCCGGCTGGATGCGCTGGCGGTGCGGGTGGAGTCGATCATGCAGGAGACGATCCAGCATTTCTACCAGCACTTTGAGGTGCAGCGCCCGGCGGCGTGAGTGTGTGTGAAGCGACGACGAGAGATCCCTCACCCCACTGCACGCCATGGCCATGAATCTACGCCCGAAACGCCGCCCGGTACCGATGATCCCCATCGTGTCGCTGATCGACATCATGGTGATTTTGCTGATCTTCTTTGTGGCGACGACGACGTTTAAAAAGGACAAGACGCAGATGAAGATCAAGCTGCCTGAGTCGAAGTCCCTGGGCGGCTCGGCGTCGGCGGCGGACACGCGCGTGGCGATCAGCATCGACGAGAAGCAGAACATCTTTCTGGATGGGAAGCCGGTGGAGCTGGAGAAGATGGCGGCGGCGATCGGTGCGCTGAAGCAGAAGGACCCCGGTGTGAAGCTGGAGCTGCAGGCGGACACGACGGCGGCGCTGGGGGTGCTGGTGAAGGTGTATGATGCGCTAAGGGAGGCGGGGTACAACATCAGCGACATGCCGACGAGGATTCAGCGGGCGGCGCCGTGAGGTGCGGGCTGGGGGCTGGATGCTGAGGCGGGTGGCGGGAGGCGGGAGGCGTTGGGTGGCGGGAGTTTTGGGAATGGGGGAGCATGGTTGGGTGGCAGGCAACTCTGGGACGAGGGATTCCAGGGACGCGCGCAGCGCATCCCTACCAGTCCTGGGTGTGCGCTGCGTCTGTGGTTTAGAGCATTTTAGACCAACTCTCAAAAATCTTGTCACATTGCCCGGGCGGCGGAGCGGCCCCATTGGATGCGTTGGTCGCTTGCCTGTTATTTTCAAATAGCAGACGGCGCTCCCGCCTTGCCACTGGGGCCGCTGTGCTCGCCGGTTCAATATGACAATCTTTTCGAGAACTGGTCTAGAATCAAAGCGGCCTGACCCCAGGCGAAAAAATTGCCCGGTCGTGAGTTCCGGCGTTTCGACTGGTTTCCCAGGCGGGGTGCTCGGTTGCCAGTGTCGGAGCCACGGCATCGAGTGCTTTCAATCGATGGATCTGATTTTCCAGTGAGCAAAGCCGCGCGTGTTTGACACGCCCGCGTCAGATACGACGACGGCGCAAAAGGAAGCCGGCTGCGCCAGCGAACAAAAGCAAGACACGCGAAGGCTCTGGAGCCGCTGCCAAGTTCCCGGACAATGAAAACATGGCGTTAGCGGTGTTAGCGGTGGCATCAGCCCATGAAGCTGCGTCGGTGCTGTATTTCAACTTTGTGGCGGCCACTTCCGAGAAGGTGCTGCCACCGTCCATAGTGTTGCTGGCCGTGGTGTTCCAGAGCACGGGAAAAGGCAGGTCCGGCGCTGTTCCGTTCTTTAGCACCATCCAGTAAGTCGTGTTAGCTGCGAGGTTGATACCGGCTGCGGTCGCGGAGTAATTGCTGTATGTGCCTGCTCCAGGACCGCCCGGATCAGCGTTGATGGTGATGTCTGAAAAACTTCCGACCAGGGTGCCAGGAGTGCCCCCGCTGTTGGTGTAAATCATAGGCGTCAGCACATGTGCGACGGCATCCCAATTGGAGAGTGGAAATGTCGCGCTGGTGATGGTGACCGCCGAAGCTCCAGTGAGGAAGTCCGAAGCATTGTAGTCAGGGATGTTGCCAAACTGAGCCCAGCCTATGCCGTCCGAAGCCTGCCCCAGATTACTGAAATAAGTGGTGGCGGCGGAAGATGCGCCACAGATGGCCAGCCAGGAGCCCAGAAAGATGGTTTTGAGCACAGAAGAATTCATGGCGTGATGTTTTTTAGATGATGCAAGCCAATGCATGCCTTTGAGAGGACACCAATTACACGGGATTTTTGGACTGAATTTCCAATGAAATCAAACTTTTTCTTACCATGTCTAGTAAGGCTCTTTCTGTTAATTCATCCAACTTGGCGCTGATGGCTCCGTCATTCGTTTGGATAAACATCCAGAGCAGGGACATGATTTATCCGCGTAAACCAAACAGGGACAAAATGTGACGTTCGAAAAAACGGACCAAGTTCAAAACTAGGCAGAGGCCCCATTCGGGGTCAGATGGGGAGCCGGAGCTGTTTTTGGAGGGGATCGACGAGGGTGGAGAGGCCGATGCCGATGAGGCGGAGGGGGCCGGTGACGAGGCGGTGGCGGGCGAGGAGGAAGCAGGCGAGGCGGTAGATGTCCTGCTCTGTGGTGACGGGCTCCTCGACGCGGATCTGGCGGGTGAGGGTGGTGAAGTCGCTGTAGCGGACTTTGACCTGGACGGTGAGGGCGCCGAGGCCGTGCTTGGCGAGGGTTTGGGAAACATCGAGGGCCATTTCCTTGAGGGCGGCGCGGAGGATGGGGCGGGAGTCGGTGTCGTTGAGGAAGGTGTTTTCGGCGCTGATGCTTTTGCGCTCGTCGCTGGTATCGACGGGGCGGTCGTCATTGCCGAAGGCGCGCTCGCGCAGGCGGGTGGCGAAGGAGCCGGCGACGGCTTCGAGGGATTGGGCGCTGGGGGCGTCCTGGAGATCGCCGATGGTCATGAGGCCGAGGGCCTGGAGCCCCTGGGCGGTGACGGGGCCGACGCCGTGGATGGCACCGACGGGGAGGGGACGGAGGAAGGCGATCTTGGCGCTGTCTTTAATGGCGGTGAGGCCGTCGGGCTTTTCGAAGTCGCTGGCGAGCTTGGCGAGGAATTTGTTGGAGCTGATGCCGACGCTGGCGGTGAGCTGGATCTCGTGGCGGATGCGGCGCTTGATTTCGGCGGCCATGGGGCGGGCGGCTTCGATGGCGGAGTCGGCATCGGCGCAGGCTTCGAAGTGGGAGCTGACATCGAGGTAGGCCTCGTCCACGGAGACGCGCTCGATGAGCGGGGTGAACTCGTGCAGGATGGCCATGATGCGGGCGGATTCCGCACGATAAACGTCCATGCGCGGGCGGACGAAGATGCCCTCGGGACAGAGCCTGCCGGCGGTGCGGGAGGGCATGGCGGAGCGGACTTTGAACTTGCGGGCCTCATAACTGGCGGCGCAGACGACGCCGCGCTGGTCCGGGGGCGAGCCGACGATGAGGGGCCGGCCACGGTAGGCGGGGTTGTCCCGCTGCTCCACGGAGGCGAAGAAGGCATCCATGTCCATGTGCATGATGACGCGGGGCATGGCTGTGGGTACTACTTACGACCGGAAAAGCTGCCGAGGTGCGGTCTTGGCGCGAGGGATGATCGTCCGCCGATGGGGAGAGGCGGGGGTTCGAGGGGGGGATCGGTCCTAGATGGGCACGATGGAGGATGGAGTGGCGGGCACTCGCGGGAAACGGATGGGCGATGAGCCGAGATCGCGCGTCGGACTGAAAACTGAAAATTGAAGGCTCGGAATTTCAGCGGGCGCGGAGGGGTTTAGCGGCTCTTGGTTTTGAGAGTGGTGTATTTGACGTAGGGCTCGAATTTGTAGTGGGTGGGCATGATGATGCCGCGCTTGCCGAGGATGGTGTATTCGCTGTCGGCGGCTTCGCGGCCGGGGTGGCCGGTCCAGGCCCACTGCCAGCCTTCATTGGCGATGAAGAGGCCGCCGCGCTCGTGGCCATCGCGGATGATGCCGGTGGTCTTGAGGCGCTCCGGGGCGACGTAGTAGATGCCTTTGGAGGAGCGGGCCTCGGGCTGGTAGATGCCGGCGGGGAGGGTGAACTTGCCGTCGGGGTAGGTGCAGTCCACGGCCTGGGAGACGCGGATGGACGGCGTGCCGGGAGCGGCGCGTTCGAGATCGCGGGGCTGGGTGGCGCAGGAGATGAGGAGAGAGGAAAGCAGGAGGCTGGAGAGGAGGTGTTTCATGGGAGAGTTTCGAGAGGGAGTGGGAAGAAGAGGTGCGCTGTGTGGAAAGCTAGTGGGGGTTTGCTTGGCTGGCAATCGCGTGGAGCAAAGGTTTTTGGGAAGTTTTGGGGTGTGGGATAGGGGCTGGGGTGGAATGGGAAGTGGGTGAGGATGATGATGTGAGCGCTGGGACGGAGCGGGCTTCCTCGTGCATTGAAGCTACGGATGTCATGAAAGCACAAACGGCGCTTGATTGAGACTTGCGGCATGGGCTGACGTGGCCTGAATACGTGCCAGAGGTAACGCATGCGCGGGATGCAGCTGCGGCGTAGCGGAGTGGCGAGGGAGACGCTGCTGGAGAGAGCGGTGCGTGAAGAAGGCGCCGGGTTTGCTTTCCTGAGGGATGCGGTGTGCACCAGGGCAGCCTCGCCGAGGCTCGGCAACCCTTCGCCATGATACGGAAGACCTTTGGTCTTCAAGAGGAGGACGCCAGTCTGATATGCAAGTGTCAACAACAGCGAGAGTCGGCAAGGGCCAGACGTGAATGGTGGGCGGAGATGGGGGCGTCTTTGCTGATGGGGAATGGCGGTGGAGATGGATGTTATGGCGTGGTATTTTGTGATGTGAGGGTGGGAAGGGTGGAAAAAGGGCTTGTTGTTTGAGATTGGGGCCCAAGGCTGAGGCCATGAAGGATGCGGATTTTCATCTGGCGGCGCTTTCGCCGCTGGTTCATTTTGAGACGTGCACGAAGGTGCAGAATGCGACGACGAAGAGGCTGGAGACGCCGAAGGCGAATGTGCTGCAGCGCAGGATGGCGGAGGCGGTGGAGGTGCTGACGGCGATGGGGGTGGAGGCGATACGCATCATCGTGACGAAGGTGCGGCAGTGCGGGGGGACGACTTTCAGCGTGGAGGTGATCTACCATCTGTGCCAGCAGCGGAACACGGATGCGCTGATTTTGGCGAACATCACGGCGAACAGCCAGGGCATCCTGGACAGGTTGAGGACGTTCAGCGCGCATGACCGCTTTCCCTGGGGAAATGCGCTGGAGCCGAGGGAGACGCGGATGCGGTGGGCGAACGGGAGCACGGCGACGATCACGAGCGCGGAGTCGATGAACCCGGGGATCTCGAAGCCGCGGCAGGCGGTGCTGTTTAGCGAGAGCGCGAAGTATCCGCGCGGGGGTGTGAAGGATGACAAAAAGATCATGGCTTCGATTTTGCCGTCGCTGAATGATGCGGGGATAGCGATCGCGGAGAGCACGCCGGACGGGGCGAGCGGGTGGCACTATGAGACGTGGCAGGGGGCGCTGGTGCTGGAGGATTTTGTGGCAGGGCTGAGAGCGGGCGAGGCGTCTCCGGGGAACGGGTGGGTGAAGGTGTTTGCGGCGTGGTTTGAGTTTGAGGAGAATGTGAAGCCGGTGACGGAGGCGATGCGGGCGAAGATCGATGCGACGCTGACGGCGCGTGAGGCGAACGGGCGGCGGAGGTATGACTGGACGCATGAGCAGATCGCGTGGCGGCGGGCGATCATGGCGCAGGAGTGCTCGGGGGCTGAGGATGTGTTTGATGAGTTTTATCCTGAGGATGATGTGAGCTGCTTTCTTTCCTCTGGGAGGCCGCGGTTTAATGTGGCGGTGGTGCGGAAGATGGAGCGTGCGGCGCTGCTGCATGCGCCGGAGGTGGGATCTCTGGTGGCGGTGGGGGATGCGGTGGAGTTTCAGCGGGATGGGACGGGCTTTGGCAGCTTCCAAATTTGGGAGCGGCCGCAGGTGGGGTGCAGCTACATCGTGTGGTGTGATCCGATGACGGGGGAGGATCAGGCGGAGAGCGGGGACCCGGACCGGCATTCGATCGGGGTGCTGCGCACGGAGTACCTGCAGTCTGGCGGGGTGCACTACAAGGATGCGGTGGTGGCGCGGGTGCGACCGCCGTTTACAGGGACGACGCAGCTGACGGCGGACTGCATCGCGCTGCTGTCTGAGTACTACGGGGGCGCGCTGGTGGTGCTGGAGGTGAACATGGGCCTGCATGTGCTGGAGCGGCTGAAGGATGCGGGGGTGCCGCTGTACAAGCGGCAGGTGGTGGATCCGTATGACCGTGAGAAGCAGAACTTCATGCTGGGGTGGAAGCTGAAGGACCGGGATCAGCGGCGGGATGTGATCGACAGTCTGGCGCTGGCGTTTCACAATGAGACGCTGGAGGTGTGGTGCCCGCACATCCTGGGGGAGTGCAAGACGTTCGTGATCGACAAGAACGGAAAGGAGACGGCACGCGCCGGCTGCCATGATGATGATGTGATGGGGCTGGCGATGGCGCAGCGCTGCAAGGGAAGTGCGACGCTGTACAAGCCGCAGGTGAGGCGGAGGAGGAGGCCGGGGGACTACAGGAGGGTGTAGGACGGCGGAAGTTTAAAGTTGGTTGGAGTACCCGTGGGGAGTTTGCGGTGGATGGCGATGGTTTGCTGTGGTTTGCTGTGGTTTGCTGTGGTTTGGCCGGAGTTTCCGGAGGCCGGACGGGCTGAAGCCCGAACTACGTACGTGCGCTGGGTGGGGACGGGGCTGGATGCTGGATGCTGGATGCTGGATGCTGGATGCTGGATGCTGGATGCTGGATGCTGGATGCTGGATGCTGGATGCTGGATGCTGGATGCTGGATGCTGGATGCTGGATGCTGGATGCTGGATGCTGTGGTATTTTATGGTATTAGGGAAGATGTGAGGAGAGGGAGGTGGGTTTTTGAGAGGGGAGAGGGGATGGGGAGAAGAGAGAGGGAGAGGTTTTCGCGGAGTTTTCCGTGGGGGTGGAGGGGGAGGACGTCGAAGGGGATGAGGGTGCGGGGGGAGTGAGGGGATGGGTGCCAGATGAGGTTTTGGAAATGGGCGTCGAAGAGGGCGAGGTTGTCGGCTGGGCGGTAGAAGGTGCTGGGGCTGTGGTGGGTGGGGTGGAAGCCGCGGGCGGCGAGAGCTTGGCGGATGAGGGTGTGCTGCTGATGGCGGATGCGGGACTGCTGGGACGGAGGGGCGGCGTCGATGATGTCGCCGGGGGTGGGGCCGGGGTAGTGGGGCTGGCTGGTGAGGATTTGGGGGCGGCAGTGTGAGTCGGTGATGATGGCGTGGAGGACGAAGTCGTCGCCGAGGTGGGTGTTGGCGGCGAGGAGGCGCGTGAGGTAGCGGAGCGGGGTGGTGTGGCGGGTGTGGAGGTCCCAGCCGGCGCCGTTTTTGTGTGCCGAGGGCCATAGGCCGAAGTGGCCAGCGTGGGTGAGCTTGAGGATGCGGTGGCCGGAGTGGTGGGGCCAGACGTGGTGCTCCATGAAGCTGTCTTCGAGGTGGGAGGGCGGTTGGCAGGCTGCGGGGAACTGGTCGTGGGGGATGTGGAGATGGTTTTCTTTGGCCCAGTGGATGAGGTGGAGTTCTTGCTGGTGAGAGGATGAGGTGGTTGCGAATGTGGTGGTAAGCGCGTGATGGGCGAGGTGGAGGTGGGTGCGTGGGTCGTGAGTGGGAGTGCTGCGGTGGATGGCGTGGTGGATGGCGCGAAGGGTGCGGTCTTGGGTTGAGGATTGTGCGCGGTTTCTGGGGATGCTCGCGAGCTGGAGACGTGGCTCGGAGTGAGTGCGGGACGCGGAGGTGGGGCAGGCTGGACGAGAGTGGTGAGTGGAGGGCATGGCAAGTGCGTGGCCGCTGGGCGGCGGTGGCACCTTCCGAGTTCTTCACTGCGTCGGGCTGGTGAGGGAGGCTTGGGGCGTGGGCGGGGAATGCAAGGGGGGAATGATGAAGGATGAGGAGCCGAGCGAAGCGAGACAGACGAACGAAGTGAGCCGGAGGGTGAGCGCAGCGAATCAATGACGAATGACGAATGGAGGGGGAGCTTCGAACCCTTGCTGTCATAACGGGGCGCTGTGATCGAGGACGAGTTCGAGTAGGAGGACGAGGACGAATGCCGGGATGAGGAGCTTTTGTTTTTTCGAGGGATGAGGGACGGGAAGGATGGAGAGGGCGAGTGGAATGATATAAAATACCATGATTGGGTATGAAAGTGGTTGCGCTTGAGGGGGGCGGCCCAAGGGGTGTGGCATGGCTAACTTTATGAACACACCTGATGGTCCGGCTGATGAGGAAGAGGAACAGGAGATGGAGGCGCCTCGGCCGCGGATTGACACGAGGC
The DNA here is from genome assembly GCF_044222565.1 of Prosthecobacter sp. Taxonomy (GTDB): domain Bacteria; phylum Verrucomicrobiota; class Verrucomicrobiia; order Verrucomicrobiales; family Verrucomicrobiaceae; genus Prosthecobacter. The sequence continues at coordinate 578,838 of NZ_JBGANA010000002.1, forward strand.
CGAAGAATAATCTGTATGCGCCGGGGACTGGGCCGGGCACGGGGAGGACGGCGATCCGGGTGGGGACGATGAATAGGGATGGGACGCGTTCGCCGTTGTCGCCGCTGGGTGCTGCGACGGGACCGCTGACGCAGAGACTGCCGGGTTTGACACCGGGGGCGACGGGGCCGGTGACGAGGGCGGAGTTGCAGGCGAAGAATGGGGCCGCGAATGGCGGTGCGAATGCCAATGCGAGTGTCAATCAGGGTGGTGGTGGTGAGACGGCGCGGATTGATACGAGGCCGAAGAATAATCTGTATGC
>NZ_JBGANA010000003.1:0-557948 GCF_044222565.1 Prosthecobacter sp.
TTCGCCAACCACAAAATCCCCGTCGCAGTCACCTGGATGTTCTTCTTTACCGGCGTGAGCTTGAAGGTTTCGAAGGACAGCGTGGCCGGATCGTACTGATCACGGATCTTCTGCGTGTCGTCGGCGATCTGCTTTTCCAGCTCGGCAATGTCAGCCTGAATCGATTGCAGTTCCTGCTCGGCTGCTTTCACATCCTGGCCTTCTTTCCAAGCCCGGGAGGCGCTGGTGATGGTGCTTGCTTTGGCGATGCTGCCCTTGCGCCCCATGAACATGCCGAGAAGGCTGCTGCCGATCTGCACGGCGGCGCTCAGCTTGGCACCGCTGGCCTGCGCCTGCTGAGCGTCGATTTTTGACGAGGCTTTTTCGGCTTTTTCCTGCAGCGACTTCATGGCCTTTGCCGTTTTGGTGCGCAGTTCCTCGATGGCGGCGTCGCGCTGCTCGCGCGCGGTTTGCGTGATGCGGGCCTTGAACTCGTCCTGCTTTTCGCCGGGATTGGAATAGGCTTCGAGCAGCGAGGAAAAGAAAACTTCGAGGCTGTGGTTGGCATAGACCCAGTCGGCAAAGTCTTTTTTGATGCTGGTGTAGGTCGTGGTTTTCAGCGCCGCACCGGGCAGATCGGCGTAAGCCGCATTCTCCTTCGGCTCGGAGTCAAACTTGGACAGGTCTTCGTTCTTTGGCACATCCACAAACTTGTCCCACAGCACCTTCTGCTTTTCGATGTCGATCTCATTGACGAGCGTGATGATGCTCCTGCCGCTGATCTTTTTCTTGGCATCGTCAAACACAACCGTAGCGCTGCGCAAGATGGCCGGGGTGTAGGTGAGGCGCTCGCCATCTTCATCACAGGGCTGGAAGAGTTCCGTGGCACCATCGGGCAGCTTGGGACGCAGCGTGTTGCGTTCCGCCGCCGTGTTGCTGCTGGCCCCTGGAGGTGCGAAGCCATCGTCCTCGGCAGCCGCCGCTGCCGCCTTGACTCCTGCTTTCGGGCGCAGCGGATCCATCAATGCCTTGATCTGCGGGCGTGAGAGCGGTCCGCCGAGATAGCTCATGAGCCAGCGCACGGTGAAGACCACGGGGTGGTCCTCATGCACGTTGTTCATGAGGAAGACGCGATTGCCCAGCCCGGCGAGGGTCTGCTCCATTGCCTGGCGGTCAAACTTGCCGCCTGCTGTATTGGCAGCGCCTTCAAGTCCTTCAAGCACGCGCATCTTGTCGCGCTCGGTCTGCAACCGTCCGAGCCACCAGGTGCCGATATTGGCCAGCGCCTTGTAATCCAGGTCGGCGGGATTCTGCGTGGCCAGCAAGATGCCAAGGCCAAAGGCACGCGCTTGTTTGAGCAAAATCATGAGCGGCTTTTTCGAAGGCGGCATCGCCGTCGGTGGGAGGTAGCCGTAAATCTCGTCCATGTAGAAAATGGCGCGCAGGGAGGTAGTGCCCTGCTGCGTGCGCATCCAGCCAAGAAGCTGGTTCATCAGCAGCGAGACGAAGAACATGCGCTCGGTATCGCTGAGATGGGCGATGCAGAAGATGGTGATGCGCGGCTTGCCCTCGGGCGTGTAGTACATGCGCTGGATGTCGAGCGGCTCGCCTTCCAGCCAGGTGCTGAAGCCGGGGGAGGCCAGCAGGTTGTTCAGCTTCATCGCCAGCGCTGTGCGCTTGGCCTCAGGCAGGAAACTGTCGAGATCGACGACACCGATCTTGCGGATCGGCGGCTGTTGAATCTGACGCACGAGATTTTCGAGCGTGCTGTTCTGCCCCTTCTTCCAGCAGAAGGCGACGATATTGCTGAGGAGAATATGCTCGGGCGACTGGACGGGATCGGCATCCACGCCGATGAGCCCGAGCATGGAGGAAACCGTGCTCTCGATGCGGTCTCCGAGCGCTTCAGCATCTTCCATCACCACCGCGGGCGGGCAGTTTAGCGAGCTGAGAATGGAGACTGGCAGACCTGCATTGCTGCCTGGCGTGTAAATCGACATCTCAACTGTCTCGCGCAGTTTTTTGATGCGGTCGGCGCTCTGCCCCCATTCGCCCAACCCCTTCTGCCAAAGGGCCGACTGTGCCGCCGCGTAGTCATCCGGCGACTGGCCTTTGCGGCGAGCTTCGTCTTCATTGATCCACGGACGAAACTCCTGCGGGGAGAGATTGGGAAAGGTGAGCAGCGCATTGCCGATATCACCTTTTGGATCGATGGCGATGACTGGCACCCCATCCATGGCGGCTTCTTCGAGGAGGGCGAGGCAGAGACCGGTCTTGCCGGAGCCGGTCATGCCGAGCACAACGCCGTGAGTCACGAGGTCCTTGGAATCGTAGAGGATGAGGCCGTCCTGAATCTGCTTTGATTTGAGATCGTATTCGCGACCGAGGTAGAAGGTGCCGAGCTTTTCGTATTGGTCAGGAGAGATGGGCATGGCGGTGATTTGGATGGAGTGCTGAAAGCGTGGAGAGGAAGTCGCTAATGCAACCGGGAAAAGCAGGATTCACAAGCCGGGTACCAGCCGCGACGGCTTTCCCCGCGTTATGCTTCCGGTGGCTGGCTGTCGAATGCCCGTGGGATTGCAAAGTGGAAATTGGCAGGCAGGGTGACGGCATGCGCCTCGCATTCCTGCTACTCATGACCACCGCCTCTCTTTCTGCCGAATCGTTGTCCTATCCCCAGACGCGGAAGGAGGATGTGGTGGACTCGCACCACGGCGTGAGAATTTCGGATCCTTATCGCTGGCTGGAGGATGACAACTCTGAGGAGACCAAGGCCTGGGTGAAGGCGCAGAATGAAGTGACTTTCGCCTACCTGGAGAAGCTGCCACGCCGTGAAGCGATCAAGACGCGGCTGCAAAAGCTGTGGAACTACGAGCGCGTGGGCCAGCCCTTTGAGCGCGGCGGGCGGTGGTTTTTCACGCACAACTCGGGGCTGCAAAATCAGGCGGTACTGATGACGGCGGAAGCTCTGGACGGGGAAGCCAAGGTGTTGCTGGATCCAAACGCCATGTCAAAGGATGGCACGACCTCGCTCTCAGACTATTCACCGACGGAGGACGGTAAACTTATCGCCTACGGCGTGTCGGAGGCCGGAAGCGATTGGAACACCATCCGCGTTCGCGACATCGCCACAGGTCGTGATCTGGACGATGAGGTGAAATGGGTGAAGTTCAGCGGCGTCTCCTGGAAGAAGGACGGCAGCGGCTTCTTTTACTCACGCTACGATGAGCCAAAGGCCGGCGCCGCGCTCACGGCCAAGAACGAATTTCACAAGCTCTACTTCCACACGCTGGGCAAACCGCAGAGCGATGACAAGCTGATTTACGAGCGCAAAGACGAGCCCAGGTGGGGCTTCGGCGGCGGCGTGACTGAGGACGGCGAATACCTCATCATCCAGGTCTGGCTCGGTACAGAGCCGAAAAACCGCGTCTTCTACAAGAAGCTCGTCGGCGATGCACCCGTGGTGGAACTGCTGCATGAAAACGACGCGCGCTATGAGTTCATCGACAATGAAGGTCCCATCTTCTATTTCCGCACGGACCTCAATGCGCCATGCTATCAGGTCATCGCCATCGATGTGCGCAAGCCCCAGCGCGGCAGTTGGAAAATCGTCGTTCCCGAGGTGCCAAAGGTTCTTCTGGAAGGCGTCAGCACGGTGGGAGGCCAGATGTTCTGCGAGTACCTGCGCGATGCGAAGACCGAAGTGAAGTGCTTCGATCTTGAAGGAAAACTCATCCGCGAAGTGAAGCTGCCCGGCATCGGCAGCGCCGGTGGTTTCGGCGGTCACCGCCATGACATCGAGACCTTCTTCACCTTCACCGGCTTCACCTCTCCCGGCACCATCTACCGCATGGATTTGAAAACCGGCGAGAGCAAGCTGTGGCGCAAGCCCCAGGTGGATTTTGACGGCTCCGCGTATGAAACCCAGCAGGTGTTTTATCACAGCAAAGACGGGACGAAGGTGCCCATGTTCATCGTCCACAAAAAAGGCCTCAAGCTCGACGGTTCAAATCCGACGCTGCTGTATGGCTACGGCGGGTTCAACATCAACATGGTCCCCGGCTTCTCCGTCTCACGCGCGGTGTGGCTGGAGATGGGCGGCGTGTTTGCCATGCCCAATCTGCGAGGTGGTGGCGAGTATGGCCGCGCCTGGCACCAGGGTGGTATCAAGCTCGGCAAGCAGAACGTCTTTGATGATTTCATCGCCGCTGCTGAATGGCTCATCAAAAACAAATACACCACCAGCGCGAAACTCGCGATCCAGGGCGGCAGCAATGGCGGCCTGCTCGTCGGTGCGTGCATGACCCAGCGCCCGGAGCTCTACGCTGCGGCTCTCCCCGCAGTCGGCGTCCTCGACATGCTGCGCTTCGAAAAATTTACCATCGGCTGGGGCTGGAGAAGCGACTACGGCAGCGTGGAAAATCCCGCTGAGTTCAATGCCCTGCGCAGTTACTCCCCCTATCACAATCTCAAGCCCGGCACCCGCTACCCCGCCACCCTCGTCCTCACCAGCGACCACGACGACCGCGTGGTGCCCGCCCACAGCTTTAAATTCGGCGCCCGTCTGCAGGCATGCCAGGCCAAGGACGGTCCGCCTACCCTGATCCGCATCGAGACCAGCGCTGGTCATGGCGCTGGCACTGCGTTGAACAAGACGATCGAGAAGACGGCGGACGAGTGGGCCTTTTTGGTGAAGGCGCTGGAGGTGAGGGACTGATTGGTGTCATTTTTTGGCATCAGGAGCCTCCATCGGTTGGGTCAATGGCAGCTCACAAGATATCGATTGGATTAAAACTCGGGTGACTCGAAAGATCGTGAGCATGAATCCAAACTTGCTCATCAATTTCATCGTGTCGGACTTCCTGATTCATCCGCTGCTATGGCTGATCAGTCGCACTCTATATCGTATCAAAGTTGTGGGGCATGAGCACGTTCCTGAGAGCGGAGGTGCGTTGTTTGTGTGCAATCACCTTTCGTTCATGGATGCCTGCTTTCTGATGGCCACGAACAAGAGACGCATTCGCTTCATTCTTTTTAAAGGCATCTATGAAAAATGGTGGGTGAAGCCTTTCGCGCGCGCTCTGAAAGCCATTCCGATCAGTTCCGAGGGAAGGCCACGGGAAATGATCCATTCACTGCAGGCGGCGACAGCCTGGATCAAAGAAGGGCACATTGTGTGCATTTTTGCGGAAGGGCAGATCACAAGAACTGGTCAGCTGCTCCCATTTCGACGGGGCATGAATCGCATCATGAAGGGCGTGGACGCGCCGATCATCCCGGTGCATCTCGACAATGTTTGGGGCAGTATTTTCAGTTTCGAAAAAGGCCGCTTTTACACCAAGGTGCCACGCACGCTGCCTTATCCGGTCACCGTTAGCTATGGCAGTTCTTTGCCTGGCACTGCCAGTCCGCAGGAGGTGAGAAAGGCTGTCGCTGAACTCGGTGCCACAGCATGGGAGTTCCGCAAAGATCGCATGCCAACGATCCATCGCTCCTTCGTCCGGACGGCCCGCCGTCATCCCCTACGCTTTTCGATGACGGACTCCAGTTCAGCACGGATTTGCTTCTTCACGGCGCTGACCAGGGCCATCTTTATCGGGCGCAGGTTCCGAGGGGTGTTGAAGGATCATGAAGTGGCCGGGCTTCTGCTTCCGCCATCGGTTGGGGGTGCTCTTGCCAATTATGCAGCGCTGCTGATGGGCAAGGTGCCTGTGAATTTAAACTACACCCTTTCCGAGGAGGGTATCGCCTCCTGCATCGGTCAGAGCGGAATCCGCACCGTGATTACGTCCCAGAAGTTTCTTTCGCGGCTGAACTTGAAACTTCCTGTGGAAACGGTCTTCCTGGAGGATGTTGCGGCAAAGCCACGCTTGGGGGAGAGAATGGTGGCTTTGGCTCTCGCTTTGTTTTGTCCAGTGTCGCTGATAGAGAAGGCGCTCGGGAGCCGGAGGAAGCGTGAGATTGACGATCTTGCCACTCTCATTTTCTCAAGTGGCAGCACGGGTGAACCAAAGGGGGTGATGCTTTCGCATTACAACATCGTTTCAAATGTGGAGCAGATTGGCCAGGTGTTCTCTTTTGCATCGGACGACCGGATTCTCGGCATCCTGCCCTTCTTCCATTCTTTCGGCTTTACGGGTACCCTTGGGGCGCCGGCGCTGCTTGGCTTGGGAGCCGCTTATCATTTCAATCCCACTGACTCCAAGGCCGTGGGCGAACTCGTGAATAATAATGAGATCACGTTCCTGCTTGCAACGCCCACCTTCCTCCAGCTTTACATGCGCGGCTGCAAGCCGGAGCAGTTCGGGAGTGTGCGCTTTGCCATGGTGGGCGCGGAAAAACTCCCCGAACGCCTTGCAGCGGCTTTTGCCGATCAATTTGGCTTTCGTCCCATGGAGGCCTACGGCTGCACTGAATGCTCACCTGCGGTGAGTGTGAATCGTGAGGACTTCCGTGCTGCGGGATTTAGACAAGTGGGCGGTAAGCGCGGCACGATCGGGCATCCGCTGCCTGGAATGAGCGTGCGCATTGTTGATCCAGAGACCGGTGTGGAATTCCCGGCAGGACAGTCCGGGCTCATGCTGCTGAAGGGACCGAACATCATGTGCGGCTACTTGAACAACGCGGCCAAGACCGCCGAGGTGCTCAAGGACGGCTGGTATTGCACCGGCGACATCGCCTCCGTGGATGAAGACGGTTTCATCACGATCACAGACCGGCTTAGTCGCTTCAGCAAGATCGGCGGAGAAATGGTTCCCCACATCAAGATCGAGGAGAAACTTCAGGAGATCGCCGACACGCCCGCGCAGGTCTTTGCTGTCACCAGTCTGCCTGACGCAAAAAAGGGCGAGAAGCTCATGGTGCTGCATGTCTTGCAAGACGCGCCTTTTGAGGCCGTGCTTGAGGAGTTCGCGAAAGCTGAACTGCCGAACCTGTGGAAACCGAAACGCGACCAGTTTGTTCGGGTGGAATCTCTGCCGATGCTTGGCACCGGCAAAACAGATCTGCGCAAAGTGAAATCGATGGCGGCTGCAGCCGAAATGACCCTCGGCGTGGATTCATCCTCTGCTAATTGATGCGCACAAAAGGAGGTGCGTTTTGAGCTGGTTCGTGGGCGAACGGCTTGATGCATCAGATCATCGAGAGGCTCAATCGAAGGATATGTTATATGAATTACCCGCCGCTTGGCGGGCAGATGAGTGTCGGGGTGCTATGAAAGCACAAACACACATATCGATAACGACGTTCCAACGCATGCGTCATGCCGTCTCCACGCGCTCTATGCAGCGCATTGTCATCACCCTCGGTCTTGTTCTGGGCCTCGCGGCATCCGTCAATGGCGCCGGCACACTCACGCCAAAGACCTCATCGGATCAACCGATCCAGATCCGGGATCATCATCTCGAGGTGACGCTGAACAACGGTTTCGCCCGCTCGGAGGTGACGCAGACTTTCTTCAACCCAAACGACAAGGATCTGGAGGCGGTTTACCGTTTTCCAATTCCCAAAGGCGCGAGTCTTTCTGAGGTGACAATGACTCTGGGCGAAGTCGATATTCACGGCGAGGTCGTGGAGAAGGGGAAGGCGAAGACGATTTATGAAAACGAAAAATATGCGGGCAATGACGCCGGCTTGGCGACAAAGAACGGTTATCAATCCTTCGACTTTCAGGTGCACCCGGTGCGGGCCAGGAGTGAGACGCGCCTGCGCATGGTGTATTACCAACCCCTGGAAATAGACACTGGAGTCGGGCGCTTTGTTTACCCGCTCGAGGAGGGTGGCACGGATGAGGTGGCTGCGAGCTTCTGGAATCCGGTGAACTCTAAAGTGGAGGGCACCTTCTCTGCCGCCTTCGAGCTCAAATCTGCCTGGCCTGTGGCCAATGTTCGGATTCCCGGCTTTGAAAAAGAAACGGTCACAGATAAGCTGGCGGACGGTCACTATAAGGTGCGCGTCGAAAAGAAAGATCATGCGCTCACGGGAGATTTGGTTTTCTACTATCGTCTCGCGGATGACCTCCCAGGGCGTGTGGAACTCATTCCTTTCCGCAAGGGTGAATCTGGGGCCGGCACGTTTATGATGGTGGTGACGCCGGGATTGGATCTGAAGCCATTGACCTCGGGTGCGGACTATGTCTTCGTGCTCGACACTTCAGGCAGCATGCAAGCCAAGCTGCGTGTGCTGACTGACGGGGTCTGCCGTGTTCTGGGCAAGATGCAGCCTCTTGATCGTTACCGCATCGTGACTTTCTCCAACTCCGCTTCGGATCTGACCCAGGGCTGGAAAATAGCTGAGGAGGCGAATTTGCAGGAGACCATGAAACAGATTTCAGCGCTGCGTCCGGGGGGCAGCACCAACCTTTATGAGGGGCTGGCTCTGGCAATGAAAGACTTGGATGCGGATCGTGCCACAAGTGTGATTCTTGTGACCGACGGTGTGACGAACACCGGCGTGGTGGACCCTATCGCTTTTCATAAGCTGACGAAGAGCCACGACATCCGCATCTTCGGCTTTCTTCTCGGCAACAGCGCGAACTGGCCGCTCATGCGCACGGTGTGCGACGCGAGCGGCGGCTTTTACGCGGGCGTTTCAAATGCAGATGACATCCTTGGCCAGATCCTGCAGGCAAAAAGCAAGGTGCTGCATGAATGTCTGCACGATGCAGAACTGAGCATCACAGGCGTGAAGACCTTCAATACCACCGGCTTGCTTCCTGGCAAAATCTATCGCGGCCAGCAGATGGTGATGTTTGGCCAGTATGAAGGCTCGGGCGAGGCGGAACTCCTGCTCAAAGCACGCTTGACCGGCGAGGACAAGATATACCGCACCAAGTTCCGGTTTCCCGACAAGGACGAGGCGAATCCTGAAATCGAACGGCTCTGGGCGATGGATCAGATCGAGCAGTTTGAACTGAAAGCGAACACCGGAGTGATGCCGTCCGGCGAGTCGGAATCCGCCATTGCCGACTTGGGAGTGAAATATCAACTGGTGACCGACCACACCTCAATGTTGGTGTTGGGAGATGACTCCTTCGTCAAGCAGGGGGTCGAGCGGCATAATCAACAACGCGTCGCCACGGAGCGCTCCGCACAGGCTGCGCGTTCAGCAGCTCCAGCGCCGGTGAGTTATCGGGTGGACAATGCATCGCAACCCTTTACTCCGTCGGCCGCACCTGTTGTGAGTAGCAGAGGGAGTGGTTCGGGTGCCGGGGCCTTGTCCCCGTGGGCGGCGCTGTCGATGGCACTATTTGCGGTGGCCGCTCTGGGCGTGACTGGACCCACCAAACGGGAGCAACTCTGATGCATGCAGCCAGGCAGGCCGATCAAACGGGATGCCCGCCTCTGGCGGGCATCCTGCTGGCGCTGGGCATCGTTCTGGTGGCGCTGACGATGCAGGCCCTGCCTTCGCTCGCGGATCATTTTCAGTGGCAGCGCGGAAGAGAGAATGGAGTGACTATGCTTACGTCTCACCTTTGCCACTGGTCTTGGAATCATATCGTCTGGGACCTGCTGGCGTTCGTGGTGTTGTCGCTGTTGAGCCTGCGTCTCATGCCGTCGCGTTATGGGATTTGCATGCTCGTCGCCGCTGTGCTGATCACATTGGAGGTCAAAATGAACCAACCTCTCCTGACGGCGTATCGGGGACTGTCGGGCGTGGATACGGCTCTGCTGGGGTTGGTGATCGCTGCGTTGTGGTGGCAACCCTCAAGTGATCGGACTGGGATGTCTCCCCGGCTGCTGGCCCTGCTGGGCGGATGCGGCTTCATAGCCAAAACCTTGTATGAAATGATCACTGGCGGAAACGTCTTCGTTGAAGTCGGACAAGATCCCTTCGTTCCGGTCGTTTCATCACATCTGGTTGGCTTTATCAGTGGCTTGGCTGTGGGCTCTTTCAGGATGTGGATGCGTCCGGTCTTGAATAAGTCCTGATCGAATACGGGGAGTACGGAGGTTTGGATCTAATGCCAGGCCAAGGATGGTCGCGCTTTTTTGGATTTGTATCGAAACCCACGTTGCATCAGGCGCGGGAAGAGTGTTTCGGCGAGATCCGGGTCTTCAGAAACAGGGAGATGATTATTCTTCTGCGCATGGAAATCGTTTTCGCATCTCATCTTCCATAAAGCTATGGTGAGCCTGTTGGTCTTCAAACACAGTGCAGGAATTGGTGTTCTATTTGTAACTGCCAAGCAGACTCTTCTGGTTGCATCTACGTCGCTATTAAAAACGACTATTGCTCAACAGTCTTCACGTCGAATGCCTGGGGATGCCCCTGATGAGAGCCTTATTTACGCACATAAAAATTAGCGAACGTCACTGCCATCCCAAAATCCGCCACTCCCACCGGTCCTCTCGCGGCTACTTTCAGCTCCGCTTCCTTCACCTGCGGGTTCGCTTCCTGCGTTTCAGTCAGCGTCGCTGTGGCCTTGCTGCCATTGAGCTGGAGGCGAAGGCGATACCATTTTCCGACCTTTACCTGATCAGGACCAAAAACAATCGGTGCCTTGCCGGTGCCGATGAGCACTGCCGGATCCTTTTCCCCACGCACGCAGAAGCCCGCACATGGCGTGTTCAGATTGGAGGTTTTAAGCAGCTGGAAATCGGCGATGAATTCACCATTGGCGATTTCAGCATCGCTCCACAGCGGGGCGGCCTCCGGGCCATCACCGGCCTCCAGCTTGAGATTCCAGTTTGAGGGCTTCCAGCGTGCTGCGGTTCCTTCAGGGACTTTCCAGCCGCGCAAATCGAGACCGTTGTACAGATGCTTCCAGCCTTGATCCAGCGGCGCGGAGTCTGCCTCCGTCGCGCCCGTGCTTGGCAGTTCCTTGATGCGCACATTTCGAAACTCGACCGGTGCGCCTTCGGATTCCAGAGCGAGGTAACCTTTGCGCCAGAAGCACTTGTCCCCGCCGCTGACGACTTTGCCATTCACGGCGAGCGTGAGAGTTCCGTTGTTTCCGGTGATGCGGTAATGGTTCCACTCGGGCGATGGCTTGCTGCGTTCCTCGCTCGGGAAGCTGCGCTGCCCGTTGTGGTCTCCGTGCGGTTCCATCGTGGCACCATGGATGGGAAACACATCGCCATGCGTGGTGAACCAGCGCGGCTTCTTCGGATCGGCGTGCTTCATGTACCCATGGTCCAGCACCTGCACCTCGATGCCGCGCAGAAAGGGCACGCCGGGCGCGGAGATGGGGCTGCCCCAGATGAACACGCCTGAGTTGCCACCACTGCTCAGGTGCCGCCACTCGCACTCCAGAATGAAGTTCTCATACTGCTTCTCCGTTCGCATGGCTCCGGTGGGGATGCCCGTGCAGCTCACCACCCCGTCTTTGATGCTCCACGTTTCCGGGGCGCAGTTCGCGTTCACCCATCCGCTGAGGTCCTTTCCATTGAACATGGGCACAAAGCCCTCCTCCTCCGCGGCATGGCTGAAGAGCGTGGAAAAAGCGAGGGCGCAAAGCAGAGCGGCTGGTTTCATGCAGTCATCATACGCAGAATCTAAGGACGTCCTGCAAGTTCATGCAGCCAAAGTCTCGGGGCGCTTCCCAGTCGTGCGCGCCCCTTGAAACATCCGCACCGCCTCCTTCGTACGCTCGCTTGATGATTTCAGAAAACACAGCGCTCCGCGACCAGACCCGCCGCCACTTTTTCAGCCAGTGCGGCATGGGCATCGGTTCCGTGGCGCTGGCTTCGCTGATGGCGGAGCGCGGCCTGCATGCGGCCAGCGCTGCAGCCGCGGCAGGACCTGGGGTCATGAAGAAGGCGAATGTGACGCCCCGCGCGAAGAGTGTGATCTACCTCTTCATGGCCGGCGGCCCCTCGCAGCTGGAGCTCTATGATTACAAGCCGAAGCTGGTAGAGCTGAACGGCCAGCCCATTCCGCAGAGCTACATCGAGGGCAAGCGCTTTGCTTTCATGGGCACCAGCAACGGGTTCAAACTCCTTGGCACCCGCCGAGAATTCAAGCAGCGCGGCCAGAGCGGCACCTGGGTCAGCGACATGCTTCCTTACACCCAGGGCATTGTCGATGACATCAGCGTCGTCACCACCTGCAAAACCGAGCTCTTCAATCACGCCCCGGCCAAGCTTTTCATGAATACCGGCAGCGGTCAGTTCGGGCGCCCCTCCATGGGCTCCTGGGTCACTTACGGCATCGGCAGTGAGTCCAGTGATCTGCCCGGCTTCGTCGTCCTGCAAAGCGGACCCCGCGGCCCGCGTGGCGGCTCCGTGCTTTGGGGCAGCGGCTTCCTGCCCACTACCTATCAGGGTGTGCCGCTGCGTGGCACCGGAGAGCCGATCCTGAACCTCTCCACGCCCGCGAGTTACAGCGCGGCCAGTCAGCGCCGTGTCATTGATACCGCGCGCGAGCTTAATCTCTCCCGCTTGGTTGAAACCGGCGACGATGAAATCCAAACCCGCATCAATGCCTACGAGATGGCCTGGCGCATGCAGAGCAGCGCGCCCGAACTCATCGACCTGCGGGGTGAATCAAAGGCCACGCTGGATCTCTACGGCGTTGATCCATCGCAACCCTCCTTCGCGCGCAACTGCCTCCTCGCTCGTCGCCTCGTCGAGCGTGGCACCCGCTTCGTGCAGCTCTACCACACAAGCTGGGACAACCACGGCGGCAAAGGCGAGACCCTCGAAGACGACTTCCCCAAGGTCGTCAAAGACGTCGATCAAGCCTGCGCTGCCCTCATTCGCGATCTCAAATCACGCGGCCTCCTCGAAGAAACACTCGTCATCTGGGGCGGCGAATTCGGCCGCACACCCATGGGCGAAAACCGCGACAAGACGGGCCGCAATCACCACATCGACGCCTTCACCATGTGGTTTGCCGGTGGCGGCGTCAAAGCCGGCCAGACCTTCGGCAAAACGGATGAACTCGGCTTCGGTGTTGCTGAAGATCCTGCCCACGTGCACGACATCCACGCCACCATCCTGCATCTCCTCGGCTTGGAGCACGAGAAACTCACCTTCAAATTCCAGGGCCGCGACTTCCGCCTTACGGACGTCCACGGCAAAGTCCTGCACAAGCTGCTGGCGTAGGAGGGGGATCATCCTGATCCCCGTCTGAAATGACAGATCAAAATGATCCTACCACCGCCTACTCCACCAGATACAGAATTCGCCCGCAGCTTTCGCACTGCGTGATCTTCTCGGACTGCCTCAGCGACTGCATGACGCCCGTGACCACCTTCATGTGGCAGCCGCCGCACATCATGTTTTCCATCGGCACGATCGCCGCGTCGCCCTTCTTGTTGAAAATGCGGGTGTAGAGATCCAGCGCATCCGGGTCGATCGGCTCGGCCATCTTGGCACGTTCGGCGTTGAGTTCGTCGAGACGCTTTTTCACGCCCTCGCCACGCTCTTCCAGATTCTTCAGCTCTTCATTCACTCGGGTTTGCGTCCCTGCCAGCTTGGTCTGCGCTTCCTTCAGCTTCGCCTTCGCGGCTTCCAGCGCCTCCATTTGCTCCAGTTCGCCGTCCTCCAGCTTGGTCACATCGGCCTGGTAGCGTTTGATTTCGTGACCAAGGGCGGCGAATTCATCATTTTTGCGCGTCTCAAACTGCTGATCTTGCAGGCGCTTGATGGAGGTCTGGCGCGTCTGCACATCCAGCTGGATGTTTTTGATCTTCACCTCGACTTCCTTCATCGCAAGGTTCGCGGCATCCACGGCGGCCTGATCTCCTGCCAGCTGCATTTTCGCCCGTGTCTGGAGGTTGGGAATATCCTTGAGGTCTTTCTGCAGCGCGCGGATGCGCTGGTCACGTTCCTGAAGCTGGATGAGTTTCGTGAGGTCTTGAAGCATGTGTGTATGATGTAAGCCGAAACGGGGAAAAAGCACAAGTGCTCTGTTTTTAGGTTCTCGGTCCTCCGTGGGGAGTCAAACTTCCCTGCGAGCGGCAAACAGAGAGCGGAGAACCATGAACAGAGAACTTCTTCAACCTTGACGCCCCCACCGCCCGGCGAAAAGGTACGCGCTTTCCATTTCCCTCCTCGAATGAAACCCACCCTTCTTATCCTCGCTGCCGGCATGGGCAGCCGTTACGGCGGCCTGAAACAACTCGATGCCATGGGGCCGTCCGGAGAGGTTGTGCTCGATTATTCCGTCTTTGACGCCATTCGCGCCGGTTTTGGCAAGGTGGTCTTCGTCATCCGCCGCGACTTCGAAGAGCTCTTCCGCACACAAATCGGTTCCAAGTACGCTGGCCGCATCGAGGTGCAGTATGCGTTTCAGGACATCAACGATCTCCCGGCCGGATTCACCGTTCCCGAAGGCCGCACCAAGCCCTGGGGGACGGCCCACGCGCTGCTCTCCGCGGAGAAGGTGGTGAACGAGCCCTTCCTCATGATCAATGCGGACGACTTCTACGGTCAGGATGCCTACACAAAGATCGCCGCAGACCTCACCCAGCCCCGCCCGCAGGATGGCAAGAGCCATTGGTCCATGGTCGGCTTCTACCTGAAAAACACCCTTTCCGATCACGGCAGCGTCTCCCGCGGCGTGTGCACCTGCGATGCGAATGGCATGCTCAAAACCGTGCTGGAAATGACGAAGATCTTCAAGCATGGCGACGAAGCGGAAAACCGCGAGGTGGAGGGATCGTATGTGCCGCTGACGGGCAACGAGGTTGTGTCCATGAACTTCTTCGGCTTCACGCCAGACATCTTCGCGCACCTGAAAAAAGCCTTCGCCGAATTCCTCGCCGAACGCGGCACCGAACTCAAATCCGAGTGCTACGTTCCCGCCCAGGTGGATGCCCTCATCGCCGCCGGCAAAGCGGATGTCCGCGTGCTCGAAACCACCGGAAAATGGTTCGGCGTCACCTATCCCGAAGACAAAGCCGAGGTGGTGGCCAGCATCCGTGCGCTGGTGGATGCGGGGGAATACCCGCAGTCGTTGTGGGGGTGAAAAAAGTAGTCCTGAGCTTTAGCTCGTTCTGGGAAGGGCGAACGATTTCCAATCCGAGCTAAAGCTCTCAACTACTTTCCCAGAAGCCGCTCCACACTTCGCATCGTCGCACCCTCATGAGTCTTCAGCGCCTCATGTCCGGCCTGGGCCATGCGTGAGGCTTTCTCCTTGTCCTGCAGCAGTGCGAGGCAGGCAGACTCCAGCTCCGCAAAACTCGCCACCTGCTGCGCACCGCCTTTTTTGAGCAGCAGATCCACCAGCGGGCTGAAGTTTTCCATGTGGGGGCCGAAGAGGACGGGCTTTTTGGCCAGTGCGGCTTCAGCAGGGTTTTGCCCGCCTTCGGCGAGGAAGCTTTTCCCGATCACGACGATGGAGGCGAAGTGCTGCCAGGCCGCGAGTTCGCCGGTGGTGTCGATGATCATGACAGAGTGGTTTGCCTCAAACAAGGTGCCCCATTGACTGCGCAGGACTGGGGTGATGCCCACTGTTCGCAGAGCCTCGCAGATCTCGGTGCGGCGCTCCACGTGACGCGGGACAATGAGCAATGCCAGGCCGCGCACTTTCTCGCGCAAGCGCAGGAAGACGCGGGCGATTTCGAGCTCTTCCCCGGCATGCGTGCTGGCGGCCAGAAGAATGGGCGTCTCGGGGCTGGAAATGCCGTTGGTCGTGAGGATCATGCGCAGTTCGGCCATTTTCAAATCGGGAACGGCGGCGCCTTCAGGGTCGTATTTGATGCTGCCCGTGAGGTGGATGCGTTCAGGCTCCACTCCGAAGCCCTGCCAGCGCGCCACGTCGTCAGG
This sequence comes from Prosthecobacter sp., assembly GCF_044222565.1. Taxonomy (GTDB): domain Bacteria; phylum Verrucomicrobiota; class Verrucomicrobiia; order Verrucomicrobiales; family Verrucomicrobiaceae; genus Prosthecobacter. Next base: position 15,693 of record NZ_JBGANA010000003.1, read on the forward strand.
CTCCTGCACGAGCACCTGCTTCAGCATGCCAAAAATGGGGCCGATGAGGGCGCGGAATTTGTGGTAGCGGCGTGCGCTGCGGGGGGAGAGCCGCGCATTGACGAGGGAAACTGGAATACCCAGGCGATAGGCGGAAGCGGTGAGGTTTGGCCATACCTCTGCCTCGACGAGCACAAGTTGTGTGGGCTGAATGCGCTCAAGCATGAGGCGGCCTACGCCGGGCAGATCGAGCGGGCTGTAAATCGCAACGACGCGTCCAGCATGCAACGCGGCCAGCTCTTCCGCCAGCGCATAGCCCGTAGGAGTGGTGGTGCTGAGCACGATGCCGAGATCGCTCTGTGTTTTGATCAGGCGTGAGATGAGCTTTTTCGCCACGCCCACCTCTCCTACGCTCACCGCGTGCACCCAGAGGCGTTCGCGTTGGGGCAGTGCATTGATGGCTTCCTGCGTCTCGTTTGGGAAAAATCCGATGCGCTGCGCCAGATCCTGCCAGCGTCCATTGCGGCGCCGCATCTTGATGAAGGCGCCGGGCAGCATCAGCACCAGCCCGAGAGGCAGTGCCAGATTGTAGAGGGTGAGGCTAAGCGCTTTCGATGCCATGCGGGATTTTGCGCAGCCAGACAATGCGGGTGGAGCCGTAATTACGGTCGGTCAGCACCTCCCAGTCTGGCCAGCTTTTCGTTTCGCGGTTGAAGTGATGACTTTCGAGAATGAGGTGGCTCTCCGCATGCAGCAGCGCGGGCAGAGATTCTTCGGCTAGCAGTTGGGCCACGAAATCCGTGTCCTTGTCGCTGTGCGTGTAGGGCGGGTCGGCAAAGATGATGTCAAATTGCTTGCCGTCTTTGGCCAGCAGCGGCAGCAGCCGGAAGACATCGCTGTGGCGAACCGTCGCACCCGTCAGCCGGGTCTTGGCGATGTTTTTGCGGATGACCTCGCAGGCGCCTTTGTTTTCATCCACCAAGGTGGCGGAGGCCGCGCCGCGGCTCAGGCATTCCAGCCCCAGGGCCCCCGTGCCGGCAAAAAGGTCCAGCACATGCGCCCCCGGGACGAGCTCTCCCAGCATGGAGAACACAGCCTGCCGCACCCGGTCCTGCGTGGGACGGGTGACGGTTTTGGGCACTTCGAGAGCCAGCCCTCCTGCACTGCCTGAAATGATGCGCACAGGTCTCTTTAGCGGTGGGTTGGAGGGATGCAAGAATGGGCTTCAGCACACGAGCCCAAGCTGCCTGAATCAATACGCGGCATCCAGGAAGTCGCCGGGAAACGCCCCTCGATCTTTAGATGACTAAGACAGTCTCCGAGCTCTTCACAAAGAAATGAGCGATGTGCTGAAATTCGACAATAGGCAAAATGGCTATTATAAGTAAATATGGAAAATACAATGAAGCCACCGTTTGGGTTCGGGGACAGCAACGTCGCCGCCACTTTCCTTCGACCCTCCAGCCATTCGCCGCAGATTCAGACCGGCACTATCCACCATCAGGATTTGCAGCCGTCGCCCATCAACCCAGATTGGATTCTCGAGGGCAGTCCCATCGCCAGGGCCACCACCCTCGCTATCGCTCCGGACGGCACGCTCTCCTGCGCTGTCTGGGAATGCCACGCCGGTAGCTTTAAATGGGTGTTCGGCCTGGATGAGATCATTCAAATTTTGGAAGGCGAGGTGGTGATCGAAGAACAAAATGAAGGCCGCAAGGTCCACACCCTGCGCGCCGGCGACACCGCCTTTTTTCCAGATGGATTGACCACGCACTGGACCGTGACCAACTACGTGAAAAAGTTCGCCATTCATCGCACCATTCCCCGCTCCATCCTCTGGCGCGCCAAACGCAAAATGCGCCACCTGATGGGCAAATATTTCAAGCCAAGCGTGAGTTGCCAGGGTGCCAGTTCGGCGGCGAGACCCGGCAGGGAATAGCTTCTTGCGAAAAGCCCGGCGGTGGTTGCGCAGCAGGGAAGGGTTACTTTGCTTCTGACGATGCCGGAGTCTCCGTGGCTGCACCCGGCACTCCTTGAAGATGCTTGGCGAACCACTCGATTTCCACCTGCGTGGCTTCATCAAATCCTTCTTTGTACACCCCGTAGTGGGTGATGCCTTTGATGACGTGGATCTTGGAAGGCACATGGCGCTCCTGCAGGCTTTTCAGAACAGCTTCCACGGTGGCATTGCTGCTGAGTTCTTCATTCTCCGCCAGCACGAAGAGGGCCGGAGCATTGATCTTCGTGGCTGCTTCGGTGGCGCTGAACCCGATGTTCTTCACCGGGTTAACGCGCATGTTGGCATAGGTCGCCATCTTGCCGGTGAGTTTACCCGTTTCCACGGGTACGGGCTCCACTTCTCCGCGCGCCTGCTGGCTTGCCAGCTCGTAACCACGTTTGATCGCGGCTGGTCCACGTGCCCCCGCCATTCCAGGCACTTGTGCGGCCACGCATTTCACGCGCGGATCATTCCCTGCCACCCAGGTCACCAGCCCGCCGCCGTAGCTGCTGCCCCAAAGCCCGATGCGTTCAGGATCTGCATGCGGCTCGCCCGCCATAAAGCTGATGGCCGCGCGGATGTCCTCCGTCTGATCGGTGTAGTTCATCTGCCAGCGCAGCGCTTTGACTTTGATCGTCATTTCGTTGTTTGCGTCGGGCGCAGGCTGCGGCTCGATGGCCTTGAGCTGGCTTTCGCTCTGCCCCCAGCCACGATAGTCAAAGGCAAGCACGATGTAGCCTTTCTCCGCAAACAGCGGGGCAAGCCGCGCCTGCGTGCCGCCCTTGGTGCCACCAGTCCCGGCGCAGAGCACAATGGCGGGAAGCTTCTCGCCGGATTTCAGGTCCTTGGGCAGATAGAGATCTCCCGCCATGCGGGTGCCATCGCTCCAGATCGAAACAGGCCGCGTTTCTACCTTGTCCGGCAATGGCTGGCGCTGGCGGCCGCCCTTCTTTGGGGTTTGTGCGGCAGCCGCGAGAGTCATCGCGGCTAGAAGGAGGAGTGCAGTTTTCATGGTGGGTGGGAGATTAGGGCCGAGCGAGCACGGGAACGGTGAGGTAGAGCACACGCTCCACCGGCCTGCCGTCGGCGCTGCGCAGCTTCAGATTGAGCTGGAGCTGGTGGCTTTTGCGCATGTCAGCAATGTCGAGCGTAAGTGTGCGGGCATCAGGGGAGAGCCTTGCCGCCTTGATGGCAAGGGCGTCACGCTTGGATTCCTTGGGGTGCGTGACCGAGTAGTCCAGTGAGCCATAGGCACCGCTCCAGAAGTAATTCCAGCGTTCCGCAGTAAAGTTTGTGATATCTGCTGCCGCCTGCGGATGCAGCGGATCAGAAAAACGCAGTTCCACACCGCTCGTTGTCACGGCGAAGTCCACGGGCATATCGGCGGGCTTGCCCGTGTAGCGCACGCGGTAGAGTCCGCCTGCGCGTCGCGCCGTGGTGAGCCACCCGCGCAGGCCCGCCACATACACCTGGCCGTCGCGCGGATGCACGCGGCCCCGCATGATGCCGGAGTCAAACGGCAGGTTCATCGGCACCATCGCGCCCTGTTCCAGATCGCCCACCCTGTGCCGCAGTGTGGCAAACAACGCACAGCGACCGTAGCTGGTGAAAAGGAGCTGGTGGCTCAGCGGTCCCCATTGGTCAGTGACGGCCCAGAATGGCGCGCCGCTGGAGTTGTCCACCGCCCAGGGTATCCAGGCCAGCGGTCGGTCGTAGAGACCTATGGGCACCGGACTCTTCGGACCGTAGCCCGCAAACCCGAGCTCTTTGCGCACAGCGGGATCGCTGGGATTCACGCTGATCGTTTTGCCACCCCATCTCATTTCGATCTCGCGCTGCGCGGAGGGCATCATGCCGTAAAAACCTCCTGGGCGAATGAGGTTCACCTTGCTGGAGGGCTGCCAGTGCCCCTGGTTCTCGCTCACTGCGATCTCTCCGGACGGACTGATGGCCACTCCGTTTGGCACCCGCAGTCCGGTGGCGATGATTTCCAGTTTTGAGCCATCGGGCGGCAGTTTGAAAATCACGCCTTGGTGCGGCGTCGAGATGTCCGGCAGCCATGGCGTGGCCTTGCCAAAGTAGAAATTTCCTGCGCTGTCGGTTTGCAGGTCGAGGTTGTAATCCGCAGGGTTGGTGGAGAGGATCGTGTCGTTGTTGAAGTTTTCGTAGTGGTCCGCTTCACCATCCTTGTTCAGGTCGCTCAGGTGCGTGATCTGGTCTCGTCCAAGCACATACATTTTGCCCTGCACAATCCGCAGACCGAGCGGCTGGAAAAGTCCGCTGGCAAAGCGACGCCACGAGAGCTGTTCCAGTTTGTCATCAATGCCGGACACCACCCAAACCTCTCCCTGCGCGGTGCAGACAGCCGCGCGGCCATCGTCAAAGAAATCAAAGCCACCGAAGAGCGTGTCCGCCTTCCACGGATTCTTGAGCGGTTCCGTGAGGTGGTCCACCACATAAGCCGCGTCGTCTTTCGCACGCTCGCCGACGGTCTGCACCGGCTCCGGCCAAAGCGGAGTGCCGCCTTGCGTGAGGGGACGCAAATCGGCGCTCACCGGCGAAAGGGCGAGCACATCATTCGGAGCTTCGTGAGTCTTGCCCATTGGGGCAATGTCCAGCCGAAACGGCTGATTCGCCGTGACAGCCGCGAGCTTCAAAATCACCGAACCTTCCCGCGCCTCCCACGTCGCTCCCTCTCCACCTTCGCAAGCCACGAGGAAGGTCTCACCATTCGCCGGATTGCGCACGATCCTTCCGGACTCCGCCGGCTCCAGCACCGCTCCTGGCACATGCAGCACCGTCAGCGCGAGGTTCGTCGCATTCTGTGCGGTCTGAAACGTGCGCGTGAATACAGGCCACTGCTCCACCCGCTCAAAGCCGGGCAGTTCCAGCACATCGATCGCGCCCACCGAGTAATGGAGCACCACCTTTTTGCCGTGCACATAAAGCCCCTTGTGATGCGCCCAATCCTTCGGCAGTGGGCCTCGTTTGCCAGCGCGCGGGTCGGCGAATTTCCCCTCTTTTCCCCATCCCGGTATCGCTGCCGTGCCAAATCTCACATTGCCAGCCACCGTCGGCGGCGGCGCATTGAAGCGCGGCACCGTCAGCCCATAGCGCTTTCCCTTCATCACCCATCCCAACGACAGGCGCACCAGTTCCGAATCATAGCAGACATACGCATCCTCATCCTTGCCGAGCGTGATCACCATCCCTTTGTAAGCGATGACCTCCTCCTCGCTGCGCCATCGAATGCACCCCGAGTAAAACGGCCCCCGCTGCTTCTGCGTCGGATCCTCCTCTGGCGGCGCCTCGATGGCGTAAGAACACACGGCGGCAGCCATGAAGAGAGCAATAACAAAGCGGGGCATCACTGGATCGGGAAAAGAACATCCAACCCTCCGAAGTGAAATAGTTTCAATTCGAAATAAATTAGCTTCGTCCACTCAGTGGGCTTTTCGCCTACCTGTCTCAGGCCACTCCACCCTGCTCTCCGAAGCGGATCTTTCCTGCCCCCGTATCGCGTCAGCCTTTGGCGGTGAGACGATACTTCTGCTGGCTGCTGTTCGGCTTGTCCGGCAGCGTTCGCTCAATAAGGCGGGCTTCGAGGGCGGGCTGGAGGTAGTTCTTGCGAAAGGTAGGCCGGTGGGAAAGCCCCAGCTTTTTCATGCAGTCCAGCGCACTCAGCGGCCCATTCGCCAGACACTTGAACAGCGCCTTGACTTGGTCGGTCACTTGGTCGCTGACTTGGTCGGTGGTGGTGACTTCTTCCAGGCTTTGCAGCAGGGTAGAAAGCATGAATTCGATGAACACCGTGGACTGTCCAGCCTTGTCTGCGGCCGCGAGAGCTCTGTAATAACCAGCCTGCTGCTCGCGGATGACGCTTTCCACCGGCAGGAATGCCAGTTCGGGCTTCCACCGACTGAGAATGAGCGTCTGCCACAGCCGTCCGATGCGGCCGTTTCCATCAGCAAAAGGATGGATGAACTCCAGCTCGTAATGTACCACACAGCTTGTGATGAGAGGATGATGCGGCTTCTGCTTCAGCCAGCCGAGCAGATCCTTCACCAAACCCGGCACGCCTGCAGCGGACGGTGCCAGATGGACAAGCTTGGCTCCCTGCATGATGCCGACGCCTCCTGAGCGGAAGTGCCCCGGACGATCCACGAGGCCCTGCATGAGAATGCCGTGTGCCGCCAGAAAATGCTTGGTCGAGGAAGGGTTCCAGTCATCCAGTTTCTCGTAGGCGGCGAAAGCATTGCGCACTTCCAGGATGTCCTTTGCCGGACCTAGCACTTTCTTTCCTTCTACCACCGCAGTGACCTGGTCGAGCGACAGCGAATTGTTCTCGATCGCCAATGACGAATGAATGGTTCGCAGGCGGCGGCTCCTGCGCAGCTTGGGTGTCATGGCCTCCGGGTTCTGCGCCTCCCAACGTCCCAAGGCCTCGCTGATCAGCGCGACGAGATCGAGCACCCTGGGCGTGATCGTAAAGGGTGGTGCGTAAGCTGCGGACATCTTGGGAAGCGCTATTGTAGCGCGGCCTGCGCGGGAAGTTCAACTTTTGGAGGAGGGGATTTTCGGAAGCAGCTCGGGGCTGTCCCGGTAAATCCTCACCGCTGAGGGGCCGACAAACACATCGTAGTCAAAGTTGTCAGACCTGAAGTGGATCTCCCATTCGGGAGCGTGTTCGGTCACCAGCGTTTGCAAACCACGCAGCAAATCCATCGTGACGATCTTGGAGTTGGTCACTTCGAACCCCATGCCACGTGAGCGCATGATCGTTGGCTCAAGATAGTAATCGCCTTCGCAAAAGGCATTATTTTCACCGTGCAAAGCCATAAGCTCCTCGAGCTTGTCGTAGAGCCGGTAATACTCGGCGGAGAACTCCTCGTCGCTGACGGAAGGAGCTGGAGGATTGTAGGGCGTGTCGAGCCGGGACAAACAATCCTCTTTGGAGAGTTCCAAGTTGATCATCACCATGCCCTCACTTTCGGTTCCAGATATTTCCATGCGCATTGCTCGGCCTGCTCTCTTGCCTGCCGGCCCGAAACGCAGGTCAGACCTGCCCAGTTTGAGGATCCGATCTCTGCGCCTGCCAGCCGGGCATCGGTGACGGCCCACCACCAGTCATCGTCAGCCATCTCCTCGGCTCTCAGGAAAAGGTCGGCCCAGCGCGATGAGCAGTCATCGTCCAAGTCTCCAGTCCAAATCAAGGGGGCTGCAGTGTCGCGATTCACGGTCAGGTCTTTGTGATTGAATGCTATGGTTCCTGGTGGCAGGTCGTCGGCAGAGATCGCTTGCAGTAGCAGTGCGTACTCTTCCTGAGTCTGGGTGCGGGCGTATTCGATGGCGTGAATGGTGGCTGTTTTTGCCATCCAAGGGGAGTGGAAGACCAATGTATCTCCGAGAGTAAAAGGGCAGAGTTGGTTGGTTGGGATGCCTGTCATCACGGCCAAACCACGGCCTGAGATCGTGAAGGCTGCCTGTCTCAGTTTGAAAAGTGGAGGCTGCATCGGAGTTGATCCGGTTTGTCTGGCGTTGTGATCTACGAGAGGGCTGTGTTTTTGCGTGAGCGCTGATCGACAGATAAGAGTGTTTATCGTTCACTCCTCTTCACTTCCCATTCTTAAACACATACAGCACCCCGTCATCCGCGCCAAAGATCACATACTCTCCTGCCACGGCAGGTGAAGTCTTCACCGGCGCACCGATTTCATTGTGCCAGACTTCTTTGCCGGTCTTCAAATCGAGCGCGTAGATGTAGCCGTCGTCGGCACCGAAGATGGCGACCTTTCCTGCACAGACTACGGCGCTGCTGTCGATGCGATCTCTCGCACGAAACTCCCAAAGCTGCGCCCCGGTGGCGCGATCGATCGCATGGAAGCGCTTGTCCCGGCCGCCCACATACACGCCCTTCTCCCAGATCGCCGGCGCGGCGTAGTATTCAAAGTCTCGCTCGCCGTATTCCCAGAGCTTCGCGCCATCGGCGATCTTGTACGCTCCCACGCGGTTGCCGTAGTGGCTCACGTAAATGACACCATCTGAGATGGCGACGTTGTTGCCAATGTACGCCCCCACTTCGATCTGCCGCTCCTCCTTGCCCGTCTTCACATCGTGCACATGCAGCACGCTGTCGCAGCCGCCGAAGACCACCTTGCCCTCGCCCACCGCGGAGCCGCCGTTGATGTAGTAGCCGGTTTCTGCCGCCCACTCCTTCGCCCCGGTTTTGGCATTGAGGCAGTAGATGGAGTAGTCGTAGCTGCCGATGATGATTTTCTGCTCCTTGGAGTCAGGATCCGTCCACACGTTCGCGGCGGCGTGGATCTCGGCCTGCGTTTCAAATTTCCACACTTCTTTGCCGGTGTCTGCATTCCAGGCATACACAAAACCATCCTGACAACCCACGACCACGAGCTCCCCCGCAAACGCCGCCGCCCCGTCAAACGCTCCTTTGGCTTCCGCCTTCCACACTTCCTTGCCCGTGGCCAGATCAAGGCAGAAAAACTTCCCGTCCTTGCAGCCGGCATAGACCTTGCCCCCTCGCACGACGGCGCTGGACACCAGCATCTCCGCCTGCCCCTTCGGCTTGTCCATCAGCTTGAACTGCCAGGCGAGCGTGAGGGGAAATTTCAGCTCCACGGGCGAGGTGCCTGTCATAGCCGCGTTGCCGCGAGAATCCGGCCAGTCCGCCGTTTGGGCATGCAGGGCGGCTGAAAAGAGGAGGCTGAGGAAAAGCAATGTTCTCATGAGTTTGCACTGTGAAACTGCCATGTTGTGCGCTTTGTTGCAAACAAGCCGATGTCAGATCACGATCTCCAACAGCCGCCGCCCATACCGCCCGACTTGCGGTGTGAGTATGAGGAGCGTCCCTTTCAGAACTGCACCCGCTGCGGCGAGTCCCTGCCCGACTTCCCCGGCGGCTTCCAAATCTCCAAGGCCTACAAGCGGGGCGAATGCGTGATGGAGTATGCCCTTTGCGATCACTGCCGCACGCAGATGATGGAGGAATTTTCCCAGGAGTCGAAAAAACGTCTGTCCCAGTTTCAGGACGAGCAGGTCACCCTGGACCGCGGTCTGGATTCCTGCGCCGTCTGCAGCACCCGGCGCGATTCCCCTGGCATGGATGATTTCGTCATCACCGGTGTCTGCGAGGGGCTCTCCCTCCTGCACAGTGTCATGATCTGCGGCAAATGCGGCGACACCGTGCAGGGCTTCATCTCCCAAAAAACCCGCGATACCTGGCGCCGCTTTGTGGATGACAATTTCCCCGGCCCCCCGCCGATGGATGAACTGCCGGAACCCGTGCGGGAGATCCGTACGCCGGTGCCGGTGATCTCGAAGATCTAAGTCCGAGCAGAGGCGAGCAAGAGAGCAGGGCAGGGGCGAGGCAACGCCCCTTTGGCCAACTTGAAACTTTAAACCTCAAACTTGAAACTTCCTTCTGCCTAGTGCCCGCAGTTGTGTCCTTCCGGGTCCGTGTCTTCCACCTTCGCAGTGGCTTTCAGCTCTTCCAGGAAGGCATTGAATTTCTTGTCCCGGTACTCTTCGATGAACCGGTTCCTCACCTCCGCTCTCACATCTTCAAAAGGCAGGGCCACCGACGGCCTGCGCCCCGTGACGGTGCACACATGAAAGCCCAGCTGCGTGGTGAAGACCGGGCTGATCTCCCCCTCGCCCATCGAAAAGGCGATCGTCTCAAACTCCTCCATGAACTCACCGCGCTTGAACCACCCCAGGTCAATCTGCTGCTGTTCGGCATTGCGGTGCTCCTCCGCCAGTTTGGCGAAATCCGCGCCCGCGAGCAGCTGGGAGCGCACATCCCGCATGGCCTGGTAGATTTCCTTGCGGCTCGTGGCGCCCTGCAGGCTCTTGGTGATGTGGGAGGCCTTGATCTCCTCCTCCGTCATGTAGTGCTTCAGGTTTGCCTCATAGCACTCGCGCAGTTCAGCCTCCGTCGGCTCAGGTTCCGGCGCGTAGATCTCCTGCAGCATTTTGTCCAGCCGCACGCCGCCGGACACGTTTTCCCGTACCACGGCCTCGTCCTTCATCGGCATGCCGATGTTCATGTAAAACTGCGTTTCGCCGCCCGCTTCGTCGATCAGCTTGGTCAGGCGCGCGGTGACGTCCGCTTCGGACACCTCTGGGTATCTTCTGCGGCTTTCCTGCCCCAGCAGCGCACGCGAGGTCAGGTTGTCCTTGGCAATGCCGCGAAACTCAGGGTCTCTCTCGCAGCAGGCCACCTGCAGGGTGCGCTCGTAGTGGCTTTTGATATGGCGAAACTCCGCCTCAATGATTTCGTCGTCGATGTGTTCGCCGTTGATGATAAGTGCCATATGGGGCGCGAACATGGAGCGCCGCGCGGCGGGCGCAAGGTTTGACAATAAACTCCCGGTGGCCTAGATGGACCCTGCCACAGATGTTTGTACGGCATGAAAGCTGCGAACCGTTATGGCACTCTCCCACGATGTTGAACGCATGATGACAAGATTGATCCAGCTATTGATGACGGTCACGGCCGCGTGGTCGCTGGCCAGCTGTGCCGAGCAGGGGGTGACCCGGGCCATCCCCGTCGCTCCCAATACCCAGCACATGTATGCCCAGGGAGACTCCGCCCAGATCATGCCCGTCATGCTTCCGGAGCGTCCCATGCTGGTGGCCACCTCCGGTCCGTCCATACGAGCCGCCTCCTACCTCCTTCTGGACGCACGCACGGGGCAGCATCTGGCCGGGCGCAGCTTTGAGACTGCGCGCGGTGTGGCCAGCACTCAGAAGCTCGTGACCGCCATGGTCGTCCTGGACGCTGGAAATCTGGACAAAATGGTCCGCATCCAGGCCTCGGACGTTTCCGTGGAGCCCACCCGCCTCGGCATAAAGCCCGGTGAAGTCTATACCCGCCGCGAGCTCCTCTATGCCTTCCTGGTGAAAAGCGCCAATGACGTCGCCAATGCACTGGCGCGTGACAATGCCGGCAGCATCTCCGCCTTTACGGAAAAAATGAATGCCAAGGCTCGCTCCCTCGGCTGCACCAACTCCCATTTCAGAAACCCCCATGGCCTGACGGTGAGCGGCCAGTACTCCACCGCGCGGGACATGGCCCGCGTGGCCATGGCTGCCTACCGTAACAGCACCATCCGCGACGTGGTCCGGCGGAAATACTTCGCCTTCCGCCGCGCGGACGGGCACGTGGTCACTCTCACAAACACCAATGAACTCCTCGGCAAGATGCCTGAATGCAACGGCATGAAGACCGGATACACCGTGGCCAGCGGACGCTGTTTGATCTCCAGCGCGGCCAGCGGCAGCCGGGAGGTCATCCTGGTGCAGCTTGGCACCAAGACCAAATATATCTGGGAGGATGCCCGGATCATGATGAGCTGGGGCCTGCAGCGCCTGCGCTCCTCCGGCGGGGTGGCCATGTCGGGTTGGTAGGCAAATTGAACAACCACCGGTTGCGGGGCATCCATCCACAAGCCAGATTGTTCGTTACCCCCAAAGTCAGCCCAGAATGCCGGCCACCACCCTCGTTTGTCCTCATTGCGAAAAAACTGTCGAAATCCAGGTTTCCTCAGTGACACGCTCACGCCCCTGTCCCGAATGCGGCCAGATGGTGATGCTTCAGATGGCGGAGAAGACCACCAAGACCAAGCGCCGTGCGCTGCTGATGGGTCAGAACGAACCGGCCCCCGCACCCCCTGTGGCCCAGAGTCGCATGGAGCCTTCCCATGAGCCCCAGCCTCTCCCTGGAGACGCCTTCGAGCGCATGCGCATGGATCCTGAGATCCAGCTGTTTCGTAAGCGCTTGCTGATCGGTGCCGCCGTGGTCGGCGTCCTCGTGCTTCTCCTGGTCGCCTGGAGCATGATTCCATCTGCCGCCGAACCGCAAAAGGCCGCCACCACCCCTCCGGCTGAAAAGGCCGGATCCCCGCCTGCCAGAGAAAACGGCGCCGTGGCTCCGTCCCTGGCCTCCATGCTGCCCCCGGATGAGCCCAAGCCGCAGATAAATTCCGGCAACCTCGTCTTTCGTCCTCCGGGAAGTGAAAACCTCAAGACTGCAACGGCTCTTCCGGTGGCTCCCAGCAATTTGGGTGAAAATCTTGCCAAGCTCGCCGCTGCTGAGGAGGCTCTGGCCAATTTCCTGAAAACACCCACCTGGCAGAAGCGCGCTCTGCTGGTGCGCGACAAGTTGCGTGTGGTCCCCTTGATGAGCATCTACTACGCAAAAAATGCGGATGGCCCCATTGCCTTCGACTCGATTGTTGAAGCCTCCGAAAAGTCTCCCAAGTTTAGCGAGCACGTGGTCGTGTTCGAGGGCGGCGGTCGTCGCGTTGCCACCGTCGAGCACTCCGCCTCCGGCCCCCTGGTGGACTGGGAATCCTTCGTCGGTGCCGGCGAGATGGCCTGGTCTGACTTCCTCGATCTGAAACAGGCCGCCCCCACGCTGTTTCGCGTGCAGGTTTCTCCGGCAGGACACTTTGAAAATCAGTTCGGCGATCCTTCGGTGCTCAATTGCTACAGCCTTCGAAATATCTCCGAACCCGGCGCCAAGGTCGTCTATGGCTACGCTGAAAAATCCAGCGCTCTGGCCAGGGAGCTGGACTTCCGCCTGCAGCAAAGCTCAGACGCCACCGTGCCGATGATTCTAAAGCTCAAGTTTCCCGCGGACGCCCCGGTGGACTTCCAGGTGTGGATCCATCAGTTCGTGCAGGCAGGCTGGGTCACCCCCTGAGACTCCGAATCGCCCCTCATCAGGATTTGTGTAAATTTTCGCAAGATCCGCAAGATCGCTTTGAGCGCCCCGTAATTCCTCACGAATCCAGCAACAACTCCCCCCCTCTTCTCCTATGAAAATGCACTCACTCTGCCAAGGCAATCACCTTGATTTGCGCTCCGGTGTCAGCCGTCGTGACTTCCTCTACGTCGGCATGCTCGGCGGTCTTGGCCTCTCGCTTCCCGAGATGCTTCGCCTCCAGGCGGCTCAGGTCATGCCTGAAGTGGAGTCCTTCAAGGCGGTCGCGGATTCGGTCATTCACATCTACCTTCCCGGCGGCATGGCGCAGCACGAGTCCTGGGATCCCAAGCCCTTTGCCTCTCCAGACTATCGCGGCCCCTTCACTCCCATCAAGACTTCCATCCCTGGCGAATACGTCGGTGAGAAGTTCGCGAACATCGCCAAGATCATGAACAAGCTCACCGTCATCCGCTCGATGACCCACGGTGAAGCCGCCCATGAGCGTGGCACGCACAACATGTTCACCGGCTACCGCCCCAGCCCGGCCATCAAGTTCCCCAGCTTCGGCTCCGTCATCTCTCACGAGCAGGGCAGCCGCAACAACCTGCCTCCCTACGTCGTCGTGCCAAACATGGTCGCTCCTGAGCAGGGCACCGGTTACATGAGCAGCGCCTTCGGCCCCTTCGCCCTCGGCAGCGACCCCGCTGACAAAGGCTTCACCGTTCGCGATCTCCTCACCCCGAAAGACGTCGATGAAAAGCGCTTCGACCGCCGCCGCAATCTCCTCGGCACTGTGGACGAGCACTTCAAGGCCGTCGAAAAAGCCGACTCCATCAGCGCCATGGACAGCTTCTATCAGGCCGCCTACGGCCTCATCAGCAGCGCCAAAGCCCGCGAAGCCTTTGACCTCACCAAGGAATCCGACAAGCTGCGTGACGAATACGGCCGCAACACCGCCGGTCAGCGCTTCCTGCTCGCCCGTCGTCTGGTGGAAGCCGGCGTCCGCATGGTCTCCGTCAACTACGGCGGCTGGGACCACCACTCCAACATCAAGGACGCCTTCAACGGCCAGGCCCCGAACTTCGATCAGGCCTTCGCACGCCTCATCACCGACCTTGCAGACCGTGGCATGCTCAAGCGCACCCTCGTCATGGTCAGTTCCGAATTCGGCCGCACGCCCAAGATCAACGGCACCAATGGCCGTGACCACTGGCCGCGCGTCTTCTCCGTTGCCCTTGCCGGTGGTGGTGTCAAAGAAGGCTACATCCACGGTGCCTCCGACGCCCTCGGTGGTGAGCCAGATCGCGATGCCGTCGGACCCGAAGACCTTGCCCGCACCATGTATCGCCTCCTCGGCATCAACAGCGAGAAGCGCATCATGGCAGACGGCGGTCGCCCCATCGACATCGTCAACGGCGGTCGCATCCTCACGGAAGCCCTCGCTTAATTAATCCAGCACTTCCGAAAACCCGGGCAGCAATGCCCGGGTTTTTTTGCGCCCAAACATCACACCGAACCCACCCAGGAGAGGGATCATCCTGATCCCTCACGCGCACACTCGCCTCATGGCTTTCAGTGCGCTCATCGCCTACGCCAGATGCCCCAGCGCCAGCATTCCATAATACGTATACTCGCAGTCCAGCACATCATCCGTCCAGTTGCCGTGAAATCCGCCCGTGGCATTCCACAACGAATCCACGAAATCCAGGCACGGCTCCTTCACCTTTGAATAATCCGCCTGCACCGCATCCAGCGCATGCAGCGCCACGGCCGTGGAAAGCAGATCAGGAATGGGAGCCGCAGGCAGCGCTAAAAATCCCCCCGCGGGCAGGCATTGCCGCAGCAGCCAGTCCACCGCTTCCGCTGGCGGGGCCATGTCCATGTGCCGGTGCAGCGCTACCATCGCTGCTGTTGCCGTCGTAGATCCCACCGGAATCCCGGGCTCATTCGACCACGCCCCATCCTTCGTCCTCAGTCCGCCCATGCACTCAGCCAGCCGCCATGGTTCCGGCGGTATTCCCCCCAGATCCTGATAAGCGCCCCAGGCCAGCAGGCAGCCATACGCGCTCCCCTTGGCCCGATTCGGCGCCTGATGGTAACCACCATCCGCACAGCGAAACGCCTCGATGCGAGCCGCCAGCGCCTCGCGCGATGCGGTGGAAAAATCCTGCATCCCCGCATTCGCCCAGCAGCGCGCCAGGCAGCACAGATGCACAAAATCCTGCCGCTCTCCCTCACCAAACTGCGCCAGCCACGGCTTCACATCGGGGATCGTGCTCGCATCCACCGAGAGCGCTTGCAGTCCCTCCAGCCCAAAGACGGTGTAGTACAGGTCCGGCTTCTCATTGCGATCCAAAAAACCTCCCTCGGGGGACACCCGCGAACGTAAAAACGCCTCCACCAGCTCCGCCGACTCCCCCAGGAGTTTCGGAGCCAGCCGCGCCACCTGCAGCATCTCAAGACGAAAAGACATGCGCACGCGCCTAACCCCGGCTCTGACGTCTCGCCAGAAGAAAGTCATTTTTCCCGCTTGAGTATTTTCTGGCGTGGTCAAAACTCACGTCCCCAGTCAACCCGACTCCATTGCTCACGTGGCGGAATTGGTAGACGCGCTAGATTCAGGTTCTAGTGAGTAACATCGTGAAGGTTCGAGTCCTTTCGTGAGCACCATCCCCCTCTAACTGAGGGGTTTCCCTCGGAAACGTTGAGGCGGCTGCAGGTGAGAACCGTCGCTGAGAATAGGGCGGTATGTCAAAGGATCGAAGGCATGCGGTGCTGATGCCGCGCGGCTGTTTTTCCACCCTGAAGCCCTCTAAAAAACGGCTCGTCAAACGAGGATAAGGCGGCAATGTGGCCGCCATGCAGTGCGAGAAAAACGGTGACCGGTTACACAGAAAGGTGAAGGAGACATGCAAGACGCAGGATTCGTAAGGCAGGCATTTGCGGGAATCGCGTCGCGGTATGTGCTGGCCAATCACGTCCTCAGCCTCGGCATTGACTGCCTCTGGCGGCGCACCACCTCCCGTCGCATCGCCGAACTCAATCCCCGCCGCATTCTTGACCTTGCCACTGGCAGTGGCGACCTTGCCCAGGCCATTCAAAAAGCCTGCCCTCAGGCCAGAGTTCTTGGTGCCGATTTCTCCGTCCCCATGATGCGTGAGGCTCAGGCCCGCCACTTCCATTCCCTCGTCGCGGCGGACGGCCTCGCGCTGCCTTTTCAGGATGCTGTCTTCGACGTCCTCACCGTCGCCTTCGGTCTGCGCAACATGGCCTCCTGGCCCGCCGCCCTTCAGGAAATGAGCCGCGTCCTCCGCCCTGGCGGCCGCCTTTTCGTTCTCGACTTTTCCATCCCTCGCGTCCCCGGCATTCGTCAGCTCTACCTTTTTTATCTCAAGCAGATCATGCCCCGCATCGCCGGCTGGATCACCGGCAAGCGCGAAGCCTACGTCTATCTCTGCGGCTCCATCGAGCGCTTCCCCTCCGGCAAAGACATGGAGTCCATGATCTGCGCCAACGGCTTCGCCAGCGCCAAAGCCCGCCAGCTCACCTTCGGGATCGCTTCATTGTATGAAGCCGTGAAGTGACCGGGGGAAAAGGTGACTATTCAGGTCCTCAGGGAATCTGGGTATGATGGTTCAGGGAATTGGCGTTGGGACGCTTTAAAACTCAGTCGGAGTAACAACGCAAACCTCCTCTCCCCGCTCCAGACATAGCAGCTCTGAGCCTCCTTCGGGGAGAGGTCGGGTGAGGGGGGGGCCAAAGCCCCAGTGCGCCGCATCTTCCATTCCAATTACCACCAACCTGAATAGTTACGGAAAAAGGAGGTGATGGTGACGCAGAAGCACGCCTTCGTTCCCAACACCCCGCGTCTGTCCACCATAAACAAGGTTCCCGCAGTCTCGCACGCCCAAATCCTCAGCCGGCAGCGATGAGCCGGTATGTACTACACGGTCGCTATCGTTCTCCTCATCCTCTGGCTCGCCAGCTGGCTCAGTTTGCACATCCTTGGCGCGTTCGTTCATCTATTGCTCGTCCTCGCCATAATCACCTTCGTCATGGGACTGTTTAGAAAGCCTGCCTGACTGGAAGGTGTGTAGCCCGCTTTCGCTTTTTCGTATTGGAGTCCCGGCTTTAGCCGGTCCGGTTCGCTGCGCCTATCTGCACTGCAGTCCCGTCTCCACGCAGTGCTCCGCCAACTTGAAACTTGAAACCTTAAACTTGTAACTCCCTCCGCTCCCTCAAAACCGCCCCTCCTTCAAATCCCGCATCGCCGCACCGAGCTTGGCCGCCACATCAGTCGCCCCCACCGCCTCCATCGCCATCCCGCCTTCGCTCACGCACAGCTCCGCCGCACGTCCACTCAGCCACGCTCCCAGCCCCGCGCTATGATGCAGCGTCAGCTGCTGTGCCGCAAAGGCAGCGCACACCCCTGACAGCACATCGCCCATGCCGCCGCTGGCCATGCCGGGATGCCCCGTCGTGTTAAACAGCGTCACCTCACCATGCGCACCAATCACCGTACGCGCTCCCTTGAGCAGCAGCGTGCGTCCCGGTGCATTCTCCGTCAGCGCCTCCACCAGTGCACGGCGGCTCATGCCATGCCAGCCTGGAAAATTGCGCAGAATGCGGTCCATCTCGCCAGGGTGGGGCGTCATCAGCCGCGGCAGCTCGCCCGTCGCATCCAGCACCTCCGGATGCTTCGCCAGCATGGTCAGAGCATCCGCATCCACCACCGTCGGCGTCTTGGTCTCCGCCAGCACTTTCATGATCTCTTTCTCATGTGCAAAGCCCAGCCCGGGCCCGACCACCAGCGCATCAAATCGCATCTCCAGTACCTCGCCATAATCCGTCACTGGCTTCACCATCACCTCTGCCGGCATGCGCGGTGCCAGCAGCGGATACGCCTCCGGCCGCACCAGCAGCGTCACCAGCCCCGCGCCAGTGCGGATCGCCCCACGGCATGCGAGCTCCGCCGCTCCTAGAAACCCCGGCGAACCCGCCAGGATGCCCACGCGCCCCGCCTCACCCTTGTGCATGTCATTCGCGCGCCTTGGCAGCCACTCCCGCAGCAGGCGCGGCGTCAGCACCTCCGCCTGCGCATCACCCTTGGCTTCGTTCAGCTCCGCCACCGGTATCAGAGCCATGCGGCCCACGTAATGATCTGCGCCATCCTCCAGCAGCCCCGCTTTGATCTGCGCCACCACCGCTGTCACATCCGCCTCCACCGCATCCTCGCATGCTTCGCCACGGTCCCCGTCCAGGCCCGAGGGCAGGTCCATCGCAATCGTCATCGCATGCCGTTTGGAGCGCAGCAGGTTCATCTCCCGTGCCAGCATTCGCAGCTCCGGCTTCAGCGGTCCTTGGGCACCGATGCCCACCAGCCCATCCAGGCATACGAGCGGCCCTGCTGGGAAATCAAACGCCATCGCATCATCCAGCACTCGCACAAAATTCCGCAGCCCCGCCAGATGTCCACGTGGCAGCTCCTTCATCGCCTCCGGCGCGCAGCACAGCCGAACATGCACTTTCCACCCGTCCGCCTCCAGATGCCGCGCTGCCACCAGCGCATCTCCCGCGTTGTTCCCTTTGCCGAGATACAGCACCAGCGATCCCGCACGCGGCGCAAACTGCCGCACCACTCCGGCAATGCCCCGCCCGGCCGTCTCCATCAGTGCCGCCGCGCTCACACCGCGTTCGAAGGCGGCTTCCTCGCATTGCTGCATCTGACGGCAGGTCACGATCATGGCAGTTCCGCTGCATCCAGCAGCATGGCTTTGAGAGTGTAGGCGGCCTGCAGCGTATCCTGCGCCGTGCCTGACGCGGGCTGGGAGATGACGCGTGTGCCTTTCGTCGTGGTTTCCAGCACCCGTGAGATGGTGGCGATGCCTTCCGTCTCCGGTCCGCCCAGCACAAACAAATGCATTAGCCGTTCCCCGTCGCGCTTCAGTAGTTTGCTCAGCTCCTCCACTGCGGCAGGTGTGTCTGGAATGAACGCAAAACGCAACGAGCGCACCACCTTCTCGCCCGTGATTTCATGCGCGATGCTCAGGCTCTCAGCGATCGCTTGCGCCGTGCTCTCGGCACGCTCAGGGGCGCCGCCATAAGGTACCAGCACCATCACCACCTCCATCGGCCGCTTGGTCCCCGTCAGCTCTGCGTCGATGACCGACTGCTCGCTGCCGAAGCGCTCACGCCTCACATTGTAGCCCATGTTCTCCGCGCCCATGGTGGACTGCAGATACCCCGGGATGCTCAGGTCCCGGTCCTCCTTGCTCAGCGCCGTGCGCAGAATCCCCACATGCCGTTCAATCCCTTCCGCGCTGATCGTCCGCCGCAGCGCCTGCGCATACTTGAAGGACCGGTCCGCCGCCTGGTCCTTCTTCCACTGCCAGATGCCAAAGGACGCGATGCCAAGAATGATCGTGCCCACGGGCAGCATGACGAGGGCAAAACGAATCCAGCGGCCAGGGTCGGAGTTGGGTGCAGGTTGCGCTTCGGTCATGAGGAGAGGTGACGGTGGTTGGCGTGGATTTTAAAAATCACCGTCAACGATCGTTCAGCCACCGTCAACAACCGTCATCTCCCTCAGCAGGTCCGCCACCGTCTCCTTCTGCCCTGGCAGCACCAACTCCGGCCGGATGTCCGCCAGCGGCTCCAGCACAAAGCGCCGCAGATGCATGCGAGGGTGTGGCAGCGTCAGCACGGGATCATCGCTCACCACATCATCCGCATACAACAGGTCCAGATCCAGCGTACGCGGCGAGTTCCTCTCCCGCTGCTCCGGCCTTCCCAGCGCCTGCTCCACCGCCTTCAAATGCACATGCAGCTCCTCCGGCCTGCACTCCGCAGCCACCTCAATCACCGTATTCAAAAACGCCTGCGTCCCCGGCGCACAATCCACCGGCTCAGTCTCGTACACCCGCGCACTCGCATTCAGCCGGATGCCTGGCACACGCGCCATCAGCAGGTCGATGCCGCGCTGAATGTTGGCAGCGCGATCGCCGAGATTGGAGCCGAGGGCGATGCCGAATTTCATGATTTTCAGTCGTAGGCGAGGGTATGCAGCGGTTTGGAAACCATTGCAAACAACGGCAAACCACTGCCAGCCATCGCAAACTTTTACTTCAGCCCCAGCACATCCTGCATGTCATACAGCCCCGCAGGCTTCCCCTGCAGCCACACCGCAGCGCGCACGGACCCATTGGCAAAAGTATCACGGCTGCTGGCCTTGTGGGTCAGCTCCACGCGTTCGCCGACGTTCGAAAAGATCACCGTGTGATCGCCCACCACATCCCCGCCGCGGATCGCATGCACACCGATCTCCTTCGGAGTCCGAGCGCCCACATCTCCAAAGCGGCCGTGCTTGCAGTCCTTGTCATATTCCAGACCGCGCACATCTGCCAGAATCTCCACCAGCGTGCGCGCCGTTCCGCTCGGCGAATCCTTCTTCATCCGGTGGTGCATCTCCACCACCTCCAGGTCAAAGTCCGGTCCCAGCAGCTCCGTCGCCTTGCGCGTCAGCCAGAAGAGCGTGTTCACACCCACACTGTAGTTGGACGCAAACACCACCGGCAGCGTCTTCGCCGCCTCACGGATGCGTGCCAGCTCCTCATTCGTATGCCCCGTCGTGCCGATCACCAGGCTCTTCTTCTGTTTCAGGCACTCGTCCAGCAGCTCATTGGTGAAAAGGTGGGACGAGAAATCGATCACGCTGTCGGCTTTGTCCAGAGCAGGGGACAGAGCATCGCCCACATCCACGGTGGAGGCGACGGCGACGCCTTGAGCTTCGGCGGCACGAATGATGGCCTGGCCCATGCGGCCCTTGCTGCCAGTGATGAGAAGTTTAAGGTCGGACATAAAGAGCCAGCTTGATAAGCGGGGCCTCGTGATTATGCAAGAGGCGGCTGAACGCTGTACATCGGGTCCCCCAGCAGCATCTCCTCGTAGCTCCCGTTCGCCGCCCGCTCCGCCGGTGGCCAGAACACTCCTTCACGGATCCGCTTCACCGCTTCCGCCGCACACGCCAGCGCCGCCGCCATCAGCTCCTCATCAAAATCCTCCCAGGACAGGATCTCCGTTTCCTGAATGCTCTTGGGAAGCGCAAAATACGCCACCCGGCTTACCGGCTGTCCGCGCTGCTGCAGCGCCGCCGCGTATAGCGGCAGCTGCAGGTCCAGCCACAGGCCCCGCTTGCCATCGGGCAGGTCAAAGCACTTCCATTCATCCGCCTCTGTCAGTTTCGTCCGTGTGGTGATCACTTTGTAGTGAGACTCCTCCGGCGGCCGCGGCTTGTCAGAGCTTTTGAAATCCACGATCCGCAGCGTGCCGTCCACATGCTTCTCCACCCGGTCGATCCGGCCCTTCAGCCGTGCCCCGCCTATCAAAAACGGCAGCGCATCCTCCTCCCCGCCGATCTTCAGCTCCGCTTCAATGCAGCGCCACCCCTGCTGCCGGTTCAGCGCCTCCACTTTCGCCGCCTGCTGCAGCCGTTGCAGAATGCTGTCCAGTTGCAAAGTGATCAGCGGCGCGGGCCGTTCACCGTAGATTTCCCGCACACGCTCTCTTGCCGCCGCCTCCAGGCATTCCGTGATCTGCCCCGGATGCGTGCAGTCCTTCATGCTCGCCTCCAGGCTCAGGCGATGAAACGCATGATGAATCAGATTGCCAAACTCGGCCGCATCCAGCTCACGCTTGCCCGTTTCCACGGCGGCCATGTTTCGGGTATAGGTCAGGTAATAGCGAAACGGACAGCCCAGATACTGCCGCAGCCGCGAAGTCGAGATCGTCTCCACCGCCTTCGGTCTCCAGTCCGGCCGCAGCGGCCACGCCAGCACGCGCTTCGGCTCTGCCTCCGCCTGCTGCTCCTCCTCCTTGGGAAACAAATGCGCCACGCGCTGCGGCAGCACCTTGTTGTCACACAGAAATAGCAGCCGTGAGGGTCTCAGCGCATCGCCCCCGTCGCTCCACTGGCCGCACAGCAGCCGCAGCTTGCCGCGTTCGCCCAGCCGCTGCTGGGCCAGTGCCGCCAGGATGAAGGCATCACGCGCAAACCGTGTGTTCTGGCACGGCAGCCCCAGCGCGTTGCGCAGCCCGTCCGGCAGAAAGGGGTGGCTGATGAAAATGCCTGGCACATGCTCCTCATTCAGTCCTGTCACGATCAGGTTCGGCGACTTCTCCCACAGCAGTTCCAGCCAGCCTTGCAGCACCAGGTCGATCTCCCCGCGCGGCTCCGCCAGCCGGCTCTGCGCGAGGCACTCCAGCGACAGAGAAAAAGTATCCTCCGCATTTGGCTTTAGTCCAAACCGCTGTGCCTCCTGCTCCAGCTCCTCAGTGATCCGCAGCCACTCGCTCGCCAGCTCCGTCCGTTCCCGGTGCCCCGGCGCTTCGGGATTAAACTCACGCTCGCCCAGCAGCCGCAGGATCAGCGTCCGCGCCGCCTGCGTTGGTGTCTGCTTCTTCAATTCATCCAGCAGGTCCATCGTGTGCTTCACCGCGGGCAGCAGGGCAGGGTATCTCGCCAGCGGCAGCTCCTTCGCATGCGCCAACGTCACCGGCAGATGTTCGCTGGTAAAATCATCCGCCGCGCGCAGCAGCGCAGACACGCTTGGTTTTCTCGCTCCATCGCCCTCGTCACCATTTGCGCCATCCATCGGGATCACCTTCGCACCAGCCACTCTCGGAATCACAGCATCCCGAAATTCTTCGATGCGCAGCAGCGCCGCAAACGCCCGCCACGCCCCGGTGCTCAGCAGCACTCGGAAGCACTCCAGCACATGCCACAAACCTTCGCGCTGCACCGGCGTGCCTCCTGGCTCAAAGCTCCGCGCCTCTTCCAGCGCCAGCTTCTCCAGCAGCAGGCTCCCCACCTCCGCGTCGCACACACCCAGCGCCGTTCGTCCCTGCGGCACCAGCTCCCGCATCAGGTCCAGCGTCCGCGTCGCCTGCGTGGAAGGGTCGCGCATGACATCGATCTGCCCGTCATCAAACGGCAGGCTGTTCTCCGCATACTCGCCCCAATAAAGCGGCAAGGGCCTGCCGCAGGCATCAAACGAATGCGCCATCGCTTCCGGTGCCTGCACCGCTACCACCACACCCACGCCACGCTTCGCACATCCCGCGATCCACGCGTCCAGAAGCGGCGGCAGGTCGGGAGACGCCAGCACCACGATCTTCTCCACGCCCTCCGGCAGCACCGGCTCATGCGCATGCCGCCTCTTCAGGGCCTGCCCGTCCGTCACCATCGCATTCGCGAGTTCTTCAAAGTACACCTCTTCGATTTTCGCCAGGTCCTGCCACCGCGCCGCATCGCGCTGCGCCGCCGGCGCACTGGCTGTGTCTGCAAAAGTCAGCCCACCGGTCCCCAGCAGCATTTTCAGCTCACCCAGCATCCGCGCCGTCTCCGCCTCCCAGCCCCAGCCGCGCTCCTTCGGCAGTTTTGGAAACAGCGCCTTCAGTTCCTCCAGTGGCACGCGCTCCAGGGCGCGCTGCCACGCCATCTGCGCCTGCAGTGCGGTCGCCGCTACATGCCGGCGCGTCTGAGGCAGCAGCGCCTGCTCCGGCAGCCACAGGTGCGGCACCAGCGCCGCCGTTCCCGTCTCGTTGGTCGTTTGCGCCAGCGCTTCACGCAGCCGGCGTCCCGCCTCACCGTTCGGCACCAGCAGCAGAGTGCTGCTCAGATCCAGCGCCTGCCTGCCATCCCAGCCGCGGCACAGGTAGGCCACGGCCTTTTCCAGCACCGGCGCATCCCATCCCCAGAACAGACGCTGAACTTTGCCGCTCATGCCTTTTCCAGTCTCTGAATGATGTCGTTCACGATCTCTTCCGGCGTTTGATCGATCGACACTCGCAGGACATCGGGCGTCGGGTCCAGCGTTGCCAGCTGGCTCGTCAGCAGGCTAGGCGGCATGAAGTGCCCCTTCCTCCCCGCCAGCCGGGTGGCGATGAGTTCCTGCGTCCCTTCCAGCAGCACAAACTTCAGCGTCTCCGCGTGATCGTGCGCCCGCAGCTTGTCACGATACTCCGGCTTCAGCGCGGAGCATGCCAGCACATAGATCGGCGTCAGGTGCCGCATGTCCTCGATCCGCTGCCGCAGCTTCGCATACCATGGCCACCGGTCCTCGTCGTTCAGCGGTGTGCCAGCGGACATCTTCGCCTTGTTTGACGCCGGGTGGAAGTCATCGCCATCCTCAAAGACGCCGTCGAGTTTCGCGGTCAGCAGGCTGCCGACGACGGATTTGCCGGAGCCGGAAACTCCCATGATGATGATGGTTTTTAGATCGGGGTTGAGCATGATTGAAGGTGATTTTTGTGAAGCTTGACCGTGGGCCGTGCCACGCTGAGGGTGCGGGCCGAAGCCATGAAATTTTCCATCCTGACCTCTCTTCTGGTGCTCGGCACCGCCTTTGTCACTGCCGAAGACAAGCCCGCCGCCGCCAAACCTGAGGCCGCCGGGGAAGTCGTTCTCTTCAACGGCAAATCACTCGACGACTGGGAGACCGTGGACGTCGGCGGCAGCGGGGTGGTGGAACTGGAGGGTGGCCTCATGATTATCAATCAGGGGGAAAACGTGAGCGGTGCCATTTACAAGAAAGCCGCCGCTCTGCCAACGACCAACTACGAGATCACGCTCGAAGCCAAGCGCATGCAGGGCGTCGATTTCTTCGTCGGCCTCACCTTTCCCGTCGGCGACCTCAAACACTGCGCCACCCTCGTCTGCGGCGGCTGGGGCGGCAGCGTCACCGGCATCTCCTGCATCGATGGCATGGACGCCTCCGACAACAACACCTCCAGCTACCAGCGCTACAAGGACGACGAATGGTACGCCATCAAGCTTCGTGTCACTCCCAAAAATCTCAGCGCCTGGCTCGGCGAAAAGCAGATCATCGATGAAGACATCGAGGGCAAAAAAATCGGCATCCGTCCCGGTCCCATCGAAAGCTACCTGCCGCTCTCTCTCACCACATTCAGCACCACCGCGGCCATCCGCAACATCAAGCTCACACCCATCGTGGAGAAAAAGTGATGCCGCCCGGCAGTGTGCTCCGCTCTCTGGCGCTCGCCACCTGTGGCGTGCTGGTTTCCTGCCACTCGGTGCTCCGCGTGGAGACACCGCGCGCGGAGACCTCGCTGACCGCGCGTGAAAAACGCCGCATGGCCGCTTTGCTGGATCACATGGCTGCGGGCTGGGACGGCATGCATCACGGGCCATCCGCCCAGCGCCGCCGCGCGCAGGATCAGTATGATCAGGCGCTCGCCAGCTTCCTGCATGAGTGGGATGATCACCAAAGCCCCCGCTACTGGCAGAGCGGCACTGTCTTTGCCTCTGGAACTCAGTCTTTCCAGATTGACTTCGACCCCAAGGCCAGCCCGCGTCGTGAAGTCCCACCCGCGCAGATGGACCAGATCATTCTTCCTTCGCGGAAGAAAACGCATTCCGAAGACACGCTCTCGGAGCGTTCTGGTTTGGGGGTGCCCGTTGTCGGACACGTGCTCCGCACCCCCGAAGCCCGCAAGGAGCACCCCTTCATGCCTCCAAACGGTGGGAACCTCACCCTCACCGCCGTCATGGAGGTGGACGATGACGATGCAGACCCCGCCACTCCTCGCCACTGCCGGCTGCATTTGCACAATGCCTTGAATGTCGAATCCGTGAAGGTCCGCCAGGATGAGCGCCCCCTCGCCGCTAACTTTACCGCCGCCAAGGACCGCGCCCTGTCCCCAAAAACAATGCGCCTGTTCTCCTGGCTCGGCCTCCTCTATCCCGAGCGCACTCTGGGAGACTGCCAGCTCTACCGCATGGACTCGTATGATCCCCAGCGCATTCCTGTGGTCTTTGTGCACGGCCTCATGTCAGACCCCCACATCTGGCTGAACACCGTCAATGCCATCAGTTCAGATCCCGAATTGCGGAAAAAATATCAGCCTTGGTACTTCCTCTACCCCACCGGCATGAGCGTGCCTCAGACTTCCGCCCGCCTCCGTGCCTCCCTTCAGCAGGCCCGCGACCACTACGACCCGGATCGCAACGACCCCGGCATGAATCGCATGATCCTCGTCGGCCACAGCATGGGCGGACTCCTCAGCCGCATGCAGGCCATCGATCCCAAGGACAAGCTCTGGAACGCCATCTTCACCAAGCCCCCCGAAAAACTCAATGTTTCCGCTTCTGATCGCGACCGCCTCGTCAGCACGCTCAAGTTCAAGCCGCAGTCTCAGGTGAAGCGCCTGGTCTTCATCACCACTCCACACCACGGCAGCAACATCGCCGGCATGAACATCGTTCGCCGCCTCGCTTCCCTCATCCGTTTGCCCGTGGACACCTTGCTCATTTCCCAGCAGCTCATCACTGGCAACACCGACGCCCTCTCCCCCCAGATCCGTGACTGGGGGTTCTTTGCATTTCTCAGCATCGGCACACTTTCAGACGAGCATCCCTTCTATGACGGTCTGAACTCCGTGCCCATCCCCGTGCCCTACCACTCCATCATCGGCCAGTATGGGCGCAAGCCTCTGCTCGAAAGTTCCGACGGCGCCGTCCCTTACCGGAGTTCCCATCTCGAAGGCGCGCAGTCGGAAAAAGTCCTCCCCTGCTGGCACGGCTGCGTCGAGCGCCCCGAAGTCGTCAAGGAAGTCGTCCGCATCCTTCGCGAACATCTGCGGGAATAAGGCGCGCGCTGAACGCGTCGTCCTCGTCCTTGCTCCTGCAGCGCCGGCGCAGCACTCGCATGCTCGGCACTGCGCACGTGATTCGCGGCGGAAGAAATCAGCGCGCCTGCATGGAATCCGCGCAAACCGCCGTTCATCCCATACCAATCTCTCCATGAAACTTTCGCTCCTCCTCGGCATCCTCGCCTCGGCGCTCTTCACTCACGCAGAAGACCTCCCCTTCACCCAGGTCCCCGCCGAATTCGCCGGCCAGTTCTCTCCCGGCAAATCCCCCCTCATCTTCAACGACGGCTCCCCCGTCAAGACTCCTGCCGACTGGGCCAGGCGCCGCGCCGAGATTCTCGCCGGCTGGCACACCATCATGGGCGCGTGGCCTGCCGTCATCGAGCAGCCAAAGATCGAAGTGCTGGAGACCACCAAGAGGGAAGGGGACGTCACCCAGCGCAAGATCCGCATCGAAATCGCCCCCGGCCAGACCGGCCTCGGCTACCTCCTTCTCCCCGCCACCACCGGCAAACGCCCCGCCGTTTTCGTCCCCTACTACGATCCCGAAACCAGCGCCGGCCTCAGCGAGAAACCCCTGCGCGACTTCGCCTGGCAGCTCGCCCGCCGCGGCTTCGTCACCCTCTGCATCGGCTCCCCCGGTGGAGACGCCCGCAAGCCCGTCCTCAGCACCGTCGCCCACTGCCAGCCGCTTTCCTATCTCGGCTACATCAGCGCCAACATGTACCAGGCTCTTGCCTCCTTGCCCGAGGTCGATCCCGCTCGCGTTGGCATCGTCGGCCACTCCTACGGCGGCAAATGGTCTCTCTTCGGCTCCTGTCTCTGGGACAAATACGCCTGCGCTGTCTGGAGCGATCCCGGCATCATTTTCGACGAAACACGCGGCAGCATCAATTACCAGGAACCCTGGTACCTCGGCCTCGATCCCGCCCTCACTCGCAAGCCCGGCCTTGTCACCCCAGACAGCCCCCGTACCGGCGCCTATAAAACCCTTATCGAAAAAGGCCACGACCTCCAGGAACTCGAAGCTCTCATGGCCCCGCGTCCCTTCCTCGTCTCCGGAGGCGCCGAGGATCCCCCGAAGCGCTGGTCCGTCCTCAATCACTCCATCGCAGTCAATCAACTCCTTGGTACCTCCAGTCGCGTGGCCATGACCAACCGTGAAAAGCACGACCCCAACGAAGAATCGAACGAGCAAATCTACCGCTTCTTCGAATTCTGGCTCAAGCCATGAGAGAAGAGGGGCTCAAGTCGTCCCCCTCCAGAACTTAATACTTGAAACTTAAAACTTTAAACTGGGGCTTCCTCCCCCGAGTTTTGTGCTTTGGGCCAAACGCGGCACTTGACGGGAGGCGCCTCTGTCCACGAAGGTACGCGCCCGACCAACCGTTCCTTTTTTTGCCGAGAACATGCCCGAAACAACACCTTCTTCCGTCTCTGCCGATTCTGCCGTTCAAGCCGCCCTCTCAGCGGTGGAGGCACAGCGTGCTGCGGTGAAGGAGTTTCCTGGCAAGGCTCCCGCCTTCGCTCGGGCCCTGCTCGCTTTGGGCGATGCCCAGCGTGATGCCGGGGACGTTGCCGCCTCCGAAGCCGCCTACCGTGAAGCCCTCGACTTCGCGGCGGGTCACGAACTGCCCGGCGATGTGCTGGCCAGTCTGCGCACCAATCTCGCCACCCTGCTGGACTTCAGTGGCCGGGAGGCCGACTCGCTGCCCTTCTACGAAGAGGCCATCAGCAATCATGAAGCCCTCGGTGGGGAAAACGCCGAGGTCGCCGCGCAGCTCCGCAACAATCTCGCCATGACCTACAAGTGCATGGACAAGTTCGCTCTGGCTGAGCAGCACTACCTCCGTGCGCTGGAGACTCTGGAAAACAAGCGCGGACGCAGGTCCGAATCCGTCGCCTGCGTGTTCAACAATCTCGGCAGCCTCTACTACGCCGCCGGCTTTCCAGATCAGGCCCGCGAGATGTTTGAGGACGGCCTCCAGATCCGTGCGGAAGTCCTCGGAGAAAATCACCGCGATGTCGCCCAGTCCCTGTGCAATCTCGCCACCGCCTGCCATGAGCTGAAGGACAATGCCGCCGCGCAGCAGCACTTTGAAAAGAGCCTTTCCATCTTGGAATCTCAGCTCCCGCAGGAGTCCCGCAGCTATGAGGCCATCGCCACCGACTACATCGCCATGCTCGAGATCATTGGCGAGGAAGCCAAGGCCGAAGCCTTGAAAAAGCGCGTGGACAAAGTGCTTGCCTCAGTTTGATGCATGGTGGCGTTTGCCAAATGCTTTCTCCTCATGAAAGGTAGGCTCGGAAAATGAGTTCCCTCCCCCCGTTGCAAGAAAAAACCTGGACCGGCACCGCAGTGTCGAACGGGGTTGCGCATGCGGTCGTCCACGTCTTGAAGGATCATTTTGACGAGCCGGATGAGGACAGCATCGAGCCGGGAACCGAAGACCACCAGATGCAGCGCCTTCACGCCGCTCTCGCTGTCACCAGCAGGGAGATCGAGGAGCTTCAGCGCGTCATGGCCGGAGAGCAGGGCAGCGCCGAAAGCGAGATCTTCGAAACTCACCTCCTCATCCTTCAGGACACCACCATCCTGAAGCAGACGGAAAAGACCGTCCGCGAGCAGCGCGTCTGTGTGGACTGGGCCTACTACAAGCTCATGTGCAAGCACATGGACGCCCTCCGCGGCCTCTCGGACGCTTATCTGCGTGAGCGCTTTCTGGACGTCAAGGACGTCACCCACCGCGTCATGCGCCATCTCCGTGGCGAGCTTCTTGACCACCCCATGTTTGACGAGCCGGTCATCGTCGTCGCGCATGACCTGACTCCTTCGGACACCGTGCAGCTTGACCGCAGCAAGGTCCTCGGCTTCGCCCTGGAAACAGGCAGCGCCGTC
The DNA here is from genome assembly GCF_044222565.1 of Prosthecobacter sp. Classification (GTDB taxonomy): domain Bacteria; phylum Verrucomicrobiota; class Verrucomicrobiia; order Verrucomicrobiales; family Verrucomicrobiaceae; genus Prosthecobacter. Next base: position 44,967 of record NZ_JBGANA010000003.1, read on the forward strand.
TCCCATGCCGCCATCATCGCCCGCTCGCTCGCGCTCCCCGCCGTTGTCAAAATGCACGGCATCTGCGATGAACTGCACAGCGGCGACACGGTGCTGCTCGATGGAGAGGGCGGCCTTCTCATCAAAAATCCCAACGCCGAGACCCTCGCCCGCTATCGTCTGCGCGAGGAGCAGGCAGAGCGTCGTGAGGACGCCTTCCAGCTGGAGCGTCACAAGCCCTCGCTCACCAAATGCGGCACCGCCATCTGCGTCGGTGCCAATGCCGAGTTCATCGAAGAGATGAAGATCGTCGAGGACAGCGGTGCCGAGGAGGTGGGCCTTTTCCGCACCGAGTTTCTCCATTTGGAAAATCCGGATGCCACGGAGGACGAACTCGCCTCCGCCTACAGCCGTGTCGTTCAGTCCCAGGCCCCCAAGCGCGTCGTCTTCCGCACCCTCGACCTCGGTGGCGACAAGGTGGACGAGCGTCTCGCCGTCGATCCCGAGCCAAACCCTTTCCTCGGCTGGCGTGGCATTCGCCTTTCCCTGGGAAGGCAGGATCTGTTCAAGCGCCAGCTCCGTGCGCTCCTGCGTGCGGCCGTGCACGGTCGTGTCGGCATCATGTTTCCCATGGTTTCCGGTGTTCAGGAGGTCATTGATGCCAAGACCATCCTCAAAGACTGTGCCGAAGAGCTCACCAAAGAGGGCATTTACGTGCCGGAGGAGATTGAAATCGGCGCCATGATCGAGATCCCCAGCGCTGCTCTCTCTGCAGATCTGATCGCTGCCGAGGTGGACTTCCTCAGTCTCGGCACCAATGACCTCACTCAGTACACCATTGCCGTTGACCGCCTCAATGACCGCGTCGCCGCACTCTATCAGCCCGCTCATCCGGCCGTGCTCCGTTTGATCGGCATGTCCGTCAAAGCTGCGCGCGCCGCAGGCATCCGCATCGGCATCTGCGGGGAGATGGCTTCAGATCTCACCCTCACTCCGCTGATGATCGGACTCGGCCTGAACGAACTCAGCGTCGCCACCACTCAGATCGCCCGTGTTAAGCACGCCGTCCGCCGCCTTTCCGTTCCAGACTGCGAAGCCCTCGCCAAAACCGTCCTCAAATGTGCCAGCCCGGCCGAGATACGTGCTCTCAGCCGGGCCGTCGCTAATCGCTGCTACCCTGAATTGTTTGAGTAAAGAAGGCAGAGTTTACGATGGCTGAACAATCGTTGACCATGGTTGACGATTGTTAGCGCTGGATCGGAAATCGGTTTGGAAAACAACCGTCAACCATCGTCAACGACCGTAAACCACCGTCAACTCCGCTCTCACGCGGCCAGCTTCGTCTTCGCCTTCTTGACTGCTTTCACCGGCTTCGGCGCCATTGTGGGGCGGAAGGCATCGCCAAACAGATACTGGCGCGCGCTGTCCACCTGGCCCATCACGCGGCGCTGCCACTTGCTGAATTCCTTGCCCAGCCGCTCTTCGGCGTCTTCGATCTGCAGGGCGGTGTCCAGGCTCATGTGCTCGGTGCTCAGTTCCGCCTGGAAGTTGATCTCTGGAATGTGCAGTTCCACGGCTTCAAACATGTCCATCACCCGCGCTGCGTAGCTGGTGTCCCAGACTTTGTCGTCTTCGTCATAGCAGCTCGTCACCAGGTGGGCGATCAGGTATTCCGCATTGTCGGAATAGACTTCCGCCGCGTCCGTCACTGAGTCAAAGCTCTCGCGATCTGCCGTGACCGGCAGCACCACGGAGACAGCCACGCCCGCTGCCTGCAGCGTCATGTCCATCTCACAGCCTTGGTAGAATTTGTTGAAGTATTCTCCCAGTCCCGTGCTCACGTCCAGGATGGTCAGGGGAGAGGCATCGATGTGGTCAAGAAAGGTTCGCGGTGTCAGCGAACTCGCATCGAGGTTCGTGATCCCTTCCTGCGTCTGGGTGTCCTCTTCGGTCAGGGAGAGGCGTTGGTGGGAGACACCATACTGCTGAAGGTAGCGGTGAAAGCACAGAGCCAGGGTGCTCTTGCCGGTGCCGGGATAGTCGTTCTGGATGAGGATGAGCTTCTTCATAAGTTTATTCTGAATTACTCAACCATTATGTAAATTATAAAATATATTGCAAGAATAAATATTTCATATTTCCATAATTTCAGGAAAATCACACTTTACTGAAATCGGCGCAGCCAAGGAAAATCAAGGCCTCCAGCCTCAATCCTGCCCGGACTCGCAAAAGTCAGAAAAAACTTCCTTTCCCGCCGCTCAACCGGTGAAATAACCCTCAATTCGCCTCATTTCCGTCCGAAGCAGCCCTTGCACACCGCCAAAATGAGGCTCTAATGCACTCGCTCTCGGCGCACCTTCTACCCCGTGGTGTAATGGTAACACAGGAGATTTTGATTCTCTCGTTTAAGGTTCGAGTCCTTACGGGGTAACCATTCGCCGGGCGGTCGTCTCATCGCACGGCGGTGGCGGTGGCGGCGGCGGTGCCGGTAAAACTCTCATCCGTCAGCGTCTTCAAAAAGGCCACCAGATCCGCCTTCTCCTGCGCCGTGAGCTGAATGCCCTCTTCCGGATGCTTCGCCAGATTGGCGTCCAGCGTGCTCGTCTGTTTCACCCCGCGGCTGTAGTGCTCAACCACATCTTCCAGCGTGGCAAAGCGTCCGTCATGCATGTACGGCGCGGTCACCGCCACATTGCGCAGGCTCGGCGTCTTGAATTTTCCACGGTCCGCCTCGATTCCCGTCACCGCCATCCGCCCCAGATCATCCTCGCTCAGCTCCAGGCCATTGTTGGCAAATGGCTGGCTCGCAAACAGGGTGCCCCCGTGGCAGTGAAAGCAGTCCGCTCCCCGCAGCCCGCGCTTCGGGTCAAACTCCGTTACAAACAGTTTCAGCCCGCGCTTCTCGCTCTCCGTCAGCTCCGCCACCTTGCGTGCCGCCCGGTCAAAACGTGACTCCTGGGACACCAGCGTGAGGAGGTGCTGCTCCAGCGCCATCGCCACCCGCTCCGCCGTGATCTCCCGGCTGCCAAAGGCTTTCGCAAACGCCGCCACGCACGCCTCATCCGCGCTCAGTTTAGCGACCACATTTGGCATCGTCTCGTTCATCTCATGCTTGTCCTGGATCGGCATCAGTACCTGCTCGCGCAGTGTGGCCGCCCGCCCGTCCCAGAAGAATGCCTGCTGCCATGCCAGATTAAAAAGGGGCATCGCATTACGTTTCCCCACCTGCTGCTCTGCCCCCACGCTGAACCTTCGTGCATCCGCAAAAGCATGCGTCTGGTCATGGCATGCCGAGCATGACTGCGTGCCGTTGCTGGACAGCCGCTTGTCATGAAACAGCTGCCTTCCCAGCGCCACGCCTTCCTCCGTCAGTGGATTGTCCGCCGGCAGTTTCACCTGCGGAAAGCGCTGCGTCATCGGCGGTGTCAGCGCGTGCGACCCGGAGGGCAGGGGGGCGGGCGCGCTGGTATAGGCTGGTAGTTGATACACGTCATGGCTCACGCTGCGCACCCGAAATGCACGCTCGATGTTCCGCTTCACCTTCGCCGCTGCTTCATCGCCTTCCCGCGAGTGCGTCGAGCTCCCGTCTTTCACAAAGTCCATCCCCGCCAGCACGCGCTCCAGGTCCATTTCCAGCCCCACCGTCAGCGGCCGCCCTCCGCGAAACTCCACCGCCACCTCCACCGTCATCAGCTGCGGCGCATTCGCGATGTGATATGAAAATCCATCTTCCTTTCCCCCATTCATCCAGCGCCCCTCCAGAGCCATAAAAATGTACCCGCCCTGCCACCCCCAGTGCAGCCCGTTCACCTGCGGGTTCAGCGCATCATCCGGCGCATGCTGGTTCGGGTTCGCCTTGTTCGTCGCCTCATCCACTCCAATCCGGAAGCGCAGGCCTCGGTACTCACCTTCCGGCACCCCCGATCCCTTGGCCGTCAGCCTTCCCGCTCCTGCGCTCAGGCAGGCAAACCAGTCGCGAGACTCCACCCACGTCCCGTCCTTCCTCTGCAGCGCCAGTCCCGAAAGCAGACAGTCGATCCGCGTCATCCTTGCCTGAGCTTTCTCGCCTCCGCTCAGCACCGGCACCATCCACTCATCCATCCTCAATCTTTCCCCGTTCACCACAGGTGTGATCTCAAGCCTCATCTCCTGTCCCTTGGCGGCGCCCGCCAGCGCCAGCGCCGCTCCGCACACCGCCAGTACCTTCATCCAAGAGGCCATCCACACCCGAAAAAACAGAGTCGTGGTGGCTTCCAGGTGCATAAAACCATGCTGGGACTGACTCAGCGCCTTGTGCGCTCTTTCAAACTCCAATCAATTCATCCGCCCGCGACGACGCAGCATCAGCGCGATCCCAAAGCAGGCGATCAGCATCGCACTGCCAGGTTCCGGCACCGGGGCAAAGGACCCGATCACCAGTCCGTCCTGCCAGTTGTTTGGGTCGTTCTCTGGCAAAAAGGTGTTCACCGTGAAGTACCCGTGCTCCGCAGTGTACGTGGAGAAATAGCCCGCGCCATCTTTTGCCGCCACGTCGCTCAGGATGCTCTGGAAGATCGCAGACCGGGCGTCACCCACGGCCGTTCCCAGCCCGCTGTTGTAGTCCACGTAGTCGCTCATGTCGGTGAAGTCCGACTTCGGCTCCTTGCCTTCCGTTTCCGCCAGGAAATTCACCACCGCATACATCGCGTTGAAGAACGGGTCGTTGTTGCCAAAGTTATGGTAGTCTCCGCTCTGCTCTGTAAAGCGGCCGGACGCCCCGGACAGCGTGTCCCACGGCAGGTACTTGTCGAGCACGTACTCCATCACAGAGATCTGCTTGGGGATGATGCTCGCGTAGAAAAAGGGATCAGACTGGTAGATGCTGTTGCGCTCGGTGTTCTGCACCGTCCAGCCATCCTGAAACGACAGCGTCTGCGCCGTGATCGTCTGATTGCTCAGCGCGGGCGGCCCAGGCTCGATGCACAGCCACCAGTACGTCTGCCCGTCGATCACATATTCGCCGATGGAGTTCCCATTATTATCCAACCCCTGCACGGTCACCGTGTCAGCCGATGCTGTGGCCAGGGTGGCCACAAAAACCAGAGAGATAAGCTTTGGAAAGGTCATGATGGTATGAAAGTTATGGCTAAGTCTAATTAAATCTAGGTTTAATTTGATGATATACATAAAATTTACAATCCATTCAGTGGGTTGAATATTTAGAGCGCTTAACAATCAAGAACAGTCCCAGCTCCGCTCGCCCTCCGCCTCGACTTGCCTTCCCCGGCGGCGCTCGTACTCTGCCCCCAGATGCCCCGCCTCTCCCAGCGCATTACCCAGCCTTTGGTGGTCTTGCTCTTTCTTCTCGGCTGCTTTCTCGCCGCCCTGATTGTTTTTCAATACCCATCCCGCCCGAACTTCACCTTGGCTGCGGTGGTGAAGGACCAGCCCATCACCCTCCCGGATTTCGAGGCTGCCATCCGCGATCACCTCTGGCGCCACAATCAATCCTGGCCGGAGCACAGTCCTGAATCTCGCCGGCAAATCCGTTCGCAGGTTCTGGAGTCCTTGGTCAACGACCGCCTCATCCGGTCTTTCCGTCTCGCGGACCTCGCGCCCGCCTCTCTTCCGAAGACCGCCTCGAAACGCGAGGCGGACATGCACCAGCGCCAGTTTGTCGATCTAGCAGACCTCTCCAGGCGCCTCGCCGCTCAGCACCTCTCCTCCAAAGCCTTCGACGCCGAGATTGAGCAACGGCTGCTCGATGAGGCCTGGATCACCCGCCAGATCCAGCCCCGCCTCAGGGCCGTCACCCGCTCGGAATCCATCGCCTGGTATGACCGGCACAAGGAATCCCTCCGCATCCCCCGGGCCTTCCATGCCGCGCATCTCTTTCTCACCCGGCACGACTCCGCAAAGAAGGACCGCGAGTCCGAGATTCGCCAGATCTACCGTCAGCTGCTCGCCAAAGAAAAAACCTTTGCCCAGCTCACCGCCCAATATTCAGAGGACGACCGCACCAAAGCCCTCGGCGGCGACCTCGGCTGGTTCACCCATCAGCGCATGCCTGCGGACTTCATCGCCGCCCTGTCAAACCTGCAGCCCGGCCAGATCAGCTCGCCCGTTCAGACCCGCCTCGGCTGGCACATCATTCTCCTCTTGGAACGCCACGAGTCACGTCTGCCATCCTTCGAGGAGGCACAGTCAGAGATCACCGCGCACCTCACCACCTCCCAGCGTGAAGACGCCGTGCGCCTCCTCCTCGCTGACCTCCGCCAGAGCGCAGACACCCCCACACCCTCGGTGATTTATGACGCCGCGGTCATTGACCGCGCCATCCCTGCGCCCTAAATGCCGCCATGAAATCAAACGTTGGCATTCTCGGTCTCGGCATCATCGGCAGTCGTGTGGCGGAAAACCTGCGCAAAGCAGGGCACGAAGTTTTCGTCTGGAGCCGCAGCGCCCGTCCCGTGCCAAACTTCCTCTCCTCCCCTCACGAGGTCGCCGAGGCCGCTGGCATCATTCAGATCTTTGTGCGCGACAGTGCCGCCCTCCTCGAAGCCATCGAGGACATGAAGCCCGCTCTCAAGTCCGGCCACCTCGTCATGAATCACGCCACCGTCAGCAAGGCCGCCACCCTTGAGGCCGCAAAGCTCGTTGAGGAAACCGGTGCCGCCTTTCTCGATGCTCCCTTCACCGGCAGCAAAATGGCCGCTCAAAACGGCAAGCTCAGCTACTACATCGGCGGCAGCGATCTCCTCCTTGAGCGCGCCCGTCCCGTTCTTGAAGCCAGCGCCGCCAAAATCATTCCCCTCGGCGCCGTCGGCGAAGCCATGGTGCTCAAGATCGTTACCAATCTCGTCTCCGCCGTCATCGTCGAAGCCGTCTCCGAAGCCGCTGACATCACCAAGGCCAACGGCATCCCCCTCGAACGCCTTCTCACCGCGTTGGAGTCGAACGCCAACTTCTCCACTCTCATCGGCATGAAGCTCCCCGCCATCATCAAAAGCGAATTCGAGCCCCACTTCGCCCTCGTCAACATGCTCAAGGACGCCGACTTCGCCCGCGAACTCGCCGCCGAATCCAAGCTCAGCACCCCCGCCCTCGACTGCACCGCCGCCGCCATGCGCTCCGCCCTCGAAGCCGGCAAAGGCGACCTCGATTTCAGCGTCATCGGCCAGCGCTAACCAACTCTCGAAAACACCCTTCGTCTTGAAGTCGTCCTCGTCCTCCTACTCGAACTCGTCCTCGATCAAAGCGCTCAGCCTCAAGCTCCAGCTTTAAAGTCACAAGCCCCTCCGCCTTTGCGCAAGCTTCTTCGTGCGTAGTTCGGGCTTCAGCCCGCTCCGGTCTCCGGCTCATCTTCTTCGTATTGTAGTGCCGGCTTTAACCGGTCTCTCCCCACCCAGCCCGATGAGCCCCCGCCTCTATCTCCTCTTCCTCTTCACCGCGCTCACCACCCTCCTGCGCGCCCACGACACCCCATCTCCCTCCACCCCCACCACCGACCGCCTCAAAGTCCTCGTCTTCTCCGCCACCACATCCTCGAAGGCATCCGCTGGGCCGCGTCAGCAAAGTAGCCCAGTTGCTGTGCAACTGGGACCACCTCCCTCACTCCCCACATCGGTTGTTTAAGAAGAGAGGCATCAGGTCATGGCTTCCTGTCTGATTTTTCCGTTTGTTCCGTGTGTGCCGTAGGCCGTCATCTCCGTTTCTTCCCTGCATTTCTCATTCACAAATTTCATGATCTCACCATGCACTCTCCTCGCCGCCCTCCTGCTCTCATTAACCAGCGCTGCATTCGCTACGGATGACTCTGTCCTCTGGGACCTCGCCAAAAACGACATCCCCGCCGCCCAGCAATCCGGTACCATCGAAAAAACAAACGGCACCATCAAGCTCCGCGACGGCTACGCATTCGCCGTCCCAGCGGCTGCCTTTCCCGACCAGAAAAACTTCACCGTGCAGGTCACCCTCTCGCTCGATGCCCTGGTGCAGGACTCCGTCTTCACCCTCATGAACAAACAGGGCACCGCCCAGGACGACGGCTTCGCCATGTTCTTCAACTACAAGGACAAACCCTACTACGCCCGTCAGGTGAACTCCGTCGTGAACAAGATCCTCATGGTCGGCGGTTCACTCAATGGTCGCAACGAGCCTGAGATCAACAAACCCGTCACGTTCACCATGGCCGTCCGCAGCGGCCTCGCGACCTTCTACATCGATGACGCCCCCGTCAAAAAATGCTTCATGGAGCTCGTCCCCAATGGCGAACCCATGTGGATCGGTCGCAACGACAACGCCAAGTCCAAGACCATGCCCGTCACCATCCATGACGTGAAAGTCTTCGGCTCTGCTTACAAATACGTTTCCAAAAAGGAGCAGTTCGGCGAGTTCCCTCGCGGCGCCGTCGCCGGCAAAGGCTGGGCGCTCGATGTCCCGAAAATCGAGCATCCCGAATGGCCCAAGGTGCTGATCTACGGAGACTCCATCTCCGGCGGTTACAGCGGCCATTTCATTCCCGCAATGCTCAAGCAGCACGTCTATGTCTTCCACTGCGTCCACTTCGTCGGTGGCGATGTCCCCGAGCAGGCCCTCACCGAAATGGCCGCCCGCTTCAAGTTCGACGCCATCGTCTTCAACAACGGCCTCCACTCCCTCGGCTGGACTCCCGACAAAGTCCCCGATGCCCTCGTTCTCGACCGCATGCAGAAGCTCACCCGCTGTTTTAAAAACGGCGCGCCGCAGGCCAAAATCTTCTACCTCCTCACCACGCCACACACCGCCGCGCGTCCATCACCTGACAAACCGGTCACCGCCTTCGGCGACAAAAACGAGATCGTCCTCCGCCTCAACACCCTCTCCTCCCAGATCATGAAGCAGGAGAGCGTCGAAATCATCGACGCCTACGCCCTCCTCGCTGCTCACCTCGAACTCGCCGCCGGCGACAACTTCCACTGGCAGACACCAGCCTACCAGCTCCTCAGCCAGCAAATCGCCGACCATGTGCTGCCAGCAGTGGGGAAGGGGAAATAATAGAATCAAAGACCACAAGGAGCACTCACGATGAAATGGATCCTCTTCCTAATGACCGCACTGTTTCTGCCAGCGCTGCAAGCATCAGATCGCATTCGCATCCTGGTCTGGGACGAGCAGCAGCCCGAGCAAAAGCAGGCCTACGGCGAAAAGTTCCTCGGCGAGACCATTGCCGCGCATTTGGAGCAGCTTCCCGATCTCGTGGTGAAAAATGCCCGGCTCGAAGACCCAGACCAAGGCCTGAGCGATGCCACCTTGGACGCAACAGACGTCCTCATCTTCTGGAGTCACCGTCGTGCAAAAGAGCAGAATGACGACCGCATGGAGGCTGTGGTGAAGCGCGTCATGCAGGGCAGGCTCGCTTTGATCAGCCTGCACTCCGCCCATTGGTCCAAGCCCTTCGTTCGTCTCATGCAGGAGCGGGCTAAGGAAGATGCCATCAAATCGCTGCCCGAAAGCGAGCGCGGTTCTGCTCAGTGGGAGTTCAGCAATGCGACCCCCTATTACCAGGGCGTCGGCCGCGCAGCCCGCATCACACCGTTTGTTGAGAAGTTGGATGGCCAGGTTTACAAGCTCACCCTGCCGGCCTGTGTTTTCCCCATGTATCGAAATGACGGCGCTCCCTCCCACGTCACCACGCTGCTGCCCCGTCATCCCATCGCAGCCGGTCTGCCCGCTCAGTGGGACATTCCCCGCACCGAGATGTATGCCGAGCCATTTCACGTCCCCGCGCCAGATGAGGTCGTGTTTGAAGAGAAGTGGGACAAAGGCGAGCACTTCCGCAGCGGATGCGTTTGGAAAGTAGGCCGCGGCCGCGTCTTCTACTTCCGCCCCGGCCACGAGACCTACCCCGTCTTCAAGCATGCCGAGACCCTCCTCGTCTTGGAGAATGCATTGCGCTGGCTGGCACCCGGAGCTGCCAAATAAAACCGCCCGGGGCTAAACGCGATAAAACATGTCTGAACAGCCGTCTCCCGACGATCCTCAAGACTCCCTGCTGGACTCAGAAGTAAAGCCATCCTCCACGCCATGGCTCGTCTGGCTTTTGGGTGCTGCGGCATGCGCGGCACTCATTCTCGTGGTGACTCATCTCACCGAAGAGGAGGAGTTTCTTCAGCTCCTGCGGCAGATCGACATCGTCTGGCTGGGCCTTGCACTGGTGCTGCAATCCCTCACCTACCTCCTCCAGGGCATCGTCTGGCGTGTGGTGGCCGCAGTTCGTGGCCAGCGCTTGTCATTGGGCAAATCCTTCGAGCTCAGCCTGGCCATGCTTTTTGTGGACCAGGCCCTCCCCACCGGCGGCATTAGCGGTGTCGCCGTCGTCTCCGGCGCGCTGTCCCGCATGGGTATGCCACGTGCGGTCGTGGCCTCCGCCGTTCTCGTGGACGTGGCCATGTATCACCTCGCGTATGCCTCCTGCATGGCGCTCGCCCTCGGTGTCACATTATACCACGCCTATTTGCCGCTCTGGGTGGACATCGCCATGCTCGTCTTTGTGCTCGTCGAGTTTGGCGTCTCTGCCTTCCTCATCTTCCTTCCCAGCGGCGGCACCGTGTGGGTGAAGGCAAAGCTGCGCCGCTTCGCTAAACTGACCCGCCTTCTCCAGTGGGTGGAGCACGCTCCATCCGGCTCCTTCCACAATCGCCGCGTGCTCCTCCTCGCCTTCTCCATGCACGCGCTCATCTTCGTGCTGGATGCCGCCACCATCTGGGTTGCGGCACGCGCTCTCGGCTTCGCTGCTTCCTCCAGCGGCGTCTTCTCCTCCTTCATGGCCTCAAACCTCTTTCGCACCATCGGCATCATTCCCGGCGGACTAGGCACCTTTGAGACCGCCTCGGTGATGTCCTTGCGCAGCATTGGCATGCCACTTTCAGTTGGTCTTTCAGCCACGCTTCTCTTCCGTGGCCTCAGTTTCTGGCTGCCCATGATCCCCGGCCTCGTCTGCTCACGTCGTCTTCTAGACCAGGGCTCGAAAAGATTGTCATATTGAACCGGCGAGCGCAGCGGCCCCAGTGGCAAGGCGGGAGCGCCGTCTGCTATTGAAGAATAGCAGGCAAGCGACTAACGCAGCCAATGGGGCCGCTCCGCCGCCCGGGCAATGTGACAAGATTTTTGAGAGTTGGTCTAAAAAAAACAACGTGAGCCATCGGCTTGAACTCAGCGCGCCGGCGCTCCTGCTCGTTCCAGTTTCGCGAACATCACCCTTTTCACCACCTCGCTCGTCAGCAAATACAGCAGCGTGATGCTCACCAGCGTCAGCATGAAATGCCAGGGCAGGGGAACCAGCCCAAACAAAGCTCCCAGCGGCGTGTAAGGCAGCACCACCACGCTTCCCGCCACTGACAGCGTGGCGATTCTGAGGATCCGCCCCGGCCTGCTTTTGAAAATCGAGCGATGCGTGCGTATCACCATCACGATGAACATCTGCGTCAGCACCGATTCAATGAACCATCCCGTCTGAAACTGCGCTTCGCTCGCATGCAGCATCAGCAGCAGCGCCCCGAAGGTGAGATAATCAAACACCGAACTCACCAGCCCAAAGGCGACCATGAAACGCCGGATGAACTTCTGATCCCAGCGCCGTGGCTTCAGCGCCTGCTCAGGATCCACACTGTCCGTGGCAATCGTCAGGGCTGGAAGGTCCGAAAGAAAATTGTTCAGCAAAATCTGCTTCGGCAGCAGTGGCAAAAATGGCAGAAACAGCGAAGCCCCCGCCATGCTGAACATGTTCCCAAAGTTCGCACTCGTGGCGATGAAAATGTACTTCAGCGTGTTCGCAAACGTGATGCGCCCGTTGCGCACCCCGCGCGCCAGCACACCCAGGTCATGCCGCAGCAGCACGATGTCCGCCGCCTCCTTCGCCACATCCACCGCGCCATCCACGGAGATCCCCACATCCGCCGCATGCAGCGCCGAGGCATCATTGATGCCATCGCCCAGATACCCCACCACATGCCCCGCCTTGCGCAGCGCGATCAGGATTCGCTCCTTCTGGTTCGGCTCCGTCTCCGCAAAGATGTCCACCTCGCTCACTCGGTTGATCAGCGCGGCGTCGTTCATCTTGTGCAGATCATCCCCCGTCAGTACCTCCGGCCTCGCAATCCCCATCAGCGTGCCCAGACGTTGGGCTACAAAGCGGTTGTCTCCTGTGATCACCTTGAAGTCCACTCCCAGCTGCCGCAGCTCCTGGATCGCTTCAGCAGCCCCCGCTTTCGGCGGATCTTCAAACAGCAGAAACCCGGTGAAGGTCATGTCCACTTCATCATCTTTGTTGATCACCGGATCATCCGTGACATCACGCGTGGCCAGCCCCAGCACCCGATGCCCCTCATTGCTGTAATCAGCAAACCGCTGCTGCAAGGCCGCATGAAAATCCGCCATCGGCTTGTCCCCTTCAGTCGTCGCCACCTGGGTGCACACCGCCAGCACATTGGCAAACGCACCCTTCGTGATCATTACATGCCGCCGTGCCGCATCTGCATCCTCCACCACCACGCTCAGCCGCTTGCGGATGAAGTCATACGGCACTTCGTCAAATTTCGTGTAGCCTCTCAGCTCAGCATGCGCTTCGGCGCGCAGCGCCGCGTCGATTGGGTTGGTGAATCCGCTCTCAAAAGTTGCATTGAGAATGCCGTGCAGCCTCACCGCATCGCTTTCATTCCCCTTCGCATCATACGCCCCCAGCAGCTTCACCCGGCCTTCCGTCAGCGTTCCCGTCTTGTCAGAGCACAGCACGTTCATGCTGCCAAAATTTTCAATCGAGGACAGCCGGCGCACGATCACCTGGTCCTCCGCCATGCGCTTCGCACCGCGTGCCAGCGTGATGCTCACGATCGCCGGCAGAAGCTCGGGCGTCATGCCCACCGCCAGCGCCAGCGCAAACAGGAACGCATCGAGCACCGGTCGGTGAAAAAACACGTTGATTCCAAAAATGGTGATCACAAAAATCAGCGTCACCTTGATCAGCATCTCGCCAAAGCGCCGCAGCCCGCGCTCAAAATCCGTTTCAGGTGCGCGCAGCTTCAGCCGCTCGGAGATGCTGCCAAACTCCGTTTCCGCTCCCGTGTGCACCACCAGCACCCGCGCCGTGCCGCTGACCACGTGTGTGCCTTCAAACACCGCGTTATAGCGTTCGCTCTGCCTCGCATCCGCTGCCACGACCCCGACCTTTTTCTCTGCCGGATAGCTTTCACCGGTCAGGGCGGATTCATCCACAAACAAGTCCTTGGACTCAATCAGCAGCCCGTCGCCCGGAATCGTATCACCCGCGCTCAGCATCACCACGTCACCCGGAACGATTCGGTTCATCGGCAGCTCGATCTTCTTTCCATCGCGCAGCACGCTGGCCTTTGCCTGGATCACCGCCAGCAGCGCCGCCACCGCATTCGCCGCCCGGTATTCCTGCCAGAAGCCCAGCAGCGTGCTCATCAGCACCACTGTCGAGACGATCACCACATCCATCTTGTCTCCCACAAACGCGGAGATCGTCATCGCCACCAGCAGCAGGATCACCAGCGGACTGCGGAACTGGCTCAGCAGCAGCCGCCATGCTCCACCGCCAGCGCATCGCTTTCTGCCCTGCGCATTCGCCAGCCGTTCGCCCGCTTCGGCGCTCGTAAGCCCTTCGTTCCGTGAGCGGACCTGCTTCATGGCGGCATCGGGAGAGAGCAGGTGAAACTTCATGCCTCATTTCTCCGGCCGGAATGCGTTGTGGCAATATCAATTCAAAACCATTCCTTTCATCGCACTACTGGAATCCAGTAGCTCCGATCGCGAAAGATTGCCCATGGACAGCGGCCCCTGCTCCAACGTGAATGCTGGCTGCACCTCCCTCCGGCGATGAACCCGCACGCCACCAACTTGGAATGCTCCCTGGTCTGTCCCCTGCACGACACCTGCACCTGCCTGCGGCATCTGGTGCACCATAGCGTGCTGTCAGGTGGTCATCTCGGCGGTTCTCAGCTCTCTGGCGTGATGTCCTTGTACTATCCGCAGCCGCTGCCTCCCTGCGTTCATTCAGACGGCACCTTGCATTGGAATGAAGCGGACTCAGACCTCGATGAAGTCCCATGGCAGGGAGACGCCCCCGCTTTGTGACTCCCCGCGAAAATGCCTGTCCTGAAGGGCGCTCGGTCATGCCAGTTTCACTTCGGCATTTCGTCTGAGTACGCAGTTTGGGGTTCGCTTCGCGGCTTCGCAGCAACCCGTTCTGGCAAACGCCCTTCTCTTTCCAAACTCCAGCCGCTTTCAGCTCTTGTGCTCAGCGCCTGCCCGCACCCCGCCATGTCCATTCCAAAAATATGCTCCGATCGCACTTGCTGCGTCCGCTCTGCTGCGGAGGTCTTGGACTGTATCCTCATCCTTATGACTGTAGCAATTCTCTATCTTGTACTCGGTGTCATGCTTGCCTGGTTCGGCGGTGAACTCTTTGTCAGAGGCGGCGTCGGCATCGCCGGCTGGGCTCGCTGGCCTACCGCTGTCATCGGTGTCACCGTGGCTGCCTTCGGGACCTCCGCTCCAGAACTGATGGTGGCCATCCATGCCGCTCGCGATGGCGTGCCGCAGATCTCCCTCGGAGATGTGCTCGGCAGCAATGTCGTCAATGTCTCTCTCGTGCTCGCTCTCGTCCTTTGCTTCTCTGGCATGAAGGCCGAGGACAGCGGCGTGCTCCGCGACTGGTTTGTCTCACTTCTCGTTCCCGGCGTCCTCTATCTTTTGCTCATGGACGGCTGGTTCTCGCGCGCTGACGCCGCCATCATGATGGCCTGCTTCTTCGCCTGGCTCTTTGTGGTCATTTCGCATGCCCGCGCCCACGCCGCCGCGCACAAGGCTCACAATGATGCTCCGGCACAAAAGATCCCTGTGGGCAAAATGATCGGCTGCATTCTGCTCGGTCTTGCTTTGCTCATTGGCTCGGCCCAGTTCGTCGTTCATGGCGGCAGAACCATCGCCACCGCTCTCGGCTGGAGCCCCTTCATCGTCGGCTCCGTGATTGTCGCTGTCGCCACCAGCACTCCGGAGCTGGCCACCACCCTCATCGCCCGCATGCGCGGTCATCATGATGTGGGCCTCGGCAACATTCTCGGCAGCGGCATCTTCAATGCGTTGTTCGTCGCATCCGTCGCCGCATTGATCCAGCCCTACAAAGTCAACCTGCCCGAGATCATGCCCAGCCTCTTCTTTGGCGCCCTCACCACTCTGCTCATCATCCCCGGCCCCGGCGGCTACATCGGCCGCTTCCGTGGCGTCTTGTTGCTGGCCATCTACGCAGCCTATGTGATGCTCTCCATGGGCCAAAACACAGCGCACTGATGAAACACTCCCGTTTAGTAAATCGAATCCTGGTCGTTTCCATGCTTGTCCTCGCCGTGGCCACGGCTGGCACGGCCTTTTTGAGCGGGCGCTTCGGTGTCTTTGTTCTCATTCCGCCCTGGTTCCTTCCTGGAATCCTCTTTCTGCTCTGCTTTCTCGCAGTCACTCTCCTGGCTCTTTGGTCCTTGAGCATTCAGCGCCTTTTGCTCGCCGCCATCGCCTTCTTCATCGTCTTCACCCCCATGCTTTTCCTGGATGACGGCTACTTCGAGATGGGACGAAGGGCGCACATCAGGGCCGTGTTCACCCAGGAACTCATGGATGAAATCGTTGCCGTGGTCAGGAAGAAAGTTGCCACGGGCAAGGGCTTTTTCACTGTGAGCGAGGACGATCTTCCTCGTCAGGTGGGCGAGTTGGAGAGGGATGATCTTCCACGTCAGGTAGCCGAGCTAGGCTGGGGATTTCCCGTACATACCAGTTTCTCGCACGATCCAGCCACCAAACAAATCTCGGTCAGTCTCGTCTGGGGCGGTTCCCTAATCTCTCGTCACGGGCTTGATATCTCCCCGGTCCCCATTCCTTTTCACGGCTATCCTACATACGGTGGAGACGACGATTCCGTGCCCCATTACACCCAAAAATTCTACCCTTGGCTGAAGAACGGCTACATCATGATCGATGAAAACTAGCCTGCATTTCTCACACCACTGGGAATCTGCGAACAGCATGTTGCACTCTTGGTTGTAGCTCCTCGCCGTCAGACAGACGAATGCAATTCCGATAACGAATCGGAACCTTTGCGCGATCGAAATGGCCTTTGGCTGTTTCCGCTCGGGCTCCACGCCACATCGCCGTCCGTGTGATACCACGATCCCTTGAAAACGGGTCTAGCCGCAGAAAGCCCTCTGCGCAGCGACTCTGGCAGGAGTGGGATCATCCTGATCCCACACGCTCCCACTTCATCCACCGCTCCCAAACCGGCGTACCAAGATAGTCCCTTTCCAGTCGGAGCGCTGACGCGGCGTAGAGCCCCGCCCGATGGTCTTTCACACCCAGCACAGACTCCTTTTCACCGGCGCTTGGTAGAACATCAGAAATCTCGGACGATGGCGATGGGCAGTCGCAGAGATCCAGCGCGGCCAAAATAGGCTCTCCCTCTCCCCGCCCCTGAAAATCGCAAAAATCTATTTTCCAGTTCGGGGAGAGGGCGGGGTGAGGGGACGACAAACAGCCTTCTCAGCATTTGCTGCCCCTTTCGCTTTCTTACTACTTCCCCAGCCTCTCCAGCACATTCCGCGTAATCTTCATCACCGCCGCATCTCCGCCCATCAGCCCGTGCGCCCAGTCCGTCGTCGCCGCGGTAAACACCGTGCCGCCTCGTACATACACCCCCAGGCACGCCGCTCCGATGCGGCCCTTCGCCCACTTCTCATACCACTCCGCATCGTCCGGATGCCAGCTCACCGGACAAGTCGCCAGCACCTCAAAGGTCTTCGGTGTCCCGTCTTTATAGGTAGGGAAGGGGAGGCCGTCCTTCCACACCAGCTCGCACCCATCGCACTCATAACCCACGATCGTGTCCTTTCCGCCAAACTTGTCCCCGCGCTTCAATCCCGTTCCTTCCAGCGCCCAGTGCTCAGGCCGGTGCACCTCGTACTCCGCCGGCTCCGTCATGAACTGCCCATGGCTCTTCCGATACCCGCCCCACAGAAACCCCACCCCCGTCATCTCATTCTCCGGCCTCTTCAGCAGATAATGGCTCCACAGCGTGCTCACCGTCTTAAACTCACGCGCCTGATACACCGGATCCAGATGGTAGTTCTGCTTGCAGCATGTAAACGCCCGCCCGCCATCTTCCGCCCTTACCTGCCAGCAGCATGTGTTCCCGCTGAAAAACGCCACGTTCCCGCCCTTGCCAATCCACCCCTCCAGATGATCCCTCATCGGCGTGCTCCAGTATTCATCATGCCCCACGCTCAGCACCAGCTTGTAGCTCTCTAAAATCTCCGGCCGAAATTCCAGATCATCGTTCGCCGCAAACTCCAGCGTGTAACCGTTCTTCTCCGCCCATTGCACAAACGGCAGCTCCCAACGGCTGAACTGCGAAGGCCCCGGCCTCTCAAAGCTCACCCGATGCCCCTGATTGTTTTGCAGGCTGCTGTACGCATACACCGAAAAGCCACCCCAGTTGTTGTACGCGTTATACGTGTTCGTGCATAGCTGCAGCAGGATCTTCGAAGTCCTCCCCGGCTTCGCCTCGCGCACGATGAACCACGCGCTGCTCTCCGCCGTCCGCTTGCCACGGTGCGTAAATTTGCCGCCCATGTCCGCGGCGCGAAATACCACTTCATAGTAGCCGCTCTTCCACTTCTCCCCGCTCGGCACCCGCACACTCTCCGGCCACCGGCACCCATTCGCCGAAGCATCCTCCGGCACCGCATACGCCACCCCCGGCACATCAGATTTCTTCCACACCACCTCCCTTATCGCCCCCAGCCTCGCCACTTCAATCTCATACTTCGCCGCCGTCGTGCTCACATGGATCGGCACCTCCTCCCCCTGCGCAATGCTCCTCAGACCCGCATAGCCTTCGATGAAAAGCGTCACAGGCTCCGCCGCGTGCAAAGATGAGATGGCGAAAAGAAAAGCGAGAGTGCTGTAGCGCATCAGACCGCTACGGCGACCACGCTCTGCAGCTTTCAGCCTACTCCTCCGCTTCCGCCAGCTTCGCCGCTTCTCTCTTCAAGATCCGTCCCACGCGATGCTTCGCCAGATACACCTGTGCCGCATTCACGCCCAGCTCCTTCTTCACGCGCTCCGGGCTCCAGCCCTTCAGCACATAGCATGAAAAAATCTGGAACTGGCGTGGCGATACCAGCGCGCGCACCCTCCTCAGGGCGATGTCCATCACCTTGTCCTGCCATTCCTTTTCCCACAGCTTCTCCAGCGCCACTCCGTTCGGGTCCGCACAGCGCTCGATCGGCGCCGTGCGCCGCTCATCCGTTTCATCCGCATACAGGTTCGCCTCGCGGCTCTGCTGCTTCTTGCGCCGCCGGAACTGGTCCAGAATGCGCCACCGCGCCTGGTTCAGCAGAAACGATTTAAAAGACCCCAGGCTCGTGTCGAACTTCTTCTTCTGCAGGTTCTTCGCCACGCCGATGAACGTCTCCTGCACCACATCATTCGCCTCGTCATCACTCAGGCCCGTCTTGCGCGCCACGTGAAATACAAAGCCCGAATACGTCCGGTAGAATTCATCCCAGCTCGCCCAGTCGTCCCAGTTGTCCAATTTTTCGATAAGCGTTTTCCGGGTCGGGGGCGATCCGGAGGTCTCCTTCAGGAGTTCTTCTGTTTCAGCGACTTTGGGGAGGTCGGACATGCGGGGGGCAAATAGTAACGTCCCCTTGGATGGTGGCAATGATGATTTGTCATCCATTCGATAGATCTGCCGCCAAAAGGGCGTATTGCATGGCCCCCCAAAAACCAACCCCGGCCCAACCACCCAAATGCCGGTCAGCCGACCTATGCCAAATCATCGCCCTTTCCAGCCCGCCATCGCGTTTCTCACGCTGCTGGCCCTGGGACTGAGCGCCTGCAGCACGGGATTTTATAAAAAATGGGCGGACAAGGAAACCTACGGCATTCTGCGCAAGAAGGCCAGCAAGGTGCCAAACGCCGGCCAGTCCTTTTTGGACATCACCGTCCCTCCCCCGGTCCGCATGGAGGAGCTGCGCAAAAACATGACCACCGAGGAGTTCCTCGGAGACCGTGCCTTCCTTGAAAAAGACGCCCGCAAAATCAGCCTCGCCGAGGCCCTGAACTTCGCCGTCCACCGCAACCGGACCTACCTCACTCAAAAGGAGATCGTATACCAGGCCGCCTTGGGCCTCACCCTCACCCGTCAGCAGTACTCCCCCATCTTCGCCGGCACCGCCTCCGGCACCAAGTCCAGCACCGTCGCCCTGGCCGGAGTCAACAACCTGGTCCGCAGTTCCACCCAGACCACCACCAGTGGCCTCGGCGTTTCCGGACTCACCCGCACCGGCGCGCAGATCGCCACCAATCTCACCACCAATTTCATCCGCTTCCTCACCGGCGGCGGCAAGGACAACGGCCTCTCCGCTCTCGGTTTCTCCCTCACCCAGCCCCTCCTCAGCGGCGCCGGTTATCTCTCCGCCTCCGAGGCCCTCACTCAAAACGAGCGCAGCGTCCTCTACGCCATTCGCAATTTCGCCCAGTATCGCAAGGCTTTCTCCGTTGACATCGCCTCCCAATATTTCGGCGTCATCCAGTCCCGCGAGACCGCTCGCAATGCCTATCTCGCCTTCAAAGCCTTCGACTTCGTCGTCGCCCGTGAGACCGCCATGCAAAAGGAGAATGCCCCCGGCAGCACCAAGTCCTCCGTCTATCGTCTCGTTCAGTCACGCATCGTGTTCGAACGTTCCTGGCTCAGCGCCATCCGCGACTACGAGCAGAACCTCGACGACCTCAAGGTCAATCTCGGCATCCCCGTCACCGAGCGCGTTGTCCTCGACTACAAGGACAAGGACGCCCTCCGCATCATCGAATCCCCCGGCAGCCTCGACGAAGCCATCACCGTCATGCTCAACAGCCGCCTCGATATCGTCAATCTCCGGGATCAGGTCGAAGACACCAGCCGAAAGGTCCTCATCGCAAAACAGCAGGCCCTCCCCACCGTCAACGCCCTCGTCAACTACAACATCCTCGACAACCCCGACCGTCAGGAATTCGGCCTCAAGCCCGGCAATCGCAACTCCAGCATGGGCTTCAATGCCGACCTCAATCTCAATCAGAAGCCCGAGCGAAACGTCCTCCGTGCCGCCATCATCGCAGAGCAGCAGGCACGCCGCGCCGTGGACCTCGCCGAAGAAAACGCCCGCAGCGATGTCCGCACCGGCTTCCGCGATCTCCAGCTCGCCCGCAAGCAGTACGAGCTCGCCAAGATCGGCATGGAGATCAGCACCTCCCGTCTTGAAGTCGAAGAATCCTTCAACGCAGAAGGCCTCGGCACCGCCATCAACCTCGTCGATGCCCAGCGCGACATGAACACCACCCGAAACCTCATGGTTTCCACCACCATCAATCACACCCTCGTCCGTCTCCGCCTCTGGCGGGACATGGGAGTTCTCTTCATCGAGAAAGACGGCGGCTGGGTGGACGTATTGAACAAAGAGCAGCCCATAGGAGAATGAAGAAGGGAAAATCCAGCAAAGGACTCATCATCGCAGGCGTCAGCTTACTCGCTGTCATCGGCTTGTGGAGCATGTCCGGCAGCAGCACCACTGCGGAGAAGGTGCCCACCTTCATCGTCCAGCGCGGCCCGCTTGAGATCAATGTGCTCCAGGGCGGTGAAATCCGCGCCCTCCAGAATCATGAGGTGAAAAGCGAGATCGAGATCCCCACCAAGATCCTCAGCCTCATCCCCGAAGGCTACCTCATCACTGAGAACGACGTCAAAGACGGCAAGGTCCTCATCGAACTCGACAGCACCGATCTCAAAACCAAGATCGAAACCCACGAGATCGAGTTCCAGACCACTGTCTCCAATTACATCGACGCAGACGAAAACCGCGAGATCCAGAAGAGCGAAAACCAGACCTTGGTGCGCGATGTCAAGCAGGTCGCCATCTTCGCCCTAATGGACTTCGAAAAATACCTCGGTCGTGAGGTCACCGGTGCCATCCTCACCGCAGCCCATCTCCCTTCGGATGTCGAAGCCTTCGAGAAATACGCCGACGTCCTCGAGACCCAGGCCAATGCGCAAGTCACCACTGAGGCTGCCATCGCCAAGCGCGGCTCCGCTGCCAAGCCCGGCACCGCCAGCAAAAAAGCCGCCGCCCCCGCTCCCGAAAGCGAGATGATCGACTTCGCCCCCTTCCTTGAGCAGAAAGGCCAGAGCGATGGCGAGGCCCAGCAAAAGCTCCGCCAGCTTGAGGACGATCTTCTCCTCCACCGCTCGGAGCTCGCCCTCGCCAAGCAGAAGGCCGAATCCTCCAAGCGCCTCGCGGAAAAGAAATTCGTCACCGCCGCCCTTCTGGAAAATGACCTCGTCAGCTATGACAAAGTGCAGCTCTCCGTGAAGACCTCGGAAACCGCGCTCGGCCTTTATAAAAAGTACG
This sequence comes from Prosthecobacter sp., assembly GCF_044222565.1. GTDB lineage: Bacteria > Verrucomicrobiota > Verrucomicrobiia > Verrucomicrobiales > Verrucomicrobiaceae > Prosthecobacter. The sequence continues at coordinate 66,413 of NZ_JBGANA010000003.1, forward strand.
AGTTCAGCAAGCAGTGCGCCACCTACCTCGCCGCCTACCGCGAGGCTCTCAACAAGCTCCAGCGCACCATCCGCGCCAACCGCTCCCGCATGGCCCAGGCGGAGACCAGGTTCAGCACCGCAAAGCGCCGCTATGAAATGGAGCTCGCCCAGCGTGAAAACCTCGAGCTCCAGCTCAAAGCCTGCGTCATCAAGGCTCCCCAGGCCGGCCTCGTCGCCTATGGAGATCTCAACGCCAGTTCCTCCTACAATTACAACAACAGCATCGAAGAAGGTGCCACCGTCCGCCTCCGCCAGACCCTGCTCACCATTCCGGACATGAGCCAGATGGGCGTGCGCGTAAACGTGCATGAATCCCAGATCAAAAAAGTCCGCATCGGCCAGCCCGTCAAAGTCCGCGTCGATGCAGAGCCCGGCAAAGAGCTTGATGGCCGCGTCGCCGAGCTCGCCGTTCTCCCGGACTCCAGCAGCAGCCGTTACACCCCCAATTTGAAGGTCTATCCCTGCACCATTCACATCAATGGCTACCATCCCTGGATGAAGCCCGGCATGAACGCCAAAGTCGAGATCATCGTGGATCAGCTCGCGGACGTCCTCTACGTCCCCGTCCAGTCCATCGAAGTCGAGCAGGACCACCATTTCTGCTACATCAGCAACAACGGCGCCCTCGAGCGCCGCCAGATCAGCACCGGGCTTTTCAATGACGAGTTCATCGAAGTCCGTGACGGCTTGAATGGCGGTGAAGCCGTTGCCCTCGCACTGCCCAAGAAAGCCGAGGCCGAAATGGGCGCCCCCAGCAGGCCTGAGCCAGAGGGCGGCGCTCCCAAGACCAAACCTTCCAAGCCCAAGGAAAAAGCCGTGGCTGTCGCCAAACCGTGATGCCGCCGGACACCGAGCCTATTATCAAGCTGGTGGAGATCTGCAAAAGCTACCAGATGGGGGAGACCCTCCAGCACGTCCTTCAGGGCGTCTCCCTCTCCATCTATCCCGGCGAGTACGTCTGCATCATGGGCCCCTCCGGCTGCGGCAAGTCCACCCTCCTCAATGTCCTCGGCTGCCTCGATCAGCCCACCTCTGGAGACTACTACCTCGGTGGCCTCAATGTCGCCCACCTGGAAGACGACGACCTCTCCGCCGCTCGAAACAAAAATCTCGGCTTCATCTTCCAGAGCTACAATCTCATCCAGCAGCTCTCCGTCATCGAAAACATCGCCATCCCCATGTACTACGGCGGCGCCAAAGAATCGGACATGCTCGAGACCGGCACCCGCCTCGCCACCCAGGTCGGCCTGGAGCACCGCCTCCATCACAAGCCCACAGAACTCTCCGGCGGCCAGCAGCAGCGCGTCGCTATCGCCCGCGCCCTTTCAAACAGCCCCCTCGTCATCCTCGCGGACGAAGCCACCGGAAATCTCGACTCCAAATCCGGCAAAGAAATCCTCGATCTCTTCGACGAACTCAATCAGCAGGGCAAGACCCTCGTCTTCGTCACCCATGACGAGCGCATGGTCCAGCGCTGCACCCGCATCATCCGTCTCCGTGACGGCGTCATCGAGCACGACCAGGCCGGCGCCAAAGCCGACCGCCTCCGCGGCAAAGTCATCGGCCAGCACTACGGCCTCGCCGCCTGAGTACAGTAGCCATCTCGCTCCGCGAGATGCGCCCAGCGCCATCGCGTTCCCCGTGGAAACTCCACGGACGACCATCGTGCATCCCTTCCTCTTCAGCGCATCGCGTTCCATAGGGCTGGTAGGGCACCGCTGCGTCGGGGCCGAATTTTCGGGTCTGTGCCATCGCAGGCACCCAGAAAGGTCCGCCGTCCTCGGGGCGTGGAAAGGCAGAAACGGGTCCGTATCCTTCGCTCATGGAGTTCAGTATTGCGATACCCAGTCAGCACTTTCCGCACGACAACACCATCGGCTGTCAATGTTTGAAGTGCCAGTGGTGAAGGCTTTCCCTGAAATATTTCTACCCCTAATATTTCTACCTTCGTCCGTCGTTTCAAGCAGACGGCATTCCCAGCCTCACATCACCCCCCATGCCACAAACCGACCAAACCCTCGCCGCTGCAGCCTATGATCTCGCCGAAGAATATCGCAGCGGCCTCTGGAATCACGTCTCGGATATGAAGCGCCTCCCCGCTCCGTTGTGCCCCGAACTCATCGCCGAGCTGCAGCGCCGCTGTCCCGGCCGTTCAGCATCCGCCTGCCAGCAGGCCATAGCAGACGGCCTGTTTGCATCGAGATAACCATGGCAGTCGCCTGACCACGCGGCGTAGCGACACAATCCGTGCTTGGCAGTCACCGTTAGGAATTTGTCTTGAAAGGACAAATCAGTGGCTGATTTTTGAAACCTGATGCTTTGCCATCAGGTCTATGGAAACACCGCCACCGCTACCATCTTCGAGCGCGATCCCTCCGTCGCAGTCATCCCCTCCACCACTGCCGGAGTTTCGCGCGAGCACGACGGTCACAAAAACCCGGAGACCATTTCTCAAAGCCTACGCTTGCGGAGTGGTCCTCTTTGCAGCCATCGTTCCTTTCATCGTGCTCAGCGGGACGGACAATCTCACCTATCGCTGCACTTATGTTTTCACCAGGTGCTTCATGGCGGCTGTGCCCGCTGCCATCTGGTGCTACAAGGACAAGCAGGCATGGCCGTGGTGGCGGCTCATGGTTACAGTGCTCGGATTTTATGTCGCCCTGGTCGTCATCCAGATGCGAGGAAGCCACCCACCTTGAGTTCGCAGCCTTTGTGGAAGCATGACCACAGCTCTGAAACACCTTCAATGGGCATTGCAGGCGTTGGCGTCTCCTGCTGAGGTGCAGCTTCGACTCCATCCGCCGTTTGTGTCCATTTTGGACGAGTTGGTGCTCGACTTCGATTGTTGGTTTCACGTGGCGGCCAGCGAAACGGAGTTCACTTTAGAACAGCAGGCGGCGCTCTCCGCTCTCGAGAAGTGCATCGTCGAATGGAGCGGTCCTCCGCATGCAGATGTTTGGATGGAGGCTGCCTTAAAATCACACCCGGTTTGGTTCGACTTCCGCATGCTCGCCGCAGAAGCTCTGGTTGCACTCGGCTGGCCGGTTGAGCATCCACCCATCGACCCAGCCGTCAGAGGCACGACTTTTCTCCAAGCCAGTTTTGACCCTGCTCGGTAAAGGCCACTCCTCACGCCCATGAAAAAATTCGAACTCTTCCCCAAGGAGTGGACCGCGACCCACGCCGGACACAAAATCCGTGTTCGCAACTCCTGGAGCCACGGCATGAGGCTTTTCGTGGATGGCGAATGTCTTGCTGAGACCGGCCGCCTCTTTGCACTTTCCCGTTCCGAGCCAGTTCTCTCCCACCGTGTGGCAGTCGATGGCGCCTCTTTTCTGATCGAGATTTTTTGCTACGCGCTGCTGACCGTCAAAGCCAAGATCGTCGTGGATGGTCAGCAAATCGCCGGAGATGAATTCTGATGGAACACAAGAACGAGTTCCTTTGTCCCGAATGCGGCGGCATAGAAGCCGGCGAGCGGATGCACGTTAGGCCGTCGTCATCAGACACGACTCCGTGGAGTCGTGCATTCTCACGCACAGTTTGCCTGCGCTGCCATAGAGTCATTCCCACGGGACTTGCCGAGCGTTGGAATGGCGAGTCTGTTGAGGCAGCACAAGAAATCTGGATACGACTCTTTCGAGAACACAGGCAGAGTGGCAAACATGATGCCTGACAATTCGCATCAGGCAACGCAAGCAGCACTCCGGTCGTAGGTCGGCCGTGTTTGGCGTCGAAGTCATGCGTGTGCTCCATACCATCCTCCGCCAAACCGCCCGACTGCGAGGACCTCCGCACGCCACAAAGCATCCCTCATGCTGACAGCCAGCCCCCCCTGGGAGCGCGGCACTCCGATGCCGCACTGCTCCGCACCCGCACCACGCACCGCACCTCTCCATGCCTCCCTTCAAAACCTGTCCCCACACAGCCTGGAGATTTTTTTCATACACTTCCAGGACTCACAACAACAACGTAACATCAGCAGCATCACCATCCTGGAGAACGAGGTTTGAGTGTCAGCGGTCATCCTCCACCGCCAGAAAGCCGCTCCCCCATCTTCCGCCTTGCCTCGCCATCCTCTGCCGCCCAGCTTCGTTCCGTTCTATCCTCGTCTGAACCTCCCGACCGAAAACACCGCCCCCACCATGACCCGCCAGATCTTCATCCATCTCTCCACCAAGGACGTCCCCAGAGCCCAGGCCTTCTACACCTCCCTCGGCTTCACCCGCAACGAATCCTTCAGCGGCGAAAACCACGTTTGCATCACCATCAGCGACGCCATCCAGCTCATGCTCTCCGCAGAGTCCGCTTTCGCCACCTTCTCCCCCCGCGCCATCTGCGATACCTCCCAGTTCCTCGAAGTCCTCAACTGCCTCACCTGCTCCAGCCGTGCCGAAGTGGACTCACTCATCCAGAAAGCCCTCCAAGCCGGCGGCACCACCGTCGAAGAAGCCGAAGACCACGGCTTCATGTACCAGCACAGCTTCCTCGATCCCGACGGCCACGCCTGGAACCTGTTTCACACGACCGGGACACCCTGAACGGACCCCATGCCATCAGTGAACGATGCTTCAACACATCAGCTGGTTCCAAAGCACAAGTCCGACAATGAAACGGCTCGTCTCGCGGTGCAAGCCGGTTACCCCGCGGTCCAGCCGGTTCTCTACGATTTGCTGGGATGGATTCAGGACTTCAACTGGCCAGTTGCCCATGAGTTGTTTGATTTTCTCGCGTCAATTGGGGCACCGCTCGCTCCGCACATCAGACGCGTCTTTTCGCGGGAAGATCTCAGTTGGCACTACGGCGCTATCTGGCTCATTCGTCAGTCTTCAGAGCTTTACTCCATTTTCCGCGCAGACATCCATCGCATTGCATCGTTTCCCACAGTGGCCGAGCACGACGAAAGATTGGACGAGCTTTGCTCCGACGTCATTGCGGATTGCGAGCGCCCAAATCCAAACGACCGCTGCAGCTAATACCGTGCTACATCTGAAGCGCCTTTTGGCGCTCCGGATTCCCTGAAATCCAACGATCTTCTTGAGTTAACTGAGCTAGGATTCGCAGAACCCTGGCTGGTGCTCCAACGCCTGACCCTACGAACTTCCTCTTGCGCCCCCGATCACGGTGCTTGAGCCTTGCGCCACTCCCGGCCCCACTCAATGCCGTCCCACCATGATCCCATACATCATGCTAGTTTTGGCTCTCGCCGCCCCCGTGCTCCTTCGTCTTCACGGAAAGCGCTGGCTCGGAAATCAGACCCACCCGGCAGCCATCTTCATTCTCGCCTGGATGGCCTGTGCCTTCTTGCTCGGCTCAGTCGATTTCATCACCATTTCCGGCGGTTCTCTGGCGCTTGTCTGGGTGTCGATGATCTTCGCCGCGTTCGCTCTTGCCGCCAGACTGCGGCAAAAACCGGCTGTCCTGAACACTCCAACTGAAGACTCCAAAGTCCCATGAACAACACCGAACAAATCAAGGTCATACTCGCCTCGTTGCTGTCCCAGCTGCCCATACTCCTTGTTTCCCTGGTGGCTCTCATCATGATTTTTGCCAGATCGAAGGAACTGTCCAAGGCTTCGATGTGGGCGCTTCTCGGCTTCGGGCTGACCTTGCTTCTTTGCATCGTCATTCCAGTCGTGCAGAACATGGTTCAGCGTTGGGCCATCGAAAATCGAGAACTCACCCACGACCAGCGTGCATCGATTTTTACCGGAATTTCGTTCCTCTGGTCCGTGCTGCGTGCCATCTCGTATGCTCTGCTTCTGGTGGCCGTCTTTGCCGGACGCCGCACCCCTCCGCCTGCTTTCTCCTCAGGCGATATCCCGCGCCTGCCAAACCCATAAGGAAGCGCTGAACAAAGCAACCCACCGAATATGAAAACCGCAGAGCCCTCATTCAGAAAGTATTCTCTGCGGTCTTCTAATCTCTGGCGTTGTTACATCAGTGTATCCTCTTCCGTAGGCCATCCCTCCTCGTTGTTAAGCTAAAATCCCCCCTCGCTTTTCCCCCGCCCCCAGCAATCATCCCTCCCATGGCTCAATACTCCGTCCGTCCCGGCGACAACCCATCCAAGATCGCGGCAGCCTTTGGCATGACCCTCGATCAGTTCCAAAACGCCAACCCCAACCTCGTCGAATGGGGCACCGGAAAATGGAAAGTTCTCTTCCCCGGCCAGCTCGTCAACGTGGACGACGCCGGAGCGGCTGGTCCCATCGACCAGGCCCCTGCCGAAAACAACAACGCGCCCGCTGGTTTCGCCGCACCTCCGCCATGGATGCAGATCGCCATCATGGAAGTCGGCGTCCAGGAGTGGGCCAATGGCGACAACCCCCGCATCCTCGAATACCTCCAAAGCTGCGGCATCGGCGGCAATCTCCTCCACGACGAAACCGCCTGGTGCGCTGCCTTCGTCAACTGGTGCGTCCAGCGCGCCGGCTTCAAAGCCCAGCACAGCGCCCGTGTCTCCGACTGGTGGAGCTGGGGCCGCCCCGTCGTCCCCACCTATGGAGCCATCTGCATCCTGCAGCCCCTCACGGTCGATCAGGCCGGCAGCGGCCACATCGGCTTCCTTCATGCCGAAGACGACACCAACGTCTGGCTCCTCAGCGGCAACTCCCACAACCAGGTCCGCATCGCCCCCTACCCCCGCAGCAAGCTCATCGCCAACGCCCCTTACCGCTGGCCTTTCTAGACCAGTTCTCGAAAAGATTGTCACATTGAACCGGTGAGCGCAGCGGCCCCAGTGGCAAGGCGGGAGCGCCGTCTGCTATTGAAGAATAACAGGCAAGCGACTAACGCAGCCAATGGGGCCGCTCCGCCGCCCGGGCAATGTGACAAGATTTTTGAGAGTTGGTCTAAAAGCACGATAGACGCTCCAGTCTCTCGTCCGCTCGCACAACCCGCCGCGATCCCCTTCGCGTAGTGGTCCGCACTCCGGTCGTAGGTCGGCCGTGTTTGGCGTCGAAGTCATCGGTGCGCACCACACCGCCCTCCGCCAAACCGCCCGACTGCGAGCACGTCCGTCCCCCCACAAACCCAGCCTCACGTCCCCAGCCCCCTTGGGAGCGCGGCACTCCGATGCCGCATCGCGCCGCACGCGCACGACACCCCGCACTCCTCCCAATCCCTCTTCCCCAACACCCCGGCAACCACCAAGCCAGAACACCCCACGCCCCCAACCGACAAAATCTTCCTACCCCTAATATTCCTACCTCCACTCCACTCCTCCCTGGCCCACCCAGCGCCGCCATCATCCCCACTACTCCGTCGGCGGCCTCATCAAGTTCAGCAACTGCGCCCGATTCACCCCCGGCCCCTCTTTCGGCTTCGCAGGCGCCTCCGTCTTCGGCTTGGTCACAGCCGAAGCCACCGGCTTGGCCTTAGATTTCGCCTTCGTTGTGGCTGAGCCCGAACTCTTCTTCTTCGTCTCAGCCACCACAACCTTCTTCGGCTCAGCCTTTGCTGCGGCCTCCGCTTGCATCGCCGCATCGCCCTTGGCTTTGTCAGCCTTCGCTTTCTCCGCCAGCGCCTTCGCTTCCTTATCTGCCTTGGCCTTCTCAGCCTTCGCTTTCTCCGCCAGGGCCAGAGCTTTCGCTTCCGCATCGGCCTTGGCCTGCGCCTTCGCCTCAGCCTTCATCCGCGCAGCCTCCTCTTCCTTGGCCTTCGCCTCCGCTTTTGCCAGCGCCTTCGCGTCAGCCTTCGCCTTCGCTTCCTCCTCAGCTTTGAGCCGCGCCTCGGCATCAGCCTTCGCCTTGGCCTCCTTTTCCTGCGCCACCTGGGCGGCAATCACCTTCGCCTCTTCCTCGGCTTTTGCCTTGTCGGCCTCCGCCTTCGCTTTCGCCTCCGCTCGCGCCACCTCCCTGGCTTCCGCCTGCTTCTTCGCTTCCGCCGCCGCAGCCTCATCCAGGATCCCGCGCACAGCTACCGCACCTTCTGGCACGACGGCACCACCATCGATGCGGATCTTCGCCGCATCATTCTGCCCGATGTAGAGCCGGTCGCCCTTCTTCACCGTGCCCTTTCCCAGCACTTCGGAATGTTCTGGCGTGATCGAAATGCGTGGTCCCGTCGCATAGATCGGCGTCGAGGAATCCTTCACCAGCAGCGCTCCGCCGCTCGCCTCATGCGTCTCCCGGCCCCACTCGTCCTTCGTGCTCTGGATCTCCTGGGCATACAGCCGTACCACACCCGTCTTCCGCGTCGCGCGGTACTGCTTGCTCAGCGCCTCGGCGGAAAGCTTGAACTCCGCTGGCTCAGCAACGTTGGAAACAGTGCACTGGCTCAGGCTCAGGGCAGCGGCGGCAAAAAGGCCGAGGCGAAAAAAGGTCATGATAGGATTCAATGAAACGTGGTGCCGCAAAAGCCTTCCATCGGAAAACCTCTCGGCGGGTGAATATGTTCGTCGATTATTTTCCAGAACGCAAATACGCGACGATGTCCGCCACCTCCTGCGCGTTCAGCCCCAGCTGCGTCGCGCTCAGCATCATGCTGTGGTCCAGCTTCCGCCGGCTCTTGATCCGCGACTTGGCCACATACTGATTCTGCCCGCCCATGCTGCGCACGATCATGATGTCCCCTTCCGTCAGCACCATCCCGTGAATGGTCACTCCATCCTTCGTCACGATCTCCATCCCCTCGTACCCGTGCGCAATATCCTTGCTCGGCTCAATCAGCGCCTGCGCGATGATCTCACTCGGCTGGCTGCGGCCCCAGCCCTCCAGATTCGGCCCAAACTCCACTCCCTGGCCATTGATCTGGTGGCACATCACACACCGCGTCACCAGCTGCGCGCCATTCTTGGCGTTGCCCTGCAGCTTCACCACCTCTTCCACCTTCACCGCGCTTGGAATCGCCGCCGGCGTCACGATGGTGATCAGCTTGGCGTTTTCGGGATCAAAGATCCCCTCCTTTTTCAGGTTCTCCGCGATGCCGAATGAAGCCCACTCGTCCGTGCTGCGCTTGATCAGCCACCACAGCACATCAGCATGGATAGGTGACTCCTTGTCCTTCGCCAGCTCCACCACCGCCGCTGCCGCGCTGGCTTCCGGGATGAATGCCAGCGTATCCAGCGCCAGCTTCCGCTGGTCCGCGCTTAGCTGGTTGTCCGCCGCGCGCTTTTGCAGATCCGGCACCGCCGCCGCCGGGTGCAGTCGCCACGTGATATGCGCAAAGTCATCATTCCATGCTCCCACCGGCTTCAGCGCCTTCCACACAGCCTCCTCCTTGCCCTCACAGCCAATGCCCCACGCCTCCAGCAGCGAGCGGTCACCCCCGTCGATGTGATGGCTCAGCTTCACCAGCAGCGGCACGCTCTGCTCCGCCGGCACATCCCGCAGCGCCACCGCCACCTCGCTCCGCACCATGGGCGAGAGATCCGTGGTCAGGTTGCTGTAAATGTCGATGCCATCATTCGTCGCCGCGCGGATCGCACGCAGTCCCACCAGCCGCTTCGTCGCATCCTCAGACTCCAGCCAGATCCGCGCCGTGATCAGCCCCTGCTCACCCAGCTGCGCCAGCAGCCACACCGCACGCGCGGCGATGTAGGGGTTCGCATTCTCTCTCAGCTTCAGCAGCGCCGGCATGTTCACATCTCCCGCCGCCTTCAGCCGCGTGAAGGCCACCTGCCGCACGTTCGTGGCGGGCGACTGCAGCGCCGCGAGCTGCCCCTCCACCGTGTCCAGCTTGTACACCGGAATCTTCGGCTTGAATCCCTTCGGCGCTATCCGGTAAATCGTGCCGCTGCAGCTCTCATCCGTGTCTTGGTGCCCGCCCGTGCGTTTGTCGAACCAGTCGCTCACATAGATCGCCCCGTCCGTCCCCACGCACACATCAGAGGGGCGGAACATCGTGTGCCGCTCATCAGAAAGATTGTTCGCCCCGCCCACAAAATCGCTGCCCTTGAACACGCCCGAGGTGTTCGTCGTGCAGAAATCAAAGCGCTCCAGCTTGAATCCAGCTCCTTCAGGCTTTGGCAGGTAGCCAAACACCACATTCCGTCCCGTCTCACAGCTCAGCAGCAGCCCGTTCCACTTCTCACCCAGCGCCCCGTTTTCATAGAAGCACATCCCGGTCGGCGCACCGCCGCCATACACATCCCCCGCGGGAATGATGCCCGGATCTTCCTGCCGCCACTCCGCAGTCGGAATGTTCTGTCCCGGCCGCTTGTCCGCACGCCACTGCCGCTTCCCATCACGTGAAAAGAACCCAAAGCTGCCCCCTTCAATCAAATGACTCACCCGGCACGCGGGCGGATCATCATTGTCATTCAGAAACATGTCCCCGAAGCTCGTGCGCACCCCTTCAAAGCTGTTGCGGTAGTTGTAGCCCAGGATCTTCGCCTTGTGTCCGTCCGCATCCACGCTCGCCGTAAAGCCGCCCACATACACATGGCCGTCGTCGCTCTTCGCGCCCGCATACGGATTGTTCAGATAAGCCCCGCCAATGCGGAAAGTCGTTCCGCTCTTGTCGCTGAACAGCGCGCCGCAGTTTCCATTGCTGAAATACAGCCGCCCGTCCGGCCCCGCATACACACTGTGCAGGCTGTGGTCATGCTGCGGCTGCTCGAACCCCGTCAGAAAGATCTCCCGCTTGTCCACTGCCGGGTCAAACTTCAAATCCCGGTTCACATCCGTGTACTTGATGATGTTCGGCGTGTTCGAAACAAAGATCACATTGTCAAACACCGCCACCCCCAGCGGGCACTCCAGTTCCTTCTCCCGCACAAACACGTGGCTCTTGTCACACTTGCCATCCCCGTCCGTGTCCTGCAGCACCCGCACGCAGTCACCCTCACGGCTGCGCCCGCTGTGCCGCCGGTAGTTCACCCCCTCCGTCACCCAGATCCTCCCCGCTGCATCCACATCCATGTTGGCCGGATTATACAGCTGCGGTGAAGTCGCCCACACCGTGATCTCAAATTCCTCCGGCACTTTGAACGCACTCGGCACCAGCAGGTCCGCCTTCACTTTCGTCGGATCAAACTCCGGCGTCTCCGGGTCCGGCGTGAAAGCCGGCTTTCCCGCCACAAACGGCCCTTTGTCTTTTTTGGCCTTGGCAGGTTTGTCCGGATTTGCGGCTAGCAAGGCCATCGGCGCGGCCAATGCGAGAACAACAAGAAGGTTGGATCGGTTGAGCATGGTTGGGGGGCGGAAGGAACGAATGAATTGCAATGATCTTGCGCCAGCAGCGCCAGACTTGCCGAATCCGACACACAAGTGTCTCCATTCAGGCGTTTAGTTTTGGCGGTAAATCACCACCACATCTGACGACGGTCCGCTTGGCGAAAAGTCATTCCCAAAGCCCACCGTCTGCAAATTCGCCGCTTCCAGCCCCTGCTCGATCAGCCGCTGCCTTACCGCCAGCGACCTCCGCTCCGAGAGCGACCGCGCATGATCATGCGGCAGATTCGGCGGCGCATAGCCCGCGATCAGCAGCTTCGCCTTCTTGTTCGCCTGCATCTCCTTGGCAAATTCCTGCAAAGCGTGCTGATGAGTGGAAGTCAGGTGAAAATCAGCACTGTCAAACACCAGCGCCGGACAGGCCGGCTTCAGGCTGGCGTTCAGCGGAGACGTGTACCCATCTCTCGGCCCCAGTGCAAAAACGACCGCCTCGGATGCCGGTGTCCTGAAGAACGACGGCATGGGAATGCTGCTGCAGGAAGACGCAAGCAGAGGCAGGAAGACGAATGCCATCGCATTCAGTCTGGCAAAAAGGGGCTGCAAACAGGTGCTCATTCGGGGCATGGGTGGCGGGCGTGCTCAGCGCATCCAGCGTGGTTCGGTGATCCTTCCATAGCCGCGCAGAATGGAACGCCGGTTCCCGCTGCGCAAATCGTGTATAAACAGCTCACCGTGCTGCACATAGGCGATGAAGTGTCCGTTCGGACTCCAGGATGGATGCTCCGCACCCCCGCTCTGCACCACATGCACACTGCCATTTGGGTAGGGCTTGATCGCCACCGCCCACTCTCCGCCGGTTCGCGTGGTAAACGCGATGTGGCGCCCATCCGGAGACCACTCAGGATCAGTGCAAAAGTGATACCCCGTGCGCCACCGGAACAACCGCGAAGACTGCCCTTCCTTCTGCGGCACTTCCACAACATACAATTTCGGTCCGTCCCCGTCATCGCTGGAAAAAACGATCTGCTTGCCGTCCGGATGCCAGGAGGGACTGGAAGGCGCTCCTACTGAATCACTTACGCAGGCCGCAGTGTTCGTGTTGAGATCGCTCACAAAGATCTCGGGATTCCCGATAAAGCTCATGACTGCCGCCAAGTGCGTGCCATCGGGCGAAAATGCCGAGCCAAAACTGCTCCCCGGGGTGTCCGTCACTCCTCGCTCCCAGCCCACATTCAGGTCCAGCAGCCGAATGATCGGAAATCCGCTTCGATAGCTGGTAAAAGCAATCATGGACGAGTCAGGCGAGAGCGAAGGGGCCACTGCGGCATGCTTGTCATGGGTGACCTGATGCACCTCTCCACCCTCGGCATCGCAGACGTAGATCTGGCGTTTACCGGAGACATCGCTCACAAACACGATGCGGCTGGTGGCCAGGCCCGGCCTGCCGGTGATGGTGTAGATCACATCATCCGTGAGCGCCTTGAGGTTTTCATCCAGGCCCGGTGCCGCGTAGCTGCGCTGAAAGAGCTCCTTGCCCTTGGCATCGCGCAGCCTGCCCGTGACACGTCCGCCCACGGAGGTTCCTTCCACGACGAAATCTGCCTTCTCATCCGCTCCGGCCACAAAAAACTCCCGTGAATCAAGCAGCTCCTTCCGGAGCGTCTGCTGGGCGCTGGCGCCCGTGCCGCCTGGAAACGCTCCCACACGGATGTGGGGCATGTTTTTGCGAAACTCCTCCGCCTTACCCCTGCCACCAAGGCCGACCCAGCCGCGGAGGCGGTCAAGGACACCCGCCTCCGTACGCGTGCCGTTGCACACGGCAAGGGTGAGAATGAGCAGAAGCGCGCGCTGGTTCATGCGGAGTTTAGGGCAGCAGGAGGAAGTTCATTTCCAGATCGTAGCTGTCTTTGGAAAAATTAGAAGGCAGTGTCGTGGAAATTTTTTTAACTTTTGCCGCAGCCTCCAGAATGGACTGGTCCAGGGCATGGGAACCGGAGAACTTGTTCATCTGGACTTTGATGAGCGTGCCGTCTTTTCCGATGGAGATTCTCAGGCGTGCTTCGCGCTGGCCTTCCGGCACGCTTTCCAAAGAAGGGGACACCCAGCTGCTGAGGAAGGCGGCATTGACCGCCTCATCCACGGCGTCCAGGTTGACGTCTTCTTCCGTTTCCGCGGTTGCACCGGGGGTGTTGGGAGCAGGTGGAATCGCTGCAGGACGCAGCGCATTGAGGCGCGCCATGTCCATTAGTTTGGGGTTGGTCATCGGGGGCACGGGCGGACCGAACGTGTCCACGGAACGTTTTTCGTGGGCCCTGCGAAGGGTGATGCTGCGGTTGGCGGAAGGTTTTGCAGCCGGTGAAGAGGGGGCAAACAGCGGGGCTGCGGCTGGGTTGGGTACGGGCTCCATGGCATGCTGCTGCGGTGGAGCGGCCACCAGGGTGGCTTTCTGCACCGGTGCCTCCGCGGGGGCGGGGGGCGGCTTGGGAGCTTCGTCTGGGGCTTTTTTGACTAACTTGGGGGCCGCGGCCACGGGTTTGGCCTTGGGCGGCGTGGGGGCGGGTGCCACATCCTTGAAGTCCGCGGGGTTCATCCAGGCGAGCCTCATCTGCTGCGTGGCGCGCTTTGAATTCTGGGTGTTCTGCCACCACCACCAGACGCCGAAGCCTGCCGCGAGGTGCAGCGAAACGATGACAATCGCCGCCGCGGAAATCGGCTCCAGCGTTGTAGGACGTCTGCGTTTCATTTTCGATCAGGGTTCCTCAGCATGGGTCGTGACGGCGGTCTTCTGGATGCCCGCAAGTTCGAGCATCTGCATGGTTTCCGCCAGCTGCTGGACTGGCAGGTCGCGATGGATCCGAATTTCAATGCCAATGTCCGGATTGCGCTGGGCAATCTGTTTGAGGGAGACGGGCAGGTCCGCCCGGGCCAGCATCGCGCCATTCAGAGTGACGGACTGGTCGCGGTTGATCTGCAGCGTCATCGCTTCCTTCGGAGCGTTTGAGCTCGCGGAGGCCGGCGGGGGCGCGGGGACGACCGCCGCGGTGGCTGCAGTCGGAGCAGGCGTTTCTTTGTCCGCCTTGAGCAGCGGGGCGGCCAGCAGGAATACAAACAGCAGGACCAGCACCAGGTCCATCAGCGGGGTGATGCTGATTTCAGTGATGAGCCTGAGCTGATGCCTGTTGGAATGTCGATTCATGCGCGGGCATGCATGGCGTGCATGGGAGTGGGAAGCGGCGAGGAGCTGGAGCCGGAGAAAGCAGGCATGGACGGGCTGCCAAGAGCGCTCATGCTGGGCAGGGCTTCATTGGTGAAGCGGTGGTCCACAAAGGTGCGGTCAAAGCCGGCGTTCAGCTCACTGGCAAAATTGTCCAGCCGCACCACCATGCCGCGGATGCGGTTCACCAGGGCGTTGTAGCCGAACATGCTGGGAACGGCCACCAGCAGGCCCAGCACGGTGGTGACGAGCGCGGTGGTGATGCCGGGCGCCAGCGTGGCCAGCGTCGCGGTACCGCCGGCAGTCGTCATGGTGCTGAAAGTGTCCAGAATTCCCCAAACAGTGCCCAGCAGACCGAGAAACGGTGCTACGCTGAGGGCGGTGGCCACCCAGCTCATGCGCGCTTCCAGCCGCAGGGAGGCTTCCGCCACGCTGCGCTCCATGGCCACCTGCACCGCGTTCATTTGAGAAGGGGTGATGCGCCCAGCGCCCTGCAGCCGCGCGGCAAAGGTGCTGCCCGGCTCATCTTCTCCCAGAAGATACCATGACATCTCACGGCATGCTGCATGGTAGATGTGGTAAAACGAGGAGAACTCATGCGGCTCGCGCTGCTGGTAGAGCTCCAGCGCGTGGTTGCTCTCGCGATACTCGCGCAGGAAGGAGAGGTTGGCCTTGTGCACGCGGGAGAGCAGGAAGTGCTTGCTGAGAATCACCGCCCAGCTGGTGATGGAAAGCAGCGCGAGAATGCCGCAGATAATCCAGCAGGTCAGAGTGCCATGTTCGAGGCCATATTGCAGGCCGGGCGAGAGAAAGGATTCCATGGGCGGCATTGCGAGTGAAAGGTTAGTGCTAGTTAATGTACCTTAATAGTCGGGCGTCAACCTGCGAGTACGGAGAGTGGCAAGGCGGACAGCCTGGGGCAGGGGTGCACTATTCGGACCGTGGGAGAGGTTCGGCGGTATCGATTCCAAACTCCATCCTCAGGGCGTCGAGAGGAAAAAACAGAGCCACTTTCGGAACCTGTTACGAATCAGTGGGAGAAAAGGAGCCTCTACTATGAACAAATCATCAATCGTCCTTATTACCACCCTTCTGGCCCTGGCCGTGCCAGCAGTGTCATTGCAGGCAGGAACCCGGGAAGACTGGGAAGTGCAGCAGGCCAATGCCATCATGCAGCGTTTCAAAGCGATGCCTGAAAAAAGCATCCCAAAGCGTGTGCTGCGTGATGCCAGAGGGCTGGCCATCCTCACCGTGACCAAGGGTGGGTTCATCTGGTCGGTCAAAGGCGGGCACGGCATCGTGATCGCCCGCAACAAAAACGGCTGGTCCGGCCCGGCCTTCATCCGCACCGGCGGTGTGGGCTTCGGTGCCCAGATCGGCGGCGAAGTGACGGAATACGTGCTGGTGCTGAACACCCCGGAAGCCGTGCGTGCCTTCTCCCAGAACGCCAATGTGGAACTGGGCGGAGCGCTCAGTGCAGCAGCCGGCCCTGTGGGTCGGGATGCCGAAGCGGGTGTGATGCCCAAGGCGGCCGTTTACACCTACAGCCGCAGTCAGGGCCTGTTCGCCGGAGCCTCTCTTGAAGGTTCTGTGATTACCGCGAACAAAAAGGCAAACAAGAACTACTACCACTCCAACATCACCCCAGGCCAGATCCTGGCCGGTCAGGGCGGCCACCACTCCTCGGGTCCCATGCTGACCAGCCGTTGATCCCAGCTCTCCATCCATTGCAGAAGGCGGCACCGAGTGGTGCCGCCTTTTTTGCTGCCTGCGGGCCAAAACGAAGCGCTCCTTGCACCCGGCCCGTTTCTTGCTTCCCTCACCGGCTCAACTCCTAAAACACCCCCACAGATGCCCGTAGCCACACCCGCCCAGTACCGTGCCATGATCGATGCCGCCCAGAAGGGTGGTTATGCCTATCCCGCGATCAACGTCACCTCCCTCCCCACGATCAACGGCGCACTGAAGGCCTTCGCGGAGTCCAAGTCTGACGGCATCATCCAGGTGTCCACCGGCGGCGGCGAGTTCGCCTCCGGCACTTCGGTGAAGGACATGGCCCTGGGTGCCATCGTGCTGGCCGAAGCCGTGCACATTCTTGCCGAACGTTACAACGTCCTCGTGGCCCTGCACACGGACCACTGCCATCCGAAAAACGTCGAGAAATTCCTCAAGCCGCTGCTTGCTGCCACCAAGGCGCGCCGTGAAGCCGGCAAAGGCAACCTCTTCAACTCCCACATGTTTGACGGCTCCGAGCTGCCGCTGGAAGAGAACATGAAGGTTTCCAAGGAACTGCTGACGCAGTGTGCTGAGCTGGACATCATCCTCGAAATCGAAGCCGGCGTCGTCGGTGGTGAAGAAGACGGTCACGACACCTCCGGTGTGGCCAATGACAAGCTCTACACCACACCTGAAGACATGCTCACCGTGTACGAGACCCTCAACGGCATCGGCCGTTTCATGTTTGCCGCCACTTTTGGCAACGTCCACGGCGCCTACAAGCCCGGCGCGGTGAAGCTCAAGCCCACCATCTTGCGCGACGGCCAGGCTGCCGTGACCGCTAAATACGGCGCGAAGGCTGAGATGGACCTCGTTTTCCACGGCGGCTCCGGCACCCCGCTGGAAGAAATCCGCGAAACCCTCGGCTACGGAGTCATCAAGATGAACATCGACACTGACACCCAGTACGCCTTCACTCGTCCGATCGTGGGCCACATGCTGAAGAACTACGACGGCGTCCTCAAGATCGACGGCGAAGTGGGTGACAAGAAAGCCTACGACCCCCGCAGCTACCTCAAGAAAGGCGAGCAGGGTCTGTGCGACCGCATGAAGGAAGCCTGCAATGATTTGCTGAGCACTGGGAAGACGATCTTCGGCACCGTCTAAGCCTCTCTGTTTCATCCGCTTTTATTCAGGAAGGCAGCGTTTTAGCGCTGCCTTCCGTTTTTCCACCCTCTTCTTCAGCCATCGTGAAATCTCATCTTCGCAACCACCCCATGCAGATCTACTTCATCCGCCACGGCGAGGTGGAGGAGAAGTACCACAAGGTATTTGGCGGTTCGCGCATTGACATGGGGCTTTCAGCTCTGGGTAAGAAGCATGGTGAGGCAGTGGCGGAGTGGCTGAAGGACACGAAGCTGGATGCACTGTATGCCAGCCCGATGCTGCGGGTGCAGCAGACGCTGGCTCCGCTGGCGGAGCAGCGGGGCATGCAGCCGACTCTGATGCCGGGGCTGCGGGAAATCGATTTCGGTGACTGGACGGGGCACCGCTGGGATGAAGTTCAGAAGAACTTCGGCATGAGCGCGTTTGACTGGCTGGAGATCATTGAGAGCAATGGCATCGCCAATGGCGAGAGCATCGACAGTCTGATGGATCGGGTGCGCGAGAGTTTGCTGCAGATCATTCAGGCGCATCCGCACCAGAAGGTGGCGGTGTTCTGCCATGGCGGGATCATCCGTGCGGCGATCGCCTTGCTGATGGAGATGCCGCTGCGGCACATGGCACATTTCAACATCGAGTACGGCAGCATCAGCGTGGTGGAACTGCTGCCGGAGCGGAAGCATGCCGTGGAGATTGAGCTGCTGAATTTCCAGCCGCCGGTGGTGGGCGCGTAAGAATGCAGAGGAGTGATGCGGGCACTCTTGCCCGCAGCGAGTGTCGCGAGACGTTCGAACTGCGGGCAGGAGTGCCCGCATCACTTTTGAGGGGACCAGTTGCGGCGCAACTGGGCAACTTTAGTAATTCAGCGGCTTGAGCTCTGGCAGGAGGAACTTGCCGTCTTTGCGGATGACTTTGCCATCAAAGCGGATTTCGCCGCCGCCGTATTCGGGGCGCTGGATGTTGACGAGGTCCCAGTGGACCTGGCTGCGGTTGCCGTTGTCGGCGATGCCTTCGTAGGCCTGGCCGGGTGTGAAGTGGAAGCTGCCGGCGATCTTTTCGTCGAAGAGGATGTCGCGCATGGGCTCCTTGATCTCGCGATTGAAGGCGATGGCGAATTCGCCGATGTAGCGGGCGCCTTCGTCGCTGTCGAGGATCTTGTTGATGGCCGGGGTGTTGTTGGCGGTGGCGTTGACGATCTTGCCTTTGTTGAACTCGAGCTTCACAGTGTCGAAGGCGATGCCCTGATAGATGGTGGGGGCGTTGTAGCTGATGACGCCTTCGACGCTGGTCTTAACGGGGGAGGTGAAGACTTCGCCATCGGGGATGTTGTGATTCCCGCCACAGGCGATGGCTTTGAGGCCTTTGAGGCTGAAGGTGAGGTCGGTGCCGGGGCCGATGATGTGGACGTGCTTGGTTTTGTCCATGAGCTGCTTGAGCGCCTTCATGGCGGGCAGGAGGGCGGCGTAGTCGAGAAGGCAGACGCGGAAGAAGAAGTCTTCAAAAGCCTGGGTGCTCATGCCGGCCTGCTGGGCCATGGAGGCGGTGGGCCAGCGGAGGACGACCCAGCGGGTGTTGTTGACGCGCTCGTTCTGCAGGGGGCGGAGCTTGGCCATGACCATCTTCATCTGCTCAGCCGGCACGTCGGCGGCTTCGGTGATGTTGTGGCTGCCGCGCACGGCGATGTAGCAGTCGGTCTGCTTCATCAAAGCGATGTTGTTTTCGGCGATGATGTCGTACTGCTTTTCGCTGGCGTGGATCATCTGCTCGCGGGTGATCACCGCATCATTGATGCGGACCATGGGCATGCCGCCGGCGGCGACGACTTCGCGAATGAGGCTCTGACCGACGTAGCTGGGCACATCAAAGAGATCGATCCAGACGAGGTCGCCTTTTTTGACCTTGGTGGAGTAGCGGACAAGCTGGCGGGAGAGGGCGTCGATACGTGGGTCGTGCATGGTGAAGAGGGAATGTGGCGGAAAAGACACGCGCTGGCAAAAGGGAAAATAGGGGGAATATTGGGGCATGTGCCGTCTGCTTTTTCTCCTCATGGGTTTGCTGGGATGCTCCGTGGCAGGTGCTGATGCGCCGGAATGGGTGAAGGAGCTGACGGTGGGCACGGCCGGAGCGCACCGATATGTGCCGACGTGCAGACTGGTCTTTGACGTGGGCTGGAGCAAGGTGATGACGGCGGGCAAGGCGACGCTGACGGTGCGTGAGGCCGGAGACTTCCTGCGAGCGGACGCCTCGGCTTCGAGCACGGGCCTGGCGAGATCTCTCTGGAAGTACGACTGTGATATGACCTCGATCATGCACCGCAAGGACTTGCGGGCGCACTTTCTGCAGCACCGGGAAACGGACAGTGAGGAGACCTGCAAGTACCGCGTGGCTTTTCAGCGGCAGCAGGTGATCACGGAGACGGAGGTGCAGCCGGTGAAGGGGGGCAAGACGACCTCCACGGCGATGTGTGACTATGGGCCGATGGATGACATCCTTTCGGTGATCCTGTACCTGCGCAGCCAGGATCTGACGAACGGGAAGAAGTACACGCGAGTGGTGCAGCCGTGGGACACCCCCTACCTGACGACGTTTGAGGTGCAGGGCCGGGAAAGCCTGACGTATGCGGGGGAAAAGCGGCCCTGCATCAAACTGAGTCTGAAAATCCGGAAGATCGACCGCACGACGCTGGGGCTGAGCGCCTACAAAAAGATGAAGACGGCAACGATCTGGGTGAGCGATGATGAACTGCGCCTGCCCATCGAAATGCATGCCAATGTCTTCGTGGGCTACATGTTTGCGCGGCTTACGGGGTTTCAGCTCCTGGATGGGAAGGATGCGAAAGGGGCGCTGCCGACGAGCATGGTGGTGAAGCCGCCGGCGAAGCCGTGAGGTGGAGGGAGCGCGGAATTGATGACGCTGAACTCTGTTAGCGCGATGGGTGTGAATTGTTCTGCCGGTCACTCGAAGACGAGAGTCGTCCTGTTTGCGACACGAAGAGTGGGAGACACATGCTTGGCATGAGCGACCTTCTGCGGACTAAAGTCCGCGCTCCGAAGAATTTTTTGCCGCATCAAGGAGTGGCGGGCGCGGCCTCGATGGCGATGTGGATGTCGTCAAAGAAGACGGGTTCGCCGGAGAAGGGGGTGGCCCAGATGGCGCATTTGCCCTGGCCTTTGAGGGACTTTTCCTCGTGCTTGATGAGGGGTTCGGCAGGCTCCGCGGCATCGGCAGGCCAGGCTTTGCCGGTGATGGCCCAGGCGTCTCCTGCGCCCTTTTTGGCCTCGAGTTTGACCTTCACCCAGACTTCGCTGGTCCAGGCAAAGGGTACTGTGGCCAGGGTCTGGTCTCCCTTCATGAGGTCGAGCGATTTTTTGGCGGGATTGACGATGAGGCGGTGGCCGCTCATGCCATGCACGCTGACGCCAAAACGCGGCGTGCTGCGGCCGCGTTTGATGGCGAGCACGCGGGCCTCAATGCTGGCGTTTCCGGCAGCGGAGGTGCCGAGCTGGGCGCTGGCATCGGTGATAGGATTGGGATCGACGACAATGGCCTTGTTGCCATCGCGCGGAGCGATCTTGATGGTGCCATCGACGACGAAGACTTCTTTCGGCGGCTCGCCTTCCGCCCAGTCGTCCGCCTTGAAGTCAAAGGTCTGAAGCTGCTGGGCGTGGAGTGAGGTGGCGGCAAGCAGGCTGGCGGCAAGAAGCAGGCGTTTCATGGTGGGGTGAAACGAAACTGGTTTACCGCACAGGTTCTTTCAGCAGGGCGAGGGCTTCAAGAGCGGAGGCATCCTCATGAACGATGGCGGCGAGGCTGCGGGCGATGGCGGCAGGGTTTTTGTGCTGCCAGACATTGCGGCCGATGGCGATGCCGGCGGCTCCGGCTTCCATGGCGTTTTCCACCATTTTCAGGAGGCCGGCGTCGTCTCCCATGGCGGCACCACCGAGGATGATGACGGGCACAAAGCTCTGGCCCACGATGCGGCGGAAATCTTCGACCGTGCCATTGGTGGGGTAGGGAGTCTTCACGACATCCGAACCGAGCTCGGCGGCGAGGCGGACGGCAAAGCTGACATTTTCGACGGTGTATTTGTCCGGAGCGCCGAGAGCGTAGGGCAGGGACTCAAGGATGACGGGGATGTCCGTGTCCAGGCTGAGGCGGATGAGGTCGGCACACTCCTGGAAATTGGCCTTCTCACAGGCTGAGAAGGGGTAGAGCATGTTCATGACGGCATTGGCGCCGACCATTTCAGCCTCTTCGACGCCGAAGACGCCGATGGAGCCGGCGCCCTCGCCTGTGGTGCGCGTGTTGTAGATGTCCGTGCGCAGGATGATGCCCTTGCCGGCGAGGCTGTCCGCTGCGCGGAGGGCCACGCCAAGATTCATGACATAGCCGTCCACGAACTCATTGACCGAATCGATGAGCTGAAAGGGATTCTCCAGTCCGGGCACAGGAATGGCGCAACCATGATCAATGGGGAGGATGACGGTCTTGTTGTTGCGAAAGAGGGATTCGAGATTTTCCTGGCGGTTCATGGGGTCGGAGGGGATGAACGGTTCCTTCGCAGCGATGGACGCCGGGTGCAAACCAAAAACAGCCCTGAGGGAGGGGCTGGAGGCATCAGCGTTTGATGCTCTGAGGCTGGCTCTGGACCTTCTCGATTTCGCGGTTGGAGCGTTCCACCTCGCGCTCAAAGCGGGTTTTGTCGCGCTTGTATTCGCGCACCTGGTCGACCGTCCAGAAAGCACCGCTGAGGCTGGTGGCGAGCAGAAGCAGGAAAAGCGTGTAGCAGACGAAGGACATCTGGCGCTCCTGCCCGCGGCGCTGCTCGCGGTCCAGGTCCACATCGAGCACGCCAAGCAGGTCCATCCACCACAGACGCCAGACGCTGGGATCGCGCGCGACGTTCAGTGTCCAAAAACTGATGAAGAGCATCAGAATGGAAGCGATGGCAAGGCCAATGGGCATGTGTTATCAATCTTGGCCCAACAACACGCCGTCAATATCGTTTTTAATGGATGGTGCGGATTGGGATCACCAATTTTTGATCCACTTGATCGAGATTGTGGAGTCAGTCAGAGTGTCGATGCTCTTCTTCGTGGTGTTCACCTCATCTTCCGAGTAGGACCAGAGGTCGTAGGTGGAATTGATGGTGGTGGCGGTGGAGGTGGCACCAGAGCCAGAACTGGAACCGGAACTTCCGGCCGCGCCCGAACCGGCAGTGGTCGCAGGAGCAGCGGCCTTGGCGTACTGGAAGGGATGGCCAAAGCCGTCGATCAGGACGTAGGTGGAACCTTTGCGCGTGAAGATGGTCTGCGGCATTTCCACGAACATCTTGTTCTTGATCTCAGCAGTGCCTTCCACCTTGCCATCCGACGCACCGTCGGCGCTGCTGCCACCGCCCGAACTGGTGCTGGAGGAGGTCACGCCTTTGATCTGGTCATAGCCATCTCCCGAGAGAGCCTGGTAGAGGCAGGCCGCACCAGAAACGTCATAGGCGCCGGTTCCGGGGGGGAATTGCACCATTTGATTGCTGGAGGCAGGCTGCGGGAATTCGGCGAACTCGGTATTGTAGCGCTCAAGGGCCAGCTTGATGGTTTCAAACGTGCCGGTGGTGACGCGGCGCTTCGAGGAGCGCATGGCGTAGGTGTAGCCGCCCATGGTGAGGGCGGCGAGCATCGACATGATGGCGACGACGATGAGCAGCTCCACTAGCGTGAAGGCGCGTGAACGAGCATGGGATATGAAGAGGGTTGATTTCATGATGCCAAGGGGGTTGTAGGAACGGAGTGCCGAGGGGCGGGCAGGCAGGCCTAGCCGCCGGAGCCGCCGCTGAGGTTTTTGATGACGTCGATGAGCGGAAGGAAGAGGGCCATGACGATGGTGCCGACGACGACGGCCAGGACAACGATCATCAAAGGCTCCAGCATGGAGGTGAGGGCGGAGACGGAGTTGTCCACTTCGTCTTCGTAAACGTCGGCGATCTTGAGCAGCATTTCAGGCAGCTGGCCGGTTTCTTCACCCACGTCCACCATGGAGATAACCATGGGCGGGAACACGCCGCTGGACTCCAGCGGGGCCACCATGGACTCACCTTCTTTGACGGCATCATGCACTTTGGTGATGGCGTCTGAGACGATCGTGTTGCCGGCGGTGTCCCGAGTGATGTTCAGCGCCTGCAGGATCGGCACACCGGAGGTGACCAGGGTGCCCAGAGTGCGGGTGAAGCGGGAGATGGCGGTTTTGCGCTGCACGTCGCCGAAGAGCGGAAGCTTGAGCTTGGTGCGGTCAATCCAGCGGCGTCCGCCGGCGTTGGAGGCAAGCACCCGCCAGCCGACGATAACGGCGATCACGAAGGCGATCAGGTATATGATATTATCCATCATGCCGCGGCTGAAGCCGATCACGAACTTGGTCAGGGGCGGCAGCTTGTCCTTGCTGCCCAGCATGTCCTGGAAAATGGACTCGAAGCGAGGCACGATGACCATCATGAGGAAGATCATGATGCCGGCGGCGATGAACATGACGATCATCGGGTAAACCATGGCGGCGACGATCTTATTTTTGAGCTTCTGCGCCTTTTCCTGGTATTCAGCGAGACGGTTGAGAACGAGCTCGAGAACACCACCGAGTTCGCCAGCCTTCACCATGTTGATGTAGAGCTTGTTGAAGATGCGCGGGTACTGCTGAAGGCTTTCGGAGAAGGTGCTGCCGGTCTGCACGTTGTCTGCCAGCGTGTTGATGGTGCCTTTCATCACCAGATTCGGCTCCTGACGGCCCAGAACGGTGAGGCCGCGCAGCAGGGGGAGACCCGAGTCAATCAGGGTGGCGAGCTGGCGGGTAAAGATCATGAGGCTCTTGCTCTTGACCTTGGCATTGGCACCGACTTTGACGCTCTTGGTCTTGCCCTTGGTCGCGGTTTTGGCGCGTTTTTTGATGGCGGCAGCCTGCCCCTGGCCTTCTGCGGCGATGTTGGTCAGATACAGCCCGGACTGGCGGATCTGGTTCATGGCGTCTGCCTCGGAGGCGGCCTCAAGATCTCCGGTGGTTTCCTGTCCGTTTTGATCCAGGGCAATGTAATGAAACGTGGGCATAGGGCGTGGCGTTGTCGTGGCTGCGTTTGTTCAGTGTAAAATGAGAATACCGGGACGCCTGGCGTTCTGTCCATCAAATAATGTGCCGGAAGACACTGGAACAGAGCGAACGATGGCGGACCGAGGGGAGATCAGGTGTACTTCAGGACTTCTTCGATGGTGGTGGCGCCATCGTAAATGCTGCGCAGTCCGTCCTCACGAAGGGTGACCATGCCGAGCTCAATGGCCTTCTGCTTGAGCACGATGGAGGGAGCGCGTCCGGTGATGAGCTCGCGGATGGGATCGGTGACGTCCAGGAGCTCGTAGAGTCCTTTACGGCCTTTGTAGCCGCTGTTGCCGCAGACGCCGCAGCCCGTGCCGGTGAAGAAGTGCTTTCCACCGATGTCCTCCGGCGTGAGGTTGAGCTGATTAAGAATGTGCAGGCTGGGCTCATAGGGAGCGCGGCAGCTTTTGCAGATGGTGCGCAGCAGACGCTGGGCGAGCACGCCCTCCAGCGTGGCGGAGACGAGGAAGGGCTCCACGCCCATGTCCACCAGACGGGTGACGGCGCCGGCGGAGTCGTTCGTGTGCAGGGTGCTGAGCACCAAGTGACCGGTGAGTGAGGCCTGGATGGCGATCTGGGCGGTTTCAAGGTCGCGCATTTCTCCCACCATGATGCGGTCCGGATCCTGACGCAGGAAGGAGCGCAGCGCCTTGGCAAAAGTCAGCCCCACGGCATCATTGATGGGCACCTGCATGACGCCATCAAGCTCGTACTCGACCGGGTCTTCGGCGGTGAGCAGCTTGGAGTCCACGGTGTTGATGCGGCGCAGGCAGGCGTAAAGGGTGGTGGTCTTGCCGGCACCCGTGGGGCCGGTGACGATGAAGATGCCGTTGGGCTTGTTGATGGTCTCGACGATGTAGTCCTGAAGGAAGGGCTGCATGCCAAGGGCCTCGAGCTCGATGTTGATGGAGGAGCGGTCGAGAACGCGCATAACCACCGACTCACCGTGCTGGGTGGGCAGGGAGTTCACGCGCATGTCCACCGGCTTGCCGCCCACGTTGGTCATGATGCGTCCGTCCTGAGGGATGCGCCGTTCGGCGATGTTCATGCTCGCCATGACCTTGACGCGGGAGATGATGGAGTTGGCCAGATGGATCGGCGGGGGTGCCATTTCATAGAGGGCACCGTCCACACGGTAGCGGATTTTGAACTCCTTCTCGAACGGCTCGAAGTGAATGTCACTGGCACGCTCCTTGATGGCCTGCTGCATGACGAGATCGACGAACTTGACGATGGGGGCGGAGTTGGCCTCGGCCTCGGCGGTCAGGCCATCTTTGCCAGCTTTGCCGAGCTGGCCAAAAATTTCCTCGATGCTGGGTGCGCCTGCGCCATAAAACTTCTCGATCAGGTTGAGCACCTGGCTGCGGCGGGCGACCACCGGCACGATCGTCTTTTCGAGACCGAAGCGAAGGTCTTCGACCAACTGGGGGTTGAGCGGGTCCGTAAACGCCACGTGAAGACCCTGGGCGTCCAGAGTGATGGGGAAGGCGCCATAGAGGCGTGCCATGCCGGCCGGGATCAATGCAATGACGGAGGGAGGCGGCGTGAAGTTTTCGAGATCGAAATGGTCGGCGCCCAGTTCATCGGCCACCTGCGCCCAGAACTCGTCTTCATTGGAGTAGATGCCGTAGGACAGGAGCACCTGGACGATGTCTTTGCCGTTTTGCACGGAATCCTGCTCAATGTCATAGGCGAGACCCTTGTCGATCACGCCGCGGCTTTTGAGCATCTCTACCACATTATGGGGTGTCATAGTCGTCTGTAAGAAAAGAATTTCGTTGGAGCTTCGGGAGGTGAAAGATCAGTCGGCGTCAGCCATGGTGGCCTCGATGACTTCGTCCGCGGTGGTGAGGCCGGCGAGCACCTTGCGGATGCCGTCCTCACGGAGGGTGCGCATGCCAAGCTCGCGCGCACGTTTGCGGAGCTGCGGAGTGGTGAGCTGCTGGTTGATCATGCCGCGTACTTCATCGTCGATTTTGAAGATTTCGACGATGGACATACGTCCGCGGTAGCCGCGCTGGCGGCATTTGGAGCAGCCGATGGCGTTCATGATGGTGGACTCTGCCATCTGAGCCGCCTCCAGGCCGAGGGAGCGGAGCTCATGAGTGGAGAGCGAGCCGGGCTGCTTGCAGTCCGGGCAGAGCTTGCGGACGAGGCGCTGTGCCTCGATGGCGCGCACGGCGGAAGCCGTGAGGAAGGGCTTCACGCCGATGTCGCTGAGACGTGCCACGGCGCTGGGGGCGTCATTGGTGTGCAGCGTACTGAACACCAAGTGACCGGTGAGCGAGGCCTGGATGGCGATGGACGCTGTTTCAAGGTCTCGAATTTCCCCCAGCATGATGATGTTGGGCGCCTGACGCAGCATGGCGCGCAGGGCGGCGGCGAAGGTCATGCCGACATCCTCTTTCACCATGACTTGGTTGATGCCCGCGAGTTCGTATTCGACCGGGTCTTCCACGGTGATGATCTTGCGGTCGGGCCGGTTGATGAAATTGAGGCAGGCGTAAAGCGTGGTGGTTTTTCCGGAACCCGTCGGGCCCGTGACCAGGATGATGCCGTCCGGGAGGGTGATGAGCTGTTCAAAGCTGGCCTGGTCATCGCTAAGGAAACCGAGGTCTACGAGGCCGAGCTTGAGGCTGCTCTTGTCAAGCACACGCATGACGACGCTCTCGCCGTGGTTGGTAGGGATGATCGACACACGCATGTCGATCTCCTTGTCATTGAAGGACATCTGGATACGACCGTCCTGCGGGATGCGTTTTTCATCCAGCTGCATGCTGCCGGTCATGATCTTGATACGGCCGATGATGGAGGAATGCAGGCGTTTGGGGTGATGTCCCACGTCCACCAGCACGCCGTCCATGCGGTAACGGATGCGGATGTCCTTCTCCAGCGGCTCGATGTGAATGTCAGAGGCCTTCTGCTTGAAGGCTTCCATCAGCAGATTGGTCACCAGTTTGATGACGGGGGCGTCGTCGTCTTTGCTGTCCTGGTTCTTGGTCGTTGCCAGGCCCAGGATTTCCTCATTTCCATAGATGTTGGACTGGACTGTCTTGATGAGGGAAGGGGTGGAGCAGTAGTACTCAATGTCCGGCTGCAGGACGTGCGGCAGCGCGTCCAGCGTTTCAAAATCAAACGGATCCGCCACCGCAATTTGCAGGGTGCTGTTGTTCATCCCCAGCGGTGCGATCTTGTATTTCTTGGCCACGTCCACAGGGACGAGAGATTTGAGGGCGGGACTGGCCTCGAAACCATGCAGATCCACGTACTCCATGCCGGAGTTTACAGCCACCAGGCGCGCGATCTGCTCGTCCGAAACCGTCGCGGATTTGACCAGCACAGCGACGACGCTATCCCCGGGTTTGAGGCCAGTTTTTGCCTGCTGGATGTCGCGCTCGGTCAGCAGTCCGTTTTCGAGGAGCTGTTCGAGGAGGTATGCTTCATTGGAGTACATGAATTCGGATCTGCTTGGCGGGTGGTACGTGGAGACGGTAATTTACGATATTAATCAGACTACAACCTCACGCGGGAAAGTGTCAACGAATCGGCGTCGGCAAGATGAAAAATGATGACAATGAATGACAAACCGAAGTCGAAATGAGCGTTCGACTTGCCCCGCCATGCAATCACGTCGAATCACTCCCATGCACCTCGCTCAGCGACTCTCCATTCCTTTCCTTGGCATTTGCCTTGCATTTTCAAGTTTCTCCGTCCGCAAAGCCGAGGCCCACGATGCCGGTGCGCAGATGTCCGCCATCGCCAAGGTCTTTCTCGCGGCTCTGACGCCGGAGCAGAAGGCGAAGGCGAGTTTTGAGTTCGCAGCAGAGGAGCGTGAAAACTGGCACTTCATTCCGCGTGAACGC
Organism: Prosthecobacter sp.; assembly: GCF_044222565.1. Taxonomy (GTDB): domain Bacteria; phylum Verrucomicrobiota; class Verrucomicrobiia; order Verrucomicrobiales; family Verrucomicrobiaceae; genus Prosthecobacter. The sequence goes on from NZ_JBGANA010000003.1 coordinate 94,662, forward strand.
AAAGGGCTGCCGCTCAAGGAGATGACGCCCCAGCAGCGGCTGCTGGCGCACGCGCTCCTGAACACGGGCCTGAGTTTTCGCGGCTCCGCCAAGGCTGTCACCATCATGAGCCTGGAAGAAGTGCTCTACCAGATCGAAGGAGCGGATGAATCCAAGCGTGCCGCCACGCGTGAGAAGCGCGACCCGGAGAAGTACTACGTGTCCATCTTTGGCGAGCCCGCGGACAAGGGCGCCTGGGGCTGGCGTGTGGAGGGGCATCACCTGTCCCTGAACTTCACCATTAAAGACGGCCAGATGCTGCGCGCCACGCCCTCATTCATGGGCACCAATCCGGGCGAGATCCGCCAGGGGCCTCTGACCGGGCTGCGTGTGCTCGGAGTGGAAGAAGAACTGGGCCGTGAACTGGTGAAGTCTCTCACACCGGAGCAGTTCAAGACCGCGTTTGTGGACACCGTGGCACCCAAGGAAATGATCACTGCTGCTGAGCATAAGGTGAGCGCGCTTTCACCCGCAGGCCTGGCGGACTCGGCACTCGACGAAAAGCAGAAGGCCATGCTCACACGTTTGATCGACGAGTACATCGAGCGTCTGCGCCCTGAGATCGCTGAAGCAGCGCGTGCGGAGTTCAAGGCCGCCGGAACCATCTTCTTCGCCTGGGCAGGCGGCAAGGAGCGCGGGGAGCCGCATTATTATCGTGTGCAGGGCAAGACCTTCCTGCTGGAGTATGACAACACGCAGAACGATGCCAACCATGTGCACAGCGTCTGGCGCAGCTTTGACGGTGACTTCGGCCGTGATGTGCTGGGCGAGCATGTGAAGCAGGCTCACTGATGCTCCGCTGCGGGCCCGGCGCGATCCATCCCGGGCACTTTCGAATCAGGCGCGCAATTAGCGTGCCTGATTTGTGTTTACACAGCTATTCGCAAACTGTTCACAGCTTGTACACGCAAGATTGAACAGATCTTCACATTCGAGTGGCAATTAATTTTTGAATCTTTCGTGCAATGGCTGCGAAACTTTAAAAATATATCAAGGAAGAGCTTGTTTCACGTGTCGGTTTCGTCATACAAAGCAGTGTCATTTAAAAAGATGTTCAGCGGTCTTCCGATAGTTTCCCTCTGAACGTCTGACATCACAGCTTCTCATTCCAACCTCGACCTCACTCTCCCAGAAAATCTCATCATGGCGCGCAACGATGAAAACTCGAATCACACTTCCCTCAATGGATCGGCACAGCATGCGCACACAGAACTGTTCACGGCCGTTCCCAGCGTGTGGGATCAGGTCTGTGAAGTGCTGGTGAAGCGCCTAGGTGGCGACAATTTTCAGCGCTGCTTTAGCGGCACCTCCGCGCGCCTGGCTGATGACGGCCGTTTTATCATCACTGTCCCGAATCCGATTCATCAGCTGTGGATCGAGAGCAATCATACCGTGGCCGTTGCGGATGCGGTGGCGGAAGTCACGGGTGTGCCGGCCATCATTGAGTTTCACGTGGCCACGGAACCCACACCGGTTTCCTACACGCCGCTGCCAGAACTGAAGGCGGCGCGCATTCATCATGCGGAGCAGCCCCCCATTCGTTTTTTCAGCGAAGCCGGCCTGAACGCCAAGTTCAACTTTGACAGCTACGTCATCGGCACCAACAGCAGTTACTCGGTGGCCGTGGCCAAGGCCGTGGCTGAAAAGCCGGGCCGCATTTACAATCCGCTGTTTTTCTACGGCGCCACGGGCCTGGGCAAGACGCACCTTCTGCAGGCCATCGGCCAGGAAGTGCTGGCGCGCAAACCGCGTGCGAACGTGCGCTACGTCACGTCCGAGCAGTTCACCAATGAGTTCGTGGACGCCATCAAGCGCCAGACTTTCAGCCAGTTCCGCCAGAAATACCGCAAGGTGGACGTGCTGCTGATTGACGACGTGCACTTCTTTGAGGGCAAGGACAGCACGCAGGAGGAGTTCTTCCACACCTTCAACGAGCTCTTCAACAGCCAGAAGCAGATCGTTCTGGCCAGCGACCGCCCGCCGAGCGAGATCAAGAACCTGGAAAGCCGCCTCGTCTCACGCTTTGAGTGGGGCCTTGCCACACAGATCCAGGTGCCGGACTTTGAAACCCGCATCGCCATTCTTCGCCGCAAGCAGAGCGACTTCAACGTCTCGCTCGAACCGTGGATCCTCGACTTCATGGCCCAGCGCATCCGTGCCAACGTGCGCAAGCTGGAAGGCGCGCTCATGCGTGTGGCCGCGCATGTGTCGCTCGAAGGCTCCGTCCCCACGGAATCCGCTCTCGCGGCGATGCTGCATGACGTGATCGACGAAGATCCGTCCAAGACCGTCACAGTGGATCGCATCCAGCGCATCATCGCCACGCATTATGATCTGCGCGTCAGCGACCTCACAGGCCCACGCCGTCCCAAGAACATCGCTGAAGCACGCCAGGTGGCCATGTACCTCACGCGCACGCTGACAAAGCTGCCGCTGGTGCAGATCGGCGATGAATTCGGCGGCCGCGACCACGGCACCGTGATTCACGCCTGCAAGGTTGTCTCGAACCTCATGACCGGCTCGAACGATTTCAAACGCACGCTGGATTCGCTGGCAGGGAAGATCCGGGAGAGCTGAGGGATGGGAAGGGGCAGAGCGCTGCGTATTAAAGCGCTGGGAGCGGAGTGCGTGGAGGTGCTCCGGTCCCCGTGGGCTCACCAGAGCAACGGCACGCCATACGCTGGAAACTGCGTGTCGCAGGTGACGAGCGTCAGACCCTCGATTTGCGCCTGACAAATCATGAGCCGGTCAAAGGGATCGCCGTGATGACGGGGAAGCGTGAGGAGTCCTTGGTAGTGCTCAAATCGGGCTGGCAGGATCTGGAAGCCGTTGGCATCCATCACATGAGGAAAGATCATTTCATAATCAACCTGAAGCTGAAGTTTGCCGAGGGAGAGTTTGATCGCCATTTCCCAAGGCACGGTATGGCTGATGTATCGCTCGTTGGCATCATCTTCCATTGCTAATCGAGCCGCAGGGCTGAGGCTGGGATTTCCTTCACAGAACCAGATCAGAGCGTGCGTGTCGATCAGAAGCCTCATGGCATGTAATCTCTAAAATCTTCGAGTGGCGCATCGAAGTCCTCAGACATTGAAATTTTGCCTTTGAGGCAGCCAAAACCTTTCAAGGCAGGTTTGGGCAAGGCGTCTGATTTGAGTGAAGTCACCGGTTCCATTGTCGCCCGTACGCGGATGGGAAGTTTCTGCCATGCCACAGGCAGGGGAAGATGGAGCGTGCCATCTGGCGCGGGTTCCATGATGCCGGTAATCGTGCTCATAATCAAATTTTAGCGGGAGTTGGCCAAAAAGCAAAGTCTGCTCTCTGGGGCCTTTCCCGGCCAGGGACAGCTAATGTTATTCACCCTCCGACACATGAATGTCGTGCTCTTCAAGGACTGGCAGTCACAGGGGCAAACCTTCCCAAAATGGACATCAAGTATTCGAGACACTGACTGATTGCTTCCGCAAACTCAGCACCACCCCTGACGGATGGCAGGTCCAGCTTCCGCAGATGTGCTGCCACAAAGCGCAACTGGTACAACTTTTCCTCAGGCAGGGAGGCTCCCCACCAACGAGACAGGGACAGGTAGGAGTCAACGATTTGCGCCTCATCCAAATCGAGAGCTTTGGCAGCCTGCGTCAATCGCTCATCGAGCGGACGAAACCGCTCCCTCTCGTCGCTGCTCAGGCGGGACAATGCCATGAGCTGAAGTATGGATTCTGGGCTCATATGGTAAACCGAATCAAGCTGGCCGGACGACTCCCCTTCATCGTATTCACGTTGAATCTCCTGAAACAGAGGGTGCAAGGCTGCCCTGAGCTCTCCGGCGGCTGTTTTACCTTTTGGGAACTGCGTCATTAGCTTCTCTGCATCCAAGCCTGGGCCATTCGATTCCATGGGTCCCCATCCATGATTTAAATGGGTGTCCACACTCCTCAAAAGATGACATTTGACGGTTGGGTTGCAGTCCAACCAGCGGCCATTTTTCCAGGATGACAGCAATCGATCGAGCGTTTCTGCAAATCGATTGCTCCACAGTAGTTGCGCAGATGTGTCCTTGAACGGCTCGATCGCAGAGAAAAACTTTTCTTCGGTGTCACTGCTTATCAAAAGCAAAAAGGTGCGGCGGATGTCTGACATGCAGCCCTTCGGCAGCAGGCCCTTTTCTTCGAGCTGCAAGACAAGTTCGTCCGGCTCCGACAGGGCTCTTAATTTTCGAGCCACCAGCGACCGGCTGGCATGAGTGTCGGTTGGTTGAAACGTGTGGAAATAATCGCGCAAAAAACTCGCGGACAAAGAAGCCGGGTGAGCGGCAAGCCCGGCTTCTTCAGCTGCAAGGATCACGGCATCCAATTTTTTGGTGAGGTCAAATCGGATGCCTTTCATGCCGATGCGCCTACTTCTTCTCCAGAGCGTGCTCTTTTAAGATCTCATCGACCATGTAGAAGATGGCACGGCTCTTGGTTTCTTCGCGGACGCGTTTGACGTCTTCGACTTTGACCATGGGAAGATTGTTGCCGAAGGACTGGTGAACGTAGGAGATGACGGCGGCGACTTCTTCATCCTTGAGCAGGGGGCCAAAGCCCATCATGGGCGGGGTGCCTTTTTCGGGGCCGTATTTTTTGCCCTGGAAGTCGAGCGGGCCGAAGAGGCCTTTGAGCACGATCTTGATCACGCGGTCGCCGTTGCCTTCCAGCCAGTTGCTCTTCACGAGACCGGGATAGATGTTCTCCACGCCTTTGCCGTCGGCCTGATGGCAGGTGACGCAGTGGGCTTCGCGGTTGAAGACTTCCTTGCCCAGGTCGTAGAGCTTTTTATCTGCGGCGGAAAGCTTCTTGTCGGTGGGGCCATAGCTGGCGTCTGGTGTGGCACGCAGACGGGCGGCGAGCAGCGGCTCTTTGCCGAGCACGTCCTTGCCCTCGGGCAGGGAGGTGAGCTGCTTCATGGTCTCGCGGAAGCAATAGTCGATGTAGTAGTCCTTTTCGAGCATGACGAGCTTGGCGAGATCGATGGCTTTCATGACATCGGCACCTTTGACAAAGCTGAGCGCGCGCAAGGCCTCAAGACGGACGCGTGGGGCGCTGTCTTTGATGCCGGCTTCAAAGATGGCGAGGGTGTTGGGTACGCGGTCGCTCCAGTAGCAGGCGACGCGGATGCCCTGGGCGCGTGCGCGTGGCTCGGGGGACTTCAGAACGGACTCAAGCAGGGGGATGTTCACCACGTTGTGCCACTGGTGCACCCACAGGGCTTCGAGGCGGTTGTGCTCGTAGTTTTTGTCCGCCTTGTCGAGAGCGGCCTCCCATTTCTGCACGGCGGCGATGACTTCCTGGGAGTCATGGGTGTCGAGTTCCACCTTGGCAAGCTGGCGGACGCTGTCTTCGTGCTCTTTGAGCAGTTCGAGGAGGTTGGCGATGGATTCGCCGTGAATCTTTTTCGGCGTGAGCAGCGGGCGGGCAGGGTAGGTGAGGCGGTAGATGCGGCCATGCTGATGGTCGCGGTTCGGATCGCGCAGATGGTGCTGCAAATGGCCGATGAGCATCTGCGACCAGTCCATGACGTAGAGCGAGCCATCTGGCGCGACGGCGACGCCGCTGGGGCGGAAGTTGGGATTGGCCTGCACGTCTGTCTGCAGCATGGCGGGCTCGATGGTTTCACCTTTGAGGCCGGAGCCTTCTTCGGTGACCTTCGCGCGGAAGATGCCCTGGAAACCGATGACGTTGGTGTTCAGGAATGTGCCCTGCCAGTCTTCGGGGAAGTGGCGGCTGCTGAGGATGGCGGTGCCGGGGGTGGGGCGTGAGGGGCGGTTCCAGAACTCCTTCATCCTCCCATGGGAGCCGCTGTCCAGATGGCCGCTGAAGGCGGGGGCGAAGTAGTTCGCGTTGCCGGTGGCGTCGGTGATGATGTCATTGCCCCAGTAGTCGAACACGCGGCCGTGGGGATTGGCGAAGCCGTAGGGCACGTAGCGGTCAAAGCGGTAGCTGCGCGGCTCGAAGCGATAGATGGCGCCATTCACATTGCGCACGGGGCCTTTGAGGGTCTCGACATTCGTGCGGTGGAAGACGCCGTCGCTGAAATACAGCGCACCGCCGGGCTCGTAGCAGATGGAGTTGGTCTCGTGGTGGGAGTCCGCGGCGTCGAGGCCGTTGACGATGCGCTCTTTCCAGTCGCCTTTGCCGTCGCCGTCCGTGTCGCGCACGAACCACATGTCGGGGGACTGCATGACGAGCACGCCGTCTTTATAAAGCTGGAAGCCGGTGGGGCAGTTCAGGCCGTCGAGGAAGGTGGTGCATTTGGAAAACTTGCCGGTTTGGGGGTCGATGTCGAAGACGAGGAGCTTGTCGAAGACCTTGGTGGTGGGCGTGGTTTCAGGATAGTTTGGCCAGGCAGCGACCCAGAGACGGCCGCGGGTGTCGAAGTTCATCTGCACCGGATTGACGAGATCTGGGAATTCCACTTCGGAGGCGATGTACTCCACCTTCACACCTTCAGGGGTGGTGAGGTGCTTGAGGGTTTCTTCGCCGGTGAGGTAAGGCACGGGCTCTGGGCGATTTGGGGCCACGGCAGGCACGGGCGGGAGATTGTCGTCCTTCACTTCGTAGCTCTTGCCCTGGGCGGCGGCCCAGACGGCCTTGTCACGGTTGGCGGTCTTCACATCGCGCTGCGCGAGTTCTGCGCCGACGATGGTGGCGTTGTCGATGCCGTTGGTCTTGGTGACGGCATCGGCGTACTTGATGCGGGAGCGCTGGCCGAAGATGTTGAACTGGTCCACCGTGCGGTAGCGGTGGTGCCACTGCACGTTTTTCTCCAGCACGGCCTCGCGGATTTTGGCGATGTAGGGATCGTCCATGCTGGGGGCGTCTTTGCCAAACAGCGCTTTGAATTGCACAGGGGCGAGCACCTTGTCGCCGGCATCGGAAAGATGCGTGCCGTCGATGGTCAGTGGTTTGGAGGCGCTGGCGTAGAGGGACTGCGAAGCGGAGAAGAGATCGACAAAGGGCACACTGTTTGCCATGGCGACTTCCGCCATGGCGGCGGTGTAGGCAGCGATGTTTTTGTTGTTCGCGGAGCCGTCCGGGAAGTCGGCGCTTTTGAGATTTTCGTGCGCGATGGGCGAGAGCAGCACCACGCGGGGCTGGCCTTTGCCGTAGTCGGTGCTGAGCTGCTTTTTGAGGTACTCATCCAGCGCCTTTTTGAAATCTGCGAGTCCGGCTTCACCTTTGAAGGACTCATTGAAGCCCCAGTAGGCAAGGATGACGCTGGCGTGGAAGTCCGCACCGGCGGTGTAGGTCACCTCGGTTTCGCCCACCTTCGTGGTCAGGGTGCCGGGCTTCATGTTGAGGAAGTACTCCGTGGTGGGCACTTCGTCGCTGCGTGGATGGACGTTCACCTCGTCCGCCGCGAAGCCGAGATTGCGCACGGTCAGCTCGAGGTCGGGGTAGGCTTTGTGGATCAAGGACTCCAGCCAGCCGTGATGCTGCTGGCGGTCCGCCAGACCGCTGCCGACGATGGCGATGTGGTCGCCCTTCTTGAGTAAGATCTCAGCTTGGAGCGAGACGGTAAGACAGAGGAGAAGGGATAAAAGTTTCTTCATGAAGGTGGGTCGGAAGGGCTGTGCAATACGGGGCAGCAGGGTCAATGTTTGCCGGAGAAAGCGCAAGTTTCGCCTTTCCTCGGAAAGATCAAAAATGTTTACTCTTTGGGGCGGTTGTGATAAACCAAACAAATGCCCTCGAAATCCCGTCTGTTTTGTGCCGTCGCCGCCTGCCTGTTGCTCAGCAACTGCGGGCTCATCGGCACGGCGCTCAGGCTGGCGCCTTATGCCCTGCTGTTTGCTGACGGAAATGCCAAGGGCACGACTCAGGGTAAAGCGCTGGAAATGCGCGGGAACGAGGTGCAGGCGCGGGGAGCCCGTAGATTCCTGCCAGCGTCTGGCGGAAGCGCCCCCCAGGTCGCTTTCAAGCACTGAGCATCTTGTTGTTTACAGAATCGCAACGTCATGATACACACAACTTTAATGAAATTCGCCCGTACCAGCTTTCTTGTTTTCATTTCTTTTGGCCTGACCAGCTGCCAGACCTGGAATGCTTTGAAAAACTGCTATCCGGTGAAGTTCATGGACCAGACCGGCTCTGCCATGCTGGGCTGGCTGGGTGAAAACAATCTTCCTACCGACGGCAAACCCGCCACCATGCAGGAGCGTGCGCGTGAGATCGAAAGCCGTGGCCATTATGCCGGCAAGACGCCTGCGACCGTGGGTGATGCTGGACAGCACACGGCGGCTCGCTAAGTGTGCTTGCCGCACACATGGACTGGCACCGCATACGCTCTGATTTTCCGATCCTCGATCAGCAGGTAAATGGACACCCGCTGGTCTATCTGGACAATGCCGCCAGCAGCCAGAAGCCGCGTGCGGTCATCCAGACGCTTTCCCACTACTACGAGCGGGACAACTCCAATGTGCACCGCGCTCTGCATGAGCTGAGCAACCGTGCCACGGAGGCCTTCGAGACCGCGCGAAAAAAGGTGGCGCATTTCATCGGCGCCGCCTCAGAGGACGAGATCATTTTCACCCGCGGCACCACCGAGGGCATCAACCTGGTGGCGAACACCTGGGGCACGCAGAATCTGCGGCCCGGGGATGTCATTCTCATCACGGGCATGGAGCACCACAGCAACATCGTTCCGTGGCAGTTGCTGGCGCAGCGCACAGGCGCGACGCTGAAATACATCCCGGTGCTGGATGATGGCACGCTGGATGGCGAGGCCATCAATACGCTGCTCACCGAGCAGGTGAAGCTCTTCGCCTTCGTGCACATTTCCAACTCGCTGGGCACCATCAATCCCGCCAAGGAACTCATCGCCCGCGCAAAGGCTCTGGGCGCGGTGGTGCTGCTGGATGGCGCGCAGAGCGCCGGCCACATGCCCATCAATGTGCAGGACCTCGGCTGCGATTTCTTTGCCTTCTCCGGCCACAAAATGTGCGGCCCCACCGGCATCGGCGTGCTGTATGGCCGCATGGCCCTGCTGGAAACCATGCCGCCCTGGCATGGCGGTGGCGAGATGATCCTGAGCGTGACGATGGAGAGCAGCACCTACAAGGCCCCGCCGCATCGCTTTGAAGCAGGCACGCCGGACATCTCCGGCGTCATCGGCCTCGGCGCTGCCATCGATTATCTGCAGGCCATCGGCCTCGAAAACATCCAGCGCCACGACCACAACCTGTCCAATTACGCGGTGCAGCGCATGGCGGAGGTGCCCGGCATCCGCATGCTCGGCCCGCAGAACGGGCACCGCGGCGCGCTGGTGGCCTTCCACCTCGATTTTGCGCATCCTCACGACCTTGTGGAGTTTGCCAACAGCCACGGCGTGGCCATGCGCGGCGGCCACCACTGCACGCAGCCGCTGATGAAGCGTTTCAAGGTGCCCGGCACCACCCGCGCCAGCTTTTATTTCTACAACACGCTCGAAGAGATCAATCGCCTCGTCGAAGTCCTGCTCCTCGCGCGTAAGTTCTTCACGTGATACAGGCTGCCAGCCTGTTCAGCCCCTCCGACCATGCTCTCTGACGACCTCCGCGACCTCTACCAGCAGGTGATCCTGGATCACTCCCGGAACCCGCGCAATCACGGCGAACTCCCGCCCCCCTGCCTCCACGCCCACGGCGACAACCCCTCCTGCGGCGACGAAATCGACGTCTGGGTCAAAGTGTCCGACACCGGCAACATCGACGACCTCAAGTTCACCGGCCAGGGCTGCGCCATCAGCCAGGCCAGCGCCTCGATGATGACCCAAAAGATCAAAGGCAAATCCAAAGCCGAAGCCGCCGCCGTCCGCGAAGACTTCCGTCGCATCGTCATGGGCGATGGTGCCCCCGCGAATGAGGATGCGCTGGGCGAGCTTATCCTGCTTGAGGGCGTGCAGAAGTTTCCCCAGCGCGTGAAGTGCGCGATGCTGGCGTGGCGAGCGCTGGAGCAGGCGTTGGAGGGGAAGTAGGCCATGCCTGAACTTCCCGAAGTCGAAACCACTCTGCGAGGTGTCTCGCCGCATGTGATTGGCAAGCGGGTGCGGGAGGTGATCGTGCGGGACAAGCGGATGCGCTGGCCGATTCCGGATACGATTCATGAGCTTGAGGGCTGTGTGATCGAATCAGGCACGCGGAGGGCGAAGTACATGCTGTTTGGGACGAAGAAGGGGACGCTGCTGGTGCATCTGGGGATGTCGGGAAATTTGAGGGTGTTGCCGGCGGAGACGGCGTTTAAGAAGCATGATCATCTGGCGATCACGCTGGATGGGGGGAAGCAACTGAGGCTGCACGATCCGCGGCGGTTTGGGGCGGCGTTGTGGATTGAGGGGGATGTGATGGAGCATCCGTTGCTCAAAGAGCTGGGGCCGGAGCCGCTGGGGGATGAGTTTACGGCGGCGCATCTGCAGGCGGCTTGCAAGGGCAAGACGGCGGCGATCAAGCAGGTGATCATGGATGCGCATGTGGTGGTGGGCGTGGGCAACATCTATGCGAGCGAGGCGCTGTTCATGGCGGGGATCAATCCACGGCAAGCGGCGGGGAAGGTGACGAAGGCGAAGCTCGTGAAACTGGTGCAGGCGATTCGCAAGGTGCTGGCGGCTTCGATCAAGATGGGCGGCACCACGCTGCGCGATTTTTTAAACGAGAGCGGCGAGCCCGGGTACTTCAAGCAGACGCTGCGTGTGTATGATCGCGCGGGCGAGCCCTGCCGGGTGTGCCAGACACCGGTGAAGCGCATCGTGCAAGGGCAGCGCTCCACGTTCTTCTGTCCGACGTGCCAGAAGTAGGCATGCTCCCACGCGAATGTTCGCGAATTTGGATGAATGGCGCTGGGTGGGGTTTTTATAGGACGAGTCATTGAAAACGGTTTGGTGCTTCAGCCTTGAGGTGCACCACAGAGTCACGATGAGCACAGAGTTCTGAAACAAACATGAATGCAAATCTCTGTGTCCATCGTGACTCTGTGGTGAAAATAGGCGCCGGCCTATGCAGCCTCGTTTTCAAGCCTTCCACATCCCAATTTTGGTGATGTCACTGGGCTGGCCATGGGGGTAAAAGCCACGATTCTTTCGCTCGTCATTCCGCCAGTCCTCATTCACCATTGCCCCAGCCATGCCTTCGACTCTTCCACCTCTGCGCAGTGCTTATGATCTTGAACGTGTGCTCGAATTTGAATTCGTGCGCGCCACGGAGAATGCGGCCCTTCAGGCGATCCACTGGCTTGGGCGCGGTGAAAAGGAGCTGGCGGATGGTGCGGCCTGCAGCGCGATCTACGGCGTCTTCGACATTCTCGACATCCGTGGCGAGGTCGTCATTGGCGAAGGCATCAAGGACAATGCGCCGGGCATTTTCGTGGGCGAGCATCTCGGCACCTGGCGCGATGGCTCGCCGCGTTTCAACATCGCGCTCGATCCCATCGACGGCACCAGCAACATCGCCAAAGGCTTGCCCAACAGCATTTCAGTTATTGCCGCAGCGCAGATTCCCGATGGGGCGCCGTGCGCGATGAAAAGCATCCCGAGCTTTTACAGCCACAAGATCGCTTACGGACCAGCGGTGAAGAAGGCGCTGGAGGGCAGGGGAGACCGCTGCTTTCTCGACATGCCGCTGGGAGAGGTGATCACCTTCGTGGCCGAGGCTCTGGGCAAGCGCGAGCGGGACCTCGTTGTTTCCACGATGGATCGCCCTCGCCATCAGGAGATCGTGGAGCAGATTCGTAGCTCTGGTGCCGCGCTGCGCATGGTGACGGATGGAGACATCGCTGCGGCAGTGGCACCATCGATGCCAGAATCCGCCTGCGATCTCTACGTCGGCATGGGCGGTTCACCGGAAGGTATTCTGGCGGCGGCTGCGTTGAAATGCCTCGGTGGCGACATGCAGCTGCGCATGTGGTTTCACAATGAAACGCATCGGGCGGAGGTCGCGGCGGAAACGTCTGCCGCCGAAATGAACCGGGTCTTCCGTGTACATGAACTCATCGTGGGAGAGAGCGCCCTGTTCTGCGCCACGGGCATCAGCGATAGTCCTCTGCTTCCGGGCTGCCGGCTGGTGGGGCACCGCGTGGAAACGCACTCCATCCTGATGCGTTCACGCAGCGGCACGGTGCGCCGCATCCATGCCGTGCATGATCTGGATCGCAAAGTGGTGCCGCTGCGGGTGTAGTGGCACGGGCAATCCTGCCCGTAGCTTCCGGATCAGCGGGCACGTCTTGCCCGCACTACCTCAGCCCGCACAAACGCAAATCTCCCGCCGATTCCCCGCCAGCTGCGTGGCAAACACAGGGGCAGGGGCGAAGTCGCGGATGGTGTCGATGAACTCGTGGGCGCGGTCTTCCAGTGCGGGGGTGTTGAGCTTGATGGTGAGGATGAGGCGGCGGGCCTGCACGGCATCCTGAATGCGCTGGAGGTCTGGAAGGATCTCGGGCGGGGCGAGATTGATGTCGCAGAGGAGCAGGGAAACCTCACGGGGAAGGGCGGTGAGATTGAGGCGGCCGGCGGCGGTGCGCCAGTGATCAAAGCGCACGCCTTGTTTCTTGGCCAGATCGAGCACGCGCGGGTCCATCTCGCCAGTATCCACGCCGAGGACGTTCATGCCGCGCTGAATGAGGGCGTAGGTGGCTCCGCCGGGTGCGCAGCCGAGGTCGAGGGCCGTCTGACCGCGAAAATCCAGCTGATCCCATCCACGCCAGGCGAGGGCCTGTTCCAGCTTGAGCCAGGCGCGTGAGGGCACGTCCTCCGGCAGGCCGATGCGTGGCAGGCCGCCGGGATGCGGGTGCATGCCGGGCTGGTGCTCGTGGCAGCCGAGGAAGAGGGGCTCTTCATTCGTCTCGCCTGCGACGACGTCGAGAATGAGGTCGCCGTGGGCCAGCGGGCGCTGGGTTTCGAGGGGAATGCCCGCCTTGGCCAATTCGGCCGTGATCTCTGCGGCGAGGGCATCCATGCGCTGCCAGGTGGCGGGCTCGATGCCATCTTCATTTGTGATTCGCGGAAAGACGTGCAAGTGCAGCGGTTTGGCGGGGGCGAGCTTGCGGGCGTGCTCGACGAGATCGGCAAGCGTCTTGCACAGGCCGAGGGAGGTGCCGCTGACTCGGGCAAAGTGGCTGAGATTTCGCGGCGGGCTGAAGCCGGGAGAGCGCACCTTCCAGGTGATGAACTGCGGCTTCATGAAGGCCGGCGTGAGCTCTCCGGCGAAGTGGCTGGCGATGTCCCGCTTGAGCGTGGCTTCAGATCCGGCGCGGCAGGTGGTGAAACGAAAGGGGGTGTTCATGAAGAAGATGCAGAGGGGGAAAGAGAAGCGGAAATGGCGGCCTAAGGAACACACGGAACAGACAGAAAATCAGGCAATCGCCCCCAAAGTCTGCTGCTTCACTGTTTGAGTGAGGCATGCTGGAGGCTCCTTTCCGTGCATTCCGCAGGCAATGCAGTCTTGTTTCAGCAAAAAAGAAAGGCGGAGCCTAGGCTCCGCCCTCCGTGGTGAGATGTGGTTATGCTGAAAAATTATTCCACGCCTTTCCAGGCTCCGAAGCTCGCGCCTTCGGTGATCCACTTCTTGATCAGGGCGATGTTGGCGGCGCTCACGCGGTCGCCTTTGCCTTCAGGAGGCATGGCCATGTCATCGGTGTCTGGCAGGGCCATGGTCTTGACCAGCCAGCTCGCGTCCGGCTTGCCGGCCACGACGTTTTCTTCCGGGTATTCCTTGCCGCCCTTCATGATGGCTGCGGCGCTGTCCAGGCGGAGACCGCCCTTGGGCTTCTTCATTTTGCCATTGTCTTCGTGCTCCTTCTCGTGGCACTTGAAGCAGCTTTCCTTCAGCACGGGAAGGACCTGCTTTTCAAAGTCCACCTTGCCCGCGTCCTGCGCGCTGGTGGTGGAGGTGACGGAGACGCCGAGGGCGAGCACTGCGGCGAGGGTGAGGGCGAGTGTGGTTTTCATGGGTGTGGTGTGACGAGAGTACGAGCAAAGATGTTCGTGGGAATATCGCGGTCAAGCTGCATCCCGGATGGGATCGAAGCCGAATCATAAAAGTGAAGCAAGGTAAATATTTTGGTAGCCTTAAATAACTTCGTCTGCCAGAATTACCAGATTCTTGTCATGAGCCGTGCCGCCGCAGCCGCCCGTCCCCCTCGCGCCCGATCCACGGACGAGAAGGAAGGCCCATGGAATGACGCCATCGGCATCCTGCTGCTGATGCTGGCTGCCATGATGCTGCTCGCGCTGGTGTCGTATGATCCACGCGACATGCCCTCGGGGTCCTTCCTCGCGCTGTCGGAATCTTCCGGGGAGACGCATAATTTCATCGGCGGGGTGGGTTCGTGGGTGGCGGGCTACTCACTATGGCTCATGGGCTATGCCGTCTATCTGCTGCCGTTCTGCATGACGTGGTTTGGCGTGTGCAAACTGCACTCCAAAGTGAAGATCAAGCTCACGGCCATCCTGGGCGTGGTGCTGCTCATCTTCAGTGGTGCCGGCTTGATGAATGTGCTGGACCTGCTCAGCGAGCGCGACTCCATCACACCGCTGGGCGGTGCTGGCGGGCTGGGCTATGTGATCGGCGGCCTGATTTTGAAAAAACTGCTCGGGACGGTGGGAGCCTCCATGGTGCTGGGCGTGGTTTACATGGGCGGCCTCTTCCTTGTCACCGGTCAGCATCCTCTGACGGTGCTCCAAAACATCCGGGCGGAAATTACACGCTTGAAGACCGAGCGCGAAGCGCAGCGCCTGATCGAAGAAAAGCTGGCGGAAGAAGCCGCGAACACCATTCCCGGCACGCTCACTCCGGTGCCGGAGGGCTTGCGCAAAAAGAAAAAGGACAAGGGCGCCGGGGCGGAACTGCGTGGAGACACACCTGCTCCCGCCACAAACATGGAGCTGCCGCTGCAGTTTGACCCGCCTGCGCCGAAGATCATCGACTCCTCGGTCTCCCGTCCTCACGAGGACAACAGCGACAAGCCAAAGCTGGCCGAGGTTTGGGAAAAGAAGCGCGCGCAGAAGATCGAGCAGGCACCGCATGGCTCGCTGGGAAATCTCACCAAGCTTTTCAAGGACTACAAGCTGCCCTCCATGGAGCTGCTGAAATGGCCTGAAGACACCGGCCGTGCCCCCACAAACAAGAACGAACTCCTGGCCATCCAGGGCACCATCGTCAAGGCGCTGGCCAGTTTCGGCATCACCGTGGAGCCCGGGGACATCACCCGCGGACCTGCGATCACCCGCTACGAAGTGCGCCCTGTGGATGGCCTGCGCGTGAGCCGCATCGCCAATCTGGACGCCGACATCGCCCGAGCCACCCGTGCCGAGCGCATCAACATCCTTGCGCCCATTCCCGGCAAGGACACCGTGGGCATCGAGCTGGCCAATTCAGAGAAGACCATCGTGCCGCTCCGTGAACTGCTGGAGGACGATGTCTTCGTCAATGGCAAGTCCAAGCTGCCTGTCGCCCTCGGCAAGGATGTGTACGGCAAGACCATCATCGGCGACCTCGCCGTCATGCCGCACCTTCTGGTGGCGGGTGCCACCGGCAGCGGCAAAAGCGTGTGCATCAACAGCATCGTCACCAGCCTGATCTGCCGCTTCGCCCCGGATGAGCTGCGCTTCATCATGATCGACCCCAAGGTGGTGGAAATGCAGAGCTACGAAGAGCTGCCGCATCTCGCTCTGCCTGTGGTGACCGATCCGAAGAAAGCCCTGCTGGCCCTGCGCTGGGTGGTCAAGGAGATGGAAAACCGCTACCAGATCTTCGCGCAGGAAGGCTGCCGCAATTTCGAAGCCTTCAACAACCGCAATCGCAAACGCAAGGCCGAGGCGGACGCCGCCCGTGCCGCCAGACAGGCCGCCGCCCCGCAGACGAAGGCCGGCGTGGATGACGCCACGGTCTCCGCCGCCTTTGCCAAGGAAGCCGCCGAAGAAACAGCCGCCGCACCCAAGACCGCCGAGGTCGATACCGTGGATGGAGAGAACAGCGAGCTGCGCGATGCCAGCGGCACCTGGCTGGGAGACTCCCAGGCACCGCCGCCACGCCGCCAGGAGGTCGTCATTCCAGACACCATGCCTTACATCGTCGTCATCGTGGACGAGCTTGCCGATTTGATGCAGACCGCGCCTGCGGACATCGAAGTGGCCATCGCCCGTATCACGCAGATGGCGCGTGCGGCCGGCATCCACCTCATCGTTGCCACCCAGACGCCGCGTGCGGACGTCATCACCGGTGTGATCAAGGCGAACATCCCCACCCGCATTGCCTTCCAGGTTTCCTCCGCGTTGGACAGCCGCGTCATTCTCGACCGCAAAGGCGCCGAGAATCTCGTGGGCAAAGGGGACATGCTTTACGTGCCGCCCGGTGGCGCGCAGCCCGTGCGCAGCCAGGGCGCTCTCGTCACCGATGATGAAATCCACGCGCTGGTGGAGCACTGCGTCGCACAGGGCAAGCCGGTCTTTGATGTCAAAGTCGATGACGAAAGCGGTGAGTTTGGCGATGAAGATGACATGGGGGAAGATGGCGTGAGCTCGGAAGAGCAGGAGTGCCTGGAGAAGTGCCTGGAAGTCATCCGCCAGGAGAAAAAAGCCAGCACCAGCCTCCTGCAGCGCCGTCTGCGCCTCGGGTATGGGAAGGCCGCGCGCATGATCGACATCCTCGAAGATCGCGGGATCATCGGGCCTGGAGAAGGCGCGAAGCCGCGTGAGATTTTGGTGCAGATGGATTAAAGTAGTACAGAGCTTTAGCTCGTTCTGGATCTGTCCAGTTTTTCCAGACCGAGCTAAAGCTCTCGACTACTTTCCGCCCGCGACTTCTGCCGGAAGAGATTCTCGTCCAGAAGCCTTGCGCAAACAGGGTCGCTGGCGAGAGTCCGCCCCATGTCCGACCACGCAGACTTCCGCACCCTGTTCAGCAGCCTCAAGACCGAGATGCAAAAAGCCATCGTCGGTTATGATGAACTCCTTACGGATGTGCTGGTGGCCATTTTCTCCGGCGGGCATGTGCTGCTGGAGGGGGTGCCCGGTCTTGGCAAAACCTACCTCGTGCGCACTCTCTCCCAGGTGGTCGGTTTGGAGCCAGGCCGTGTACAGTGCACGCCGGACCTCATGCCGGCGGACATTCTCGGCACCCACATCGTCGGTGAAGATGAAAAAGGCCACCGCACGCTGCGCTACGAAAAAGGCCCGGTCTTCAAAAACCTGCTGCTCGTGGATGAAATCAACCGCGCCACGCCCAAGACGCAGGCGGCCCTGCTCGAAGTCATGCAGGAGCGCTCGGTGACCACGGGCGGCGAGCGCCACGCCGTGCCGGAGCCGTTTCTCGTGCTGGCCACGCAGAACCCCATGGAGATGGAAGGCACCTACCCGCTGCCGGAAGCGCAGCTGGACCGTTTCATGTTCAAGATCAAGGTGCCCTTCCCGGATCTCGACGCCCTGGTGGAAATCTCCCGCCGTACCACTGGCTTCACCGAGCCAAAACTGGCCACGATGACCGACGGGCCAAAGCTCATCGAGTGGCAGCAGAAGCTCTCGAAAATTCCCGTGGCCGATCCCGTGGCGCACTACGCCTCCCGCCTCGTGCTCAGCAGCCACCCCGAGCAGCCGGACGCGCTGCCGGAAGTAAAGCGCTACGTCAGCTACGGCGCCAGCCCGCGCGGCCTGCAGGCGCTCATCCGCGGCGCACGCGTCTGGGCTGCCATCCAGGGCTCCACCGCCGTCTCCACCGAGGATGTGCGTGCCATTGCGCTCGTGGCACTGCGCCACCGCATCATCCTGAACTTCGAAGGCGAAGCCGGACAGGTCAAAGTGGACGACATCATCACCAAGCTGCTCGACCAGGTGAAAACGCCCGCGCAGCAGGCGGCTTGAGTGAAGCTCAGCGCATCATGAAATGCTCCGTCTGGATCTTTTTCAGCCTGTGCTTTCTGTGCGGCTGTCATCACTCCGGAAGTGAGAAGCTCCGCCTCCCGTCGCTTTACAATGACATCGCGCCGGTGCCTGCGGAAAACTTCAGCCGCGCTTACGTCGGCTTCATGGCATCCACGCCTGAGTGGCAGAAGTCGAAGGACAAAGACGTGATCCTCTGCGGCGCACTTGGCACCAAGATCTTCCAGCCGGGTGTCTCGGTGGACGCGGCGATTCACAGAGTCTGCAAGGAGCCGTTTTATCCCTCTTTTTATCACGTCGCCGTATGGAAGCCCCGGAATGCAGCCTTTTATGGCGTTCGCTTTCCTCCACGTCTTGCCACCCAGCCTTCAGTCAGAACGATTTCTTCCCAAGAGCCTTTGGCTGCGGGAGATGTCATCGTGATCTTTGAGAAGGCGGTCAGTTTTTAAACTGGAGGAAGAAATGACGCTTCCTGGACCGGTTGCGAGTGGTGGCTTCAGTATTTCGGAGGCAGAGGCGGGGGCAATGGCGGAGGTGAGGCAGGGCCGCTGGGTGCTGAAGTGCTCCTGCCTGAGATAAGCAGCATGACAAAGCCCACAAGCACGCCTCCTCCCAGCATGGCCAGGCTGCCCAGCAGGGTGGGGGCCTCGCCCTCGTTCAATATGACGAAGTCCTTGGCCAGATTCAGGTCCATCTTTTCCAGTTTGAATCGCGTCTTGGAGTCGGCATCCAGGCCAAAGCGAATCAGGCCTGAGATGTCTTTTTGCACGAATACCTTGTCCGCATTCCGGGATACGGCGTTGAGCGCATCCTTCATCGAGGTGTCGGACCTGTTCAGATCTTCCAGCGCTGCAACGATGGCGTCATCCTTGGTTGAAAGCAGAATGTGGACCTTGGCCCCCTTCGCTTCTCCTTTGGGACGGACGGGAATGAATATCTCGGTGATTTTCCCCCGCTTCTCTCGATGAACGGCTTCGAGAAGGTTGAGTTGTGCATCCTTCAGCGTGACCCACTCACCGCTCGGTTTTTTCTCAATGTAATCGGCCACGGCAATCTCCAGCGGGTGTCGATTTTTCAGAGCGGTATAGATGCCTTGGCAGCCCCCCAGCATGAGACCGAGGGCAATGATGTAGCCGAGGCATCCCAGCCTGATGAAGCCGGATGTACGATTCAGTGAGGGGATTTTCATGCGTCCTCCTGCTTACCAAAATATTCTTAGCCGGTGCAAGACGGATTCTTGCCATCCATGAAAAAACCTGCTTCAAGCAAAGCAATTCATTTCTCATGAGCACGCCACCACCCTTGCCCTCCTCCGCAAATACCTATGCTCCTCCGAATACGTATGCACCCCCGAGTGCGGGTGCTCCTCCGAATGTATACGCTCCCCCGACTGCCTATGCCGCTCCTCAAGATAATGTTTTCGTCTTTCCGGACCGACCGCTTCCGGATCAGAGCCTCCCCTTGGCCGGGACGGAAGGCATGTCCATCCAGCAGATCGAAGAGGATGTGCTGCGCGGCGGCCGCTTCAGGATCTTCCGCTACAATTTTTCGGTCATCGTCTTGAGCTTTCAGCGCAGCTCAGAAGTTCGCTACTTTCGCGCGGGGCAGGGGTATGGCGCTCATGCCTGGCCGTGGACGCTCCTCTCCATGGTGGTGGGCTGGTGGGGCTTTCCCTGGGGCATCGTTTTCACCATCCAGACGCTCTTCACCAACTGCATGGGCGGCAAGGATGTGACGCCCGAGTTGCTGGCCGCCGTGCTGGGACAGCAGCGTGCCGCAGCCACCATGGCGCGCGCGGCCAGGCCAAAGGCCGACATTTGGCTCTGGTGCCTGCGTATTTTCATCCTGCTGATTCCGTTGAGCATCTTTGCAGCAATTGCGAGCGTTGAGCACACAACGCGTTAAGATGACCGGACCCAATCTCCCCCATGCCCGCCGAAACCCTCGAACGTGAAGACCTCTTTGACGCCTCCTTTCTGGACCGGCTGCGGGTGCTGGCGTTGCGGCTGCGCAAGCGGCGGCAGCTGATGCGCCGTGGGTCGCAATCCACCTCGGCCACCGGTTTCACGCGTGAGTTCAAAGACTACCGTCATTACACGCCGCGCGAGGACTACCGCGCCATCGACTGGCGTCTCTATGCGCGTCTCGATAAACTCTTTGTGCGTCTCTATGAGGAAACTCAGGAGCTGAATCTGCACATCATGCTGGACACCAGCACCTCCATGGCCCAGCCGTTTCCGGAGAAGCGGCGGCAGGCCCTGCGCTTTGCCGTGGCGCTCGCCTACCTGGCGCTGAGTGCGCAGCAGCGCGTGAGCCTGTACTCCATGAGCAGTGGCGTGCATCAGGAACTGCCGCCCTTGCGTGGGCAGGGGAACATTGAGAAGGTCATCCAGGCGGTGATGAAGCTGAAGTTTGAAGGCCTCACCGACATGAAGCGCTGCTTTGAGGAGTTCCGCCCCAGCAAGCAGCGCTACGGCATCATCTTCATCATCAGCGACTTCTTTGGCCGTGAAATCGGCAGCGCCACCGAGGCCGTGGCCCGCGTCTCCGCCTGGCCGGGAGAGAACCACTTCCTGCAAATTGTGCACCCGGAGGAGCGCCAGCCGGAGATCGAAGGCGAGCTCGAGCTCACCGAAGTCGAAACCGGCGAGCGCCGCCGCTTCTGGCTCACCAAGCGCGATGTGCAGCGCTACGTGGAGACCTTTGACTCCTTCGTCACCAGCCTCGCCAGCGAGTGCGCCAGCCACAGCGTGGACTTCATGCAGGTGACGAGCGACGAAGCCTTTGAAGAGCGCTTCCTGGATCTCCTCGTGCGTGGCTCCGCGCTGGCTGGAGGGGTGTGATTGGAGGATAGGCCTCCGGCCTGTCGATGGATCGAGACGTCCCTCCTTTTTTTCAGATCAGACTGAGGCGACACGCCCCAGGCCCTAGTCAGGCCGGAGGCCTAACCTCCAGTGCTTGGCATCCGCCATTCCTATGCTCTCATGCACCCATGAACTGGCCTGTGATCAAAGCGGTGGGACTCCTGGTGGGGTCGAATATTTTCATGACTTTCGCCTGGTATGCACACCTGAAAGACTTGAAGGCCAAGCCATGGTTCATCGCCGCCCTCATCAGCTGGGGCATCGCGTTTTTTGAATACATGCTGCAGGTGCCGGCCAACCGCATTGGCAGCACCGCACTGACCCTGCCGCAGCTCAAGATCATCCAGGAGGTCATCACACTCACAGTCTTTGTGCCCTTTGTGGTGTTTTACATGAAGGAGTCTTTCAAATGGGACTACGTGTGGGCGGCTCTGTGCATGTGCGGCGCGGTGTACTTCATTTTCCGCAAATAAAGTAGCCCGGTTGCGCCGCAACTGGAGTTCGGAGTCTTGGCTGCGGCGCAACCGAGAAACTTGGCGTGGCCGGCCGCGCTCTCGTGGGCAAAAAACAGCCCTATGGCGGGTCTAAATCAGTGTAACCAGTGTTAAAAAGTTGTGATAATTGCACACATTATTATTCACATATTCACATTTAAATTGTGAAGATCTTTAACAAACGTTAAATAACTCATTATTCCCATGTCCACCGCGAACGTGCGCAGACATCTCCATGAGACCCGCAACCGTCCCGCCGGAATAAGAAACCGGCAGGACGCAAAGCGGGATCGTTTTCTCCTGCGGATGAAGCGCTGGATCGGTGGCGCTGTGCTGGCTCCGGCCTGCCTGGTTACGGCCATCACCCTCAGCATGATGCTCTGGCGCGCGGTGTCCCGGATGGATTTCCTGAAGTCCGAGGAGTTCGTTTTTTTCACCTTCGGCGGCATGGTGTGGGCGCTGGCTTATCTGGCGGGCGTGCGGCCGGTCACGGCCTACGTCTTTGGCCATGAGTTCAGCCACCTCGTCACCGCCCGGTTGTTTGGCGGACGCATCTTTGACTGGAAGGTCAGCGCCGAGGGCGGCTACGTGGAGACGGACAAGTCGAACACCTGGATCACCCTGGCACCGTATCTGGTCCCGTTTTACACGCTGATCATCATGCTGGTCTTTGGCCTCGTGGGCCTGGCGCTGGACATGCAGCAGGCTCATGCGGTGCATCTTTGGAAGTGGACGCTTTATCTGAAGCCCATGCGCTTTCTCTACGCGCTGGTCGGGCTGACGTGGTGCTTCCACGCCACCTACACGGTCAAAACGGTGATCGCAGAG
Source organism: Prosthecobacter sp. (assembly GCF_044222565.1). Classification (GTDB taxonomy): domain Bacteria; phylum Verrucomicrobiota; class Verrucomicrobiia; order Verrucomicrobiales; family Verrucomicrobiaceae; genus Prosthecobacter. The sequence goes on from NZ_JBGANA010000003.1 coordinate 116,767, forward strand.
CAGGGAGACCTCAAGCGCAACGGAGAGTTCTTCTCCATGATGCTGATCTTCCTCATCAATGCATTCCTACTCATCGCGCTGTTTCTGGCCTCCTCTCCCGCGCCGGGGTTGGGAGTCATGGAGGTGGCGCGCTGCTGGTGGTCCGTGGCTACCGGAATGATCAGCTGGCTGTGGCACCTCGTGTTCTGAGCTGACCTGAGCTGTGGCTGGACTTTGCCCGCTTTTTCGGTCAAAGAACCGCTGACCATGCCTGAAGATCCAGACGTCCTTTCCGTGACCCAGCTCACGCGCGAAATCCGCGACGTGCTGGAGGGCCACATCGGCAGCGTGTGGGTGGAGGGGGAGATCAGCAACCACCGCCTGCAATCCTCCGGCCACCAGTACTTCACCCTCAAGGACGCCGGGGCCCAGCTCAGCTGCGTTATGTTTCGCGGAGCCGCCGCGCGCAGCAGCGTGCGCATCCAGGACGGCGCGCTCATGCAGGTGCATGGAGAGATCAGTGTGTATGAGCCGCGCGGGCAGTACCAGATGGTCGTCAAACAGGTTCAGGCAAAAGGGAAAGGCTCGCTGCAGGAGCGCTTTGAGGCATTGAAGCGCCGCCTGCATGCCGAAGGTCTCTTCGATGGTGACCGAAAGCGCGCCATCCCGCGCTTTCCGCGCATCGTCGCCCTCGTCACCTCGCCCACCGGTGCCGCCATTCAGGACATGCTCAATATCCTCACGCGTCGCGCGCCCTGGGTGCGCGTCCTCGTCTTTCCCGTGCGCGTGCAGGGGCAGGGGGCCGAGCTCGAAATCGTGCGTGCGCTGCGAGTTCTTGGAGATGCGGAGAGCTTCGGCCTGCCCGTGCCGGACACCATCGTCGTAGGCCGTGGTGGTGGCAGTTTGGAAGATCTGTGGTGCTTCAATGAGGAGGCGCTCGCCCGTGCCATCGCCGCCTGTCCCATTCCCGTCATCTCCGCCGTGGGGCATGAAATCGACTTCACCATCGCCGACTTCGTGGCGGACCTTCGCGCTCCCACACCCAGCGCGGCGGCGGAACTCCTCGCGCCAGACAGCACCGAACTGCAGCGGCATTTTGACAGCATCGCCCGTACGCTGAAAACCCGCGTGGGCACCCTGCTGGACCACCACCAGCACGTCATCGAACTCACCGCCAAAGGCCCGCTGCTCCATGCGCCCGACCGTTTGCTGCAGCAGGCCGAGCAAAACATCGACGATCACGAATCCCGCCTGCGCGACACCCTGCGCGAGCGCCTGCAATCCTGGACCGACGACCTCACGCAAAAACAACACGTCCTCGCCGCGCATCATCCGCGCGTGCAGCTCACTGAGGCCGTGCATCGCGCGGAGACCGGCGCGCGCCGCCTTCAGCAAGGCCTTCAGCATCGCCTCGACCGCCTCGCCGACCGCCTTCAATCCCGCGCCGAACTCCTCAAGCACATCGGCCCCCAGGCGGTGCTGGCGCGCGGCTTCTCCTTCACCACCAATGCAGAGGGGAAGGTGCTCAAGGACGCCGCCGAGGTGAAGGCCGGGGATGAGCTGGTGACTCGGCTGGCGCAGGGGACGCTGCGAAGTGTGGTGAAAGATTAACGAGCCAAAAACTTACACCGCAGAGATCAGAAAAACGCAGAGAAATTCTGGTATCAGATCTTTGCGTTTTTCAAATCTCTGCGGTGTGGAATTCTGGGCCGCTACCAGGGAAGATTTGGCCCCATAGCTGCGTAGGTAAAGGCATGCTCTCACGCCGCTCCATTTTGAACCGCTCCGCCTACGGCATCGGCGGCATCGCTTTGGCTTCATTGCTAAAAGAGCAGAACCTTCTCGCCAGTCCGGAGCAGATCGGGCCGAAGCATTTTGACCTCAAGCCGAAGGTGCCCCATGGATTTGGCCAGGCCAAGGCTATGATTTCCATGTTCATGCAGGGCGGGCCCAGCCACATGGATCTGTTTGATCCGAAGCCCGAGCTCACCAAGTACGACGGCAAGGATTTCCCTGGCGAGGTGAAGTACGACGACGCCGCAGGCGCGAGTCGCGAGTGCATGGGCAGCCCGTGGAAGTTCAAACAGTACGGTCAGTGCGGCATGGATGTCAGCGAGCTGCTGCCGCATTTCTCCAACATCGTCGATGATGTGACGCTCATCCGCTCCATGCACACGGGTGTGAACAATCACGGCCAGTCCATCTATGCCCTGCTCAATGGCCAGGTCACCGGCGGCCGCCCCACGCTGGGCAGCTGGCTCACCTACGGCCTCGGTTCCGAAAATCAGGACCTGCCCGCCTACGTGGCCCTGACCGATCCCCGCGGCCTGCCCGTGCTCGGTGTGGACAACTGGAGCAACGGCTGGCTTCCCTCGCTGTATCAGGGCACCGTCATTCGCCCCAAGGAGCCGCGCATCCCAAATCTCGACGCCCCCCTCAGCCTCAAGGGCGATGCCCAGGCCCGTTACCTCAATTTCGTGCAGCGCCTGAACAAGGAGCACCTCGAAGCCCGCCCCGGGGAGGCCGATCTCGAAGCACGCATTCAGAGCTTCGAACTCGCCGCCCGCATGCAGACCGCCGCCAAGGAAGCGCTCGACATCGACCAGGAAAGCGCCGCCACCAAGAAGCTCTACGGCCTCGACAATCCCGCCGCCGCCGAGTTCGGCACCCGCTGCCTCATCGCCCGCCGCCTCGTCGAGCGTGGCGTCCGCTGCGTCTCCCTCTTCACCGGGAATCAGACCTGGGACAACCATCAAAACATCCGCACCGCACTGCCCGCCGCTTGCACCTATGTCGATCAAGGCGCCGCCGCTCTCGTCATCGACCTCAAGCAGCGCGGTCTGCTGGACACCACAATCGTCCACTGGGGCGGTGAGATGGGCCGCCTGCCCGTCATTCAAAACCGCTCAGGTTCCAAGGATCGCAGCACCGTCGGACGCGACCACAACACCTACGGCTTCAGCATGTGGGTCGCCGGCGGCGGATTCAAGGCCGGCCACATCCATGGTGCCACCGACGACTTCGGCCACCACGCCGTGAAGGACATCGTGAATCACTTCGACTACCACGCCACGCTGCTGCACCTCTTCGGCCTTGATGCCAAAGGCCTCAGCTACCGCCGCAATGGTACCGAGCAGGTGCTCGTGGAGAATCCGCAGGCGCGGGTTGTCACCGAGATTCTGGCATGAGGCGGTACGCCTGGCAGTTGAATCAAGGAAGGTAAGCTGGGGCTCCTCATCTCCCGATCTGTTTCAGCAGAGGCAGCTTTTGCTTCAGTGTCAGCACTGGCGCGAAGAGGTCGCCGAGTTTTTTGACACGGGCCAGTACTTCTCCTGCTTCAAAGCTGAGCTTCTTTTTTCGCCTCACAGCCGCGGCCACTTCGTCCCAGGTCAGAGGGGTTGAGACGGTGGGATGGTCTTTGGCGCGGAGGGAGTAGGCGCATACCGTGGTCTTGTGATCATCATTCTGGCTCCAGTCCACCAGCACCTTCCCTTTGCGGAGCCTTTTGAGCATGTTGGAAACTACCAGGTCCGGGTATTGATTTTCCAGGGCTTGCGCCACCGCGCGGGCAAATGCCTTTGTGCGCTCATAGGTCACCGCGGTGTTCAGCGGCACATACACCTGCAAGCCCTTCGAGCCGGATGTCTTCGGAAAGGACTGCAGGCCGAGTGAATCAAAGCATTCCTTCAGCAGCAGCCCGACCTTGCAGCAGGTGAGGATGTCCGCCGGCTCTCCGGGATCCAGGTCAAAGGCCAGTGCGGCAGGGCGTTTGATGGCTGTCTTGCGGTGGAGAAACGTGTGAAATTCCAGATTGGCCAGATTCGCAGCCCATACAAGCGAGGGCAGATCACCGATGACGCAGTAGTTGATGTGCCCCTCGGACTTGGCCACCTGGGTGGTTTTCACCCATTTCGGCCGGTGCTCCGGACATTCCTTCTCATAGAAGAAAAAGCCCTTCACTCCATCCGGGTAGCGCTTCAAGGTAAGCGCACGGGCCTGAAGATGCGGCAGCAGGCACTCGGCAATGTGGATGTAGTACTGAATGACGTCGCTCTTGGTGAACTTTGCCTCCGGATACATCATTTTGTCCAGATTGCTCACCGGCACCTGCACTCCATTGACTTCGAGCTGGGATTGTTTCTGGCTCATGACTCTTTGAGGCGTTCGCGCACCACCTCACGCGCGGGCTTGTCCTCACGCATGCCCAGAAACACTGGCTGCCGCAGCCGCCCGTCCTGAGTCCATTCGGTAAATTTGACCTGGCAGACCAGACGCGGCTTCAGCCAGGTGCAGTGCTTCATTTCAGACTTCGTGATCCCCTGGCCCCAGCGTCCGCTGCTGTCGGCGGGCAGATTGGCAAAGGGGCATTTCTCCTGGATCAGCGGCTGGAATGTCTCATGCAGGCTGCGGAGCATCTTCGCATCGAATCCCGTACCCACCTTGCCAGTAGACACCAGCTTCCCGTCCGCATGAACTCCGACGATAAGCGCTCCGATGTGCTTGCGGCTGCCTGTCGGCCGGGTGTAGCCGCCGATGACGACCTCCTGCTCATGGTGCAGCTTGAGCTTGATCCAATTTCCACTACGCCCGCCGGCTTCATAAGTGGAGTCCGGCCGTTTGCCGATGATTCCCTCCAGCCCAAGCTTTTGCACATGCTTGAGCAGTTCCTGCACATCTCCTTTGAGTGAGTCGGAGAAGCGGATGACATTCGATTTTTTGATGAGCTTCCGCAGAGCTTCTTTTCGCTTCAGCAAAGGCAGTTCGGTGAGATCACGATTTTTCAATCGCAGCATGTCAAAAACGTAGTAGCACAGCGGCGGTTTTTCACGGCCGAGGTCGTAGGCTTGCAAACGCTGGAAGGATGAGCGGCCTTTTTCGTCGAGCGCGACGATTTCACCATCCAGAATGCAGTCTGGCAGAGAGAGCGCATCCAGAGCCTCCGTGATGGCGGGGAACTTATGCGTCATGTCCTTCTCCGTGCGCGAGATGAGAGACGTGCGTCCTCCTTCGTGGATGGTGAGGGCGCGAAAACCGTCAAACTTCACTTCATAGATCCAGCCATCTTCTTCAGGCGCTGTGGACACCGCCTTGGCCTTCATCGGCTCGACGAACAATGCGGAAGCAGAAGGCGTTGGTTTGGAGCTCCTGGCTGGTTTGGTCTCCCGCCTGGCTTTGGGAAGGGACTTTGGTTCAGACACCGCTTTTTTTCGCGAGCTTGTCCATGGCTTTGCATTGGCCAGCTGCTTCATGTTGCGGCCGGACAATGCAGATGTGTCATCCATGCGCTTGGTCGGAGACTTCATGTCCTCTCCGCCGCGGATGAGCAGCCATTGGTTCTCGTGCCGAAGCCTCACCAGATACCATTCCCCCTTCAGCTTTGTGCCGTTGAGGGTGAAGTGAAGCTTCCCGCCTGCCAGTTCCTTCAAGGGGGCCTTGGATGCGGGGTCATAGGTGCCCGTGTCCCAGACCATCACGGTGCCTCCGCCATACTGCCCCTGGGGAATCGGGCCTTCAAAATGAATGTAGGACAGCGGGTGGTCCTCCACCGCCACCGCCAGCCGCTTTTCACCTTTTGCAAATGGCATGCCCTTGGGGACCGCCCAGGACTTCAGCTGACCGTCCAGCTCAAGCCGGAAATCATAGTGCAGATGGGAGGCGGCATGCTTTTGCACCACAAACCGCCTCATGCCCTGGCGCTTTTCTTTTTTGCCCGGGGGTTCGGCGGTCTTTTTAAAGTCCCGCTTTTTCTGGTATTCGCGGAGGGACATGGAGGTGAATCATGCCGCCTTTTTACGGTTTTTGGAATGCTTTGCCGATGCCGTTTTATGGGCGGATTTGGTGCTGTGCGCGTGACTGCGTTTGGATTTGGTGGCTGCCAGGCTCTCCTGAAGCACCGAAACGAGGTCGATCACATTGGCAGGCTTTTTCGCCTTCGCAGCCTTGGCCGGTTTGCTGTCACCGTGCGCGACTTTGTCCTCGATCATGGCCTCCACGGCTTCGCGGTATTCGTCTTTGTACTCGTCCGGCTTCCATGGTGTGGTCATGCTCTCAATGAGCTTCTCCGCCATGTTGATCTCCGCCTTGCCTGGGGCCTTGCCTTCGGGTGCCTTGAGTTCGGACCTGTCCCGCAGTTCATCCGGGAAATGCATCAGCTCCAGCATGAGGTTTTTGTCCTGGGGCCTGATGGCGGCCAGATGCTGGCGCGTTTTGATGACGACATGGGCAATCGCGATCTTTCCACTGCGATTCAGCGCATCCCGCAGCAGCATGTAGGCCTTGCCACCACCTTTCCCCACTTCCAGGTGATAAGGTTTGTAAAACAGCAGAGGATCGACGTCCGATTCGGAGACGAAGTTCATGATCTCCACGGTCTGCGTGGCCTCCACGTCCACGCGGCGGAAATCTTCTTCCTTGATGACCACAAACTTGCCCTTCTCGTATTCGTAGCCTTTGACGATCTTGTCCCAGGGGACTTCTTTTCCGTCTTTTTCCGCCACGCGTTTGTAGTTCACGGGACTGTGATCCGAGCTTCGCAGGAGACGGAACTGCAGCTCCTCGCGACGAATGGCGGGATAGAGCGAGACGGGGATGGAAACGAGTCCAAAACTGATGGTGCCTTTCCAGATTGCTCTCATAGGATTACCCCAGGTATCGCGGCTCGGAGATGGCACGCGCCGGTTTTTTTTCAGCATGGATACGCGCAGTGGCGCAGTTGAAGGCGAAGAAAGGATGCCATGAAAATCCATCCTGTTTTCGAAGCATTGTCACTGGCTGCCATGCTGGTGGTGTCGTCCTGCATTTCGTTTGATGATCATGATGACAAGCCGACCACCACCACGGTCACGAGAGAGACGGTGGTGCCTGATCCTCTGAGCAGCACCACGGTGACGCAAACCACGGAAACGACCACCACCCGCACACGCTAGCAGGGTGGTGCAAGGTTTTGCAACTTGTGGCAGTGCCACGCATGCAGGTCCTCGGGGGTGTCGAGATCAAGAGCTCCCGCAGGGAACTCCAATGCGGCGACGCGGTCAGGCTTGCTGTGAATGACCGACTTTGCGCCGCGGTCATCGGAAAGGCTTTTCAATTCATCGAAGCAGGGTTGGGCGAACAACGCGGGAATTCCGAGCGTTTGAGCGTAATGGGAGGCAACGACGGGAAGTCCGGTACGCTGGTGATGCTCTATGAGGCTGCGGATGACGGTGGCATCCACCGCGGGCTGGTCGCAGGCGAGGAGGATGACGGCGGAGACAGGAGGGAGGGCGGCGAGGCCCACACGAATCGAACTGCCCATGCCGCGCTGCCATGCTTCGTTATGCACGAATAGGGGATGAAACGTGGCTGCGGCGCTCTCCACGGCAGCGCGCGCATGACCGGTGACGACGCAGACGACATCGCAGCCTCCGGTTTGGGCGGCCTGCACTGCAGCGCAGATCATGGGGATGCCACTTGGCGCAAGGATCTGCTTGGGCGTTCCCATCCGCGTGGAACCGCCGGCGGCGAGGATTATGCCGCCGATGCGGTGCATGGGGCGAGGGCGACGGGGACGGCCTGATGGATGGGAGAGCTGCGGTGGCGCAGATGCTGCGCTGTACCGCCACCAAAGACACTCTGGATCTCGGAAATGATGGACAATGCGATTTCAGCGGGGGTTTCTGCGCCCAAATGCAGGCCGGCGGGGGCAAAGAGGCCGTCGTGCACGGTTATTCCATTGTGGAGGACGTCGAAGAGGATGTCGTCGCGGCGGCGGCGGGAGCCGACGAGGCCGAGGTAAGGTGGGGAAAATGGGAGCAAATCGCGCAAAGCGGTGCAATCGCGGCCAAAATTGTGCGTGGCGATGACGACGGCGGTGCGGTCGTCGAGGAGATCTGAGGGGAAGGGGGTGGAGGGGCTCTGCACCACGTTCCAGCCGAGGAGGGCGGCCTGGGCGCTGAGGGCGGCGGTGTCGGGGCTGTCGCCGACCAGGATGAGGCGCAAAACGGGCTGGATGGTGTGGCGGAAAGTACCGACTTGTGTGTCGGATTCGGCAATACGGGTGCCGCGGGAGGGGCCGTGGATAATGGTTTCGAGATGGCAGGGCTGGCGGTTGGTGAAACATTCGCGGAGGCCGTGCATGACATGGGCGGGGGCGACTTCGACGAGGATCTGGATGGTGCCGGCGCAGCCGAAGCGGAGGCGGGTGTCAAAGGTGAGGAGCTGGGGTTCGCCGTCGCGGAGGACTTTGCGGGAGGAGGCGATGACTTCCTCCTCGATGCAGCCGGCGCTGACGCCGCCGGCGTAGTGGCCGGAGGAGTTGATGAGCATGCGGGCGCCGGGGCGGCGGTAGCTGGAGCCTTGGGCGGAGACGAGGGTGGCGAGGGCGAGGGGCTGGCCCTTCCGGGTGTCCCAGAAGCGGATGAGGTCGCGGATTTCCTTCATGATACGGCGGGGAGGTGGTCGATGAGCTTGTCGAGGGTGATGGGGTAGTCGCGGACGCGGATGCCGGTAGCGTTGTGGATGGCGTTGGCGACGGCGGCGGCGACGCCGCAGATGCCGAGCTCGCCGACGCCTTTGGCTTTCATGGGGGAGGAGCAGGGATCGGTTTCATCGAGGAAGATGACTTCCTGATGGGGGATGTCTGCATGGACGGGGACTTCGTATCCGGCGAGGTCGTGGTTGACGAAGAAGCCCTGGGTGGTGTCTACGACGAGGTCTTCCATGAGGGCGGCGCCGACGCCCATGGTCATGGCGCCGATGACCTGGCTGCGGGCGGTCTTGGGATTGAGGATGCGGCCGCTGGCGCAGACGGCGAGCATTCGGCGGACGCGGGTGACGCCGGTGTAGATATCGACGCCGACTTCGACGAAGTGGGCGCCGAAGGTGGACTGCTGGAACTTTTTGGCGAGGTCGCCATATTCGATGTGGTCTTCGGCGGAGAGGCCTTCGTCTCCGGCGAGTTCGGCAAGGGACCAGCTATTGGCTCCGGCGGTGACGCGGCCGTCTTCGAAGTCGAGGTCTTCGGGTTTGACCTTGGCCTTGGTGGCGATCATCTCGCGGAGCTTGGTGCAGGCGGCGTAAACGCCGGAGGTGGAATTGTTGCCGCCCCACTGGCCGCCGGAGCCGCAGGAGGCGGGGAAGGAGGAGTCGCCGAGGCGGACGATGACGGACTCGGGGAGGACGCCGAGCATTTCGGCGGCGGTCTGGGCGATGATGGTGTAGCTGCCGGTGCCGATGTCGGTCATGTCGGTTTCGACGGTGACGATGCCGCGTTTGTCGATTTTGACGCGGGCGGCGGATTTGGTGAGGAGGTTGTTGCGGAAGGCGGCGGCGACGCCCATGCCGATGAGCCAGCGGCCGTCGTACACTTTGGCGGGGGCGGCTTTGCGCTGGTCCCAGCCGAAGCGTTTGGCGCCGGTGCGGAGGCATTCGGTGAGGTGGCGCTGGGAGAAGGGGCGCTCGGGTTTTTCGGGGTCCACCTGGGTGTCGTTGAGGATGCGGAACTCGATGGGATCGAGGCCGAGTTTTTCGGCCATCTCGTCCATGGCGATTTCGAGGGCCATCATGCCGGTGGCTTCGCCGGGGGCGCGCATGGCGTTGCTTTCGGGGAGATCGAGTGTGGCGAGGCGCATGGCGGTCATGCGATTGGCTCCGGCGTAGAGGAGGCGGGTCTGACCGACGGCGGTGTCGGGCTCGCCTTCGGGGAGATCGCCGGACCAGCTTTCGTGGGCGATGGCGGTGAGTTTGCCGTCTTTGCCTGCGCCGAGGCGGATGCGCTGAATGGTGGCGGGGCGGTGGGTGGTGTTGTTGATCATGAGCGCCCGCTGCAGTGCGATTTTGACAGGGCGTTTGGCGGCGCGGGCGCCGAGGGCGGCGAGGAGGACTTCGGCGCGGAGGAAGAGCTTGCCGCCGAAGCCGCCGCCGATGTAGGGGGTGGAGACGTGGACGTTTTCCTTGGGGATGCCGAGGGTCTGGGCCATGTCTGCGACGGCCCAGCCGACCATCTGATTGGAGGTCCAGAGATTGAGCTTGTCGCCGTCCCAGGCGGCGATGGAGGCGTGGGGCTCCATCATGGCGTGGGAGTGATCGGGCGTGGTGTAGGTCTCGTCGAGCTTGACGGGGGCGGCGGTGAAGGCGCTGTCGAAGTCGCCGACGGCGGTGTCGGGCGGGCCGATGAGGCCGGGCTTGGGTTTGGCGGCGGTGTCCTTGGCCGCGGCGAGGTCGAAGGCGCCTTTGGCGGACTCGTATTTGACTTTGATCAGCTGAGCGGCGGCGCGGGCTTGCTCGAAGGTTTCGGCGATGACGACGGCGATGGCCTGGTGGTAGTGCTCGATCTCGGGACCGCCGAGGAGTTTGGCGGTGTTGTGCTCGCCTTTGGCGAGTTTGCCGGCGTTGTCGGCGGTGACGATGGTGAGGACGCCGGGGGCGGCCTTGGCGGCGGCGAGGTCGATGGAGAGGATGCGGCCTTTGGCGATGCCTGCGCCGAGGATGTGGCCGTAGGCCTGGGTCTGATTGGGGACGACGTCGTGGCGCTCGTAGGCGTAGGGGGCGGTGCCGGTGGTTTTGCGGGGGCCATCGATGCGGTCAACGGGCTTGCCGATGACGGTGAGCTGGTCGATCGGGTTGGTGGTGGCAGGGGTGTCGAACTTCATGGCGAAGCGCGGTGAGGGCGCTTCTCTAATTCGGAGCGGGGGGCGGGAGTGGATGGGGCCGCGATTTATGATTTACGATTTATGATTTATGATTTGGCGGAGAGGTGGCCTGTGGGAGCAGGCGGACAATCGGACAATGAGACATTCGGACAATGAGATGGGGAGCGAGGGAGATGCCGGAGGTGGACCACGGATGGCACGGATTGACACGGATGCCGGAATCGGAGGAGGAGGAGGGTCGGACGTTGAAGGGACGCTTGGTTTTGCCGTAGAGGGAGGAGGGATTTATGATTTACGATTTATGATTTATGATTTGGCGGAGGCTGCCATTTTCGAGGTGGTGAGAGTGGAGACGCTACCATGCTGTTCGGACGTTGAAGGGACGTTCGGTTTTGCCGCAGAGGAGCGGAGGGGCAGAGGGGGCGGAGAAGGGTAGAATGATATGGGGTAAAATGATTTTCTGGAGGGTTGAGATAGGGGTTTTGGCGGTCGATTTAGCGGGGGTGAGGTGGAAGAAGTGGGGCGATGATTTTGCGGGGCTGAAATTGGGGAGAGGCAGAGATGGTTTTGGGTAGTGATGGCTGGGGGATGGCTGGCGGAGAGAGGGTAAAAAGATTCAGGGTAAAAAGATTTTTCCGGAGGGTTGAGGAGTGGGTGCTGGGGGAGGCCGGAGGGGGACCACGGATGGCACGGATTGACACGGATGCCGGAATCGGAGGAGGAGGAGGATGGTCGGACGTTGAAGGGACGCTTGGTTTTGCCGCAGAGGGAGGAGGGATTTATGATTTACGATTGATGATTTATGATTTGGCGGAGGCTGCCATTTTCGAGGTAGTGAGAGTGGAGACGCTACCATGCTGTTCGGACGTTGAAGGGACGTTCGGTTTTGCCGCAGAGGGGGCGGAGAAGGGTCGAATGATATGGGGTAAAATGATTTTCTGGAGGGTTGAGATAGGGGTTTTGGTGGTCGATTTAGCGGGGGTGAGGTGGAAGAAGTGGGGCGATGATTTTGCGGGGCTGAAATTGGGGAGAGGCAGAGATGGTTTTGGGTAGGGATGGCTGGGGGATGGCCGGCGGAGAGAGGGTAAAAAGATTTGGGGTAAAAAGATTTTTCCGGAGGGTTGAGGAGTCGGTGCTGGGGGAGGCCGGAGGGGGACCACGGATGGCACGGATTGACACGGATGTCGGAATCGGAGGAGGATGATGGTCGGACGTTGAAGGGACGTTCGGTTTTGCCGCAGAGGGAGGAGGGATTTATGATTTACGATTTATGATTTATGATTTGGCGGAGAGGTGGCGTGTGGGGGCAGGCGGACAATTGGACAATGAGACAATCTGACAATGAGATGGGGAGCGAGGGAGATGCCGGAGGTGGACCACGGATGGCACGGATTGACACGGATGCCGGATGCCGGATGCTGGATGCTGGATGCTGGATGCTGGATGGCCGATCTGGGGATTGCTGATTTGCACCGCAAGAGATTGGAAAGACGCAGAGATGGTTTTGAGATGAGGGATCTGTGATTTTCTCAACTTCGGAGTGTGTCGAGAGGTTCAGCGTTGCCTTGACGTCCGGTGCCTTATATCCCTCGGCGCAGAGGGGACGTGGGAGAGGACTGGGTTGATGGATGGCGTTGGCATCATCACTGGCAACGAAATAAGTGCGTCCTCGCCGCCGGGGAGATAAGTGTTCTCACCGCCCAAAGTCTTCGTTTACTGATTCATCGTTTCTCAGCTACGTTGTATGGATAAAAAACGTGTCAGTTTCACGAGTTGACTCGGCTGTCGGCTCTTTCTTCCAATGATCCTTGAACCATCTTCGGGATTCCTCGGTGTGAATGGCTAGGACGCGATTTCTTTCGCGAAGAATTGTTTTAAGCCAGCTATTCCGGACGATGAGGCGCATGCCAGCTGAAAGCAAATCACGAGAGTCAGGATTTTCCTCGTAACCCTCCTGCCACTCCTCAAGCCGGGCAATGGAAATCCCATTCATCACCAGCTCCCTGCCATCGAACACTAATTCGTAAGCTTTTAGCCAAGTTGGGTGAAGAAATGCAATCGACCTAAAGCCCAGAAACACTGTGCCGTTGTAATGTGAGCTAACCAACGGAAGTAACTCGTCATTAAAGTCGACAGGTAACGCCTTCTTTAGAAGCCGACGCTGGCTTTCGGCAAGAGTGAGTCGTTCTTCCTCATGTAGTGTTGGAATTTTGTCAGACCAATGTTCGAACGACGGGAGCGAATCAGGCTGAGATGCGAGCGCAGGCGATATGAGGGCGGATCGGACACGCAAGATTGAGACGAACACGGGATGATGGCCGTCGGATTGCGATTGCAGACGTTCCTCATGAACAGTCGTCCATTCTTCGGCGGACATCTCCTCAATTCGCTTTCGGGAAGACGAGTGGGCTTCCTCTACCCACGATGCTCCATTGGTGACATCCAAGGCAGGAATGTCATGCGGCTTAGCGCTAGGTAGCGCACAAATGAACGCCGGATCTCCCGCTCGGAGAACATTCTCCAAAGCTGTGATTGTGTCCACGTTGTAGCGTCCGTTCTCAACAGCTTGATGCACGAACTCCTGTAGTAACTCTGCAACTCTGGTGTGAAAGCGAGGAGCAATCCACACAACTCGGCCGTCCCTCGCATGATACCGCCAATCGTCCTTCAGGCGTTCTGTTTCCTCTTCTTGGCTCCACTGTAATTCATAAAGTTTACGCTCAAAGTAAGCCAGGACGAATCCAGGTGATAGATTGAGCAACTCGCAAGTAGCGATTAGCTGACTGCGAAGGTCGAAAAGCACAGCTCTCTTAAAAAAGAGGACAAACTCAGAAGATGGATTTGAATGAATGAATCTGCGACTCGGATACGCGATCAGCGGCGAATAGGACCGCTTTGCTGCTTCAGCCGCCGCGCTCGCCGCTGCTGTCGCTTGGCCAGCTGCGACGATGACCGATACAATCCGAACCAAGCTCAAAATCAGGCGGAAGTTTTGTTCCTTGAAGAGAGGGATTAGAATATCGAAATGCAATGCGAGTGCCGTTGGGCACATTTCTGCTAAACTCTCAATCAAGACTTCTAATCGCTCGCGAAGCAAAGGTCCGCCTTTCGCCATTCGTTCGCAGGTGATGCGGCATACGAGTTCAGGGAAGAACTTTGCAAGATACGACAAAACTCGTACCAGCCTTTTTGCTTGCTCGATCTCTGGCTCAGCGACTAGGTCTATTAGAAATCCGACTATTTCTGCTTCTTCAACTCGTCCATCCTCACGATAGTCGTGCAGCCACGCATACAGGTCAGCTTTTGGCAAATGAGCAAATAATTCGTCGCAATGCTTCAAATAGTCCTCAAAGACCGTCCGCAGGCGGTGCGTATCTCCCACGGCGGAATAATACCGTGCGATCATGCGCGGCAAATCGAATCCCCCGTATTCAGCGTCAAGCGCTCTTACGCAGCGCTCAGCAAAGAAGGCTTCGACCTTTTCACGATCCCGCTGGCAAAGTTCAACTAGATACTCTTTGCCTTGATACGTGCCGTGGTTGTATTCGCTGATGCGTTGGTAGGCAAGAAGGAGGCACTTAAAACCCTGGTCCGATTCACCGAAATCAAACAGCCTTTGTGCGATAGCGTGCAATGACTTTGCTCCCACGTCATCACCTGTAGCCTGGGCAGCCTCCCAAACACTAAGGATTGATTCTGGTGTCGTGGCTTTAGCTGACTGCGACTCCAAGGCGGTGGCGATCATATCGCGATCGTGAAAATAGGAATTCTCCGCTCGCAATTTTTCGAGCGTTCGGCTGAACGTTTCGAGAGAATGAGAGAGAAGCTCTTCGACTTTCGCTCGACCTGTCGGTGCCCCGTCAATCGTGAACTCCTTTTCGGGTGACAACCGTGTAGGTGAATAAGGATCGCGAGTTTGTGGACGCGTGCGCGATTCTGATGTATTCACATCTTTCCAAATGTCGTCGGGCCACCAGGCGGGGTCGAGGAATGAGCGAATGAAGACACTGTAATTATCTCTCCATGCTTGGGCCTCACCCGGGTTTTGCAGTTGACCAAGATCCCTCAGGGACTTCGCGACGCGCGTAACCTGCTTACTGTGTCGCCCGCTCTCATAAAAGTGTGGAGTAAATGCATCTTTTAGTGTCCACAAAGCCTGAGGATCGCATTTATTTACGGCCAAGCAGTACTGCTCCAAACAGTCAAGTAGCTTCCATCGTCCGGTGTGATGCAGGAAAAAGCGCACCAACTGAAACGCTGCTTCTCGGCTAGTCTGAAGAACGATTCTGAAAACAGACTGTTCAAAATCCTTTGTTCCTCTGTTGTCGGTGGCCGCCTGCATCCACTTTATCATCTCGAGTATCGCTGCCGACCTGGTCAATCCATGTTCCGGTTCATGCACATTCAACATTTCCAATACGTCGACGAGGTGGTCTATTGTTGTATCTTTGTGAGATCCGTATGTGAGAGAACACGCGGCACCTTTCTCCCGCCATCGTTCGGCATCTGTGCGCCAACCACAGTTTCCGGCAATCGCCGCAAGCCGCAGGAAGTGTTCACTTCGCGAGCCCGATTTAAGCGCAGTCGCTTCCTCATATGTCTTTGCGCAGGAGCGCAAGATCGGTAGGAGACGCGAGCGCATCCCCGGAACCACCATTACCCGCTCCCAAATATTTAGTTCGAAAATATAGTCTTCTCTAGTTTCGCTAATACCCCATTGCGAAGTCCACATTTCGCATTCCCGCAACGCCAGCAATCTATCGCACCAAGAGTCAAGTTTATCCGGTTGATGGGTAGCCACATATCTGGTGAGACGAAAGAACTGCTCCGGCAGCATAGGACGACAGGCTCGCAACGTCTCCATCTCGTCTGATTGGTCCTCGTTCCCAGCTTTGACGAGTTCGTCCAAAGCACCGATGGCAGCCAAATATCCCTCGTCCAGTGGAAATGTCCCAGATGCCGCCCGTCCAATGCAGATGCCGGCTTGAAGAAGGAAGCGCAAGAATCCGGCATACATCGTTTCCGCTTTACCAAGGTGGTTAACCACATTCCTAATTTGCATCGGGTCGTTCTCGTACCCCAGCACGAGAGCCGTCCATTCAAAGCGATCAAAATGCCCTTCGATTTCTTCGGTTGGCTGGTCGCGAGGATGTTCCCGAGGTGGGAGGATGACTGTCCCTGCCAACTCACGGACGCGCGTTACCGGAAGTCCGACGAGAGCTGCATAGCCAGCAATTTCCAAATTTGTACCGACTGGCGTATTCGAGAGGAAGTCGTCCACCTCCAGCGCCAATTCGTTATTTGGACGATATTTCGCTACGAGTCGTAGCAAAATGTGACGCACTAGGTTGTTTGGAAATAGTCGGCGGATTCGCTTGAAACGCTTCCAATCGTCGGGTGGGCCATATCGGAACCGACTTGAAAGAAAATCCTTAAGTGGTGGGGAATAACCGGGAAGAAACCTGTCAATCCGCTCCAGCATCTCCCGTGTGGGATTAAGCTCCGATAACCAATGGAGGACCCGCCCAGGTCTCGCAGCATAGATCCCCAATACTTCTGCAGACGGCGCGTTCTCTTGTGTATCTGCAAAAACTCTATAAAGCTGCTCTCCCAATTCTCTGTGATTAGTCTCAGCGCACCAGACCATGACCTGCTCCGCAACACGAGGCTCGACAAGCCAGCGCTGATCCTGTGGACGGCAGCAAAAACCAAGAACATCTCCGACTCGACCTAGTGTCAATTGCACCTTCGCCAACGAATCATAATTAAACTGTGAGAGTCGCTCGTGCGTCCGGAAATGCAGCGAGCCTAGCCGCGCCAATGCAACAAGATCTCGGCGATGCGCAGCAGTTTTGATGGCGGCGTCGATAGCAGTCATGATCTCTACTGCTGGTCGACAGTGTTGGAGCGCATAGTCGACAAACGGGCGGTTTACTTCAGCAAGCAGATAATCCTCATCGGAGGCTTCAAGGGCGTATCTGAATGCATACGCAAACCATCGCGGACTCCCACGCTCAATTTTGAGTCTTTTGAGAATATCGGCAGCAATTGTCTTCCGAGTGGTCGATTCCAACTTTCCATTCACGAAGACGCGAAAGCTATCGTGGAAAATTGACAACTGCCCATTCTCATCGCGAAGGAGGTGGGTAATTGAACGAAGTGCGGCATCTAGTTCAACCTGAGAAATAGCGCTTTGAAATTGCTCCAATTCCTCAGATCTTACCGGAAACCTTATAGCCGCCATTACGCCACATAGATAGCGTCCATACATCATTCCATCTCGTTCGAAATTTGCCCAAAGTCGCTCGTAGTAGTTGCGGATGTCCCCATCTCCCGCCTCGGGCATGGTTTCGAGCGTCTCGGGTTCGCTTTGATGTTCGCGCAGCCATGACGCTACATAACGCAGATATAGAGGCAATCCCCGGCTCTTTCGATGTATCAGATCTATCCGGATTTCTTCAAGGTGCAGACCGTGTTTTTCGACAAGATAGGTTCGGATCTCGCCGACTGTGAATGGCGGGATGGGAACATGCCGTTGTTGGCGCCCGTCGCGCAATGCGAATGGCTGCCAGTGTTTGAGTTCCTGTGTACCAACAACAATAATGACCCCTGCCGGTAAATTTGTCGGCAACGCGCAAAGCGTGGTGTCCCTCACTTGCGCATCTCTTTCTGCGTGATCCAATCCATCGAGCAGAATAATTAGCTTTTTCCCTTGGTCACTGATGACTTTACCGATTGCGGCGAGCGCCTCCACAAAATGGTGCTCGCTGAAATCAAACTTCCGATTGATAAGGGAGTCGAACTCGCGATAAAGTTCTGATAGCAGGTTCACACGCAATGCTTCAGCTTGGATTCGGAGTCGGCTATTGTCGTCATCTGGGGCAACGAAACAGAAATAGCGACAAACCGCAAAACGATTGTCCTTTACTAATCCGTCAAAAAACTCAGACAATGAGGTGGATTTACCGCTGCCGGGCAGCCCGGTTACGACAATATAGCCACCGCTTGAGTTCTCAATTTCCCGGCGAAGTGCATCTTCGAAGGTTTCCACCTTGACAAAGTGGTCGGAATCGACGGGAAATATTTGTGGCAGGAGAAAACGACGTTGCGCCTTTTTGAACACCTCATCCAAGTGTGATCGATTAATGGGCTCGTGTAAGTCTATCGCATGGCGCTCTACCAACTCCTTGAGTTCAAGGAAGACCGTTCTGTCAGATATGCCCAATTTGTGATCTAATACTTCACCTTGCAGGTATCCGCGCAAATCGTCCAATCTTCGCTGACCAAGTCTGAACTGAAAGACTTGAAGAAAATCCTGGAAATGCTTGTCGGCATCAGGGCCCACAAACGCACAAGCTTTCTCAAGTTTATCTCGAAATTCTTTTGGCTTCTTTCGTAGCGTTCCAGCAATAAAACCGGGTGTGAATTTGCCATCTGCTCCGATCACTTTTTCGAGTTCTGAATCTCGACTTCGATTCGATAACAATTCGACCGTAATCTCAAAACCAAGATGATCTACTTTTGCCTGACGCCATCCTTTTGCATACTTTCCGAAATAAGTGGCACTATTTTCGTCAACAAAATCTTCAGGGACGTATACTGCTAACGGATCGATGGCATACTTTGCTTGAACAGCTCTTATGCGATTCCCCGAAAATATGACGATATCGTCGATTGCTTCTGTTTTCTCATACTCGAGGTAAACCTGATACTCTTCGCCACCTGCGTAGAGTTCAAGGACGACAAGAAGTGCAGAGAAATCCTGGAACTCGTCACCTTTGCGACGTGAGCTTCCACGCTTGTTCCGAGAGAGCGATGTGGTGGTTGTATGCATCAGACCGTGAAGCCGATGGTGGCGGATGATTGCGAAGTGCCGGAGCCGGGCTTGCTGATTGCTTTTCGTGCCATGTGGGGATTTTCCTATAAAAGCCGGGGATGATTCGGATGGCAAGGAATGAAGGGAGGCGGTGGGGGGAGAATTTATGATTTATGATTTTGGAGGCGGGACGGAGGGCGTTTGCGGTGGGCTGGGCGTGAAAGAGGTCTTGGGGACGTTCGGCGGCGGCTTGGGGATAAGCCGCCCTATCGGGCGATGGGGTGTTATGGCACGACGATGGCAAATGATTGGGGGAACACGCTGCAGCTGCTGGCTTTCCACGGTTTTAGGACGGCGGACCTTTTTTTGGCGCCTGAGATGATGCAGACCCGGAATTTGGGACCCGACGCAGCGGTTCGGTTCCCTACCGGGCCTGCGGCATGGGTTTCGCGGTGTGATCGGTGGAAAGAGGGCTGTATCGCTGACGCTGCGTTTGGGACGTTCGAGGCGGCGGCTTGGGGGTAAGCGGGCCTAGCGGGGGCTGGGTGCTTTGGGGGGAGCCAGTTGCGGCGCAACTGGACTACTTTGGACTACGGGCGGGGGCCTTTGACGTCTTCGAGGATGGAGGCGAGGGCGCGCTCTACGAGCCGAATTTTGAAGGCGTTTTCGGGGGTGGGTTTGGCGCCGGCGAGGAGGCGGGCGGTGAAGGCTTTGGCGCCCTGGGGGAGGTCGGCTTCGGCGGATTCGACACGCCAGGGCTTGTGGGCGATGCCGCCGATGGCGACGCGGCCGGAGCCGTTTGGCTGGATGATGGCGGCGATGGAGATGAGGGCGAAGGCGTAGGAGGCGCGGTCGCGGATTTTCAAGTATACGTGGCGGCCGCCGATGGGGGGCGGGAGGGTGACGGAGGTGATGAATTCGCCGGGGGCGAGGATGGTATCGAGATGGGGCTCGGTGCCGGGGAGGCGATGGAGGTCGGCGAGGGGGATGTCGCGGGTGCCGCCGTCGGGCTTGATGGTGTGGACGGTGGCGTCGAGGACGCGCATGGCGACGGCCATGTCGCTGGGGTGGGTGGCGATGCAGGAGTCGCTGACGCCGATGATGGCGTGCTGGCGGCTGTAGCCGTGGAGGGCGCCGCAGCCGGTGCCGGGGGTGCGTTTGTTGCAGGGCTGGTCGGAGTCGTAGAAATAGGGGCAGCGGGTGCGCTGGAGGAGATTGCCGGCGGTGGTGGCCATGTTGCGGAGCTGGCCGCTGGCGCCGGCGAGGAGGGCGCGGGTGAGGACGGGGTAGTCGCGGCGGATGGTTTCGTGGGCGGCGAGGTCGGTGTTGCGGACGAGGGCGCCGATGCGGAGGCCGCCGGTGGGGGTGGCTTCGATTTTGTGGAGGTCGAGGTCGTTGACGTCGATGAGGTGGGCGGGGGTCTCGATCTGGAGCTTCATGAGATCGAGGAGATTGGTGCCGCCGGCGATGAATTTGGCGCCGGGGGTGGTGGCGGCTGCGGCGGCGGCCTCTGCGGGGGTGGTGGCGCGCTGGTAGGTGAAGGCTTTCACAGGACGCCCTCCTTTTCGACTTCGGTGATGGCTTCGGCGATGTTTGAGTAGGCGCCGCAGCGGCAGAGATTGCCACTCATGCGCTCGCGGAGTTCGGTGGGGGAGAACTGGGGGAGGGTGGTGAGGTCTGTGGTGACGTGGCTGGGGATGCCGGCTCTGATTTCGCGGAGCATGGCGACGGCGGAGCAGATCTGGCCGGGGGTGCAGTAGCCGCACTGGAAGCCGTCGTGCCTGACGAAGGCGGTCTGCATGGGGTGCATTTTTTCGGGGGTGCCGAGGCCTTCGATGGTGGTGATGTCGCGGTCCTGCTGCATGATGGCGAGGCTGAGGCAGGAGAGGACGCGGCGGCCGCCGACGAGGACGGTGCAGGCGCCGCACTGGCCCTGATCGCAGCCTTTTTTGCTGCCGGTGAGGTGCAGGTGCTCGCGAAGGGCATCGAGCAGGGTGGTGCGGGTGTCGACTTCGAGTGCGTGGGTCTGGCCGTTCACTTTGAGGGACATCTTCATGGTGGCGCCGGGGCCGGTGAAGGGTGGTGGCGGGGGCTGCTGGGCGAGGAGGGAGGGAGAGAGGAACTGGGAGCCCCATATGGAGGCGGCGCAGCCGCTCATGTGGGTGACGAATTCGCGGCGGGTGGGGCCTTCGCTGGCGGCGGGGGCGGTGGTGCCGGGGGCTGGAGGGTGCGGCGTGACTTCTTTTTGCGGCCCACCACTGGGGGATGAGGGGGTATCGGGCGTGTTCATGAGGAGCGACCGTGAGAGGGGTACTCCTCGATTTCGATGCTGGGGATGGGGGCGGATGGGGGGGATTTGAATTATGAAGGATGAATTATGAATTATGAAGGGGGATGGGCGTGAGGGGGGGATGCTTGAAGATATTGGGATGTGGTATGGGAGGCGGCCGGGGTTGAGGGCTGGTGCAGGTGTGAGCCTGGAGATGGGGGTGGCGTGGGGCGGGGGCTTCGTGGGCGAAGTGGGCGGATTTGCGGGCTGAGGTTTGAGGGGGCAGCGGGACCTCGGGGTGGGGCGAGGGCAAAAAAGTGGGCGTGCAGTCTTTTTGCAGACCCACGCCCTTGGATCAGGACGCCGCGCTTTTCGGTGGGGATTTGCGCGAGGTGCTGAACGATAAGGAGATCGGATGAGAGGGGTGGGCCGGATGCCTTGCGTGAGGATTTATTTACGGTATGGTCACGAGGCGCGGGGTTGAGTCGGCGATTGAACAGCTGGGATCTGGCGTTATGATTATAACGACAAACGAAAGGACAGTCATGAATATGAGTGGAGCGAGCATCCCGACGCTGACAGCGCGGTTTCCGACGGTTGCGGAGTGGAAGGTGATCGTGGCGAAGTTTCAACAGCCGTCGCTCTGGCGGGCGGTGGTGCAGCTGGTGAACACACTGGTGCCGTATGTGCTGCTATGGGCGGGCATTTACTGGGCGCTGCAGGTTTCGTGGTGGCTGGTGGTGCCGCTGGCGATGATGGCGGGCGCGCTGGTGGTGCGGGTGTTCATCATTTTTCACGACTGCGGGCATGGGTCGTTTTTTAAATCGAAGCGTGCGAATGACATCGTGGGCTTCATCACGGGGATGCTGACGTTTACGCCGTACTACCAGTGGCGGTGGGAGCATTCGCTGCACCATGCGACGACGGGGAACCTGGACAAGCGGGGGATCGGTGATGTGTGGACGATGACGGTGCAGGAGTACATCGAGTCTTCACGATGGAAGCGGTTTGCGTACAAGCTGGCGCGGAACCCGATCGTGCTGCTGGTGATCGCGCCGTTTGTGCTGTTTGTGATTTTGCAGCGGATTCCAGCCAAGGGCGGGGATGCGCGTGAGAAGAACTCGGTGTGGTATATGAATCTGGCGCTGCTGGCGCTGGCGGTGGTGATGTCGTCGATCTATGGGCTGATGAATTATTTGATCGTGCAGGGGATCATCACGGGTGTTTCAGGTGCGTGCGGGGTGTGGCTGTTTTACATTCAGCACCAGTTTGAGGATGCGTACTGGGAGTCGCATGAGGAGTGGGACTACACGGAGGCGGCGCTGCAGGGCTCGTCGTACTACAAGCTGCCGCGGGTGCTGCAGTGGCTGAGCGGGAACATTGGGTTTCACCACATCCATCATCTGAGCTCGCGCATTCCGAACTATTACCTGGAGCGCTGCCACTATTCGCACCCGGTGTTTCAGCAGGTGAAGCCGATCACCATTCGCGTGAGTTTGAAGTCACTGTGGTTCCGGCTGTGGGATGAGCAGCAGAAGAAGCTGGTGGGATGGCGCAGAATGAGAGAGATCAGGAAGCAAAAGATGAAGGATGAATTATGAATTATGAATGATGAAATCCGGAGGTCATTATTCGGAGTCTTTGCTGTCTTTTCCTTTTTTTGCGTTCTTGGAGATGGTGGTGAGGATGGCTAGGAGCTGCTGGGCTTCGTCGTGGAGTGGGGCGAGCTTGGAGGAGGGGACGATGTCTCCTTCCATGAGGAGTTCGAGCCAGTAGGATGTTTCATCGAGTTCCTTGAGGCAGTCGCCGACTTTGGCGATGAACTCGGCTTTGGAACGTGCGCGGTGAGCTTCGCGGAAATTGGCCCCCACGGAAGTGCCGGCGCGCAGGGCCTGCTTTCCCATGACACGTGCCTCATCTGTCTTTGGCAGGGCGACGAACATCCGCACGACTCTCAATGCGAAGGCTTTGGTGCGCTCTCGTAGATCGAAGGGAGGAGGCATGGAGGGAAAAGATGAAGGATGAATTATGAATGATGAAGTGCATCCTTCGTCATTGTTCTAGAGCGGCTTGGGGGAGGTGCCTTTGGGGCTGAAGGTGATGATGTAGTGTTCGGGGACGACTTCGAAGCCGTAGTCGAGGCCGGCTTCGAGGATGAGTTCTTTGAGGGAGCGGAAGGTGTCGTAGGAGTCTGGGTAGACATTGAGGCTGACGTAGCCGCCCCAGCGCTGGAAGCTGGCGAGGAGGCGCTTGACGGTGGCGGTGTCTGTGAGGGAGATGCCTTCGTTTTTTTGGGGGATGGCCTCGAAGGCTTCGTCGGCTTTTTCGACGCGGGTGATGCCGGAGAATTTTTCGCCGGAGGCGTCCACGAGGGGGTAGATGGCGCCGTATTTGAGGAGGACGTTGATGGGGGTTTTGGTGATCTCGCGCTCTTTGGGGAAGCGGACGTGCTCGGTCTGCTTCGCGTTGTTGTCGGTGATCTTGCTGCGGATGCTCTGGATTTTGGCGGCGAGATCGCGGCCTTTTTCTTTGGCGGCTTCTTTGCGGGCCTTGGCATCGGCGGAGCGCATGTCGAGGGCTTTGACTTCGGCGCGGAGTTCTGTGATTTCGCCGACGGGGTCCTTGGTGGATTCGTCGTTGGAGTTCATCTGGGAGGCCTGCGACTGGCGGAGGCGCTCCTGGGTGGCGCGGAGTTCATCGCGCTCCTGGAGAAGGGCCTGGAGCTTGTCCTGGCCGGTGTCCTTCATTTTCTGGCTGAGGAGCTTGATGCCGGCGAGTTCTCGGTTGGCGGCGTCGAGACGTTCGGCGAGGAGGCGGCCCTGGGTGCCGGTGGTTTCGGTGGGATCTCCCGGGTTGGGCGGGGTGTTATGGGTGAGGAGTGCGAGGAGGCAGGAGATGAGGATGATGCCGCCGAACATGTTGCAGAGGGTGTCTAGCAGGAGGTCGAGGCTTTCACTGGAACTGGGGCGGAGTTTTCTCATGGCGGGTCACTCCTTTGCGGGGGTGGTTTCGAGCTGGATCTCCTCGGGGATGAGGTCGTAGCCGATTTCATAGCCTGCGCCGCGGATGCGCTTGTTGATGTCGTCAAACTGGAGGGAGCCGGAGGGCTTGAAGTAGATGACGGTGTAGTGGGAGGCGGGGGGGAAGGCTGTGAGAGCCTGCATGAGGTCGTCCTGCGAGGAGACCTGGCGTTCTTTGGAGCCGTCGAAAAGGAGGATGCGGTAGTTTGATTTTTCGACGACGACGAGGACGGGGTCCTTGTTGGTGGAGCTTTTCTGGGGGATGAGGCGGAGGACGTTTTTCTGGTCGTAGCTTTTGATGAGGCGGCTTTCGGCTTCCTTGAGCTCGCTTTCGAGGGCGACGAGTTTTGACTCGGCTTCGGCGGCCTCCTTGGTGTTGTCCGGGAGGAGCTTTTTGAGGGATTCGATGGTGGTGAGGAGCTTCTGCTTTTCGATGCGGACCTCGATGTCGAGCTGGGACTGCTCGGTGCGTTCGGTGGGCTTTGGAGAGGAGGCGGAGATGAGGCGCTCGATGGAGAGCTTGAGCTCGGCGATCATGCGCGTGAGGGTTTCGGGAGTCTCGTTGGAGGGAAGCTCTGTGAGGGGGGCGGCACGCTTGGCCTGGGCGATTTCTTCGAGTGTTTTCTTCAGGGCGGAGGCGAGCTCGGCATGGGGGTCCGGGGTGCTGCTGGTGCTGAGGACTTCATCGAGATTGAGGGCGAGGAAGATGGTGATGATGACGAGAAAGCCGGTGGTGCCAGTGATGACGTCCTGGAAGGCGAAAAAGCTTACGGCGCTGCCGTCTGATTTGTTGAACCGGCCTCTCATGCTGGGTGGGGATCAGTTGGACTGCAGGCGGAGCTTGCCGGAGACGTGCTTGCTGCAGACGTCATTGCAGTCGTCGAGGAACTGGGACTCGAGGGCCTGCATGAAGCTGACGAGGAGCTGCAAAATGAAAGCGCAGACGAGGGCGACGAGGGTGGTCTCAAAGGCGGTGGAGAGGCCGCCGGTGACGGTCTTGAGGGAGGCGCGGATGGCGGCGAGATCGCCACCGGCGGTGAGGGTGTCTGTGAAGGCGCCGATGGCCTGGCTGAGACCGAGGACGGTGCCGATGAAGCCGAGGACGGGAATGCCCCACATGAAGCCCTGAACGATGCCGTAGCTGGAGGCGACCTGGGCTTCGTCATTTTCAGCCTGCACTTTCAGGATGGCGGCGACGTCCGCGGTGTGGCCGATGTTGTGGAGATTGGCGAGGGCGAGATCGATGCGATTGAAGAGCACGAAGTGGTGGGGATTGTCCACCATCATGCACATGCGGTCGCGGACTTCGCGGGCGGTTTCTGGAGTGAGAACGAACTCGGGCTCCTGGGGCATGATGTGGAGGCCGAGGGCGCGGCGCTGGAGGATGAATTTGCGCCACTTGATCCAGAGGAGGGCGAGCGCCCAGAAGAAGAGAAGCATGGTGGGGTAGGGGCAGGGGCCGCGCTCGAGAAACATGGCGGCGAACCAGTGGGTGTGAGGCCAGCGCTGCTGGACGATGACGATGGCGGCGTAGAAGGCGGCGGTGAGGAGCACGCCGAGGATCATGGACATGAGCCTGCCGGGATTGGTGAAGCGGCCGCCGTGGAAGCCCCACTTGCGCTCGATGTCTGAGCGGGACCAGTCGAGGGTCTTTTTCGGGTCCTGGTAAGGGCTGCCGGAGATGGGGGCGTGGGTGGAGGGCGGGACCTGGGGAATGCTCATGGAACGAATGATAGGAAAGGAGAGTGAATGGAGGGCTCAGACGTCATTTGTCCCCGGTGTAGGGAATGGGGTCGATGCCGTTCTGGCGTTCATCTTCGATGGAAATGAGCCGGTATTTGGGCGTGCCCTGGCCTTCGAGATTGCGAGCGCAGGCCTGGATCCTGCTGCTTCCGATCTCCATCGCGGTGACGAAGGTCTTGGCGGAGGCCATGTTTTCCTTGGACTGCTGCTCGGAGGAGAGGAACTCCATCTTTTTGACATCGGTGATGTCGTCATGGCCGAGCATGGTGGTTTCCAGGCCAGTGGGCAGGGCGGCGCTGTCCGGTATCTCGTCGAAGGCGAGGAAGCAATGATTGGGGACGAGAACGAGGTAGGATTGAATGCCAATTTTATGGAGCACCGAGGCCATGAGGACGGTGCCGTCCACGCAGTTTGCCTGGTGGTTGTCTATCGACTCCTGCAGGAAGCGGACGCTCTGACTGACAACCCTGTCGCCTGGGCGGGTGGTGACGACGTTGCTGTATTTGATGCCGCGGCGCTGCAGGGCGTTCCAGATGGAAAACACCTGAAGCCTGACCTGCTTGGCGATCTTTGCCGGATCATCGCCCTGATAGCCGTTAAATTTTTTCACCAGACCGGACTCAAGGGCCTCTTTGAGGATTTGCTGAACCTGGGGGTGGTCCTCATTGACGTAGGCGGCAAAGAGGAACGAGAGGTTGGTGCCGCCATCGCCTTCCTTGTTCAAGAGCAGCAGGGGGCAGTCATTGATGGACCGCATGGTGTAGGTTTCGGTGACCTGCCGAAGCTCCTTGCCGTTTACGGAAGCAGAGAAGATGACATTGATGGGACGCTGCTGCCGGACTCTGGTGAGGGACTCGAAGTTCCAGACGATCTTGGGCATGATCATGGCAGTTCCGTCCCCGCCCAGGTTGTTGACGACCACCTCTTCCTTGGAGGGTTGCATGAAGCCTTCGGCAGAAATTTGAATGCTGACCTTGTCGCCTTTTTTGAGACCTGAGAAGTCCATGCCCAGCCAGCTGTTTTCGTCGCCGTAGAGCGGACGTTCGTTCTTGCGCAGAAGGGGATCGTCCTCGGTCTTCTTGTCCTCGGCCGCCTGTGCATCGCCATTCCAGTCCACCTTTGCGGTTGAAACGAGGGCGCTGGGGTAGAACTCCTTTCCGGTGAGGGAGTAGGGCTGGAACTTGACCTGCGCCGGCGTGGAATCCGGCTTTTCCTTCGGGGTTCCGGAGGTGCTGGCACTGGCGGTGCCACTGCCACTGCTGCCAAACTTATGCGTGGCGAAGAAATAGACAGCCACGATGCCGAGAAGGATGAACAGGGTGGCGGAGCCGATGATGAGGGGCCACAGCCAGGCGGGCTTGTGCGCTGCAGGTTTGGCCGCATGCGGACTGTGGGGCATTGGCACCGCCTGTTTGCCCTTCACCAAAGGCGGCGGTGGCGCGGCGGCATAGGCCTGCTGCGGTGGATAGTGGGTTGGTGCGCCCGGGTGAGGATAGTGCTGCTGATACTGTGGCTGGTAAGGAGCGGTCTGCGGCGGGTAGTGGGCCTGCGGAGCATAGGCGGCCTGCTGCCTCTGCTGCGCCTCCGCCGCGGCTGCTGCCGCTGACGCGCTGCGCTTTTCAGCCTCGGCGGCGGCGCGGTGCTGCTCCAGGAAGTCGCGGAGGACGATCCATCTGCCGTCCACCTGGATTTTGTAGAGGGAGTGGATGTCACCGGCGGAGAGGCCGGCTTCGATGGCGCTGTAGGTGAAGCCAGATTTCTTGGTTCCACGCCATTCCAGGGTGTAGGTGGTGTCACTCATATCAGGGAACTGTTAGGAAGACGGATTCGTTGAGCACGGGCTTGGACTCGACTCCGGGAGAGGAGAGAGCGTCCTGGTACTGCTTTGCGAGGGCTTTGCGATCCGCGCTGACGACAAACACGGGACTGAGGGGAAGGGATGCGGAGGCGATGATGGGTGTGGTGGAGCCGGAGGCGGCGGCACCCGCGTGGGGATTGGTGACGAGGAGGGGCTTGCCACCGTCCTTGCCGACGACCCAGAGCTCTGCGGAGGAACGGCCCTGGGTATTGAGGACGAGGGACAGGTCTGTCTCGACGTATCCGGCAAATTTGAGGCCGGCATTGGCGACGGCGCGCAGGTAGGTGCGGCGGGCGGAGGCCTCCGTCATGTAGGAGTGGTCTTTGCAGGATTTGAAAAAGGAGGCGAGAGGGGCGTTCCACTTTTCACGCATGGATGGAATGAGCCAGTCCTCGCTACGCAAAGAGGTGGAGGCGAGAATGCGGCGGAGCTCGCGGATATCCTGCTGGAGGGAAGGGCAGAGGTGGTCTCCCCAGGCATAGGGGCGGAGCTTCACGATGTCGTAAAGCTTGAGCATGACGTAGGCTTTTGCGACGGGGCTGCCGTTGGTGTCCCGGAGCAGCTTGTCGAAGGCTTCCAGAAGGGGGCGCTGGACGCGCTCTCCTTTTTCATCGGTGATGCGGCCGAAGTCCATGAAGTTCATGAACTGGCTGGTCTGGCTGAGGCGGGTGGACTGCACGGCGTCTCCCTGGTAGCTGCCTGCGGTGCCAGCGCGGGTGAAGCTCTGCTGGACAAACATGACGGTATTGACGGCGGGGTCCGGCATGTAGAACTTGGTGCTCCAGCGGGTGGAGCCGCCGATGACGGTCTCCTCGGGCTTGCTGGTGGACCAGATGGTGGAGGAGGGCTTGTTGCTGGAGTAGTGGAGGAGCGTGCTTTCGAAGATGTTGTTCAGGCGCTCGTCATGAAGGAGGCTGAGGATGCCCTTCAGATCGGCCTCCAGCAGGGTGTCCGGGTACATCTGGCGGCCGGACTTGTCATCGAGAATGGCTTGCAGCATGTCCTGGTCCCCGCTGGTAT
This sequence comes from Prosthecobacter sp., assembly GCF_044222565.1. GTDB lineage: Bacteria > Verrucomicrobiota > Verrucomicrobiia > Verrucomicrobiales > Verrucomicrobiaceae > Prosthecobacter. Next base: position 145,100 of record NZ_JBGANA010000003.1, read on the forward strand.
AAAGTGCTGCCTGGAAGGCTTTCTCCGACGGCATGGTGTCGAGCATTTTGGTGGCGGGGGCGGCCTCGGCGAACTTGACGGCCTGCCATTTGGCGACGGCCTTGCGATACTCCTCCAGGGTTTTGGCGGCGGAGGTCTCGGTGCGGAGCGTGGCAAAGGACTGGATGTCATCCTTGTAGGCATTGAGGCGCTGGCGCTGGGCCTTGATGCGGGTTTCGAGATCCGCAGGAAGCGCGAGGGCGGGAACCTCCGGCTTGAGCAGGGCTTCGAGAGGCTGGAGCTGCTGGTCGAGGGCATCCCGGCTGGTGCGGACACTGGCGACGAGTTTTTCGTGTGAGAGCTCTTCGGTGCTGGTTTTTTCAATCTGGCCCAGGGTGGTGGCGGTGCGGGCGGAGAGGTCCTTGAGGACGGTGGCGAGGTGGAGGTCTGCCTTGGTCTTGAGGGCGGTGAGGCGGTTTTTCTGCTTGGAGGCGAGATCGCCCGCGAGCTGCTTTACCAGGGTCTCGGCGTCGGCAAGCTGCCTGACGAGCTGGGAAGGAGGGAGCTTGGTGCTGTCTCCGTCGAAGGCTTTCTCCAAAGCGAGGAGGGCTTCCTGGGCCTGCTGATCGGTGCTCTTGGCCTTGGAAGCCCAGGCGCTGACTTCCTCGATCTTGGCCTGAAGGTAAGGCCAGCGGAGGAGGAGGTCCTCCTCGGTGCGCAGTTTTTTGATGAGGTCCTGCGCGGCGGTGGTGCTCTCCTTTTTCTGATAGGAGGCGAGCTCCTGGGTGAGGGACCAGGCTTTCCAGGCGTGGAGGCAGACAGCGGAGATGCAGCAGAGAAGCACCAAGGCGGCGGCAGCCATGGACATGGTGCGGATGCGCCTGGCGCGCTGCATGCGCTCCAGGCGGGCGCGGAGCTCCTGACCGGCGGTGCGGAGGCGCTGCAGGGCATCGTTGGCGACGGGCAGTGAGTAGGCCTCGAGCTCCTTCCAGCGTTTGACGAAAGTTTCGTCTTTCTCGGCGACTTCGGCAAAGGTGACGCCGGAGCCGGTGAGGAGACGTGTCTCCACCTCCTCCACGAAGACGATGAAGCTTTTGAGGGCGCGGTCAAAGCTGCGCTGCTTTTCGTCGGCGGCCTTTTCCTTCTGGAAATAGCGCGTGAGGTCCGTCATGGCGGACTGCTGCTCGTCATCGGCAGGGACCAGGCCGTGCTCTGCGATCAAGGCGTCCAATGTTTCGAGGAGTTTGCCGACCTGGTGCCACTGGCCTTCGGCTTTGAGGGTGTGCATGGTGGCGAGCATGCCGGGGACGCGGGCCTGGGCCTGCCTGCGGCGGAGGGCCTGGCGGATGTCCTCGCCCTGATGGAAAACGTCCAGGCGCTCGAGCTTGGCCGGAGGGGCGACGGCCTTGATGCCTTCGGTGAGAGAGGCGATGCGCTCTTCGTCGTCGGTCTTGAGAGCGTCGCGGAGGAGGTCGATCTTTTCCTGGAGGCCTTTGTTTTCGAGGCGCTGGAGCTCCTTGCGGGCGTTGTCGTCCTGTGGATTGAGCTTGAGGATGGTGCGGACGATGCGGAGCGATTTCTCGTCATCGCGCGAGAGGACGGCGGAGCGGAAGTCCTTGTAGAGCGGATGATTGGCGGAGATGCCCTTGGCATAGAGATTCTCCAAGTCCTGAATGATACGCGCATTGAGGCGGACGGCGGTCTTGAGGCCGTGGGATTCGCAGTAGGCGTACCAGTTTTTTTCTTCGCCAAAGCTGAGGATGGCTGCGAGGTCGAGGAGCGGTGGTTCTTCCTCGGCGACCTGGAGGGCCTGGTAGTCGCTGCCTTTCTGGAGCATGGCGGAGACGCGGTCCAGGCGGCGCTCCGCATCTGCGCAGGCCTGCGCATAGGTTATGGCAGCGTCCTCGACGGAGGAAGGGGGAGACTCCTCTTTGAGGACGGCGCGGATAACCTCGATGGCATGGAGCAGGGGTTTCACGGGGCGGTAGGCTTGGTGGTAGTGGTGGTGATCTTGGGGGAGGCGGAGACGTTCAGCTTGCAGAGCTCGATCTTGCTTCCTGCGTGCTCGATCAGCAGCGTGTAACGGCCTGGCAGCAGATCAAAATGCACGGCAGGCTGGGCCGCGAGGGCTTTGAGCTGGTCGCGCAGGGCCTGCAGTCGCTCCTGTTTTTCAGTGATGCCCAGGGTGAGGGCCAGTTTCTTTTGCTCCCGCACGAGTGCCAGCATCCTCGGGTCAATATTGGCCAGTTCAGCAGCGTCTTTTTGAATGCCCGCCTCGAGTTCGGCAATCTGGAGCCCGAGTGTCTGAATGCTCTGGCTGTGGGCCGAGTAGCTCGCGGGCGCGATCACCTCAAACGAAGAATCGACGGTGTGTTTGAGCTCGTAGATCTTCTGCTCGGAAGCCGTGCCATCGAGCCGCAAGGCATAGGCAGGACGGGTCAAGCTCAGCAGGTGAAGGCGTGGGATGAAGCCTGCGGGCAGGCGCAGCGTGGCCGTGGCAAAATTGTCCGCAGCAGCGGGGAGTTCCGTCGTGAACAGAGGTCTGGCAACCACGCTGTGGAGAGGGAGCACCCGAAGATCGAACAGCACCTGCATGCCGTCTTTGCTGCGTGCCACGAGCCGGAGGCCATGGGCAGGGCTTCGCAGTTGCTTCGGCAGCGCCACCAGAGCGCCGCTATTGGAAATGCGGACCATCTCATTCAGCGGCGCGAGCCTGGAGGGGCCGAAGTTGATCTCATTGCTGCTTTCGATGCTGACCGAGTGCCAAGGCTTCAATTCACCATCTCTGGGTTCGGCCTTGCCATCTGGGCTGGGGTGCGCATCCCAGGCTTCACCGACATAGAGCTGCATGTCCGCCGCCACTTTCAGTTCGGTGACCATGGCTGAGGGATCTTCGCCGGGCTTGAGCAGAAGCACATGAATGTCATGACTGAGAGGAAGGGCGTCTGCGTCCTCCGCCATCACTTTCGGTTTTGAATTTTCGGTGGGCTGGTTTGCGCTGTCCTTCTTGTTTTTGTCGGCCACCTGGCTGGCGGCGGCCATGTCCTTGTCATGCTGCTTCTGCGCCTTTTCGTGCAGCCACTCGGGCAGCGAGGCATCGGCGAAGTTCATTTCCGCTGCGGCGCTTGGGGAGGGGCCGTCGAGGTCTTCCCACAGTTTCAGCCAGCGCTGAAACTCGGCATCCATGGGGCAATTTTGACGCTCCAGCAGTTCAGCCAAGTCCGCCCATTGCGACCGGCTGTAGTGGTCAGGCTCCGCGCGGCTGAGCAACTCCTTGGCCCGGGAGTTCAGGGGTTGCAGCAGTGCGATGGAAGGCGCGGGCGGGGCGCTCAGTTTGACGTACGCAGCCAGCTTCTTCCACAGGGCATTGCGTGCCAGCTCCCATCTGCGGAAGGCGGTGTAAAGGCTCGCTGCGGTGGCGGTGCCTTTCTCGACTTTGGCCCAGGGACTGGCGTGCAGAGCGGCCCACTCATCCAGCCGTACCTTGAACTCACCCATGTCATTCTGGTTGCCGTCAGGCATGGACAGCGCTGCCTGCGCCTCCGGTTTTTCCAGCACCTGCTTCATGCTGCGGAAAAAGGCTTCGTGTGATTTCAGCAGCTTCTTTCCTTCAGCCAGGTCCGGCTGCTCTTCGAGAAACCTCCGCGAGTCTTCGAGGATGATTCCGTTCTGTTTCCAAAGCTTCTCGATGGCTCCGGCATACGCATCGCGTTCCTTGATCTCTTGCTGCTGTTGCTGGAACTTCCAGAGCAATCCTCCGCCCACCGTGAAGATCAGCAGTGCCGAGATGGCGAGAGAGATGCCGATGTAACTCCTCGTGCCTTCTGGCTGCGCCACGGCATCCTGGCTGCCCACGGAACCACCACCCACATCTTCCCTGGAAGAAGCAGGCACCTCCTTTCGGAGAGCGGGTTGGAAAGCCGCGGTGTCTTGGAGCAAGGGGTTCAAGGGGCAGGAGGCTTTTTGGATTGCGGCAAAATCTGCACTCTGCAGATGTCCAAGACGACACTGGAATCAGTCAGTGCAATGAGGGTGTATTCTCCCGCGACGGGCGCCTTGGGTTTCGGAAGCTCCCTGGGCCTTTCCAGTTCAGCAAGTTTGCTTTCTGCTGCTGCCAATTCGTCCCGTTTGACTGCAATGGCGGTTTCGTACTGCTTGAGCTTCGTCTCGTAATCTGAAAGGCTGCTCTTGAGATTTGCCTTGAGCGATTCCTGGCTTTTGATCCCATCCTTGATGGCTTGAATAAGCTGTTTCTGACTCGCTATAGCCAGGTTGTCTGTCGTGGCGGCCATTTGCGGGACACTGAGCGTGCATTTTTCGCCCTGAAGGCTGATGTCCCAAAGCTCCCCTATGTTCCCCGGGGGGCGCAGCTTGTATTGAGTTTTGACATTGATGAAACGAAGGCGGGCAATCAGCTGACCGAGTTCAGCCGATTCCAAATTCTCGGAAGAATGAGTCAGGGCGGTGCTGACGGCATATGACAGCAAAGGCTGCGAAGTTGCTTTTGCAGGAAGGATTCGCAGATCGAACAGAACGCTGATCCCATCTTTGCTGCGGCCCACGAGACGGAGGCCGTTGGCGGCGTTGCGATGAATCTCCGCCATGGCCGTCAGGTTGCCGTCATGGGACAAGCTTATCGTGTCAGAGAGATTTGGCCCGAACGTTGTGCCATTTGGATTATCCAAGGGAATTACCCTCCACAGCTTCAGTTCGCCATCTTTGGCTTCTGTTTTGTCATTGGGGGTGGGATGCTTGTCCAAGGCGCCGCCAACATAGAGCTGCATGTCTTTGGCCACATTGAGCCCTGAGACTTTGCCTACGGGATCTTCACCAGATTTGAGCAGGAGAACATGGATCTGATGCTTCCCTGGAAAGGCGTCCGCGTCTTCAAACAACACCTTGGGCTTTTGAGTTTCATTGGTCTGGTCGGGCTTCTCCTGCTTGCCTTTGTCGGCCATCTGGCTGGTGCCGGCCTTGTCCAGCTTTTCCTTCACGGCCTTGGCCTTGGCAAGCAGCCAGGGGGGGAGGGTGGTGTCGTCGAGCACCTTCTCCACTGCGGCGCCGGCGCTGGAGTGAGGGCCATCCAGTTCCTTGCACAGTTTCAGCCATTGGCTCTCGGCTGTCATGGGACTCTTTAGACGATCCAACGAGGCAAACAGATCCTCCCAGGTCTGGTAGTTTTCTCGTGTGGGTTCCACACGGGTCAGCACCTCTTTGGCAATGGTCTTTAAAGGCTCCAGGAATGCGGCGGACGGTGTGGGGAGATCGTTCAGGTCGATGTACTTGGTGAGCTCTTTCTTCCAAAGGGTCTTGCGCGACTGTTCCCACTTGCTCAAGGCTCCTGCGACACTCACGACTGTTCCGGTGTCCTTGTCTCCGCGCAGTTTTTCCCAGGGACTGGCGTGCAGGGCGGCCCACTCCTCCAGCCGCGTCTTGAGTTCTCCCACGTCATCCTGGTTGTTGTCAGGGAGGCCGAGATCATTGGCTTTCTCAGGCTGGTGAAGCATCTGCTTGACCCTGCCGAAAAAAGACTCATGTGATTTCAGCAGCTTGTTTCCTTCGGCTATGTCCGTCTGCCCTTCGAGGTACTTCCGAGTGTCGTCGAGCAGGAGATGGTTTTCCTTCCAGGCCTTATCGATGGCGGCCTCGTAGGCGTTGCGCTCCTGTGTTTGCTTCTGCTGTTTATTGAACTGCCACATCAGTCCGCCGCCGACGCCGCCGATCAAGAGGACGGCGAGGACGAGGGAGATGGCGATGTAGCTGCGGGCTTTTTTGGGGGCCTTCTGGCGTGTGTCCGGAGACCAGCCGCCCATGGTGGAGATGGGGGCGGAGCCTGCGCTGGGGAGCGGTGTGCTGGCAGCTGACATGCCCTGGAACTGAGGCTTGGGCAGCGCCGGCACCTGCGGGGTGGCTGGGGCTTCGGTGGTAGAGGGTTCGCCCAGTTCCGGCAGCGGTGGAAGGGAGGCGGGGTGGGTGAGGTCCAGGACGAGGCGGCTGGAGTTTTCCACCTGGGACCGCATGGGGGAGTTGGAGGCCAGGGCGACCCAGCGGAAGTCCGAGAGGTCGTCATTCGGCTCCAGGCAGGTGGTGAAGCGGGTCTGCCATGCCTCCGCCGGAGAGGCGTGGAGGGATTCACGGAAGAGATCCAGGACAGGGGCGCCGGGAGGGGTGATGAGGTAGCAGCCTTTGAGGGCTTCGCGTGACCAGAGGAGGCTGGCGGAGGCTGCATTTCCGGTGATGGCGGCCCATGCGTGAGAGGGGCGGGAGGCGAAGGATGCGAGATCGATTTCCTCCGCGGAGTCGAGGAAGCGGGGGCCTTCGCTCCAACTGGTGCGCCATGACATGCCGAGGAGCACGTCCGCCGGGGTGATGCCAGCGGCGGCGAGGGCGCGGACCTCACGCGGCTCGGCGATGAGATGGTGCGCGATGTGATTGGTACGGCCAGTGTAGTCTGAGCCGGCGTCCTGCAGGCAACTGAGGACGTGATAGGTGCTGGAGCCAACGGTGAGGACGCGGGAGGTGTGGACGATGCGGCGGGGATCGTGTCCGGGAAGGCGGGCGAACTGGCTGAAGCGCTCCACTGCGGAGGCGAGCATGCCGGTGACGGCGCGATGGCGGGCGACGGTGCCGAAGCCGGTGCGGCCCGCCTCAAGGAGGCGGGGGGCGCTAGTGTAGATGAGCTGCCAGGCCATGAGATCAGTGCGCGGAGGTTGAAGATGGGATCATATCTGGAGTGGCCTGGGCGAGAACCCAGAGCGTGGGAGCCTCCACGTGGCGGGGATTGAGCTGCTTGGGGTCAGGCCCGATGCGGGGCGTGCCTTCGCGATCGAGGAACTCGACAGGGGAGCAGCCGAGAGGGCTGACGGCGAAGTAGCAGACATTGGAGGAGATGGCCTCGGCATTGGCGACGATGGAGGGGCAGGTGCGGACCATGAGGGCACGCACGCGTGCGGAGTTTGCCTTGATGTTGTCGAGACGGACCACGCCATCCTGAATGGCGGGAAGCAGGGGAGCCTCTCCGAGCAGGGTGGACCAGGTGTCATATTTGCCGACCATGACGGCGAAGGGAGTGGCGACGCGCTGGCGGGAGTCGAGTCCGAGGAGGCTCTTGATGCGGACTTCGGTCTCCGCGAGAATGACGTCCTGCTGATCGGTGCGGTGCTGCTTGATCTGGGGATCGGTGACGCCGCGCATCATGGAGCGGAACTCGGTATTGTGCAGGGGATCGAAGAGGAAGAAGATGCCTGAGGCGACGGCGATGTGCTGGGCACCGGGGGAGTCGGCGCTGTTGCGGGTGGGTTCGAAATGCTCGCCCGCATTGTCATAAAAGACCACGGAGAAGCCGTTCTCTGGAGTGTCGGGGTGGGAGAGCTTGAAGATGAAGGGCTTGGGAAGGCGGACTTTGCGACCCTGGCGCGGGAGGGTTTCGTAGAGCGCGCCTTCGAGGTCGGTCTTGGCGAGAAAGGCATCCTCCGGAGACGAGGAGGAGAAGAGCTGGGTCTTCATCTGCGTCAGGATGACGTTTTCAGAAGGGTCGGCATCGCGGAAGGTGATGCCGAAATTTTGAAAGAGGGTGGACTGGAGCAGCTTGACCAGGACGCTGAGGTAGTAGGACTTTCCGGAGGAAGGCGCGCCGACGACGGAGAAGATGTGGTGGGGGAGATCGAGGAAGCCCGGGGGGAGCTTTCTGCGGCAGTGGGGGCAGGCAAGCTCGGAGGTGGCGAGGCCCATGGCATCCAGGGCCTGGCCGCGGTCATTGAAGCGGGTGGCGTGGAAGCGCTGCATGGCTTCATCGCCGAGCATGGGATCGCCGCGGAGGCTGTTGTGAACGGCGATGTTCATGACATCCCCGCGGTCAAATTTGAACCAGCAGATGGGACAGGTGAACTCGCCGTATTCGCTGTTGAGCTCCATGCCGACGGGGGCTGGCTCGGGCACGGGTGCGTCAGCGCTTTGGCGGTCCATCCATCCTTGTTTTTCTTCTGGCGGCGGGATCATGAGGATGTCTTTGGCGTCATCGACAAAGAACCCCATTTGCTCCAAACCGTTCGGGACTAAAATCATCTGCTTGCGGGAGGAGGCCGAAAATGGCACGAGCCAGGAGCGCAGGTATTCGAGGCCAAAGGGGCCGCTCCAGTCGTGGGTCTCGCTGCTGTACACGAACCAGGACTGGTCCCTGCCGAGGGCCATCCAGGGATTCGGGCTGGTGTATTTGAAAGCCAGCAGGTGGCCGCCGCCGACCACGGTGTGCTCGTCTCCTGGCATGGATCTGAGGAATGCAGCGAGGGTGCCATTGATGAGCACGGGGGTGCTGAAATGCAGCTCCATGGCATCGCCACGTCTGTCGATTTTGCAGAAGACCTGCGGGCACTTGGGGGAGCTGAGATGGAGGTGGGAGTTAGGCGCTCCACCGATCACAAAGCTGGCATCGCCAACCGCAGCGCGATCTCCATTGTTACAGTTTAAAATGCAAAGTGAACCGTGATTGCTGTGCATTCTTGCCTGCTGGGTCATGTGGAGAGTTGAAGTAAACGTGAAGCCTGAGGTAAGTTTTTTGCCTAAAAGGCACTGGTCTATCTTCGGCGATTAGACCACTGACGATTCGCTGCTGCAATCAGATTCCCAAGGAAGCTTACGGATATCGATGCATCCGCTCCGCTGAGTGATGAAGAGGCGGGGTGTCCCAGCTTTGACAGACGATTGATGACAAATGAGCGCAAGAAGTGGGACGGGGGCGTATTTATGACTTTCACGAACCTCCCCCCTCACGCACGCCATGCTCCGCACCTTTCTTGTTTTTGCTGCCTTCAGCCTGCTGCCACTGGCGGCCTCCGCGCACTCGCTATGGATTGAGGAACTGCCGGAACATGCGGGACTCGGGGTGCGTTTCGCGCAGTGGGGGGATGAGTATGAGGTGTCCCCGGGGCATCTTGATTCTTTCTGGCAGGTGGCTGGCTGGACGGTGGATGGCAAAGGGGAGCCGCAGGTGCTGGACGTGGTGAAGAAGAAGGATCATTTCTTTCTGGGCAAAACGGATGGCACGAAGCCGGTGTTCGCTCAGGCGCAGTTCACGGTGCGCAAGCTGCATGAAGACAAGCCGGCGCGTGCGCCGATTTTTTACTGCCGCTGGCAGCCGGAGGGTGGTGGAGCGGGAACCCCGATGATGACGATGGATGTGGTGCCCACCGGCAAGCCCGGCGAAGCGCGGGTGTATTTCCGAGGCAAGCCGCTGCCGAATGTGGAGCTGCTGTTTTTCTCGCCAAAAGTGACGGACCAAAAACTGCAGGCGGATTCGGAGGGCTATGTGCGTGCGCCAGACATTTCCAAGCCGGGGCAGTATCTGCTGGCGGTGGCGCGGTATAGCGAAGACCTGGCGGGGTATTTCCAAGGGGTGCCGTATGGCATCACGAGCCACAGCGCGTCGCTGTACTGGACGGTGAAGTGAGGCCGCGGGAGGAGATCAGGAGCGTTTTTCCTCAGGCAGCGGGGCGGAGCCGGGAGCGGGAAGGGGAATGACTTCCGGGGGAGCTTTGCCTCCCTCGCGACTTTCGCCGCCGATGGCGACGAGTGTGCCTGAGCTGCCAACGAGGAGGCGGTGGAAGTAGCGGGGATGGGCGAGTTTGGCGACGGGCACCCATTTACCCTCGCGGAGTTCGAGGAGCCGGCCGGTCAAACCGCTGGAGAAGAGGCGGCCTTCGTGGGCGACAGCGGCAAAGCCAAAGCCGCCGATCTTGTCCGAGGGAAGAGAGGGGCCTTCGCTCCACTGGCCGGTGGTGGTGTCGAGGACGGAGACGGCGCTGGTGGTTTTGTCCTCATCAGTCATGCCGCCGATGGCGTAGATGCGAGAGCCGATGGTCTGCACGGCGAGGGCGCGGCGCTTGAAGGGCTGCGAGTGGATCTGCCATTGGGCATCCGGTTTGGAGAGATCGAGCGTGAGGTAGGTGTCGTGCCAGACGGAATCGGCATCTCCGGCCATGCTCCAGCCACCGATGACGTAGAGGACGTTTCCGGAGATGATGCTGTCATGACTGGAGCGGCGGTGGGGGAGCTTTGGCAGGGGGATCCACTTGCTGCTGGCGATGTCGAAGCGGGCGGCGGTCTCGCTGGACCAAAGGTCTTGTTTTTCGCCGGGAGCATTGCGTGCGGCCATGCCGCCGATGCGAATGACTGCGTTCTGGCTGGCGACGAGGGATGCGCCTTGAGCGGGTTCGTCCTTTGGCAGGGCCTCCCATTTTTCCGCGCCTGGTTTCCAGCGGAAGAGATCGCCGTGGACTTCATCGCGGTTGTATTTGTGGCGCCTGCCGCTGTGGCCGCCGTAGAAATAGAGGGAGCCGTCCGGCATGGAGGCGGCTCCAAAGCTGGCGACGGCCAGCGGCATTTCGGGCGGGGTGCTGTCCGCGCTGCGTGCGGAGGTGAGAACGAACAGAAAGAGGAAGATGAGGGGGAGAGCTTTCATGGAAATGCCGGCGACACAGCAGCTACGCACGAAGGTCGGGAGTTGGTTGGGGAAATGCGGAGGACGAAATGGCATGAACGGCAAACGATCGAAGTGCAGGGAATCATGGTCAAAAAAAGACCGGCGGAGCTTTTTACCCCACATCCGGCTTGAGGAAGAAATGCGAAGTGATGAAGTCTGCCGCCATGAAAACGATTTCATTTTGCTTCTTTCTGCTCACGGGTGCGGCGATGGCTCAAACGAAGCAGGAGGTGCAGGGGGCGATCAGCCGCGGGGTGGAGTTTTTGAAAGGGCAGCAGAACGCGGAGAGCGGACATTGGGTGACGAAGGAAGATCCGGCGCTCAGCGCGCTGGTGCTGTCCGCGATGATCCAGAATCCAGCAGGACCGGGCAACAAGGAGGAGCTCAAGCGTGGCTATGATTTCCTGCTGCGAAATGTGCAGCCGGACGGAGGCATCTACACCAAGGCGCGGTCCAACTACAACACGGCGATCTGCCTGATGGCGCTGGTGCTGCGAGCGAGCCATGACGATGAAGAGGTGATCCGCCGTGCGCGGAACTTTGTGGCGCACCAGCAGAACGATGCGGACACACCGGGCAAGACGGACAATCCATTCGACGGCGGCATCGGCTATGGCGGCGGGCAGCAGGGCGGGGCGCATGCGGACATGTCCAACACCTCCTTTGCGCTGGAGGCGTTGTATTACTCGAAGAAGATGTTTCAGGACACGGGCAAGCCGGTGGAGAAGAAGGAAGATCTGAACTGGGATGCCGCGATCCAGTTTGTCTCGCGCTGCCAGAACTTTAAAGCCACCAACGACCAGCCCTGGGCGGGTGTGGACAAGGAGAACATTGGAGCGTTTGGCTACACGCCGGTGCCGCAGGCTCCGCGCGGTGGGAAGAAGGATGGAGGCCCGGTGCCGATGCGCTACTATGGGAGCATCAGCTACGCGGGCATGCTGAGCTTTATTTATGCAGGACTGACGCCGGAAGATCCGCGGATGAAGGCGGCGCTGGAATGGCTGGGCAGCAATTACACGGTGGATGAGAATCCAGGCATGGGAGCTGAAGGGCTGTACTATTACTACCACACGATGGCCAAAGCACTGGCGACGGCCGGGATCACGCAACTGAAGACGAAGTCTGGGGCTGCTGACTGGACGGCGGATCTTTCTCGCAAACTGATCAGCCTGCAGAACAGCGACGGTTCCTGGGCCAACAAGGAGTCCGGCCGCTGGATGGAGAGTGACCCCGTGCTGGTGACGGCTTACACGGTGCTGGCCTTGGAGCAGGTGCATCGTGCGATGAAATAGAGCCGAGGAAGACGGGGGAGAAGCGGGGCGGAGAACTTTCTGGCAACCTTTTTGGGAGTGTCGTGTTGAACACGACAACTTGCTTCACTCCTCCCATGAAGAACCTGACCTTTTCACTCCTGCTTCTGGCTCCTGCCTCTCTGATGGCTGCGGATGCCGCTGAGACAGCGCATGCGGGCATCTCCCCGGATCAACTGCAGTTCTTTGAAAAGAACATCCGGCCTGTTCTGGTGCAGTCGTGCTACAAGTGCCACTCCGCCGAGTCGTCCAAGGTGAAGGGCGGGCTGACGCTGGATACGAAGCAGGCGACACTGCTGGGGGGCGAGTCGGGACATCCGGGCGTCACTCCGGGCAGCATCGCGGAGAGCAGCATTTACGAGGCATTGACCTGGAAGAATCCGGACAACCAGATGCCGCCGAAACAGAAGCTGCCTGACGAAGTCATTGCCAATTTCAGGAAGTGGATCGAGATGGGAGCGCCGGACCCGCGTGAAAACAAGGTGGCGAATGCGAGCGGTGGGAAACGGGTGATCGACATGGACGAAGGACGCAAGCACTGGGCCTTTCAAAAGCCGGTGAAGCACACGCCGCCCGCAGTGAAGACGGAAGGCTGGGCCAAAACGGACATCGACCAGTTTGTGCTGGCGGGCATTGAGGCCAACGGGCTGCACCCCACGCGGGACGCCGACCGGCCGACGCTGATCCGGCGCATCGCGTTTGACCTCACGGGGCTGCCCCCTACGCCGGATGAAGTGAAGACTTTCGTGGCGGATCAATCGCCGGATGCGGTGAAGCGGGTGATCGACATGTACCTTGATTCGGAACGCTATGGCGAGCGCTGGGCGCGGCACTGGCTGGACGTGGCGCGCTATGGTGAGAGCAGCGGCAAAGAAGTGAACGTGCTCTACCCGCATGCATGGCGCTACCGCGACTATGTGATCGAGTCCTTCAAGAAGGACAAGCCCTATGACCAGTTCCTCAAGGAGCAGATTGCGGGCGATTTGCTGAAGTTTGATGGCAAGCGCGACCAGGCGAACAAGATCGTGGCGACGGGATTTCTGGCGATCGGTTCCAAGGGGCACAACAACCGTGACCGCCGGCAGTTTGCGATGGACATGGTGGATGAGCAGATCGACGCCGTGTCTCAGTCCATGCTCGGACTCACGCTGGCCTGCGCGCGCTGCCATGATCACAAGTTTGATCCCGTGACGCAGCGTGACTACTATGCGCTGGCGGGCATCTTCCTGAGCAGCGAGACTTTGTACGGCACCTACGACCAGCTGCAGAACAACAACGCCTCAGGCTTGATCGAACTGGACCGCAGCGCGGGGCAGACGGCGGCGGTGGCGAAGATTTCAACGGCGGAGGTGGCGGAGCTGAAGGGGAACTACGAGAGGGCAAAAAAGGCGGCTGACGAGGCGCAGAAGGAGGTGTTTGCCATGAGGCAGCAGGACCGCACGAAGGCTGGTGCGGCGAATTTCCTGCGCATCCGCGGTGCACGCGATCGTGCAGAAGAAGTGAAGGCGGATGTGGATCTGTTTTATGACGATGGCACGCCGAGAACGCTGGCCATGGGAGTGCTGGACCGCCCGGCGCCCTTCAACAGTCCGATCCTGGTCCGCGGTGACATCAAACAGCCGGGCGAGGTGGTGCCACGCGGGCTTGTCGAGGTGCTGTGCGCGAAGGGCGAGCCGCTGAACATCTCTCCGCAGAGCGGCAGCGGACGGCTGGATCTGGCGTACTGGATTGCCTCGAAGGACAATCCGCTCACGGCACGCGTGATGGCGAACCGTGTGTGGCTGAAGCTGATGGGCAGCGCGATCGTGGCGACGCCGGACAACTTTGGTGCGATGGGGCAGAAGCCCTCCCACCCGGAGCTGCTGGACTATCTGGCGGTGTCATTCATGGAGAACGGCTGGTCGGTGAAAAAGCTGATCCGTGAAATCATGATGAGCCGCGCCTACCAGATGGGCTCGGGGTATGATGCGGGGAACTATGCGGTGGATCCCGACAACAAATACCACTGGCGCATGAACCAGCGCCGTCTGGAGGCGGAGGCGATCCGCGATGCGATGCTGGCGGTGAGCGGCACACTGAACCTCTACCCGGTGGACGGCTCGCCTGTGGCACGCGCAGGAGAGGGGCGCCAGGGGCTGATCTCGATCTTCCGTGGTGAGATGACCAGCAAGGCCTACACCTACCGCTCGATCTACATCCCGATCGTGCGCGATCAGATCCCTGAAATGCTTTCCGTCTTTGACTATCCTGACGCGAGTCTGGTGAACGGAGACCGGGACACGACGAATGTGCCGTCTCAAAGCCTTTACCTGATGAACAACCCGCAGGCGCAGAATGCGGCGGATGCGTTTGCAGCACGCATCGCCAAACACCAGGGCAGCTCCGCCGAGCGTCTGAGCTATGCCTATGAGCTGGCCTTTGGACGTGAACCGACGGCGCAGGAAAAGACGGCGATCAGCAACTTCTGGATGCGCTTTCCGCAGCAGATCGCGAAGGGGAACGGCAGCAGCAAGGAGGCGAAGGAGAGGGCTGAGTTTGCCGCGCTATCCGCCTTCTGCCAGAGCCTGATCGCCAGTGCCGAATTCCGTTATCTCAATTAAAGAACCGCCAGTATTCCCAACGTCATGAACAAGCAACCCTACTCACGCCGCGAGTTTTTGAAGAGCACGTCCAACGGCTTTGGCTACCTGGCCTTTGCCGCGATGGCGCAGCAGCAGGCGCTGCGCGCCAATCCAGGAGCCGCAAGCGGACCGCTGGCACCGAAGGCACCGCACTTTCCGGCGCGTGCGAAGCATGTGATCTTTCTCTGCATGCAGGGCGCGCCCTCGCATGTGGACACGTTTGACTACAAGCCGAAGCTGATCGCGGACTCTGGCAAAGGGGCACCCTCAGCGGCGGGACGCTATGGCACGGCAAAGCTGATGGCCTCTCCCTGGAAGTTCAACAGGCAGGGCAAGAGCGGGCTGTGGATCTCCGAGCTGTTTCCGAACCTGGGGAAGCACGCGGATGAGATGTGCATCCTCAACTCCATGGCGACGGACCTGCCGGCTCATCCGCAGGCGTTTTCCCAGCTGCACACGGGGACGACGCAGTTTGTGCGGCCCTCGCTGGGGTCCTGGGCCTTGTACGGGCTGGGGACGATGAATGAAAACCTGCCGGGATTCATCACGGTAAATCCGCCGGGGAACGCGACACGCACGTATGGCAGCGCCTTCCTGCCGGCGATTTATCAAGGCACCAAGATCGGCGGGAACGGTTTGCCCGGCGGCGGCGGTGGTGGCCGGCGCTTCGGCGGCATGGGGGAGGCCACGGTGGCCAACATCAAGAACGACCGCTACACGTCCGATGAGCAGCGGACGCAGCTGGATCTGGTGCAGGCGCTGAACAAGGCGCGCATGCAGCAGGACGGGGGCGTGAGCGCGGAAGTGGAAGGGGTGATCGAGTCCTATGAGCTGGCGTTTCGCATGCAGGCGGAAGTGCCGAAGGTGATGGACCTGAGCAAGGAGACGGCGGCGACGAAAGCGCTGTATGGGATCGACGAGCAGGAGACGGACGCCTTTGGCAAGCAGTGCCTGATGGCGCGGAAGTTTGTGGAAGCAGGGGTGCGCTTCATTGAGCTGACGAACGGCAACTGGGACCAGCATTTCAATCTCAAGGCGCAGCTGGAACGCAACACGGGGGCGATCGACAAACCCATCGCCGGACTGCTGACGGATCTGAAGCAACGCGGGCTGCTGAATGACACGCTGATCATCTGGGGCGGAGAGTTTGGCCGGACGCCGCACAGCCAGGGCGATGACGGACGCGACCACAACAACAAAGGCTTCAGCATGTGGATGGCCGGCGGCGGGGTGAAGGGCGGCATGAACTACGGCATGACGGATGACTACGGGTATGAGGCGGTGCAGAACAAAATGCATGTGCACGACTGGCACGCCACGGTGCTGGCTCTGCTGGGCCTTGATCACGAACGGCTTACGTACCGCTATGCGGGCCGCGACTTCCGCCTGACGGATGTGTACGGCACGGTCGCGAAGGAGATCATGGCCTGATAGATTTGCATCTGAATGACGCATGCGTTGCATCTGACGTGATCCGTCTTATCAATGGCGCTGAAAATGGGAAACCGCGCCTCAGTCTCATCCGCTAAAATGTCCTCCAGCCTTGGACTGGAGTTCGCGTCTGGCGGTGAGAGCGAGGCGCCTCCCAGCGAGGAGACCTTGAAGATCGAGGCATGGATCGGGACGGAACTGCCGGAAGAACTGCGCGGGAGCGCGAAGGCGCTGCTGAAGGCGGTGGCCAGCAAAGTGGCGGTGCCCGGACACTTTGATGCGTTCTGCTGCCAGGCCTTTTCCAAACCGGAGTGGGCGGCAGCGGGCAGCATGCTAATCGCGGAGATTTTTGAACAAGATGAGGACCAACTGGCGGAACTCGCGCGCATTCCGGATCTGATCATCGAGATGGGCAGCGGCGAGGTGAACGTGACGTGCATGGTGGCCTCCCGCTGGGCTGCACGCGGGGAGACGCACAGGCTCTCTAGGCTGGCGGATGCGATCGTGGCGTCCTACGCGTCCAAGAGCGTCTGCGCGGTGGATGTGATGCTGGCGCTGGCTGCGACGCTGGCGATCACGCGTTTTTCGCGTGCGGAGCAGCTTTATAATGCGGCGCTGCCGCTGTCTGGTGAAGACCACCAGGAGGCGCTGACGGATGCCCGGCGCTGGCTGGCTGCGGGACGGATCGTGTGCAGTGCGGTGCAGGAGGAGCGTGATTTCTGGGACGTGCGGCTGAGGAAGCCCAAGGTGGCCTGGACCTGGACGAGCAAGGCGGAGCGGGATGCGCTGGATCATCTGTCCGAGTGCCTGACCAGCGAAACCGAGGGCACGGAGTTCTTCCGTGCGGTGCTGCCTGAATGCTGGTGGGAGCTGGCGATGAAGTTTGTGAAGCAGCAGGAAAAGCTGGCGGCTGCAACCACGAAGCTGGAAGCCGCGAAGCAGGACCACGGAGCACCCTCCAGGGTGGCGCCGGAGCCCGCGCCGGCCGCGGACAGAATGGCGCGGGAGATCCCGCCCCACCCGAAGCCGGGACCGCTGGCCCGGTTTGGCCTGTTCTGGCTGTGCGGCTGCATCGCGACGCTGATCACGCTGGTGATCATTCCGCGGGAGTATGTCGTGCGGGTGCTGGATGCTCTGAAACCGGTGGATGTGCGCGCCACGCCTGCTGAGCTGGATGCCTGGCGGAAGGAAACGCTCAAGAAAAAGGCCGCCGAGATGGAAAAGCATGAGAAGCAGTACCTGCTGGCCAGGATCGGAACGTGGAAGGAGAACGAGGAGTTGCTGAGCGGGAAAGACCCGGAGCTTCCGTTCGACAGCACGCAGTACATGAACCTGCTGATCTGCCTGCACCTGGACCCGCCGAAGGACGAGGAAGTGAGAGCCCACCTGGGCAAGCTGCTGCTGGACCGGGTGAAGGGAAATGCGCTTTCTTTGTGGGAATACCTGATCTATCCCGGGTCTGTGAATGCGGCGGACGTGAAAAAAGCGGCGAAGAACGCGCTCTCAGACAGCTCATTCCAATGGAGTGTGGAGGAAAAGAAGCGTCTCGGCATGATCGCTGCGGGGCAGATGGGTGACATCGTGCTGCCTAAAGAAGCGGCCAAGAAGTAGAAACAGGAAGAAACAGGACTGAAGCTGCGGTTTCAGGATTGAGATGCGAGAGCGCAAAGAGGAGCGAATCTGAGTTGGTTTCCCAGAGTAATTTCTTAAGATTGATCCATTAAAGACGCGGGTTTTTATAGCAGTATCTTCAAAAAGCAGCTAGTTAAGGGTGTAAAATTACCAGATTTTTCAGAATTGACGTTGCAAAATTGAGCCACAACCCTTAGAATTAAGAATATGAAAGTGAGGCCTTAAACCGAAAACTCCGCTCGGCTTAGCCCTGAATGTATGGTTCATTTATTTTGCTATGATTGAAGAGCTACAGCAATTTGGAAGCCTGTCCGTGGCGCACCGAACCGGTGGAGCACCGGTGGAGTTGGTGCGTTCCAAGGATGAAGTGGTCTTTCTAGCCTTCGACAACCGCATTCACCGGCTGGTGGAACTGCACGTGCTGCGGGGTGGCAATACGCTGGATGCAGCGATGAAAAGGTCTGCGTTTGAGCGTGCGCGGCAGGCGTCAGAGATCCGCGGGCATGCGTTCATGCGCATCCTGGAAGTGGGGGAAGACCAGGGGCTGGTGTATTACACCAGCAATCTGAATGACGGAGAGTTTGTGGAGGACTACACCAAGAGGCGGGGAGCGGTGGCGCCTGCCACGGCGCTGGCGCTGGTGTACCAGCTGCTGGATGACCTGCTGCAGCTGCAAGGTTTTCAGCGACTTGTCTCGCGCATGCACCTGGACCGGGTGCTGGTGACCACACTGGAGGACACTTTCCTGCAGCTGCGCGTGTTTGACTATGGACTGTCCCAGATGGATGCGGGCAGCGAAGGGCAGAGCGGCGCACGGCTGGTGGTGGAGGCCTGCCGGTTGATTTTCCTGCTGCTGACCGGGCAGGCCTATGCGGGTGAAAATCCGGACCGATTTCCGGCGCTGACGCAGCTGCCGATGGGGCTGCGCACAGCGGTGCGCGCGGCGCTCACGGATCCGGCGAACTCTCCAGCGTCGATCGAAAAACTGCGTGATGATGTGAGGGAGGCGTTCAGCGCGCTCTCGAGCAACATCAAGGCGCGCAACTTCCGCAAGCATCTGGTGGTGAACTCCTCGCTGCAGCCGCAGTCCCAGCTGCAGGAGCTGCTGCTGGAGAACGTGCCGGTGGAGACCATCCTGGGAACGCGGTTCCGGGTGGAAGATGCGGACCACGCACGGCGCTATCCTTTTTCGATTCCAGCGATCAACACGAAGCTGTCCCAGGAAGTGACGGTGCACCTGCTGCCGCCCTCACGCATTGTGGACAAGGCGCGGTATGAGGCGGTGCCGCTGCAGATGTGGCGGTTCAATCCGGAGCGGCATCCGAACATCCTGCGCTCGCTGAGCCTGTGGGAGAGCCCTGACTGGACCTTTCTGACGGAGGAGCGGGAGCCGGGCTTCGCGCTGAGCCGGCTGATGGCGGAGCGGATCACGCTGAATCCCGCGGAAGTGATGGTGCTCATGAAGCAGATCCGCTCGGGTCTGGACCAGGCGGTGGAATGCGGTGTGCAGCGCGTGGATTTGCACCCTTCGAACATTTTGCTGCGGGTGGGGAAAAACGGACCGCTGCTGGCACGCGAGCTGGAGAGGCTGATGCAGAAGCGGCTGGATGCGTGGCCCCAGTTTGTGGTGAAGCTGCGGCCACACATGACGATGCGGAGCCTGTATGAGCCACTGCTGGTGGACATGGACCTGGCCGAGGGGCAGGTACAGGAAGAGCACCTGCAGAACCGGGATTTCCGCCATCGCTCGTTTGTGGCGCTGGCGGGCTACCTGCTGACCGGAGAGCGGCAGAGCGGCGGCGTGCCGCAATTCCCTGAATCCATTCCTGAAACGGCAGCTGCGTATGTACGCGAGAGCCTGGAGCTGACGCGCCGCGCGGGCAAGGCACCGAGTCCGGGAGATTTCCTGGAGAAATTTGAGAGCCTGCTTTCGGCGCCCACGGTGGATCTGGCCACGCGCCTGCGTGGCAACAGCACGGTGGCTTTGGAAGAGATGGAGAGCGTGGGCTCGGTCTCCGACTTTGAGGACGACTGGAACGCGAATGAAGCGGAGGGCGGCACATTTGATGATGCGCCGGTTTCCCCGATCAAGCGCGGGATCAAGACGCATGACTTCAACCCGCTGCATGTGCAGAAGCGCAGCCTGCCGTGGGGGCCGATTGCAGCAGCAGCCGCAGTGGTGCTCGGCATTGGGTCGTGGATTTTCCTGGGCGGCAAAGAGCCTGCCAAGCAGCAGACGCCAGTAGCTGCGTCCTCCTCAGAATCCGAGGGGCCGGAAGTGGCTGAGAAGAGCGCGCCTGAACCCGTGAAAACAGTGACGCAAAGCGCGCCGGCGCCTGTGAAAACAGCTGAGGCCAGCCCGCAGGCTCCCGTGGCGGCAGCGGGGCCGGCCCCAGTGACCCCTCCGAAGCCTGTGATGGCTGTGGCGGTGCCAAACCCTGCCGTGCAGGAGAGCGCAGCGCCGGAGAAGACTGTCGCCGCCACTCAGACTGCCGCAGTGCAGCCGAGCGAAGCAAAGCCAACGGCCAAACCTGCGGATGAAAAGCCTGCGGAGAAGGGACCAGTCACGCCGCCCGCCAGCAGTACACCGCCGGTGACTGCGAGCAAACCAGCCGACAAGGATCCCGTGACCATTCGGCGTGCCATCGTTCCTTCGAAGGAGGAGATCGACCGCATGAAACAGGGGCAGGTGGAAAACAGAACGGGGCAGATCCCGGTGATGTCCACCGCGTCTCCACTGCCGCCGAAACGCACTGAAACACCGTGATCCAACCACTCGAACGCATCACCATATTGCAGCGCATTTGGCGTGGGATTCCTCACGAAAGAACGGAATTTGCTTGGACTCCCGGCGCACTCACAGGTAAAAGTTCTTTCGTGGAGATGAGTGCCGCAAACAACGCCACTTTGATTGAGAAATCCGGAACAAGCCGGATGAGAGATCACTGGCTTGATGCGGCGGGTTGCTTCACTCCCGATCAAATGCAGGCAGTACACATCACATTAGAAACCGCGAAAATTAGGAGAGACTGATGAAGGTCAACAATACAATCGTCATTTCAATCGGTCAGGCAGGCAATCAGATTGCCGCGTCTTTCTGGAAAACCATCTGCCAGGAGCACGGAATTGATCCCCTCACAGGTCAGACGGCGCAGGGACAGGCGCCGCGCGGCAACTGGAGCGCTTTTTTCTCCAAGCTGGGTGAATCCACTTCGGGCAGCTATGTGCCGCGTGCTGTGATGGTGGACCTGGAGCCGAGCGTCATTGACAACGTCAAGGCCAACTCCGGGTCGTTGTTCAATCCTGGCAACCTCATCAGCCGCACTGAAGGTGCCGGTGGCAATTTTGCCGTGGGTTATCTGGGAGCGGGCCGTGAAGTCCTGCCTGAAGTCATGGGTCGTCTGGATGCCGAGATCGACAAGTGTGACAACGTCGGCGGCATCATCGTGCTGCATGCGACGGGTGGTGGCTCCGGTTCCGGCTTTGGGGCGCTGCTGATCGAATCCATCAAGGAGAAGTATCCCGAGTTTCCGGTGCTGAGCTGCGCAGTGCTGCCATCTCCGCAGGTTTCCTCGGTGGTGACCGAGCCGTACAACACGGTCTTCACGCTGAACACGCTGCGCCGCTCCGCGGATGCGTGCCTGATCTTTGACAACGAGGCGCTGTTTGAACTTGCGCACCGCAAGTGGAACATCGAGAGCCCGACGGTGGATGACCTGAACCTGCTGATCACTGAAGCTCTGGCAGGCCTCACCGCCTCGATGCGCTTCAGCGGATTCCTGACGGTGGAAATCAGCCTGCGCGAGCTGCTGACCAACCTGGTGCCACAGCCGTCCCTGCACTTCCTGATGTGCGCCTTTGCGCCGCTGACGCCGCCGGACCGCAGCAAGTTCGAAGAAATGGGTGTGGAAGACATGATCCGCAGCCTGTTTGACAACGGCTCCGTGTTTGCCGCCTGCTCGCCGATGGAAGGCCGCTTCCTGAGCACCGCCGTGCTGTATCGCGGCATCATGGAAGACAAGCCGCTGGCAGACGCCGCGCTGGCCGCCATGCGCGAGCAACTGCCGCTGACCTACTGGATTCCGACTGCGTTCAAGATCGGCTACGTGGAGCAGCCCGGCATCTCCCACCGCAAGAGCATGGTGCTGCTGGCGAACAACACGGAGATCGCCCGTGTGCTGGACAGGATCTGCCACAACTTTGACAAGCTCTGGCAGCGCAAGGCCTTCGCCAACTGGTACCTCAACGAAGGCATGTCCGAAGAGCAGATCAACGCGCTCCGTGCCTCAGCCCAGGAACTCATCCAGAGCTACCAGGTGGCCGAGGAAAGCGGCGCGAAGGCGAAGGTGCAGGACACGGCGTCCGACTATCCGCGTGGTGGCGGCAGCAGCGCGGATGACAGCCGCAGCGGCATGAGCCTGCGTGATCTCGTGGATCGTCGTCGCGCATAACAACAGCAAATCAGGCAATCGTAGATCAACAAAAGTTTGGAGGAGAACACCCGTGAGAGAGATTCTGAGCATTCATGTCGGACAATGTGGCAATCAAATCGCCGACCGTTACTGGCGGCTGGTACTTCGTGAGCATGGACTGACCGAGTCCGGCACACCGAAGGATGGGAACACGACGGCCGCGACCAATGCCAACCTGGAAGTTTTCTTCCACAAGGTGCGTGATGGGAAATACATCCCACGTGCAGTCCTCATCGACCTCGAACCCGGCGTGATCGCCCGAATTGAAGGCGGAGACATGGCGCAGCTGTTTGATGAGAGCTGCATCATCCGCAAGATCCCCGGTGCTGCCAACAACTGGGCCCGTGGTTACAATGTAGAAGGGGAGCGCATCATCGACCAGATCATGAACGTGATCGACGCAGCGGTGGAAAAGACCAAGTCGCTGCAGGGATTTCTTATCACCCACTCCATCGGCGGTGGTTCCGGCTCCGGCCTGGGTTCCCTCATTCTGGAGCGTCTGCGCCAGGCCTATCCAAAGAAGCGCATCTTCACCTTCTCGGTGGTTCCTTCTCCGCTGATCTCCGACTCCGCCGTCGAGCCGTACAACGCCATCCTCACGCTGCAGCGCATTTTGGACAATGCGGATGCCGCCGTGCTGCTGGACAACGAAGCGCTTTTCCGCATCGCCAAGTCCAAGCTGCACCGCAGCCCGAACTACATGGACCTCAACCACATCATCGCGCTGATCATGAGCTCGGTGACGGCGTCCCTGCGCTTCCCCGGAAAGCTGAACACGGACCTGAGCGAATACGTGACCAATCTGGTGCCGTTCCCCGGCAACCATTTCCTCACGGCTTCGTTTGCGCCAATGCGCGCTCCTGGCCAGGAAGGGCAGGTACGGATCAACTTCCCGGATGTCGCCCGTGAGACCTTCTCGCAGGACAATTTTACCGCGGCCATCGACTGGACGAACGGTGTGTATCTCTCCGCCTGCGCCCTGTTCCGCGGGGATGTGAAGGCCAAGGAAGTCGAGGAAAACATGGCTGCGATCCGCAAGAGCCTGAACTTCGCCAGCTATGTGCCCACGGGTGTGAAGCTCGGTGTGGCAGAAACCGCTCCGGAAGGTTTTGCCTCCAGCGGACTCGCGCTGGTCAATCACACTGGCATCGCGGCCGTGTTTGAACGTCTGATCACGAATTTCGACATCATGTTCGACAACCACGCCTACACGCACTGGTATGAGAACAACGGTGTGTCGCGTGAGATGATGGCCCATGCGCGCAACACCATCGTGAACCTCGCCCAATCGTATCGCGACGCCAGCTAGGGCGGAAACGGCCTGACTGAGTGTGTGCGGCCCATGTGACCCAGCCTTTTAACCCAACGTGGAAACTGCCTTGGAGCGACAAATTGCCTCCGCCTCTCGCAGCGTCGAAGAGGCGAGGCGGCTCGCATACCATGATCCGGTGCGGGTGGGAGCCTTGGTGGAGCAGATCAGCGTGCTGGCGGACCTGAGGCAGAAGGAGGGGGACTTCCGCAAGGCGGAGTCGCTCTACCGTGAGGCCCTGTTCCGTGCGCAGGAACTGCGCAAACAAGATCCGGACCTGCTGACGGGGATCTACTCGCTACTCGCCCATCTTTATGACCGCTGGGGCCGGATGGACAAGGCGGCCGAGTTTTACGAACTGGCGCTGAACATCAGCGCGAAGAACGGACTGGAAGACAGCGACAAGGTGGCCACGATCAAAAACAACCTGGCCATGATCTTCAAACAGCTGCGCAAGTTTGAAAAGGCCGAGGGGTACTACTGCGAGGCGCTGGAGACTTTTCAACGCCTTGACGGGGAGCAGAGCTCACGCGTGGCCTCCGTTTACAACAATCTCGGCGTCCTCTACTACAGCAGCATGGATGTGGACCGCGCGCAGACCATGCATGAGCGGGCGCTGGCGATCCGGCAGAATTTGAACGAAGGGCAGATGGATCCGGCGGACCTGTCCCAGACTTTCATCAATCTAGGGGCGGTGTACAAGGCGTCCGGAGATTTCCAGAAAGCCGAGGCATGCGTGGACCGCGCCAAGCGCATCCGTGCGGCGATGAACGGGTATCACCCGAACCCGCGGCGTTCGGCGTCGTTGTTGATAGATAAGAGTTTGTGAGGGGGGAGGGCGGGAAGCGCGCGGCAGCGTTTTGGAGTGCGGTCGCGAAGTGAAGAATGAACGCAGCTACCGCTTTCGCAGGCCGGACGGGGGGCAAACGGCGGATACTCTCCAAGCACAACGCTACTTTGCGCGTGCGTCGGCTACATGGTTATTGTGAACCTGGAGCACACGAAAGCGGTAGCTCCGATGCAGGCTTGCGCCTTGCATCTGCGCGACCGCACTCCATATCCTGCGTTCGGCACGGCTTGATTTGGAACCCAGAGCCTCAATACAACTCCACAGGCGACCTCTTCCCATCCTCGACGCTGAGGTTTTTGGCGGCTTCTTCGCCGAGGGTGTCCACACGGAGCTGCCAGATGTCGCGGTTGATGGCGGCGAAGCGGTCGAGGTCAAACTTGTCGGGACTGACCAGGCGCTTTTTGGTTTTTTCAATGCGCACCAGAGCATCATGCAGGGCAGGGGCCTCGACACCTTCGAGGTGCTGGCGGGCGAGCTCCACCATCTCGACACGGTGGCAGATCATGACAAGATCATTGCCGGCGCGCACGGCTTCCTGAATGGCCTGCTCAAAGGTCACCTCATTGAGGATGGCGCCCATGTCGAGGTCGTCGGTCATGGCCAGGCCGTCGAAGGCATACTGATGGCGCAGGAGCTTGGTCACGATGTTGTGGCTCAGACTGGCAGGCCAGCGGCCGCGGTCGGGATCGTAGGCGGTGTAGTTGCTATGGCAGGTCATCACGCTGTCCAGTTCGGGGAGCAGCGCGGAGTAGGGGAGGAGTTCGCTGCGCTCCATCTCCTCGCGGCTCTTGGTGATGACGGGAAGGAACTCATGCGGATCGCACTCAGCGGGGCCGTAGCCGGGGAAGTGCTTGCCGCAGCTGAGGATGCCTTCTTTACGCATGGCGCGATTGAAGACGCCGGCGTTGTCGATGACCTGCTGCGGGTTACGGCCATACGTGCGGCCTTTGAGCGAGTTGTCGGCGGCATCGTCATAGGAGATGTCGAGCACGGGGCAGAGATCGAGATTGAAACCGAAGAGACGAAGGATCTGGCCGGTGAGCTTGCCGTGGCGTTTGATCAGCTCGGGGTCGCCTTTGTCGCGCAGTGCTTGAGCGTTGGGAGGCTCTTCGCCGATGAGGCGGAGGCGCGAGACGCGGCCGCCTTCCTGATCGATGGTGATGAAGGGTTCGATGTCCGAGAGATCGCGCAGGTCATCGATGAGTTTGCGCAGCTGCTGGGGAGTCTGGATGTTGCGACCGAACAAAATGAAGCCGCCGGGCTGGAGTTTTTTGAGGCGGGCCGCGGTTTCAGGGGTGAGTTCAGCGCCGGGGACGCCCATGAGGAGAAGCTGGCCGAGGTCGTTAGAATTGGACATGGCGGGTAGTGTTCGGGTGAGTAGTGAAAGGGCCTAAGTTACAAAGGAGGTGTCAAGGCACGTTTTGCTAAATTTTTGAGAACAAAGGGGTGATTTGGGCTCTCAAATCTGAGACTCAGCGGTTTCTTTTTGCAAAAGAAGGGTGGGCAGGTTGACGGGAGGGACAAAACTTTTTAACATGTGAGCGTCTTCGAGGCAACTCGTGGGCCACGTTTGCAAGCTTCCTCAGCTAAAGCATTTCGTGCCAATCGGTCCTCCATCGTTGTTGGTTGCTGGATCGCCAAACAGAACCCTCCGGCTCCGCATGCCGGGGGGTTCTCTGTTTGTGAGTGATGGCATGCGCGCATTGTGAGCAACTGTGTGATCAGTCTGTGATTAGAATGTGAGCAACTCCATGAGCTCACGATGCGCTCAACTGACGCGCCCATTGAATCGCGCGCAGCATGCCGGTGGCTTTGTTGACCGTCTCCTGATACTCGGAGGCAGGAACGGAGTCTGCGACAACTCCCGCACCCGCCTGCACATAGGCTTTGCCATCCTTCACCACGCAGGTGCGCAGAGCGATGCAGGAGTCGAGGTTGCCATCAAAGCCGAAGTAGCCGACGGCGCCGGCATAAGCGTTGCGCTTGCTCTTCTCGCACTCGTTGATGATCTCCATGGCGCGAACCTTGGGCGAGCCGCTGACAGTGCCGGCGGGGAAGGTGGCGCGCATGACGTCGTAGGCGGTCTTGTCATCGCGCAGGTGACCGTCCACGTTTGAGACGATGTGCATCACGTGAGAGTAGCGCTCGATGATCATGAGATCGCTGACACGCACGGTGCCGTAGTCGGCCACACGTCCGACGTCATTGCGTGCGAGATCGACGAGCATGATGTGCTCGGCGCGTTCCTTGGGGTCATTGAGCAGTTCCTGGGCCAGCGCATCATCTTCGGCGGGAGTCTTGCCCCTCCAGCGTGTGCCGGCGATGGGGCGGATGTCGATGCGGCCGTTCATGCACTTCACATGCACCTCCGGCGAACTTCCGACGAGTGCAAAGCCCTGCGGGAAGTCGAGGCAGAACATGTAGGGGCTGGGATTGACGTGACGGAGAGCGCGGAAGAGATCCAGCGTGCTGCCGGTGTACTCGGTCTCGAAGCGCTGGGAAGGGACGCCCTGGAAGATGTCTCCGGCGCCGATGTATTCCTTCATCTTCAGCACCATCGCCTCATACTCTTCGCGGGTGGTGTTGCTGACGGGGGGCGGGAGATCGCCCACGGGAGCGAAGGTTTGCAGCGGCTTTGCGGTGAGCGGCTTTTCCAGTTTGCCAATCACATCCGCGATCTGCTGACGCGCCCACTCGTAGGCGGCTTCAAGCGTGGCATGCTCATCTGTGTGCACATTGGCCACGATGGACATGCGGCGGGTGCGGTGATCGAAGACGAGGACGGTGTCCGTGACCATGAAGACCATGTCCGGCAGGCCGAGTTCATCTTTGGGCGGTGGTGAAAGCGAGGGCTCGAAGAAGCGCACCATGTCATAGGCCAGGTAACCGACAGCGCCGCCGTGGAAGACTGGCAGGGGCTGGGCTTCGAGCGGGGTGAAGGGGCGCATGAGATCCTGCAGCTCCGTCAGAGGATCGCCAGCGGTGGTGTAGCTGCGTTTTTTGCCGCGTTCCTCGATTTCGATTTCACGGCCACGGGCGGTGAAGATGATGCGCGGCGAACTGCCGAGAAGGGAGTAACGCCCCGAATGCTGAGTGAGCTCCGCGGACTCCAGCAGGAAGGCGCAGCGGCCATCATGGATCTTTTGGAAAGCGGAGAGCGGCGTTTCGTAATCGGCGGCGAGTTCGGCCATTACGGGCACGAGATTGCCCTGCTGCGCGAGCGATTGAAAAGTGGCGAAGTCGGGCTGGAGATGAAGCTGAGGCATGAGCGGGCGTGAAACGAGCCCGCATTCTGGACGCGAAATCGACTCGTGGCAACGAAGCTTCAAAGCACCGCCTTCATCGCAGCCAGCAGATCGTTATAATCATCGAACGGTTTGAACTGCGGGAACTGCGCCTGGATGCTGGCGGGGGAGTGGAAGAAGAAACCCACGTCGGCCTCACCCAGCATGGTGGTGTCATTGAAGGAATCTCCGGCGGCGATGACGCGGTAGTTCAGGCCTTTCAATGCGGCCACGGAGAGCTGCTTCTGGTTCGGCTGGCGCAGCTTGTAGTCCACGATGCGGCCGTCCGCGGCGACTTCGAGCTGATGGCAGAAAATGGTGGGCCAGCCGAGCTGACGCATGAGGGGCTGGGCAAACTCTGCGAAGGTGTCGCTGAGAATGATGACCTGGGTGAAGGAGCGGAGCTCGTCGAGAAACTCCCTGGCACCGGCGAGGGGCGAGAGGGTGCCGATGACTTCCTGGATGTCCGCCAGCTTGAGGTTATGCTCGTCGAGGATCTTGAGGCGGCCCTTCATGAGCACGTCATAGTCCGGCTCGTCGCGGGTGGTGCGGCGGAGTTCCTGGATGCCGGTCTTTTCGGCAAAGGCGATCCAGATTTCGGGGACGAGAACGCCTTCGAGATCAAGGGTGACGATGGTCTGCTGCTTCATGCGGCAGATGTCATGCACGGGCGGCAGGATGAGTAAAGCGGTGATCTGCAAAAAAGGCGTGCACATGGGCAAGCGGTGCGGAGACAGAAGCGCGCGGGCGGTGTTTGTTTGAACGTGAAAATAGAAAATGAAATCTCACGCGATGCCGCGCAGCTGGTGATGAAAAGCCGCACGGCGGTGCTGGCCACCTCAGACACGGAAGGGCTGCCGCATTCGGCATGGATGACGACGCAGGTGACGCCGGATCTGGAGGAGATCATCTCGATCACTGCACCGACGTCGCAGAAGGTGGAATTTCTGCGCCTCAATCCGCAGGCGGAGTGGATGTTTGCGTGCCCGTCTCTGGAAACCATCGTCTATCTATCAGGGCGCACACGTGTGCTGGAAGGTGATGCGGCAAAGCGTTACTGGGACCAGATGCCGGGGAAGTCGAAGGCCTATTACCGCAAATACTGCGAGACGGAAGACTACCACAAGTTTGCGGTGATCCGCACGGAGGTGAACAAGGTGGTGCTGTGCAAGCCCTACAGCTACAAAAAGCTGGTGCTGTGGGAGAAGCCGGTGTCCGGGCTGTCCTGACGGGCGCGGCTAATGCGGTGTGGAGTAAAAGCGGAACAGGGGATGCTTGAGCTTTGAACCGGAGTCCGAATCATGATGGCCCGCGGATGAGGAGCTGCCGGAGGATTTGGAAGATGACCCGGGCGCGCGAGGCACGATGTTTTCGTCGGGGTATTTTTTGGTGCTGGGCCAGATGAGGCGCCACGGCTGGTGTTTGAGAGTGTCGCTGCCTTCCTTGAGATTCTCAGCAGTGTCGCTGAGTTTGCCGGTGACCTGCTTGAACTGGCGGTCGAGATTCGCAGTCGCGATGCGGAGATTGTGCAGGGTGGCATCGATGTCCTCATTTTGTTCGAGCTTGCCGGTGAATTTTTCCGCGTGAGCGAGAGTCTTGGCGAGATCGCTGTCAGGGCCGGTGAGGTTCTTGAACTGCTCCAGGGCGAGGCCGAGCTTGCCATCGTCGGCAGTGAGGCGGCGGATGTTTTCCAGCGAGCCGCGCAAAGCTCCGTCCGGGCCGATGACTTCATTGAGATGAGTGGTGAACTTTTTGAACTCAGCGAGAGCCTTGGGCAGATCTGAGTTTTCCTTTGTCAGCTGGTTGAGATTGTCCGCTGTCTTTTGAAGGCCGTCGAAGGTGTCGGTGGCTTTTTTGAGGGCGGGATCCAGTTTCTCCAGCAGGGTGGGGACTGCATCCGCAAGGCCTGGCTGGCGCTCGCCGACAAACGCTGTGTTTTCGGGGGCGAGACCGCTGGACTCTTCACCGGTGGTGAAATCGATGACCGGTTTGCCGAGAAGGCTGGGGAGGGTCATGCGGGCTTTGACCTTGTTGTAGATTTTGGCGGAGCTGTTCACCTCGATCTCCACCAGGGTTTCCATGCCCGGGGAGGGGCGCTCCTTTTCAGGCACGGGGGAGTAAAGCTCCACCACGCGGCCGATCCTGCGGCCGGCGAGGAGCACGGGGGCGCCGGGGGTGAGGCTGGAGGCATTGTCCAGATAGATGCGAAACTTCTTCTGGGAAACGAAGACGCCGGGCGCGCCGAGGTAGAGGAGCAGGCAGACGAGCGCCACGAGTGTCACGATGACGAGGATGCCTGTGCGGATTTCATTGCGGAAGATGGTCATGACTGTGAGGACTGGAGGATGGGACCCTGGGTGTCTCCCGCGATGAACTGGGCGACCACCGGGTCTGTGGATGCTTTGAAGGCCTCAGGGGTGTCGTCCGCGATGATCCTGCCCTTGTAGAGCATGGCCATGTGCGTGGCGACTTTGAAGGCGCTGCCCATCTCGTGAGTGACGACGATGGAGGTGGCGCCGATCTTTTCACTGAGGCTGATGATGAGCTCGTCGATGACCGCGCTGATGACGGGATCCAGCCCGGCGGTGGGCTCGTCATAGAGGATCAACTCGGGATCCATGATGATGCCGCGGGCGAGGCCGATGCGCTTGCGCATGCCGCCGCTGAGCTCGGCAGGCATTTTGTCGCGTGCGTCCGACATGCCGACGAGGGCCAGCTTTTCGTCCACGAGCCGGTCGATCTCCGAACGGGACTTTGTCGTGAGCTCCTCCAGGGGAAGAGCGAGATTGTCCCGCACGTTGAGGGAGCTGATCAAGGCGCTGTACTGGTAAACCATGCCGATCTTCCGGCGCATGCGGTTGAGGCGCAGGCGGCCCATGCGGCTGACCTTGAGATTGTTGAACGTGACCTCTCCGCCGCTGGGCTTGAGCAGGCCCATGATGAGGCGCAGCAGCGTGCTCTTGCCGCTGCCGGACTGACCCAGCACGACGAGACGTGCCTGGGGAGGGACGGAGAGAGTCACGCCTTCGAGCACCTCTTTGGAGTCGAAACGCAGGCGCACGTCGCGCAGTTCCACGACAGGTTTGGAGGTCTCGTTCATGAGTTGAAAAGAGAGACGAGCACGATGTTGCTCAGGGTGTCGAACGCGATCACGATGGTGATGGAGATGACGACGCTGTTGGTGGTGGAGGCGCCCACGCCCGCGGCGCCACCGCGAACGCAGAGGCCTTTGTAGCAGGCGACGAGGCCGATGATGAGACCAAACAGGCAGCTCTTGACCACACCGGCGACGATGTCCCGGATGAGCATGCTCTCCAGGGCGGAGTCAAAGAAGTGGCGGATGGGGATGTCAAAAGCCCAGCGTGAGATGAGTGCGGCACCGACCATGGCGGTGAAGTCTGAAACCACGACGAGACAGGGGAGCAGAAGAAGAACAGCGAGCACACGCGGGCCCACCAGAAAGCGCAGCGGCCCGATGCCCATGGCCTCGATGGCCTCCACCTCCTCTGAAACCGTCATGGTGCCGAGTTCCGCGGTGTAGGCCGCGCCGATGCGTGCCGCGACCATGATGCCGGTCATCAGCGGGCCGAGCTCGCGCGTGAACGAGATGCCGACGAGGCCGGGGACGAGGCGCTCCTGGCCGAAAGTCTGAAGCTGGTAGCCGGTGAGCAGGGCCATGGTGAGGCCGATGAAAAACGAGACCAGCGAAACCAGGCCAATGGAGCCGACGCCTGCGCGGTCTGTCTGCTCAAAGAAGATGGCGAGACGGAAAGGCATGCGCCCACGCACAACGCGGTCCGCCATCTCCTGCACGGTGTCTGCGAGCAGCCAGACAACACTGCTGAGATGCTGGAGGGCGGTGCGAATGACTGACCAGGGACCAAACATATCGCTAAAGCATCGTCCAGGAGGGGGGCTCCGGATGCTTCGGATTGCGGGGGCCGGGGAGGCGTCAGGCCCCGGCGGGGCGGGGAGCCTCGATGGCTTCACATTGCTCGCGCCAGCCGGGGAAGTTCCAGGTATTGGGGAACCCTTCGCATTGCAGGGGCTTCACGGGCTGGATGCGGCAGATGTTCACGCCTTCCAGGAACAGGCACTCTCCATTGGGCTTGTCGATGATGCTGAGGCCGGTGCGGTTGGCATTGAGGCGGGTGCACTGCTCGACGAAGTCGATGCGAGGCATGTCCAAAAAGGCGGCGATGCGGGTGATCTCATCGTCAGTGACACGGACATCTCCGGGCCAGCGGCAGCAGTTGCCGCAGCGCTGGCAGGCATACCAGGGAGTGGAGGTGTCAAGTGTGGAGGCCTGGCTCATGAAAAGTATTCTGTTCGCGCAATGCGGCGGGAGAGGCATAGTTCGTGCGATGATTGACCTCATGCAACGAAGGAATGAACAGCGCAGCGCGGAGCAGTGGAGAGAGTTCCTGTGAAGATGAAACTGCACATGCTGCCAACCATCACGCTGCTGCCTGCGCCGCATGACAAGGCGGATGATCAGCAGATTATCGAAGACTGGTCCCGCGGCCTGGACTGGGTGAAATGGATGCTGGGCAGCGTGCGCGCCCGGCTGGAGACGCTGCTGGCCGGTGAGGCCGCTGAATGGAACGAGTTTGCGGAAGGCTGCCTGCGCGAGGCGCTCGGCCCGGCGCTGAAGTCTGCCTGGCGGAGCGCCCATGCAAATGATCTGGCGGGGCTGATGGCGGCCGATGCCAGGCTCTCGTCCCAGCTGCCGCATGAAGCCTGCCAGCGAAGTCTGCTGGCGGGTGCGGTGCTGCTCAAATCGACCAAACATGCGCGCTACCAGGGGGTGCTGGGGAGGCTGCGCGAGGCGGTGGAGCAGGGAAAGTGTGACGGGCACATCGCCATCGTGTGGGCGGCAGTGGGGCATTTTTTCCAGCTGAGCCTGACGAATGTGATCGCGGAATATGTGCGGCTGGAGTGGGACATCGCCGCGCGAGATGCGGCGGTGCAGACACCGCCGGCTGGAAAGTTCAGCATTGCGGGGCTGACGAGCCAGGTGATGCGGGACGCGTCCGCGGAGTCAGCGCTGCGGGTGGTGGATGCGTGAAGCACCGCAGCGGATGGCTGCGGCGCGCCAAAGAGGAGAAGAGGCAGGGCTAGAATTTTACCGTCACGCCAAGATTGGCGCCGAAGCCGGGTTCGTTGGAGCCGGAACCATGATAGCGGTAAGTCTGATTCAAGAGGTTGTCCAAGGAGGCGGTGAGGATGAGGTTCTGGTTCACTGAGTAGCCTCCGCGCAGGGTGAGAAGGAGGAACGATGAAGTGCCATTGGGCGGAATGCGCTGGGTGTCGAGCTGGTCGGAAGTATTCATGCGCCCGGCCTCGCCGTAAGTGAGGCCGACAAACTCGGTCCAAAAGCGGCTGTCTGCGGTCTGCCAGCGCACGCCTGCGTAGCCGACGAGAGGCGCGATCTTGCCCAATGGCTCGCGGCGTTTCTGGGTGGTGGTGCCGATGAACTGATCCGCCTCGCCTTCCACCCAGGCCACATGGCCAAAGAGGCTCCAATGTTTGTCGAGCCGCCAGCGTGTGGAAAACTCGATGCCCTGCATGAAGCCATCGCCGCCGTTGGCCTTGGTATCCTGCAGAGGGACGGCGGTGGAACGGCGGATGATGAGATTGTCCAGCTGGGTGTAAAAGTACGCGAGCGAGGCGCTGACGTTTTCCGTGTTTGCCTTGAGACCGATCTCATAGGTCAGGTATTTTTCTGGCGAGAGATCGGTGGCGGGAGTTTCCTTGCGTCCGGAGAGGGCGACATCGAAACGGGAGAGGTCTGAAAGATTGGGGGCGCGGAAGGCCTGCGAGACGCCGCCAAAGAGTGAGAAGCGGTCCTTTTGGTCGAGATCAATGACGAAGCGGAGGCTGCCGGAGAAGTTGTTCCAGCTTTCGGCAAAGGACCGCTGCGCGAGGGTGAAGGGGTCCTGGAAGCTGCCGAGTCTGGCGGTGGCATGGGTGAAGCGCTCGCCGATGAAGATGTGGACGCGTTCGCCGAGATCGATGGCGTCCTGAATATGAACGCCGAGCAGGCTGTAGGTGGAGTTGTCCGCCACGGCTCCCTGGAAGGGATTGTCCGAGGCGTGGGACTGCACGAAGTCCTCATAGAAATCGACACCGTAAACCCAGGTGCCGACGGGGGAGTCGCTGGTGAATTCAAGGTCAGCGCCGAGGGTGCTGAGGTCCACCACATTGTAGGAGCGCACACCGGGTCCGGTGACGCGGAACTGGTTTTCATTGGCCGTCTGCAGGGAAATCGTAAGGCTGGCGGTGTCAACGAAGCTGTTCAGGTCCCTGCCGGCGAGGCGGACGTAGGAAAGGCTGCGCTGCTGGTCAAAAAGACGCACGCGGTCGGTGCCCACGGCAGTGCCTTCAAATGAAACACCCGAGGTGGTGGAATGCGTGCGCCAGACATCGTTCTGGCGGAGCTGCTGGTGCGCGGCGGTGAAGGTCCACTGATCATCCAGCGCCACATCCAGGCGGACATTGAAAGCCCATTGATCGTAGCCGGTATTGCGCTGGAGGCGGCCGCTGCCGTCCACGACGTTGCCAAACTGGCTGAGGGTGACACCGGCATGCAGCCCCCACTTCTGCCCCTGTCCGATGCTGGACTCGAGGTGCTCCACGTTGCTGTGCTCCGCCGTGGAGTAGCGGTAGTCGGCGCGGCCATGGGAGAAGAAGCCGCCTTCGGCCTCGCTCAGATAGCCGGAGCCTTTGGTGAAGGCATTGACGGTGCCGCCTACGGCGTCGCTGCCGTAGAGCACGGAGCCTTGCGAGGGAAGGACTTCGACGTGATCAAGCGCATACTGGTCGATGGTGTTCCAGTACTGGTTCGGGCCGTCACGAAAGGTGGAATTGTTGAAACGGATGCCGTCAATCATCATGAGATTGCGAAAGCCGGTGAATCCGCGGATGAAAGGAGAACCCTGGCCGTTGGAGGTTTTCTGGATGGACACGCCGGGTGTTTCCCGCAAGGCTTCCGGGAACGTGCGCGTGAGCCGTTCCTCCATCTGCTTTTTGTCCAAGGTCTTAACCGCAGCGGGCACCTGGGAGAGTGGGGTGGCGCTTCGGGTCGCGGTGATCACGACTTCAGGGAGGGCAGCCGGGGCCTGAGGTTTCTTTTTCGGCGTTTCCGCAGCTTCGATGAAGAAACCGGGGGTGGCAGTGAGGAACAGAACGATCGGGTGCAGAAGGCGGCGCATGGCTTTGATAGGCTGAGAGCCTTTTAAAGGTAAGCCTCATCTTTATTCAAAAGCAGAATGGTGAGTTCTGCAGGTTCGGATAAAAACTGTCCGTGATTCCTCTGCGATGTTTCAAAGGTGTCCCATGCGGACCTGCTTTCGAAATCCCCGCCTTTTTCCTGTGAGTCTTTTTGACCGCTTCTTCTTCAGCCTTCGGTGAACTGGCCGAGGGCGCGGAACTTCTGGTAGCGCTGCTCCAGAAGCTGGGCGGTGGGGACGGCGTTGAGTTCCTTGATGGTGGCGAGAAGAGCTTCCTTGAGGGCGCTGGCCGCTGCGAAGTGGTCATTGTGCGCGCCGCCGAGTGGCTCGGGGACGATGCCGTCGATGATGCCGAGCTTGGAAAGGTCCTGGGCGCTGAGCTTGAGGGCGGAGGCGGCTTCAGGAGCGTGCTCGCGGTGCTTCCAAAGAATGGCGGCGCAGCCTTCGGGGCTGATGACGGAGTAGTAGGCGTTTTCCATCATGAGCACCTTGTCCGCAATGCCGATGCCGAGAGCGCCGCCGCTGCCGCCTTCACCAATGACGGTGGCGATGACGGGGGTGCGCAGGGTCATCATCTCGCGCAGGTTGAAGGCGATGGCTTCGGCGATGTTGCGCTCTTCCGCGCCGATGCCTGGGAAGGCTCCGGGGGTGTCGATCAGGGTGATGATGGGAAGGCTGAACTTCTCCGCCATGCGCATGAGGCGGAGGGCTTTGCGGTAGCCTTCAGGGTGGGCGCTGCCGAAGTTGCGAAGCAGGTTTTCCTTGGTGTCACGGCCTTTCTGGTGGCCGAGGATGGCCACGCGCTGTCCGCCGATGGTGGCAAAGCCGGCGGGCATGGCGTTGTCATCGCCGATGTGGCGGTCTCCGTGCAGCTCCACGAACTCATCGCAGATGTGCTTCACGTAGTCGAGCATGAAGGGGCGGCCGATGTGGCGGGAGATCTGCACACGCTGCCAGGGGGAGAGATTGGCATGGATATCGCGCTGAAGGTTTTCGGCCTTGGCTTCCATGTCGGCGATCTGCTGGGCGAGCTTGTCGCTGGGCTTGGCGGCGAGCTTCTTTTTGGCCTCCTCGATTTCTTCGCGGATTTTGACGATGGGCTTTTCGAATTCCAAAACTTGTTTCATGGCGGTCGGTTGGGGGAAAGGGGTGGGAGAGTCTATCTCACGAGGCTCAACTTTGACCCTCTTCGGACGAGAGCAAAGAGTTCTTCAATGTCTTCACGGGCAAGGAAAATGCCGGTCTCCAGCACGGGGGCAGGGGCGGGGACGGCCGCAGGAGCCGAGGCAGAAGCGGGGGCTGGCGCTGGCACTGGCGTTGATGCGGCCACAGGAGCGTTTGATTTTTTAGAAGCGGAACCTTTGGCAGGCGCCTTGGCCG
Organism: Prosthecobacter sp.; assembly: GCF_044222565.1. Classification (GTDB taxonomy): domain Bacteria; phylum Verrucomicrobiota; class Verrucomicrobiia; order Verrucomicrobiales; family Verrucomicrobiaceae; genus Prosthecobacter. The sequence continues at coordinate 181,077 of NZ_JBGANA010000003.1, forward strand.
GCTCTTCGACGGGGGTGGCACGTGCGACCGGGGGAGTGCGGATGTTGACGCCTGGCTTGGTGCCGGCGATCCACTTTTCCGCTTCCAGGTAGTTGGCCTCCGTGGAGGTGACCGGCTTGCCATCAAAGACGGAGTTTTTGGCCGCGATGGTCATTTCCACTGGCAGGCGTGTGCCGGGCGGGAGGCGGATGTCCTTGGCCTCATACACTTTGAAGGGGTACTCCACGTCTCCGACTTTGCGCAGGAGGATGACCTGCTTTTTGGCGACGTAAACGCCGAGATGGAAATCCATCGGGATGATGGTGAGGTGGTCGCCGGGCTGAAGATTGAAACTCATGAGCCCGCTGCTGCGGATGATGGAGTCCACGGTGGTGCCCTGCTTGCCGGCGATGAGATTGAGCGAGTCTCCCGGCTGGACGATGTAGTCCTTTTTGCCCGCCTTGGAATTGGGGGAGAAAAGCTGGTCCATGTTGATCTCCCCGATGATGCGCATGGCCTCAGGGCAGGTGGCGGAGTCCGGGAACTGCTTGCGGAGCTTGTAGAGCGCATCCAGGCCTTCCTCGGTCTTGCCATGCTGGATGAGATCGACGGCGGCCTCGAAGCGGCGCAGGCCGGGATCAATGCGCGGGCGGTCCACGGCCTTCATGGAGGCGATGTCCTGCTCGACCTGGCTTTCTTTCAGCAGGATGTTGGTGTAAACCCAGTAGCCCATGCCGAGGGTGCCAGCCACCAGGCCCACGGTGATGAGGAAAATCAGCAGTTTGATCTGGGTCTTGGCCATTGCGTGAAATCAAGAAACGATGCTCAGCCCAGCAGGCCGCGGCGTTTGAAATCGAAAAGGTTGATGTTCTGGGACTTTTCGATCATTTCAACGGTGAACTTGAGGAGGCAGATTTCCCAGGTGTCGTCCACGCCCTGAATGACCGCGCGCATGGGGTTGCCGGAGGCGCGGATGTTGTCAAGCAGCTTGCCGGTGACCTCCTCCATGGACTCATGGATGATCTGCTCGCTGATCTCGCCTTTGCGGAATTTGAAGCCGTATTTGAGGATGGCGAGCTTGTGAAGATTGTCCCGCAGGAAGTCGCCGAAGCCGGCCACTTCAGGGCCGAAGCCTTCGAAGTCAAACTGGCCGGGCATTTCAGGGCGCAGGATGAGGGGCTTCTCGGCCTCGATGCGGCCTTCGCGCACGCGCACGGCGCCGACGGAGTCCATGAGTTCCGTGACGATCTGGAACTCGAAATGGGTGCTGCCGAAGGTGTCGATGCGGCGGTCCGGCTCATGGAGCACCTGGGTGTTTTCCAGGGCGTATTGAATATCGAACTCTGTGGGCATGTCTGGGGGTGGCTGAGAGTAATCTGGTTCCACGCAGGGGCCAGTGATTTCTTGGCGGTGGCAGTTGTGCAGGGGATACGACTGCGCCATGTCTCTTGTCCCATGAAACTCCCTCCCCATCTGCTCGACGAAATCATTCTCTCACTGGGAGAGGTGTTTGTGGGCAAAAGATATGCGGACAAGGTGATCGAATTCACCTTCAAGCGGCACCGCAAGTGGGGCAGCCGTGACCGGCGCATTTTTGCGGAGTCCATTTATGAATGCGTGCGCTGGTGGCGCTGGTTCTGGTTTCTGGCCGGACTGCCGGACGAGGAGCACACGCAGCCGGAGAACATCACCCCGGAGAGGCTGTGGCGTGTGTGGGCGGCCTACTGGATCACCAACGGGCGTGACCTGCCGAAAGATGAAAACGCGCCGGAGGTGAAGCCGGGGGATGTTTTGAAGCGTGCCAAGGATGGCGCTCCGCCAGCCATCCGTGCCGCGATCCCGGACTGGCTGGAGGCGCGGGGCAGCAAGGAGCTGGGGGCGAACTGGCCTGCGCTGCGCGAGGCGCTGAACGTGCCCGCGGATGTCTTCATGCGGGTGAACACGCTCAAAAACGACCGCCGTTCTCTGCGGGAGAAACTGGGCCAGGAAGGCTATGAGACCGAGGCGGTGGAGCAGGTGCCGAGTGCGCTGCGGCTGAAGCAGCGGGCGAATCTGTTTGGCACGGCGTCCTACAAGGCCGGGCTGTTTGAAGTGCAGGACGCGGCGTCCCAGCTCATCGCGCCGTTTTTGCAGCCGGAGCCTGGCATGCGGGTGATCGATGCCTGCGCGGGTGGTGGTGGCAAGGCGCTGCACATCGCGGCGATCATGCGCAACAAGGGCAAGCTGCTCGCGATGGATGTGCATGCGTGGAAGCTGGCGGAACTGCGCAAGCGCGCCTCGCGTGCCGGGGTGGACATCATCGAAGCGCGGGAGATCGAAGGCTCAAAGACGGTGAAGCGTCTGGCGCAGAAGGCTGACCGTGTGCTGCTGGATGTGCCGTGCTCAGGCCTCGGCGTGCTGCGCCGGAATCCGGACGCGAAGTGGAAGCTGAGCGATGCGGAGATCGACCGCCTGATCGCGCTGCAGGCTGAGATTCTGGAGAGCTACAGCCGCATGGTGGTGCCCGGTGGCAAGCTGGTGTATGCCACGTGCAGCATCCTGCCGAGCGAGAATGAGCAGCAGGTGAAGGCCTTTTTGGCGAAGCACAGTGAGGAGTGGACGCTGGAGGAGGAACTGCACCGCACACCGGAGACCGGTGCGTTTGACGGGTTTTATGCGGCGCGGCTGGGGAGGAAGGGGGCGGTAGCTGCCGCGAACGAAGAAGCGGATTCCAAGCAGTCAGTGCCTGAGGAAGAGAAAGACAGCGAGGGCGGCTGATAGTGGTCCGCACAATCCTTTGTGCGGTTCGAGTGGGCCAGCGTTCTCTTTTCACCCCAATTTCCGCGTGAGGGGCTGGATACTGGGATTCTGCACATGCCGGTGTGGCTCGCCCATCCTGGGCCTTCCGTGCCGCTCAGAGGACTGAGCGGACCACTATGGGGACTTCGCGTCCTTCATTCGCGCCGCCAGTAGAGGAACTCACCTTTGTTCAAATCTGCTCTTTGTGGGTTCTCAGCGATGTAACTCCGCAGCTTGTCGAATGAAGCCTGATGCCGCACCAAGTGATCAAAGCTCTCGTCCTGCCAGAACCTGCCGCTTCGCCCCAAAGCTTCGTTGATCTTCAAAGCCGACCACTTTTTCCAAGAGGCCACTTGTTTAAGCATCGACTGCCGCGCCAGACCGCCGACGAGCAGGTGCACATGGTTGGGCATGATGACGAAGTCCCCCAGCCTGTAGCGTGAGCCATCAAAAAAGCGAAGTGTGTCTGACACATGCTGTGCGAGTGCGGGCCGCCGCAGAAGGCATTCGCCGTGGCAGGCGTCCATCTCATGCTCCAGCCTGCGGGAGAATTGGCGGAAGTCGTTCCTCTCGTCCTCAGCAAGGTCTTCAACCTGCCTGCGCCAGTCTTTGGCTAGGGGCGAGATGCCATGCACCAGCAGCCAGCCATCGCGCTCATGCCTCCATTTAAGCCAGACATCCTGGGGCATGGAATCTGCCGTGCGCCAGGTGATGAAATAGGTGGCTTCCGCTTGATCCCAATGTGGCAGATGGCCGTGGGTGATCGTCGTGCGCTCTGCCGGATTGAAAAAGCGGAATGGCATGGTGCTTTTGTGGCGCATTGCAAAATCCACAGGCCGTGGAATGTCGCCTCATAGTGGTCCGCTCAGTCCTCTGAGCGGATCGAGTGAGCCAGTGTTATCTTTTTATCCAAATTTCCGCATCAGGGGCTGGGAACTGGATTCTGCGCAGGCCGGTGTGGCTCGCGCATCCTGGGGCTGGCGTTCCGCTCAGAGGACTGAGCGGACCACTATCAATGGCAGCCACACCCACTGCCGCACGATCCACCACCGCCTGAGGCCTGGGAGCCACCACCGCTGCTGCCACCCATGATGCCTGTGCCACCAATGGGCACGCGGCGGATGGGCTGCCCGCTGTCCGGGTGCTGGGTGAGGGCGGCGTCTTTCATGCTCTGGCGGACTTCGAAGCGCTTGGTGGGCTCGCCTTCAAACTGGGGGATGGTTTCGTATACGTAGGTGGGCATGGGTGTCAGAGTTTGAAGTTTAAGGTTCGAAGTTTCAAGTTTCTTGCACCCGTCGGGAAATAAAAACGGCGTCCCGGTGAAGGGACGCCGCGTGGGGAGAGATGGAATCAGAATCAGGCTTTCGCGGCCGCTTCTTCTTCGTCGATGGTCAGAGGCTTGTAGCCGCCGATGGACTTGAAGTAGAGCAGCAGCAGGAGGTAGATCACCGCCATGGTGCCTGGGATATAGGAGTCGAACTTCAGGGTCTTACGGTCACCTTGCTGGTCGGCTGCCACCACGGCGAGCTGATCGGCGGTCTTCTCCTTGGCGTCTTTGGCTTCGGAGAGCTTCTTGCCGTCAAGACCGATAGCGGCAGTGGCGTCGAGATTGAGGAACTTGCTCGGAGCAGCAGCCTTATAGGTTTCATAGAGGGCAGGATTGGAGGCTTTCAGGGACTCACCAGCGAAGCGGTCCTTCGTGTAGCCGAGGCCTGGGCCACCAATGATGCCAGCGGAAAGCATGCCGATGCCACCCATGATGGAGATGGCGACGGCACCCGTGCGCGGGAAGCGGTCAGAGGCGACTGCCAGCATCGTGGGCCAGAAGAAGGTCTTGCCGAAGGCATAAACGCCCAGAGCGATGAGGGCGGTGGTGAAGGTGTTCATGCCGGAGGCCATGGTCAGGCCGCCGCAGGCGAGGGCTGCGCAGACGCAAAGCAGGCCGACGGGGGAAAGCTTGAGCGTTTTCTCAATCCAATGGGCGCAGAAGCGCAGGCCGAACATGATGGCGGAAGTCCAGAGGAAGAGGGCTTTGCCCTGCTCGGGGGTGAAGAGATTGCCGGTGATGTTCTGGATCCAGCCGTCCGTGCCGAGTTCCACAGCGCCGACGAGGGCGTGGGTGACGAAGAGGACGAAGAGCACCAGGGAACCCAGCGAGAACTTGGTGAGCACGCCCACGGCGATCAGCACGACACCACCAGTGGCGTAGCCGAGGTTCTTGGCCAGACCAGGCTCCACGCTGAGCACGTCCTTAAAGAAGCCTTCCGCAAAGAAGGAAAGGAGGAAACAGGCCACGGCACCGCCGAGGATGCCCACGTCTTTGAGCATGTCGCCAAAGCTGACACCCTTGGCAGCAGCGGCGGATTGGGGGAATTTCTGGCCCATGAACATGAGGCCGTAGATCACGGTCGGGATGAGGTAGAGCGCGAGCTGGATGCGCCAGTTGATCTCCATCTTGTCGTCCAAGAACCAGCCGATGATCACGCCGATCACCATGCCGGCAGGCCAGGAGGCGTGCAGGATGTTGAGGTAATGCGTGCGGTTTTCAGGGAACAGGGTGGCCACCAGCGGGTTGGCCACGGCTTCCAGAGTGCCGTTCGCAAAAGCAAAGATGAACATGCCGAGGGAGAGCACCATGAAGGCGCTGCTGCCGCTGGCGGTGAAAGTGACGAGCGCCGAGATGATGTGCAGGAGGAAGGCCACCACGACGAGCTTGCCGTAGCCGATCTTGTCAACAACGACACCGCCGAGGATGATGCCGAAGCAGAAGCCGTTGAAGCCCATGCCGCCAATGGCGCCGAGCTGTGCCCCTGTGAATCCAAACTCCTTCGCCCAGTTGTCAAAGATACCGCCGCGGATGGCGAAGCCGACGCCGGCCGCGAGAATGGCCATGAAGCCGGCCCAGAGTAGTCTCATTCGATTGTTTTCGCTGCTCATAGAGGAGTGGAGTGTGTGTTGATAGGTTGGGTGGGATGGTTTCGGAGGCGGGCGAGTTTTAGGTGCCACACCTTCTTGCGACAAGGAAAAAGTGTTCTCAAGGTTGAGAAGCCGCCAGAATGCTCTGCGAACAGGAACCGCAGAGTGCATCCGTGGAACCGACCCTCCTGCCGTGAACGCTTTTCAAGTGTGCGCTGCCTTATCGCTGCGCGATCACACAATCTTACAGTGAATCCAGGCGTCTTCGTCAAAGTTGTAAATGGCGCAGAGACGGTGGTAGCCGTCCGCGATGATGACCTTCCCGTGGAGCGGATCGCGAACGAGGAGCAAAGGGGAGAGCGCCTTGCCGTCCCGGATTTTCTTGCTGTCCTTTTCCACGTGGGAATTGCTGACGCCGAGCAGCGAGAGGCCGGAGGCGCGGAAGATGTCCCTGGATTTGAACTGGGTGACCTCCGCCACCTTCAGCTGGCTGATGATTTTTTTGACCTGCTTCTTGTCATACAGCAGCAGGAGGTAGGACTGGGCCGCAGGGTAGTCGTGCTCCTCGATTTTTTTGAGCCAATGGATTCCGGCAGACTTGGATTTCTTGCTCACGGCAGGGCGGTAAATCAATGGTCTTCAGAAATGGCGACGGGCTGGTAGCCGCCGCGCGATTTGAACCAGAGGAACATGCCGAGATAGCAGATCAGCATGAAAGTGGGAAGGATGGCGATGGTGGTGAAGACGCTGCGCTTGCTGGCGGCCTGCACGGTTTCCAGTTCCTGAACCTGAGGCGCAGGGAGGGCCTTGATCTTTTCCTGATCGAGGGTGGGGGCCTTGCCGAAGATGCCGTCCTTGGGCTGGCCTTTGATTTGGGAATACAGGGTGCTGTGCTCCGCGGCTGCTAGGCGGTGATCCATGTCGAGGTCCTGCTTGTGACCGATGTACGGGCTGCCGAGGACGCCGAGGAAAAGCACGCCGACGGCGGAGACGCCATTGAGGGTGAGGGCGCCGCCTTTGGGGAACTGCTCGGCGGTGAGGCCCAGCGTGGTGCTCCACAGGAAGGTCTTGCCCAAGCCATACACGGTGGCGGCGCCGAGGATAGCCCAGCCCGTGGCGTTTGAGAGGAACAGCAGGCCGGTGATGGCGATGGCCGCGCTGATGACCATGAGGCCGATGGGCGAGAATCGGTGAACGATCGGCCCGGCGTAAAAGCGCAGCACCGTCATGATGACGGAGACGTACACAAAGATCCAGGTGGCGAAGTTCGGGAAGTCAGGGCCGCTGAGCTTGAGCAGCTCCGGCATCCAGCCATCGGTGCCCAGCTCCGTGGTGGCCAGCGGTCCGATGGTGATGAGAACGACGATGAAGAGCCAGTTGCCAAGGGAGCGGGTGTAGAATCCCGTGGCCGCGCCCAGCACCAGACCGGCGATGAGGGTCTCGCGCAGAGCCACCTCTTTTCCCATCATCTGCACGACGGCGCAGTAAACGAGAGAGCCGATCATGAAACTGCCCACGGCACCGACTTCCTTCAGCATGTCGCGGTAGCTCACACCGGCAGCCACGCGCTCGTTCACCGGGAATGTGCGCGGCAGGATGAGCAGGGTGTAGAGCACCACGGGGATGAAGCACAGAGCGAAGCGGAACTGCCATACTGCACCGAAGAACAGTTTTGTTTCTGGCAGCAGAGCGCAGAAAAGAGCACCCAGTGCCAGACCCGCAGGCCAGCCGGCGTGCAGGATGTTCAGCCATTTCGATTTGTTTTTGCTGAAGACCGTGGCGACGACCGGATTGATGAAGGACTCCACCGTGCCATTGGCCACCGCGACGAGCAGCGAGCTCCAATAGAAGTCTTCATAACCTGAGGCGCGCAGGGTGAGCACTAGCGAGACGACATGGCAGATGGCGGCAAACATCGCGACCGTCTTGTAGCCGATACGGTCGATGATGAGGCTGAAGAAGATGATGCTCAGTGCAAAGGGCCACATGCCCGCGCCATTGATGGCTCCCTTCTGCGCTTCGGAGAGATTGAAGCTGTTTTGCAGCTCGCCGATCGTGTTGGCGCGCACCCCAAAGACAAAAGAGGTGGCGACCAGGGCGATGAAGCAGGCCCAGAAGAGTTTCATGTCGGCTTTGCCGGAGGTGGTCTCAGTCATGGCGGGAGAGGTGTGGAGTGGGAGAAAAGCGATTCCAGCAAATGCAGGCGGACAGCGCAATGCCTTTTTAAAGTAGTTGAGAGCTTCAGCTCGGTCTGGAGGAGCGCGATGCTTCCCAGACCGAGCTAAAGCTCTGAACTACTTTCCCAGACCTCGCGCCACCGTTCTCACAGCCTCCGCAGCCCGTCCTCCGTCATCGCGCAGGGGATCTCGGCATCGATCGCATTGATGCGGGCGAGGGTTTCGGCGCTAAGGACGAGATCAGCGGCGGCGAGGCTTTCGTTCAATTGGGCGACGGTGGTGGCGCCGACGATGGTGGAGGCGACGAAGTCGTGCTGCTTGCTCCAGGCGAGGGCGAGTGCGGTGACGCTGACGCCGAGGTCCCGGGCGATGACTTGCAGGCGCGCGGTGGTCTCGAGGCTGCGCTCGTTCACGAAGCGGGCCGCCATGAGCTTCTGGCGTGGGCCGCCGTTTTGGATGTAGTCGGTGAAGCGCGCGCCTTTGGGCAGGGCGCCGCCGTTGTACTTGCCGCAGAGTACGCCGCCACCCAGCGGCGAGTAGGGCAGGAGGCTCACGCCTTCTTTGCGGCAGACCTGGGCCAGCTCGCTTTCGCAGCGGCGGTTGATGAGGGAGAAATTGTTCTGCACGGTGGCCATGCGGGCCAGCCCGTGCTTCTCGGCTTCCCAGAGGTTTTTCATCACGCCCCAGCAGGTCTCATTGCTGCCGCCCCAGGCGCGGATTTTCCCTTGGTCGATGAGATCGGTCAGTGCGCCCAGCGTCTCCTCCTGTTGCATACCGTGGTCTGGCCAATGCGTCTGATACAGGTCGATGTAATCGGTCTGCAGGCGGCGCAGGCTGTCCTCGCAGGCCTGGAAGATCTGGCGACGGTCCAGCGCCGTGAAGCCGCCGCGTACCGGCGGGCGGAACCAGCCGTGCCCCGGGCCGGTGACTTTCGAAGCGATGATGATCTCGCCGCGCTTCTGCCCTTTGAGCCATTTGCCAACGATCTGCTCGGTGACACCGAACAGCTCCGCGCTTGGGGGCACTGGATAGAGCTCCGCAGTGTCGAAGAAATCGATGCCCGCCTCCAGCGCGCGGTCCATGATTTCAAAGGACGTCTCCTCATCGGCCTGCAGACCAAAGGTCATGGTTCCCATGCAGATGTCAGTGACAACGATTCCCGTGCGGCCAAGGCGTTTGCGATTCATAAGTTAAGGCGCGGATGCTAGCAGCGAAGTGCGGTGTGCCAAGGTTAAAGCAAATCCGAGTTGTCTGAGGCCAGCAGCGCACGTTCAATGTCGCCCGCTTCATTTGGAAAATGATTGTAACCATGAGCACCGTTTCCGGCAGGTATAGGCATATGAAAACAATATCCGCAGTCATCCTCGCCTCGCTCTCCCTGGCCTTCAGTTCTGTCCGTGCTGCTTCGCCGCCGAAGGATGTCTCATCACTCCTCGGGCCCATCATTCAGAAAAATGACCTGCCGGGGATGGCTGCCGTCGTGGTTCGTAAAGGCGAAATCGTGGCGCTAGGTATTGCTGGTGTGCGCACGCGGGGCAGGGGAGACAAGCTCGCTGCCAATGACCTGTTTCATCTCGGTTCTGACACGAAGGCGATGACCGCCTTTCTCTGCGGCATCCTGGTTGATGAAGGGAAACTGAAGTGGACTCAGACCCTCGGCGAAACGTTTCCCGAGCTGAAAAAGAGCATGCGTCCGGAATATCAGGCCGTCACGCTTGAGCAGCTTCTCACGCACCGCGGTGGTGCGCCTGGTGCCCTCGAAAAGGATGAGCTTTGGGGCAGGCTTCGTCAGCATCAGGGCTCTGCGACGAGCGCACGCCGGCTGCTCCTGAAGGAGGTTACCTCCAAGCCGCCTGAAGCGGCGCCGGGCGGTAAATACATCTACTCTAATGCCGGCTACGCCATGGCCGGACACATGGCCGAGAAGGTCACCGGCAAATCCTGGGAGGACCTCATGCGTGAGAAGATTTTCCGCCCCCTCGGGATGACTTCCGCAGGCTTTGGCGCACCCGGCAGCGCGGCGAAAAATGACCAGCCTCGTGGCCACAAAGCCGATGGCTCGCCCGTTGAGCCCGGTCCCGAAGCCGACAATCCCGCTGCCATCGGTCCTGCCGGCACCGTGCACTGCTCCATCGAAGACTGGGCCAAGTTTGCCGCGGCCCAGCTTCCCTCCGCCAAGATCAAGCTGGTGAAACCTGCCACCCTGGAGAAGCTGCACACGCCCGCCGCTGGCGAGCCGAAATACGCCATGGGCTGGATCATCGCCGACGGCCAGCCGTGGGCCGGTGGCCGTGCTCTGACCCACAACGGCAGCAATACGATGTGGATGGTGACCGCATGGCTCGTTCCGGCCAAAGACTCCGCCATCCTGGTCACCTGCAATCAGGCCAATGCCAAGGCCTGCAACGATGCTGTGCTGACGATGATTGCTGATTGTTTCAACGAATAGAGGCGGCGATGTGGGGAAGCGTCAGCCGTTTGTCACATCCGAATTCGTCTCGACAAAGGGAGTCATGTCGTGGCATATCACAGCAACGGGTCTCCGCCAACCTCCTACGAGAGACATCCAGCCCTGCGCCATCCATCTTTGACGAATGAAAACAACGCTAGCTGTCCTTGCCTCCCTGGTGCTGATCGCTCTTGCGATTGGGGGGCTGACGCCGTTTTTCGGAGACTCTGCGTCCCGGATTCATCGTGAGCATGGCCTCACTCTCCCGGCCTCCGTTTCAGGCATCGAGTGCCGGGGCGATGCGTGGATGCGAATTTGTTCGGACTGTGGGGCGGCTTCGAGCTTTGAGATTCCCGTGAGCGATCTTCCTGTTTTTCTCTCCCAGCTTCGTGTGATTGATACCGACACTACGTCGTTTTCATCGATCTTTCCCCGCAACCCGCAATACCGTGTCAAACGCTCGTGGATGTCCGGGCGGCCCACCGCCACCTATCATTGCAGTTCACCGACGGCCGATGGTTTGTCGGTTCAGACCTGGACTGCGGGCCCTTCGAGCGTCGGCGTCTGTCTCTACACGGACTGGAATTAGCCTTGAGTCGTCACTTCATGAAAATAGCGCTCCTCTTCTTCGCCCTCTTCGTTCCCGCGATATTCGCGCAGTCACCGCTGGCTCCCAATGCGCCCAAGGACAAACCGGTCCACTCAGAAGCCGAGAAATTTGCGGCGCTCGACAGAGCCATTGCTCCTTACGTGGCCAAGGCGCGCGCCACGTATCCGGATGCAAAGAAGCGGTTTCTGGCTGGCCTGCCCCCCAGGCATGTTTTCTTCCTCACCACTCGCCTGCACGACAAGAAAGGAAATGTGGAGCAGGTCTTCATCGAGGTGCGCAGCATTACCCACGACAAGGTCTCGGGTATCATCGCGAGCGACATCCTGGACGTGGAAGGTTTCAAGCGTGGGGATGCCTACACCTTTGCCGAGTCCGAAATGCTCGACTGGCTGATCTCCAAACCCGACGGCACCGAAGAGGGCAATGTGGTCGGCAATTTCCTCGACACCTACCAGCCATGAAATCTGCATCGTTCATTGTCGCAGCGCTGCTGCTGATCTTCGCCTCCATGTGCCTTGCGGCAGATCCGGTGGGCAGCGTCAAACGCACCGAGACGACACCTGAGGAACTGCGCGACCTGAGCATCACCTTTGAGCGACTGTCGTTCACCTTTCCTGAAGCGGTGCTGGGGCGCTTCTGGATCGAGGCGGAGAAGGATGGCAAGCTGGTCAAAAAGCACGACATTCCCAGCGATGCCGTGCCTGCCTCCACAAGCTTTGCCCTTGGCTACGTGCATACCGCCGATCACTCCGTCTTCGTCTCGGTCACCACCACGCATGATGGCCGTGCCGACCGCCGCACGGGCAGCTACGGCGCGGGTGTGAATGGCGGCACACGCAGCGTGACCTACAAACCGGCTTCTGACCAAGTCCCCCTCGGCGTGCCCGTTGAGCTTTTCAGCGCCGAGGTGAAACCGGGCTGGAGGCATGAGAAAGATCCCACGTGGCGCTTTCGCATCATGGCGCAATTCACCGCACCTCAATAACATCTCCTGCCATGGCTTCATCCGACGACCCGCTTGTCATTCGCACGCAGAAGCTGGACCGGCAGACGCATTTCCTGTGGCTGCCGGGCCGCAGAAAGAGGCTGGCGGCTGCAAGCTATGACGTGGGGTATGACTGCCGTCGCGATGGCAACGTTGCCCTGGCAGAAACCAATTTCCGGCGTGTGCAAACGCTGCTGCCAAACGTGCGTCCGTCCAGATTCAAGCGAAGCATGGAGACGTGCAGCCTCATCGCTGCCTCCCACAATCATCTTGGCATGCTGTGTCTGGACACAGGGCGGCCGGCGGAGGCACGGCCTTCGTTTGACCGTGCCATTGCGATCCGGAAAGAGCTGCTCCGCCTCTTCCCGAAGGAGCGTGAAAACAAGATCTACCTCGGCGGTGCGCTGTGCAATCGCGCCCATTCCGTGGCGGACTCAGACGCGGCAGAGGCCCGCGATTTCTACCAGCAGAGCCTGGCCCTGCTGCGCCAGCCAGACAAGCCCTGTGAGTGCGCCTACTGGGACGAGGAGCGGCAGTCCTGGTGGTGTGCGCAGATGGAGGCGATGGCGAATGCCATCGGCATGCCGTGGGTGTTTCTGGCGCCGCAGTTCATCGACAATGCCATGCGCGGCCTTGACTCTCTGACGCCGCCTGCCACGGGTAATCCAGCGTCATAAGATCAAATCGTCAGGTCACCAATTCATACACGCTCATCCTCATGCCCCTCATCAAACTCATCGCCGCCATCGCGCTTCTTGGCACCGCCATCGCCTCCGCAGCTCCGGGAGATCCTATCGATCCGAAAACCTTCAAGGACACCGTGTCACTGCCGCTCGGCACGCAGGGCACCATTCAGTTCAAGATGGAGGGGGCTGCGATCGCCTCCGCTACGCTCGTCGCGGATCCTGACGGAAAGCTCCCGGGCTTCCGGGTGGACTTCAAGCAGCAGCCTGAATTCCTTGGCCTGAAGGTCAAGAACGCCCTGACCAAGGCACTGCGGTATCGGGCCGCCATCCGCCTGAAAGGCAGCAAGGACTTTCAGGAAACGAGCCTGATCAATCCCATCATGGCCGGCCTCTTGGGTTATGAGACCTGGAAGGACCCCATCGAGGAACTGGTGCTGTTTGATTTCAAACTGACCGCTGAAAAGCCCGAGCCGTGAAGTGCCCGGCGCTTGCGGTGGTTGCCGGTTGCCCACCCTAAGCACGGCAACTTGGCAACCGGCAACCACAGACGCCGTCGGCCTTGATTTTGATGAGCATTGAAGCGCAATTGAGCGCACCACGTGGAATCTCGTGGCACTGGAGGGAAGTCTTTTTGCGCCTTCTTTGCCTGCAGTCTTGGCAACTTGAGCACCTCCAGAGTTGCCGTGGATTTGTGAGGGCCGGACGGCCAAATGCACATGCAAGGGGGCATTGTTTGTGTATCCAAGATAGACCTAGTCGATGCATCTCGTTCCCGCGCACAGTACGCCTGCGCGAACTCGCTTAACGTTATCTGTTCTCTCTCTTCTCTTCCCATGAATCCATCCACTCCTCCCGAACTTCCGCCCGTCTTTTCTCAACCGAACCAGGGTGGTACGGCAGGTGCGCCAAAGCCGCAGGATGATTCCGGGAGCGCATATAACATTCTGGCAGACAAAATTGGCGGTGTGCCCAACCTGCGGAAGAAGGACAATGTGTTTCAGGCGCAGATGGTGGGGGTGTTTCTGCTGATCGGCTGCGGCGCGGGCTGGGTCCTCGGCGGCTGGCCCACAGGGGTGGGGATCGGCGCGCTGGGCGGCTTGATCAGCGGTACTCTCATAAGCGGTTTCGTGCTCATGATCCGGGGCCTGAAACGCTGAGGACGCGGAGCCCGGTTGCCGAGTTTCCAGTTGCCGTGCTTAGGGTGGGCAACCGGCAACCACGGTGCTGAAGCGGGGCTTCTCCATGTGCGCAGCAGAGCGCAAACAGAGGAAAGCAAGGGCAGGAGAGCGCGGGAGGAGGAAGTGATTTGAAGCCATTCCGGTGCGAAATCATGGCAACCAGCGGGCCTGCCAAGTTGCCGACGTTTGTGCCGGATGGTAGGGTAGGTGGCAGGCAATTCACCCGGGAATCATTCAGAAGTAAAGATCAGGCCCCATCGAGCACGCTATGAAAACCATGCGCATTCTCTTCTTCAGTTGTTTGCTTTTATCAGGCACCGGTCTGATTTCAAGCTGTGCCACGACGCAGAGCAGTTCTTCCTATGCACAGCAGAGCCAGGGGGCAGAGGAAGAGGAAGTGTCGGGGATGAAAAAAGTGGGCGGTTACTGCCTGGGGTTTCTCAGCGACTCTGTCCAAAGTATTTTTGCGCAGGGCGTTTCGTTTGGCCTTTGAGGCCCCGGGGGGGCTTATGGTGTTTAAATGAGGCAGGTGAGAGTGGGCTTCTTCACCGTCTATCGGCCTCACTTCAATCCAGCCAGTTTTCGATATGAAGATTTGGGATGTTTTGGAAGTCTGAGATGTTTCGCGTTAGGAGTGTGGCGTCGTGGGCCAGGCAAATGGCAGCGATCTTTAGATCCATGGTGCCGATGCGGGGATGTTTCGGGCGCAGTCGCTCGAACGTGGCTGCGGCTTCTAAATCGAACGGCAGGATGGGGAGCTGAAGGAGGGCCTCGATGCTGCTTTGAAGCCTGGCATAGACAGTCATCTGTGCTCGGCCGGGTGGATGGCGTTTCAGAAGGGAGAGCCAGCCCTGAACACTTTCCTCGACGGCAACAATGCAGGTGAAAACGTCCGCTTTTGTCTCGACGAGGCGTTTTTGAAGCCTGCGGCCAGCCTGAGTGTCCTCCCGTAGTTCACGAAAGTGATTGGTGTCGAGGACGACGAACATCGACTTCTATCGCCGTTTGTTTTCACGCTTGCGCCATAGGGAACCCAGCCGGGCGGCTTCACGATCCAGATCGTCGCCCTTGGCGGTGCCGACAATGGCCTGCCAGGCGGGTTTGCTGGCAGAGGAAACCTTGGCTTCAAGGGCGGCAAGTCGCTGCCTTACTGCCGCGAGTTCCTGTGCGATGGCTTTGGTGCTCATGCTGTGCATGAAATGCCATGGATTCCGGGGAAGTGCAAGCGTGACACTGGCGGCAGCTCGCTACTACGGCGCGGAGCGCGTATGCCGCCTACCGCCGGTTCTTGTCATTAAAATTGGCGACGGTCCTTGCGGCTTCGCGCTTCTCGGCCTTGTCTTTGAGGTCCTGGCGCTGGTCGCCGTGGTTTTTGCCTTTGCCGACGCCGACTTCGACTTTGATGTGGGGGCCTTTCCAGTACATGCGCAGGACGGGAAGGGCGAGGCCCTTCTGCTGGGTCTGGGCCAGCAGCTTCATGATTTCGTTTTTATGAAGCAGGAGCCGGCGGGTGCGGCGGGGCTCGTGGGTGGTGTGGCTGGCTTTGTCGTACAGCTGGATGTCACAGCCATACAGCCAGACCTGGCCGCGATCCACGCGGGCGAAGGCGTCGGCGATATTGAGTTTCCCGAGGCGGATGGATTTGACCTCGGTGCCGCGGAGTTCGATGCCTGCCTCGTATTTTTCGAGGATGTGGTAGTCGCGGGGGGCTTTGCGGTTCGTGGCGATCTCGGACATGGGTCGCGCGGGAGGAACCGCTGAATGTTGACGAAAAACGGGCGGTTCTGCCGGGTGGGGCAGGGGGCCTAGTTCTTGTCGTTGGTGGCGATGGTGATCTTGCCCTGGATGATTTCCATGAGGGCGAGGTCGGCTTCACGCAGGCCGGGACGGCGCTCGACGAGCACAGCATGGCCCGCGGCGATCTGACGGACTCTCTTGGAGACCATGTTGATCAGAACGGGGTGATCTTTGACGATTAGCGCGGCTTGTTCGACGAGGTCAGCTCTCATGATGTGGATTTTGGGCCTGGATTGGGGGGATAGAGGATAGAGGGGGCGGCGTGGGGTGCAACTGTTATGTTCCTGCTTTTCCCCTTGCGAAAATGGAGGCGGTACTGTCTGATCGGCCCTCGATTTGACTCATGAAGAAAGCGCTCATCACCGGCATCACAGGACAGGACGGCTCGTATCTCACGGAACTGCTGCTCGAAAAGGGCTATGAGGTCCATGGGATCATCCGCCGTGCCTCGTCCTTCAACACGGGGCGTCTGGAGCACCTCTTTCAGCCGGAGTCCCACCTGCCCTCGAAAAACCTGCACCTGCATTATGGGGACCTGATGGACTCGGTGGCGCTGGTGAAGCTGCTCTATGACCTGAAGCCTGACGAGGTGTACAACCTTGGCGCTCAGAGCCATGTACGGGTGTCGTTTGACGTGCCGGAGAGCACCGGGGACATCGTGGGGCTGGGCACGCAGCGCATTCTGGAGGCCATCCGCGAGACCGGTCTGGTGGGCAAGGTGCGCTTCTACCAGGCATCCTCATCCGAAATGTTTGGCAAGGTGCAGGCGGTGCCGCAGGTGGAGACGACGCCGTTCTGGCCGCGCTCCCCGTATGCCTGCGCGAAGGTGTACGGCCACTGGCTGACGGTGAACTACCGCGAGAGCTACGGGCTGCATGCGAGCAGCGGCATCCTTTTCAACCATGAGTCGCCACGCCGCGGGGAAACCTTTGTGACGCGCAAGATCACCCGTGCCGCCACACGCATCAAGATGGGCCTGCAGGAGAAGCTTTTCCTCGGCAACATGGACGCCAAGCGCGACTGGGGCTACGCGAAGGATTACGTGGAGATGATGTGGATGATGCTCCAGCAGGACGAGCCGGATGATTACGTCATCGCCACGAACGAGACGCACAGCGTGAAGGAATTTGTGCAGGAGACCTTTGGGGCGCTGGACCTGGACTGGGAGAAGCACGTGAGCTACGACGCCCGCTATGAGCGTCCGGCGGAGGTGGACCTCCTGATCGGCGATCCGGCCAAGGCACGCAAGAAGCTGGGCTGGGAGCCGAAGGTGAAGTTCAAGGAACTGGTGAAGATCATGGTGGAGGCGGATCTGAAGCTGGCGAAGCACGAACTTGCCGTGAAGAACGCGGTGCCTGTTTGATCCGGGGCGTCTGCTCCGTTTGAACGACCTATGAAAAAGATCGGGATCGGGATTATCGGCGGCGGCCTGATGGGCCGGGAGATGGCGAGCGCCTTCGCACGGTGGTGCGCGCTGACGGATGTGGAAGTGCAGCCGGAGCTGGTGGCGGTGGCGGACCTCGTCGAGGACGTGCGGAACTGGTTCCGCCGCATCCCCTCCTGCGCCCAGATCACCGGGGGGTATCAGGAGCTGCTGCTCAATCCGGCGGTGGAGGTGGTGTATGTGGCCGTGCCGCACAACCTGCACGAAAAGATCTACTGCGATGTTTTGGCGGCGGGGAAGGACCTGTTTGCGGAAAAGCCGTTTGGGATCGACCTCGCATCCGCGCGGCGAATCGCGGAGGCGGCGCAGGCCTCAGGCCGCTTTGTGCGCTGCAGCTCGGAGTTTCCCTTTCTGCCCGGGGCGCAACGGGTGATGCAGCATGTGAAGGAGGGCAAACTGGGCCGCGTGCTGGAGGTGGTGGCGGGCTTTCACCACAGCAGCGACCTGGATGCGACGAAAGCAGCGAACTGGAAGCGCAAGTCCGCGACCTGCGGAGAGATCGGGGTGCTGGGAGATCTGGGCATGCATGCCTGCCACATCCCCCTGCGTCTGGGCTGGCGCCCGCAGCGTCTTTTTGCACAGCTGCAGAAGGGCTACCCGAAGCGGCCGGATGGCAAGGGTGGGATGGCGGACTGTGACACCTGGGACAACGCCCTCTTGAATTGCTGGACGGAGATCGGCGGAAACGAGGTACCGCTGCGGTTTGAAATGAAACGCATGGCACCCGGGGAGACGAACACGTGGTTTCTCGAGGTGCTCGGGACCGAGGGCGGGGTGAAATTCAGCACCAAGGAGCCGAAAACACTGTGGGTGTTTGAGAACGGCAAGGAGCAGTACTGGAAGAAGACGGACCTGGGCTTTGGCATGCCGTTCAAGACCGTGACCGGCGGCATTTTTGAGCCGGGATTTCCAGACATGATCCAGCAGATGTGGGCGGCCTACCTGATGGAGCGCGAGGGGCTGCTGGCAGGACGCTGCGGTTGCGCCACGGTGGAGGAGGCAGTGGCCACGCAGGAGATTTTCGCCGCGGCGCTGGCCTCCCACCAGCAGGGGACGGTGACGGCGCTGTGACCCCTCACATGGGGCCGGCTGGAGAGAGAATCTGCGGGTAGTCGGCCAGATGCAGGAGCGGGATGCCATAGCGCGCGGCGATGGCATCTGCCTCGGACTCGGGGTAGTCGTCACGAAAATAGACTTCTTTGACGCCATAGGCGCAGAGCATCTGCATGCAGCTGGTGCAGGGCTTGGTGGTGCAGGCCACGAGGCGCACATTGCCCCGGGTGAAAAGGCTGCAGAGGTTCACTTCGGCGTGCAGCATGAATTTGCGCCGGGCATCCCGATCCGCCCAGAAATCCGGGTCGGCATTGTAGCCGGGAGCGAGGCCATTGTAGGCCGTGCCGATCACCCGGTTGTCAAAATCGATGGCCACCGCGCCCACTTTTCGGAAAGGATCTTCGGACCTGAGGCTCGCGACATGAGCCAGGGCCATGGCGTATTGGGGGATGGTGAGTCGCGCAACAGGTGGAAGGTGGCCTTCATTCATAGACATGGCTGCACATGATCTTTGATGGAGAGGACGTCAATGGAGAGAGGTAACGTTGATTTTGAGGTGGTTTGTTAAAAATCATTTGAACATGTGTTATTGAACACATACTGTTCATATGAGTTAGTTAACACAAAGCCGATGCCATGAATTCGTCCAATTCCAAGCGTGTCCCTCTCCTGAAACTTTTCAGCAAATTGCGGCAGTTCATCGCCGTCGTGCCCGAGGCAAACGCGCCCTACCGTTCGTGGGACAAGGCCTCCTCCAGAGAGATTCAGCTAGAGTTTGATTTTGAGCACCGGAGACGAATTGGCCTTAAGAGACTGCAAATCCCCGTGGTGGCCAAGGCGGGCCGGGAGGTGAAAAAATAAGGGATTCCTTGAGGCGGAAATTAAATATTCAAGGTCAAGTGACGATGTGGCGAAATCGGGACAAATTTAGTATGGACAAAGGCTTCCAAAATTGCTTCTATCGCTTTTAATCCCGACCCAACTCTCCCGTCATGCTGATCAAACACTCTCGATCCCTACCCTGCAATGCTCTTTTGATGGCGTTTACTCTTACGGTAGGCTGCTTGCTGCCGCAAACATCAAGCGCGCAGTTTGGTGTTTCGCCGTCACAGACCAGCAACTTTTTCAACGACTTGCGTTCCCGTGCCGGTCAGCTGAAAAAGAGTGCTCAGTCGGCGGCGCGCTCCCAAGATGTGGTCTATGACTATAATAAAGGGGCCTACGTCAGCCAGGAAGATCAGGAAGGATATCAGAGCCTGCAGCAGCTGTTGAAGTCTGACCGCCAGATTTCGCAGCCTTCCGTGCGAAGCGGCAGCTCCGCGTTCGCCGCCCGTGCCGTGGGTGACTACACCACGTATTCAGGCCAGTATTCCCAGTCTCTCAGCTACTTTGCCCCCACCTACACCTCAGATCCGTTTTTGTCGGGAAAACGCAATCTGATGCTCGGGCCGGTCAACATTGGTCTGGGACTGTACCAAGGCTTCGAGTACAACAGCAACATTCGTCGTACTCCCACACCGGTGTCTGACATCATCAGCAGCACCCTGCTTAATATCAGCGCCAATTACCGCATCTCGCAGAACAACGTGCTGAGCATCACCGGCGGCATCGGTGTTGACCACTATTTCAACCACCCTGAACTGGCCGCCTACGGCAACGGCAGCTATCTGATCAACGTGCTGCCTGGTTCCACGATCGCCTTTGATATCAAGGCAGGACCGGTGAACATCACCATCTATGACCGCATGTCCCTGCGCCCTGCGCTCAACAACGCCTTTGTCGGGGCTGCGAACAATTCGAGCTTCGGTGTGTTCCAGAATGACTTCGGTATCGCCGCCAACTGGCAGATCAACTCGGCATGGGCGCTCGCCACGAACTACACGAACACGATTTCTGAAGCTCTGGGCGCCGCCAATCAGCAGTTCAGCCGTACGATGAACTCCTTCCATGCCTCCCTGACCTACAGCCCTACGGCCACGTGGATTCTGGGAACGGAAGGCGGCGTCTCTCTGCTGCGCTACAAGCAGCCTGTGCTCAACGACGGCACCTTGATCAACTGGGGCCTCTTCGTCAGCGTGCCGCTTGGCAAATCGTCCGTGATCAAGGCTTCGGGCGGCTTGCAGAACTTTAACTTCAAGGCTCCGACGGTGCTGCCACCGGTCGGTCCAGGAGACAGTTCCAATCTTCATGGGTATTACTACAATTTGAGCCTCACCAACCAGCTCAATGCGCGCTTCAGCCACACTCTGACTGTCGGTCACGAGTCCTCCATCAACCTTGCTTCGAACTTCATCACGGCTGACTTCGTCAACTACGGCGTCTCGATGGTCGCCTGGAAGGGTGGCCGCTTCTCCATCTCGGGCTACTATGAAAATGCCCGTCCTTCTCTGACCGACCTGTCCCCGGCTCCTCTCTTTGCAGGCACGGGCTACAAGCTGACGCAGTTCGGTGTGGACCTTTACTACACGCATCAGATCACCACCAAGCTGCGCGCTGGCACCGGCTACCACTTTGGCCGTGCCGACTACTATGGCGTGGCTGGCCGCGATGCCGACCAGAACGGTTTCTCCTTCGACCTGAACTACGCGCTGACCCCCAAGGCTGGTGTTAACCTTGGCTACCGCTACTTCGTCACGAACTACAAGCAGTCCAATGCAGATTCGACACAGACGCGCGTGATTTTGGGCCTGAATTACAATTTCTAACGAAACGGACCGATATTGGTCTATGAACTTCGACACCAGCCCGCCGGTTCCAATTTCCGGCGGCTGGAGGCATCCAAATCGATCTTCAACACCATGAAAAAGCTAGCACTGTCGTTCCTTCTGCTGTCCGCCGCCCTGCCTGACCTCTCGGCGCAAGACCCCGGATTCCGCATTCCTGAGCAATCGAGATCGCGACAGGCTGCCGCCGCACCTTCGGGCGCCGTCAATGCTGGTGCCGCGCTTCTGTCGTCCATGGATAACCTGGACAACAATCAGGCCATTTCGTCTGGAGACACCATCAGCATTCGTGTTCTCGAAGACCGTCGTGATGCAGTGCAGCAGAAGGTGGCTGTGACGGGGGAAGTGCAGGCTCCTTATGTGGGATTGGTTTCGGCAAGAGGAAAAACCTGCCGGGACCTTGCTTTCACCATCAAGAAAGAGTTGGAGAAAAACTTCTTCCAGCATGCCACGGTTTTGGTGGCGATCGACCAGTTCGATCCTGACAGCGTCACAAGGACGAAGGAGTATGAGCTCGATTTCTACGTGATGTTTGGCATCGTGGCCAAGCAGGGGAAGTATGACCTGCCTGCCAATGAAGACATCTCCATCAGCCAGGCCATCCTGCGTGCGGGCGGTTTTGCGCAGTTTGCAGACAAGAAGAAGGTAAAAATTATCCGCAAGACCCCGCAGGGCAACAAGACGATCCTGGTGAACGTGGACGGCATCATGCGTCAGGGAGACTTGTCCCGCGACGTGTTCATCCGCAAGGATGACGTCATCATCGTCGAGGAAAAGACCGTCAACTTCTGAGCCGACTGGTGAGCAGACATAGGTTTCTTCGATTTTAATCGAGGTGAAAATTGAGATAAAATCGAACAGTCGGACTGTCGAATAAATCAAATGGCTTAATTGCGATTTTGAGCGAGTCTGCCATCCCGTAAATTCGTCGGGGGGACGGCAGACTCGCCAGGCAGCCTGCTAGAACAAATTTGGATAATCGAAAACATGGAACAAAACCTCACTCTCCCAGGGCAGGCGCAATCGAGCACGCTGAGCCGTATTCACGAGGCTTCAGCTAAATTCCAGCGTTACAAAATCCTGCTGCGCCGCCGGTGGTGGTTCCTGCTTCTGACTGCGAGCATCGGGGTTTGTGTGCAGGCGCTGCGCATCACCGGACGGCCGCAGGAGTTCCGCTCGCTGGCGAAGCTGGTGGCGGGCGGGCAGCTCAGCTTTGACAACAGCGTTACATGGCGTGAGCAGCAGGCGGATTTCTATGGCACGATCATCGAGACGGTGGAAAGCGCCGAAATGAAGCGCCGCGCCTTGGAGCGCGTGCGGGCGTTGAATCCGGACTTGAAGGATTCGGATGTGGAAATCCGGGTGGCGCAGACCAAGGGGTCGGCCATTTTCAACATATTGGCCACGGGTTCGGAGCCCAAGTACACCCGCATCTTTCTGGACGCGCTGCTGGATGAGTTCATTGCAGTCCGGCAGACCGTGCGCGAAACCGCCCAAGGAAAAGTGCTCCAGCAGTTCCTGCAGGAAGTGCTGAACAAGCAGAAGGCGATGGACGAAAGCCTCGAACGTCTGACCAAGTTCAAGGCGGCCAACAACATTCTCACCATTACCAACGGCAACAATCTTGCCGCCCAGTTCCTCGCCAATCTGGAAAACCAGCGGGATACACAGCGCACCTTGCTGGAGGAACTGCGGCTGGAGATCGCCAATGTGAATGCCGCCATGGAGACCCGTGAGCGCATGCTGAACGCTTCCGGTGCCGCCCCGGTGGCCGGGGCCGCCAAGGCACCTGAGAGCGCGCCGACACCAGGGGTCAAGACCGCGGAAACGAGTCCGGGACGCAATGGCATGACCATGGCTGAGCAGGATTATCTGCGCACCAAGTCAAAGATCACCGAGCTGAAAACGAAATTGGATTCGCTCCTCATTCAGTTTAAGCAGCAGCACCCGATGGTGCAGGATGTGACGGAAGAACTGGCGGCGCAGAAGGCGCTGCTGGCTTCCTATGCGGAGCAGATCCAGCAGGAAATGCATACGCAGATGGCCGACATCCAGCGCCGTGTGCAGGTCCTGGATGCGCAGATCATTGAGAAGCAGAAAGAGGCGCTCGATCTGGGCGGCAAGATCGCCGAGCATGACAAGTACGTCAAAGCGGCTGACTCCGCCAAGATGGCCCATGACAAGCTGTTTGAGAAGGTGGAGCAGATCCAAAATATTTTCAACACCCAGGCGGACTATGTGGCTATTCAGGAGAAGGCCACGCCTGCCTCTGAAAACGTGGAAGACTGGGTGATGCCCATCGTGATCGGCCTGATCGCCGGCATGGGTGCAGGCATTGTGATCCTGCTGCTGTTCGACCGTCTGGACGACCGTATGAACTCCTACAGCGAGTTCCAGACATTGTTCCCCGGAGAAGCAGTGCTTGGCCAGGTGCCTGAGCAGAGAAACCGTGGCGATGTGGCGCTGCTGCGTCCGAATGATGACCGCCATCTCTATGCGGAGGCGTTCCGCAATGTGCGTTCGTCCATTCTCTTCAAGAACTGGCAGGGCAAGCCCCCGAAGACCATCCTCATCACCAGTGCGGTGCCGAACGAAGGCAAGACCACTGTGACATCGAATCTGGCTGTGACGATGGCGCTGGCGGGAGCCCGAGTGCTGCTGGCCGACTGTGACTTGCGCCGTGGTGGGGTGAGCGAACTGTTCAAGCTGCCTTCCACCCCCGGTCTGAGCGAAGCCCTGCGTGGCAAGCTGCACTGGCGTGATGCCGTGCAGGAAACCAGCACCCGCAATCTGGATCTGCTGGCCCGTGGCGATGTGTTTGACCAGACCTCCGAAATGCTCCTCTCCAAGACTGCGGAAGAGATGCTGAAGGAGATGAGCGAAGAGTATGACTACGTCATCTTTGACAGCGCCCCGGTGCTGGTGGCTGATGACACAGCCAGCTTCGCGCCGAAGCTTGATTCGGTGCTCTTCGTGGTCCGCATGTCCTCGACGATGGCCCGCCTCTCCGGCAAGGCGCTGGATCTGCTGTATGAGCGTCAGGTGAACATCGGCGGTGTGATCCTCAACCGCTCCAGCTCGAACCTGAAGGAGTACACTTACTACAACTACGCCAGCTATTACTACGCACCTGCCAAGACCGGCCCGCAGCAGCCGGCTGAGCCTGCCGCTGCCAAGTCCTGATCTGCCCGGGCTCCCGGAGGGTGGCTAAACGCTGCCCTTCGCCAGCAGGTCGGTCACCAGTTTTAAGAGGGCGTCTGCCGCTGGAGAGAGGATGCTGTTTTTCTGCCACACGGCGGCGATCTGGCGCTGCATTTTGGGTTCACGGATGGACACGGTGCGGATGGTGTCCGGAAGGTTTCTGGCTGCCAGCTGAGGGACGATGGCAAGACCAAGACCGGAGGCGACCAGCGAGCGCACGGTCCCGAGTTCGCCGCTCTCGCAGACGAGCTGCGGTTCAAACCCGGCTTTGCGGCAGGACTCCGAGGCCATGTCACGCGCGCGGCCTTTGTAGAAGATGAAGGATTCAGCGGCCAGTTCTCCGAGTGACAGCGCTTTTTGCCTGGCCAGAGGATGGGATTTTGCGACCAGCAGGACGAAGGGTTCGGTCAGGATCGTCTGGGTCTTGAACATGGATTTGCTGGCCGGGAGCTGAAGGAAGCCGATGTCTGCCAGCCCGGATTCGACGCAGTCGGCCACGCGCTCGGAGCTCTCTTCGATCAACTGCAGCTTCACCTTCTCATGCTGCTGGCTGAAGCGATGAACCACCTCCAGCAGCAGGCAGGCGCTGACGCTGGGGATGGTGGCGATGACAAGCTTTCCGCCACGCAGCTGGGCCACGTCTGAAACGACCGCCTTGGCCGCCTCTGCCTGCATGAGCAGTCCCTCCGCACGGGGCAGGAGGGCTTTCCCGGCGGCGGTGAGCTGAGTCTCTTTGCGGCCGCGGATGAAAAGCTGGGTGCCGAGTTCCGCCTCGAGATTTTTCATCTGCTGACTCAGCGCGGGCTGTGCCATGTGCAGGCGGTCCGCCGCCCGGGTGAAGCTGCGCTGGCGGGCGATCTCCAGGAAATAGCCGAGTTGGTAGAATTCCATGATGCAGCGGCTAGATTGAAGCATCCTTTCTCGTTTCCAAGCGGGAAACGTTTGGCAACGTCTTAGACAATATCCGCACCCCCATGAGATCTGCATGCTTCTTCGTTTTGGTGCTGTCCCTTTTTCTCGCCAGCTGCCAGGGGCCCAGGGTGGATGTCGTGGTCAATGAATTGAATCCGGCGATGCTGAAGGGCAAGACGGTGGGGATTGACGGGCTGGTGATCACCTCCTCCAACTGGCCGGGAAAAGGAATCGACGCACCGGTTTTGTCCCAGATGGAGAAGGAGTTGCAGAGCGGGTTGAGAGATTCACGAGTCTCCATTCTGCCGGAAGCCATCAGTGAAGATTCGGGAGTGGAGGAATACCAGGCCATGGTGGCCAAAAATGCCCGTGAGGCGCGGCCGGGGCAGCCCGATTATATCTTCAAGATCCTGCTGCGGGCCAACTCGGTGGCCGACGACGTCAGGCTGGGCAGGGATCTGGATTTTCAGCGGCTTAGAAATGTGAGCGGTGCAGGCGGCACCTACGATGTGATGGGCTGGAACAATCCGCGCAGAGGGGCGAGTCCTTTCAGCGGTGGCTACTATACCCGACGAGAAGTGACGAGCAGGACACTGAAAGCCGATTACGTTCTGACAGACAGCAGGACCAGCAAGATCCTATGGCGGGCTGAGGCGACGGCGTCGGCCTCGCATGTGAACCTCAACAACGGGGCCACGAATTACCAAACTCCCGCGGAGCTGGCGGAAAGGATTGCCTTCCAGCCGCTGTGGAATTCGATGAATGCAGCCGCTGTCCAGCGCCTTAAAAAATCAGGTGGCCAAGGCTTTTAGCCCCTTTCAATTCTCCACTTTGCCCTGGCGCCGCTGCGGCTGGGACTCCTGAGACAGTCTTTCGGTGCGCAGCCTCTCCACCCGAAGCTGCACTGCGTTGACCTCGTTGAGGGTCAGCTCAGGTTTGACCTTCTCGGCCTGAGGCGTGGCGTCCGGGTCTCCGCCGTCCGCGGCGAGGAGGAACCACTGCAGGGCCTCGGCGGGATTCTTGGTCACGCCATCCCCCTCCATGTAGCTTCTGCCCAGACGGTACTGCGCCTTGGCATGCCCCTGCTCGGCGGCTTTGCGCAGCCACTGGAGGGATGCGGCCACATCCTTCGCTATGCCCACGCCATCGTGGTAGCATACTCCCAGATGAAACTGGCTTTCCGCATAGTTTTGCGCGGCTGCTTTCTCATACCACTTCACGCCAGAGGGAGGGCTTTTGGCCACCCCGAGACCGACTTGGTAGAAGTTGCCCATCTCATCCTGCGCCTGGGCGTTGCCCTGTTCCGCGGCTCTGCGCGTCCAGCGGACGGCCTCCGCCTCGTTCTGGGGCACACCGTCTCCGGTGAAGTAAATACGACCCATCTCGAGCTGGGCCAGCACCAGGTTTTGCTCTGCTGCTTTGCGGTACCAGTGCGCCGCCTCGGCGGGATTGAGGAGGGTGCCTTCGCCTGCGTTGCACGCTGCCGCGAGGCGGTACTGCGCCTCGGCATTTCCATGACCGGCGGATATGCGGAGCCACCTCACGCCTTCCTTCGCGTTGTACCGCACGCCGTCGCCATCCATGTAGCGCCGGCCAAGGTCGCACTGCGCCTCGACATCTCCGAGCCGGGCTGCGGCGATGTGCCAGTTCATGAACTCCTCCTGCGTATCCGTGCCCGCAGGGCTGTGTTCGATGTATTTGTTGTACCATTTCAGGCCCTCGCCGGGATTTCTGCGCACGCCTTCGCCTTGGAAATAGGCCACTCCCAGTGCGTACTCGGCCTTGGGATCTCCCTGCTCGGCCGCCTTGCGGTACCACTTCACGGCTTCCACGGTGTTCATGGGCATGCCCCTGCCGCGCATGTAGGCGTAAGCCACCTCGCTTTGCGCCAGCGGCACGCCCTGCTCGGCGGCTTTGAGAAACCACTGCACGCCCTGCTCCTCATCCCGCGGCACACCGGCCCCCTGGAAGTAGGCGCGGGCCAGCTCGATCTCGGCATAGACATCGCCGTGTTCGGCCGCTCTGCGGTACCACTTCACGGCCTCGATAGGATTGTTCTGCACCTTTTCGCTCAGGCCGATGGCCTTGCGGTGCCAGAACCACGCGGCCTCCATGTCCTGCTTCACTCCCTGGCCTTTGATGAAAGCGTGGGCCACCGCGTCCTGCGCATCGGTGTCGCCCTGATAAGCGGCCCTGAGGTACCACTCGACCGCGTCCCGGGCGTCTTGCGTGACGCCGGTGCCATGCATCAAGGCGTTTCCCAGCGCGACCTGTGCTTTCACATGGCCCAGCTCCGCAGCCTGCCGATAAAACTTTGCCGCAGCGGCCGCGTTCTGCGGCATGCCCGTGCCACGGGCGGCGCACTGGCCCAGGCTGTAAATCGCATCCACATGGCTTTCATCCGCAGCTTTGGTGAACCACTTCACCGCCTCCTGTGCGTCCTGCTTTGTGCCGGTTCCCTGGAGGCAGGCGCGGCCGAGTGCGTACTGTGCCTTGGCCAGGCCCTGATCGGCGGCCCGCTGCAGCCACTTCACGCCTTCCGCGGCATCTTTTGCTACGCCATCGCCCTGCATGCAGGCGGTGCCCAGGGCCAGCTGGGCGCGGGCAATGCCCTGCTCGGCGGCCATGCGAAACCATTTCATGGCAGCCGCGGTGTCCTGCCGCACACCGTCTCCCCGGGAATAGATGTCCCCCAGAAAAAACTGGGCGGGCGCACTGCCCTGCTCGGCCGCTTTGAGATACCATTTCACCGCCTCCGCCTTGTCCCGGCCTTTGCCGGAACCATTGAGGCAGGCATTTGCCAGGGCCAGCTGTGCTTCGGCGCTGCCTGCTTCCGCCCGGGTGCGCAGTTCGGCCAGCGTTGGCTGCTTCTGGCTCACCTTTGCCGCCTGGCCCAGGGCATCCGGCGGCGCCAGAAGGTGGAGGATGAGGCATGGAAAGAATGCTCTGCCAAGGGTGCCCGTGGCCACCTGCTGCAGGCTGAACTTTGGCCCGGCAGGGACGACAAATCCGAAGATTCGCAAGGATGTGGTGAAATTCATAATAACCCCCGCCGCAATCCAAGCATCAAAACAACGGGTGTCATCCGGGATTTTTTCTTGAGAGAAGGCGGGTGGTCTTACGTTCAGGCCTGCGGAAAACAGCCGCAGGCCCGCGGTTTCCCGTGCTGCTCATGCTATTAAATACCACAAAGTGACACCCGGCCGGGGCGGCGCATGCCATCAGCATTTCCAATCGTGGTGATTGAAAAGAAATCTTTTTCCTCCCCCCGATTGCCGTGCAGTTTCCGCCCATGAGCCGACTTTGCGTCCACACCATCACCACCAAGCCCTTGAGCCTCGAAGAGTGCCTGGTGCAGTTTCCCAAGCGGGGAGTGACCGGCATCACCATCTGGCGTCAGGCCCTGGAAGGACGTGATCTGGGCGCGGTGGCACGGCAGACCCGTGACGCAGGCCTGGAAACAGTCAGCCTTTGCCGCGGCGGTTTTTTCCCAGCAGCGACGGCGGCAGGACGCCAGGCGGCGATCGATGACAATCTGAAGGCCATCGAGCAGGCGCAAGCCATTGGCGCGCCGCTCATCGTGCTGGTGTGCGGTGCCGTGCCGAGGCAGCCTCTGGTGGAGTCCAGAAAGCAGATCGCCGATGGGATCGCCGCCGTGCTGCCTGCGGCGGAGCAGGCGGGCGTGAAGCTGGCCATCGAGCCGCTGCACCCCATGTATGCGGACGACCGCAGCGCGGTGAACACGATGCGCCAGGCGCACGAGATCTGCGACGTGCTCGGCTCGCCCAAGGCGGTCGGCATCGCGGTGGATGTTTACCACGTGTGGTGGGATCCCGAACTGAAGTCGCAGATTGATCTCGCCGGACAAACCGGCCGCCTGCATGCCTTTCACATCTGCGACTGGAAGACGCCCACCACGGACCTGCTCAATGACCGCGGCCTGATGGGCGAAGGCTGCATCAACATCAAGGAAATCAGCGACTGGGTGGACGCCACCGGCTTCACCGGACATCGCGAAGTCGAGATCTTTTCAAACAAGTGGTGGAGCGCGGATCAGAACGAGTTTCTGGACAGGATCGCCGCCAGCTACGGACAGCTCTATGCATGATCCCGGGAATGTGATGCCATGAAATTCCTTCGTTCACTCATTCATCTCGCGCTTGGCGTCTGTCTGACTGCGGCAGCCGCTGAAGCGGTGATGCATCCGCTGCGGCAGCGGGAGCAGTGGCAGTTCGAAGATCCTGCTGTCTGGGAATGGCAGGGCCAGGGGAGCGAGACGGCCCTCGTCCTCAAAAAGCCTTCGCAGTACAAGCCCAAATACCGCAGGCCCTTCAACATGGCCTGGTATGGCGGAGCCGAGTGGGACTCCTTCACGCTGACCTGTGAAGCCAGGCTCGACGCCTTTACCAAAGGCAACAACGATGTTTGCATCGCCTTTGGTGGCGCGGGAGATTCGCAGTTTTACTACGCTCATCTGGGTGAGAAGGCAGACGGCGTGCACCTGCAACTGCACGTGGTGAACAATGCAGACCGCAAAGCCATCACGACGAACCGAGCCGAGACTCTGCCATGGAAGCCCGGCCACTGGCATTCCGTCAAGCTGGTGCGTGATGCTGCATCTGGCAGCATCAAGGTCTGGTTTGATGGCCTGCTTGTGCTTGAAGCCAGCGACAAGACCTTTGGCAAAGGCCGGATTGGTCTCGGATCCTTCGACGACCTCGGTGCCTTTCGGAACGTGAGCGTCATCCCTGGCACCGCTGCTTCGGCGGAGGCTTCATCTTCACAGGCCTCTGGCACCGCTTTTAAACCTGCTGCGGAGAATCAGCGGCGGCCTTGAGTTTTCGTTTCATTCATCTCCTCCATTTCCAACTATGAACACACGCAGAATCGGCATCATCATGAACGGCGTCACCGGACGCATGGGTACGAACCAGCACCTGATCCGCTCGATCAAAGCCATCCGGGATCAAGGCGGCCTCAAGGTGAACGATGACCTCACGCTGATGCCGGACCCGATTCTCACCGGGCGGAATCATGACAAGCTGAAGGCTCTGGCCGCGCGCACCGGCGTGACACGCTTCACCACGGACGTGGATGCCGCGCTGGCCAACAAGGAGGACGAGATCTTCTTTGATGCTTCCGGCACCCTGCAGCGAGCGGGCTTTGTGGAAAAGGCGGTGGCGGCAGGGAAGGCGATCTACTGTGAGAAGCCCACGGCGGTCGAGACCAGCGAAGCTTTGCGCCTGGCCAAGCTTTGCGAAGACGCGGGACTGAAAAACGGCGTGGTGCAGGACAAGCTCTGGCTGAGCGGCATCCGCAAATTCCGCACCCTTAGGGATCAGGGCTACTTCGGGCGCATCCTCAGCGTGCGCGGTGAGTTTGGCTACTGGGTGTTTTCCGGGGAGGATGGCGACCAGCCGGTGCAGCGGCCTTCCTGGAACTACCGCAAGGAAGACGGCGGCGGCATCATCGTCGATATGCTGTGCCACTGGCGCTATGTGGTGGACAATCTGTTTGGCAAGGTGAAGGCGGTGAGCTGCCTCGGGGCCACGCACATTCCGAAACGCATCGACGAACGCGGCAAGCCGTATGACTGCACCAGCGATGACGCCTGCTACGCCACGTTTGAATGCGAGGGCGGGGTGATCTGCCAGTTCAACAGCTCCTGGACCGTGCGTGTGCGGCGCGATGACCTGCTGACCATGCAGGTGGATGGCACTCATGGCAGCGCCATTGTGGGACTGCGCAAATGCTGGGTGCAGAGCCTCGGCACAACGCCGCGTCCCACCTGGAATCCAGACATCGACCAGCCGATCAATTTCTTCGCCGGATGGCAGGAAGTGCCGGATACCACGACCTACGACAACGCCTTCAAGATTCAGTGGGAGGAATTCCTCAAGCACGTCGCACTCGGCACGCCGTTCCCGTGGACCCTGCGTGAGGGTGCCAAAGGAGTGCAGCTCGCCGAACTGGGCCTGCAAAGCTGGGAGCA
Organism: Prosthecobacter sp.; assembly: GCF_044222565.1. Lineage (GTDB taxonomy): Bacteria > Verrucomicrobiota > Verrucomicrobiia > Verrucomicrobiales > Verrucomicrobiaceae > Prosthecobacter. The sequence continues at coordinate 211,957 of NZ_JBGANA010000003.1, forward strand.
GCGCAAGTGGCTGCCGGTGGGGGATCTGTGACCCGAAGCCGGCAAGAATAATTGCGGGGGGATGCGCTGTGTGATTGCGCAAGGTCGGTGCGTGGGTGAAGGTACTGCTACCGCATGCTGCGCACCGTAGGACGTTTCACACTTTCCATCGTTCATGATTTAGGGGACTTTGCTCTTTTCACCGGGCAGTCTTTCCGCTCAGCCGTCGGAGCGCGGCGGCTGGGAAAGCGCATCGTGAGAGCGGGGTTTGAGCAGGGAGTGCGCTGCCTGCCGGTGATCTTGATCGTGGGAATGTTCACCGGACTGGTGCTGGGCCTGCAGGGATATTATGTGCTGAATCGTTTTGGGTCTGAGAGTCTGCTGGGCACCCTGGTGTCCCTGAGCCTGGTGCGGGAGCTGGGACCTGCACTGGCCGCGCTGATGCTGGTGGGGCAGGCGGGTTCGGCCTTGGCGGCGGAACTGGGCATCCAGCGCAACTCAGAGCAGATCGCCGCGCTGGAGACCATGGGAGTGAGCAGTCATGCCTATCTGGTGACACCGCGTCTGCTGGCAGCCCTGGTGGTGTATCCGATGCAGACGGCGCTGTTTGTGATGGTGGGTTTGCTGGGCGGCAGCCTGTCAGGCACATTGCTGCTGGGCCTTGAGCCGGGGGTTTACTGGTCGTCCGTGGAGCACGCGGTCAAGGCGCAGGATGTGCACGAATGCTTTACCAAGGCGGTCACGTTCGGGCTGCTGACCATCGCACTGTGCGCGTACCATGGCTTCAATGCACACCGCTGCAAGTCGGCCACCGGAGCGCGGGCCGTCAGCGCCTCCACGACGCGCGCTGTGGTGCAGTCCAGCATCATGGTGCTGGCCGCCGACTACGTCATCACCTCCTTCCTTGTCTGAACATGGGCGCTGATTCCACCCCACTGCTGCGCATCGAAGGCCTGAGCAAGCGCTTCGGCGGAAACGTCGTGCTCGATGGCGCAAGCCTCGATGTGCCGAAGGGAAGCCTCGTCACGGTGCTGGGACGCAGTGGTGCGGGAAAATCCGTGCTGCTGAAGTGCCTGGCGGATGTCGAGTGTCCGGATGAGGGCACGATTCTGTTTGATGGCAGGCCGCTGGAACCGGGGAAGGGGGGCGCCCGCGCCGACTTCCGCCGACGTTGCAGCTTCCTGTTTCAGAGCAATGCGCTTTTTGATTCCCTGACGGCGCTGGAGAACGTGGCGCTGCCGCTGGAGCAGACGACTGACCTGAAGGACCAGGAGATCCGCGAGCGCAGCCTGGAAGCGCTGCGGCAGCTGGAGCTGGAGGCGCATCAGGACCGTTACCCCAGCCAGCTCTCCGGCGGGATGCAGAAGCGTCTGGCGCTGGCGCGGGCCATCGTGACCCGGCCGGAGCTTGTGCTGTTTGACGAGCCCACCGCCGGTCTGGATCCGCTCCGGCGCAATGCGGTGTTTGCCATGATCGCCAAGTATCAGCGGCAGTTCGGATTTACCGCTCTGGTCGTGACCCATGACCTGACGGAGGCGCTGATCGCGAGCGATCGCGTGGCGCTGCTTGACAGGGGGCGGATGTGCTTCGAAGGCACCCCGGCTGAATTTTCCGCTTCCTCTGCCGCCGTGGTGTGTGATTTTCGCGACAGCGCGGCGGCACTTGGCCGTACACTTGCTGCCTTGCGCCGGGGGGAGGCGCTCCAATCTGAAGAATCATGAAACAATCCAAGCTGGAACTCTACGTCGGGCTGTTCGTATTGATGGGGATCGCCGCCATCGTTTATCTGACGGTCAAGCTGGGCGCGGGAGTGATCGTGGGCGGTGACACTTACGTCATGGAGGCGCGTTTCACCAATGCGGGCGGTCTGAACACCGGCAGCAGCGTGCTGGTGGCCGGTGTGCCGGTGGGCCGGGTGGAAAGCATCCGCGTGGACGGCACCGACTACAGCGCGATGGTGACCCTGCGGGTGCAGTCCAGCCTGAAACTGCCGACGGACACCATGGCTTCGATCAAAACAACCGGGCTGATCGGCGATAAATATGTAGCGCTTGCTCCGGGAGCAGACGAAACTTACCTTAGTGCAGGTTCGCGCATCACGATGACTGAGTCTTCCGTGGATCTTGAATCGTTGATAGGAAAGATGGCCTTTGGCAGTGTTGAAAAAGGTAAAGAAGCCCCCCCTCCCGCCCCATGACCCTTCGTTTTTTGATTCCCCTCCTCCTGCTGGCGGCACCGCTGGCCGCGTCCGCACAGGTTGCGGAGGCGCAGGCCCGTCTGCAAACGGCAGTGACGGAAGTGCTGGGCGTGGCGGATCGCTCGACCCGCAGCGCACTGCCAAACACCCTGCGTCCGGTGCTGCAGAAGTACGTGAGCTTTGAAACGATGACCCGCCGCGCCGTGGGGCCAGGCTGGAGGCAGTTCTCCCCCGCCCAGCAGCAGGAGGCCACCCAGCTTTTTACCACGCTGGTCATCCGCAGCTACAGCAGCAAATTCACTCCGGGAGAGCACCCGGCCATCACCTACAAGGCGGCGGTTGCCACGGCGGATCGCGTGGAGGTGCCGACCAGCATGGTTTACAAGGGCAGCAACTACACCGTCGTCTATCGCATGGAGCAGATGCGCATCACGGATGTGGTCATCGAAGGGGTGAGCATGATCGCCAACTACCGCGCCCAGCTGGATGCCCAGTTTAAAAAAGGTGGAGCAACCGCCGTTATCAGCTCTCTTTCTCAATCTGTCTCCCGTCCCCAATGAAATACCACGCACTCACACTCCGCCTGCTGCTGCTCGCAGCCTCTCCGCTGCTGACCGACTGCAGCACCACGGGGCAAACGAACTCCGCGAAGCCCTCTGCTGCAGCCGCGCCCACCGCCGTCACGGCCAAGGGCAAGGCTCTGGACAAAGTGGGGCCGGAGAAGATCGAGGACGAAAAAGATGAGTATGCCGCGGCGGATCTTGCCGACCCCCTGCAGCCGCTCAACCGGGGAACATTCTGGGTGAATGACCAGCTCTACACCTTCATTTTCCGCCCGATCTCAAAAGGCTATCAGTTCATCCTGCCGAGGCCTGTCCGTAAGGGGATCGACAACGCGTTTGAAAACGTGAAGTACCCGGTTCGTGTCGTGAACTGCACCCTGCAGGGCAAATTAAAGCGTGCCGGGCAGGAGACTGGCAAGTTCGTGGTCAACACGGTGGGTGGCGTCGGCGGCATCTTCCGGCCGGCTGAACGCATCCCTGCACTGGCCAATCTGCCGGACGAAGACACGGCGCAGACTTTGGCGAAGTGGGGCTTTCCAAACGGACCCTACCTCGTGCTGCCTCTCCTTGGGCCAAGCACCTTCCGCGACACTGTGGGACTGGCCGGAGACTATGCTCTCAACCCGGTCAACTGGCCCTACTTGTACTGGTATGGCTCCCGATCAAAGCATGACTGGATCGTCGTGCCTCCGTTCTCCAACACCCTGCGTTCCCTGCCCACGCAGCTGGACAAGTATGACACGATCACCAAGGACGCTGTCGATCCGTATCTCTCCGCCCGCAGTGCGTATGCCCAAAACCGGGCTGAAGTTGAGAAGAGGTGAGAAGTTTGAGGGGCTTGTGAGCTGAGTTTGAGCCAGGTGATTTTTATGATCGCCTGGCCATTGCAGTCTCCCGAGTCATTCTCAGCGACTTGTCGTGCACTTCGAACGCGGACCCGCGGGAATGTAGCGCGGTATTCCGATACCGCGACGGTGCCGACACGGTATCGGAATACCGAGGTACATTTCCCAGGCCACACGCTTTGAACTTGTTCCCTGGATGCGCGTAAAGGCAGAGTTGATCTCCACGCCACATTCAAGCCGACTTGAATTCAGGTGTTCTGGAGGCGCAAATGCTCAACAGCAAGCGTCGTCAAAAGAGCGGCGATGAAACCGAAGGCGGCACCGATTCCGCTACGGCGCCGATTCGGTGTCGGTATTGCTTGCGACGGTCTTGCGTAAGCCTTCGAGCCAGATGCTGCGACTACTCAATGCAAGCAAACGAACCCCGGATCCATTTTCTGAGCCTGCCTTATTCCCGCACCGGCACAGCGCGGGGGATGTTCTCCAGCCCGGGGGCGCCGAACTGCATGGACTCGTCGTAGATCTTGCTGCGACCGCTTTCGATGTTGTTGGGAGTATCCAGGGGGTCTTCCGAACGCACGATGTGGGGCTGGATGAAAATGAGCAGTTCGTCACGGGTGGTTTGATTCTGCGTGGTGCCAAAAAACTGGCCCAGAATGGGGATGCGGCTGAGTCCAATGACGCCGTTTTTATTCTTGGTCACACGCTCGGTGATCAGACCACCCAGCACCACCGTGGCACCGTTTTTCACGGCGACTTCCGTGACCAGCTTCTGGGTGCCAATGGTGGGGACGGTGTTGTTTCCAATGGTCTGCGACCCGACGATGTTGTCATTGATCTGGGCGATGTGCAGGGTGACTTCGTTGTCCGAGTTGATCAGCGGGATCACCTCCAGCTTGAGGAGGACATCACGGTAGGTCACGCTGGTCTGTGTGCTGGCGACGCCGGCGGAGAAGCCGCCGTTGGAGAGAATGTTGGCCGGCACGGCGATGCTCTGGCCTGAGGAGATCACCGATTTGGCGGCATTCTTCGCGTAGATGCTTGGCGTGGCCAGCACTTTGAAGTTGTTGTTGGTGTCGATGACTTTGATGTAGTTGCTCAGAGAGCCGAGCTGGCCGTAGAGATTGAGCTGGCCGAACTTGGCGGGGAACTGCACAATGCCTGAGGCCGAGGTGGTCGTGGTGCCTCCGGAGACGGTGGTCGTAGAGCCACTGCCCGTGCGGCTGACGCTGAAATCCGTGAGCAGCTTGAGGAAATCGAAGCCGTAGTTGAAGTTCTTGCCGAGGCTGAGCTGGCCGATGATGGCTGAGATGTAGATCTGCTGCGGGCGCACATCCATTTCCTTCAGCAGCTGGTCGATGCGGGCGATGTGTTCGGGGGATCCTGAAACCACGAGGCTGTTGGACTGAGGATCCGCGATGAGGAGCGTTTTTCCCACCACCATGGATTCCGGCGCGCCCACTTCTTCGGGGTTGTCCAGCATGCTGCGGTCCGAGTTGTTGTTGTTGCCGAAGTTTCCGCTGGAGTTGAAGCCGCCGAAATTGGCGTTCGTGTTGAAAGCCGTGCTGTTGCCCATGTTGCTGGCATTGCCGTTGTCACTGCCGGCGTCTGAAGAGGCATTGGACGACCGGGACCTGCGACGACCACCGCCGCCACCGCTGGCGGCGCCGCTTTCACCGGACTGAATGTCGGTGTCCTTCGCCAGGGCGTCGTAGGCCACGGGCAGAAAATCCTGGACGGCCAGATATCTGAGGCGGCGCTTGAGGAAGTTGGTGCCGTCATCCTGCTTGTCGAGTTTCTGCACCAATCCCTTGATGTAGGCGATGTCCACCGGGCGGCCGATCACCAGCAGTTCGTTCGTGCGGCGGTAGGCGAAGACTTTGACGCGTGCTGCGGCCGGATTGGTTCCGGCGGTGCTGGCATTGTTTGCCTGGCTGACTGCCTGCACTGCGGGAACGCCGGGGCGTGTGGCGGCGTTTGGCAGCGCGGCAGGCGCGGGCGCCGAGGCCGTGCTCTTGGACTTCTCCTGCTGCTCAAAGATCTCGTTGATGATCTCGGACACGAGTTCCACATCGGAGCGCTCCAGCTTGATCATTTCATTGGCCGTCTCCGTGGGAGGAACATCGATGATCTGGGCGATCTCGCAGATGCTGCGGATGGTGGCGCTGTTCTCCGTGATGATGAGGGCCGTGTCGTTGGAGACACCGGTCATGGCTCCATAGGCATGCAGCTTGATGACCTGCTGAAACGCCTTGGAGGCTTCGTCTGCGGAGACGTATTGCAGCGGCAGCACGTAGTGGCAGATTTCCTCGTTCAGCGGGAGGTCGCGCAGGGAATTGTACACCTTCAAGCCATCGGCGGTGGCGTTTTTACCAGTGGATTGATTGATCAGCTTCGCGGTGGTGGCATCGATATGGATGATGACGAAATTGTTCAGCAGCAGGGTGGCTTCGATGAAGGCGATGGCGTCCTTCTTGGTGAGCAGCTGCGGGCAGCTGAGATGCAGCGGCTCGCTGCCCAGGGCGGAGTCGAGGATGAGTTTTTTCCCCGTCAGCTGGGTGTAAACGGGGATGATGGCCTGGATGGGAACCGTGGGGAAATTGAGTTTAACGGTCGCACCCTCACCCACCGGCACGTAGGTGCCTGTGCTCCCCTGCGCCGCAGGAGGAGGGAGGTTGGGGGCCAGGGCGGGTGCCTGAGCCTTGGAGGCCTGCTTGAGGCCGAGAATCAAGAACACCAACAACACGGCAAAACGCAACCGCGTTGGAAGCTGGGAAGGGAATTGCGACATATTATTGAAATTACACTCAGTATATTGAATTTAACCTTAGCGGCAAGGGTTTTAGTTAATATCTATTAAAATTCATGCTTTTTGGCCTGCCGGATTGCCGGCTTGCAAGCTCTCGGACCGCATGGAAGATCCGGGTCATGATCTCCATTCGCGGTCTTACGAAGCTTTTCGGCGCTCAAATTGCCGTCGATCATCTGACCTGGGAGGTGCCGCCGGGTAAGATCGTGGGACTGCTGGGGCCGAACGGGGCAGGGAAGACCACCACCCTCAAAATGATCACTGGCATGCTGCAGCCGGATGCTGGCTCCGCCCAGATCTGCGGGGTGGACATCGCCACCCATCCCATCGAGGCCAAGCGGCTGCTCGGTTTTGTGCCCGACTCGGGCGCGGTCTATGAATCCCTCACCGGACTCGAATTCCTTCTCATGATCGGGGCGCTGTATGGCATTCAAGAGGACGAGGCGCGGCCGCGCATCCGGCAGTTTCTGGATTTCTTTGAGCTGGATGAGCAAACTCTCACGACCAAGCTGCTGGGGGCCTACTCCAAAGGCATGCGGCGCAAGGTCGTGATCACCGCGGCCCTGCTGCACAACCCCAAGGTGGTGCTGCTTGATGAACCGCTCGACGGGCTGGACGCCAATGCCGCCGTGGGCTTCAAGGCACTGCTGGAGACCCTGGCGCGTGAGGGTAAAACGATCGTTTACAGCTCCCATGTGCTCGACGTCGTGGAGCGTGTGTGCGACAGCGTGGCCATCATGGCGCAGGGCAGGCTGCTGGTAGAAGGCTCGCCGGAGGAACTGCAGCAGCAGCACGGGGCCGACACTCTGGAGCAGCTCTTCACCCGGCTCACCGGACTCAGCGGGCTGGAGGCGCGTGCGGAATCCTTTGCCAAAAACATGCTCTCATGAGTGCCGCCGCTCCGCCGCCTGCGAAGGTCCTGCGCAGTCTTTTCTGGAAGCTGCTCTTTCGCGGACGTGCCGCGCAGCAGGCGGGTGAGAGTCAGGCGCGCCGGAAGATGGGGCTGGGTATCACCATGGTGGTGTATTCGCTGTTCGGCCTTGCGCCTGCATTCCTGGCGCAGTTCGCGAACAGCTTTGTGTTTGCCGTGAGCCTGCACAGTCTGACGATGATGTTTGCCTCCCTCACGCTGGCCTCCAGCGCGGGCACGATGCTCTTCATGAAGGAGGAGGCGGAGATCCTGCTGCACCGGCCCGTCACTCCGCAGCAGATGCTCCGTGCCAAGTGCTGGGTGCTGGCGGGCTTTGCATTCCTCCTCGCGCTGTCGCTGAATCTCGCGGGGCTGGTTGCGGGAGCGTGGTGCAAAGGGGCCACGTGGCGCTTTGTCCCGGCGCATCTGCTTTCGACGGCACTGCTCATGCTGTTTTCCGCCGCCAGTATTGTGCTGGTGTACAATGCCTGCCTGAAATGGTTCGGTCGCGAGCGCCTGGACAACCTCCTCGCCACCCTGCAGTCGGTGCTCACTGTGGCGATGGTCATGGGAGGGCAGATCATGCCGCGTCTGATGCAGATGGAGGCGCTCAAGAACCTTGACCATTTCAGCAGCTGGATGCTGGCGCTGCCGCCGGTGTGGTTTGGCGCGCTGGACGCCCTGCTGGGGGGCAGCACGCAGAATGCCGGCACACTTGCGCTGCCCGCGGCGCTCGCGGTGATCGTCACGGTCGTCACCAGCTGGCTGGCGCTGGAGAAACTGGGGGGAGCCTATGGCCAGGGGCTCATGAATCTGAACGAGGCAGCCGGCACCACCAAAGACCGCACCAAACCGCGCGGCGTGTGGCTGGCGGCGTTCGTGAAGCTGCCGCTGCTGCGCTGGTGGCTGCGAGACCCGGTGGAGCGGGAGGCATTCAAGCTCACCACCGCCTATCTGTTTCGTGACCGGGAGGTCAAACTGCGTCTCTACCCCGGCGTGGCGCCCATGCTCATCATGCCGCTGGTGGTGCTTTTCTCCGGCGGCGGAGACCGCGCCGGGATGGCGATGATGGCGCAGGGCTTCGCCACGTGCTTTCTCGGCATGGTCTCTTTGCAGGCCATGATGTTTCTCGGCTGCTCGGAGCAGTGGCGTGCGGCCGCTTTTTTCCATGTGGCGCCCCTTCGGCACTGGACACCGCTGTTTCATGGCTCGCGCAAGGCGGTGCTCTGCTGCCTGAGCTTTCCGGTGCTGATCCTGCAAACCGCGCTCGTCTGCGGCCTGCAGCGCTCCTTCACGCCACTGGTGCTCAGCCTCCCTGCAGTGCTGTTTCTGCCCGCCTTCTCCCTTTTGAGCGGACTCACCGGCCAGTGGCTGCCATTTTCCAAACCCTCCGAAGACATCAGAAACAGCGCTGGCGGCTGCCTGCTGATGGCGGTCTCCATGATCGCCGCAGGCATCGTCGGCGGGCTTTCGAGCTTCATGTGGCACACGGGCCATTTCCCCATTTTTCTGGTCGCCGAAGCCGTTCTGATGATCGGAGCCGGCATCCTGATGAAGCACCTCATGAGCAAGACCCCGTGGGTGGCGCAGCGGGAGTGATGTTTTTTCGTTTCCTTGCGCCGCTTTGCAGCTATGCAAGGCGCCAGCCATGACCCACGCCGAAGCTGCCAGCCGCGCCGCCTTTCTCAGTGCCGAACTTCACCGCCACAACCGCCTCTACTACACGGAGGCGAAGCCTGAAATCAGCGACCAGCAGTTCGATGCGCTGCTGCGTGAGCTGCAGGACATTGAAAAGACATTTCCAGATCTGCTGACCGCGGACTCGCCGACGCAGCGGGTGGGCGGTGCTCCGCTGGAAGGTTTCTCCCAGATCACGCACACCGTGCGCATGATGAGCCTGGACAACACCTACTCCGAGGAGGAGCTCAGCGCGTTCTTTGCCCGTGTGCAGAAAGGCCTGGGACGCGAGAGGATTGACTGCGTCATCGAGCCGAAAGTCGATGGTGTGGCCATCACGATCCGCTACGAAAACGGCATGCTGAAATACGGTGCGACGCGCGGCGATGGACAGACTGGCGACGATGTGACGAACAATCTCAAGACCATCAAGCGCCTGCCACTGCGCCTGCCGAAAGATGGGCAGCAGACCTTTGAGGTGCGTGGTGAAGTTTTCATGACGAAGGCGGGCTTTGCGAAGCTCAATCAGGAGCGTGAAGAAGCAGGCGAGGCGCTGTTTGCCAATCCGCGCAATTCCACCGCCGGCACCCTGAAGCTGCTGGATCCGAAGATCGTGGCCAGGCGCCCGCTCGACATCGTCTTCTACGGTCTGGCGGAGGCCAGCCATGTGGAATCGCAGACGGATGTGTATGCTCTGCTGGATGCCGCTGGTCTGCGCAAGGCGGACCTCATCTGGCATGCGGACAGCGCTGAGGGCCTGCTGCAGGCGATCCGCGAACTGGATGAAAAACGCAAGTCGCTGCCCTATGAAACGGACGGTGCAGTGATCAAGGTGAACAGCTTCGCCGATCAGCGCGAACTCGGCGTGACCAGCAAAGCACCGCGCTGGGCCATCGCCTACAAATACCAGCCGGAGCAGGCGGAAACGAAGATCACCGCCATCGACATCCAGGTGGGCCGCACCGGTGCCCTGACGCCTGTGGCGCGTCTGGAGCCCGTGCTGGTAAGCGGCAGCACAGTGAGCAATGCCACGCTGCACAACTACGAAGAAATCGAGCGCAAGGACATCCGTGTGGGAGATACCGTCATCATCGAAAAAGCCGGCGAGATCATTCCCGCGGTTGTTTCCGTGAAAAAGGAGCTGCGCAAGGGTACTGAGGTCCCAGTGCCAGTCCCCACGCATTGCCCGGTGTGCGGGACGGCTGTTTCGAAGGACGAGGAGCAGGTGGTCATCCGCTGTCCGAATCCGCACTGCCCGGAAGTGGTGAAGCGCCGCATCGAGCATTTTGTCAGCCGTGCCGCCATGGACATCAGCGGGCTGGGAGAATCGGTCATCGCGCAGCTGGTGGAGCTCAAGCTCGTCAAAGACGTCGCCGATCTCTATGATCTCAATGAACTGTCACTGGCACGGCTGGAGCGTGTGGGAACCAAGAGCATCGACAATTACCTCAAAGCAATCGCCGCCAGCAAGCAGCAGGACCCGTGGCGTCTCGTCTTTGGCCTCGGCATTCTGCATGTCGGCGCAGGTGGTGCGCGCAAGCTCATCGAGCATTTCAGCGGCATCGAAGCCATCGCCAAAGCGAGTGTGGAAGAGCTGGTCCAGTGTCCGGACATTGGGGAAATCGTAGCGGTCAGCATCCACGCCTGGTTCCGTGAGGAGCACAACATCGCGTTGCTGGATCGTCTCCGCGCGGCGGGTCTTAACTTCACGCAGAAAGCTGTCACCGCCGCGTCAGACAAGCTCAACGGCACCACCTGGGTCATCACCGGCACCTTGAGCGAGGACCGCGAAACGATTGCTGACACCATTCGCGCCAATGGTGGCAAAGTGAGCGGTAGTGTGAGTGGGAAGACGACCTACCTGCTGGCTGGCGAAGATGCGGGCAGCAAGCTGGACAAGGCGACGAAGCTGGGAGTGAAGATCGTCAGCGAGGCGGAGTTTCGGGCGATGCTCTGAACAGGAGAGGGATCATCTTGATCCCTTCGCCCACCTCATTCGCAGCCCCCTTCACAGACGATGCCTTGAATAGCATCTTGCTGGCGGGTGCCGAGCTGAACGTCACTGAAGTCAATATCGTCGGCGAGCCTCGTTGGGGCAGCTGGAGTCTGGGGTTGTGCAGGTTCCGTCTGGGGTGCTGGTGTGAGTGGTTCTTGGTTCATTTCGTGTGATGATATTAAAAATCGTCGTCTTCACAGGGCTTCAGGTAGCCGCTGCTCGCGCTGAGGGCGGTTGTCTCTTTCAGGTGCATGGGCTCTGGCAGCCAGGGCAGCGGGTTCTTTGTGTCTGGAGTGAGCATGGGCAGGCCACAGCCTCTGAGCCGGCAATTGGCGGTATGGTCGATGAAGCTTTCATAGTCCTCGATCTTCAGGCCCAGTGCTTTCATGGGCAGGCCCTGACGAATCAGGTCTTTTTCCAGAGCTACCGCTTCCAGCATGATGCCGAGGAGTTCTTCCCGGAAAGCGGAGTCGTTGATCGCAGGATTCTCATCCAGCAGGTCCAGGAAGAGCTGGCGGAAGAACTCGGTGTAGTGGGCCTCGTCCTTCAGAAGGTTTGAGAGAATCTGGCGGAAGCCAGGAAACCGGTTGTGAAGCTGGAGGCTCATGATGGAGCCAAACAGGCCGAAGAACTGGAGGCCCTTCATGCACTGACCGAACACGAACAGGCTGCGGGCCATCAGTTTCAGGTTTTCAGGCTGGGTAAGATCCAGGCCACGCTGGAGACCGCTGGTGTGCCTGGTGGCAAAGACCTCCTTCCGGGCGATCAAAGGCGAGGTCAGGCACAGCGCCTCACACTCATGGATGTTCACGCCGAGGGTGTGTGCGGCGTGGACCAGGGCTTCGATGCGGATGTTGTCGTCATGCGTTTCACGCCCGAGGACTAGTTTGAGTTCTGGCGCGGTCACCAGCGTGCGCACCACGTGCTGCAGTTCCCCGCCGGCCATTTTGCGGGACGTTGCCATCCAGCCGATGGCCAGTTGGAGAGTCGAACGTTCGCCTGCACTTAGATCGGCCGCATGCCATTGTTCAATGTCCGTCTGCATCTGGATGTCCGGACTCAGCGGCCCCCAGTGATCGGCTTTCATCTGCTTGTGGAGTTCATAGGCCCAGGGGTATTTGAGCGGCAGCAGATTGAAGGTCATCGTCTCACGACCGTTGACCACGCGCTTGGCTGAAAACGCGAGTTTCGCCTTTGCCTTGTCGAGCAGGAACACACGGTTGCCGATCTGGCAGGTGGTTTTCTCCGAAGTGGTGCGGATGGTCGGCTCACCCTGATACACCGTAGCGGCAGGGTTCTGTTTCACGGGCTCTGGAGCTGGCGTGGTTGGATTCGTGATGGCTGGCCAGAGTTGCTGCAACTCGGCATAGCTCTCGCGTTCAGAGGTCGCATCGGTTTGGAAGATTTCTGAGATGAAGCCGGCGACTTTTTGGTAGTCGGTGACTTTTCCCTCAAAGAAGTTCTGCTCCTTGCGCATGAAGATGACTTCATCCAACCAAGGCAACGGATCTTGAATGCCGGGATGAAGTTCTGGCAGGCCGCAGCCGCGCAGACGGCGGTCGGCAATGAAATCAGTGTAGCGCTCAAACTCCGCCATCGTCAGGCCCACCGCATTGACCGGCAGGCAGTCGCGGATGAACTCTTTTTCCAGTGCCACTCCCTCACGCATGATTTGCACCAGCTCATCCCGGAAGGCGGCGGTGCAGATCTCCGGATTCTCCCGCAGTAAGTCCAGGAAAAGGTGGCGGAAGACTTCGATGTGGTTCGACTCGTCCCGCAGCGTGTAGCGGAACATCTGCCCGATGCCGGGGAACTTGCCCTGACGATAGAGGCTGAGGATCATGCCAAACAGTCCGTAGAACTGCGTGCCCTCCATGCACTGGCCGAAGACAAACATATTTTTGGCCAGCAACTGCTTGCCTGCGATGGAGCTGAGATCGAGGTCGCTGCGCAGGTTGTTCGAATGCCGGGTCACGAACTCGTTCTTATTCACAATCGAGGGGATCTGCTCAAACATCGCCTCGCACTCATGGGGATCGATGCCCAGAGAAGAGATCATGTAGAGTAGGCTGTCGGCATGGATGTTCTCTTCATGCGCATGGCGACCCAGCACGAGCTCCAGTTCGGGCGCTGAAACAAGATCCCGCACCACGTGCTGGATGTTGTCCCCGACGATGCCCTCGGCAGCGCTGAAATAGCCAATGCCCATCATGATGATCCAGCGCTCATTGGGGGTGATCTGCTCGGAGCGCCATTGCTCCACATCCTTTTGCATCTGGATGTCCTCCGGCTCCCAATGATTGGCCATCATGGCGGCGTACTTTTCAAATGCCCACTCATACTTCACCGGAAACAGATCAAAGCCCGCAAACGGGATGCCATTGATGACTCGTTTACCCGCTAGCGCCTCCTCGGCCTTCTGCTGCATGAGGGTGAAATCGTATTTTCTGATGGGGTAGATTTTGTCCATGGAGTCCTTAAGTGGAGAAAGGTGGTTGGATACAATATATGGTATGTGAATAACTATTCTGTCAATATATGGTGTTTTATTGCGGTTCGTAAAGGCGGCCTAAAGACGCAATTCGTTGGAATTGAACGAATTTACGGCGAGCGGCCACGTCAGTGAAAAGGGCTCCGTTCGAGGGCGGGGGGCTTCCTGATTGAGTCGTTCTCGTGGGCTCTACCTCTTCCTCACCAGCCTCGCCACCAGCGCCGTCCAGCCTGTCTGATGAGACGCACCGCAGCCGCGACCGGTGTCGGCGTGGAAGTATTCATGAAACAGCAGCAAGTCTTTCCAATTGGGATGGCTCGCATAGCGCTCATCCCCATTGTGGCACGGCCGGTGGCCGCTGGCATCCGGTTCAAACAGGCGGGTCAGGCGGCGGGAGATTTCATTGGCGACGCCTTGCAGCGTCACGTGGTGGCCGCTGCCGCTGGGCAGCTCGATGGTGAAGTTTTTGCCGTAGAAATGGTGGTAGCGCTCCAGCGCCTCGACGATGAGGTAGGCGATGGGGAACCACACGGGACCGCGCCAGTTGGAGTTGCCGCCGAACATGAGGCTGTCGCTTTCCCCGGGCACATAGCGGACGGTGAGGTCGCCGCCATTGAGGCGCAGCGTGTAGGGGTGCTCTTCGTGGTACTTGGAAAGGGAGCGAATGCCGAACGGCGAGAGGAATTCCTGTTCATCGAGCAGGTAGCCAAGAAGACGCTGCAGGCGCTCGCGGGATGGAATGGCCAGCAGCCGATGCCCATGGGTGCCGCCGCTTTCACAGTAGCTCACATGCTGGGCCAGGTCCGAGCGATGATGCAAGAACCACTCCATGCGTTTCTTGAATCCCGGGAGCATGGCGATGCGATGTTCATCAAGCAGTTCAACGGCGATGAGGGGCAGAAGGCCCACCAGTGAGCGTGTGCGCAACGGCAGAGGCGGCTGGCCTTCGGCATGCAGTTCATCGTAGTAGAAGCCGTCGTCCTCATCCCACAGGCCTTCATCGCCGATGTGGTTGATGGCATCGACGATCTGCACGAAGTGCTCGAAGAACTTGGAGGCCATGTCTTCATACGCGGCATTCACAGTGCCGTCGTTTCGTTGCGCGAGTTCAAGCGCCATGTTCAGCATGGTCAGCGCATAGAAGGCCATCCACGCCGTGCCGTCCGCCTGCTCCAGTCTTTGGCCATCTGGCAGCGGCTGCGAGCGGTCGAAGATGCCGATATTGTCCAGGCCGAGGAAGCCGCCGGAAAAGAGGTTGTGTCCTTCGCTGTCCTTGCGGTTCACCCACCAGGTGAAGTTGAGCAGCAGCTTCTGAAAGCAGCGCTCCAAGAACTCGCGGTCACGCGCGCCGGCAGGAGCCGAAATTTTATACACACGCCAGCAGGCCCAGGCATGCACGGGCGGATTCACGTCGCTGAACTTCCATTCATAGGCGGGGATCTGCCCGTTTGGGTGCATGTACCATTCGCGCAAAAAGAGCAGCAGCTGCTCCTTGGCAAAGTCTGGGTCCAGCTCTGCAAACGGCAGCATGTGAAAGGCCGCATCCCACGCGGCAAACCACGGGTACTCCCACTTGTCCGGCATGGAGAGCACATCTTTGGCATAAACATGCTGCCAGTGGTGATTGCGCCCGCCCTTGCGGCTCTCCGGCGGTGGCGGATAAGCTGGGTCTCCCTGCAGCCATTCAGGCACCACATAATAATAAAACTGCTTCGACCACAGCAGCCCCGCAAACGCCTGCCGCTGGATCTGCGCATGCACTGCATCCGGCGCATAGAGCGTCTGGTAAAACGCGTCCGCCTCCTGAATGCGCTGGGTGAAAACCTCATCAAAATCAGCGCCCGCAGCAAGTGATTGTTCGCGCAGCCGCAGCTTCAGCGTCACACTGCCACCCGCAGGAATGTGCAAACGGTAGTGCGCCGCCGCCTTCGTGCCCGTCTGCGCCGGATTCACCGCTTCCAATTCACCGCCGACCACAAAACGATGAAATGCGTCCTTGGTGTAGGGCGAGGCATTGGGCGAACCGAAGAGCAGCTTCTGATTCGTCTCATTCTCCGTAAACAGCCACTGCGCCTGCGTGCCATCACTCGCCGCCATGGCCTGGAGACAGTGCTTCCCGAGATCGTCCACCATGGCAGCCTTCAGCCCGCTGTGCCTCGCTTCCACCTTTCCATCCACGAGCGTAAGCTGCGGCCGGGCCGCCCCCTCCTCCCACGACCATGTATTCCGATACCAAAGCGTGGGCAGCACATCCAGCGCGGCCTCTTCAGGACCGCGATTGTGCAGCGTGATGCGGATGCAAATGTCCTCCGGCGCAGCCTTGGCGTATTCCGCAAAGACATCAAAGTAACGTTCTTCCGCAAAGGCGCTGGTGTCCGTGATTTCAAACTCCAGGTCGTTCAGGCCGCGGCGTTTGTTCTCCTCTACCAGCTTCTGGTAGGGGAACTCGCAATGCGGGTATTTGTACAACGCCTTCAAGTAGGAATGCGTCGGCGTGGAGTCGAGGTAATAGTAGAGCTCCTTCACGTCCTCGGCGTGGTTTCCCTGCGGACCTGTGAGGCCGTAGAGCCGCTCTTTGAGAAAGGGGTCGCGGTGATTCCACAGCGACAGCGCGAAGCACAGGCGGCACTGCCGGTCCGTAATACCCAGCAGACCGTCCTCGCCCCAGCGATACGCCCGCGAGCGCGCCTGCTCATGCGGAAAAGTGTCCCACGCATCTCCTTCCGCCGAATAGTCTTCCCGCACCGTCGACCACTGCCTCTCCGAAAGATACGGCCCCCAGCGCTTCCAGTTCCCCTGCCGCTCGCGGTCAGCGCGCAGGCGTTCGTGTTCTGGGGTGGAGGAGGTCACAGCAGCTGAGCTTCGGCCTCTGCCTTGAATTCTTCAAGCAGCGCCTTCAACTGATGCGGTGTGTAAGCAGCTTTCACCGCTGCGATGGCCTCATTCGCCAGCTGGTCGCAGCGTTCGTTCTCGGTGTGTCCGGCGTGGCCCTTTACCCAGTGCCACTGAATTTTGTGCCGGGCAGTCGCCGCATCCAGTTCACGCCAAAGATCCGCGTTTTTCACCGGCTGCTTCGTGCTGGTGCGCCAGCCGTTGCGCTTCCATCCGGCGATCCACTGGCTGATGCCTTGGCGCACGTATTGGGAGTCGGTGTGGAAATCGATCTGGCAGGGTTCTTTGAGAATGCGCAGTGCCTCGATGGCCGCCTGTAGTTCCATGCGGTTGTTCGTGGTGGCCGGCACACCGCCTTTAAGTTCGCGCACGTGCTTGCCATAGGCCAGCACCGCGGCCCAGCCACCGGGGCCGGGGTTGCCATGGCAGCCGCCGTCAGAATGAATGAGGACCTTCTTCACGCCGGCGTCTGGGTGGAGTCTTCTGCTGCCCACGCACGCATGCGGCGGTCAATGAAGAAGGGCACGAAAGGCAGCAGCGAGGCGACAAAGAGCAGCACCGCGCGGCTGAAGGGCCACTTCGTGTGCATCAGCACGCGATACAGGGCAAAGCAGAAAGTCACAAACAAAAGACCATGCGCCATGCCCACGATCTTGACCGCCACAGGCATGCCATAGAAGTATTTCAGCGGCATGGCGATGAAGAGCAGGATGAGGAACGATATGGCCTCCAGCAGGGTGATGGTGCGCAGGAACGAGACGGGGTGTTTCATCGCAGGGGCTTTAGCATGGGGTGATGCAGCCGGGAAGGGAATTCGGACCGGATTTTGAAACCACTAATAGGACACTAATGGAACACTAATGCAGGAATCCAGAATGGGATTTTTCCGGTGCATTATTAGTGTGGGATTTGTGTTGGATTAGTGGTTTCAAAATCTGGCTTTTCGGGAAAAAAGAAGGGGGATCAAGATGATCCCCCTCCGGTGAATGCGTTCGGTGACTCGAAGGCTTACTTCTTCTTCAGCTCCTTCTTCTTGAGGTCGTTGTAGAGTTCGAAAGCCTTGTTGGCATTGAGACCGCCGTGCACCACGCCATGGACGGCCTGCATCATGGAGACGGGCGCATCGCTCTGGAAGATGTTGCGGCCCATGTCCACGCCGCTGGCGCCTTGCTTGATGGCGTTGGCGCACATCTTGAGGGCGTCGAGTTCGGGGAGCTTCTTGCCGCCGGCGATCACGATCGGCACGGGGCAGCAGCTGGTCACGGTGTCGAATTCCTTCTCGGTGTAGTAGCACTTCACCACGTTCGCGCCGAGCTCCGCCATGATGCGGGTGGCGAGGCGGAAGTACTGCGGGGTGCGGGCCATGGCACGACCCACAGCAGTCACGCCCATGACGGCGATGCCGTAGCGGCTGGCGGCATCGACGAGGTCGGTGAGGTTCTTGAGGGACTGGCGCTCGTAGGCGCTGCCGATGAAGACCTGGACGGCGAGCACGGAGGCATTGAGGCGGATGGCTTCTTCAATGTTCAGCGCGGTGCTTTCGTTGGAAAGAGGCTCAAAGCCGGGGCGGCCAAACTTGGCCTTCTTGCCGTCGATCTCGCCTTCCCACTCTTCCATGGGGCTGATCATCGAGGTGCCGCCGGAGGCACGCAGGGCGATGGCCTTGGTGGTGGAGGCAGGAATGACGGAGCGCTGGATGCCGCGGGTCAGCATGAGGCAGTCGGCATACGGGGCCAGGGGGAGGATGGTCTGGTCCACGCGTTCCAGGCCGGTGGTCGGACCCTGGAAATAACCGTGGTCAAAGGCGAGCATCACGGTGCGGCCGTCCTTGGGGTTGAAGACCTTGCTGAGGCGGTTTTTGAGGCCCCAGTCATACTGGTGGCAGCCCTTGAGGAAGAAGCCGGGGGCTTCCTGGGGGACGCTGGTGAAGTATTCCTTGTCCTTCTTGTCTGCTGCGCTGGTGGAGATGTCGGCCATGGTATTTCTAGGGTGCGGGTTAAACGGGGGCGCAGGATGGGCGCGAATCGGTCTCGCGCAAGCACATTGCCAGCGCTTGCAAAAGCGTCCTATCTGTGGATTCTACGCCCCCCATGTCCGCAAATCTCCTCATTTACCTTGATGGCAAACTCGTTCCTGAATCCGAGGCGAAGATCTCTGTCTTCGACCACGGCCTGCTTTATGGAGACGGAGTATTTGAGGGCATCCGCATTTACAATGGCCGCGTGTTCCGCCTTACGGAGCATCTGCACCGCCTCTATGACTGTGCCAAGGCCATCTGCCTGACCGTGCCGATCTCCTTTGAGGAAATGGAAAAAGCCACCCTCGACACCGTGGCGGCGAACAATCTCCGCGACGGCTACATCCGCCTCGTCATCACCCGTGGCGTCGGTTCCCTCGGCTTGAACCCCTACCAGTGCCCGAAGGCCAGCGTGTTCATCATCGCCAGCAGCATCACGCTGTATCCGGCAGAGCGTTATGAGAAGGGCTTGGAGCTCATCACCTGCGGGACCCGCCGCCCGAACTCCGCCGCTCTCAGCCCCCAGGTCAAGAGCCTGAACTACCTGAACAACATCATGGCCAAGATCGAGTGTCTTCAGGCCGGCTGCGACGAGGGCATCATGCTCAATGACCAGGGCTTCGTCTCCGAGTGCACTGGCGACAACGTCTTCATCGTGAAAAACGGCAAGGTCACCACGCCGCCGATCTCCTCCGGCGCTCTGGATGGCATCACCCGCCGTGCCGTCATGGAAATCCTCGCCGAAATGGGCATTCCCTGCGACGAGGCCGTCATGACGCGTTTTGACGTTTACACCGCTGACGAGTGCTTCCTGACCGGCACCGCCGCAGAAGTCATTCCTGCCGTGAAGTATGACCGCCGCCCCATTGGCGACGGTACTCCTGGCAAGCTGACGCAGGAGCTGACAAAGCGCTTCAAGGCTCTCGCCAACAGCACAGGCACTCCCGTGACCTATGCCTGATCTGGCTCAGGCGCCGGAGACGGTAGATTTTCGATGGAAAAATGGCATGCTGACTGCAAATTCATCCGGCATGACACCCCAGCGTCCATCTGCCCGCCTTCGGAGAACTCTGCTGGTTCTGGGGTGCGCGTTTGCCGGCGTCAGCTGCTCGTCCAGCCCGGAGGTGGCGGACAGCCCGCTCGACAGTCGTGCGTGGTGGAAAGGCGATGGCGTGTCCGGCAAACCCCGGATCGTCATCAATCTGAGCACCCAGCGCGTGCAGTATTTCAAGGACAAGGAGCTCGTGGGCGTGTCACCCGTATCCTCAGGGCGGGAGGGGCACGGAACCGTCACCGGCTCCTACAGCATTCTGGACAAGGACATCGACCACCGTTCCTCGCTCTTCGGCTCCTACGTGGACAAGGCGGGCAATGTGGTGCAGTCGGACGTGGACACCCGTACCGATCCTGCGCCTCCCGGGACGACCTATCAGGGGGCAAACATGCGCTACTTCATGCGCATTGTCGGCGGCATTGGCATGCATGAGGGTTACCTGCCGGGTTATCCGGCTTCCCACGGCTGCATCCGTCTGCCCACCAAAATGGCCCGCATCTTTTTCAAAGAAACTCCGGAAGGGACACCGGTCCAGATCGTGGGCCAGAGCTCACTCGCTGCCACTGAGTCCGCGATCCCGATCGGTGTGGAAATCATTACGGACGTCGCCGCCGCTCCGAAGAAGGGGAAGGCGAAAGTCGCTGCCGCAGCAGCACCTGCGAAAGTCGCCTCCGCAGCACCCGCGAAACCCGCGAAGGGAAAGCCAAAGGTCACTGTGCGCCGGGCCGTTGTGGACGGTTCCAAATCATCTGGCGGCTTTGGCTCCATGTTCAACTGGGCCAAGAGGCCGCCGCGTGGCAGCACGATCTACCTGGAAGAATAGGAGGCGGTTATGGTGCGCTCTTCACCATCACCCAGCCCACGATGATGAGGATGGGCAGCAGGATGGGAATGGAATAACGGTACATGTAGGCGAGAAAGGAAGGCGCGTTCACTTTCGATTTCTCGGCAATGGCTTTGACCATGAAGTTGGGGCCGTTGCCGATGTAGCTGCCGGCTCCGAAGAACACAGCGCCCAGGGAGATGGCGACGAGGTGCCCTGTGTGCTCCGCGGCAAATCTCAGCACGTCTCCATGAGACTCCACCGAGAGATGCTGCTGGCCCAAGGCTGCGGCGAGAAAGGAAAGATAGGTCGGGGCATTGTCTAGAAAGGCGGAAAGCGCGCCCGTGGTAAAGTAATACTGCAGGGGTGAGCTGATCTCCACCGCCTCTCCGCTCTGCAGAATCTGCAGCGCCGGGATCATGGTAAGGAAGATGCCGATGAAGAGAAATCCCACCTCCTTCACAGGGCCGAAATTGAAATCGTTCGCCTCGTGCACGGCGGGCTTGGTGGTAAAGTAGGAGGCGACCGAGGCCGCGATCATCACCAGGGCAGGAACGGAGAAGACACCGAGCAGCGCCGTTTCCTGAAGGCTCTTCGGCAGAAGCACGGCCGCTATCACCACGCAGAGCCACGCGAGATTCAGCAGGCCGCCGAAATGCCATTCTTCGTTCGCGGTCTCCTTGTCGCGGATGTGTTTGGGGATGCGGTAAAAATTGCGGGCATCGAGGATAAAGAAGGTCGCGAGCAGCAGCGTCAGCGCCAGCAGTCCGGCCGGCCAGCAGTGCTGCAGCACCCAGAAGAAAGGCACGCCGCGCAGGAAACCCAGAAACAGCGGCGGGTCCCCGATGGGTGTGAGGCAGCCCCCGACATTGCTGATGATGAAAATGAAGAAGACGATGTGAAAACCGGTGATGCGAAACCGGTTCATTTTGATCCAGGGGCGGATCAGAAGCATGGACGCCCCGGTGGTGCCGATGAGATTGGCCAGCAGGGCGCCGATCAGGAGGAATAGCGTGTTTACCAGCGGCGTGGCCTCCCCTTTTACACGGATGCTGATGCCTCCTGAGATGATGAAGAGAGAGCCTACCAGAGCCATGAAGCTCACATACTCCTGGGCCGCGTGGTGCAGCGGGTGCCAGTCCTGCTGCACGAAGGCGTAGTAAGCCGCGGTGACCAGTCCCAGAGCCACCGCCACCTTGGGGTAATGCCGCTCCCAGAAGTGAACGGCAATCAGAGGCATCAGGGCGATGCACAGCAGAAGCACGATGAAAGGTGCCAGCATGCCCATGGGGGGCAGGGAGGCATGAGCGGCAGCGGTGGCGAAAAAGAGCATGTTGCAGTCTGGCGAGGAATGAAGATGGGGAAAGGGCCAGGCCCGTTGGCCGCCCCTTCAGTTTAGATCGCATGGATCCACACCGAAGCGCGCATCGATCAGGCGGGCCCCTGTCCTAAAATACGGAGCAGCGCGTCGCGTGCCAGGCTCACTTATTCCGGACGCCGGTCCAGAATGCCCTTGGCCTTTTCGAGTTCGTTGGCCGCCCAGTCTCCCACGCCAGGTTCCTCCGCATCCGTGGAGCCGGTGACGTGAAGGCGGCGGATGTAATGTTTGTCGATAAACGCCACGATTTTTTCGGATACACCCAGAATGCCCCGATGCACATGCAGCACAGGCTTTTTCTGCTTCTTGGCGCCGGTGACTGCCTTCAGTGCGGCGCCGGCAGCCTTGGCAGCCATGGTAAACACCAGGGTGGCCTCCGCATCCCGGACATTGGAACCGACTGAGTCCAGCAAATTCTCAGTTTCGCCCTCTTTGAGCTTGTAACGTGGGTCGAGTGGTTCCGCGGCTCCGAAAAGGCCCTTCGGGCACCAGCCGCCGTGCGGAAATTCGTGTTTGAGCGCCCACTCAAGGGAGGAGCGTTCGACCCCCAGCTGGGAGCCGGTGATGATGATGAGTTTGCAAGGCATGTCCCCCGCAGAAGAAATCAGGACAGCGCCGGCGGCAAGTGCGATCTCGTACTATTCCAGGTGCCGGCCCAGCATGAGGTCGAGATTGCGTTCGACGATTTCGCCCATGGATTTGCAGGACTCAAAGACATGGGTGCTGTGAAACTGGCCGAGTTCGGCGCGGAGCTGCACGACTTTTTCAAACGGCTCGACCGCATTGTTTTTCATGCAGTGCAGCAGGGCGGTGATGCGCTGGTGCTCGGAGAGGTAGCGGCGGGAGATGAGGCTGCGCTCCTCCTCCTGGTACTGCTTCATGGTGGGGAAGTTCAGGCAGGCGGAGCAGAGCTGCACCACGGGGTTGTTTTCCTTGAAGAACTGCGGGAGGTAGAGGCTTTTGCGGCCTTCATAGCTCTGCTGGTCGAAGTCGATGGCACGGACGCGATACTGCACCTCTTCAAAGTCGGGCGTCATGTCCACCACGTAGTTGTAGCTGCGCATGTCCCCGAGCAGGCGGATGAAGCAGCGCTCGCTGAATTTGACGAACTCCTTGGCCAGACGAACGCCGTTGAAATCCGGGCGCTGAAGGTAGTCCCGAATGAAGGCGTCTCCCGGAATGCCCGCGATGTGCTCCTCCACCAGCGTGCCGCCGCGGTGCATGAGGTAGTTGATGCGATTGGGGGACAGCAGGTGCTCCAGCTCCAGGCCGTACACGCGGGAGGCGTCCGCGGTTTTCACATAGAAGTGGTCGTAGTTGTCATTGTACTGGTTCACCACACGCACGCGGAAGGGGCGGGAGTTGCCAAATTCGCAGTAGTCCACCCGCTCCACAAAGAGATGCGGCACCGCGTGGAAATCTCCGGTGCGCAGCTGCGAGTAGATGCTGGTCAGCTTCGGGTAGATCTCCTGCTGCAGTTCGCGCGGGTAGAGCACGCTGCTCCAGTGCGTGGCGTTGCCTTCTTTGTCAAAGAGGGGGTAGCTCTCGGAAAAGTTGCGCAGTTCCTGGTAGGTCGTCGGCAGGGAGTAGCAGCGACCGAACTGATCCAGGTACGAAATCAGCTCATCGGTGACCGGGATGAAATTTTTGCGCCTGGTGATCTCGTTCATGCCGGAGGTGTGTCGCACTTTGCGTTCCAAGTATCAAGCAGGGAAGCCGCGGCTCGTGCAGCTCGGCCTCCCCAGCCATCTACTGCGCTGCATCGGCCGGAGGCAGGAAGCCCGTGCGCACGAAGTGCCCCAGGTAGCGCTGCATGCGGTCGTGATCGACAGGCTGGCACCGGATGCCGGAGCCGTTCAGGTCCCGCAGCGCATTCCCGCAGAACTCGGCGGACTGCTCCTGAACGAAGTGCAAAAGCACATGGCGTGGGATGAACATCTGATAGGCCGCCACGGGGTTTTGCTGCAAGCTGAGGCCACCACCAGAGAGCATGGTCTCCCATTCCTGCTCCGGCACCACACGAATGGGGTAGCCGCAGCCGCGAGCCAGCTCCAGCACGTCGCGGAAGCTGGGCGCGGCGGGGTTGATCAGGTGATAGTTGCGACCGCATTCGGTGAGATCCAGCGAGAGGCGCACCATGGCGGCCGACACAAAATCCACCGGGGTGAGAAGGCTGCTGTAATCAGCGTCAGGCCCCACACCGGCGGCGATGCAGGTCTTGAGGAAGAGCCAGATGACATTGTCAGCGGGGCTGATGCCGGTGCGGTCATCGCCCACGAGGAGGCCGGGGCGGTAAACATTCACCGGCAGGCCGTGGGCGCGGGCCTGAATGAAAAGTTGTTCTGCAACCCAGCGGCTCTGGCTGTAGCCCAGCACGAGCTTTTCATGCGCGGAGAGCGGAGCATCCTCGTGCAGCGGGCTTTCGGCGGTGGCAGAGCTGGCAGCCAGCACCGTCGCGCTGGAGAGGTAGTGCACGGGCTTGAGCCGCGTCTGGGCGGCCAGACGAATGATCTCCACGGAGCCGTTCACATTGACATCCCGCAGCTGTGCGTAGGAGGCGATGTGGTTGATATGGGCGGCAGTATGGAAGATGACATCCACCGTGGATGCAAGCAGGTCAAAGGCGGCGGGTTCGAGTCCGAGCAAAGGCTGGGAAAGGTCCCCCAACACAGGCAGGATGCGATGGCGGAAGGCATCATCCCAGCAGCCGCATTGCGTCAGATGCATTTCGATCTGACGAGTGCCGGCGGCGGCGTCCTCGGCCCTGACAAGGCAGTGAACGGCAGCGCGCGTCTGCTGCAGAAGGTCGCGCAGAAGGAAGGCTCCGTAGAATTCGGTGCCGCCGGTTAGAAAGATGATCTGCGGTTCCTGAATTTGTTCAGCGGGCACCGGATCCGCGGCAAACGGAATGTTCCAGAGGCCGAGGTGCGCATCGTGAACAAAACCATCTTCTTCAGCAGGCGGCGCCGAAACTTCCTGCGTGGGGGCAGGAGCCTGAGATTCAGCTTTGCCGCCCGTCAGATTGCTCAGCAGGATCTCAGAAAGCTTCTGCACGGTGGGAGCGCCGCCCATCAGCTGGCCTGTGGGAATGGCGATGCCTGTGAGGCTTTCGATCTGGTGAATGAGCTCCACTGCCATGAGCGAATCGATGCCGATTTCATTGAGAGGGCGTTTGGAGTCGATTTTGCCGGGAGAGGTGCGGAGGATTTTGGCCACCTGTTCGCGCAGGAAGGTGTCCAGGATGCCCAGCTGCTCCGCCGGCGCAGCCTTGAGCACGGAATCACGCAGCCAGTTGGAATCGTCGGACGGGTGCTGCCTGAGGGCGTCCTCGGTGGTCAGCAGGGCATAGCGCGGCGTGGCGATGATGGCCGGAGTGACGGCGGCCCATTTGGCCCAGTCAATCCGAGAGACCATCATCTGACTGATGTACGGCTGCTGCATGAGCCTGCCCAGGATGGGGAGACTCTCGGCAGGCGTCAGGCCTGACCAGCCAATGCGTGCGAAGTGTTCTTCCAGCTTCTTGTGGCGCGCCACATAGCCGACGCCGGACATGACGCCCCAGTTGACGGTCAGGGCCGGCAGACCCATGGCGTGTCGATGGCTGGACAGCGCATCGAGGAATGCATTGGCCGCGGCGTAGTTTGCCTGACCCGGACTGCCGATAATGGAGGCCACGGATGAGAACATGACGAAGTGATCCAGCGGGAGGCCGCGCGTCTGCTGGTGCAGGTTCCACGCGCCATTGATCTTCGGCGTGGTGACTTTTTGGAAGCGCTCGGCATTCAGCTGGGAAATCAGGCCGTCATCAAGCACCATCGCCACATGGAAGACGCCTCGCAGAGGGGGATGTGCCTGCTCGATCTCCTGAAGAAGCGCGGTCACGCTGGCGGGATCGCTCACATCCGACTGGATGACAGTGATGGAAGCACCGGCGGCCTGCATGGCGGCCACGCCCGCACGTGCCTCGTCTGTGGAGGCGCCGCTGCGGCTGGAGAGCACCAGATGGCGGGCACCCTGTGCCACGAGCCATTGGGACATCGCCAGGCCAAAACCGCCCAGGCCGCCTGCGACGAGATAGGTGGCATCTGGTTTCAGATGCAGTGGCGCATCCGCCGTCTCCGCACTCAAGCTCACGCGAGCGTCTGCCATGGTCAGCACCACTTTGCCGATCTGACGTGCCTGCGTGATGTAGCGGAAGGCCTGCGCAGCGTCCGCGATGGGGAAAGTGCGATAGGGCAGGGCGGGAAGCTTGCGGGAGGCAAACAGCTTTTTCAGGCTGCCCATGATGGCCTTCGAATTGCGCGGGTCCAGAGCGTGGCCGAGATCGATGGCGTGGTAGGAGAGATTTTTGCGGAACGGGAAGAGCCCCACCTTGGTGTTGCCGTAAATGTCACGCTTGCCGATCTCCAGGAAGCGGCCGTACTGCCGCAGCAGCGAGAGGCTTTGATGAATGGCCTCTCCCGCAAGGGAGTTCAGCACCAGATCCACGCCTTCGTTTTGCGTGATGCGCATGATCTCTCCTGCAAAGGCCAGCGTACGTGAGTCGAGCACGTGCTCCACGCCGATCTGTTTCAGAAACGCGCGCTTCTCCGCACTGCCCGCAGTGGCAAAAATCTCCGCGCCCGCGGCTTTGGCAATGCGGACCGCTGCCTGGCCGACGCCACCGGTGGCGGCGTGGATGAGCACGCGCTCTCCTTTGGCCATGCGGCCCTGATGGGAAAGCGCGTAGGAGGCCGTCAGATAGGTGACCATCATGGTCGCGGCCTCTTCCATGGTCAGGTGGGCCGGCTTTGCCAGCACCGCGTATTCAACCGTGGTGACGTGAGTGCCGAAGCATCCTGCGGCCAGCGCCATGACTTCATCTCCCGGTTTGAACTGCGTCACACCCGCTCCCACGCGGACGATGCGGCCCGCACATTCATCGCCCAGCAGCATGGCATCGGCGGCTTCGGCGGGATAGATGCCGAGAGCCTTCATCACATCGCGGAAATTCAAAGCGGCCGCGCAGATTTCGATCTCCACTTCATTCGGACCGGGAGCACGGCGCGGCTTGGCACGGAACACCAGCTGATCCAGCGAGCCGGGCTTGGCGGATTCGAGCCGGAAACATTGCTCGGAGGTGAGTGCGGCTGGAGAGCTTTGAGCAGGCTGATCCAGCGAACGGTGCACGAGGCGGTGCGCATATCGGGCTTCACCACGCCAGGCGATTTCGGATTCTCCATCGGCATGCAGCAGCTCCTTGAGGAGGAGGGTGCTGTCTTCAGCGCTGCCGGAGGCATCAAGATCAATGCTGCGGCAGTGCATGTCCGGCTGCTCGCTCACGATGACGCGGGCCATGCCGTTCAGGGGCGACTGCACGAGATGGAGAGCGGATGAACTTCTGCCGGCAGCTTGGGCGCCTCGTGTAATAAACCAAAGGCCGGGCAAGGTGCTGCGGCCTGCGGCTGCCAGCGCCTGCACCAGATAAAGCGGGCTGTGGCACACGAGTGCCTGAGAACGCGCGAGCTCAGCCGTGGTGAGATCTTCACCCGCAGGGACATCGAGACTCCACATGTGAACGATGCCACGCAGGGGCGTTTCTACAGGCAGTCCGGAGATGAGGCGGGTGTAATCTTCCGCGGCAGAGGCACAGAGCTGCACTTCATCGGCAGAGACGTTCTTGAAGTTGTCCGATTCAGTGACGAGGAGGCAGGTGTCTCCGCGCTCGCGCAAGGATTTCGCGAGTGATTGCGCCTGCCCGTTGCGATCGGCAAACATCAGCCACAGGCCGGGTTCGGCTTGAGGCTCGTCCGTGACGAGCGGCTGCGTCAGCTCGGGGCCATGGGCGAGCAACACGACCTGCGCCGTCTGGCTGTGGTTGCCGGCATCGGTCACGGCTTCGATCTCATGGAAACCTGCGGCGGAGAGCAGTTGAACCCAGTCTGAAGCTGGCAGCAGCGGATGATGCGCGCGCAGGGCGGAGTCTTGGAAGCTCCACCAGCGTGAGTCTGTGCCCAGCACCAGGTCATGCCAGGGGCTGGCACGTTCGCATTCCAGTGCCACCAAGAATCCACCGGATGCCAGCAACTGCTGCACATGGCGGAGCGACTTCTGCACGTCCTGTGTCAGGGACAGGGCGTTGGACACCAGGATCAGGTCGAAGCGCTCGTCGGCAAAGCCTTGCTCCGCGGGCGGCAGATCCAAATCAAGCACGCGGTATTGAATTGAATCATAATCGCCGAATTTCTTTCCTGCCTGATCGAACCAACGATCTGAAACATCCGTGAAACAGTATTCCACACCTGAACGAGGCAGACGGGGCAGCACGCTGGCGGTCACCCCGCCGGAGCCCGCGCCAATTTCCAAGACGCGAACGGTGCGGCCTTCCGGAAGCCCGGCCAGTGCGGCGGCCACAGCCTCTCCCACCGTCTGATTATACGCACGCGTGAAGACAGAGCATGCCTGATACTGCTCCAGCATGTTGGCGGACAGCAGCGCCGAGGCCTCAGCTTTGCCGCGCAGATAATCTGCAAGTCCCGTGGTGCAGCGCTCCAGAAGAATGAGTTCCGGATGGAAGCTGGGGAAGTGAAACACGAGGTCCTGCCACAGCTTGTCTCGCTTCGTCGCAGCAGGTTTCGCGGTGACTTTCCAGGTGGGCTCGGCAGAGGAAGCTTGAGGCTGAAGCCAGCTGTCTGCCTCCAGCAGCGTGAAAAGGCGATGCAGATAGCGCGCATGAGCCACCGGCACTTTGAAGCGCTTCATGAAAGCTTCCACCGTGATGATCTCATCCACTTTGGGACGCCAGCCCAGGTCCTTGAACCCGGCAAGAATGGAGCTGCGGCAGAGCTGATGGAAGCGTGCCTCCCATTCCTCATAACGCGCATTCATTCCGAGAGCTGCGCTAAAGTGAGCGGCATTCTGCCGGAGCTGTGCGGCCAGTGTGGTATTTTCTGGCAGCCAGCCTGCGGGAGAGCGTGAGCTGACGACGGTGGAGAGCGGCTTCAGGTGCCACTCGGACTGATACAGCCAGTCTGCCTGCGCACCCGAGCCGGGGGCGCTGCTCATGGCGGTGTGTTTGCAGAGGAAGTCGGTAATCTCCAGCAGCACGTTTCCTGCGTCATCAAGAATGAACAGGTCGATGACGATGATCTTCTTCGCGAGCGCCTGCGTCCTGCGGACGTAGGCCCACACCTTGTCGCCGGGCTTGGAGTAGCAGCGAACGCGCTCCATTCGCGCGGGCAGGTAGAGACCGTCCGCCGGGATCGCGATGGTGGGGTGAATGCATGCATCCAGCAGTGCGGGATGAACCACATAGCGATCAAGTTCAGCCGCCACGGCGGCGGGAAGCTCGATGCGTCCGAGTGCTTCATCATGCCCGGCCCAGACGTGGGTCAGGCCTTGAAACTGCGGTCCGTAGTGCAGCTCCGCCGCAGCGGCAGCCTGATAGAATGAAGGCCCATCCCGCTCCGAAAGGCAGCGCAGTTTGATTGCCGCCAGATCAAAAGGAGCGGGCTGCGTGCGCTCCGGCTCCGTGCGCATGCGGCCGGTGACGTGCTGGGTCCATGTTGGCGGGTCCAGAACGGGAGTGCTCTGAATGACAAAGGTGTTTTCCTCAGGGCTGCAGGCGATCTGAATGGAGGTGACGTCATCGCCCGCCGGGAGAATGCAGCCGCGAAGGATGTCCAGCTCTTCGATGACCACGGGCTTGTCCGGATGAAGTTCCCGACCGGCGGACAGAGCCATCTCCACATAGCCAGCACCGGGGAAGATGAGATGCTGCCCCACGCGGTGGTCCTTCAGCCAGGTCATGACGCTTTTGTTCAGCGGCGTCTCCCAGGTGGGGTGGACGGTTTGCAGCAAGATGCTGGTAAGAGGATTGAGCTGCGGGTTTTTGCGCAATCGTGCCGAAAAGGCAGGCTCATGCCAGTAGCGATCCTTCTGCCAGGGATATTCTGGAAGACGCACGACGTGGCCGCCCTGCGGATAGAGCGAAGCCCAGTTCACATCGTGACCGTTGACGTGCAGAGCACCCAGCGTTCCGAGCATGGTGGTACGTTCCGGTTTTTGACGCCGCAGGGACGGGAGGACCATTCCAACCGCCTCCGCCTGCGCCAGACTCTCGGTCATCGAGGTGGAAAGAACGGGGTGGGGGCTGATCTCCAAGAACTGCGTGAGGCCTGCGGCAATCAGCGCATCGATCGCAGGAGCAAACAACACACTTTGCCTCACATTGCGCCACCAATACTCAGAATGGTAGTCGGTGCCTTCGGCGATTTTGCCGGTGACGGTGGAGTAGATTTTGACGGTGGAGGGCTGCGGAGAGAGGCCGGCGAGGGATGTGGCGAGGTCGTCGCGCACGGGGTCCATGTGGGCGCTGTGGAAGGCGTATTTTACTGGAACGTAGCGGACAAAAAGCGCACGCTGCTGCAAGGAGTGGAAAATTTCATCCACGGCAGCGCCATCGCCGGAGATGGAAACCATGCGGGGGCCGTTGACGGCGGCGAGGGAGACTTGTGTACCATATCTGGCAATGACCTCCTCCGCCTCGGCCTGAGTGAGGGCGGCGGCGATCATCTTGCCGCGGAGAGGAGTCTGCTCCATGCAGCGGCCGCGGTGGTGGATGACGCGGACGGCTTCCGGGAGGGTGAGGGCACCGCTGACATGGGCGGCGGCGACTTCGCCCATGCTGTGGCCGACCACGGCGAAGGGGCGGACGCCCCAGGACTGCCAGAGCGCGGCGAGAGCGACCTGCAGGGCGAACAGGGCAGTCTGGGCGATGTGGGTTTCGTCCAGGCGGGTTTCTGTCTCATCGCGCCTCAGTTCATCGAGGAGGGAGATGCCGCCGAGTTTGAGCAGCTCATCGTGGCAGGTCTGAATGGTCTGGCGGAAGACGGGCTCCTGTTCGAGGAGTTCGCGGCCCATGGCCCACCATTGGGGGCCCTGTCCGCTGAAAACGAAGACGAGACGGGCATTTTTGAGGGGCTGGCCGACATTGAGGCCGGGGGCGGACTCATTGCTGAGGTAAGCGGCCAGAGAGGCGAGCATTTCGTCGCGGCTGCGGCCGACGGCGGCGAGACGAAACTCGTGATGGGTGCGGCGGCGGCTGGCGGCGGCGCAGATGGCCTTGAGGGAGATCGATTCGTCCGCCGTTTCGAGGTAGGAGTAGAAGGAACGGACGACGGCCTGAAGGGCGGCATCAGTGCCGCGGGCGGAGAGGGGGAGGATGAGTTCCGGAGTGTCGGGGGAGGGGGCTTCCGAGATGGGGAGGGGGAGATCCGGGGCGGCTTCGAGCACGGCGTGGGCATTGGTGCCGCCGAAACCGAAGGAGTTGATGCAGGCGAGGAGGCGGTGATCCGCGTCCTTTTTCAAGGGGGTGGCGACGACGGGGATCTTGAGGCGCAGGCGCTCGAAGTTGAGGGAGGGATTGGGGTTTTTGAAATGGAGGTTGGGCGGGATGAGGCCGTGCTTGAGGCAGAGGGCGACTTTGATGAGGCCGGCGATGCCCGATCCGGCTTCCAGGTGGCCGATGTTGGTCTTGATGGAGCCGACGAGGCAGTCATCGCCGGGCTGGCGGCCGACGCCGAGAATGGTGCCGAGGGCGCTGCCCTCGATGAGATCGCCAATGGTGGTGCCGGTGCCGTGGGCTTCGGCATACTGGATTTCATGCGGGGACACCCCTGCGAGGCGGCAGGCGGTGGCGATGATCTCCTGCTGGGAGCCGCGGCTGGGCACGGTCATGCCGGAGGTGCGGCCGTCCTGATTGACGGCGGTGCTGCGGATGACGGCATAGACGGAGTCTCCATCCGCCAGCGCGGCGGAGAGGGGCTTCAGGCAGACGGCACCCACGCCTTCGCCACGCACAAAGCCGTTGGCACTGGCGTCAAACGCCTTGCAGCGGCCGTCCGGGGAGAGCATGCTCATGCTGGAGAATGCGAGGAAGGGATAGGCGGAGATGATGCAGTTCACCCCGGCGGCAATGGCGGTGTGGCATTCTTTGTTCCAAAGGGCCTGGCAGGCCATGTGGACGGCCACGAGGGAAGAAGAGCAGGCGGTGTCAACGGCGACGCTGGGGCCCTGGAAATTCAGGGCGTAGGAAATGCGGTTGGCGGCGATGCTGGCGGCGACGCCGGTGGCTGAGTAGGGATGAGCCTGGCCACGGCCGACATCGATCTGCTGGATGTCGCTGTAGTCGTGGGTTGAAATTCCCACAAACACGCCGGTGTCCTGGCCTTTGACGATATCGACCTGCTGGCCGGCATCCACAAGAGCCTCCCAGGTGGCTTCGAGCAGGAGGCGCTGCTGGGGATCGACAAAGGCGGCCTCGCGCTGGGTGAGTCCGAAGAAGGCCGGGTCAAAGGTGTCGATTTCGTCGATGAGACCGGCCCACTTGGAGTAGGTCTTGCCGGGCTTGCCGGGTTCGGGATCGTAGTAGTAGCGGTGATCCCAGCGGTCCTGCGGCACCTCACGGACGCCGTCCACCCCGTTCAGCAGCATTTTCCAGAGGGACTCAGGGTTTTTGGCTCCTCCAGGAAGGCG
This sequence comes from Prosthecobacter sp., assembly GCF_044222565.1. Lineage (GTDB taxonomy): Bacteria > Verrucomicrobiota > Verrucomicrobiia > Verrucomicrobiales > Verrucomicrobiaceae > Prosthecobacter. The sequence goes on from NZ_JBGANA010000003.1 coordinate 244,103, forward strand.
GCATCCGATGCCAACAATGGCAATGGGGTCGAGGGGGGTGGGTTCAGGCATGTAGTTGGAACGGACTTGCTTTCAGTGCATGGAGAAGGTTGTCAAGAAAGCGGCTGTGGAAGAGCGTGTTTCCTGGCCATGAACTTTGTACGAACGGGAGACGGCCGGGGAGATGATAAGACCTTTCTTTATTTGGCGGCGTTGCATCTTTTTTGCACACAGGCATTCATTGAATGCCCGGGATACAAGAACTGCCGTTCATACCGGGCTGTTTTCTGATTAAAAGGGGCTGGAGTGGACGGCTTGCGGCCAAGATCTTGCGCAACTCGGGAGTTTAGCTTTGCCGCATTTGTCGCGGCAGAACGCAATCCACATCAAGACTTCCAAGTGGAAATGAATGACAGGTCGGGACAGATGCGATGACTCCTTTGCCGTTCTCCAATCCTGCAGCAACATCTGTTGACGCCTTCCGCCTGATCCGGCCCGTTGTCGTCGCCTTGGGAATTTGGGCGCTCTTTGCGGGGGGAGTGGTTCGTGCCAGCACTGCCGCCAGGCCCAATGTTCTTTTCATTGCGGTGGACGACCTCAATGACTGGGTCGGCTGTCTCGGTGGACATGCGCAGACGCGCACTCCGAACATTGACCGGCTGGCGAAGAGCGGTGTGCTTTTCACGAACGCGCATTGCTCCGCGCCGTCCTGCAATCCGTCGCGCACGGCGGTCTTCAGCGGCGTGCCGCCGTGGCGTTCCGGGCTGTACAACAACGGCCAAAAACTGCGTGATGTGCTGCCGCAGGCAGAGCTGCTGCCGCGGCATTTTTCGAACAACGGCTACTGGTCCGCGGGCTCCGGCAAGCTGCTGCACTACATCATCGACCCGAAATCGTGGGATGAATACTTTCCGGAGAAGGCCAAGGACAATCCGTTCCCGCGCACGTTTGATCCGCCGAAGCGGCCCATCAGCCTGCCTGTGGGCGGGCCGTGGCAGTACGTCGAAACGGACTGGGGCGAGCTGGACATAAGCGACCAGGAGTTCGGCGGGGACCATCTTGTTGCAAAATGGATCGGGGAGCAGCTTGCGCGTACGCACGAGAAACCGTTCTTCCTCGGGTGTGGCATCTACAAGCCGCATGAGCCGTGGTTTCTGCCGAAGGCCTATTTTGAACCGTTTCCGCTGGAGAGCATTCAGCCGGGACCTGGCTGGAAAGAGGATGACCTCGATGACGTGCCACCCGCAGGCCAGCAGCTGGCGCGCAACCGGTATTTTCCGCACATTCAGAAGGAAGGCCAGTGGAAGAAAGGCATCCAGGCGTATCTCGCGGCGATCCATTATTCCGATGCCATGGTGGGGCGCGTGCTGGATGCGCTGGAGAAGAGTCCCGCGCGTGACAACACCATCGTCGTGCTGTGGAGCGACCACGGCTGGCATCTGGGCGAAAAGGAGCACTGGCAGAAATACACCGGCTGGCGTCTCTGCACGCGCGTGCCGCTCATCATCCGTGTGCCGAAGGGCGCACCCGGCCTGCCCGGGGGCACGAGCCGCGGCAGCGTGTGCGATCGTGCGGTGAGTCTTACGGATTTGTTCCCGACTCTCACGAATTTGTGCGGGCTGCCTGCCTCTCGAAACGAAGGGGGCAGCGAGCGCAGCCTCGTGCCGCTGCTGCGCGATCCGGATGCCACGTGGCCTCACGCCGCCGTCACCCAGATGCAAAGTCCCGGTGCTTATTCGGTGAGCCGCGATCACTGGCGCTACATCCACTATGCAAACGGCGAAGAGGAACTGTACGACATCGCGGCCGATCCCCATGAATGGACGAACCTGCTGCACGGCGAAGCGACGCCCGAGCACCGAAGCCGTGCAGCCGAACTTCGCGCGCTCGCGCCGGCCCATCCTGCGCCCGTTCCGGAAGTGCCGCTGGCGTCGATGACCTCGCTCACCTGGCATCCCGCAAGCGAAGGCCCGACACCGCCATCGAAGCCTGATGGGAATCCTTTCGATGTCACCTTCATCAATGCAGACGAGCAGAACGTGGAGCTGTTCTGGATGAGCCCGGAAGGGGAGTCGCGATCCTATGGACAGATCGAGCCCACGAAGACCCGGCGTCAGCAGACGCGGCCCGGCGCCGTGTGGGAAATCCGTTCAGCGGTTGGCATGCGCCTCGGCCATTTTGTTATCGGTGATCGTGCAGCGAAAGCGGTGATCCCGAAAGGGGAAGCGGCAAGGGTTCGCAACGTGCGAAGGTGATGGGATGGGAGAGCCGCTTGTTGTTGTGTTCAGGCGCTGCGGCCGTAGTCGGCTGTGCTTGGGGTCGAGGGCGTTTCAATGTCCTCAGCCCCCTCCTCCAAACCGACCGGCTGCAAGGCCCGGGCGGCGGAGCGGCCCCATTGGCTGCGTTAGTCGCTTGCCTGTTATTCTTCAATAGCAGGCGGCGCTCCCGCCTTGCCACTGGGGCCGCTGCGCTCGCCGGTTCAATATGACAATCTTTTCGAGAACTGGTCTAGTTTCCTGCTCAATCGTGATGGAACCAGGGGGACCAGACAAACCAGAGCATGTAGGAGAGGGCTAGGGTGAGGAGGGCATTGATGCGTCCGGAATGGGGCTGGCGAAGGTAGGTGGCGATGGAGAATACCAGAGCGCCTGCGTGAAGGAGCATGAGGAGGAAGAACCACCAGGGGCTGGCAAAGAGGGCTGCATGGAGCCCGAGAGCCAACAGGGTGCATGCCATGGCGACGCCAGCGGCGATGCGTCTGCCGCAACGGGCGACGAGGGTTTGCTTGCCGACGGCGGTGTCTGCTTCGAGGTCGGGAAATCCGGCGAGGATGATGGCGGGCAGGATGGCCAGGAACGCCGGGGCTGCGAGGAGCCAGGGGCGAGAGGAGTCGAGCGCGCCGCCCTGAGAGATGTGTCCGAGAAGAATGACGAGGATGCTGTGGGTCAGGGCGACATCGATTTCTCCGCAGGTGCGGTAGGCGAGTTTGAGCGGGGGTGCGGTGTAGCCGACTGCCAGCAGAAGTCCGGCCAGCATGACGATGAGCGCATCGCGGGAATGAACCGTGGGGACGAGGGTGAGCAGCAGCAGGAAAATGGCTCCGATACCGGCTGTGGCGGCTGTCCTTGCGTGCTGAAGCTGCTGGGTGGTGAGGATCTTCTGCACGAGGACACGGGAGCCGCCGGTGAAGGGGCCGCTGTTTTGATTGAGGGTGTCTGTGGGAAGGTCGTTGATCTCGTTGGTAAGCACGGCCACGGCTTCCAGCAGCCAAGCGGCAGCCCAGCAGAGGAGGTAGGGCGCCCAATGCCATGGGGCGCTTCTTTCTGCGGATGCGGTGATGGCTCCGGCGGTGAGGGCGAGCCAGGGGAAGAAGTAGAACTGAGGGCGCAGGGCCTGCAGCCAGACACGCAGGCGAGCGCGCCATCCGGTGCGCAGGATGGAATCGAGCTGAGAGCCGGTCTGTGCTGCCTGAGCGAGCCAGTGCTGCCGCTGTGCGGGTGTGGAGGTGCGGATGGGGGAGAACAGCAGGGTGCGGACGGTGCTGATACCGCAGAAGCGCAGGGTGGCATCGCGCAAAGCGCGGATGCTGCAGGAGTGGAGGATGGCGGAGAAGATCCAGCGCGGGGTGTCCATGGTGGCGATGAGGGTGGCCGAGCGGCCACCGAGCAGGCCCTCCCAACCGCCATCCTCACGCTCTTCAAACGCGAATCCGGGGAGCAGGACGCGATCGAGCCAGCCTTTGAGGAGTGCGGGCATGGTGCCCCACCAGATGGGATAGACGAAGATGAGGTGCTCCGCCCAGAGGAGCTCCTGCCGGGTGTGAACCAAGGAGGACTCGAGGGGCTGGCCTTTGTAGCTGAGGTCAAAGGTCAACTCACGCAGGGCGAGCCAGCGGACTTCATGTGATGCGGAGGAAGCTCCATTGGCCACGGCTGCGACGACGCCGCTGCAAAAGCTGTCCGCGCGCGGGTGGGCGTCGATGACGAGAACGTGGTATCGGCGTGCCTTGGGTGCTGTGGTTTGTGCCGCTTTCATCGATGCAGGATTCCGTGCGCTGGCTTTGTGCAGGGAATGCCTGTTAATCGTTTGCTGCGGGCTGGGTGCGTGTCTGGCTTGTTGGGTGGGGAGCGTTGGAGGGGAAAAGGTGGGCGAGGGGGGGAGTGCATTGGGTGCAGGGGGCCATGGGTGTGCGGCACTTGGTCGCGCATGGCGGGCCGAGGGTTTTCTCCAGGCGCGCACTTCGACGTTTCTGACGCTCTTCAGGATGCTCGTGCTTGCGGCCTGCCAGGGGCATGCGCGGGCTTGGAGGTGTTTGCGACCTTCTGCGGACTGAAGTCCGCGCTCCGCAGACGGCAGGCGGTGCGGTCGGATGTGGCACGCTGCCTCTGAAGAAGTCGGGAATGGACGCTCCGTCCTGCCTTTCGATGCTCAAAGGACGGCGCACCTTTTTGAACGCCTGCGATGCGAAAGACCCGAAATTTCGGCCCCGACGCAGCGGTGCCCTACCAGCCCTGGGCGTGCGCTGCGATGGTGGGTAGGGATGTGCTGTGCGCGCCTACGAACGAAGAGGCTGACGCCGGGGCGGCGCGAGTGGAAAAGTTGAACTTCTGAACTGGAAATGAAGCGCCGTGATCGAGGACGAGTGAGAGGAGCGAGAGGCTGAACGAAGGGAGGAGGAGTAAGAGGAATAGGAGGAGAAGGATTGGCTAGAGGATGTTGATGGCGGCACCTCCGTCGACCACCATGCCCTGGCCGGTGATGTAGGCGCCGGCTTCGCTGGCGAGCATGAGGGCGGGGCCGGCGAGTTCGCGGGGGGCGGCCCAGCGCTTGAGGGCGGTGCGATCGGCGAAGTATTTTTTCTCTTCGTCGTTGAGGAGCTTGCCGGGCATGTCGGTGAGGAAGGGGCCGGGGCAGAGGCAGTTGACGGTGATGCCGTAGGGGCCGAGGTCGAGGGCGCGGGCTGAAGCCCGGACTACGTACACAGAGGCTGATGCAGGAGTGGATGCAACTTATAGCGTGGGGCTTTGTACTTGGCGCGGCGTGCCTTGACCGAGGACGAGTTCGAGTAGGAGGACGAGGACGAGGACGAGGCCGGAAGAGGGAATGCGCTAAGGGCTTTGGCGAGGGCGAGTTACCCCAGACCCCGAATCCAGAACAGGGAGGAAGAGGCGGATTCGAGGGCGCGCTTACAGCGAGGTCAGTGAAGAAAAGCGCTCGTTCCATTCGATGCCAAGCCCAGGCGCTTCGGACACGATGTAATCACCTGCTGCGCGGATGATGGGTGACTTGAGGAATGTGTTCGCGGTGTCCAGGACGTGGGGATTGAACTCGCAGAGTTGGCAGTTTTGTGAGGCAGCGGCCAAATGCAGGGCAGCGGCGATTTGAGGTCCCATGGCAATGCTGAGGTGAGGAACGATTTCGCCGGCGAAGGCTTTCGCGATCTGCATCGAACCCGTGATGCCACAACGGCCTAGGTCGGGCTGCAATACTTGGGCGATGCCGAAGAAGGGGCGAAGCTCACGGACGGTGCGATAGCTTTCGCCAAGCGCGATGGGAGTGCGGACCGCGGCAGCGAGAGCGGCGTGTGCTTCGATCTCTTCGGGATAGAGGGGGCATTCAAGCCAGCGCGCGTTGCGTGTGTCGAGTTCGCGGGCCATATCGATGGCCTGCCCGGGAGGCAGATGCCAGAGGGCATCGACAGCGAAGCGCATGGCGCCCGGCAGCCCATCCGCGATGGCGAGCAGAGCGCTCCAGTCATTCTCATAGTAGAGCTTCACGAGACCGATGCCTTCGTCGGCATAACGCGCAGCGAAATCGGCACGCTCCTGCGTTGTGCTGCCGGAGGTGCCGCTGAGGTAGGCGGGGATGCGTGTCTTTGGATTGTCGCAGAGCAGCGCGGAGACGGGTTTGTCAGCCATCTTGCCCGCGAGATCCCATAGCGCGATGTCCACGCCACTCATGGCATCGAGCATGAAGCCGCCGTTTTGACCGCGCACGCGCATGGTGGCATACATGCGATCCCACAGTGCACCGATGCGCTCTAGAGTGCCGTCGAAGTCCTCGTGCTCCAACGCCGGCCGCAACAAATGCTCGACGATGCTGCACGCGACCTCAGGCGCGAGCGGTGCCTGCGCCTCGCCCCAGCCGACGAGACCGCTGTCCAGTTCGATGCGCACCAGCGCGGTCTCGAAGTTCACCGAGTAGAGGACGGGGTACGCGGTGGACCAGCGGTAGCCGCCTGCGCCGGCGAGCGAAGTCGGTGAGCCGGCGGTGCCACGCGAACTGGCAATGTCGCGCGGGAGCCGGACAGGGATGGCGTGGATGGATTTGATGCGCATGGGGCTTTTCACGGTGAGGTTTCGACGATCTCCCATTCGCACAAGTCCAACGCGACTGACCGACTGGGTTTTTTTGGGTCATAGATCACGCTCAGTTTTCTTCCGTTCGGGAAGACGTTGTAGAGGCTCTCGTCTGTCATCTCTTCTCCGCGGTACCTTTGGCCGAGGGCACGGTATTCATACTCGACCACATACTGAGGACTGCCTTTAGGCCCACGGTCGATCCTGCGCGCCACGACTTTGCCGGTGCCTGCTTCGCCCGTTTTGACCAGCCTTTTGCGTCGCCAAGGCATGATGTACAGCATATTAACAAACGGAGACAGGAGCGCGTTCCAAAACCCAGCGAAGATGATGGCTAGCCAGGTGTTGGGAGGGAGACTCTTGCCTGGTTGAAGGATGTCCGAAATGTACTCAGGGGCCAGGCCAAGATACAAGACCTGGACAGGTGCCCTCTCTGCCAACCCGTCATAGAAGTCCCTGTCGATCTGAGTTTCCCCTCGATGAATCGAGTTGTCTGTGCGGAACGAGTAGTCAACATGGTAGATGCACCGCCCCTTGCTGCCTTTGCTGACAGTTCTCGACTCCACCGTGCCCAGAGTCGCTGTCCCAATCAAGACGAGGAGCAACTTGCTCAGCACCACCAGAGCCATGCCGATGCCACCAATGACATGAGGCAGGATAAAAAGTCGCCCGCAACCCGCCATGATGCGGCCGCTTTTCGAGCGAGGGCGGAGCTGGCGAGGAGGGGGGGCGAGTGGCATTGAGGAAGTTAGCGGGGTCAAGGGTTCCTCATGCCATCACCGGCTGGCGGACGAATTTGCGGGTGATGAGATACGAAACGGGATGCAACAGGCCCATGATGATGAAGATGGCCCCGTAACCGAACCAGTGCACCACGTGACCGGTCATCCAGGTGAAGAGCGTGCCGCCGAGGCCGGTGCCAAAGGCGAGCAGGCCGGAAGTGGCGCCGATGAGGTGCTTCGGGAAGAGATCGTTGGTGAGGGTGTTCTGATTCGTCTTCCAGGCCATGTGCGCGAAGGTCACGACGCAGATCAGCGCGATGGTCATGGTCCGGGATGGCGCGTGATGGATCGCCAACGAGACCGGCATGATGAGGGCACAGGGCATCATGACGCTGAGACGGGAGGACAGCACGGGTTTGCCACCTGCGATGAAACGACCGCTCATCCAGCCACCGAAGAGAGCACCGAGATCGGCCGCGAGGTAAGGAATCCAGGCCAGCATGCCCATCTCGATCATGGTGAAGCCACGCTGTTCCACGAGATATTTTGGCAGCCAGAAGAGATAAAACCACCACACCGGGTCCGAGAGGAAACGCGAGGCCATGAGCCCCCACATCTGCGGATAGCGCGCGAGCTGCCGCCACGAGACATCGCCTGCTTCAGCCGACTGCGTGGGCTCTGCAAGCACGATGGCGCGCTCGGCCTCGGTGATGCGCGGATGCTTGTCCGGCGCATGATACAGCAGCCACCACAGCGCAACCCATACGAGCCCGAGAGATCCCGTGATGACGAAGGCGGGCTGCCAGCCAAAGCGGGCATTGATCCACGTGATGACTGGCGGCGTGATGATGGCACCGATGGCGGCGCCGCCTTGAATGAGGCCATGCACGAGGGCGCGCTCCTTTGCTGGATACCACTCGCTCACCACGCGGAAGGCGGCCATGAAATTGCCCGACTCACCCATCCCGAGCAGGAAGCGCAGCGCACCGAGCGACCACACGCCCATCGCGAACGCGTGGGACATGTTTGCCAGCGACCACCAGATGATGAAGACGGTCAGCGCGATCCTTGCACCCCAGCGATCCACGAGAAAGCCAGAGCCGACATACATCACCGTGTAAGCGGCGAGGAAGGCGGTGAGGATGTTTGAGTATTCCACATCCGTGATGCCCAGCTCCTTCGTGAGCACCGGCGCGAGTACGGACAAGGTCTGCCGGTCGATGTAATTGATGACCGTGGAGAAGAACAGCAGCGCGGCGATCCACCAGCGCAGATGGGGGATGCGCGTGGTCATGCGTTCGCGGGGAACTCAGAGAGCAGATCCGCGAGCATCGTATCCACATCACGCTGCGTAAAGGCATCCATCTCCGGCAAGGCCGCGCGCACATGCAGCGCCTCCGCGATGCCACGCTTCGCCAGCACATGCTTCGTCAGGCGCATGCGGAAAATTGCCTGCGATACCAGCAGTGGCAGACTCAGCCGATACAAGTGGCGTGCCTTCGCGTGATCGCCCGCCGCATGGGCTTTCCACAGCGCCACATGCAGATCGGTCAATTCTACTGCAGGCATGGCACCACACGCACCGCGATCGAGTTCGTCGATGATGTAACGCGCTCCACCGCCGCCAAACACGCCCTTCAGATGAACGATGCCGGCCTCGCGAATGGTGGTGATCGCCGGTCCCGAGGGCAGTGTCTCTTCTTTGACATAGGTGATCGCCGGGATCTGCGCCGCGATCTCGATGATCGCCTGCGCGCTCAAGCCCGCGCCGGTGGGAACCGGTGCGTTTTGCAAAATGATCTCTGCACCGGCCAGCCCCTGGGCGACCTCATCAAAGAACGCGCGATGTGCTGCAACGTCTGCTCCCAAACCCTGTGGTGCCATGATCATGAGGTGTCGAATGCCATGCTTCATGGCGATGCTCCCCGCAGCAATCACGTCCGCTGCTGACGCTGCGCTGGCACCCCCGACGAGCGGCACGCTGCCATCCACTTCCTCCGCCACCAGTTCCATCAACTGCTCGCGCTCTGGCAAAGTGAGATGGCTGTATTCACTCGCCACGCCCGGAAAGACAATACCCTGGGCTCCGGCATCGAGCGCAAATCGAATCACGCGACGCTGGGCCTCGAGATCGATCTGATTGTCGGTGGTGAAGAGAGAGGGGATGACGGGGAAGATTCCGGAGAGCATGCGAGGGAGTTTGCGGTGAGATGCGGGGCGTGTGCTCTCCCACGTATCCTTAGCGCAGCGCCCGGTGCAAGGCCGACATGGTCTGCGGAAGTCAGGGACGGCCGCTGTGCCCCTTCGATTCCTGGAGGCGATCGTCAGCGCAGCGTACGTGCTGCCAAAGGAGCGCCGCTATGAAAGCGCAGTGTGATGACGTGACGTTTGTGAGGACGTATTTAAACGATCTGCTGAGCATTGTGGGTGCTGCTTTGAAGACGCCACTGATCGACGGGGACGGGAGAGAAAGGGAGGACGTGATTTATTCTCTTCTTCGATCTGCGAGGTAAGGAAGGCAGGCTGGGGAAGAGCCGTAGTCGGAGCGGGCTACGATCCGGAACTACGTGCGAAGAACCGGAGCCGGACCTGCTAAAGCCGGTACTACAAAACGAAGAGGCTGGCGCAGGGGCGGAAGTGGGTGGTGGCTTGAGGGGCGTCACTTGGAACGCTGCGCTTTGATCGAGGACGAGTTCGAGTAGGAGGACGAGGACGATGCGGCGAGGGCGCTTGCTCCAGATAATGAGAGCAGAACAGGGAGGGAGAGGAGGATTATTAGAGGACGTTCACGGCAGCGCCGCCGTCGACGACGAGGCCCTGGCCGGTGATGTAGGAGCCGGCTTCGCTGGCGAGGAGGAGGGCGGGGCCGGCGAGTTCGCGGGGGGCGGCCCAGCGTTTGAGGGCGGTGCGGTCGGCGAAGTATTGCTTTTCCTGGTCGTTGAGGAGCTTGCCGGGCATGTCGGTGAGGAAGGGGCCGGGGCAGAGGCAGTTGACGGTGATGCCGTAGGGGCCGAGGTCGAGGGCGCTGGCGCGCGCGAGGCCGATGAGGGCGGCTTTGCAGGCGCAGTAAACATTGCGCTTGAGGCGGCCGCCGACGCCGAGGACGCTGGAGATGTGGATGATGCGGCCCCACTGGCGGGACTTCATGCCGGGAACGACGGCGCGGGTGAGGGACATGACGGCGGTGAGATCCACTTCGACGTTGCGATCCCAGACTTCGTCGGTGATTTCGTCGATGGCCTGGGGATTGTTGATGCCGGCGTTGTTGACGAGGATGTCGATCTTGCCGAGGCGCTGTTCGGCTTCGACGGCGAGGGCTTTGACAGCGGCGCGGTCGGCCATGTCCGCGACCATCCAATGGACCTTGACGCTGAGGCCGGCACCGATTTCGGCGGCAGCGGCGGTGAGCTCTTCGGCATTGCGGCTGGAGATGAAGACGTCCGCGCCTGCTTCAGCGAAGCCGCGGGCCATGGCTTTACCAAGGCCTTTGCTGCCGCCGGTGACTAGTGCTGATTTGCCGGAGAGATTGAAGAGTGGGGAGGACATGGGGGAGCGAATGTGAATTATGAATTATGAATGATGAAGAGGGGCTTCGGAGGACGCGGTGGGGCGGGGCGGCGGCAGGGAGGTTGGCAATCAAAAATCGATGGCTCGGTGATCGTCAATCTTTTTGCCGGGCATGGATATCATGGGGGGCGTGAGTCTCGATTGAGGGACAACCGATTTTTGATTTTAGAGGGGCCGAATGGCAGCCTACTTTACGATTTTACCGCCGAGGGAGAGGATGCGGGCTTTGCCTTTGGCGTCTTCGGCTTCGGCGATCTGCTTGTTGGTGACGTACATCTGGGAAAGGGCGGTCCAGGCGAGAAGGTCGTTGGGCTGGAGGGTGGTGGCCATGAGGCCGGCTCCGATGGCTTCTTTGACTTCCCCATTGCGCAGGAGTGCCATGCCGAGGGCGTGCCAGCTCTCAAAGTGGTCTGGCTGGAGGGCGACGCAACGGCGGTAGAGGGCGATGGCCTCGGGCAGTTCTCCAAGGGCGACGTGGCCGCTGGCTTCGTCGTAGAGGTCCTCGACGGTGGACGGCGTTGCGGTGTCGCTCATGCGAGGAGTTGAGGGGATGTGAGGGTGGGGAACGACCGATACCCCGCAAAAAACGAGAAAACCGCAGAGAGCGCCTTTTGGATCGGAACTCCGCGGTTTTCCATGTTTTGTGGGATGGCGTTATTCTACGCTTTCTTATCAGCTGAACTTGGCCATGACGACGCGTGCGGATTCCTGCTGCTTTTTGAACCAGGCCTGGAAGAGGACCTTGCGCTCGCGGGTGGAGAGGAAGTCCACCTGGTTCTTGCGGACTTCGACGGAGTCGGGGCGTTTGCGGAGTTCCTTGGCGCTGACGTAAACGAGGACGATGGCTTTGCCCTTGTCGATATCGACCGCGTGCGAGATCTCGCCGACGCCGGTCTTTGCGCCTTCGTTGGCGATGTCGAAGCCGTTGGGGACATCCTGGGGAGGATTGGCGATTTCGATGTCCGGGAGGACTTCGAGGGTGAGCTTGTTTTCCTTGGCGAGATCTTCGATTTTTTTGCCGGCTTTCAGGCCTGCGCTGAGTGCGGTGCGGGCGTCATTGACGGCCTTGGTGCGGGCTTCGACGGCTTTCTGGTCGAGGAGGGATTCTTTGACCTTGTCGGTGACTTCGGCCTGGGTCTGCTGCTTGGGCTCCTCGATTTTGGAAACTTCGAAGACGTAGTAGCCGGCGCCGCCTTCAATGGCCTCGCTCGCGTTGGCGGCATCTTTGGAGCGGGAGAAGATGAGGTCGATGAGGCTGCTTTCGGATTTAAGGGCCTCGGGGGGGGCGTCCTGAGTGAAGAGGGGGGTGGTCTCGACTTTTTCCTTGGTCTGGGCGGCGGCTTCGGCAAAGGTTTTGGGCTTGTCCTGGGCTTTGATGAGGGCATTGAAGGCATTGACGCGCTCGACGACTGCGTTCTGGGCCTTGGTGCGTTCTTCAAGGGGCTTCTTGTCGAGATCCTTGGGGTTCTCGAAGAAGATGTAATTCACGGCGCGCTTCTCGGCGGTCATGTAGCGCTCCTTGTTTTCTTCGTAGTACTTTTTGATTTCTTCGTCGGTGACGGTGGCGGCCTTTTTGAAGGTCTCGGTGAGGAAGGTGATCTTGGAGCCTTTGAAGGTCTGGTAGCTGCTGGCGTACTGCTTTTCAGCGGAGAGAGGGGAGGCGGTGTAGTTTTTGGTGATGATGTCCCGCAGCTTCTGAAGACCGATGGTGTCCTTCATGATGGCGAGGAGGTCATCGCCCTCGAAGCCCATGGAGGCGGCACGCTCTTCGAGCATCTGGGCGCGGGCGACGTCGAACTTGCCGTTGTTTTGCAGGCCGGGGAGTTTTTCGAGGGCGGCACGGGCTTCGGCATCGCTGGTGCGAATGCCATACTGCTCCATGAGGTGGCGAGCGACAAAGAGATTGGTGAGGGTCTCGGGGCCGCCATTGGGAGAGAGGTCCGTGAGCATATCGGTGAGCTCAAAGGACTGCATGACGAAGGCAGACAGCTGAAGGGAACGCTCAAGGCGCTGGACATCGCCGATGGAGTACTCCTTGCCGAAAACGGTGACGGCGGTGTCGGTGATCTTGGCGCGCTTCTCGTAATTCTTGGTGGTCTGCGAAACCCCATAGTAGAACATCGAGATGATGATGGCGGCGGTCAGGGTGATGAGAAAGGCACCGCGGTGGCGGCGGAAGAATTCGAGCATGGGAGTCTGGGCGGTTGAAGGGCGCGCAATAAGGCGCACGGCACCCCGGGGGCAACCGGAAAGTGAGGGGCCAACCTTCGCACTTCGTGCCACGGAGGATCCTCTTCTCACAGAAGCCAGATGCCGGATTCCAGAGGCTGGATGGCAGAAGGGAGGGAAACATTCATCCTCATTCCTTGACAATGGAGGGACCCGGCACACTTCATGCGCTCCCTTTTTCCCTGTCGATCGTCTGCCCTCATGCCCCAAGCCCCTACGAAACGCTACTGGACCGTCCGCTCCTCCTCCATCCACAACCGCGGCATATTTGCGCGGTGCGACATTCCCAACGATGTGCCGATCATCGAGTATGTGGGGGAAAAGATCACGAAGGCGGAGTCCACACGGCGGGGTGACGCGCTGATGAACAACTCGAAGAAGACCGGCGGTGCGGCGGTGTATGTGTTTACGCTGAACCAGAAGTATGACATCGACGGTGCGAAGGGGCGGAACCCGGCGCGCTACATCAACCACTCCTGTGCGCCCAACTGCGAGGCCTACATCATTCGGGGGCGCATCTGGATTTATTCACTGCGTGAAATCAAGGCGGGGGAGGAACTGACCTACAACTACGGATTTGATGTGGACACGTGGGACGACCACCCGTGCCGGTGCGGCGCAGAGCGCTGCGTGGGATACATCGTGGAGGAGAAGCAGTGGCCCAAGCTGCTGCGCAAGCTGGAGAAACTGGAGAAGGACGTGAAGAGCGGAAAGCTGAAGCTCAATGGTAACGGCGAGGACAAGACGGTGACGCCGGTGAAGAAGAAGACGGTGACGAAGAAGAAAAAGAAATAGGGGGCGCGTCGCTTGCCTGTTATTTTCAAATAGCAGGCGGCGCTCCCGCCTTGCCACTGGGGCCGCTGCGCTCGCCGGTCAAAATGACAATCTTTTCGAGAACTGGTCTAGACGCGGCGGGTCTCGCGTTCGGTGGCGCGGGCGGCGGCGCTGTTTTGAAAATGGGTGATGGCAGTGGCGAGGGCGTCCGCAGCGTCGGCATCGGGGGTTTCGCGGAGGCGTAGCTGGGCACGGATCATGAAGGCGACCTGGTCTTTTTGCGCGGCACCGCGACCTACGGCGGCCTGTTTGATCTCACGCGGGGCGTATTCGTAGATGGGCAGGCCGTGTTCGGCGGCGGCGATGAGGCAGGCGCCGCGGGCGGTGCCGAGAACGATGGCGGTCTTGTAACTCTGGACGAAGATGGTGGACTCGATGGCGCAGACCGTGGGAGAGTGGCGGCCGATGACGTCGCTCAACCCGGTGCGGATGGAGACAAGGCAGCCGGAGGGGAGGAGAGCGGGCTTGTTGTGAATGACCCCCCACTCGATGGCACGAAGCTGCCCGCCGGCGGACTCGACGATGGCCCAGCCGGTCTTGCGCAACGCGGGGTCGATGGCGAGCACGCGCTCGACGGTGGGTGTTGCCGAAGTTTCGCCAGAACTGCGGACGATGCGGGCCATGGGCTTAGCGGCGTTTTTTCGGACCGCCCTGACCGAGGCGGAAAAGTTGATCGACCGAAACGGTGCCTGAACCGAAGAGCAGGAGGGTGACGGTGATGATGAGGTAGAGCCAGGCGGCCTCGACACGAGGGGAGCCGGCATTTTGCAGCACCACAAGGGTGGTGATGACGACGGGCAGGAAGGCCAGGGCGAAGAGGCGGGTGAGGAAACCGATGATCCAACTCAGGGCGACGACCACGATGACGACGGCGACGATAGGTGCGAGGAGGTGGGCGTAGGGCATGCCGGCCTCATGAAAGGCGGGAACCCAGGCCCAAGGCTTTTCCTGGAAGAAGAAGTGGTAGGCGTTTTGCACGGCATCGATGCCGTAGCGTGTCATGAGGAGGAGACCGGTGCCGATGCGGAGGATGGCTGCGGTTTGAAAGAGGGAGCTAAGGGGGGCTTGGGGCGAGGCGGGGCTGCCGCCGGTGTATTCGAGCATGATGGAGAAAGATCAGATATCGGGAGAAAGGGTGATGATGTCGCCAGCAACGGGCTTCCATTTGTGGTTTGCGGATTCGAGCGAGGTGAAGAAGTGGCGCTGGCCCTGGCGGGAGATGTAAACGCCGCGGGAGGTGGAGCCGGTCTTGCGGCCACCGGTGACGGTGACGGCCTGCTTGACGGACATGTTTTTGAAGACGGGGATGAATTCGGGCTCCTGAACGTCTCCATTGAGGGATACGACCTCCACATTTTCCACGGAGATGATCTGGACGGTGATCTCGCGGGTGTTCCGGCCGGCGAGGCGGAAGACGGTGGCGATGGCCTCGGCGGCCTGGGGCAGGCGCATGCCGCCAACGTGGGCAGTGCCGACGGAACCGAGGGCGAGATTGCCCTCGGTATTGATCATCTCGATGCCACGGAAGATGCGGTCAGGGCTGCGGGTGCCTTCGTAAACTTCGAGGCGAATGGTGTGGCCGTAGCCGAGGGTGCCGCGGGAGGTGAAGGAGATGTCAGGGTCTTCGGCGCTGGCCTTGTCCTTCTCCGACATGCCAGGGACGAGCCTGGCCACGGTGTTTCTGCTGGGAAGGCTGGGGAGGCCGATTTTGGGCAGCTTGGGCATCGAGTGCGGAATGATGCTTTTGATCATGCTACAGGAGCAGAGGATGAGGCTGATGGCGGCAGACAAAAAAACTGAAAAGACACGCGTCATGAGAGGGCGGGAAGCTGGTTGGCGCATGATGGCGGCACGCAGTAGGATGGCAAGGAGCTTTCGCCATGGCGAGGAAGCTTCTTGCGTTCCGGGCGCTAATCGGCCGCCGAAAAGGCTTGCAGGGCTGCGGCGACGCTGGCGGGCCGGTCGGCGGGGTGGCGGCTGGTGAGCCATTCGATCCAGCGAACGGTGCGCTCCGGGAGACCGGGGCGGACTTGAGAGAGGGGAGTGGTGCGATGGTAAAGGTGGGAGACCATGACCTGCGGCTTGGTCTCGCCCGCGAAAGGGGGCTGGTGGGCCCATGCGTAGTAGAAGAGGCAGCCGAGGGAGTAGATGTCTGTCCGGACATCGACGGGGGCGCGCTGGAACTGCTCCGGGGCCATGAAAAAGATGGAGCCCTGCACGGGGGACGGCGTGGGCTCCAGGGCGGTGTTTTCAAGATCACGGGCGAGGCCGAAGTCGAGGATTTTCACGTGGATGCCGCCGTCGGGATGATGGGCGAGCATGAGGTTTTCCGGCTTGAGATCGAGGTGGATGACGCCGGCGGAGTGGGCTGCGTCCAAGGCTGCCAGGGTCTGAAGCACGAGGTCGTGGAACTCGGCCAGGGTCAAGGCGCTGCGGGTCAGGCGGGCTTCGAGGGTCTCGCCATGGACGAGTTCCATGGCGATGAAGGCACCCTGGCTGTCTGTGCCGGCCTCGATGACGGAGACGATGCTGGGGTGGTGGAGGGCGGACTGGCGTCTGGCTTCGTGGAGAAGGGCGTCCAGGGCGGCGGCGGAATTTCCTGCGGTGGCGGGGAGGAGTCGTTTGACGGCCACCTCACGGCCCATCTGCCGATCGAGCGCTCTGAAGACGGTGCCCAGACCGCCCTCGGCGATGGGGGCAAGCAATTCGTAGCGATCGTTCATCAGGAAAGGGATGCTGACACTTTCGAGGTTTCACGCAATGAAACTTTCGCGTGAATGAGCAGGTGTGCTAACATCGGGGCTGCAACCATGACGATGCTCAGTGTGAAAGATCTTAAAATCCACTTCCCCGTGCGGGGAGGCTGGCTGGGGCGTGGCAAGGACGTGATCAAGGCGGTGGACAATGTGAGCTTTGAAGTGGAGGAGGGCAGCACGGTGGGACTGGTGGGAGAGAGCGGCAGCGGCAAGTCCACGTTGGCGCGTGCTCTGCTCAAGCTGCTGCCCGTAACCGCTGGAAGCGTGCGCTACCGCGACCAGGAAATCCTGACGATGCCTGAGGAGCAATTCCGCCCGCTGCGCAAGGACATGCAGATGGTGTTTCAGGACCCGATCGGCTCGCTGAATCCGCGCATGACGGTGGAGTCCATCCTTGGCGAGCCGATGCAGATTCACTTCAAAGAAAAAACGCGTGAGGAACGGCGCGCGGTGTCCGCGGAACTGCTGACGAAGGTGGGACTGCCGGAGGACGCGCTGCAGCGCTATCCGCATGAATTCAGTGGCGGGCAGAGGCAGCGCATCGGCATCGCGCGGGCGCTGGCGGTGAAACCGCGGTTTCTGATCTGCGACGAGCCGGTGAGCGCGCTGGATGTGAGTGTGCAGGCGCAGATTCTGAATCTGCTGAAGGACATCCAGGCGGAGTTTGACCTGACGCTGCTGTTCATCGCGCACGACCTCGCGGTGGTGCGGCACATGAGCGACCGCATTGTGGTGATGCACCATGGCAAGATCGTCGAGCAGGGGGACGCGGAAGAGATCTGCGAGAACCCGCGCCATGACTACACGCAGAAGCTGCTGGATGCGGTGCCGGTGATGTGAATGGCGAATGATGAACAAACTTGGAATGGCTGAAGGCTGAATATTTCTGAATCAATGACACCGCTCTTTAAAAAGTTTCTCGGGATGAACTGGCTGCTGGTGCTGAACGTCACCGCCTTATGCGTCTTTGGGGTGTATGCCATCTTCAACGCCTCGGCCTACAAGGAGTCGGCGGAATTTGCGTTCAAGTGGAAGGACCAGCTGCGTGCGATCTTGATCGGCGTGCCGGTGTTTTTCGTGGCTTCGTTGATCGACTACAAATGGGTGCGCTGGGCCTGCTGGCCGTTGTATCTTGCGGGGATCGGCGGACTGATCGCAGTGCTTCTGTTTGGGGTGGAACGCGGCGGCAACAAGGCGTGGCTCATCATCGCCGGACAGTCGGTGCAGCCGTCGCAGTTTGCCATCATGTCCGGCATTCTGGTGCTGGGTGTTGTGTTTGGAGAACTACCAAGGCTGCTGCCGGTGTTCCGCCGTCCATGGCTGCGCATTCTGATCGCCGGGATGGTGGCGGGAGTGCCGGCGGTGATGGTGATCAAGGAAGACCTTGGGTCTGGCCTGGTGTGGGGACCGGTGTTTCTTTCGATGATGCTGGTGGGCAGCATTCCATTCCGCTACATGATCACCCTGCTGCTGGGCGTGATCAGCATCGTGCCGCTGGTGTATGTGTTTGCGTTGAAGCCGTACCAGCAGGCACGTATCAGCTCGACGTGGTACATGATGACGAACCAAATGGACAAGGTGGATCTGCAAAACGAGGCGTGGGTGGCCAAGTATCTGCTGATCGGTGTGTCCACGGCGGGGCTGGAAGGAAAAGGGCCGGAATCGAAGAAGGTGGAAGATCAGGCGTCCATCCACCGCACCTTTCTGCCGCACGAGACGATCAGTGACTTCATTTTTTGCGTGGTGGCCGAGGAGTTCGGATTCCGCGGCGCGGTGCTTCTGCTTTCAGGCATGGCGCTGCTGCTGCTGCAGTCGGTGTTTGTGGCGTTCTTCGCGAGAGATCAGCTAGGGCGGCTTATTGTCGTGGGCGTGGTGGCGATGTTTTTTGTGCACACGTTTCAAAACGCCGGGATGAACCTCGTGATGCTGCCGGTCATCGGTCTGCCGATGCCGTTAGTCAGCCACGGGGGTACCTTTGTGATCGTCTGCTTGTTCCTGATGGGAATGGTGCAGAGCGTCTGGGTGCACCGCAATATTTCGGCGGTGAAGAAGAAGCGGTCCGTGAACGGACCGCGGGATGACGAGGATGATGAGTGATTCTCCAGTAGCGCAGGCCCGGAAGAGGCGCTTGGCGGACCAAGCGCCCAACCGGAGTTGCGTTACACGATTTCCCAGCCTTTGCGGTAGTCGCGGCGGACCATCTTGTCGGCTTCGGCGTTGTTCGGGATCTTGAGGCCGGGGGCGTCCCAGGTGAGGTTCTCGTTGGGGAAGGCGCTGGCGAGGCAGCCGAGAAGCACGGCTTCGGTGAGGGGGCCGGCGTAGTCGAAATTGGCGG
Source organism: Prosthecobacter sp. (assembly GCF_044222565.1). GTDB lineage: Bacteria > Verrucomicrobiota > Verrucomicrobiia > Verrucomicrobiales > Verrucomicrobiaceae > Prosthecobacter. Next base: position 262,884 of record NZ_JBGANA010000003.1, read on the forward strand.
AGGGCTTTTTATCGCCGCCAGCAAGGCAGCAGTCGATGAAGTCGGCCCAGTGGTCGCGGGGTTCGAGCTTTGGATAGGCGCCGAAGCTGGCGTATTTTTCCCGTGGGTAGAGGAGCGGGGTGGAGCCGTGAGGGGAAAGCAGGACGCCTTCGGTACCGAGGTAGATGGTGCCCTGGCCGGGGAATTTGGAGACGTCTCCCACGAGGGCCATCACCTCGGCCGGCGGGCGTGCGTCGCCATCAGTCCAGGTGACTTTGATGGTGTCCCCGGTGGTGTACTGGGTGCCTTTGAAGGTGTATTCCACGACGGCGTTGATGGCCCAGTTGTCCTTGTTGGGCACGGGGCCGGAGGACTTCACGGAGATGGGGGCCGCGAGATCGAGGGAGCGGAACCAGCCGCTGAACATATGGCAGCCCATGTCTCCGAGGGTGCCGGTGCCGAAGTCGCGGCGCCTGCGCCAGTTGCCGGGATGATCGTAGCCCTGAATGTAGCTGCGCTCTGAGGCGACGCCGAGCCACTTGTCCCAGTTGAAGCCTTCGGGGATGGGATCGCTCTTGGCGGGGCGGGGTTCCAGATCACCCCACTTCTTGTTGGAGAAGGTGTGGGCCTCTTTCACTTTGCCAATAGCACCCATCTGGATGAGGGCCACGGCGTGGCGCTCGGTGAAGGCGGAGGAAATCTGGATGCCCATCTGGGACTTGACGCCTTTCGCGCGTGCGCGTTCGACCATCTGGCGGCACTCCCAGAGATTGTGGGCCAGAGGCTTCTGGCCGTAAACGTGCTTGCCTTTGGCGATGGCGGCGAGGCCGATGCTGCCGTGCATGTGGTCGGGCGTGGAGACGTTGACGCTGTCGATATTGTCCGACTCCTTTTCGAGGAGTTCACGCCAGTCCTGATAGACTTTGATGTCGGGCCATTTCTCCTGGGCTTTTTTGAAGTTGCGGGTGTCCACGTCGCAAACGGCTGCGAGCTGCCACATGGGGTGGTTGGACATGGCGCTCATGTCCGCCATGCTCATGCCGGAAGCGCCGAAGGCGGCGTGGCGCAGCTTGCCGTTCGGAGACGCGGCGCGCATGCCGGTGGTGACCCACGGGGCGGCGAAGAGAGTGGCGGCGGACTGGCGGATGAAGTGGCGGCGTGATTGCATGGAGAATGGATGGTGGAGCGCGAAAATACGTTGCGCGGGAGGCGCATCTTCCGTTTCTCTTTGGCACGACATGAACAACCTCTCCGAGCGCCTGCAAGCCATTCGCGACCGCATCACTTCCGCTGCGCAACGATGCGGGCGTGATCCTGCGAAGGTGGAGTTGCTGGCGGTTTCCAAAACGTTTCCGGTGGAGGCGATCCGTGAGGCGGTGGAGGCGGGGCAGCTGCTTTTCGGCGAGAACAAGGTGCAGGAGATTCTGGCGAAAGCACCGCAACTGCCGGCGAATCTGCAATGGCACCTCATCGGGCATCTGCAGTCCAACAAGGTGCGCAAGGTGCTGCCGCATGTGAAGGCCATTCACAGCATCGGCTCGCTGGATCTGGCGCGGGATGTGGACCGCATAGCGGGCGAGCTGGGGATGGTGGCGAAGGTTTATCTGGAGGTGAATCTGGCGGAGGAAGGCAGCAAGCATGGCTTTGGCGTGGAGCAGGTGCGCGCTGAGCTGGAGGCGCTGCAGGGGCTGAAGCGGATGGAGATTCAGGGGCTGATGTGCATTCCGCCGTTTGATGAGGATGTGGAGAAGAGCCGGCCGTATTTTGCGCAGCTGCGCGAGCTGCGTGATGAGCTGGAACAGCGCGGCGGTGTGGCGCTGCCGCTGCTGAGCATGGGGATGAGCCATGATTTTGAGATCGCGATTGAGGAGGGCGCGACGATGGTGCGCGTGGGGAGTGCGATTTTTGGCGGGCGCACTTACAAGACTGCCGCTGCATGAGCCAGCGTGCGGACAAATGGCTGCACCATGTGCGTGTTTTCAAAACACGCTCTCTGGCCACGCAGGCGTGTGGCCGTGGGAATGTGACCATCGACGGGCAGCCGGTGAAGGCGTCGCGGGATCTGAAGCCGGGGGACACGCTGGAAGTGGTGCGTGGAGATCTGCGGCTGCGAGTGCGGGTGATCGGCTTTTCAGCGCAGCGGCTGGGGCCGCCGCGGGTGGCGGAGTTTTGTGAGAACCTGACGCCGTTGGAGTGGATTCAGCGTGCGAGCGAGCTGCGGAGGGAGAGGGAGCTGATCCAGCCGCGGGCGCATGAGGTGGTGGCGAAGCCGGACAAGAAGCAGCTGCGGGAGTTGAGGAAGTTTTGGGAGGAGCAGGGGGAGTGAAGGAAAGCAGTCAGCCCCGGCGGTTGGGACCAGCGCTGTGTTCGACTTCATGTCGGATGTGTCATTTCGTGATTTCGGGTTGGCTGCGTTGCTTTCTGAGTTTGGCAGCGTCCTCGGGCGGCATGACGATGACTGCAGCCCGAGCCTTCAGGTCAGCCACCTCAGTCTCAGTCAGCTTTCGCCCTGCGCGCTGTTCCGACATGGAAATTAAAGCCTCCAGACTCGGCACAAAGACAAGCTCATGCCCTCGGGGATTTGGCAGCTTACTTAGCTCGGCATATGAGCCAACTTGAGTCGCTCGAAGACCGCCATCCTGCGGCTCATTGCTTTCTTGTGGCTTCTGCCTTGGCGAGCTATCGGCCAAAGCTGCAAACTTTAAGATCGTAAGATGCTTAACTGCCTGCTGTGGGTCGGAGACTCCCGCAGACTTGTTAATACCTTCGTCAGCTATCGACACCCCCAGCGCTTCCTCGGTAGCCATTACGATCTCAACGAAATCGAGATCGTCTGCTCCAAGGGCGGCAAATGTAACATCAGGCCTCACGTCCGAGCGCTTCTTTCCAAGCTGCTCTGCAACAATCTGGGTGACTTGATCAAGAGATTGCGGCCCCGCCGACACTTGAGCGGATGGCTTCTTTCCGCAGGCCGTTGCGAAGACGCAGAAGATAAAGAGTAGTAATCGGCAGGTCATAGTGGGAGAAGCGCGTGAAAGTCGTCTACTGCTGGATGGAAAACAATTCTGGCGAGCACATCAACAACATTATGAAAAGTAGTCATAAATGAATGGCGCTTGGTTTAAGGTCGCTCATCGGAGCGCCGTGTAATTACGGTGCGATGCGCGGCGGAGCTTATTGCAGACGCTGCTGGTGATTGCTGGGTGTGGCCAAACTCTGGGTTTGCTTACCCGGAGGTGTGGCAAATGACCCAGGGTCGCCTCGCTGAGGCTCGGCTGACCCTGGGCTGATTCCGCAGCTCCGTTGGAGCTGGTGTGTCGCGGAGCCTCGGGATGGAAGATCGTGTGTAGCTGTGTTTGGCAAAAGGCGGAGGGGCATACGCGTCTCACCTGTTGTTTAGATCGAAGGCGGGACGCCTCGATCCGTTGACAGGCTGGAAGCCTATCCTCCAGGGCTACTTTGCTTTCGCTTTTGCTTTGCCCTTTTTGTTTTTGCCGGGCTGGCCGGTTTTGGTGTCCTGGGTGAAGGGTGGGTTTTCGAAGGGGACGGGGTCGGCGGTGACGCGGGGGTCGCCGACGGCTTTGAGTTTTTCGGTGAGCTCGGCGGCCATTTTGTTTTTGATTTCGGCGTAGGCGGGTTCGTTGGCGACGTTGATGGTGGAATTGGGGTCTTTGGTGATGTCGTAGAGTTCTTCTTCGGGGCGCTTGGAGAAGGCGTAGTCGAAGAACCATTTGTACTGGGAGTCGGCGCGGTGCTGGATGAGCCAGGCTTTGGCGGGGGAGGCGTCCATGTCGGGGAAGGCGACGTAGGTTTCGTTTTCCATGTCTTCCTGAGAAGGGGTGAAGGTGTCGGTGAGGGTTTTGTAGTCGCCCATGGGCATCCGGTCGGGCTTGAAATTGTGGATGTAGAGGAAGCCGTCTTTGCGCAGGGCGCGCTGGGGGTAGGGGAGATTGCCTTCGCGGGCGATGGAGACGTGGCGCTCGCGACCGGTGATGACGTAGTCGCGGTCTTTTTCGATGCGGCCGGATTTGCCGGACTTCAGGAGGCTGACGAGGCTTTTACCGTTCACGCCGGGAGGGATGGTGGCGCCGCCGATTTCCATGAAGGTGGGGGCGAGGTCCATGAGATTGACAAAGTCTTCGATGTAGCGACCGCCGGGCTGGCCGGGCCAGCGGATGGCAAGGGCGACGTTGACGCCGAAGTCGTAGAGGTTGCATTTGCCACCGGGGAAGCCGGGGGCGCCGTGGTCGCCGCTGATGACGATGACGGTGTTGTCGTATTCGCCGGCTTCTTCGAGGCGCTTGATAATGACGCCCACCTGGGCGTCGAAGGCCTGGATCTCGCCGAGGTAGCTGCCGAAGTCTTCGCGGAATTCCGGGACATCGGGCAGGTGTTTGGGGAGCTTGCCTTTCAGATCATCGGGATTGATGCCCCACTGGGCCTGGCCGCTGCCTTTGACCCATTTGCGATGAACGTTGGTGGGGCCGTGCCAGAAGACGAAGGGTGCGCCTTTGGGGCGGGCGGCGAGGAAGCTGTCGAAATTGCCGCGCACTTCGTCGTAGATTTGCTGCTTGGCGGCTTCGACGGCGACGCCCTGCTGCATGAGCTTGTCCACGTTTTGGGAGAACTGATTGCAGCGCGCGCCGGACTTTTGGAAGGCATGTGCCTGGCCGCCATAGGGGGCGTCAGCGGGCTCGCCGGGGCCCCAGACTTTGAAGGATTTGCCAAGGTGGTAGCCTTTGTCCTTTAGCAGGAGAGGATAGCTGGGAATGGCGGGATCCCAGACAGCGCCATTGAGGATGGCGGCGCGGCCGCAGTTGAAGAAATAGCGGCCGGAAAGGAGGGCGCTGCGGCAGGGCGTGCAGGAAGGGGCATTGACGTAGGCGCGCTGGAAGAGGGCGCCTTCGCGGGCAATCCGGTCGATGTTGGGGGTTTTGACGACCTGGTTGGGCGAGGGGAATTTTTCGTGCTCGGCGTAGATGCTGGCGTAGCGGCCCCAGTCGTCGGCAAAGAGGAAGACGATGTTCAGCGGTTTGTCCGCGGCGGTGGCGAGGGTGGTCAGTGCAAGGCAGCAAAGCAGGAGAATGCGCATGGTTGCGTCATAACGCGGGGCAGGCGCGTAAACCTTCGCCAAAAATGAGCGCAAACAACGCAACGACACCCGGTGCCTGCTTCTGAACTTATGGACATGATTCACGCATTGCTCGATTCCACGCAGGTCATCAGCCTCATCCAGCAGGAAGGCGTTCCGTATGAAGTCTGCGCCGAGGCGCTGGCCAGCCATGACCGGGGCAAAAACCTGCTCACCGTAGAACTGCGCGCCTTTCTGCGCTCGGAAAACCATGACCACATCGGAGAGGTGTCCTCGCCCGGCTGGCTGCCGGCCCCGCAGACGGTGACCGAGCATGTGGGCGCGGAGGAGGCGCATGCGCTGGCGGCGGACGTGCTGAAGAACTGGCGGCACAAGGTGGAGAGCTGCCTGCCAAAAGTATGACGGGCAAACCTTCGTCTTTGAGGGTTGCACTGAGGTCGATTCACCCCATGAATGCGCGCACATGAACAATATTAAAATTCTCTGCCTCTCGACTGCATTGACGTGCACTTCCTGCAGCGTCGGACCGGATTTCAAACTGCCGAATGTGCTCATGCCTTCGAAGTGGAAGAACGGCGGCTCGGTGAGCACGGCGGACATTCCGGTGCCCGGCGAATGGTGGAAACTGTTTGGCTCCGCGGAACTGAACCGGCTGGAAGAACGCGCGATGGCGAACAACGAGCAGCTGCGTGGCGCACTGGCGCGAGTGGAGACGGCACGCGCGCTGGTGGGCGTGCAGCAGGCGAGCTGGTTCCCGACTTTGAACATGAGGGATGCGATGCAGTATGAGCGTCTGTCCCAAAGCTCCTTCGGCGCCAACCTGCCTCCCGGCGTGGCCCTGCCCAAAACCCAGCGCCGCCGTTTCCAGAACCTGCTGGAAGAAGGCTGGGAGATCGATGTGTGGGGCCGTGTGCGCCGCGCCGTGGAAGGATCCAAAGCCGCGCAACTGGGAGCGATGGAGACTCTTTCCGCCCGGCGTCTGACGATTGCCTCGGAGGTGGCACGGCTGTATTTCCTGGCGCACTCGCTTGACCGGCAGATCGATGTGGTGATCGGCACGCGGACCTGGCGCGAAGAAGCGCTGAAGCTGCAGGAGTCACGCTTCAGAGGAGGACTGGCGAATGAAATGGATGTGGCGCGTGCGCGGACCGAGCTGGAGATCGCGCATAGTGATCTGGCGGCGCTGCAGCGTCAGCGTGGCAATGCTGAAAACGCGCTGGCTGTCATTTGCGGAGAGATTCCGTCCAACTTCCGCCTGGCTAAAAACTCCCATGCGATGCATCCGCCGAAGGTGCCAGGCGGACTGCCCTCCACGCTGCTGCAGCGCCGGCCGGACATCCGGGCCGCGGAGCAAAGCATGCGCGAGGCGAATGCGAAGATCGGGGTGGCGGCCGCCTCCTTTTATCCTGCCTTCAGCGTCAACGGCACGGGTGGTCTGGAAAGCATCGGCACCAACAATTTCTATGATCAGAAAAGCAAGATCATGACGATTGGGCCGAGCATGACGCTGCCGATTTTTCAAGGCGGAAAGCTGAAGGCGAACTTGAGGTCAGCCAAGGCAGGCTATGACGAGACGCTGGCAAACTACCGGCAGACGATCCTGCTGGCGCTGCAGGAAGTGGAGGACAGCATGCTGGACGCGGGGGCTTATGCCAAACAGGCTGCCTCGCTGAATGCAGCCATCGCTGCTGCGCAGGAGACGCAACGGCTGGCGCAACTGCGCTATGACAAAGGTCTGGCGAGCTACTTTGAAGTGGTGGATGCTAACCGCACGGTGCTGAACACGCAGCTGCTGGCGGCGCAGGTGGAAGGACAGCGGCTGATGGCCAGTGTGGCGATGCTGAAGGCGCTGGGCGGTGGGTGGCAGTAGCTGGATGCTGGATGCTAGATGCTAGATGCTAGATGCTAGATGCTAGATGCTAGGCCGTGTTTGAAAAGCAGGTGTTCGACCGCTTCCCACGCATTCCGTGGAGCGCGGGCCTCCGAGCCCGCAGCCGGTGGCAATCATCACCAGGCCAGAGCATGGCTTCTGGCAGGTCGCAAGCACGAGCATGCTGAGCAGTGGCAGTCGCGTGCAGATGAGAGGCGGGAAGGAACGTGCGGCACTGTTGGCTGCTGCGAAGTGCTGCGGGCTCGGAGGCCCGCGCTCCAACAGCGCTTTCGCCAGTCCCCCCCTTGAAACAGGCTTTCAAACACGGCCTAGATCGTGGGACTTCGATGATCGATGGTTCGTCAATCATGCGTGCTTGCGGTGTTCGTGGGGGCCGGAGGATTGATTGACGATTGAAGAGCAGTCGATTTTTGATTTTAGAGGGACGATCTGGCGCGTGTGAGGCCTGATACGAGGTTTTCGTCAAGGTTTGATTTGGACCCACACAGGGGATGACCAGGCCATGTTGCCGTCGTTTTGCTCGACGCGGAGGTAGTAGCGGTTTTCGCCGGGGAGGGGGGAGTCGTCGGTGTAGGTTTGGGAAAAGGTTTTACCTTCGACTTCCCACTGCTGGTAGTTCTGCTCGTTGCGGACGAGGGTGATGCGGGTGATCTCGGCGGTGCCATCGACGCTGAATTTGAGGACGGGCTTGCCAGTGAGGGCGATCTCGGTGCCGAGGAGGTGATTGTTGCAGGAGAACTCGACGAAGATTTTGTCCGTGGCGGCGATGGTGCGGCGGGCTTTGATGCCTTCGATGATGCCCTCGCGGGTGAAGTCTTTCACATAGACGCCACCGTAGCTGGTGTGGGTGGAGATGTGGTCGCTGTCTGCCCAGACGCCGAGCTTGTGGCCGATCTCGAGGGCATGCTGATAGACGCCATTGTTCTTCTCGGTGAAGCTGCGGATGGGCTGGCCGACGACGGGCTTGCCCACGACGGTGGAGGCGTGGTTGTAGTCCTGGCCGACGCGCATGCCGACGGTGGGCTGGGGGACGTTTTGACCTTCGTAGCTGACGCGGGCACCCTGGTAGATTTCGAGGACGTTTTCAATGCGGTGATCGATCGGCGGGATCTGATCCCAGTCGGTGCCCATGCTGGTGGCGCCGGTGTGGCTGATGGCGGTGACGGGCCTTCCATAGCGGACGAGGACGTCCCAGAGCTCGGTGGGGTGCAGCTCAGGCGTGCCTTCGGTTTTGACGGGGTAAAGCTTCTGCCAGGGGGAGTCGAGGTAGTTTTTCCGCTGGATGTACACGATGGGGCCGCCGCGCTGGGCGAAGATGACATTGCGATGTCCGAGCGGCCATTTCTGCTCGCGCTCGTAGGCGTACATGCTCATGAAGAAGCCGGGTGAGTAGAAGATCTCGGTCATCTTCTGATTGAGCCACCACTCATAGGGATGGTAGATCTTTGCGATGTCAGTGTGGTCGCTGGTGCCGAGGGTGTCGAGCTTGCCCATGTCCCAGGCGTAGCGGTACTGCTCAAGCACGCAGCCGTCATTGGCGGTGACGCAGTTGGAGATGTCGGTGTGGCGGTGGTAATCACCCCAGTAGAGCTTGTAGGTGACGCCGTCGTGGGTCCAGGTGTGGCGCTCGCTGCGGTCGCGCTCGGGAGTGGTGGGATTGATGTAGGCGGCGAAGGGTTCGCGAGGAGGGACGGCTGGGGCGGTGACGAGGGGAAGCTCCACATCCGTGGCGATTTTGGCGAGCTGGATGCCGGTGGTGAGCTGGAGCTTGGAGGTGCGCAGGTCGCTGGACCAGGCCATCCAGAGGCTGCCGTCTTTGCCGAGGACGTGGGCGGTCTGGCGGTCCTGGGTGTACACGCTGTCCGGCACAAGGAAGGGCTGGGTCCATTGTTTGGTAGCAGGCTCGTAGCGGGTAAGTGCGATCTGCCAGCAGAAGTTTTTGAAGAAGCGCACGGTGAGCCACGGACGGCCGGCGGCATCGAGCATGAGGTGGGGGAGATTCACGGCGCCGATCTCATTGGGAGCGGGCTTGCCCTTGGCCTTTGCCTGAGCGGCCTGGGCTTTGGCGCGTTCTTCGGCTTTCGCCTTGGCTTTTGGATTGTTGCCACGCGGTGCGTTGGGGGCAGCAGCGGCTGCGGCTTTGGGTGCGGGCAGGTCTTTGAGGTGGGCGTCAGGACCGGGGAGTTCTTCGACTTTGCCGCTGGCTAGATCCCAATAGGCAATGACGAGATCGCGGCGGCCATTGAGCCCGACCTGGCCGCCGTGGGCGCGCATGTCGAGGCCCCATTGCTCATTGCCGCGCTCGCAGGCGAGCCAGATGCCTTTGCCGTCTTTTGAAGTAATGGCATTCACGCGGCCCTCGTAGCGGCTGGTGGCAATGAGTTGTTTCGTTTCGCCGACGGTGGTGTCTCCGGAGACGTGGGTGGCGTAGATGTTGAATTCATTGCCACGGGAGGAGTCGTAGCAGATCCAGGCGCCGCCTTTGCCATCGAACGCGAGGCAGGGCTCCCAGTCGCCTGCAGGATCGGTGGTGACCTTGATGTCATTGCTCCAGCTGTTTTCCTTCGAGTTGAAGATGCGGCAGAAGACATCGCCCAAAGTGCCATACATGCCCTGCCAGACGACCCAGACATTGCCTGCGGGATCGACCGCAGCCTTGGCGAAGGCGCTGCCTCCCTTGGGAGAGCTGGCGAGCGTCATGGTCTGCTGGATTTTCGCCGGCGTGTTCTCGTAGGGAACCTGTGCGCACCTGAGCTCCATGATGTCGTTCTCATTCACCTGGGACCAGAAGACGTGCAGCATGCCGCTGCCGTCGCGGACGATGGAGGGCTGATGAATGATGCCGGGCGTGCCCACAGTGATGACGTCGCTGAGAGGGCCGTCGGTTTGTTTGGCCACGTGCAAGGAGTCTTCCTTGCCATCCCACTGGATGAAGGCGACCCACGGGCGGCCATCTCCATCCACGCACACGGAAGGATAGTCGCTCTGGTGGCCTTCGGGGCGCAGGGCATTGATCTTTGGCAGCGGGTTTTGCCCCAAAGCAGCAGAGGCAAGGAGGAATGCGAGACAGGTTGGGCGAAGCATGGCTTTTAAACATTCTGTTTGCCGATTCCTTTCATGCAGCGAATGAACAGACCGGTCAGCCAATCCACCTCTCCAGCCATGCACTTGCGCGCTTTTTTTGCTTCCGTCCTGCTTTCCAGCCAGGTTCTTCATGCAGCCGACCACGACATTGTCATCTATGGCGGAACCTGCTCCGCCGTGATCGCTGCGGTGCAGGCGAAGAAGATGGGCAAGAGTGTGATCGTGGTGTCACCGGACAAACATTTGGGCGGCTTGAGCGCCGGCGGGCTGGGCTTTACGGATACGGGCAACAAGGCGGTGATCGGCGGGCTTTCGCGGGATTTTTATCATCGCGTGTGGCTGCACTACGACAAGGACTCCGCCTGGGTGCAGCAGAAGAAGTCTGAATACGGCGGCAAAGGCCAGGGCACGCCTGCGGTGGATGGTGAAAACCGCACGATGTGGATCTTCGAGCCGCATGTGGCAGAGCAGATCTTTGAAGACTATGTGAAGGAGTTCGGGCTGGAAGTGGTGCGCGACGAGTGGCTGGACCGTGCGAAGGGCGTGAAGAAGGATGGAGACAAGATCACCTCCATCACAACGCTGAGTGGCAAGACCTATGCGGGGAAGATGTTCATCGACGCGACTTATGAGGGCGACCTGATGGCTGCGGCAGGAGTGGACTACCACGTGGGCCGCGAGGCGCAGAGCGTGTATGACGAGAAGTGGAATGGCATCCAGGTGGGCGTGCTGCACCATCGCCACCACTTTGGCGCGGTGAAGGAGCCGATCAGCGCCTACAAGGTGCCGGGAGATCCGAAGAGCGGTGTGCTGCCGCGGGTGAGCACAAAGCCTCCGGGAGAGTATGGCGCGGGTGACAAGGGCGTGCAGGCGTACTGCTTCCGCTCCTGCTACACCAATGACCCGAGCAACCGTGTGCCATTTCCGAAGCCGCAAGGTTACGATGCAAACCAGTATGAAATCCTGCTGCGGGTGCTGAACACGGGCTGGGGCGAGTTTTTTGAGAAGTTTGACCCGATCCCGAACCACAAGACGGACACGAACAACCACGGGCCGTTCAGCTTTGACAACATCGGCTACAATCACGACTACCCGGAGGCCAGCTATGAGCGGCGCCGTGAGATCATCGCCGAGCACCGGCAGTACCAGCAGGGGCTGATGTGGTTCGTGGCGAATGATCCGCGCGTGCCGAAGAAGGTGCAGGAGGAACTGCAGACCTGGGGCCTGCCGAAGGATGAGTTCACCGACAACGGCAACTGGAGCCACCAGCTCTACATCCGCGAAGCGCGGCGCATGATCGGCAGCTATGTGATGACGGAGAACGAACTGCTGAAGAAACGCCCTACGCCTGACAGCGTGGGCATGGGCAGCTACGGCATCGATTCCCACAACATTCAGCGCTACATCACGCCCGAGGGCAATGTGCAGAACGAGGGGGACATCGGTGTGAGCACAAAGGGACCGTATGAGATCGCGTATGGCTCGCTGATTCCCAAGAAGGGGCAGGGGAGCAATCTGCTGGTGCCGGTGGCGATGTCCGCCAGCCATATCGCTTACGGCAGCATCCGCATGGAACCGGTGTTCATGATCCTGGGCCAGAGTGCAGCGACGGCAGCGGTGCTGGCGCTGGATGCAGGCAGTGATGTGCAGAGCGTGCCGTATGAAAAGCTGAAGGAGCAGATCCTCAAAGACGGCCAGATTCTCCACTACGACGGCCCGAAGACCATGAAGAGGGTGGATCCGAAAACGCTCAAAGGGATCGTCATGGATGACACTGAAGCCAAGGTGACAGGCGAGTGGCACGAAAGCGGCGCGGCGAAGGCCTTCATCGGCGATGGCTACAGCCACGACGGCAACGCCAAGAACGGCAAATGCAGCCTGCGGTTTGAACCGAAGCTGACCAAGCCAGGCAAATACCGCCTGATGCTCGCCTCCCCGCCGAACAACAACCGCGCCAGCAATGCGCCGGTGGAGGTGCAGTACGCCGGCGGGGTGAAGAAGCTGACGATCAATCTCAAAGCGCCGAAGGAAGGAGAGGGTGTGTACTGGATCGACCTGGGTGAATATGAGTGCGGGAATGACACAGCGATCACGATTTCCAATGAGGGAACGGATGGCTATGTGGTGGTGGATGGAGCGCGGTGGGTGCCGGTGGATCAATAACTCATGAGCAAGGACGCGCTGCTACGCCGCTACCGTGCGGTTTTGGGTTTGTTCATTGTCTGCCTGATCCTGAGCGGGCTGACGGCCTTTCCGCTGCTGCATGAGCTGCGGCTGATGGGGGCTTGGCTGGGGATCGAGGATCACGCGGCCTATGCGAAGCATGACGGGCTGAAGCTTTGGATTGGCTATGTGTGGCATGGGCTGGAGGTGACGCAGGAGCAGTTTCCTTTCGTGGCCTATGGCACGGACTGGCTGGCGTTTGGGCACCTGACGATCGCGGTCTTTTTCATCGCGGGACCGTGGCGTGACCCGGTGGGGAATGCGTGGGTGCTGAAGGTGGGGCTGCTGGCTTGCGCGGCGATTTTTCCTCTTGCGCTGATTTGCGGGGAAGTGCGGGGCATCCCGCTGTCCTGGCGGCTGATCGACTGCTCCTTTGGGTTCTTTGGGGCGATGCCGCTGCTTTATTGCCTGAGGCTGGTCAGGCAGATGGGAACAGGAACTTTACAGAGTTCGTAATTTTCTGGATTTTTGGGGCGTATGCCTATTGACCCCTTACCCCTGTCATGTCCTACATCCGTCATTTGATCCTCATCACCGCAGCCTGTGCCACCAGCGCTTTCGCCGCGTACCCCACATTTACCACAACGGTGCCAAACGGCGGCCAGCGTGGCACGGAGGTGAAGCTCACCGTCACGGGAACCCAGCTGGCCGACTTTGAGAGCCTGATGTTCTTCTCCCCGGGCTTTACCCAGAAAAGCGTGGACAAGGTGGAGCCCAACAAGGTGCAGCTGACGATCGGCATCGCTCCGGATGTACCGCCCGGAAACCACCTGATGCGCATCCGCACACGGACGGGCATCTCGCATGCACGCCAGTTCTTCGTGGGCATCTTTCCAAACGTGGAAGAGAAGGAGCCGAACAGCGACTTTGAGTCCCCTCAGGTGATCCAGCTGAACCAGACGATCGAAGGCATCGTGCAAAACGAAGACGTGGACTACTACCGCGTAAGCCTGAAGAAAGGCCAGCGCCTGTCCGTGGAAGTGGACGGTCTGCGCCTGGGCTATACGGTGTTTGACCCGTTCCTCGCCATCATTGACAAAGATCGCTTCGAAAAGGTGATCTCTGACGACACCATCCTGCACCGTCAGGACGGCTACTGCTCCTACGTGGCCGAGGAAGACGGTGACTACACGGTGATGATCCGCGAATCCTCCTACCGCGGTGGTGGCAACTCCTACTACCGCCTGCACGTCGGCAGCTACCGCCGTCCGGACGTGGTGTATCCTGCAGGTGGGAAGATCGGCTCCAAGACCAAGGTGCGCTTCATCGAGCGGGACAGCTCCTTCGAAGAAGAAGTGCAGGTGCCGGCAGAAATCGATCCGGACTTCATGCTTTTCTCCAAGACTCAGGAACCTGCGCCTTCCGGTAATCCTTTCCGTCTGGTGAACTATGACAACGTGCTGGAAGCGGAGCCGAATGATGAGCAGGCAAAAGCCACTCCTGCGACCGCGGGAGAGCCGATCGCCCTGAACGGGATCATCGAAAAGCCGGGTGACATCGATTTCTTCAAAGTGCCGCTGAAAAAGGGGATGACGCTGGAGGTGCAGGCCTTTGCGCAGAGCATTGGCTCGCCTCTGGACAGCGTGGTGAACATTTACAATGAGAAGGGCGGCTCCCTCAGCGGCAATGATGACGGTGGTGGCCGCCGCCGCCTGGACAGCAAGTTCAAGGTGGCCATTCCCGCGGATGGTGACTATTTCGTGCGTGTAACGGACCATCTGGAACGTGGCGGCCCCAATTATGTCTATCGTCTGGAACTCGTGGCGGCCGAGCCCGAAGTCTTCTTTGCGTCCCCGCAGTACACGGTGAACGACAACAACTACCGTCAGTTCATTGCCGTGCCGAAAGGCGGCCGCTATGCGACGCTGGTGAACATCAGCCGCAACAATGTGGGCGGGGACTTCAAGTTTGAGGCCAAAAATCTGCCGCAGGGTGTGAAGCTGCTCACGGAAGCGGCACCGAAGGATCTGGGCAACGTGCCGTTGCTTTTTGAAGCTGCGCCGGATGCGCCGCTGGGGCATCAGGTGTCCCCCATTTATCTGAATTCGGTCGATCCGAACATCAAGACGCGTGGCAAGCTGCGCCAGGAGTTTGACATCGTGCGCAATGGCAACGTGGTGTATTACACCCAGATCGAGGACCGGCTGCCGGTGGCGGTGGTGGAGGAAGCCCCCTATTCGCTCGAAATCGTGAAGCCGGCCGTGCCGCTGGTGAACAACGGTATTCTGGAACTCAAGGTGGTGTCCAAGCGCAAGGAAGGGTTCAAGGCACCGATCCGCGTGTTTATGATCTGGAAGCCGAGCGGTGTCAGCTCGCTGGGAGAACAGACCATTGCCGAAGGGCAGAACGAGTGCGTGTTCCAGCTGGATGCGAATGCCGGAACGCCTGCTGGTTCCTGGAATTTCACCGTGCTGGGTGAGGCAGATGCCGGCGGCGGCCGGGTGTACAATGCCTCGCCATTCACGGCTGTGGTCACTGCTCCCGCCTACCTCAACGCGCCGGCAATTCCGCTGGTGGCTGTGGAGCAGGGGAAGGAAGGGATCATGGTTGCCAAACTGGAACAGCTGCTGCCATTTGAAGGTGAAGCAACTGCCCAGGTGCTGGGCGTGCCGGACACCATCCCGATCGAGCCTGCCAAGATCACCAAGGACACCAAAGAAGTGGCGTTCAAGGTGAAGACGGATGACAAATCGCCCATCGGCAAGCAGGCCAATCTGTTTGTGCGGGTGGACATTCCCGTGAAGGGCACGAACGCGACGACCATTCACCGCATCGCCTTGGGATCCATCCTTCGCATCGACGCGCCGCGCAAGGTGGTGGCGCCGCCCGCTGCGCCAGTGGTGGCTGCCAACAAGCCGAAAGAGGAACCCAAACCCGCGGCGCCAGCTGCGCCGAAGGTTCTCTCACGTCTGGAGCAGCTGCGCATGGAAGCTGCGGGAGCCAAGAAATAAGCCGGCAGACTTTGAGTTTTAACATGAGATGGGGAGGGCGAAGGCCTTCCCCATTTTGTTTAGGGGGTGGATGAATTTGCCTGTGGGGTGCCGCACCGGAAAACATGGGACGCTGGGTGATTGCGCAGGGTTGAGGGAGCAAGATGATCCCTCTCAGCCGGGGCATGCGCGTGGCGAATCTCTGGCAGGAGTGGGACCCTCCTGGTCCCTCAATTTTCCGCAGGGGCTGCCATTATCATTCATGCCCGGAGCCGGAGGAACTGGCGAACGTCCAGACCCTCCTCAACGGCTTGTGGTCTTACTTTGCGTGGGGCAGGTCCCAGGCCTTCAGCCATTCGACCTTAGTGCGTTTGTAGCCCTGCTTAAGCAGACGGGTTTCCATGTCTCCCAGATGTGCGGCGCCGTAGAAAATGGCGAGACGCTTTTTGCCAGCGGCGATTTGCTTGTCCAGAACCTGCAGGGCGACTTTGTTGCGCTCGCCCACGAGAACGGTGCCGCCGCCGGTTTCCATGCCGGCCATGATGTCTTCCACGCTGTCGAACTCCTGGGCGATCATGCGTTTGAGCTCGGTGCTGCTGTCCTTCATGGTGAGGATCTTGAGCAGCATGACCATGCCGGCGGCATCCGAATTGACGCCACGCTTTTCATTGACCTCTTTCTGGGCCTGCGCGGCTTTGAAATAGAGGGTGAGAAAGTTTTCCTGCTTCTCGGTCTGTGTTTCCGTGAACTGGGACATGTCCATGTCCGCATGCACGAAGTTCTTTGCCTTGTAGTCGATGCCTTCAAGCTGGCCATGAAGCTTGAGGGTGTCCCTCATCATGGTTTGCAGCTGGCCGACCCACGCCAGCTTGGCTGCGTCTTTTTTGACTTCAGGTTTGTCGCGATCTTCAAATGACGGGCCGACGAGTTCGTAAAGAACAGCGTCGTAACCTTTGAAGCGTTCGTTCAAGGCATCAAAATAGGCTTTGTCGGCAATATGGATGGCGCCGACGAGGTCCACTCTGACCTTCTGCGGTGACTCATAAGTGACGATGGCGGTCTGCAGGCTGTCGGTCTCATCCTCCTCCACGAAGCGGATGAAGTTTGTCGGCTTCGGCTCCTCCGCGGCCGACAGCACGGCAAAGGCCAGCGTGACGTGCAGCAGGAGGAGACGTTTCATGGAAAGGAGGGGATGATCAGCCTTCAGTCTTGAAGATGCGGGCAAAGAAGGACTTCATCTCCTCCCAGGACGCCTTGTCAGCGGCTTCATTGTAGGCGGCGCCTTTGCTGTTGTCATTGCCCGCAGCCTTCTGGGTGAAGGAGTGCACGGCACCAGGATAGCTTACGAGCTTGTAGTCCACCTTGGCGTCCTTCATCTCCTGCTCGAAGGCGGCGATGTCCGGGGCCTTGACGAAGGGATCGTCAGCGCCGTGGAGAGCAAGCACCTTGCCCTTGATGTTTTTGCCATCGGCAGGATTCGGAGAGTCGAGGCCCCCGTGGAAGCTGACCACGCCTTTGATGAGAGCGCCGCTGCGGGCCAGCTCGATGACGCCGGTGCCGCCGAAGCAGTAGCCGATGGCGGCGACTTTGGAGACGTCCGTGTGCGGGTCTTTGTTGAGAACCTCCAGCGCAGAGAGCATGCGCTCACGATAGAGCTTGCGGTCGGCTTTGTACTTTCCGGCTTCCTTGCCCGCTTCCGGGGGCTGTGGGCGGATGCCCTTGCCGTAGATGTCCGCAGCGAAGACGTTGTAGCCGAGCTCGGCGAGCATGTGGGCGCGCATCTTTTCGTTGTCGCTCAGGCCGGTCCATTGATGGATGATCAAAATGGAGGGGAGCCTGCCGGTTTTCGCGGTGTCAACGACGTGCAGGCCTTCACACAGGACGTCTCCAGATTTGTATTCGACGACGGTTTCCTTGATTTCGGCGTGCAGCAGGCTGGCGGAAAAAAGCAGAGAGGAAATGAAAAGCAGGGCGCGATTAGTTTTCATGGTTGTAGGGCATAGTAATCGGAGGGAAGCGAGTTTTCCAACTCGTTTCCCGTGAGAACTCGAAAGATGATTCTACTTGAGTTCCTGGATGCGGATGTTTTTCCACATCACTTCCTTGCCCACGGCCTCGGCCTTTTTGCCAATGCCATGAACCTGGAGGGCGATGACACCCTCGGCGGTGACGTCATCCGTAAAGTCTGCGGCGGGAACGCCATTGATGAAGGTCTTGATGCTGCTGCCACGGCATTCGATACGGGCTGTGTTCCACTCTCCCTGCTTGAACGCTTTGCGGGCGGCCTCGTTGTTCTTGAGGTCGAAGAGCCAGCCGCGGCGGCCTTCGTCATACACGCCGCCGGTGAAGGCGCGGGCGCTGGGGTCGATCTCAAACTGGTAGCCAAAGACGCGGTCGGCGGGGAATTTTTTCTTTTTCCCGGCGATCTCCACCTCGGTCTCCTGCGTGTAGTAGTTGCTGCGGAACTGGATGCCGGAGTTCATGGAGGGGTCCACCTTGAACTCGAGCTCAAGGATGAAATTGGAGTATTTCTTGGTGGTGCAGAGGAAGGAGTTTCCGGTGTCTGGCACGGTCTTGCCCACGACGGCGCCGTTTTCCACCCGGTATTCCGCCTTGCCGCTGTGCTGTTCCCAGCCGGTGAGGGTTTTGCCGTCAAAGAGGGGGACGAAAGCGTCCTCGGCATGGAGTGCGGCGGTGAGGGAGATGACGAGTGCGGAGGCGAGGGACAGGAGGCGGTTGGTCATAGAGCGGTGATAAACGGGCTGCTGGGAGAGGTCTTTCTCTTCTAGTGCATCAAGAACCTCGGCTCCCCGGTCGAAAAAATTTTGCGCCCGGACCCGCCCTGCCCGTTCATCTGATTGATGGGTTGGTTTCAGGCCGTTTAGAGGCGGAGACTTAAGCCCGCATTTATTTGATCAAGAGTGTGCATTGTGCCTGAGTTTTAGTGATTTGACGCATAAGGCGAACTCTTTGTGGCGGCCGGTGTTGAGGAAATGCAAACCATGAAACCTGTCCGGATCTCCAATCACTGATGAAAAAGCAGCGTGACACCTCCCTCCAAATTCGAATGGCCACCATTGCCATTCTGGTGCTGCTGGTCGTGCTGGCCGCTGCGGCCTACCTCAGTGGGAGGCAGGTGAAGGATGACAGCAACATGATCGCCGAGGACGCGGTGCCCGGCACCATTGATGCCCATTACATGCGCATGGCCATCTCCCGCAGCATCGGCTGGGTCCTCGTGGCGGCTTCCGCACGGACCCCCGAGTCCCGCGAAACGAGTCTGAAAACCGTGCATGATGCGCGCGCGGCGTTTGCAGATGCTGTCCAGCGGTATGAGACCACCATCCGGCTCAATCCTGGGGCGGACCGTGCCCTGCTGGACCAGGTGAAGGCCAGTTATGCTGCATTTGAAGTTCAGCTTCTGGCCTACGAGGCGCTGATTTTGGCCGGAGACCGGGAGGGTGCAGCAGCCTTTCTGGAGCAAAAGCTGATTCCTGTTTTCATTCCGGCGATCAAATCCGCCGAGGATCTGATCAAATACAACCATGGCAACAGCATCGCTCTCTCAAGCTCCATCCGGCGCAGCGTCAATCTGCTCTACGGGGCCGTGGCCCTCGTGGTCGTGCTGGCTCTCGCCTGTGCGGTGGTGCTGGTGTGCAATCTGACCATCCGCCGCCGCGAGCTGGCGGAACTGCAGGAGAGTGAGGAAAAATTCGCCAAGGCTTTCAGGGCCAACCCGAGCGGCATCGCCATTTCCGAATTTGAGACCGGGCGGTACATCGAGGCCAACGACAGTTTCTGCAAAATCCTGGGTTATCCGGTGCAGGAGATCGTTGGTTTCACGACTCTGGACAAAGGTATTTGGAGCAGCGAGGAAGAGCGCAACCGTTTCATTCAGCCGCTTCTTGGAGGGGGCATCCTGCATGATCAGGAACTCCAGATCCGCACCCGCTACGGTGTGCGCAAAATTCTTTCTCTGAATGCCGAGCTCATCGAGCTCGCCGGCAGGCGCTGCATCGTCACCCTGATTGAGGACATCACGGAACGCCGGCACTTGGAGCACAAGCAGGCGCAGCTGGCCTCCATCGTGGAATGCTCGGAGGATGCGATCATCGGCAAGACGCTGGATGGCATCATCACGAGCTGGAACCGCGGGGCGGAGAAGATCTTTGGCTACACGGCGGAGGAGGCGATCGGGCAGACGCTGCTGATCCTGTTCCCGCCGGAGAGGCGGCAGGAGGAGGTGGAGATCCTGGCCCGGATTTCGCGCGGAGAGACGGTGCAGCATTTTGAGACGGTGAGAGTCCGCAAAGATGGGGGGCGGATTTTCATCTCGGCGACGATTTCTCCGCTAAAGGACGGGGAGGGGAAGGTGACGGGGGCGTCCAAGATAGCGCGAGACATCACGGCGCATAAGCAGGCGGAGGAGGCGCTGAGAGAGAGTGAGACGCAGATCCGCAGCCTGGGAGACAACCTGCCCAGCGGCATGATGTACCAGCTGGACATGGGGCCGGAAGGGAAGGAGAGACGCTTTACGTATGTGAGCGCCGGGGTGGAGAGGCTGCATGAAGTGAAGGCTGAGGAGGTGCTGCGGGACGCGCAGGTGATCTACCAGCAGGTGGCCGAGATGGACCGGGCGCTGGTGGTGGCGCGTGAGGCCGAGGCGCTGGAGGGCATGAAGCCCTTCATGGTGGAGGTGCGGATGCGGCTGCCCTCTGGTGTGGTGCGGTGGAGCCTCTTTACCTCCGCGCCACGCCGCGCGGCCAACGGGCACGTGCTGTGGGACGGGATAGAGCTGGACATCACGGCGCAGAAGGAGGCGGAGGAGATTCTGCGGCACAAGCAGACGCAGCTGGTGCAGGCGATGGAGGTGGCGAAGCTGGCGCACTGGGAGTTTGACGTGGTGAGGAACATCGTGACGGCGGACGAGCATCTTTTCCAGATGATCGGGACGTCTGCCGAGCGGGAAGGCGGACGCTCACTGCCGCCGGAAGAGTACATCCGGAGATTTGTGCATCCTGAGGACGCCGGCATCGTCGCCAGCGAGGTTGCGGGCGGAGTTGCGACGACCGACCCGGACTTTGCCCGGCAGTTTGAGCATCGGATCATCCGTCCGGACGGCGTGGAGCGCATGATGCTGGTGCGCTGCCGGATCCTCTTGGATGAGGGCGGGCGGACGGGCAAGATTCTGGGGACGACGCAGGACATCACCGAGCAGAAGCAGGCGGAGCAGAGGATCCGGCAGCTGAACCGGATCTACGCGGTGCTGAGCGCGATCAACAAGACCATCGTTCATGAGAAAGAACTGAAGGTCATGCTGACCAAGGCCTGCGAGACAGCGGTGGAGACGGGAGGCTTCCGGATGGCATGGGTGGGAATGTACGATGCCGATGCGCACAAGGTGAAGCCGGTGGCCTCCTCAGGCGTTGTGGAGGGATACCTGGATCTGGTGAACATCGACCTGAATGACCAGCAGCGAAGCAGCGGGCCGACAGGACGGTGTTTCCAGTCCGGGGGGCATGATGTGTGCAATGATATCGACCATGATGAACGCATGAGGCCGTGGCGGGAGGAGATGCTGAAGCGCGGCTACCGCTCTTCCGCCAGCTTTCCGCTGAAGTCTGCTGGAAAGGTTCAGGGAGTTTTCACGCTCTACTCGGAAGAGGCCGCTTTTTTCAATGATGAGGAGCTGCGGCTGCTGGACGAACTGGCCATGGACATCGGCTTTGCCCTGGAGGTGGGGGAAGGCGAGGCCCGGCGGCGGCAGGCTGAGCAGGAGCTGCGCTGGCGCACGGCCTTCTTCGAGGCGCAGGTGCATTCGGCCATCGACGGCATCTTGGTGCTGGACAGCACGGGGAGAAAGCTGCTGCAGAACCGGCGCATGAACGAGCTGTGGAAGATCCCGCCGCACATCGCCGATGATCCGGATGACGCGCCGCAGTTTCAGTTTGTGGCGGGCCGTGTGAAGGACAGAGAGTACTTTGTGCAGAAGACGGCGCACCTGAACGCGCACCCGGACGAGTCCAGCAGCGATGTGATCGATCTGGTGGACGGCACCATCCTGGAGCGCTACTCAGCCCCCGTCCGTGGGCATGACGGCACCTATTACGGGCGTGTTTGGACATTCCATGACATCACCGCCCGCAAGAAGCTGGAGCAGCAGTTTCTGCGCGCACAGCGCATGGAAAGCATCGGTACGCTGGCCAGCGGCGTGGCGCATGACCTGAACAACATTCTCACTCCCATCATGATGTCCGTGGCCGTCCTGCGCATGGGAGTGCCCGGAGAGAAGCGTGACAGCCTGTGTGACACCATTGAAACGAGCGCGCAGCGCGGCGCTCAGATCATTAAGCAGGTGCTCACTTTTGGCAGGGGTTACGAAGGGGAAAAACAGCCGCTCATGCTGGGAAGCCTGATCCAGGAGATTGAGCAGATGATCCGCAGCACCTTTCCAAAAAACATCCGGGTCGAAACCGAGATAGAACCCGCATTGCGGCTGGTGCAGGGGGATGCGACTCAGATGCACCAGGTGCTGCTGAATCTCTGCGTGAATGCACGCGATGCCATGCCGAACGGAGGCGGGCTGATGCTGAGCGCTGCCAATCTGGACATCGACCTCAGCTACGCGAGCATGGTGCCGGAGGTCTCCCCCGGGGCCTATGTCCTGCTGACGGTTGGCGACACTGGCAGCGGCATCCCCCCGGAAATAATGGAGCGCATCTTTGATCCGTTTTTCACGACCAAAGGGTTGGGCAAAGGAACGGGCCTCGGTCTTTCGACGGTGCACGGCATTGTCAAAAGCCATGGCGGCATCCTCAAGGTGGACAGCAAGCCCGGTGCGGGGACCAGCTTTCATGTCTATCTGCCGGCTGCTGTGGAGCAGGAGGGGGCTGCCGAGTCCGAGGGTGCCTCTGCGCCGCCTTCCGGGCAGGGGGAACTAGTGCTGGTGGTGGACGACGAGCCTGCAATCACAAGCGCGGCACGCTCTGTGCTGGAGGCAAACGGCTACCGTGTTCTGCTGGCCGGAGATGGGATCGAAGCGATCGAAATGTTCGCAAAAAACATGCGCGAAATAGACGTGGTGCTCACGGACGTGATGATGCCTGTGATGGATGGCGTGCTGTTTGTGCGAACGCTGAGGAAACTGAGCACGGAGGTGCCTGTGATTGGCTCGACTGGAGTGGCGGAAAAGGCGCAGATGGACCAGATGCATGCGCTGCATGTGGAGCATGTGCTGTGCAAGCCGTACAATGCCGCGACGCTCCTGCGAACGATCCATGGGGTGCTGCACCCTCCCGGGTAGAATGGCAGAGGGGAGTCGCAGGGCGGCTAGAAATGGGGCGGGGAATCAAGAAACGTCACGTGGCGGTCACAAACCTTGTCCGGTTTTGGCTCGCACTGCGGGATGAACCCGCTACAAAATCGGCATATAGCTCAAATCCAACCCATGAAGCGCTACTCCCTCGGCATCGACTACGGCACCAACTCGTGCCGCTCTCTTCTCATTGACCTCGACAATGGCGCGGAGGTGGGTTCGACGGTGTTTAGTTATCCGAGCGGTGAAATGGGCATTCTGCTGGATCCTAAAGATCCGCATGTGGCACGGCAGAATCCGCAGGACTATCTGGACGGGCTGGAGGCGGTGACCCGCGGGGCTTTGCAGCAGGCACAGGAAAAGGTGGCGGGCTTTGATGCGGCGCAGGTGGTGGGCATCGGCATCGACACGACGGGGAGCACGCCGATTCCGGTGAATAAAGAGGGAACGCCGCTGGGGCTGCTGCCTGAGTTTAAGAACAATCTCAATGCGATGGTGTGGCTATGGAAGGACCATACGGGGTATGCGGAAGCGGCAGAGATCACGAAGCTGGCGCATGAGATGAGGCCGAACATCATCGCCAAATGCGGCGGCATTTACTCCAGCGAATGGTGGTGGAGCAAAATCCTGCGGCTGCGCCGTGTGGATGCACAGGTGTTTGCTGCTGCGTATAGTTTTGTGGAGCACTGCGACTGGATTCCCGCAGTGCTGACGGGAAATACAGACCCGCTGACGCTGAAGCGCGGCGTGTGCAGCGCCGGGCACAAGGCTATGTACAGCGCCGAGTGGGGCGGCCTGCCGGACAAGGAATTTCTGGCGAAGCTGGACCCGGCGCTGGCGGATCTGCGCGACCGGCTTTATTCCGAGGCACACACGGCGGATGTGAAGGCCGGCGGGCTGTGTGCTGAGTGGGCGAAGAGGCTGGGACTGAAGGAAGGCATCGCGGTGAGCGTGGGTGCCTTTGATGCGCACATGGGCGCGGTGGGAGCGGGTATTAAAGAGGGTACGCTGGTGAAGATTCTCGGCACGAGCACCTGCGACCTCATGATCGCGCCGACGAGCAAGCCGCTGGCGGATGTGCCGGGCGTGTGCGGCATTGTGAATGGATCGGTGCTTCCGGGCTATTATGGCATCGAGGCCGGGCAGAGCGCGGTGGGAGACATCTTCCTGTGGTTTGTGAATCACCTCGTGCCGGACAACTATGGCGCGAGTGTGGGCGAGAAGTTTGTGAACATGGAGAAGGCGATGGCGGGCAAGAAGCCCGGTGCCACGGGCCTGCTGGCGCTGGACTGGAACAACGGCAACCGGACCATCCTGGTGGACGTGCGTCTGACGGGCCTGCTGCTGGGCCAGACTTTGCATACCGAAGCACATGAGATTTATCGCGCCTACATTGAGGCGACGGCCTTCGGTGCGCTGACGATCATCAAGCGCGTGGAGGAGTATGGCGTGAAGGTGGAGGAGGTGATCAACACGGGCGGGCTTTCCATCAAGAACGCGACGCTGATGCAGTGCTACGCGGACATCATCGGCAAGCCGATGAAGGTGAGCCAGAGCGAGCAGACCTGCGCGCTAGGGGCGGCGATCTTTGGCGCTGCTGCAGCCGGGGCAGGGGAGGTGGGTGCGCTGCAGGCGCAAGTGACGGCCACGCGGGAGAAGGTGTATTATCCGATCCCGGAAAACCAGGCGGTGTATGCCGAGCTGTATGCGCTGTATCGCACGCTGCATGACGCCTTTGGGACGGCGGAGTGGAGCGGGAAGGTCAATCATGTGATGAAGGAGCTGCTGGATATTCGGGCGAGGCAGAGCTGAAGTTTGATCACAAGCCATGAATCTGCTCGCCGCCAAAACAGGTTTGACTGCGCCAGTGGCGTTTACCTTGGGCCTTTTGATCGTGATGTATTGTGGCTGGGCTTGCCGCGCTGTCCTGACCGGGTGGGAGAGGTTTCGTAAGCGTCATCCTACGTTGTCGCGCTGGGGCAAGGCTTCGATGGGTTTTCCAGCGAGTCGAATGGGTGTGTTGTATGGCGCGCTTTCAGGAATGTTTATTGGCATCCTGATGATAGGAAGCTCGTTGTCTTTGAAGATAAACCTGCCGTTTGATGGCGATTATCTCGTGATTGGTTTTCTTCTCTGGATTCTCCTCGGATTGTCCATCGCATTGAGAGATTACTTCCTCCATGTGGACAACTCGGATAACGACAACAAAGACGATTGAGGTGTTTCTCCTCAACGAGGGCCTTGTCATACGGTTTCATTTTGAGTAGAGTCTGCCGGTGGAAACAGAAACCCTGGCCCGTAAGCTTGGCACTACGACGCACTATTCTATTCTTCTGAGGAAGGCGCGGCGGCTGGGATTGCGTATTCCCGAGGATCTGCGCATTCTTGCTGTTCAGCGGGGCTGTCGTCATTATTGGCAGGGGGACGAGCCTGTGGAGGAGCTTGTTTCTGTGAAGGCTTTTTCGAATGAAGAACTGGCCCTGGCGTTGCTTTCGGTCGCACAAGTTTATGATCCTTTTTCGATCCGATGTGGGGCCGCCATGCTAGGAGCGGAAGGGAATGATCCGCAGGTGCTGGCGCGGCTTGCGATTTGGGAGCGCAGCGAGGCTGTTGTTTCTTACGTGGCCGCATGCGGCAAGAAATATGAGCCGAACAATCCTTTCTGGACTGAGTTGCTGGCCTTGCTGCCAACCGGGCCTGAACCCAAGTCGGGTGTCATGCCTCATCCCACCCGCTTCGTGGCGATGAATGGCTACGAGCGTCATGTGGGAAAGAAAAACAGCTTCGAGTGGCAGCGTCCACAACGTTCTGCGGCATGACTAATGCTGAGATCATCGCCTCCGCTTTGGACGGTCTGCTCGACCACGAGGTGTCTTTGGTGGTTTATGGTCGTGCCTCGATTGCTCTAGGATTTGACGGTGTGCCGAAAGATGTTGGCCGTTCTTTGGACATGGATGTGATTCTGCGCTTCTCCCAGTCAGCAGCGCTTGATATGGATGACCAATTTTGGGGAGCTCAGGCTGAGGTGAATACTGTTTTGGAAAAACAGGGGCTTTATATGACGCATCTCTTCCAAGAGGATCAGGTTTTTCTCCGCCCAGACTGGGAACTGCACATCGTCCGGGCACTGCGTCCTGATACCCGTTTTCTGAAGCTCTTTCGTCCGCATACCATTGATTTGATCCTTACCAAAATGATGCGTGGTGACGACCCGCAAGACATGCAAGACATAGAGTTCATGATTCGGCACGATGGCATCACCGGCGAACAGATGGAACCGGCGTTTCGTGATGTGCGCATACCGGATATGCAAGAACTACGCGACGCGTTTGAGCGTGCGCTGCCAGTGGTGAGGAAGTTACTTGCCCCGCGTTCGCATGGGTGATGAATCAATTTGAGTGGGGCTCGTCCGCAAGCTCGCCACTTCAGCCACCGTTTGGTTTCACGTTATGACATTCCGCGCGCTTTCATTGTTCCTTGCTCTCACTCCCTCCCTTGTTCTAGCCGAAGACTGGCCGCAGTGGCGCGGACCGAGGCTGGATGGGACGTCGAAGGACACTGGGTTTCCGATTTCGGTGGATGGAAATGTGACATGGAAGGTGGAGCTGCCTGGCAGCGGGCATGCGTCTCCCATCGTGTGGCAGGATCGCGTGTTTGTGGTGGCGGCGCTGCCGGAGAATGAGGCGCGGGTGCTGCTGTGCCTGGACCGGGCCTCGGGCAAGGAGCTGTGGAAGTCCACGGTGCTGAAGGCGCCGACGGAGGGGACGCACAAGCTGAACTCATTGGCCTCCAGCACGCCGGCGACGGATGGGGAGCGGGTATTTACGGCGTTTCTGGACAACACCGAGACGGAGGCCACGCGTGCGGCGAATGCGGGGCGGGAGATCCCCAAGGGCGAGGTGCCGAAGGGGACGGTGGTGGTGTCGGCGCATGATTTTAGCGGCAAGCAGGTGTGGCAGGTGCGGCCGGGGCTTTTTTCCAGCAAGCATGGCTTCTGCTCCAGCCCGATCGTGTTTGAGGACAAGGTGATCGTGAACTGCGATCACGACGGCGACGGCTACATCGTGGCGCTGGCGCGGACGGATGGCAAAGAGCTGTGGCGCATCGCGCGGCCGAACAACACGCGCAGCTACTGCGTGCCGCTGATTCGTGACATCGGCGGACGTACGCAGATGGTGCTCTCCGGCACGATGTGCGTGGCCAGCTATGACCCGCGCACCGGCAAGCAGCTGTGGATCATGGACGGGCCGACGGAGCAGTTTGTGGCGTCGATTGTTTACAGCGAGCAGAGTGGCCTGCTTTACATGACGGGCGGGTTTCCTGAGCACCATCTGCTGGCGATCAAGCCTGACGGCAGCGGCAATGTGACGAACACGCACATCGTGTGGCGCACGAACAAGGGGGTGTCTTATGTGCCGTCTCCGATCATCGAGGGCAGCCACCTGCTGAATGTGTCTGACTCCGGCGTGGCGCACTGCTTTGATGCGAAGTCGGGTGAGATTGAATGGGAGGAGCGCATGCGCGAACATCATGCTTCGCTTAGCAGCGCGGAGGGGCGCGTGTATTTCATCAATGACTTTGGCGTGATGCGCGTGGTGCAACCGGAGAAGAGCTACAAGCTGGTGGCGGAGAGCGAGCTGAAGGAAAAGGTCTTTGCCACGCCGGCGCTGAGCGAAGGGCAGATCTTCATCCGCAGCGACAAGAGCCTGATCTGTCTGGGCAAGCGGAGCGCGAAGACGGCGGCGAGGTAGCTTCCTTGTGTCATGAAATTTTTCATCGTGCTTCTGTTTGCAGTGCTTGGACACAGCGCGTGGGCTGCTGACCCTGTGCCGAGGAAGGAGGTGATTGAGAGGGTGGACCGTCTGATGAGGTCGCTGCCGACACTCACCGGTGAGGCAAGGAAACAAGGTATCTCCGACCTTTATGAAATAGCGAGGTCAAAGGAGCCGGGGGTGTGGGATGCCGTTTTGTATTTCGGTTACAACGTGGCCGTGAGTGCTGACGGCACGAGGACCTTGTCACCTAAACCGGAGCGCAACGATGTTCTCAGCAAGGCGATTCCTGTGCTGATTTCAGCCATCGACGATGCCGAGGGAGTCAACAACAAGGCCTGGTGGATTTTGATATGTTTACAGACCGACTGCCCGGCACCCAAGCGAGCGGTCTGGGAGGTGTGGTGGAAAGAAGGTTCCAAGCGATTTGCTCCGACACCTGCGCGGTGACGGCGGCTCATTTCTTTCCGGACTTGCTGTCGGTCAGCTTTTTGGCCGCTTTTTGGGCGTCGCGCAGGAGGGCTGCATATTCGTCGGCGCTGCCGTAGCCGGTGCGGGCGGCGAGCTGGGTGCCGTCGGGGGCGGTGACGACGACGAAGGGAAGGGTGGTGCCCTGCACTTTGAACTGTTTGCTGAAGAGGGCGCTGGTCTTGGGATCGTCGCAGTTCACGTCGGCATACACGAACTTGCTGGGGGAGAGGCGCACATCGCCTTTGGAGATCATGCCTTTGAGGGCCTGGCAGTTGGAGCAGGCTTCGCGGCCGTATTGCACAAACAGCATTTTGTCCTGGCCTTGGGCGGTCTCCAGAGCGGACTTCAAATCGGTCACTTTGGGAGGGCCGCCGGCAAGTGCGGTGGTGGCAAACAGTATGGCAAGGGAGGCGAGCAGCGTTTTCATGGCAAGGAGGAAGTGTCGATGGCTAACGTATGAAAGTCCGTAATGTTTTCGCCGTCCAATCTCGTTTAGATCAAGTCTTCATCCCAATCCAGCCATGCTTCATCGTTCTCTCTCCCTCCTGCTCGCCACGTCGTTTGCCGCTTTCGCTGCCGAACCTGTCCCGGAATTTCACGGCAGCATTGAGCGCCTGGACCCGGCGCTGGATGCGCTGATCGCACCGGACGCGAAGATCGAAAAGCTGGCGTCGGGTTTTAACTGGTCGGAAGGACCGGTGTGGCGGGATGGCGGTATTGTTTTCTCGGATGTGCCGGAGAACACGGTGTATGGCTGGAAGGAAGGTGACACTGCGGCGAAGGTGGTGCTGAAGCCGAGCGGAAGTCTGAAGGGGGATGGCCAGGGATCGAACGGCCTGCAGGTGGATGCCAAGGGAAACCTGGTCCTGTGTCAGCATGGAGAGCGACGCATCGCGCGCCTGGAAAAGGACGGATGCTTTACCTCGCTGGCGGACAAGTATGAAGGCAAGCGCTTCAACAGCCCGAACGATCTGGTGATCGCGAAAAGCGGCACCATCTTTTTCACCGATCCGCCCTATGGCCTGAAGAAAGGCGAGGCGCCTGAGCTGCCGCAGCATGGGGTTTATTCAGTGACGCCTGCAGGCAAGGTGTCACTGGTGATTGCGGATATTCGTTTTCCGAATGGCATCGGCTTGAGCCCCGATCAGAAGACGCTGTATGTCGCAGTGTCGGACCCGCAGAACACGCGGGTGATGGCGTATGATCTGCAAGAGGACGGCAGCGCAAAGAACGGTCGCATTTTCTTCAATGCGCAGCCGCTCAAAAGCAAGGAGCGCAAGGGCGGCTGCGATGGCATGAAGGTGGACAGCAATGGCAACATTTGGACCACAGGGCCTGGCGGTGTGCTGGTGATCAGCAAAGAGGGCAAGCACCTCGGCAGCATTCTCACGGGGCAGGCGACGGCGAACTGCGCGTTCGGCGGTGAGGATCGCGGCACGCTCTACATCACAGCGGACATGTTTCTGCTGCGCGTGAAGACGCTCACGAAGGGGCTGTGACCAGCTTCAGCAGCGCGAGCGCATTCATCACGGCTTTGGGAACGAACGAGGCAGGCTCCACGTATTCGGGGAGCTTGCTGCCATCGGCAGCGCGCTCTGAGCAGTGCGCGTTGTTTCCGTAGGGGCCGAGGCCGTCGAGAGTGGGGGCGAGCTTCCAGAGGTGGTTGGCATCGCTGAGGCCGCCACGTGGAACGGAGAGGGCGGTGAGGCTCATCTGGGCCGCAGCTTCATGCCATAGGCGGAAGAGCGTTTCAGAGTCGCCGCCGCCGGGCCAGGCATCGGTATGGCCGGTACATTCGGCGGTGAGTTTTGCGCCATTGGAGGCGGTGCCTGAGAGGCTGGCAAAAAACTCATCGGCCTGCTCAAGGGCGGCGGGTGCGGTGGCACGGCATTCCCATTCGGCGACGGCTTCATGGGGGACGCGATTGACGACGGTGCCGCCGTGGATCATGCCGATGTTCACGGTGCGTTCCTCGGCAGCATTGGTCAGCGCGGCGATGTCTGGCAGCACGCGGGCGAGAGCGTCGATGGCATTGATGCCTTCATGGTGCTTGCTGCCGGCGTGGGCGGCCTTGCCTTCAGCGCAGAGTTTCCAGGTGCTGCGGCCTTTGCGTGAGGTGACGATGTGCCAGTTGCGCCCATCCACGGGCCCGCCTTCAAACACCAGCACGGCGCGAGCTTTGCCATTGCACAGGGCCGCGGTGGCCTCGCCAAAATCAGCGCCAACGATTTCCTCAGCGGCGTTGGCGGCGACGAGCCAGTGAGTGCGTTCGAAGACGTCTGGGGCGGCATCGCGGAGGACTTGGAGGATGAGCCAGATCAGGGCGGTGCCGCCTTTGTTGTCCACGGTGCCCGGGCCGTAGATGCGGCCTTCTTCAGGACGTTCGTCCCACTTGAAATCATTCTGCTGCTCTTCCTCGGGAGGGAAAACGGTGTCGGAATGAGTGACGAGCACGATGGGAGCGCCCCCACTGCCACGATGCGTGAGGAAGAGATGGTGGCCGGTGCCCGGTGTGGTGCAGGGAGTGAGGGATGCTTCAAAACCCAGCGGTGCAAAAGCGGCGGCGGTGACGGCTGCGACTTCATCGACGCCCGCGGCATTGGCGGTGAAACTGTTGATGGCGACTAGGCGGCGCAGAAAATCAAGGGCGGTCGGCAAATGTCTCGTGGCAGAATCGAAGAGTGAAGTGCTCATGAGAATGATGAATGAGCTTTAAATAGCGTCAGTGCCAAAAGCGCTGGATACTTTCAACATGGCTCTCGTACAAGCATCAGTGCAGGTGTTGCAGCAAATGAGCCAATGATAATGATCCTTGTATTCTTTCCAGCTTTTGGGCGGTGGGAAACGCGTCAGTGGAGTTCCGCACACGCCACATTCTCCGACTCCACAGCTGCGGTCTTCATCTGTTTGCACGGAAGCGAGGTCTGTAATCGCGGATTTATATTCACTGATGGCAACAAAACACCTCAGTTTCTTTGAGGCAAATTCTCGGGAGGCCAGGTTTCGGAGTTCGCCAAATATGGCCTGGCATTCATGAAGTAATTCGATGCGCTTTTTCGTTGGGGACACTGACATTTTTTGCTCGCGCCCCATGATTTGACCGATCAGACCGGATGCCTTGAAGATATGCTGAGACAGAGGATGTCGAAGATCGAGCATGGAGGTTGATGGGTTAGGAGCCGTAACTGTATTAACCTGTGAAGCAGACAACTGTTCATCGTAAGACGGCACCAATGCCGGGGCGGGCGGGCATGATGAGATTGCCCTGGGAGTCGTAGTCGATGCCATTGTAGTCATCGTTTGCGACATAGAAATGGCCGTCGAGATCGATCCAGTCTGCCCAAGGCGCGAGATGGGCGGCGGCGGTGGTGCCGAGGCTGGTTTCGATCATGCAGCCGAGGAGAATTTGCAGAGTCTGCTCGCGGGCCGCGGCAATCATGGCCACGGCGGCATCGAAGCTGCCACACTTGAGGAGCTTGATGTTCACGCCATCGACGAAGTCGGAGAGTGCCACGATGTCCTCGGCGGTTTGAATGCTTTCGTCGGCGTAGATTGGCAGGGCATTGCCGGGCAGCAGGGCACGCAACTCCTCCCAGCCTTCGACACCGAGGCGATGATGGATGGGCTGCTCGATGAGGACGGGACTGTATTCCGCGAGCTTTTCGATCATGAGCGGAGCTTCGGCGAGATCCCAGCCGCCGTTGACGTCGAGCAGCAGTTTCGCGTCCGGTGCCGCCATTCGTGCCACGGAGACGGTGGCGATGTCTAGACCTAGATCGCCCGAGCCGAGCTTGAGTTTGAGGACGGGAAACTGCTGGGATATGGCGCCGACTTTTTCAGCGAAGGCATCGAGGTCAGTAGGGATGCTGAAGGAGCGGCAGCCGGGTGGTGTGGCATGCGCAGGAGTGCCCAGCTTTGACCGGACATAGCCAGACAGGGGCTGGCCGGTCTGGTGGCCGACGATGTCGTGACGCAGGAGGTTGAGCGCAAGGCTGGCCGTGCGTGGCAGATGGGCCGGCAGCACGGCCTGATTCAGCAACTCCAGCGTCTGTACCGGGTCTTCGCCGTAGTAGGGCACAAAGGGCGCCTCGGTGACACGATCTCCATTCGTCGCACGAAGCACCTGACGGGTGGCGGAGGTGCCGTGGGCGATGCGAAACGGCTCAATGAGGTGAAGGGTTTTGATCTCGAAGTGCAATGGCACAGTGAACGATCAAGAACCCCTCTGGTCAAGACCAGCAATCTTTAGAGTGGCGACAGAGACGCAAGCATCACTGCGGCTTGGGATCGCGGCTGAACATGCGCTGGAAGAAGTTTTTCTTCTTGGCAGGCACGACGACCGGGGCGGGCTGCGGCGGAGGCGGAACCTGGGGGAAGCGCTGCGCGGCCTCGGCACCCGAGCTGGTGCGATAGTCTTCACTGAGAGAGGTGTTGCGGACATCTTCATTGTCATTGACGACCTGCGGCTGGATGAAGACGATGAGCTCCTTGCGGGTGACGCTGTTGTTGTCGGTGCGGAAGAGCTTTCCGAGGCCGGGGATCTGACCAAGCAAAGGGATGCCGGACTTGTTGAGGTTTTTTTCCTCGGAGATCAAGCCGCCGAGCACGATGGTGTTGCGGTCAGGAATCGTGACGGAGGTGACGAGCTGCTCGGTGCCGATGATGGGCACAAGATTGGGCTGAATGAGCTGGGTGCCGATGAGGGTGTCGTTGATCTGGGAAATGGTGAGGGTGACTTCTCCTTCGACGTTGATCAAGGGCACGACTTCAAGCTTGAGCACCACATCCAGGTAGCTGGTGGTGGAGGTGACCGTGCCGTTCAGGTTGGCGGCGTTTGTGACGGTGCTGGCGGGGTAGGGGACCTTGCGGCCGGAGGAGATGACGGCCTTCTTGTTGTTCAGCGCGAAGATGGAGGGACGGGAGAGCACCTTGAAATTGCTGTTGGTCTGCAGCGCATTGAGGTACACGCCGAGGCCGCTGCCGGCAGCACCATAAAGGTTCAGCCCTGTGGTGGGGCCAAAGGGGGTGGTGACGGCATTGGTGCGCAGGTCATTGATGGCGCGGCCGACACCGCCGGTGCCACCGAGGAAGTCGGTGCGGTTGGTGATGCTGCTGGCGGTGAAGTTTTTGTTGGTCAGGGACGAGATGTAGTCGACTCCGGTCAGCATCGTGTCGGTGAGGGTAAGCTCGCCGATGACGGTGGCCAGATAGACCTGAGCAGGCTTGCGGTCGAGCTTGTCCAGGAGTGCGTCCACTTTGGCGATCTCCTCCTGACGACCCATGACGATGATGGTGTTGGACATGGGATCTGCGACGATGCGGGACTTGCCGACGAGAACGGAGACAGGCGCGTTGTTTTCGGTGGGGCCGGAGACGACGTCCGCGCGGGAGCCTGTGGTGCCACCGGCAGTGGCGCCAGTGGTTCCTGTGGTGCCGGAGGCGGCGCTCGCGGTGTCAGAGCCAGAGGCGGCAGCGGCGGTGTTGCCGATCACGCCGCCACGGGTGCCCTGGGTGGTTCTGCCGCCGAGCAGCTGGGTGCTGTTCGTGGCGAGCACCTGCTGGCGCTGCTGCTGGATGCTGCCGCCGCCGGGGAGCTGGGTGGTGCCGGCATTGACCTCCTGCAGGCGGTCCACCAGGGAGCTCAGGACATCCAGAGCGGCCGCGTAGCGGAGCTTGCGCTCATAGGGAGCGGTGTTTTCCAGAGGCTTGTCAAACTCAGCGATGAGGCTGGCGACGTAGGTGTAGTCGAGCGGGGAGGCGACGACGAGGATCTGGTTCAAACGCGTGTCCGCCACCACCTGGGTGCTGGGCTGGGGTGTCTGCTGGTTTTGTGAAATCTGAGTGTTGACCTGAATACTGGAGGGTTTTGGTGGTTCCTTGTTGTCACCCTTTTCACGGCCGTCGCTGGCAGCGGTGCCACGAATGGTTTTCACGCCCTTGCTTTCCTTTTCCTGGGCCTGGGCGTTCAAAGTGGCCTGAATGATCTGGGCGATCACGGCGGCGTCAGCGAACTTGATGGGGATGAATTTGGTGACGAGGGAGGAACCGGTGTCCCCCAGGTCAATGGCTTCACGAATGCCGATGAGCTGCTTGACGACCGTGGCGCTTTCTGTGATGAGCAATCCAGGAGGCGAGGTGACCGGAGTGATGCGGCCGTAGGCGCCAAGACCGACGTGTCCGGAAAGCATGGTGGCGGCGTCCTCGGGGTCGAGGAAGTCCAGCTTCATGAAGTAGGAGACGATGCTCTCGTTCGGCGGAATGTCCTTGGCGCTGGTGTAAAACTGCACGCCGTGGGAGAACTGCACCGCATTGGCGCTCTGATTGCGCGCAGGAAGGATTTTGGCGCTGGTGCCGCCGGGCTCTGTGACGATGGCGTATCCATTGGCCAGCAATGAGGCTTCGATGAGCTTGATGGCCTCGGCCTTGGGAACCTGCTTTGGCGTGACCAGGCTGATGGTGGCGCCTTCGAAAATGTTGCTGTCCTTGATCAGGGTGTAGCCGGTGAGTTTTTCATAGATGGCCAGCAGGTCCGCCACGGGATTGTTGGCAAACTGCATCATCACGTTGTCTCCCGTGATCTGGAAGGCCTCAGATTCTCCTCCCGCACCGGCTCCGTCGCCCATGCCACCACCGAAGCCACCGGGACCACGACGACCAAATCCGCTGCGGCCGCCGCTGGGGAAGCCGCCGCCGCCAAATCCGCCGCCCGGGGGGCGTGCCCCATCCGCAGGGGGGGCGCCCGGGGCGGTAGCCGCCGGTGCGGGTGCCGGGGGCAAGGTAGGTGTGCCCGGAGGCGCGGCTGCCCCGGGAGCGGCTGGGGCGGCCGGCGCCGCCGCAGCAGCGTTTGCATCAGGTGCGGCAGGGGCGGTCGTCGTCGTGACAGTGGTCGTCGTCGTGGCCGCCGGAGCCGCGGGGGTCGGAGGCGGTGCGGGTGGAACAATGCTTTGGCCGCGGAGAGTGGCGGTGATGGCGAACAGGAACGTGGTGAGAGCAGGAAGACAACGATGCATGAAAAAGGGAATGAGCGTGATTGGCGGTAAAGAGAGGGGGGAGGGGACGGTTACTTGCCCCCGCCATCCTCTTTTTGGATTTTTTCAAAGATGGTGCGGATGGCGTTGCGACGCTCCTCCTCCGGGGCGCTGCGGAATTTTTCGTCTCTGAATTTTTCGCTCATGGCTTCACGGAATTTGTCCTTGGCCTTGTCGGAAAGGCTTTCGTATTTCTTGCGGTCTTCTTCGCTGGGGCCTCGGCTGCTGCGGTTGAAGCGGTCGCCGCCTTGGGAGTCACGAGATCCCCCCTTGTCGCTTTTGCCCTTGGTCAGGTCGTTCTTGTCGAGGGTGCTGTGACGGATGCTGAAGGTCTCGCCACCGATGGCGATCTTTGCCTGAGCGCGCTCAATGTTGGTGGTCGGCAGAGCCTCCATGAGCTTCCAGCCTTTGAGGTTCGGCTCCTCGGAGACGACGAGAGACTGCTTCTCGTTTTTGTCAAAAATGGTCACGACTGGTTTCCCATTCACGTAGGCCATGCCGGTGAGCACGAGGGAGTCTGAAATGCTGACGATGCGGGTGAAGGGAGAGTTTTGAATGACGGCGCTCAGAGATGTGGCGTCGAAGGGCTGCGGGAGGTCGGGGTCCACGGGGCCGGCGGGAGCAGGCGGCGGGGCCGATGCAGCCGGCGGCGGGGCCAGCGTGGGATCAAATTCGTCTCCCGGGAGAGGAAGGAGATCCGCGGTGGTCAGGGGAGCCTCCATCGGAGCGGCTGCAGCTGCGGGAGCATCCGGAGCTGCCGCGGGAACGAGGGACTGGGAACGCAGGCCGGCAGCCGTGCTCAGAACAAGGATGGCGGTGAGAAAAGTTTTCATGGTTGGAATCCGTTTTCCGGTTTGAACCAGCGCGCCAGTACGAGGTTGCACAAAGCCTGCGGAGTCTTTTCCTTGGCCCTGGAGTCAATCTCGAGCTCAAGCTGTTTGATGGCCTGAAATTTTTCTGGTGACTGCAGGGTGGCCAGCCAGCCCAGCAGGGTGGTCTGGTCCCCCCGCAGACGCACTTCGACAGCCACCTCACGATAGACGGCTGCATTGGCCTTGCTGTCCGCGGAGTCCGGCAGGAGCTGCTGCTTCTGCACCTGAAGCTGGTAGTCGAGGGCGACGTTCTGAATTTCTTCGAGCAGCTTGGCCTGGGCGGTGCCGAGACTCTCGGTGGTGGGCATGTTCTGCTCCATCCAGGCGGAGCGCTTGTCCCAGAACTCGCGGTCAGCCATCCATTGCCTGTTCTCCTCCTTCTCAGCCTGCAAGGTGCTGATGCGCGAGAGCGCGGCGGTGCGGCGGTCGAGGAACTGCTTGAGGCCGATGAATGTGGCCATCAGCAGAAGGGAGCCGATGCAGGCGCCGAGCAGTTTCTTTTCACGTTGGGTGAGGGCGAGAGCCATGGTGGGAAGTGAGGATCAGCGGATTTTGTCGGCATCAATGAATTCGCGCACGGCTTTGGCGTACATTCCCAAATCCTGGTAGCGCAGGCTGATGTATCCATAGCAGTTGCGTTTGCTCTCCAAAGCATCCAATTCCACCCTTTTAAGGGCATTGCGTAAATTGAGCACGATGGTTTCCACCTTGGCAGTTACCTCGGCTGGCGACACGCGGGGTTTGTTGACCAGTTCGCCCAAGCTGCTCATGTACGAATTGGTCGAGGGGTGCTTTTTCCAGCCGCTGGTGTCGCGCTTGATTATCGCGTGAACGGCGGTTACCAAGGCGTCCGCGTCTTCCAGTTTTTTGGACTGCTGGGCAAAACGAGTCCATTCGATGGCCTCCCACTGAGCCACACTGTCCAGACGGTATCCAAAGAGCCTCACCGTGGACTTGATCTGGGAACCGGCATTGCGTGCGGACGCGGAGTCCGATTTGTCAGAAAGACTGACCGTGATGCTTTCAGTGTCCACTCCCAGAACCTTCCAGGTCCGGGTGCTCAGGATGGGACTGCCGCTGTTCCCGTGGAAAGTAGGCGCGTCGTGCTCGATCTTTGCGGGTCCGATGCCGACGATTTTTCCTTCAGTTTGCAGGATGGTGCCGCCGCCAAGGCTGTTGCCAGGGACAAGGATGAAGTCGCCCGTTTTATGGGCGGTGTTGACGCTTTGCTCCGTTTCGAAAAAGGCCGAAGGCACGGAGTTGAGCTTCAGCAGGGCGATGTCCGCATTTTGCGCGCCGAAGATTCCCGCGATCTGGACGTCGGTTCCGTCCATCGTGGTGGCCCTTATGGAGCTTTGCCCGCTGATCACGTGCATGTTAGTCACCAGGAACACATTGTCTTTAACGCTCGCAAAAAAACCGGTGCCGGTGCTTCTGTCTCCGGTGATGACCACCATGGCACTCTTTTTGTCAGCGGGGAGCTTGTCCACGTAGTCGCTGCTGGTCGCCTTCCTATGGTTGCCGAGGACTTGGCCCTGAGCGAGATCACAGCTCCAGGCAAAATGCACTGCGAACAGGGCGGTTTTGATCAGAGGAAAGGATGATCTGAGGTGCGTGCTCATACAGGTTGAGGGTTATGGCAGCTTGCCCTGGGCACGGAAACTTGCGGTGGTGCCTTTGACTTCCGGCCGCGGATTGGTCCATTCGTAACGGCTGAGAATGCGGTTCTTTTTGAAGTCTTCGATGAACTGAAAAGCCAGCTGAGCGTCCCGTGCTTCACCACGGATGTCGATCTCCTTGCCCTTCACTTCAAATTTGCGGATGACGATGCCGCTGGCAGGCATGATGCGGTTGATCTCCCCGAGCAGGAAAAGCGGGTAACGCTGCGGCTCGATGGCGGGGGCCAGGACCTTCCAGCGTTCGTTGGCCTTGCGCACGGCGGCCGCGGGCTCGCTGGTGAGCTCCACCTCTTCGGCGAGTTCCTTGGCGCGCTTTTCCTGGAGATGAAGGTAGGCAAAAGCCATGAAGGCCAGGGAGGCGTAGAGCAGCCCGCCCAAGGTGAGCGCGCGGATGAGCTTGGCGCGACGGTTGAGATCGCTGATGGCTGTGCGTACCCCCCCGGGAAGGAGCTTGGTCCAGGTGGCGGTTTCGAGGGCGCTGTTGGGAGGAAGATCAGCCAGCGCGCGGACCGGAAGGTCCAGAATGGAACTCAGGCGCGTGGTCAGATCACGATCAAAATTTGCCCCGACGAGGGCCACGCCATTGATGGAATCGGGGCCGAGTTCGGCTTCAAGGGTGAGCCGCGCCAGGGTGATCTCCAAGGTCAGCGTCTCTTCTGAGACCGGAGTTTTGGCAAAAATGTGGCTGTGATAAAGCTTGCCCTGGTGACTGGCTGCGAGAACGAGGTCTCCCTGCTCTTCGGCAATGACGATATGCCCGACTGGCAGCTGGGCCAGCCTGAGAGCGGCCGTATAGTCGCTGGCATGCGAGGCTGCGAGCGACTCCGGGAAGGGCTCTGCAAGAATGTCAACGCTGACGATGACCAGTGCGCCGCTCTGGCCCAGGAGGTGCCAGCGGTAGTTTCTGCCCACAGCGTCCTGCTCCAGCTTGAAGCCCCGGCGTTCCAGCTGGGTGACGATGATCTGCTCCAGCAGCTCGGAATCCGTCTGCGGCAGGATGAGGCCGATGGTGCGGCAGGCGGATGCAGGAAGCCCGATGAGCAGGGGCTTGCTCACATGTCTGGCTTCCGCCGGGCTTTCGACGGTTTCTGCACTGGAGGTCGCCCGGGGTTTCCACACGCGCCAGGAGGCATCAGGGGCGGGAAGAAGCAGGGTGGTGGCGGCGAGTGACATGTGTGAGGGGCCTTGTAGAACGTGCGCTAGGGTGGGAAGTTGCGGCGTTGAAAAACTAATCTGGAATGACGGATGCCAAAGCGGTTGTCGAGTCGAATTTACTCCTCGATCCGCCCGAGATAGGTCACCGCATTGGTCGTCTGGTCACGCCGGGTGACGAGAATGATCTTGGCGCGTTTGTCACCCACCCAGCCGATGCTGGTGATGCGGCGCAGAGAGGTGTCGCTGTCGTTGACGATGCCGCTGACGGCGTTCAGCCGGTCTCCATTCAGACCGAGGATCTGGTAGGCCTCCGGGGCACGGATGCGGCGGTCATCCTCCGTGCCGGGGATGCCGTCCCCTCCATCACGCTCGCTGATGAAGCGCTGGACGTCGTTTTCAGACGCGCCGGTGACGGCGAGGAGCACATCGGCAAAGACTGTGCGGAGGTCGATCTGGCCTTCCCCGTAGATGCTGAAGTAGTTGCGCCAGTCCGGCTTCTTGCGGTCCACGGCATCCATGCCGCGCACGAGGAGCATTTCC
This sequence comes from Prosthecobacter sp., assembly GCF_044222565.1. Taxonomy (GTDB): domain Bacteria; phylum Verrucomicrobiota; class Verrucomicrobiia; order Verrucomicrobiales; family Verrucomicrobiaceae; genus Prosthecobacter. The sequence continues at coordinate 301,915 of NZ_JBGANA010000003.1, forward strand.
TCCACCCGGATGAAGCCCTGATTGCGCGGAGCATCGTAAATGCCCAGGCTCTTGTAGTATTCGGCCTCGGCGCCGTTGGCGCGCTGAGTGCTGTCATTGTCCACCCAGTCCGCGAGGGAATCGGCGGCGATGCCTGCGTCCTCGGCATTGAGCTGCCAGAAAATGAAGAGCTTGTACACGGCCTCGCGCAGGCGCTCGTCCGTGATGTAATTGATGGGGATGCGGGCGCCTTCGTAGTTAATGACGACGTCGAAGCCGCTGTCCGGCCCCACTTTCTGCTTCATGACGATGTCGCCGCGCCGGGTGTTGGGATGAAGGCCCACGGCCAGGCCGCTCTCTGCCAGATGGAGGGCACGAAAGTCGTAGGACGCCTGATTGGATTCATCCGCGCTAAACTTGATGTACTGCACCACCCCCATGACGGTGATGGACATGAGCATGATGGCCCAGATCATGAGCATAAGGGCGGAAGCACGCCTGCGCCTGGAGGCATGGGGCAGGGGCGTTGCTTGCAAAGGAACTGGCAGGCAGGTCTTCATGGTCCGGGAGGTGCTCCTCCACCAGCTGGGCCGCCACCACCAGGGGCACCGCCGCCCGGAAAGCCGCCGCCGGGCGGACCGCCGCCAGGACCTCCAGGGCCGCCACCGCGACCTCCAAAGCCACCTGGTCCTCCACCGGGGCCGCCGGGGCCGCCAGGACCTCCGCGTCCGCCACCGGGACCACCAGGGCCTCCGGGACCTCCCGGACCACCGCGACCACCGCCCTGGTTGTTGTTATTGCCGCCCGCGTTTTGGTTGTTGTTATTGTTGTTCCCGTTGTTGTTCCCGCCTGTGTTCGTCGGCGCCCTGCCGGCCACAATCGTCAGAACCGGTACGCTGAAGACCATGCGAATGGGAAGTTTCCGGTTTTTCATGATCAGCTGGGCTTCGATCAAGTCCGGCCATTTTGACTTGCTCCACTCTTCGTACCAGGTCTCCTCCTTCTCGACGTAGAAGCGCCATTTGAAGGAGACGACGTCTGGCAGCAGCGGCATCCAGTAGCGGCCTTCGGAGTCCGGAGCGTAGATGCCGGTCGTAGTCTGACGGGTGCCGGATTTCATGTCGCCAGTCTGCGGGATGAGATCTTCACGCGAAAGGCTGACGTAGTTCAGCGGCTTTTGATTGTCGTCCACGACGACCTCCGGGTAGGGGCGCAGGCTGAGGATGGTGTCCTTGAGGGTGATGGGATTGTTGCCGAAGGGGAAGCAGTCCGGAGAGCCTGAAATCGTGAGCTCCTGGATCACCGGGTCGGTGCCCTGGATGAGTTTCAGGGACAGGGTGGCGGTGCTGGGAAGGGTGGCAAAGGTGCGGCGGCAAAGCTCGATGAAGCGGTTCACCGAGTCGCTCTCGCGCTGGGTGTGCTCGATCTCCGACGCTCCGCGCACGGAGCCGCGGATGATGCCAAAGAGCGCGGCCGTGATCATGGAGAGGATCGTGATTCCGATCACGATCTCGATCAGGGTGAAGGCGGAACGCCGTCTACTGCTGGGCGGGCTTGTAAACATAGACGTCGAGTTTGTCCTCCTGCTCCACACCCTCAAAGGAAGAGGTGGCCAGGATGGAAAGCTTGTACATGTCGCTCAACACACCGCCGCTGGTGGTCTTCAGGGAGAGCGCCTCCGTGGTGCTGGTGTAGGTGATCCCGTAAGTGGGGTCCGTGTAGGTGGTGGACATTTTGGCGAGGGGCTTGTTGCGAAGCTCCTCGAAAAAATTGCGCATGCCGATGCGGATGATCTGGTCCCGCCGCAGCAGGTTGGCGGTCTCCAGCGCCTGGTCGAGGCACTTTGCCAGACCGAGCACGGCGATGGAAAAAATGGTGAGGGCCAGAACAAGCTCCAGCAGGATGTAGCCTCCCGCACTCCGCGAACGAGAAAAATGGAGAAAAGGCTTCATTTCAGCTCGATGCTTTCTTTCACGATGTCTGCCGTGAGTGCGGCGAACTCCACATCAAAGGTGGAGGACGGGCCCTCGACATGGATTTTCAAAGGCTGGCAGACGCCACTGGGCTGGAAAACCCAGAGCTTGACGATCTCTCCCTCGATGACCGTGGGCTCGGCGTCGTACCAGTGCTGGATGGCATACTTCACCTCCTTGGGAAGCTCGTACTTTTCGGACCAGTGTTCGTCGTATTTGGGGGGCGGAGGCGCCAGGGGAAGGTCGGAGGTCTTGGTGGCTCCGGAGCCGCTGTCGATGTCGGACTTGTCTCCCTCCTCCACGGAGCTGATCACCGCCGGCTCCTCCTCTCCGGCCAGGAGGAATTCATTCAGTTCGGCGAGCTGGAGGTACGGATTGAAGTATCGGGATGCCGTGAAGCCGGTGGCATGAAACGCCACCTGGTAGGGGCGTTTTTCTCGCATGGCCCGCATGCGGGCCTCGCGCGCCAGGCCCACGAGGGCCGTTACCGGTTCGCGGGCCATGCTCTCCTCCTTGTAACCCGTCAGCATCGGCACGGTGGCCGCCGCCAGCACGGCGACGATGGTCAGAGAAATGACGATCTCGACCAGCGTAAACGCCCGGGTGAGCCGGGCGGGCACATGCCGCAAGAAGGCAGCCTGACGAAGCGCGTAAGGAGCGCTCGCGTCATGGCAGGTCTTCGAGATCCGGCATGTGAATTTCATGAATTACTTGGTGGCCGCAGGCTTTTTCCAGTTGCCGATGTCGTCGTCAGTGCCGTCAGCTCCATCAGGGCCGACGGTCCAGAGATCATAGCCCTTCTTGGATTTTTGCGGAGGGGTGCGGTACTTGTAAGGCTGGCCCCACGGGTCTTTGGGCAGCTCCTCCATGAAAGGACGATAGTTGTCCGGAACGGGTTCGATGGTGGGCTTGTCCACCAGAGCCTGCAGTCCCTGCTCGGTGGTGGGCACGCGAAGCGCACGGCCCTCGTAGGACTGGAGCGCGAGGGAGATCTTCTCCATGTCAGAGCTGACGCGGGAGTCTTTGGCGGTGTCGATCAAACTGGAGTACATCATCATGGAGCCACCGGCGAGAATGGCGATGATGGTCAGGGTGATGACGATTTCGATGAGCGTGAAGGCTGCGGAAGCGCGTGTGCGAGAGTTCGGTGTTTGGATCTTCATGACGGGGGGATTGAACAAGATTTATGAGGTTTTGAACAGGAAGAAATGCGGTTGGTTGCGCTGTGCTAGCTGCTGCCGCGAATGCCGGTGACGCTCTGGGCAATGGCGGCGACGATGGAGTAGGCCACGGTGCCGACCATGACCGCCATGACGATGAGGATGATCGGGGTGATCATCGATGTCATGCGTTTGATACGCTTGTCGAGCTCCTTGTCGTAGCGAATGGCGCATTTTTCCATCGATTTGCCCAGCTGGCCGGTCTGCTCTCCCACTGCGATCATGTCTGCCAGCAGGAGGGGGAAGCTGCCGACCTTGCGCAGGGCATTGGAAAGCGGGGCGCCTTCTGAAACGAGGGTGGTGACCTTTCCCAGGAGGTCTTGGATGAAGACGTTGGCGGAGATTTTGGACACCAGGCGGATGCTGTTGAGCAGCGGGACACCATTGGTGATGAGGCTGCCCAGAGAATGCGCAAACTGGGCGTAGAAGCGCATGCTCATGATGGGGCCGAAGAGAGGGAGGGTGAGCTTGGTCCCGTCCCACCACATGCGGCCGGCGGGGCTGGAGATGTAGCCGCGGAAGGTCAGCACCGCAGCAGTCAGCACGATGCCGATGGCCCACCACCACTGGCCCATGAAGTGATTGAAGCTGATGAGAAGCTGAGTGGCGGCCGGCAGTTTCTGGCCGTTTTTGCCCATGAGGTCCATGATCTGCGGCACCATGAAGGTCATGAACACCACCATGAGCACAATACACGCTCCAATGAGGAAGGCGGGGTAGATCATGGCCTGCGTCACCTTGGCCTGAAGATCTGCCATGACCGCGAGGTTGTTGGCCAGACGGCGCAGGATGCTGGGAAGGGAGCCGCTGACCTCGCCGGCGGCGGCGAGGTTGCAGTAAAGATCGTCAAAACTGGGAGAGGCTTTCCGCAGCGCCTTGGCCACGGAGGAGCCTTCCCGCAGCTCATTGCGCATGGTGGAGGCGATCTGGCGCAGAGCACCCGACTCCTGGCGCTCCTGCATGACGCGGAAAGCCTGGTCAATCTGCAGGCCTCCATCGAGCAGGTCGGCGAGTTCTTCGGTAAACAAGACAAGCTGGGCGCGCTTGAGTTTCACCGGCCCTTGTTCCGCTGCCGCAATCTTCGCTTTCGCCGCGTCCGACTTCTCGTCCTGGGTCACCTTGACCGGCGTGAGCGCCTGGGACTCGATCTTGCGAAACGCCTCGGCTCGGGAACCGACCGTGAGGGAGCCTGTGACGGTCTGGCCGGTGGCGGTGAGGGCGGTGTAGGTGAAGGCGGGCATTTTCCGGTGGGCGGTGGCCGGTTGGCAGTGGGCTGTGATCAGTGGCAGAAGGACTGGTGCGTGGCGATCATTTTGCCTAGCATGCTGCCAATTGAGGCGAGGTCGTGCAACAAGCGGCTGTGTTGCTCATTCGTTATGTACTCGCAGGCAAAAGCGCTGTCAATCCAGTGCGCCGTTTCCTGCAGTTCCCCATCTGAGTCTGTCAGCTTGCTGAGGAAATGCGCCTCATAACGTCGTTTTGCCCACGCTTCGGCCAGAGTGGCTCCGACGGCTCGTGAACTGCGGCGCATCTGGTCCGTCATGGAATACATTTCCTCACGGGGAAAGGTTCGCGAAATTTTAAAAATCTCCTGCTGCAGTCTGAATGCAGATTTATATACCTCCAGATCTCGGTAGGTGCGCACAATGGGATTGCGATTCAACGAATTCATGAAGCTAATATGAGTCAGCGTTTTGGAGCTGGAACGAATGCGTAGGAGGGAAGTTGCATTTCAACGGGACAAATATCGAGCCTGGACGGATTAAATGGCGCTTGAGCAATGGTGGCTGAAAAGGTCTGTTATATTCGCGGAACACCGCCCTCTGACTACCGTTCACCGCTCACCGGATTACTCCGTCGCTGCGGTCACGGTCATCACCTCCTCAATCGTCGTCACACCTTCCGATGCTTTGCGGAAGCCATACTGGCGCATGGGGATCATGCCGTCCTTGATGGCCTGGGCCTTGAGCTCGATGTTGTTGGCGCGGTTGTTGATCTTTTCCTGCAGCGCCTCGCTCATGAGGCAGATCTCCATGATGGCGAGACGGCCGGTGAAGCCGGTGTTGCGACAGGCGCGGCAGCCGGCGGGCTTGAAGAGCTTGTTCTTCCATTCCAGCGGGAATGCGATGGAGCGCAAATGGCTGTCTTCGTAATGCGCGGGCTGCTTGCACAGGCCGCATAGCGTGCGCACGAGGCGCTGGGCCTGGAAGGCGCGCACGGAGGAGGAGATCATGAAGGGCTCGATGCCCATGTCGATCAGACGGGAGATGCCGCTCACGGCGTCATTGGTGTGCAGCGTGGAGAACACCAAGTGACCGGTGAGGGCGCCGCGGATGGCGATCTCAACCGTCTCCTGGTCGCGCATTTCCCCCACCATGATCACATTCGGGTCGCCACGCAGAATGCTGCGCAGGCCGGCCGCGAAGGTGAGATCGATCTCCGGCTTCACTGCGATCTGGATGATGCCGTCGAGCTTGTTTTCCACCGGGTCTTCGATCGTGACGATGCGGCGCTCCTTGGTGTTCAGCTCCTTGAGGAAGGTGTAGAGCGTGGAGGATTTGCCGGAACCGGTGGGACCGGTGACGAGAATGATGCCGTTCGGCGCAGCGAGCAGTTTGCGGATGGTGGCCTCGGTGGCTGGATCCAATCCAATGGCGTTCAGGTCGAACTTTTTGCGGGTGAGCAGACGGAGCGCCACGGACTCTCCATTCACGCTGGGAATGGTGGCCACGCGCACGTCGATGGGCTCGCCGTCGAGTTCGAGATTGATACGTCCGTCCTGCGGCATGCGGCGCTCCGCGATGTCGAGGTGAGCCATGATTTTGAGACGGGAAATGAGGGAGGCCTGGAGCAGGCGCATGTTTGGCGGCACGGGGACTTCGAGCAGCTTGCCGTCCACGCGATAGCGGATGCGCAGGTCGCGCTCCAGCGGTTCAACGTGAATGTCCGTGGCGCGTTCCTTGAGCGCTTCGCGGAAGATCTGGTTCACGAAGTTGAGCACCGTGGCTTCTTCGTCGGCCTCATCCAGCACGGTGGTCTCCTGCTTCATGTCGTCGTGCTCATCGCCAGCGTCACGGCCTTCGAGGAGCTCTTCGAAATTCTCCGCGCCCACGCCGTAGCCCTGATGCAGGGCCTCCAGGATGCGGTGGCGGGGGGCGATCTGCCACTGGACCCGTTTGCGCAACTCCTGGCCCACAGCCTGGCGGGCGCTGAGGTCAAAAGGATTGTAAGTGAGGATGGTCGCCTCGCTCCCGGTGACATGAACGGGACAGATGCGGTGGCGCAGCGCGAGTTTGGCGGGGAAGTTGGTGCGCAGACCATCGGCAGCATCGCCGGCGCCTTCCTCGGCATAGGGCATTCCCAGGCCGGTGGCCAGCTGGGCAAAAAAGCGGTCTTCATCGACCATGGTGCTGTCAACCACGGCGTCCAGGAGCGGCTGGCGGTTGTCGGCGGCGATTTCGAGGGCGTGGCGCAGGCGGGTGGGTTCCTCGCATCCGGCGCTGGCGGCAGTGCGGACGAGAACATCAATCAGGGAAGGGGCAGGCATGTGGGGCAGTAGAACGCCTCAACGAGGACAAAGTTTCTCACTGTCTGCAAGCACATCATCCGCAAAGAAAAACGGTGGAGCGGGAGGAAACGTGTGCTACATGCCCAGCCTCTATGAATTCGCATTCCACCATCCTCCGCGGTTCGTTGAAGGCCCTCGCCTTTGCCGGACTTGCCCTCGCTCTCAGCAACTGCGCCACCGCGAAGAAATCGGGCAACTATTCCCTCAATTTTGATCCCCCCGCCAAGGCGGTGAAAAACCCTGCCAACGTGCGGGTGAAGCTGAGCACCGGCGCGCAGCGCGTCTATGTGATGGAAGGCAACGAAGTGCTGCTGGCCACGCCATGCTCCGTCGGCACCGCCAGCACCCCGACTCCGCACGGCAATTTCACCATTTACCACAAGGAGGCCCACCGCCGCCGCGCCAGCTCCCCAGGAGCCGGCTACCCCATGACCTTCTGGATGGAGTTCAAGTCCGCCTACGGCATGCACTGGGGCTGGGTGAAGCCCGTCCCCTGCACCCACGGCTGCGTGCGTCTGCCGATCAAGTCCGCGCAGAAGATCTTCAGCATGGTCCGCACCGGCACCCCGCTCAACATCGCCGCCTCCCAGCCTGAGGACGCCACCATCGGCAAGACCCTCCCAGTGCTGAATGACAGCAGTCTCGCCGACCCCCCAGATTCGTACATGAACAGCCCCAAGGTCTTTGAAGACGCCGCCAAAGGCAAAATGTACTACTGATTCGTATCGTATTGATCCCCTCTCTTATGTCTGCCCCCGCTCCAGCCGCCCGTCGTGTGAATGTTCGCACCCCGGAGGTGATGGAGCGTGTGCAGGCAGAGGTGGAAACCCACTACCGCAGTCTGATTGTCGAGCAAATCCGTGCCAAGGGCAGTGTGATCCAGATCGGCAATACGACGGTTCGCCTGGCGCGGGATTTCGGCTTTTGCTATGGCGTGGAGCGCGCCATCGATTTGGCCTATGCGGCTCGCAAAGTCTTCGCTGACCGCCGCGTTTTCCTGCTTGGCGAAATCATTCACAATCAGGAGGTGAACCGCCAGCTCACCGAGATGGGGGTGGTCAGCATTCCCAATGCCGAGCACGAAGCCATGGTCGCCACGATGACCCCCGAAGATGTGGTCATTGTACCCGCATTCGGTGCGGAAACCCGGCTCATGAAATTGATCGCCGCCCGCGGCTGCATGGTGGTGGACACCACCTGTGGCGACGTGATGAGCGTGTGGAAGCGCGTCCGCCAGTACGCCAAGACCGGCTACACCTCCATCATTCACGGCAAGGCCAGCCATGAAGAAACCCGCGCCACCTCCTCCCGTGCCATGGGCGATGACGGCATGGGCAATTACCTCGTCGTTCTGACCCTGGCGGATGTCGATTACGTCTGCGACTACATCCGCAACGGCGGTGACAAAGAGGCATTTTTGAAACGCTTTCCGGCAGGATCGCATTCCGACGGCTTCGATCCCGACCTGCACCTGACCCGCATCGGTGTGGCCAATCAGACGACCATGCTCAAATCGGAGACGGAAGAGGTGCAGCGCCGTCTGCGCCAGGCCGTGCTGGACCGCCATGGCCCCGAGGCAGGCGTCACCAATTTCCAAGTCTTTGACACCATCTGTGGCGCCACCCAGGAACGCCAGGATTCGCTCTTTGGCCTGCTGCAGCAGCCGCTGGATGTGCTTCTCGTCGTCGGCGGCTACAACAGTTCCAACACGACGCATCTCGTCGAAATTGGCGAGCAGCAGCTCCCGACCTTCTTCATTCGCACGGCCGACTGCCTCAAGTCCCTGGAGCAGATCGTCCACTTTGATCTTCACCTTAAGGCGGAGAAAGAAAGCTACTCCACCAAGCTGGCCGGCGACGGACCGGTGACTGTGGGCATCACCGCCGGTGCCTCCTGCCCGAACAATCTCATCGAAGACACCGTGCTGCGCGTCTTCGGTCTGCGCGGCGTGGATGCCGATGCCGTGCGCGCTGCTTTGAACTGACATGCAGTACACGCCAACCATCGAAACCCGCGAAGAAGTCATGTTCTTCGACACCGACTGCGGCGGCGTGGTGCACAACATCGCCTACTTGCGAATGATCGAGACCGCGCGCACCCGCCTGGCCGCGCTCATGGGCATGAAGCTGCGCGAGATGTCTCAGACCCACCTTTTCCCCGTCGTGGTGCGCACCGAGATCGACTACAAAAAGCCGGCACGACTGGGCGATGAACTCGTCATCCACGGCAAGCTCGAAACCGTCGAGCGCGTGCGCTTCTGGTGCTCGTTTGAAATGCGCCGCGCCGAAGACAACGCACTTCTCATCACCTGCCGCCAGTCACTGGCTCTGGTGCAGATGCCCGAGGGCAGGCCAGTGCGCCTGCCGGACGAGTGGAAGGAAAAGTACAAGCACCTGGCGAAAAGCTGACGTGATGCGGGCACTCTTGCCCGCACCGCATGTCCATAGGATGTTCGTCTGCGGGCAGGAGTGCCCGCATCACTTGGCTGGCTTACCGCCCGCTCACACCCGCCGGCTTCTTCGGCTTCTTCTCGGCCTTCGGCTTCGCTTCACGCGGCGGGAACTCCCAGCTCATGATGCGTTTTTCGCCAGGGGTGCAGACGAGGAAGGTACTGAAGGGGCGGCCGCGCTTGGAGATCATGCCGGTGATCAGCGAGGTCTTGCCGTTCTCAAAGAACTCGCGCGCATTCTCAGGCGTGATGTCCTTCTGGCACAGCTTCTTCGGCAGGCGCGCGTTGCACTTGGAGGTTTCGGTGGCGTTGATCTTGCACTGATAGGCATCTGCCGTCTCGTAAATCTTCTCGCCCTTGCGGCCCTTCTTGGCGCAGACCGGGCAGTCGGCGATCACAGGACATTCGTCCCAGTTGATGCTGTCGGGATCGCTGCCATCGCCAAAGACAAAGGCGACCTTCATGTCGTCCTTGATCTGCAGCGCGGCGCTGAATTCCTTGCCCTTCTTGCTGCGGAAGCCTTCGAGTGGCCCGACGAAGCGTTTTTCGATGAGCGTGCGGATCTCCTCGTCGCTCAGGGCGCGGCTGGCCACGGTCTTGAAGACGCGGACTTTGCACTTCGGATTTTTGCAGCCGTAGAACTCTTCGGTCTGCTTGTAGCCTTCCTTGCTGCCGCATGTGCCGCAGGTCGCCGGGAAGTCAGGGAACACCTTGTCCTTGGCCGCCTTGGAGTAGGCCTTGGTCTTCTCCACGACCTGCTTGGTCAGGTGGCGGATGTCACGCATGAAGCTCTCGCGGTCCAGTTCACGATGTTCCATCTGGCGCAGCTTGTACTCCCACTGGCCGGTCATTTCCGGTGAACTCAACGCATCAATGCCGATGGCGCTGATCTGGTCGATCAATGCAAGGCCTTTGGCCGTGACGTGGAAGTCACGTTGCACGCGCTCGATGTAGCGGTCCATGATCAGGCCTTCGATGATGGCCGCACGCGTCGCCGGCGTTCCGAGGCCTCGCTCGCTCATCGCTTCGGCGAGTTCTTCGTCCTCCACCAGTTTGCCGGCGCCTTCCATCATGGAAAGAATCGTCGCTTCCGTATAGCGGGGCGGTGGCTTGGTCTGGTGCTCGTTCACTTCGACGTCCAGCGTCTCAGCTTTGTCGCCGGTATTCGCGGCCACGAGCAGCTTGGCGGCGTCTTCGCCTCCTTCGGCGGCTTCCTCGGCCGCTTTCTTGCCGTACACCGCCAGCCAGCCCGCTTCCTTGAGCACCTTGCCGTTGCTTTGAAACGCATCCTGGCCCACGCGGGTGATGCGCGTCGTCACTTCAAACTCGGCTGCTGGGAAAAACACAGCCACAAAGCGGCGTGCCACCATGTCAAAAAGCTTCTGCTCAGCCTCGGGCAGCTCCTTCGGCGGGATCTGTCCGGTGGGGATGATGGCAAAGTGGTCGCTGACTTTGCTGCTGTCAAAGATGCGCTTGTTTGGCCGCACCCATTTGTTGTCCAGTGCTGTGGCCGCGTGCGTGCCCAGTTCATGCGGCAGCGCATCCTGCTTGCGGCTGTCATGGCTCGCGAAGGTCTTGAGCGTGTCCGTCACTGTGCCAAGATAATCTTCCGGCAGGTGGCGGGAATCGGTACGAGGATAGGTCAGCACCTTGAACTTCTCATACAGCGCCTGCGCAATTTGCAGCGTGCGCCGCGCGGAGAATCCAAAGCGGTTGCTCGCCTCGCGCTGCAGGCTCGTTAGATCATAGAGCAGGGGAGGGGCCTGGCGCGTCGGCTTGGTCGTCTGTTCAATGACACCCGGCTTGCCCTTGCAGCGGTCGGCGATGGCCTGCGCGGTGCCTTCGTTCCAAATGCGCTCGGCCTTTTTGTGCTCGTCGTTTTCGTCCTTCTTGAAGCTCTCATCAATCCAGCGGCCCGAATACTGGCCGGCGGATACTTCAAACAATGCGATCGCTTCAAAATACGTGCGCGGCACAAACGCCGCGATGTCACGCTCGCGCTGCGCCAGCACCGACAGCGTCGGCGTTTGCACGCGTCCCACAGGTGTGAGGCGGAAGCCGCCATGCCGCGAATTCAGCGCGGTAAGAGCACGTGTGCCGTTGATGCCCACCAGCCAGTCGCTCTCGCTGCGGCACTTGGCGGCGTCTGCCAGCGGCAGCATCTGCTCATTGGTGCGCAGGTGCTTGTAGGCATCCAGGATGGACCCCTGGGTCATGGACTGCATCCACAGCCGCTGCACGGGCTTTTTGCAGCCGCTCGCATCCATGATGTAGCGGAAAATCAGCTCTCCCTCACGCCCGGCGTCGCAGGCATTGATCACGCTGTCGATGTCCTTGCGCTTGAGCAGCTTGGTCAGCAGCTTGTATCGGTCCGCGCTGCTTTCGATCGGGTTGAGCTCAAACTGCTCCGGCATGATCGGCAGGCTGGTGAAGCCCCACCCTATCTTTTTGCCGTCCACCATGGGCATTCCGAGCTCCAGCAGGTGGCCCACGGCGGAGGAGATCACGTGGGTTTCGTTCTCATACCAGTCCTTTTCTTTGGCGAAGGGCTTCATGCCGGGGGCTTTGGCAAGTGCGCGGGCAAGATCGGCTGCGACGCTGGGCTTTTCGGCAATGATCAGGGCTTTGGGCATGTGCGTATGAACAGGTGATGACGGGAAAAAGGGCCTACTTAGGGCATGCTTTCACCCCGGATGTCAAGGTTCGGGCACTTTTAGACCCCAAATGGCTTACGCCGTTCAGCCCTGCTCAGACTGCTGACAGGCGGCAAAATTAAACTCCGCTTCTCTGGCGAGAAGTGCCGCAGCGCGTGCTTGTGTGCGCCTTGTGCTCGCCTATCGAACCACCTGGGTTGCATTCCCACCCGTGCTCATATGAGCGAGGGCCGCGGTGCGATGTTCGGACGCAAGATCATTCATTCCCAGCCGCTCATACAGGTCCGCCAGTTTGGTGTGGGAGGAGTTCTTGTCACGGGCGTTTGGCAGGGAGCGCTCAAAGTCGCGCACCGCTTCTTTGAACTCGCCCATCTTCGCATGCACGTGGCCGCGGGTGTCCAGGAAGAAAGGGTTCTCCGGCTCCTGCTCGATGAGTTCATTGATCAGGGCGAGCGCCTTTTCCAGCTCACCGTGGTCTGTGGACACCGAGGCAATGGCCATGGCCAGATTGTTGCCGATCACCTTAAATCCGGGATTGAGTGAACTGGCGAGCTCAAAATGAGACCTCGCGGATTCCCGGTTGCCCTGCTTCCAATCCTGAACGCCAAGGTAATAATGAAGGAAGGAGGTCGCGGTGCCGCCGTTTCCGAGAATGCGCTCCACATAGCGTTGTCGATCCGACGGCGTGCTGGTGAGCTCTTCACAATCGCTGAGGAATGCCATGATGAGATCCTGGCTCTCCGGGCTGACCTGGATGCCCTGCTCCAGCAAATGCAGTACTTCCATGCGGTCTGCTGTCAGCTGTGTTTTGAGATACCGGCTCCAGGAAAGGTAGATGCCGCCGATGAGCTGGCGCTCGGCAGGAGTGGGCGTGCCTTGGATGCTTCCCAGCATCCATTGCACGGCTTCGTCAAACTTGCGCTGCAGGCTGAGGCTGACGGCGATGGAGAAACGCACTTCACTGCCGTTTTCGGTGGCGGTTTTCTTCATGGCACGCAGGGCGCTTTCAGCCTTCCCGGCAAACTTGATCGCCTCATCCTCCTGGCCGGTGAACTGCAGGGCGGTGGCCTTCATCAGCATGAGGTCCGCACGCTTGTCTGTGTCCATTTTGCGCAAGTATTTCAGCGCCGTATTCCAGTCGCGCCGCCCGGCTGAAAAGCGTGCGGCAAGCTCCAGCGCGTTTACATCGGAGGGATCGCTGTGCAGGGCGTTGCTGATGTGCTTCTGCACCGCATTCATATCGCCGTCCTTCTGGGAGAGCAAAATGGCGGCCTGAATGACGTGGGCCGGTGCGTGGCCAGGACGGTCCACCGGGGCGATGCGGGACAGCAGTCGCAGGGCATCAATCTCACGGCCCATGCCGCGCAGCGCCTTGGCTTCGAGCAGGATGGCCTTCGAGTTTTGCGCTCCCTCCTGCATCAGGCGCATGGCGGCGATGCGCGCTTCCACGAAATGTCCTTTGTCCAGCTCGCTTTGCGCCTCGCGCTCCAGTTTGCTCAGATGTTCGCTGCTGGAGTCGCTGCGAGAGTTGACGGCCATGAAGGCCAGCAGAAACAGGGCAAAGAATGCAGGCAGTCCCAGCACGAAGTACATGGTTTTGCGCTGATCCAGCATGGAACTCATCCGGTAACGCATGTGATCAATGAAATTCGCGGTCATTCGCTTTCCTTTCCTGTTTGTGGGCTTTGGTTTGAGATGGCTTCGGCAAGTCGGCTGCGCGCTCCGGCCAGCAATGCGGTGAGGGCGTCTTTTGAGCCGGGGTCGTTTTCCGGCTCCACGCTCATGATCTGGAGCACGTAGGAGGTCGTGACTGGCTCCGGGGTCGTCCAGCGCGAGAGCAGACGGCCGGTCAGGTGGTCCATGGGTTTTTCAGATTTAAAGGACTGTGCGGTGCCGTGCTCGTCCAGCACGCTCAGCCAGAGATGCGCCCGCGCCATTTCGGTGGGCTGCGTCATCTCCAGAAAGCGCACCGTGTTCTCGCCGTCTCCTGGCAGGGAGCCGTCCACCTGCTTCTGAAACTGCCAGCCCTGCCCGGTGTAGCAGAGGCGTGTGTCATGAAAGCCGAGGAAGGGGAAATTCACCGCCACATAAGCTTCCAGGCTGCCTTTGCGGTAGCGCCACACCTGGTTGCGCACACCGAGATTGCCGATCATCGAGTTCTCCACCGGCTTGTCGCCGTCGAGAGTCCAGCCGGACAGTTCTCCCGGCATCTGGAATTCTCCCGGCGTTGCCTGCCGGGTGCTGGCCAGTGCCGCAGGGGCAGGACGGAAAAGCGCGAGAACTTCAGGGCCGAGGAGCAGCGTGGTGCCGATGACTGCCACGCACAGGCTCAGGCTGCCTAGCAGGCGTGGAGCTGCCATGGGAGAGAATGCGTCCGCACGCCCCTCGGCGGCCGACCTGTCGGAGGTGCTGTTGAAAATGAAATGGCAGCCGCAGTCCGCGCTGTAGATCAGCAGCAGGTCCAGAATAAAGAAGGCCACGCCCACCGCCTCATGCACCAGACCGCGGTCGAGGTCCCATCCCCAGAAGTGGGAGCTGCCGATCACCAGGCAGATGCGCAGGACGTTGGAAGCCACGGAGATCAGGCCCGCAGTCACCAGCAGGGCCAGTGCGTGGAGCCAGGAGCGTTTGTTGAGGCAGCTGATGATCAGCGCCATGCAGACCGCCGCGAGCAGGGAGTTCGTGCCGCTGCAGGCGTCATCCACGAAGAATCGCTTTGCTGGCGTGGCCACGATGGTGCCCTGCACCACATGCAGCACATGCATGGCGTCCAGCCAGCCCTGGCTGAGGCGCGCGGCCAGTCCGGCAAGCATCTGGTGCAGCTGCTGGTCCATCATCAGCGGCGGGGGAATAAAGAAGAGCGAGAGCACAGGAAGCGACCACACGGGTGCTTCGTTCCTTCCTGGAGTGCCCTTTGCCACAGCCAGAGCAGCGGAGGCCAGCACAAAGGCCAGTCCGGCCAGGACGGGAGAGATCAGAACGAATGAGACGAGCGCCACTAGCAGATGCCCAATGACCAGCCACCTGAAGGCGGATGGGTTCTCAGGGCAAAGCACCGCCCGGGACATGCCATCCCGCGCCGCCAGCCAAATCCAAGTTACCAGCGGAAGCGGGAAAAATTGGCAGGCTGGGTGACGCACCCAGATCTCCTGCAGGGCAAAAAACAAGCAGACGAGCGAAGTCGCGGGCAGCAACCACAGGGAGATGTTTTTTGATGGAGAGCGGGTGTTCAATGGCGCGAGTGGGTGGGAGGTGAATGGTGGGCCGCGGCTCGGACCGAAATCAGACGATTTCAGCCGTGGCGGTTTTCTTCTGGCGCTTGAAGGCCACGCAGGCCAGGCCCAGGAGACCGCCAAAGCCAAGGATCATGGCTGGAGGCTCGGGAACCGGAGCGATGGGGGCTGGAGCGGCCGTGTAGGTGTAGGTCACTTGCAGGTTGCCGGTGCTGGTGCCCGTGATGCTGGTGAGCCAGGAGGTGGTGACGCCGGATCCGGAGGCCGTGACAGTGGCGCCGAACGTGTTCGTCATGTACAGGGGAACAGAGCCGGTGCCTTTGAACGAATCGAAATCCGTGTCTCCGGGCAGGTAGCTCGAAGAAGCCGTGAGAGTACCAAGCGCGATGTCGTTCAGGGTGTAGGACTGGCCATTGGTCAAGGTTCTGCTGGCTGTCGATCCGGTGAGGTTCACCGTTTTGGTTTTGGTGTCCTCCTCAGCCAGCGTGCCGGTGTCTCCAACGGAGGGCAGATAGCCGTCCACCGTGTTGGTGAATACGATCTTGTTCACCGTCACCGTACCGGAGTTCATGTTCGTGACGGAAGCGGTGGCGATGCTGGAGTTGACCGTCCAGTCAAGCGTGACGCCTGTCAGCGTGCCTAGAGCGGTGTTGAACTGGTTGAAGTAGAACTGGCTGCCACTGGAGATGGTGCCAAAATCAACCGTCTGTGTGATCACGTCAGCCCGGGTTGTGAGAGCTGTTGCGAATAAGAATGTAGCTAGTGTGATGATTATTTTCATAACAGCCATACAATCGACATGAAAGGAAACGACACAAATCCCGAATGGTAAGTGATGCCTTATGAATAAAGAGTTTTAGATTCAGAAGGCAGAGGCTTCAAAACAGGCACGCGGAGACTGCGGCGAAAGCTCCGTTTTTCCCAGTGAAGCCCGAACTTTCGAGGCTTCAATTCCGCGGAATTTTGCAAGGTGATTAACACCTTTGGGTCGCGACGAATGGTCCCGGAAATTTATTACCATCCTT
Source organism: Prosthecobacter sp. (assembly GCF_044222565.1). GTDB lineage: Bacteria > Verrucomicrobiota > Verrucomicrobiia > Verrucomicrobiales > Verrucomicrobiaceae > Prosthecobacter. Next base: position 318,016 of record NZ_JBGANA010000003.1, read on the forward strand.
CACTCAAAACTAAAGGATCGGGAATCTTCATGCCGGTAAACAATACTATGCCAGGGGCCGCGAAAGGCTGCGGCTATTAATCATGACGCGGCAAACCCTTGCTGCATCTTGCGATGCTCTTGGAAGGGGCCTGAATCCGGACAGGGTGAAGAAGAAACCCTGTGCGTGGATAGGAATGAGTCGCTGCGCACTCAGGCTTTGCGCGTGCCCATTGTTCGACGGATGCGAATCGGTGCGGCACTGCCGCAGTTCCGCGGGCATTCACTGCGGCGGGGGGGCGCACGCAGCGAATGTTTGGGAAGAAGTCAGATCCAGATCCGGACCGCTTCAAGGATGCTGGACACACCCAGTTTGCCCAGCGCATTGCGCTTGTGGCTTGAAATGGTTTTCATGCTGAGCCCCAGGCGGCTGGCCACCTGGCTGGGCCGCAAACCCGAGACCAGCAGTTCCAGCACCTCCTCCTCTCTCATCGAAAGGGCATATTGGGAGCCGTCTTCCTCATCGGGCATTCCGCCAGACGGCGCCACGGAGCGTGCCAGGACGGAGGCGAGCTCGCTCGACATGTAGGGCACGCCTTCCCATGCAGCGTGCAGTGCACGCTTCAGTTCTTCCACGGACTCGTTGCAGCCTAGAAAGACGGTGGCGCCGGCCTGCATTGCCGTACGCGTGGTTACCGGAGCAGGGGGGCCGCAGATGAGCATGATGTGCTTGCCGCCGGTGAGAGTGATCACGGATTTCAGTGAGTCGATGCCATGATCCATGTCCCGAGGATGAAACTCCATCATCAGCACATCCACCAGGTTGGATTGCACAGTGTTCTTTACTTCTTCCAAATTGGAAGCCTCGGTCGTCTTGCATCCCGGCAGAATCTTTTTCAGCAGTAGCTTCCAACTGGAGCGGGTAAACTCACTCGGATGGAACAGCAGACAGTTCGGCGTGTTCATGGTTTGCGTATCCGATGGCTGCTGTTTAGAAACGATCATAGTCCGCAGCAAGGTAGGGGTTTTTAAAATTAACAATTTTCATAAACAGTGAATTGGTTGGTGGAGATTCGACTGGCAGGTTGCTGGGGAAATACGAAGGTTATCTGGGATCGAGAAGGGCTGTGGTTTATCGTCGTTCGATTTCATTTCGCTGAATGCAAAACCGGATCGACAGGGTTGAAAATTAGAGAGGTAAAGAGACCTCATAATATGGAATGACCCTGTTTAAGGTCATTAAATCCAACTCTTGGAATGGGCTAAGCAGGCGCTTATGGTTCGACAGCCTAAAATGGCTGAGAGCCGTTTTCAAAATTAGAGAAATCAGAGTCCCTCTGGTGAAAAAGGCCGAGATCGAAGGAGCGATCAGGGTTCGATAAAGCTTCGTCTCAGCCGCTCAGAGTGTCCGCTTAAAGTTCCACTTATCTAGAAAAGCGAAGAGGACTAAATAAATAAAACTAAATTTAGCCGCTTTCTAAGATTTTCCATATAACTGTATATTGTCATAGCAGCCACACCGGCTGTTCTTACTCCACATACAAAAGCGCCCACGGCTCTAACACCCTCAAATACAATGACTCCCGCAACAAAAAAAATCATGCTCGTCGATGATCATGCGATGTTCGCCGAGACTCTGGGGCAATACCTGCGCCTGATGTTCAAAGACTATGAAATTATGGTGGTTACAAGTGCTGAAAAAGCCCGTGAACTCTCCTCCCGCCAGAGCATCGATGTCGTTCTGATTGATCTGGAAATGGCGGACTGTTCCGGTCTGACGCTCCTCGCAGACTTCGCCTCTGCGATGCCCTCGCCAGCCTGCATCGTCGTCAGCATGCACATTCAGGCCCTGTGGATCGAGCGTGCCTTGAAGGCCGGCGCATGCGGATACGTCGCCAAGGATTCTCCTCCCGGAGAAATCGTGACGGCCATCAACTACGCCCTGCGTGGAAAAAAATACCTCTCGCGCAGTGTGGCGCAGTCCTTTGCTGAAAACGCCGTGAGGCTGCCAGCAGGCGGAAAAGAACTGCACAAAGTGCTGAGCAGCCGCGAATTTGAGATCTTCCTGCAGCTGGCCCACGGCAAGAGCCTGAAGGCCATCTCTCTGGATCTGAGCCTGTCTGCCAAGACTGTTTCGGTGCACAAGCACAACATCTGGAAAAAGACCGGCATCGATTCGGGAGCCAAAATCGCCCGCTACTGTGTCGAGCACGGTTTGCTCGCAGGTGGCAGCCCCGCCTTCCAAGCGGCCTGATATTTTCAGCGCTATCTTACACCGCTCACGGAAGCCACAGGGAACGCTCGTGCTGTTCCCTGTTCAAGCGCTGTTCCGCCGACGGTGTTTTCTTCCAAGTAACTCAAAGCAGAATCATCGAAGCGACATTCGGCACTTCGAGCGGAGAACATGCGGGGTGTGGCGCGGTGTTCCGATACCGCGACGGGTGCCACTCGGAACCGGAACTTCGAGCAACATCCTCGTCTGCCACGCTATCAGCAAATTTCAGCGGGCGTGGAACATCAGAGCTGTTCGAATTCGCGATTCAATGTCCTTGATTCATGGCAGGGCTTCACGTGCCGGATCGCTGATGGGAGCGCCCGTCCACACTCAGATATAACATCAGAGCTTCCTGCGGACCATGCTTCCGAGGGGTTCCTCCCATGACCAACAAAAAACCGTGGGCACAGACGATGCTGTGCCCACGGTTTTAAAAGATGCGCCGATCGAAGGTCTTGCGGGGGCCGCCTGTCAACCCATGTGGTTGGGGGAATGCAAGGCCCGTGACGCAGGGCGAAGCGGTGCGGTTTCGTCCGTTTCGGACCCTTTGTAGTAGGATCTGTGGTAGTAGTAGTCGTGGCTGCGTGTGCGCTGGGCCAGACGGTTCAGAACGAGGCCCGTCAGAGGGATGCCTGTCTGGTGCAGTTTGCGGATCGCCTCCTGAATGATGTCCGCTGGAGTGCGGTTGCAGCGGACCACCAGGAAAGTGCTGTCTGCCAGCGCGCCGAGCTCCAGAGTGTCATTCACCGGGATCAGAGGAGCGGTGTCGATGACGATGCGGTCAAAGCCCGCCGAGAATGCCATCTCCTTGAGGCGTTCGACGCCGCAGGTGGAGAGGAGTTCCGCGGGATTGGCCACACGTTTGCCGGCCGGCATGATGGCCAGATGCGCGATGCCGCCGCTCAGGCAGACTTCGGCAAAGGATGCCTCTTCAAGCAGCAGATCGATGACGCCCTTGCGGCTGCTGGGGATGCCGAACACCTGGGCCAGCTGGGAGCGGCGGAGATCCATGTCGATGAGCAGCGTGCGGAAGCCCTGGCTGGCCAGGCTGACGGCCAGATGGGTGGAAACAAAGGTCTTCCCTTCATCTGGAACGGCGCTGACAACCATGTGGCACGTATGCTGGCTTCTGGCCATGCGTGCGATGATGGCGCGGAACTCTCGGAAGCTTTCAGCCACAGCTTTGTGGGCTATCAGCGCCGGCGTCAGTCCCTGCGTTTCATGGCCTTTGGCGTGGGACTCCATGGATTCCGGAGGCTGGCGCAGATTGGCGATCATGCCCAGCACGGGAACGCGAAGCTTCTGCCGGGCGTCATCCACAGAGCGGATGGAGCGGTCCTGAATGACGATGAGACCGATGATGGCCAGGCCGAGCATGAAACCGCCTGCCGTGGAACTGCCCACCACTTTTTTGGCGTTCGGAGAAACGGGCTCTCCTGGCACCATGGCCAGCTGGTGCACCCAGATGGGCGGTGTTTCCATGCCTTTCGAAACGTCCACCTGCTTGATGCGGGTGAGGACGGACTCATAGACAGCCTGGTCCGACTCCATTTCACGCTTGAGCACGTTATACTGAACGGCGAGCTGTTCGAGGTCGAGTGCTTCTGACTCCTGCTTTTTAAGCTGCTCCTGGAGGCGGCGCTCCAGTTCACGCGCGTGGTCGCAGCTGGATTCCAGCATGTGCACCGCATCCGCCAGAATGGTGGTCAGCTGCTGTTCCTGATTGTTGATGACCGCCTGCACCGCTTCGTATTTGGGATGCTTGGGCTTGTAGCGTTCCGCCAGCAAAGCGAGGGAGGATTTTTGATTGCTGATCTGGGTGAGAATGCCCGAGACCTTGGGATGGCTGGCAATGGTGGGCAGGCTGAGCAGCTCATCCCGCGGCAGCTTTTCCTCCTTGCAGGCCTGCAGCTGGGTTTCCAGCGTCAGGCGCTCCTTGGACTGCTGGTTGAGCTCTGAGCCAAGCTCCTTCAGCTTGGAAAGGACGAGGTCCTTGCGCTCGTCCAGGGAGATGGCCTGGTTGGAGCGCTTGTAGTCATGCATGGCGATCTCCGACTTCTTCAGCTTGTCCTGCAGGCGCTGCCCCTCGGACACCAGGTTTTGAATGGCGCCCTGCATGGTCTTGCTCTTCTGGCTCTCCAGCTCCGCCACAAGGCTCAGCACTGCCTGGTTGGAAAGGGAGGCCACCTGCTCCGGGTCTGCGCCGGTCACATTGAAGTCAATCAGACGGGTGTCTTTGCGCAAAGAAATGCGGATCATGGAGCTCACGGTGGAGATCGCATTGTCGCGTGCTTCTTTGGAATTGGCGGGATGTCCTCCCGCAAAGGCGGGCAGCTGAGTGAGGTTCATTTCTGAAACCACACGGCCGACGACTTCGCGGCTTTTGGCAGCCTGGATGAGGGTGTTGACGGCTTTTTCGTCTCCAAGGGAAGGAGTGCCCACGCCGTTGAGACCCAGCAGGGAGTGCTGTTCTGAACCAAACTGAGCGACGCTGACGGCCTCATAGACCGGCTTCTGGCGCTTAAAATACGCGTACCCCAGGACAAGTCCGAACAGGGACAAAGTGATGGGGATCCAGCTATGGCGGCGCATGCCGTCCACCAGCTGTGCAGGATTCAGCATGGATGGAGCGGACTCAGGGTCTGCTTCCAAACGGTGCTGCATCCCGACGGGGGTTTGATGCAGAGATAGGGAGGCGGTTTGCATGTTATTAAAAAAAGCTTTCGGGAACGGTGATGACGTCGTCCTCGCGGACATAAAACATCATTGTCTGACTGCCGGACGCCATGCTGTTGACATCCACCTTGAAAATCTTTTCGGTGCCATCCACGACGCGCTTCACGAGCACCCGCTTGAGATTGGCGATGCGTGTGGGTCCGCCTGCCAGACCCAGCACCTGCAGGATGGTGAGATCCTTCTCCGAAGGAAGGTCATGCGCGCCGGGGCGTTGCACCTGGCCGAGGATGGTGATCCGCTGCACGGAGAACTGGGAGACGAACAGATTCACCTCCGGATGCACCAGGTAATCTTTCCGATAGGCATCCGCGATGACCCTTGCAGCGGCGGTCTGGCTCAGTCCCTGGATTTTGATGGAACCGATCAACGGGCATTGAATGGTGCCGTCCTTGCGCACCCGGCCACCGGCGGTGAGTTCCGGTTCGTTGAACACCGAAACCTGGATCATGTCTCCGGTGCGGATCTGATAGTCGGAGGGGACCATGCTTTTTTGAAAAGCTTCGGCAGAGGTGGCCCCCGAAGGCATGGCGGAGACATCCTGGGCATTGAGCGTCGAACCAGGCCAGATGCAGCATAGTTCCAGGCAGATGCCGGCCATGAAAGTGAGATGCTTGTAGGAGTTCATAAGATGAGGTTCTGAAGTTGATCGGCGGCTTTACCAGGAGCTCGTGAGGCCGGCTCCGACCAGATCACGCACGAATGGCTGCGCTCCGCGGCCGGAGGAGTCGTTGGTGGTGTGCTGGTAAAACACTTCCAGCGAGAGATGGCGGTGCAGCGTGTATTTCATCCAGGGACGCATGAACCTGACGTGGTCCTGGCGTGAACTGGCCACCCCGGCGAGATAGGTGTGATACTGGGAGAAATCATAACCAAAGTCCGCGCCGACGCTGAGCTTCGTTCCCAGCTGCTGCTGGATGCCAAACAGGACTCCTTCCGACTGAAAGTACTGGCCGCTTAGAGATGGAGAGTTTTGCGCCCGTGCATACACATTGGCGTAGAGCGAAGTCTTGGGACCCACCGCATACTTCACCCCCACCATGCCGACGGGAAGCGTGGCATCCCCTGCGGAAAGCGTGTGCAGAAAGTGGACACCGCCGGAACCCGTGATCGCGAGCTTCTTTGACGCTTCGTACTCCAGCCGCACGAGGTAATCCTGGCCGGTCTGCGTACCGCTCTGCTGGATTTCCTGCACCATTTCATTGAACTGCACGCCCAGCCGGAACCTTGGCGAGAATGCATAGTCTGCGAAGAGGCCGAACCTCCACGTTGTTGAAGAGATCAGCGCATTGTAGTGCGTCTGCTGGAGCTGTCCAGTCAGGCCGACGCGCACTTTTTCCGAGACCTCGTACATCACCTGAAGCTGGGGAGTGAAGTTGATGCGCTGCGCCTGCCCGCCCACATCGAGATCGCCACCGGTGACCTGGTTGAAGATGCCCGTCAGTTTGAACGAGGTCTTCTGCATGCGGTAGTTGAACGTCATGCTCAGGTATTGGTTGAGCGAGTTCTGCTGGCTGAACTTGTCGTAGAAGTTGAACTGGGCGTTGTAGTCGGCGAGCAGCTGCATTTTGGCCTTTTCATCCCCGTAGGAGTATTGGAAGCCTGGGCGCAGGCTCCACATGTCGTCGCTCTGAACATTGGTGTTTCTGAGAAACACATTGGAGTCATAGCGCCAGGTGCCGGAGGCGAAGACGCGAAGCTTCCAGTTTTTCAGAAGATTCATCTGATACTTCATGTACTCGTCGAGGAAGAGATCCTCTGAGTCTTTCTGCTCGGCGGCGGACTCGTCTGCGGGCGCAGCCAGAGACGCCTTGGTGCCTGCGGCTGCATCTCGAAGCGTATCCTGTCCTTCTGCTGCAACTGCGTGCAGAACTGCGCAACACACCAGCAGTGCCGCGGATAGACGAAAAGGGGGGAATCTTTTGGAAGTCATCGTCAGATTTAGGGGGTGTCAGCTGAAACGACCGGGAGTGGCTTCTGCGGGGTTGAAAGGTCGGGATTGGAAGAGGGGTTGTTTGGCAGGGTGCCGGGTGTGCCGGGAGTCGAGCCAGGAGTGGAGGTGGTACCGCCGGATGATGGGCTCACGAGCTGGTTCTTAGACTGCTCCACGAGGCTGTTGCCGCTGGACGGGCCTCCGGTAAGGTTGGTGACCTTTCCGGTGTTCGTGTCCACGAGCTCGGCGGAGATTTTGCCGTCGCGATTGAAGAGCCAGATGACGGAACCCTGCGGCACCTTGACCTGGCCGCCCACTTCACCACTGCCTGCGGCGGCTCCTTTGCCGATGCTGACATTGCTGAGACCTTCGCTTACGGCCACGACGGTTCTTCCTTCATCATGCTGCACGGTCCAGGTGGCGGCGGTGATCTGGCGGGAACCTGCCTTGTCATCGGGCGTGCCTGCCTCGCTTTGCCCGGGCTTGCCACCCACGTTGTTGACGATCACACCTTCATCCGTCACGACGGTGACTTTGATGACCGGAACGGCTGGTTTGCTGTCTCCAGGACCCTGAGGGGGCTGATCGATGTGAAACAGCGCTTTTCCTGCAATGATGGTGCACATCACGCTGCCACCGCCATCGCCATTCACGTCTGCACCATCAAACCGCACTTTGGTGTCTGGATAGACAATGATGTGAAGAGTTGGGAGGGGCTTGAGGGAGGCACCGGCTCCGGCGCCGCACTCGATGATGGTTCCGGAGCGAACAGTATCGCCTTTATGAACTTCCTTGGTGCCACCGCCAGGTGTGGAAATCATCACCACGCCTTTGATGGAGGCAAACCTGGCGGAGACTGCGGTGCCTTGCTGGGCATGAAGTGGCGCTGAGGCAACGAAAGGCAGCAGGAGGCAGAGAAAGGCGCGGCGAAGCAAAGTCAGAGTAGAACTGATAGATGCAGGCGCACTCGCTATGAAAACCCGATTGTTTAAAATCATCATGAATTATAAATCACGGGAATATCCATAGAGATGTTTGCGTGGCTTAAATCAGGTTAAGGCTATGCTTATTGACAGCTGTGTGGGCGAGGTGCTGATGGCATGAAAAACACCGTAATTAGTGTGGGTGCCTAGAACACGGAACGGATTCATTCTCCTACGAGTAGAAGGATGCGAGTGCGCTGTGCCGCATGATGAAAGGTGCTGCACATTGCGACATAGCGCTGCCATCGGTGGCGGAAATCGCTACGCCTGTGCGCAAGATCATCCGACTGGCGCGGCGAATTTGCAGCGTGGTGCCGCATCGTGCGGCCTGTAACGAAAAAGACCGCTGCCCCGGCGAGGGACAGCGGTCTCAAGGTAACGTTCGAGATGTGCGGCAGATCAGATGGGCAGCAGCTGCTGGCGCCTGTTTCCACGAACGGTTTCTTCCGTCAGCATCTCTTCCGCAGGAGGCATGCTTTGCCGCCAATCGCGCTGAAATTCCATGTCGTGCGCGGATGAGGTGGATGTTTCGTTGAAACGTTCCCATTCGGTTTCGACGAAGTGATGGAAGCGATCGCGGAAAAGTTTGGCGCTGAAGCGTTCCGCGTTCTTCCGGCATGCGTGCGGATCCCACACTTGTGTGTCGAATTCGGCAATGGCGGCCTGAACGGAGGCGGTGCTTTGCTCGCCGAAAAAGAGGCCGGTTTTGTTTTCGACAACGGTTTCAAGAGCTCCGCCGCGGCCATAGGCGATGACGGGAGTGCCACAGGCCTGGGCTTCAAGGAGGATGATGCCGAAGTCTTCTTCGCCACCAAAGACAAAACCTTTGGCGCGCATGAGGTGGCTCTTCAAAACTTCCTGGGGCTGCCAGCCGAGGACTTTCACGTTGGGTCCGGCGAGGCGGCGGAGCTTGGGGAGTTCGGGGCCATCGCCAATGACGACGAGCTGGCGGTCGGGCATGCCATTGAAGGCCTGGATGAGAAGGTCCATGCGCTTGTAAGGGACGAGACGGGAGGCGGTGACGTAGAAGTCCTCCTTTTCGGTGCAGACATCGAAGCGCTCAATGTTGACGGGGGGATAGACGACGGTGGCATCGCGGCGATATACTTTTTCAATGCGGCGGGCGATGAAGCGGGAGTTGGCCATGAAGGCGTCCACGCCGGCGGCGGTGCGGCTGTCCCACATGCGAATGAAGTGGAGCATGCTGCGGACGAACCAGGACTTGATACCACGATCCATCCTGGATTCCTTCAGATACTGGGTCTGCAGATCCCAGGCGTAGCGGATGGGGGAGTGGCAGTAGCAGAGATGCAGCTGACGCGGGCCGGTGATGATGCCTTTGGCGAACGCATAGCTGCTGGTGATGACCATGTCGTAGCCGCTGAAGTCAAACTGCTCGATGGCGAGCGGCATGAGAGGGAAGCAATGGCGGTAGTATTTTTTTCCGCCAGGGAGCTTCTGCACGAAGGAGGTTTTGACGGGCTTGCCTTTGAGGAACTTGCGGTTCTCATCATCGAGGGCGTCGATGAGGCTGAAGACATCGGCGTCAGGATAGACCTGGAGCATCTGCTCAAGGACGCGCTCAGCTCCTCCGTAAACAGGAAGCCAGTCATGGACGATGGCGATACGACGAGTGGATTTCATGCGGCACATGGAGGGGGTTTTGGGAGTGGGATTGCGGGGGAAAGCAGCTGTGATTTATTTGATCCGGCGATGTGACGGATGACGGATTCGATTTTTTCCTGCACGGCGTCCAGGGCGTAGGTGTCCTGCGCGGCCTGCCGGGCCTGGCGGGCGAGGGTGGAAGAGAATGCTGTGTCGGTTTGCAAACGGAGGAGAGCGGCGGCGAGCTCATCTGCGTTGCCGGGATCGACAAGGAGGCCGGTCTGTTCGTGCTGGATGATCTCCGCCGCGCCACCGGCACGTGAGGCGATGACGGGTTTGCCAGCGAGCATGCCCTCCACGATGACGCGGCCGAAGGGTTCGGGGAAAACGGAGGCGTGGACCACAGCATCTGCCATGTCGAAATAGGGCATGGTATCGGACTGAAATCCTGCGAAGTGGATGCGGCCTTTGAGCTCGGGTTCTTCCGCCTGCGTATGCAGGCGCTGGGCGTAGAGGCGGTCTTCGTCGGTGAAGAGGGCGTCTCCGAGGAGGATGGCGTGGGCCGTGGGCACGGACTTGAGCGCCTCAAGCAGGACGTGCTGGCCTTTCCAGTGGGAGAGCCTGCCGGCCATGAGGACGGTCCATGCGGCGGGCTGAATGCCGAGGCTGGAGCGAAGGGCGGAGGTCTTTGCGGTGGAAGTGCGCTCTTCGGGAATTTGGAAGCCATTGGGAACAACGACGCAGAGATCTGCGCGGCCGCCGCTGGCGATGAAGGCGGCCTTGGTGGCCTCAGAGTTGGCGATCACTTTGCGGGCGCAATAGTTGGCGCAGAAGATCAGAGCTTTTTGATTGAGAGAGCTGAAGTGGCCGTCTGCGATGATGTCGTGAAGATGGAAGATCAAGCGGCGTCCGGCGAGGCGAGCGGCGGGGCCGCCGATGATGAGGGACTTGGCGGTGTTGGCATAGACGACATCGAATGCGCGGGCGGCGCGGGCGATCTGCAAGACCAGATCCAAGATGGCAGGGATGGAGGCGAGGGCGCTGGCAACGCCGGCCTGCTTGTCCACTGCGGAGGCTTCCTCGCCCAGCTTGAAGACATGGGTTTTTACGTGGGCATTTTCGAGGGCGGTGCGGAATTCACCGTCCTGAAACAACGCGACTTCGCTGTCAGCTGCGCGGGCGGCTGCGATGTCCAGCAGCATGAGCTCCGCGCCGCCGAGGCGTCCGGTCTGATCGAGAAACAAAACCTGCGGAGAGGTGGTGCGGGATTTTTTCCGCACAGCGAAGAGCTGGAACGCGAGGCCGGTGGCGATGCCGAGGATGCAGCCGAGCAGACCGGCCCAGATATCGGCGCGATCCATGGCACGGCCGGGGATGGAAGACTGCATGGCTTCCAGAAAGAGATTCATCAGAGTGATGGAACCGATCATCAGGCAAAGGCGCTGCAGCACTTTTTCGAGCGCGCCGAGAGCGAACCAGACGGTGAGACCGAGGATGGCAAATGCGCCGAGATTGAGCCAGAAGTCCATGTAGTCGAGGTATTCGGACCAGTGCTGCGGGAGGAAGGTGAGGCGACGGTTTCCCAAGGTGGGCTTGAGGGCGAGCCAGAGGCCGGCGACGAGAAGGAGCAGCAGTATGACGCGTGCGATTCGTTTCATGAGGTTAGGGCGACCCTGATTTAGCAACGCAAGAGATTAGAAGGCCGCAGAGAAATCCTTTTGAATCGGAACTGTGTGATGTTTTCATTTTGCCTTCGGCTGTGTGCGTTTCGCTTCAGAGCTGCGGTGTAGGTTTATTCAACGCCACCTTAGGCTTGAGGACGCCATCCGGCCTGGCGGTAAACCTCGCAGACCTGAGCGGCGATGTTGTCCCAGGTGAAGCTGCGCATGACGTGCTCGCGGCAGTCTTCGCGTGAAGGAAGTTTCAAACTACCATCGAGCCAGCCGTTCAAGCCGGCGGCGATGTGCTCGGTGCTGGTGCCTTTCAGAACGAGATCTTCGCCGAGGCCATTGACGGTGTCTGGCAGGCCGCCAACAGGAGTAACGAGAACAGGAGTGCCGCAGGCGAGGGATTCGAGTGAGATCAAACCGAAGCCTTCTAGAGCGGAACTGGGCACAATGGAAAGATCCGCAGCGGCGTAAACGGACGGAAGCGTGTTGTCTGGAATGAAGCCGAGGAATTCGACGCTTTTGGACAAGCCTGCACGCATGACTTGTTCTTCCAATTCTGCACGGAGAGGACCCTGGCCGCCGATCATGAGCTTGGCGTCAGGATGCTGGGCGGTGACCTGGCCGAAGGCTTCGATGAGTGTTTCGAGCCCCATGCGGCGTGCGAGCCTGCGTACGCAGACGACGATCTTTTGCTTCTGCGGCCAGACGAGGCGCTGGCGAGCCTCGACGACATCCATGGGTTTAAATTGGTCGACTTCTACACCGCCGGGGATGATGTGAACGCGATCCTCGGGAATGCCGTAGCCCTGGCAGAGCTGATCGCGAAAGGCCTTGGAGAGAACGATGAAGCGATCCGCACGGTGATAGACCGCGCGCTCGAGCATGCGCTTGCACATGACCACGTAGCTTTTTCCGCCTTCGCGCTGGGATTCGCTGGCCCACGGGCCGTGGAAGTGGACCACGTGACTGTCCCAGCGCCGGCCGAGCAAGGCGGGCAGGGCGTAGAGAGCGAAGTGGGAGGCGAGCAAGCGGCCACGCTTTGGCACCACGGCCTCGCGCACGGCTTTCCAGCGGTGCATGAGGGGTTTGCTGGCAGGACCGAGGCAGGTGACTTTCTCAGAGTCACCAAAGCCGTAGGTGGTGACGCGGACGCCCTGGCGCTTGAGGGTGGTGTTCAAACCGCTGAAATAGCGGTCCACTCCGCCAGCGGAGGCTTTCAAATTCATGCCGAGTTGAGCAATCATGATGGTTTCGAAACGTCGCCGATTTTGCGTGCCGGATTGCCGGCCCAGATTTCAAAGGGAGGAATGCTTTTCGTCAGCACCGAGCCGGCGCCGAGGGTGGACTTTTGCCCGATGGTGAGAGGAGTGTTGGGGCGGGCCACAACGATGCTGTGAGCGCCGATGGTGACATCATCCTCGAGGGTGATGAAGTGCGGGGAGCCGATCCATGTTTCTGCCGCCAGGGTGACATGATGATAAATGCGGCAGCGTTTGCCAATGCGCACCTGGGGATGCATGACGATGCCCAGCGCGTAGTGCTCAAGGATGAGGTCCTCGCCCACTGCCGCCTCGGCGGGCAGGAGGCATTTGTGCAGCGCGAAGTTCAAGGTCTTCACGATGCGGGCGGGAAGCTTCCAACCGCGATGCAGGAGATCTCGGCTCCACTTCCAGAGAAGCTCAGGGCTGTGCAAACGCATGGCTGGATTTGTATGATGAAGGGTTTTCAGCGCGGCCGTGCTTCGGGTTTGCCGCGGCAGCGGAGAAGGTCTCTATCATCTTCTGCGCGACGGCGGGGATGGAGATGTCACGCTCGACCCAATGACGGCCATTTTCAGCTAGTTGACGGCGAAGCTTGGGACCGCTGATGAGCTGACGCAGCATGACGGCGAGCTCATCTGGCTGGCGCTGGGTGAAGACGAGGCCGCCTTCGCTCTGACGGATGAGGTAAGGGATCTCACCTGAGTCGGAACCGATGACTGCGGCACCGCAGGCCATGGCTTCGGGAATGACGCGGCCGAACTGTTCCTCCCAATTTGGCTGGGTTTCGGAAGGGAGCACGAGCATGTCCATGGAGGCTAGCCAGCGCGGCGTCTCATGATGGGGAACGTAGCCAGCGAAGAAGATGCGGTCGCGCACGCCCTGTGCGGTGAGGAGTTGTTCGAACTCGGGCTGGAATTCGCCGGTGCCGACCAGAACCATGCGCCAGTCGAGATCGCGGACTTTTCCGAGTGCGGTGGCGAGGGTGCGGAGGCCTTTGGGTTCGACCAAGCGGCCGACGTAGCCGATGACGGGAAGACTGGTTGTGGGGAAGCGCTCGGGGGGCTCGGCTTTCAGGCGTGGATGATAGCGCTCGGGATCGAGGGGCAGTGCGCAGATGGTTTGTCTGCCACGGAAGCCTTTGGCGCGGAGGACATCCGCCACGCGATCGGTGATGGGCAGTGCGAAGCTGGAGGAGCGATAGACCATGGACTCCAGCCAGGAGAAGGGGACGGGGTATTTTTTGTTGATGTTCTGGCAGGAGTAGAAGCCGAAGGGGACCTGGATGGAGCGGTTGTTGGCATGGCAGACCTGCGCCGTGGCGAGCGCATAGGGCTCGTGATTCATGTAGATGACGTCGGGCTTCAGCTCGCGAAGGAACTTCTGCCAGCGCATGCGATAGACGTGGAAAATGATGCTGCCATTTTTCCAGACGGCGCAGCGGATGACGGAGTCTTCCATGCCTTTGCAAGGCTCCTGGCGCAGGGCGTTGCCAAATTCATCGTGCCACTGGTCTGGAACGACGAGGGTGATCTTCCAGCCCGTTTCGCGCTGGACGCGGGCGTAAATTTCCTGATTGATGGCGGTGGCACTGGAGTGGCTGACGATGAGGATGTGCATGACGAATGATTAGGCGGAGGTTTGGCAGTGCAGGGGGGCGGCAGCGACGGCGAGTTTTTTGGTTTCGAAAAAGCGCCTTTCCACGGAGCGGTGGAAGAGGGAGCCGGCGATGACCGCAACGACGATCTGGGCTGCATAGGTGACCAGATAGAGAGAACCCTGAAGGCCGGCGCGACGCAGCAGAGCATCGACCATGGGGATGGGCAGCATGTGGATGAGATACAGGCTGTAGGAGATGGTGCCGAGCCAGCGCAGGCGAACCATGAGCCAGCCACCGGCAAGGGCGCGGTCAAAGCGAGCCAAGGCGGTGATGAGGAGGACAAAGCCAATGACGCAGAATACCTGGGTGCGGTCCGAATGATAGAGATGGGCCGCAGGCTCAGGAGACAAATTCAAGGCGTGCACGAAAACGGCGAGGAGGACCACGACGGCCTGTGCCTGCAAAAAGCGGGCCAGCTGCATCTCCTTTCGGTTTACCAGGATGAAGAGAGCGATGCCTAGGCCGAACTGAAACCAGCGGTCCAAGGGAAAGGGACACGTGGCTTTGGACAGGGAGACCCAGAGGACGGAGACGAGGGTGCAGATATTGAGCAGGGTGACGAGCAGAACGGGGCGGGCGGTGTGTCTGCCGCCGAGGGAAGAGAAGGCCCAGAGAACGCCCGCCACAGCATAAAATGCTATTTCATAGCACAGGCTCCAGGAGACGAAGAGGAAGCAGGCATGACCGGCGGGAAGCTGGACGAGGGTGAGATTGGCCAGCCAGTAGCTGATGCCGTGGTCAAAGGGAGACTCGGGAGGCCGGGCGCCCGCCATGATGCCTTTTGACATCAGGAAGAGGATGGCAAGGTGGGTGAGGACAACGCAACCCAGCGCGACGAGGTAGGGCGGATAGATGCGCCGGCAGCGTGCGACCATGTATTCGCGAAGGGTGCCGCTACGACGCATGCCATTGAAGATGGTGGCGAGGATGCAGTAACCGGAGATGGCGAAGAAGAAGCCGACGCCGATCTGGCCGCGAACGCTGAAGGCGTAGAGGGGATTGGAAAGAAGCTCTTCGTGGCCGAGGGCGATGTAAGCGAGGCAGGCATGGGCCATGACGACCCAGAGGGCAGCGCCACCGCGGCAGGCATCCAGGAGAGAAAGCTGCAGCGGTTTGGCGATGACGGATGGTGATGGGGCTGGCATGACTGTTTTAAATGAGGCCGGCAGGGAGGCGAAAGACCCAGCTGCGGCGCAACTGGGCAACCTGGCTAGCTGAGCATGGATTCCTTGTAGGCTTCCTCGGTCATCTGGGCGATGCGGTCCCAGGTGTAGTTTTTCTCCACGTTCTTGCGGGCATTGTCGCCCATGACCTTGAGGTGCTGGGGATCTGCGCAGAGACGACGGAGCACGGAGGCGACCTGAAGGGCGTCGTGCTCGATGAAGTCACCGTTTTCTCCCGGGGTGATGAAGTCTTCGGTGCCATTGATGCGGGTGGCGACGACAGGAAGCGCGCAGGCGGCGGCTTCGATGGTGGCTAGGCTGAAGGCTTCATACCAGCTGGGGAAGAGGAAGAAGTCGGCGGCGCCGAGGGCCTCGGGGATGTCTTTGCGGAAACCGCCGAAGATGATGTTGTCCGCATTGCCGGTATCGCGTGCCATCTGAGTAAAGCGGGAACGATCTGGATCGTCACCGGCGACGAAGAGGGTGAGAGGGACATCCTTCAAATGGCCCATGGACTGGATGGCGAAGTCGAGACCTTTGCGGGCCCATTCACCACCGGCGAAGATGGCCATGATGCGATCCTGCGGGACGTTGTTCTTGGCGCGCCATGCGTGGCGGGCTTCGGCAGCAAGGGGCTTGAAGCGGACGGTGTCGGCGGCATTGGGGATGATGCGGACTTTGGCGGGGCCGATGTTGTAATGCTTCTGAAGTTCCGCGGCGACGCCGCGTGACACAGGGAGGAACATGGGGGCCTTGTGCCCATCGCGGTGCTGATACAGACGCTTCTCCGCGGCGCAGGTGGCGTTCAGATACATCCAGCGGGTGAGGCGGCGAGCGGGCGAGACTTTCTCGGAGCGGCCGAGGCGATCGAGGATGATCTTTTTGGCGGGCTGGATGTTCTGGATGGTGATGACATTGCCGCGCTGGGTGTTGCAACCGATGCTGTGGACGACGTCAAACTGACCGGGACGCACGCGGCGATTCACTTCGAGGTAGTAGCTGCCGAAGTCGATGACCTCGGCCCAGTTCACGCCGGGAACGCGATGCCAGGCAATTTGTGAGAGATCGAGGTCTTCGGCTTTGCGTGCGTAGAGGTGCACCTCGTGTTTTTTGGCAAGGCGTTCGGCGACTTCATTGACTGCGCGCGCGCTGCCGTCGCGGCGGTTGCAGTTGATCATGGCGTAGGCGATTTTCATTGGGGACTCAGTGTGGGGTTTGAGGGATTCAACTGAAGGCGGAGGTGGGCGGGACGTCCCATGGCATGGCGGGAGCAGCGGGTTGTGCTTCGTATCTAGGACGTGGGGCGGGAAGGGTGAAGCGATTGAGAGAGATGCCGAGGAAGACCCAGAAGAGGGAGAAGCCGCCAAAGACATTGCCGACATACAAGAAGACGAGGCAGCCGAGAAGAACGGCGCGTGCGGTGAAGACGAAGGGATCTTTGCCGCCAAGCTTGATGCGGCGCGTGAGCTCGCCCCAGATCTGAGCCATGGCGGCGAAGAAGGCGATGCCACCGATCCAGCCGAACTGGCTGAAGACTTCAATGTAACCGCTGTCGCACCAGCCCTCTTTGGCACCACCGCCGATGCGGCCTGCGCCGATGCCGGAGCTGCCGAGACCGAGGCCGAGCGGATGCTGAGCGATCCACGGAATGCCGTGGGTGAAGATTTCCATGCGGCCCTGGAAGGAGCCGTCGTTTTGGATGTCAGCGACGGTTTCGAGGCGCTTTTGAATGCGCTCCGAGCCGGGCATGTGTTCAAGGCCGTAGCTGCCACCAATGGCCATGAGTGCGGCAAAGAAGAGCACACGGCCCATGCCACGACCTTTTGACAGAGCGGGCTGCAGGATGACCACGAGTCCCACAATGATGAACATGCTGCGGCTCATGGTGAGGAGCACGACGGAGAAGAGAAGAGCGACGGTGAACATGCCGCCGATGATGCGCCAACGGGGATGAAGGATCATGGGGATGGCGGCCCAGGCGAGGAAGCCGGCGCAGGGGCCGCGCTCGTGCATGGTGGAGAAGACGGACATCTCGGTGGGGCGCAGCTGGCCGAGATAGCCGACAAAATTCACGGCGGTGACCCAGAAGGCATCCCATGGAGGAATGGTGAGGTATTGATACCAACCGTAGATGGCGACGATGAGCGCGGCATAGCCGGAAGACTTCAGCCAGCGGTCGGCGGTGCGTGAAGAAACAGGAGCGGTGGCTGCGAAGAGAAAGGCGCCGAAGCCGGCCATCCACTCGCCAAGCGAATACACGGCGCCGACGCCTGAATTCATAAAGCCAATGACCATGCCGTGGGCGAGAGCGAGCATGATGAGATTGGCTATCTTGCGGCTGCGGGGAGTGAGGAGATGGAAATTGGAGAAGGCAGGGAGGAGAAGCAGGGCACTGACGACCAGCGGTGTGAGGCTGATGGTGGAAAGGGGATTGAAGGCACCATTGAAGTAATAGTCCACCAAGCGACGGATGCCGCGATTCAACGCGACGACGAAGAACACATAATCCAGCAGATAACTCGAACGCGATGCCGCGAGGAAGAACGCGGGCAGGACGATCAAGATGGCAATGATGTATTCCATGATCAGTGAGAGGCCAGTCCAGGAGAGGGCAGGGGAGTGGAGTCTTCCGCGGTGGGCTGTGCGTCTGGTTTCAGGCTGCCGATTGAGGGATTGCGGCCGACCCAGGCCATCACGGGTGCGAACCAGGAGGAAGGGACATAAGCGAAGCGCTCAATGTTGCGTGTGCCGATTTCTTTGGCGGGATTGCCGCCGACGACAGCGAAGGGGCGGACGTCTTTGACGACGACGGCACCTGCGGCGACAACAGCGCCGCGACCGATGGTGACGCCTTTCAGGATCATGGCGTCGGTGGCGATCCAGGCGTGATCTTCAATGACGATGGGCGTGAAGATGTGATCGTAGGTGGGGGAGTGGATGTCATGCGAACCGGTGATGATGCGGACGCCGTCATTGATGACGACGTAGTCGCCGATCCGAATGCTGGCGTGGGCCTGCATGCGGGCGACGCCGATGCAGCAGCATTCGCCGACGGAGAGATTGGAGGCGTCTCCATGCACAGTGAGTTTTGCCAGCACGGTGGAGGGCGGGATGTGCGCGCCACGGAGACGGAGGCGCAGGGTTTGCAGGCAGTAGCCAAGCAAGCCGGGGAGAGTGCAGACGCGCTTGAGCCAGGTTTTGACCCATGCGGGGCTGAAGAGACGTGGCTTTAAGCGATGACGATAGAGAAAGGTGATCATCTGTTTTTAAGTTTCAACTTTGCTCTGAGGCGGGCCATAGAGGCCGCTAGCATTTGATTTCGCTGACGTGAGCGGCCGGCTCTGCGAGGATGGTTTTGGGATGGCCACTGAAGCATTGGCGGATGGCAGCCAGGCGACCGGAGAAGGTGGCGGCGAAGCGCCGCATGGGCTGTGACTTTGGACGCAGGAGGATGTCCGTGGCGCGAGCGAGGCCGGGGCAGACGTGGCTGCCGATGAGGGCCTGCCAGAGGAACATGGTGAGGCGGGTGAGGCCGCGGCCGTGTTTGAGGATGACGAAGGTTTCGTTGTAAGCGATGTCGCTGGTGCCTTCGAAATTGAAGATGCCGCGATGGACGGTGTCGCCATCGTGACGAGGGGCGACGTTATGGATGACGCCGACGGTGGGATCGAAGATCATGCGCAGTTTCTTTGCGCGGGCTTGAAGACCGAGGGCGAGCTCCCAATTGACCTGGGCGCCTTTGCCGCGAAGGCCGCGCTCGAAGCCGCAGCTGTGCAGGAAGTCGGCATTGTAGAGGCAGTTTGATCCGCGCAGGACCTGCACCGGGCGGGCGGTACCACCGCCGCGATGATGACCACCGGTGATGCGGCCGAACCAGTGGATCTGACCCACGTCCTGGATGAGCGGCTCGGTGCGGCGCATCTCGGGGTAGTCCATGAGGAGATCTTTGCCGCCTGCGGCTATGACGTCTGAGCGAGAGTGAAGATGGCCGAGCATGGTGCTGAGCCAGTGTGATGGGATTTCCACATCGTCATCGAGAAGGGCGATCCATTCGGAGCGGCACATGGCGAGGCAGGAATTCATGGAGCCGACGACACCGACGCCGCGTGCTTCGACGGCATGCACGGGAAGGGTGCTTTCGAATTCGTGAAGGAGGGTGCGGCTGAGATCGTCATCGGCGCGGATGCCCACGTAGATTTGAGTGGGGGAAGTTTCTTGTTTGCTGAGAGCGACGAGGCATTTGCGAAGGTCATCGGGGCGCTTCAGCGTGGGGATGATGACGTCGATGGTGGGTTGCTTCATCTTGATGTGGGAATGTCTGGCATGAGGCTGAGCGCCGGTGGAAGAGTGGAGGATGGTGATAAGCTCCGCGGTAATCTCCTTGAGAGCGAAGCAGGTCTCCGCGAGTTCGCGTGATGCGCGGGCATCCATGACGGGAAGGCGTGCCATGCGGGAGAAAGCCTTGGCGAGTGTTTGAGGGCGGTCGTCTTCGAGATGGATGTCGCGGGAGCAGAGGAAGTCGGCATTGCCATTGGTGTGGCCGACGATGACGGGGAGGCCGCAGGCCTGGGCTTCGGAGACTGAGGAGCCGAAGTTTTCTTCGTCGCTGGGCTGAACGAGGACATCGTGCTGATGGAGCAGCGCGGGGACTTCGGTGCGAGGTAGGGATTTGATCCAGCGCAGACGATCAGGGAAGGGGAAGGACTCGATGAGTTTTTCGTAACCGGGAACGAAGCCGGTGCCGCCGACGATGGTGGCGCGGATGCGCAGGCCCTGGCGGATGGCGAGCTCAAGGCCCTGGAGGAAGAGATCGAGGCGCTTGCGCGGGATGATGCGCCCGAGCCAGACGACACGGAGTTCGTCATGATGCGTCTTGGTTTCGCTGGAGGGCTGGAAGAGGCTGAGATCGATGGGATAGGGAAGCGCGGACGTTTGCGAGGGCTTTACGCCGTAGAGTTCATGCAGCGTTTTTTGCGACTGGGTGCTGCCGACGATGATGTGGTCTGAATAGCGCAGGGGTGGCAGGCCGAGAGAGGAGAGGCGGAGCTTGGCGAGGAGGAACCACTGCAGGGCTTTGCGAAAGCCGGCGAGTCTGCGGATTTCGCTGAAACGTGAGACGATGGAGCGTGCGTCGGTGCCGGGAGGGCCCTGCGCGAAGCTGATCATCGGCAGATTTTTCACACGGCCTGGGACGTAGTCGCCGAGCCAGAGGCAGATGTCGTAGCTGCGCGATTCATGCTCCTGACGGATTTTTTTGAGAAGCAGACTGGTGTAGGTGGCGCAGTCGAAGCGGCAGGCGAGGAAGCCGAGAAGAGGGATGCGCTGGACCTTTGCGCGGAAGCGATCGGGGCGGACGTTGTCGGTTTCGATGAAGCGAAAGCTGGCGTGTTCGCCGACACAGGGGCGGGGATCGACGAAGGAGGACTTTGAGAAGAAGTCCACCTCGTGGCCGGCATCGAGCAATGAGCGGAGGAGCAGCGCATTGGCGGAGGCGACACTGCCGGCCTGTTCGGAGACGTATCCTGTTGCGGCGATTTTCATGGGACCAGTGGGAGATGATTAAAGACCGTAGCGACGGGGGACATTGCCGAGGGTCTGCTGCAGCTCCCAGAAGGGGCTGCGCGAGGAGCGTGAGTGCTTCCAGAGCCAGGAGGGGAGCAGCCAGAGATACCAGGCGAACTCATGGGCGAAGAGCAGCGCGGCGCGGAGGGTATCGAGCGAAGGGCGCTGACCGCGGAAGCGCGAGAGAATGACGAGTGCGACGTGCTTGGTGAGGAGGAAGGAGAGCGGGATGGGATCGGCACCGAGATCGAGACTGGAGATAACGCGCGGCTCCCAGCGGCGGGCGAGGGCGAGGGCTTTGGGGAGAGGCCTGCGTGGGTGATGGACGAGTGCGTCTTTAACGAAACCGCATTGCTCGCCCTGGGCCTGAAGGCGGGAGCAGTACTCCATGTCTTCGAAGGAGGGGAAGTAGCGGCCGTCGAAGCCTTCGGTTTTTTCATACAGCGCGCGACGAATGGCGAAGTTGCATGAGGGGAAGATTTGAAGGGGGCCGAGGACTTCGGGGGCTTCGAGGAGGATGGTGGTCTGTTCCGGGGTGGCGACGGTGAGGCCGTGGAAGAAGGTTTTGTCTGCTGCGGTTTCGAAGGCGGAGAGGTAGGCCGCGAGGAAACCAGGAGATGGTATGACATCATCGTCGATGAAGATGAGCCATTCGGCGGAGGCGAGACGAGCGCCGGCATTGCGATTGGCACCGGGGCCGCAGCGAGGGCCGAAGGCGATTTTTACTGCGGGGAATTCGGCGGCGAGGAGTTTCTGCGTGCGATCATCGCGGCTGTCATCTGACACGATCACTTCGCAGGGATGCTGCTGGAGCTGCGGCTGCAAGGCGCGAAGGCAGCGCTCGAGATCGGCGGGGCGATTGCAGGTGGGGATGATGATGGTGGCGTGGATCATTGGGGATCAGTTTGGGGAGGCGATGTTCCAGGCCTTGAGATGGCAGGCGACCGTCTGCGCGGTGGTGTAGTGGCGCTGCTGGTGTGCGAAGCCAGCCTGGCCCATGGCGAGGCGCCCGGTGGGGTGCATCAACAGCCGCAGCAGGCTTGCGGCCAACTGCTGCGGCTGCTGATCAGCCCACACACCTGTGACGCCGTTCTCCACAAGCTCACGGCTTGCTGGAGCGGTGCCGCAAATGACTGGTTTGCCGTAGGACCATGCCTCGACGTAAACGATGCCGAAGGATTCATGGGCCGAGGGGAGGGCGAAGATGTCGCAGGCGGCATAAGCGTCGGCTTTTTCCTGCTCAGATGGGCAGCCGAGATCGCGGATGTTTTTGGAGGGAATCTGAGCGAGGCGGGCCTGATCGGCATCGCCGGGGCCGGCGAGGAGGAGGACTGCGTCGGGGCATTGCTGAAGAACGAGAGGCCAAGCTTCGAGCAAGGCGGGGTAGCCTTTGCCGACATCGCGGCGGCCGAGAAAGAGGACGGTGGGGCGGTCGGCGAGATTGAGCTTGGCGCGAAGGCGTGGGCCGTCGCCGTCGGTTCGGCACATGGGAGGGAGGCCGCAGCGAATGAGTTTGGATTCGGGGACGCCGAGTTTGGCGAGGTGATTGCGCTCGTAGTCGCTCTGGCAGAAGACGGCGTCGGCCTGACGATAGAAGCGCACGTCGATGCGGTCATCGCCCCAGTCGCCGGGATGGACAGCGGGCCAGATGGTGAAGCGCATGCCTTTCTTTTTGGCGAGACGAGCGGCGGCGAGGCCCATGAAATCCCAGCCGGTGCCGACGAAGTGAAGCTGGCCGGTGCCGGAGATGGCACCCTGGAATGAGGACTCGGACCAGGCATTGCCAGCGAGGCTCTCCAAGGCACCGTGAAGGGCAGGGCGTGGAGCGAGCTTGTAGAAGATGCGGCGAAGGATGTGCCAGGGGAGCTTGGAGGAGAGCTTGGTTTTTTTCCAGGAGACGTCGTGAGTTGGGCCGCAGGCGTTGGTCTGCACGAAGCCGAACCAGCCGGGAAGGCCGAGTGCGGAGAGGGCATCGGCAAGCTGACGCTGGTAGCTGGCGAGGCCGCCAGTCTGGCTGGGATCGTTGATGGAAAGGATGCCGGTCATGAAAGTGAGGGCAAAATTTTTTAGGCGGTGACGGGGCGCCATTGGACCCAGAAGCGTTTGTCGATGAGGCGAAGGGCCTGATTGAGGAGGCGCACGGGGAGAGGCCAATGGCCGCGCTTGGCGGCGGCGGCGCGGCGAGCGGCGAGCTGCTGATCCCATTCCTGGCGTTCGGCACGGGTGAGGAACTGGAAGAAGAGATCGTTGATGGGCTTTGGCTCATCGAGCAGGCCGCCTGCATAGTGCATGAGGTAGGGCTTGCTGCCGGGAGCTTTCCAGAGGTGCTCGTAGCTGTCGGGATAATCACCTGCCCAGGTGGACTCCATGTGGTGAGGGGGGAGGGTGAGATTGACCATCGGCACATCGGTGCTGAGCACGAAGAGATTGGTGCCGGGCTGATCGTGCAGGGAGAAGTCGAGGCAGGCGGCGCGGTTGGCGGGGCGCTCGGCGAATTCGATGAGGCTCTCTTGCGTGTAGAGTGCGCGGTCACAGGCGTATTGACCGGCGCAAAAGATGTTTTTCTGCCAGGTGGAGTGTTTCCTGGCGAGGAAGGCTTTGGATTCTTCGCAGACGGTCCACTGGGGTTTGTTCCATTCGGTGCAGGCGACGACGAATCCGGTGTGGTTCTCCAGCGCTTTTGTGGGATCACTGAGGAAGACGAGGTCGCTGTCACAGTATTGATAGTTGGACATCGTCAGCGGCAGATACTTGCGCATCATGGGATGAGCGCAGCGGCGGGCGATCCATGCGTAGAACTCGGGGTTCTCGAGCCAGGTGCTGTTCTTCGGCAGGTCGAAGCGTTCGTCGTTATAGGGGATAACTTCGAGGGGGAGATCGCAGCCGGTGGCGCGGAGGGAGCGCTCCATGGCGAGGAAATCGAGGCGGACCTTTGAACTGGCGAGGGTGATGATGCGTTCGAGGATCATGAGAGTGCGAGGTTTGAAAAATCTCAGGCGCCGGCGAGCAGGCCGCGGAGCTGGGAGATCACGCGCTGCTTGAAAGCACCGAGGCGGACGCGGCGCTGTGAATGGCGGAGGCGGTCGATGGGGCCGTGGCGGACGTCATGCTGACGGAGGGAAGAAGGGCAGGGCGGAAGGGAGCATTTGCGCCGCGCCGCTTTGAAGGCGTCGAAACGGGCGTGTTGCGCGACCTTGTTTAAGAGATCGATCCAGAGGGAAGTGGTGTGCTCGACAGAGAAGTCCGCAGCAATACGAGCGCGAGCGGCGGAGGAGAGTTTTTCCCAGAGAGCGGTGTCGGTGCTCAGGGTGGCGATAGCGTCATCGAAGCTTGCAGCTCTGTCGCTGACGATGAGGCCGGTCTGGTGGTCTTTGACGAGTTCGCCGATGCCGCTTTGCATTTTCAAACAGACGGGGACGACACCCGCGGCCATCGCCTCCATGACGCAGACGGGAAGACCTTCGTAGTCGGAGAGCAATACCAGAGAATGACTTTGGGCGAGCACCTCGAAGACTTCGCTGCTGGAGATGGGGGCGAGGAGCTTTACGCGGCCTTCGGGCGATCTGGCGTGAAGGATCTCGGCGACTTGTTCGCGCTCGGCGCCATCGCCAATGATCCAGGCCTGCACCTGAGGGTGGAGAGAAGCGACGCGGCAGAGAGAATCGGCAACGGCGCAGATTTGTTTTTGCTCGTTCACGAGGCGGCCGAGATAGACGATGCGGAAGACATCGGCGGGCTTGGATGCGGTGCGTGAGGGCAGGGGGACGCCGCAGGGAATGATCTGGCGCAGGGGGCTGGAGACAACGAGTGAGTCGAGAAATTTTGAGACGGAGACGACCCCGGAAAGGCGCCATTCCTCGGGGCCATTGACGAACTGGTCGAGGATGCCGTGATACATGCTGTCGTCGGAATGCAGGACGCCGAGAGTGGCGCCGCCGCAGGCCTTCACATGTGCGGCGGTGTAGTAGGCAGGGACGATGGCGTTCGGAATGTAGATGGCGGGCTGATCCAACTGCGCCCATTTCCAGAGGAGCTGGGCGGCGGTGTCGGTGGAGATAGGCCATTCTGCGGAGCGGCAGGTGATGCCCTGCGCGCGCAAGGCTTTTTCATTGGCACCTGTCTCGCTGCCATGACGGAGCAGGTGGACGACGACTTCAAATCCGGCGGCCTGCCAAAGAGGTGCGATGCGCTGCACCCAGGTGGAGACGCCACCGACATCCTTGGGTGAATCGTTATGGCAGATGACAATCTTCATGAGAGTGAATTCAGGCGCAAGCGGTCTGTGCGGCTGCGACGACGGAAGAAGCGGGGGCCTGATCCGGGCATTGGGCGACGTGGCGAAGATTGCGCCAGAGGTCCTTGGCGATCTGCTGCCAGTCGAGATGGGTGGTGGCGTGCTCGCGGCAGTGAAGGCGTGCGGCTGCTAGGGCGGCGGGAGTGTCGATCAGCTTGCGCACGGCATCGGCGTGGGATCTGGCGCAGTGCGGGCTGGCGAGGAGACCGCATTCTGCGGGGAGGTAATCCTGCAGGCCGCCCGCATTGGAAGAGACGATGGGAAGGCCCGCGGAGAGGGCTTCGATGACTGCGTTATTGGCGGTGGCATCGACTATGGGGAGGAAGAGGAGGGTGGCCTGCTGATACAGGCCCCGGAGGGTTTCGGCGCTGATGCCGGCATGCCAGCGCACGCGCTGATCGCGCGCGAGACGCATGTGGGAGTCGCTGTTGCGCGCGCCGCGAGGCACGACGCAGTCGAGCGTGACATCGGGACGCCACTGCCAGATGAGCTCCATGCTGTCGGCGAGCGTTTGGAAATCGCGCAGCCACTGGCCGACGAAGAGGAGGCGAGGGGAAACGGAAGGTGCGACGGAACCGGGAGTGAAGAAGCCGAGATCCACGCCGTGATGGATCTTGAGCACGGGCCTGTCGGTGAGGGATTCAAAGAAGTCGCTCTGCTCCTCGCAAAGGGTGACGATGCTGCCGAGGCGGGCATAAGCGTCGGGCTGCTGCCAGTGGAGGCGATGCCAGGATGGGGGCTGATGAAAGCAGACGATGAGACGCTTCTGCAACTCTTCGGGTGCATTGCAAAAAGTGGCGCCGAGCTGGTTCTCTCCGGCGGAGAGAAGGGCGAGAGACTCGGGATGATCACGCAAGAAACGCAGCACCTTCACTGCGGCGATTTCGTGGCGGACACCGACGAAGGGGCTGGGGGCGGGAGATGAAGAGCGCTCAAGACCGGCGATGCGGCGGAGCTTTGCCACCATGCGCGTGAGCGTGCCGGGAGGCGGCGGCTCAGCGGGCAGGGGCAGGTCAACCACCTCGGCGGGGTGCTGGGCCTTCAAGGCGGTGAAGAGGGCGTCGAAACCGCTGACGGCGGACATGTGGCCCCAGGTCTCACGGACATAACCGAGATGGGAGATGAATGAATTCATTTGGAAGAGCGGTTGAAGGCGGAGCGCAGATCGCTGCGCCAGCAGGTGTTCATTTCCTCGACGGCGGCGACGGCCTGACGCGCGCCTTCCTGAACGGCGGCGCGGTCGTCGATGTATTTGTGGCAGGCGGCGGTGAAGTCCGCGCTGGAGTCGGTCATTTCCAAGCCTCTGCCGACGTAGTCCTCGATGCCTTCACAGGCGATGGAGGTGCCGATGGTGGCGCGACCGTAGGCCATGGACTCGATGGTCTTGATCTTCAGGCCCGTGCCAGCCTGCATGGGATTGATGGTGAAATCCACGCTGTCGTAGAAGCTGCGAGTGGAGGACACCGGGCCGAGAAGCCTGCCGCCTGCGAACGGAGTTAACGCGCGGCAGATGCCACCGGCGACGTGAAGCTCAGCGGAGGGGGTGCGGGCATGGACCTGAGGCCAGACTTCATTCAGGAACCATGTGAAGGATTTGACGTTGAGCGGGTTGTCCGAGGACAGGTAGCCGATGCGAGGAGGGCCGCCTGCCGGAAGCTGCAAGGGCTGGGTCTCGCTGATGTGGCCCACGGTGAAGACGGCGGCCTGCTCGCCAGCGAGGGAGCGGAAGAAGCCCGCCTCCTTGTTTTGGATGGCCAGAATGCGGTCGGCGCGCTTCAGGGCGTGGGCTTCGTCCGCCTCGTGGGTGGAGAACCACTGATCCGCGATACCAGCTTCTGCCAGACGCTGGTTTCTGTTGGAAAAAACATCATGAGTGTCCAGGATGCGAAGGCTGCCGGGGAAGCACTCGAGGAAGGCTGAGTGGAAGACGTACTCGACCAGAACGACGTCATATTTTTCCCGGCGTTGCAGTTTTTTGGCTTCATCCATCCAGCGATGTTGCATCCAGCGGTCCACGGAGACGTCGGTGCCCTGGCGGAGGTTTTTGTCGCTGCCGTTGAGCTTGTTCCAGCGGCGTTGGAGACGCTCACCGATGGTGTTTTTCCCAGCAAAGGCGAAGTCCCAGGCCCAGCGGTCCACGCAGGGCAGGGTGCCCGCCTTTTCCTCAGGGGTCATGTTCACCCCGGCGAAGTGGAGCTCAAAGCCAAGCGACTTGAGCTCAGCAATCAGGGATTTGACCCGAGCGCGGTTGCCCAGGAAGGGCGGGCCGCAGCCCACTTCCGAGATCAGCAGCAGCTTGGAACGGTGGTTCATGAGTGCGCGTCCGGGGTGTGGCGATCAAGCGGCTTTGGCAAGCAGAGCGTCGATCATTTCGAAGTTCTTCAAGGCGAGGGCCTTCTGTTTGACGGAACCCTTTGCCGCCGCCGCAGCATAGGCCTCGCGGTTCTGCCAGGCGTTGTCGAGCTTGGCAAAGGCGGAGGGGACATTGAAGAGATCTGAGACGGGGATCACGAGATCGGAGGAGTTCAGGGATGATCCTTCCATGACGGCGGCGGTGATGCCCTCCGCCTTGATGGAGTAGCCGACGGGGACGGTGCAGCGGCCAGTGGAAAGACCGGCGATGGCGGCATGCATGCGCTCGGCAACGACCATCTCACTGCGGGAGACGAGGCCTTTGAATTCGGCGGCGCTGAGATCTTCTGCAAACACGCGGACGCGGCGGTCAAAGCCAAGCTCGCGAGCGATCCAGGAAGAGACGACGCGGTCATCGGCACCGGGTTCCTGCACATGCGGGATGATGGCGACGCGCACGTTCCACCGATCAAGCATGAGCTTGATGAGCTGCACCCATGCCTCACGATGCGCTTCGTAATTGTTGCCGGTCCAGCCGCAGATGGATTCGCTGATGGAGAGGGCGACCCAGGGGCCTTCGCTGGCAGGCATGTGCTGATCAGCGATGGTGGTGTCGGGGTCGAGGAGGAATGCGGTGTCCGCGGTGACGGGCAGGCGATCAGCGGGAGAGCCGAGCTTTTCAGTGAGGTAATTGCGGGAGCTGGCTTCGCGCAGGGTGATGAGCGAGGCGTTCTTTTCGGCTTCGTTCCAGATGGCGGCGTCTTCATCGCATTTGAAGCGACCGACGGACTGTCCGATGAGCGCGATGGGGACGTCGTTTTGCAGGGCCCAATGAACGGGCGAGCAGAAGTGATTCAGAGAGGCGGTGCCGTAGTCCGAGCTGAAGAGGTCTCCGCCGCTGACGATGACGAGATCCGCCTTGTCGAAGGGCATATCGAGATCGGGTTTGCCGGGTTCTGCCTTTTTAGGTGCGGCGGGTTTGAGGAATTTCTGAGAGGCGCGCTTGGCGACGAGCTGCATCAAGGTGGGGCCGGTGGAGCCAGCGGGCTTGCGCCAGCTGCCACTCTGCAGGTAAGAGTCCTGCACGTAACTGACACGGGAATCGGGAAGGCGAGCCGAATCATAAGCGGGCGACCAGGTGACGATTTGAATATTGGCGTCTGGATAACGCGAGGTGAGCTGGTTCACGGTGGGGCGAACGAGCGCCTCTACACCCCGATTGCGGAATCCGGTCACGCCGGTGATAATGATGTTCATAGGGATAAGAGTGGTGGTTGAAGGAGATCAAGCCGCTGTCAGAGCGGGACGGGGAGCCTTTTTGATCGCACGCATGAAGGGCAGTTCGATGTAGCGGTAAGACAGGGTGGCCAGACCCAGGACGAGAGGGAGGCTGATGGCTCCGGTGGCCAGGAAACAGGACTGCCAGGTGTGAATGCCGAAGTGCCGAACCGCTGCCCATTCCACAAAGATGATCACCGGATTGTGCAGCAGGTAGATGCTGTAAGAGATGCTGCCGACGAAGAGCGCGAGGGGGGACTCCAGCGTCCGTCTGGCGAGCTTGTTCAATAGGCCGGTGTTCCCTGCGTCGCTGTCAATCATGTAGCATAACACGAAGGTCCAGACCACAAGAGGCAGCGCATCTCCGATCACTTCTTCGAAGCCGATTCCGAGCAGCTTTACCGCATGGCCACGGGCGAGCAGCAGGGACAGCACAAGGGCCACGGGAAGGAGGGGGACCTTGATGAAATCCTGAAGGCGGGCCTCCAGGCAATACGAGCGCAAATGGTAAGACAGGATGCCGAGCAGGAACCACTCAATGTTGAAGGGAAGAAAGGCGCCGTGGGTACTCCATGGCAGACCATTGGAGGGCGGAAAGATGAAGCTTCTGAACAACATCACCGCGAAGACGCCGAGGCAGACTTTGACCAGGTGCCTGCGCAACGGCTGCAAAAGGTAGCAGAGAAGCGGAGCGATGAGGTAGAACTGAAACTCGAGGGAAAGGCTCCAGGCAACCCCATTGAAGGCAACCGAGACGTAGGGCAGGACGGAGTTTGGAACGACACCGTTCGTCATCGTGAAATCGCATGCTGCGTAGGCGATGATGTTGGAGTCAAATGCCTGCCAGCATTTGTTGAAATAGGAGAGAAGGTCCTGATCAAAAAAAGCGGGCCACCAGGTGGTGAGCAGTTCTCCGCGCATGGGATGAACAATGATGCCGAGGAGCACACCAAAGAACAAAACCGGGTAGATCCTGAAGAAACGGCGGCGCACATAAGAGCCGTATGATTCAGGGCGCTGGTGGACGAGGAGAGCGATGACAAAGCCGCTCAAAATCATGAACAAATTCACCGCGTGATGACCGCTGGTTAACAGGCTTATGACGGGAAGTCCCAAAAGGGGATGGCCGCTGAACTGAAACAAGTGAGTGACGACGACCCACATGGCCAGATAGCCGCGAAGGCCTTCGAGGGCTTGGATTTTGCCGCGCGATGAGGATTCAGACATGACAGTGTTCGGGGTTACGGCAGGAGCTTGCGGCGCATCTCCAGAGAAGGGAGTTCGCAGGCGTCGCCACTCTTGAGCGGCATGAGGTGGCGCCAGCGTGCGACCCTGCGATAGATGGCGTCGCGGACGAAACGGGGGACGACGGTGGCGAGAGCGGCGATGTCCGCCCATAGGGAGGTTTTGCCGAGGACGTGGAGGACGGCGTCCGAGCGCTCCATGACCCTGCCATCGTCAACGACGATGATGGTCCACTCGGCGCGCTGCTCAGGAAGCTCGATGCGGTGCTCGCGGGCGGTCATGCCATTGAGGGGGGCGAAGCGGATAAGTCCGGCCTTGTCTGCCTTGGCCACGTGGCGGATGAAGCCGTCGCAGAGGCCGCAGGCGGCATCGTAGAAAACGAGCAAAGGTTTGCCGGACTCGGTGGCGGGCTGCCACTTGCGGTCCACATACCAGCCCATGACAGGAAGAAGCAGGAGAAGCATGTTCTGCCAGAAGAAGATGTTCATGGTCAGAAGAATCGAGGCATGGAAGAGCCAGAGGGAGAGGACGATGGGCCAGACCAGGCGGCGAACCAGGACCGCGAGAGGGGCGGCGAGCTCCAGAATGGTGGCCATGGGGAAGGCGACTTTGAGGAAGAGCTCGAAGAGGGGCTGGTGAAGGAGATCGCGAGCGAGGCTGAAGTCCCAGAAGTTCCACTTCGTGCTGTGCTGGAGGGCGTAGAACGTCATGGCATTGGTGCCATAGACGCGCCAGTCTGAGGTCTGCAGGCGAGCGACGCCGATGAAGAAATAAGTCAGCAGGATCATGAAGCAAAGACTGCGCAGGAGGACACGGCTGACGGTGCCGGCATCCTCCAGAGGAGTATTTTTCCAGAGCAGCGAATTTAAAGAAAAGGCGGCGAAGGAGTGACTGCTGAGGAAGAAGAAGAGCACATGAAGCCCCAGAAGCTCCTGATGATTGACATGACCGCCGAAGCCACGTGCGATGCCGTGGAAAAAGGTTGTGCCAAGCAGGGCGAGGCCGGTGACGAGCCAGGCCCTGCCAAGACCCAAGAGCCCGAGCAGCAGGACGACACCATAGGCGAGGGAGAAACCATGGAGGAACGAGCCCTGAAGCATGGAGTGAAGCCATGAAGCAGGCAGCCAGGCCAGGACACCACGCGGGAGAAAGGCCGCCGCGGGCATGGCGGCAAGAGCCGGGACATTGTCGAGGAGGAGGTCCGCCAGAAGAATGGTATAAACTAATACCCTGGCGATACCGAGGTGGGCGGACGTGCCTTGTTTAAAGATCATGGCTGGTCTGGGGAGCAGGTGTAAACCCTTTTGCTGCCTGGCACAGCAAAGGCGGCGGGAACGACGGTGCCCGGCTGAAGGGGGAGTGTGCGCTTCCAGAGCTCGATGCGGATCACCTGCTGCTGAGGATGCAGCTGGTTGTGACGCACGAGAATTCCTTCAGCAAAAGCATCCAAAGCGCGAGTGACCGCAGGGTCCGCCGGCTGATTATCAAGGGGGAGCTGATCGCCGAGTGCGTGAGTTTTGGAGAACAGAACCACGGCATTTGTGGTGAGAAACAAGTGGGCGGGATTGATCTCGACAGGCTGTCCCGCAGCAGTGATGCCGCGCCAGTCATAGAGGCTTGCAGAATCCAAGGAATGGGTGAACCCGGCAAACATGGCCCAGCGGGTGAAGGGGAAGGGCTCGTGCTTTTGAGGATACTTGTATTGATCGCGCGTCGTGATCTGCGCGGTGGCCTCGACCACGAAGAGGGCGGCGACTGCGATGATGACAGGATGAAAACGGGAGAGCTGACCGCGAGCCTTCTGCATGGCGGGATGACGCCAGAAAAGGAGGAGAATGCCGAACACAGCAACGGCTTCAGCGACGAGCTTGGCGTTTTCGAAGATCAGCATTTTCATAAGAAAATCAGGCGGCGATTTTGGTTTCGATCTCGCGGACGGGCATTTTGTAGGCGCACCACATGTAGGGCGCGCCTTCGACGGTGACCTGCGCGTAGCCGACGGCGTGGACGAGGGTTTCCTGCTTGTTGCTGGCGAAGATGGCCAGATTTAAAGAGTAGATGCCGTGGGCGAGATCGACGCGGTCGATGGTGAGAGCGAGTTCGGAACTGCCTTCGGGGATTTCTTCGAGGTGTGCTGAGAAGTCTGCCTGACCGGAGGTGGTGCCGGCGAGGTCGATGAAATTGACGAAGGCGATGCCGACGGGCAAACGCTGCTCTGACTTGACGCGAAGCTTGATGACGAGAGAGGAGCCGGCCTGCACCTTCATCTGAGCGGAACTGTCGTCGAAGGTGACGGACTGGATGGAGTCGTGCGTCTGCAGGGTGCACTGGTTGCTGGATTTGGCGGCCTGCAGGTTGTTGTAGCGGTCGATGGCTTCGTTGGTGGTGCCGTAGTAGAGGCTGCGTCCTGATGCCATGAGCATGGCGGCGGTGCAGATGCGGGCCATCTGGCTCTGATCGTGCGAAACGAAGATGATGGCGCAGTCGCGTGCGATGGAGCCGATGCGTTTGAAGCATTTGGCGCGGAAGGCGGCATCTCCCACGGCGAGGACTTCATCGAGGATGAGGACATCCGGCTTCATGGCGGTGGCGACTGCGAAGCCGAGACGAACCTGCATGCCGGAGCTGTAGGTCTGGACGGGGGCGTCGATGAATTCGCGGATCTCGGCGAAGTCGATGATGCTGTCGAGCTGGGCATCGATCTCCTTCTTGGTGAGGCCAAGGATGGCGGCGTTGATGTAGATGTTTTCGCGACCGGTGAGAATGGGATTAAAGCCGGCACCGAGCGCGATCAGGGCGCCGACGCGGCCGCGCATGGTGATGGAGCCGGAGTCCGGCTTGATGAGGCCGTTGAGAATTTTGAGCAGGGTGGTCTTGCCCGCGCCGTTGTGACCGATGAGACCAAGGCACTCGCCACGGCGGAGCTGGAAAGAGACATCATGGACGGCCCAGAACTCGCTGGGGCGCAGATCGTCTTCATTTGGCAGCGCGGCGGCTGTGTTGGAAGTGGTGGCTCTCTGCCATGGGTTCATTTCGGTGAAGACATCCTTGATGCCGTACCAGAGGGAGCGCTTGAGATCGCGGCAGAATTTTTTGGAGACATGCCGGACATCGACCAGCACATCGTCTGACCGGGCGGGCGCTAGGGCGGCGGCTCCGGAGGAACGGCTTGCGTCCAACGGTTTCTCAATGGGAGTGGTGGTGGTCAGCATGACGGTGATGGGGGGGAGGGTGCGAGCAGCGGCGTTTGAGGGGGACCCAGTTGCGGCGCAACTGGGCTACTTTAACCACCCATGCGGGCGATGAGGTGGGGCATGGCGAGGCGGAAGGCGATGAGTCCGGCGAAGGCCACGATGAGGGAGGCGAAGGTGATGATGGTGAAGGGCAGGAGCAGAGTGAGATCCTGGCCAGAGAGGGTTTCGCGGGCGGTGACCATGAGAGGGGAGATGGGATTCCAGGTGGCGAGCATACCAGCGAGGCCTTCCGTCCTGGCAGGATATACCACCGGGGTCAGGAGCATGAGGAACTGGGCGAAGATGGGGATGCTTTTGGAGACATCTCCATAAAGGGTGCCGATGGGGGCCATGGCGAGGCCGATGGCGCTGCCGCAGAGGAGGAGGCCGCCGAGCGCGACGGGGAAGAAGGCCAGGGTGGCATTTACTGGCACCTGCCACCAGATCATGACACCCACGAGCAAAACCATGCGAACTGCGAAGTTGAAGAGCACCATGTAGAAGCCTGCGAGCAGGATCGCCTCACGCGGGAAATTGATTTTGGCGAGCATGGATTTGGCCGCGTTGAGGCTCTGCACCGGCCCGGTGACGGCATCCACGAAGCCCTGCCAGAGGAGTGTGCCCATCATGGCAAAGGCGGGGTAGGGGATGCTGCCGGTGTCGATCTCGACGATACCCTGGGAATTCAGGAAGATGAATGTCAGGGAGGCGACGAGCGGCGGCAGGAAGGCCCAGACGTAGCCGAGGCAGGTCTGGCGATACTGCGCGCTAAGATCACGGACAAACAGACGCCAGGCGAGCTCGCGTCCGGCCATGATGTCTGCGAACAAGGCCTTGAAGAGCTTGAGGGGACTGCCGAGCAAAGGCTCGGGTGAGTAGGTGCGTTCGGCCAAGGGCATGGTGATAGAGCATGGGTGTCCCATAATTTTTTGATGAGTGAGCGAGTGGTAGCGCGATCTGCCGTTTCGCGGAGATCTATTGAAATCGACCCTGTCGAGCTGAGGGACTAGGCCTTCAGTTCAACCGGCAGCGGTTTGCCGATGCTGTACACTTTGAAGCCGATCTGACGGAGCTTCGCGTGGTCGAGCAGGCTGCGGCCATCGAAGATCCAGGCGGGTTTCACCATGGACTGATAGATGGCTTCGAAGTCGAGCTGACGGAATTCATCCCACTCGGTGAGGACCAGCAGGGCATGTGCACCTACGGCGGCCTGAGCTGCGCTGGTGGCGAACTCAACGTTGCTATTGGTGCTTTCGATGCCGAGGTCCGCGCAGATCTGCGCAGGTCCGACTTTGGGATCGTAGATGGAGAGATTGGCGCGCTCCTCGAGGAGATCCTGGCAGACGAAGATGGCGGCGGATTCGCGGGTGTCGTTCGTGTCCTTTTTGAAGGCGAAACCGAGGACGCCGATGCGCTTGCCAGTGACGGTGTTGAAGAGGGTGTGCAGAACGCGTTCCGCGAAGCGATGCTTCTGCCAGTCGTTCATCTTGATGACCTGGTCCCAGTAGGCGGCGACTTCCGGAATGCCGAAATGCCCGCAGAGGTAGACGAGATTGAGGACGTCTTTCTGGAAGCAGGAACCGCCGAAGCCGACGGAGGACTTGAGGAACTTGGGTCCGATACGGGAGTCCGTGCCGATGGCGCGTGCGACTTCATCGACATCGGCGCCGGTTTTTTCGCAGAGGGCGGAGATGCTGTTGATGGAGGAGATGCGCTGGGCGAGGAAGGCATTGGCGACGAGCTTGGAGAGCTCCGAGGACCACAGGTTGGTGGTGAGGATGCGCTCGCGGGGAACCCAGTTGGCGTAGACGCTGACGAGGGCCTCGACGGCGGCGAGGCCGCCTTCTGTCTGCTCGCCACCGATGAGGATGCGGTCCGGCATGGTGAGGTCTGCGACGGCGGTGCCTTCGGCGAGGAACTCTGGATTGGAGAGCACCTGATGCTTCAGGCCTTTTTCACTGGAGGTGAGAATGGTCTGGATGGCCTCTGCGGTGCGCACAGGAATGGTGCTCTTTTCAACGATGATCTTCGGAGTCTCGGCGACTTCCGCGATGGTGCGGGCGACGGATTCGACGAAGCGGAGGTCGGCGGCGCGGTGGGCACCGACGCCGAAGGTCTTGGTGGGGGTGTTGACGCTGACGAAGATGATGTCGGCGGCCTTGATGCCCTCTTTGACTTCGGTGGTGAAGAAGAGGTTCTTGCCGCGTGAGCCGCGCACGAGGTCGTCCAGGCCAGGCTCATACACGGGGAGTTCGTCTGAATTCCAGGCGGCGATACGCTGGGCATTGAGGTCCACCACATCGACGCGGATGTGGGGGCACTTGGCGGCGATCATCGCCATGGTAGGTCCGCCGACGTAGCCGGCACCGATGCAGCAAATTCTCATAAGGGGTTTAGAGAGGGTAAATTAGTTAAGGGTCAGCTTTTTGAGCGGGGCTTTCATCGGGCGGGGCTGTTTGGCCGCCGGGCCGGAGAGCAGTTGCGCGAAATAAGCAATGGTGCGGTCCAGACCTTCGGACAAGGGGATTTTAGGCTCCCAGCCTAAGCGGGTCTTGGCGAGCGTGATGTCCGGCTGGCGCTGCTTGGGATCGTCCGCAGGGAGGGGGCGGAAGACGATCTTGGATTTGCCGCCGACTTTGGCGAGGACGAGTTCGGCGAGCTCGAGCATGGTGAATTCGCCGGGGTTGCCGATATTGACGGGGCCGGTGAAGTCATCAGTGTCCATGAACTTCATGAAGCCGGCGATTAGATCGTCCACGTAGCAGAAGCTGCGGGTCTGCTGGCCGTCGCCGTAGATGGTGATGTCGTTGCCTTTGAGGGCCTGGACGATGAAGTTGGAGACGACGCGACCGTCGTCCGGGAGCATGCGGGGGCCGTAGGTGTTGAAGATGCGGACGACGCGGATGTCCACGCCGTTTTGGCGGTGGTAGTCGAAGAAGAGGGTTTCGGCGACACGCTTGCCTTCATCGTAGCAGGAACGGGGGCCGATGGTGTTGACGTGGCCCCAGTAGCTCTCGGGCTGGGGGTGGACTTCGGGGTCGCCGTAGATTTCTGAGGTGGAAGCCTGGAAGACCCGGGCCTGGAGGCGGCGGGCGAGGCCGAGGACATTGATGGCGCCCATCACCGAGGTCTTGATGGTTTTGATGGCGTTGTATTGATAGTGGGGAGGGGAGGCGGGGCAGGCGAGATTGTAGATCTGATCGACCTCCACATTGATCGGCTGGGTGATGTCATGACGCATGAACTCGAAGTTCGGGTGATTCATGAGGTGGGCGATGTTCTGCTTGCGACCGGTGAAGAGGTTGTCCGCGCAAATGATTTCGTTTTCCTGCTCGAGGAGGCGTTCGCAGAGATGGGAACCGAGGAAACCGGCTCCGCCAGTGATGAGGATGCGCTTTTTCATGGGATTAGTTCGAGTATTTAGTTATTTAGGAGAGGAAGGGCGCTGGAAGGCGGTGCTGGCCGGGGGACGAGGCGGTTGATTTACCCGTTGAGAGGCTAGAGTTAAAGCACAACTTCATAATCAGCGGTGGCTTGTTGTAACGTTTCCTGAGCAAATTCAATCAAGCTGCCGCCATTGGTTGAGGCTGTGCTCCCCCCGGCTTGCTTTTGAACTTCCATAAGCATCCGTTACCGTTAGAAGAACTCCACTCACTGACGGTTCAGATGTCGCTAAGGGTAGTCTTAGTGCTGGTCAGGTTGACCGCAGGGGAGGGGTGGGGGCAGACTGGTGCATCACCAACCTCATCTCCATTTTTCGCTTTATTGCGCTCGCTTCAGTTGCGTTGCTTGTGTGTGTATTGCCCGGGTCCAATGAGAAACTGCCGGGGTCCACCCATTCCCTCCTGGCATGGATGGCGTGCGCAGGATTTACGTGCTGGGTGATCGCGAGGTGTCTTGAATGGAAAGCCCCCCGTACGCACGAGAAAGCGGTGTGGGGGATCGCAGCAGGGATCGCGGGGTATGGATGGGTGATGACGTGTTTTCCGAGAGCAATGGCCGAGCGAGCTACGGGTGCGATCCTGGAACTGGATCAAAGCTGGTGGATGGCGTTTGGGACACTGGATCAAACAGCTTCCATTCAAGCCATGATTTCCATATCGATTGCGATCATGGTTTTCATCATGGCGATGGATTTTGCGTCAGAACGGTTGGCACGGTATGTTTTGGCGCTGGCCGTGACGGCGGCGGGTTTTATCACCGCAATTGCGGGACTTTGTCTTCACTCATCGGGAGAGCTGACGGCACTGTGGCAGGTGAAGCATGTGCCGGATTCGGTTTTTGGGCTGTTTTGGTACCACGGCAATGCGGCGGCGTTTTTGAACCTGACCTGGCCGGTGGGCGTGTGGCTGGGGGCGCTGCTGCTGCAACGGGGGCTGAGAAATTTCAAGCAGCAGATGATGCTGTCGCTTCTGGTGGTGGCGGTGATGCTGCAGGTGATCGCGGTGTTTGTGAATGTGTCGAAGATGGGGCACCTGCTGCTGACCGCGGAGATGGTGATGCTGGTGGTGTCGGGACTGCTGGTATGGAAGCCGGACATGGCGGCGCTGCCGTTCGGGAACTGGAGGACGCTCTTGCTGATCTTGATCGGCCTGGGGCTGCTGGGAGCGGGGGCGTGGCTGAGCGGCGCCGGGGCGGGGCTGGAGAGGTGGAATGTTTTTGCGACACGGCATTTTGATGATCCTGCCAGGAGACATGCGGCAATCATGGCACTGCAGATGGGGTGGGACCATGGGTGGACTGGGACGGGGCCGGGGACTTTTGAATGGGTCTCGGTGCATTATTCGGCGCTGGATCCGATCCTGGCGCCGGGGAGATGGCGGCATGCTCACAATGACTACACGGAGTTTTTTGCCGAATGGGGATGGCCGGGGGTGATGTTCTTTGTGCTGCTGCTGGCGTTTCCTGTGAGGCGGTGGTGTTTGACTCTGCGGCAGGTGTTTTCAAAAAATCCACGGCTCGGGATGTCATTCCAGCGCAAGGCTGGACAGATCTGCTTTACGGTGGCGATTGTTTCGACGCTGCTGCATGCGTTCGTGGATTTTCCACTGCAGATCGATGCGACGCGTCATCTGTTTGCGGTGATGATGGGAATGGTGATGGCGATGACGACATCGTCCGCGCCCAATCCTTCGAAGAGGGAAACACCAAGGCGTGAGTGGCTGACGCAGGCGGAGATGGGCGAGGATTTGAGCAGGCCGCTTACCACATATCTGAGGGTGGACTAAAGGATTGCTGATTGGAATGTAAGGACTGCGATTCTGGAATTTATAGTTGCTGCGGGGGAAGGTTGCTGCATGCAAGACGCCCTTAATCAAAGAGTCAGTGGATGGACCCCCTTCTTTATCCTGGTGGATGGAATTGCGACGGCGAGCGCCTATTTCGGAGCTTTTGTCCTTGCCCAATTGCTGCCGCCTGACAGCCTGAATCTGGTGCTGGCGCCGCCTTCCAAAGAAGGGGTGCTGCTGGCGCTGGGCATCATCGGGCTGCTGCTGCACACGCTGATCTGGTCCCGAGACGGCCACTACATGTTCCAACTGCTGAACGGGAGGATGCTGAGAATCTGCGCGGCACAGATTTTGTTCGTGGCGCTGACGGTGTTCTTTTACCTGGGGATCTGGCGGAACTATGACATGTCCCGCAAGCTGATGCTGACCTTCCTGGCACTGCTGGGGCCATGCCTGCTGGTGGGGAAGGTGATGTTCATGAAAATGCTGCGTGCTATGGGGGCAAGAATCCAGCCGAGGCTGCGGATTCTGGCCGTGTGTGACGAAAATGGTGAGGCTGCGACCCGGCAGTGGTTCAGCAACAAGACGCTGCTGGGCATTCACCTCTGCGATGTGCTGGCCATCGAGACGGACGCGAGCCAGGAATCGTTCCTGGAGCACCAGTTGGAAGAGGCGCTGAAGCGTGATCGTCCGAATCTGCTGATCTGGCGCCTGCCCACGAACGCGGCACGCACGGAGAGGATCCGGCAGATTGCAGAATCGCACGGCACACATCTGGCGGTGGATCTGCTGCCGATCGTGGGGGAAATGGGAGCGGTGCAACTGATGGAGTACTCGCAGATGAAGCTGGTGAGCCTGCACAAGCATCCGCTGGTGAGTCCGGCACACCGTTTCCTGAAGCGCACGCTGGACATCTGCATCAGTCTGCCGGTGGTGGTGCTGGTGCTGCCCTTCCTGTGCCTTGGCGTGTGGCTGGTGCACCGGTTCTTCTCTCCCGGCCCACTGTTCTTCAAGCAGTCGCGCTCCGGGGCGGACGGCCAGATGTTCAAGATTTACAAGTTCCGCACCATGACGGTGAACCATGGCCGCGAGAGCGTGCAGGCCCGTGCCAATGACTCGCGCATCTTCACCGGTGGCGGGCTGATGCGGAAGCTGAGCATCGATGAGATGCCTCAGTTCCTGAACGTGCTGTTTGGAGACATGTCCGTGGTGGGGCCCCGGCCGCACATGGCGGAGCACGATGCGTTGTTTGCCCTGGAATGCAGCCAGTATGCCCTGCGCCACACGGTGAAGCCTGGAGTGACCGGCCTAGCCCAGGTGCGTGGTCATCGCGGACCGGTGGATAACTCCAGCGAGATCAAGCATCGTGTGACTTCGGACATCGAGTACTGCCAGAACTGGTCGTTCTACCTCGATCTGGAGATCATTGCCCGGACCTTTCTGCATGTGTTTTCGTTTCATGCGAAGTCCTGCTGAGGAGTGTGCGAGTGTTTCTGTTGAGTGAGTCAGTCAGTGGTGAACAAGAACAGTCCAGCTGCCCGCAGCTGGGCTGTTTTGTTTTTGGACCTGAGCGAGCATACAACCTCACTCCCCGATCTGGACCCACAAGTGGCCTAGGGCTTTCTCTCCGCGGGTGTTGGTGTGCTGGACGGTGACGATGTAGTCGCCGGGTTTGGCGAAGGTGTGGTTGGTGATGGCGTAGCCGTCTTTGGCGAGGGCTTTGGCGTTGCCGTCGGACTTGACGGTGACGGGGGCGGTGCCGTCGCCAAAGTCCCAGGTCTCGCCACCGGCATCGCGGAAGGTGCGGACCTTGAAGGTGATGTCCTGGCCGGGCTTGAGGTTCATGGTGGGGAAGAAGCTCGGGTGGATGGCTGGAGGGATGTTCACGAGGTCGTCTCCGATGACCTGCACGATGGCAAAGTCGTAGCTGGTGTGGCCGGCGTCGTCGGTGATCTTGAGGATCTCGCTGGTGCTGCCGGGTTTCGTGTAGGTGCGCTCAAAGGTGGCCGTGTTCTGTTTGGTGCCGTCTGAGAGCGTCCACTCATAGCTGGCGATCTTGCCGGAGGCGGCCCAGGATTTGGAGGCATCGAGCGTGATGGTCTCGCCGACACGGATGAAGTGATGCGGGCGCGCCACGGCGATGACGGCGGGCTTTTGCTCACGCAAGTAGCTCTGCCAGGCGAAGGCGTAGGCGTCCTGCGTGCCCCACTTGCCGGAGGGCAGGCGGCTTTTGATGCCGAAGTGCAGGTGCGACCAGCCGCCGCTGGCGCCTTCCTTGCCCAGCAGGCCCATGCGCTGGCCCATCTGCACGCGGGTGCCGGGCTGGATGGCGTCATCAATGCTGTGGAAGTGGCTGTAGCGGTAATACCAGCCGCGTGAGTCGAGCACATAGACGACGTCATAGCGCGGACGCACGGGCGTGAGGGAGTAGCCGTCGAGTGTCTTGTCGCGTGCGCTGACGACGAGGCCATCGGTGGCGGCGACGACTTCCACGAGGCCTTCGCAGCCGCCGAAGTCGAGGTCGTTGTGGTAGTAGATCTTTTTGCGATCGGGCTTGTCGCCGCCATCCACGTAGGTGGGCTCGTTGGAGAATTGAGTGCTGGTGGCAAACCAGCGCTGCTTGAGCGGATAGACAAAGGTGCCGGGCTCGATCCATGGCGAGCCCGCGGGCCATAGGCGCAGGCGTGCATCGGCCTCCAAGCCCCAGGAGTCCTCGCTGCTGTTCGCATTGTAGCCGCGGGTGATGGGGCAGTCGATCTGCACACCGCCGACCGATTGTGGCAGGTGGTAGGTGGCGCTGGTGAGCCAGGCCTCCTTGCCATTCACCTCCACCTTCACGCGGGCCTCGCGCACGGCGTGGGCCATGGAGTCGGTCTTTTCCTGGAGGTCGAGCAGCTTCACTTTGGCGATGCTGCCGTCGGCGAGTTTGACCTCGGCGGCTTCGCCGATGCGGAGGTCCACGGCGCGAAGGGTGGGCTGGGCTGTGGGCTCGGGTGGCGCGGCATGCAGCGGTAGCTGGCAGAATGCGGTGGCGATGAGGGCCAGAATGGGACGTGATGTTTTCATGGAAGGTGGCAGTTCAAAAGGGGCTCGCGCGGTCAGGCTGTGACATGGGCGAGCGGTTGGCTCTGTGAGCAGGCATAGAACGCACTTCGCGAGGCGGCTTTATTCCGCGTCAGTGTCTTATCCGTGTCTTTGTTGCTGACCGCGGGATGATTGCAAAGCTATGATGGCGTTGCTAAGAGTACGGAAAAAGATGATCGGCAACCTGCGCAAGCAACAACACACCGCACGAGTGATCGAATGGGATGCGGACAAGGGGTATGGGTGGCTGAAGTTTGAGGACAAGCGACTGTTTCTGCATCGCCGGGATTTTTCCCGGTGGCACCATGTGCCGAAGGTGGGGGAGGAGATCCGCTTCACCTGGGGGCTGGATGCCAAGCAGCGTGCGTGCGCCCAAAATGCGGTGCAGGTGCGTGAAGTGGCTGCGGTGAGCGTGTGGGCGCTGCTGGTGCTGGGAGCGCTGCTGGTGGCGCCTGTGTATGCTTGGCGGCAGACGGGCTGGGAGATGTGGATGCTGGCGGCCTACGTGGGCGTGGTGTCAGTGATGACTTATGCGGCGTATCGAAGTGACAAGCGGAAGGCGCGCAAGAATGCGTGGCGCACCCCTGAGACGATTCTACATCTGCTGGAACTCGCTGGCGGCTGGCCGGGGGCGTGGGTGGCGCAGCGGAGGCTGCGGCACAAGTGCTCCAAGAAGTTTTACCAGTTCGAGTTCTGGCTGATCATCTGCCTGCACCAGTTTGTGGCGTTCGATTCGCTGCAGGACTGGAAGTATTCCCAGTTGCTGAAGCGGGAGCTTTTTGAGGATCATCGGACGCCGAGTGCGATGCGGAGGGGGTGAACCAGCAACGGGCGGATGTGTGGATCGTGAGATTTCGAGATGGCGGGGCGTTCTTGCCGAGGCGGGGCATATTGCAGACGCTGCTGGGGGACGCTGGGGTGCAGCGGAGTGCTGGCTTTGCTTTCCCATTTGCCTGCGGTAACCCAGGGTCGCCTCGCTGAGGCTCGGCTGACCCTGGGCTGTAATACGCAGCCCCTTCAGGGCTGGTGTGAAGTGAAAACGATGCTGGCGGAAGGCGATTCAGCGGTTCAAAACGCGACGCGAAAAGCACTGGGCTCATCTCGGCGGAGCGAGATGGCTACTGTACCTTCAATCCCAGATAGGCCTTCGCATTCGAGTAGCAGATGTTTTTGATCATGCTGCCGACGAGGGTGTCGTCGTTGGGGATGAGGCCGGATTCGATGTCGGTGCCGAGGAGGTTGCAGAGGGTGCGGCGGAAGTATTCGTGGCGGGGGAAGCTCATGAAGCTGCGGCTGTCTGTGAGCATGCCGATGAAGCGGCTGAGGAGGCCGAGATTGCTAAGGGCATTGATCTGCCACTCCATGCCTTCCTTTTGATCGACGAACCACCAGCCGGAGCCGAACTGGACTTTGCCGGGCGTGGTGCCGTCTGCGAAGTTGCCGGCCATGGTGCCGAAGACGTAGTTGGCATTGGGGTTGACGTTGTAGAGGACGGTCTTGGGCAGGGCGTTTTCGGTGTCGAGGCGGTCGAGGAAACGGGAGAGGGTTTCGGCTTGTGGCCAGTCGCCGATGCTGTCGCAGCCGACGTCTGCGCCGATCTCGCGGGCGAGGCGGCTGTTGTTGTTGCGGACGGGGCCGAGGTGGAGCTGCATGGTCCAGCCGCGGGCGGCATTGAGGCGGCCGACGTGGAGCATGATGTTGCTGGCAAACTGATCCTGTTCCTGGGCGCTGGCGGCGGTGCCGGAGCGGGCTTTCTGGAAGATGCGCTCGGCTTCGGAGTCGCTGACGAAATTGGCGTGGCAGTAATTCAGGCCGTGGTCGCTGAGGCGGCCGCCGACGCTGTGGAAGAAGTCGTGGCGTTGCTTGAGGGCATCGAGCAGGGTGGCGTAGCTTTTGACTTCGATGCCGCTGGCGGCGCTGAGCTTGTCACACCAGGCGTTCCAGGCATCGGGGAGGTGGACGGCGAGTGCTTTGTCCGGGCGGAAGGTGGGATAGACGCCGACGTCGAAGCCATCCGCGGCGCACTTTTGATGGTGGGCGAGGTCGTCGATGGGATCGTCGGTGGTGCAGAGGGCTTTGACTTTTTGCGAGTGGAGGATGCCGCGGGCGCTCATCTCGGGCTTGGCGAGGGCGGCCTCGGTCTGCTCCCAGATGGCGGGGGCGGTCTTTTCATCGAGGAGGGTGTCGATGCCGAAGTAGCGCTTCAGCTCAAGGTGGGTCCAGTGGTAGAGGGGATTGCGCAGCGTGTGGGGGACGGTTTTGGCCCAGGCGAGGAATTTGTCGCGAGGGGAGGCCTTGCCGGTGATGAACTCTTCGGGGACGCCGTTGCAGCGCATGGCGCGCCATTTGTAGTGGTCCCCTTCGAGCCAGATTTCGAAGAGGTTCTTGAACTGGCGGTCCTGCGCAATGTCCTTGGGCGGGAGGTGATTGTGGTAGTCCAGGATCGGCTCGTCCTTGGCAAAGGTGTGGTAGAGGCGGCTGGCGGCCTTGGAGGAGAGCAGAAAATCGTCGTGGATGAAAGACATTGCTGTTTGTCGGTTGGTGGTGACGTGCCTACACTGGCAGGATGATGAAAACACGCAACTGGTTCGCGCTCCTACCCGCTCTGGCCTTGTGCGCGTGCAGTACGGTGAAATTTTACACGCAGGCGGTCGGCGGGCAGACGGAGATCTGGCGGAAGTCGCGGCCGAATGACAAGGCGCTGGCGGACCCGAGCGTGAGCGAGCACGTGAAGCAAAGGCTGCGGCTGATCGAGGAACTGCGGGCGTTTGCGGCGAGCGACCTGCATCTGCCGACGAAGAGCTTTGGGAAGTATTGCGACCTGAAGCGGCCCTACGTGGTGTGGGTGGTGTATGCGGCGGAGGAGTTTTCCAGCGAAGGAAAGACGTGGTGGTATCCGCTGGTAGGGAAACTAAAGTATCGCGGCTTTTTCAATGAGAAGGATGCGAAGGTGGAGGCGGAGCGGCTGAAGAAGCAGGGGTATGATGTGTTTGTGGGTGGTGTGGAGGCCTACTCGACGCTGGGCTATCTGGCGGACCCGGTGCTGAACACGTTTCTGCATCGCGATGAGCCGG
Source organism: Prosthecobacter sp. (assembly GCF_044222565.1). Lineage (GTDB taxonomy): Bacteria > Verrucomicrobiota > Verrucomicrobiia > Verrucomicrobiales > Verrucomicrobiaceae > Prosthecobacter. The sequence continues at coordinate 362,625 of NZ_JBGANA010000003.1, forward strand.
AGCTGGCGGAGCTTATTTTTCATGAACTGACGCATGCGAAGGTGTTCATCCCCGGGGACACGGATTTCAACGAGGCCTTTGCCACGGCGAATGCGCAGGACGGGGTGCGGCGGTGGCTGCGGTCCAAGGGGGACCTGAAGAGGCTGCGCGAGTACGAGGAGCACCTGAAGAAAAACATGCGGGTGATCGACCTGATGCTGCAGACTCGTGAGAAGCTGAAGGTGGTGTACGGCGACACCTCGACGGATGTGGCTGCGAAGCGCGTGGCGAAGCAGCGTGTGTTTAAAGGCATGCTGGAGCAGGCGCTGGAGATCAGCCCGCACAAGCCGACGCACATCCACTACCTGCCGAAGACCTGGAACAATGCCCGCATCAACACCGTGGCGACGTATTACACGATGGTGCCGGGGTTTGAGCGGCTGCTGAAGGAACAAGGCGGCGACCTGGAAGCGTTTCATCGCGAGGTGGCCGGAATGCGAAAGCTGAACAACGAGCAGCGTATGAAAATTCTCGGCACCCGTTCTTCGACTTCATCATCTTCTTCAACTTCCCAACATGACTGACCATCGCGCGATCCATTCCTTGATGTTTCTTTTCCTGCTGAATTTCTGCGGCGTGGCAGTGGCGCAGCCGTCAGCGAAATGGACGGAGGCTTTTCCGCCGCACAAGATCGCGGGGAATTTGTACTATGTCGGATCGGCGGACCTGGCATCCTATCTGATCGCGACGCCGGAGGGGCACATCCTGATCAACAGCAGCCTGGAGGAATCAGTGCCGCTGATCCGTGCGAGTGTGGAGAAGCTGGGGTTCAAATTTACGGACATCAAAATCCTGCTCATCAGCCATGCGCATTCGGATCATTGTGCGGGCAGCGCGGAGATCGTGAAGCAGACGGGGGCGAAATACTGGGTGATCGAGCAGGATGCCGATGCGGTGGAGAATGGTACCACGGAAAAGCAGCGGCTGGGGAAGGGGGATTACAGGCAGTTTCCGCCTGCGAAGGTGGACCGGCGGCTGAAGGATGGCGAGGAGGTGAAGCTGGGCGGCTCTGTGCTGGTGGCGCGGCTTACGGCGGGGCATACGCAGGGCTGCACGACGTGGACGATGAAGGTGGAAGAGCAGGGAAAACCGCTGAATGCGGTGATCATCGGCAGCCCGAATGTGAACCCGGGCTATGTGCTGGTGGGGAACAAGAACTACCCGGGGATCGCGACAGACTATGTGAAGACTTTTGAAACGCTGAAGGCGCTGCCGGTGGATCTGTTTCTGGGGGCGCATGGGGTCTATTACGACATGGAGGCGAAGTATGCGCGGCTGGGGAAAGAGGAAGGGAATCCGTTCGTGGATCCGGCTGGGTATCTGAGGTATGTGGAAGACCGGGAGGGGGCGTTCCGGAAGGAGTGGGAGAAGCAGAAGGGAAGCAAGTGAAGAGGGCAGGGAAGCAAAAACGTTCGCTCTAATCGGCCGGCGTTTCTGTGCGAAAAGACTGATTATCTGCCTGGATCAGTTTTTCACATCGCGCCGGCCTTCAATCCTGCTTGTTTTGCTTGTTCGGTCACAACGTAAAGGGCATATTAACAGCTAATGCATTGACTCAGAATCCCGCGGTCACCTGCTATGAATTCAGAACCGCTCATCTGTAGACGCCCCCCGGCCTTCTTTCCGGTGGTCTGCGGTGGGTATGCATTGCTTGGGGGCGCTGTCACGCTTTTCGGCTGGCTCGCTAACGTTCCAGGGCTGACTGACTGGGACGGGGACGGCATTACGATGTTTGGCAATACCGCACTGATGGCGATGGCTGGCGGCGCGGCAGTGTTGCTGCAGGCTTCAGGGAAACGATGGGCCGTGGTGGCAAGCCGTATTCTTGGGATACTCATCACTCTGCTGGGGACTGCCACGCTGATTGAGCATCTGGCAGAGACAGATCTCGGGATCGACCAGCTCTTTGTTCGGGCCAAGTGGGGCGACAGAGCCGCCATGGCGCCGGGCCGTCCAGGTCCTCCGGCGGCCATTTCCTTCGCCCTGCTGGGCCTTGCTCTGACACTGCTCTCATGCGGCGCGAGGGCACGCCGTTTCGTTCCCGGCCTCGGCATTTTCATCATCGCGATCGCGGGTTTGTCACTGGTGGGATATGTCTTCGATGCGGACCGCCTGTATGCAGTTTCACGCTTCACGGGCATTGCGATGCAGTCCGCGACGATGATTCTGGCACTGGCACTGGGGATCACCGCAGCGGTGTCTGAGAGGCAGCCCATGCGGGCATTGTTGGAGTCCAGCGCGGCCGGTGCCCTGGCAAGGCGCGCCCTGCCAGGCATTGTGGGCATACCCGTGGTGCTCGGCTGGTGGCGTCTGAGCGGGCAGCGTGCGGGTTTGTTTGACCTCAACATGGGGACTGCGCTGCTGGTGATCTCCCTCATCGCTTTGCTGTGCACCCTTCTGTGGTGGTGCGTCGCCATTGTTTCCGGCCACGAGAAAATCCTCCGGGCCAAAGAGATCGCGCTCATGCAGGAGATCGCCGAGCGCAAAAGGACAGAAAAAGAGCTCTGCCTGGCGGCGGATCAGGCTCGAGAGGCCTCCCGTGCCAAAGACGACTTTCTGGCTGCGCTTAGCCACGAGCTGCGCACCCCGCTTTCCCCGGCGCTCATGACTTCAGCCGCCTTGGAAAATGATCAATCTCTTCCTGACGGCGTTCGTGAGCAACTGACGGTGATCCGGCGCAACATCCAGCTTGAGGCCCGGTTGATCGACGACCTGCTGGACCTCACGCGGATCAGCCATGGCAAGTTGTTGGTGCATCCGGTGCTGACCAATCTCCATGATCTGATCCAGCACGCGCAGAACACCCTCAGCGAGGAAATTCAACAGAAGTGTGTCGAGCTGCGGTTCGAACTGGAGGCGGCAGAAACTTATGTCCAAGCCGACCCCACGCGGCTCCTGCAGGTGCTGTGGAATCTTCTCAAGAACGCCATCAAATTCACGCCAGCCGGCGGATGCGTCACCATCAGCACATACAATCCCGTGCCCGGACGTGTTGCGGTTCGGGTCAGGGATACAGGCATCGGCATCCCTGAAACGGACATCAAAAGCATCTTTCTTGCGTTCAACCAGGGTGGGCTCACGGGCAGGCATCAGTTTGGTGGTCTTGGGCTGGGGCTTTCGATCTCCCGAGCGATCGTGGACGCACATGGGGGCGAGATTGTGGCTGAGAGCGCAGGCTCGGGCAAAGGTGCGGTTTTTACCATGTTGATAGACGCTGCGCCGGGGCCCGCCAATGAACACGCCCCCTATCCAAGAAACGACGTCCAGCTGCTTCCGCTGCGCCTTCTCCTCGTGGAGGATCACCTTGAGTCTCTGAACGCCATGAGCCGCCTTTTGGAGCGAGACGGGCATTTCGTGGTCCGCGCCACAAACATGCAGGAAGCGCTCGCACAAGCGGCCGCCAACCAATGCGATGTCGTCATCAGCGACATCGGTCTGCCAGACGGTGACGGGTACGCTGTTATGTCGCAGATTCGTGAGCGATTTGGGCTGCCGGGCATTGCCCTCAGCGGCTACGGAATGGAAGCCGACCTTCGAAAGTCGAGCGCGGCCGGCTTTGCCGCGCACCTCGTCAAACCGATCGAATTAGCGCGGCTTCGTGAGGTCATCGCTTCGGTAATGAACAAGTTCCAGCCTTCCCAGGATGTGCACGGCTGATAAATGAGGGGTAGCAGATCCGCCCGGATCACTCCCCGACCTTGATGGTCGAAATTCACAGGAACTCGATGCACTTCCGTGTCGGCATGGTTGCCCCCGCTGGCGGGTGAGACCGTCGGAAGCGCAACTTCCGGCGATGAGTTTGGCAAATCGCGATGCCGCCTGAGAAAGCTTGCATCCAGGGGCTGAATGCTGCGATAATCGGGGTTCGTTTTTGATTCCCTTGATGAACCGTTGTTTTGCTTTTTTCGTATTTGTGAGTGCGGTGGGCGCCGCACCGCTGCCTCCGGTGGTGCCTTTTTTGGAGAAGCACTGTACCGAGTGCCATGATGGCGATGTGAAAAAAGGCGGGCTGGATCTAACGGCGCTGGAGTTCAAGCCGGAGGAGAGGAAGAATTTTGACCTGTGGGTGAAGATCCATGATCGTGTGAGCAAAGGGGAGATGCCGCCGGCGAAGAAGACGCAGCCGGAGGCCGGGGAGGTGAAGGGATTTTTAGCGACGCTGAAAACTCCGCTGCGAGGCCATGAGGTGGCGGAGCAGAAGGCCAATGGGCGCACGGTGCTGCGGCGGCTGAACCGCACGGAGTATGAGAACACGGTGCATGATCTTCTGGGAGTGTCCCTGCCGCTGAAGCACATTCTGCCGGAAGACACGCCGCTGCATGGCTTTGACACGGTGGCGGAGGGGCTGCGCTTCTCGCAGCTGCAGATCGAGAAGTATCTGGAGGCTGCGGATGCTGCGCTGGATGCGGCGATCGTGCTGAGCAGGCGGCCGGTGGCGATCAACCAGCGTTACAGCTACAAAAATGAGCAGGGGATTCGCAAAAATCTGGATACGCCGCCAGGCACTCTGTCTGACCCTACCAATCCGAAGAGCGGGCATCGGGTGATGTTTCTGGAGAACGACAAGGAGGTGATCATGTTCACCACGGGCGACTATCTGGTGGGGCTGAAGCAGTGCCGGCTGCCGGGGCCGGGGAACTACCGCATCAAGCTTTCCGGCAACGCCTTTCAAAGCGAGGGGCAGCCGCTGACGCTGATGATCTACAGCAACAACTACAAGAACAAGCGGCTGCTGAGCTACTGCGAACTGCCTGCGGACAAGCCGCGGGAGTATGAGTTCACCACACGGCTGGATGGCAGCGAGCATATCGTGATTAATTGCGACAGCGTGGGCAAGGACCGGAAGGGGCAGAACATTTACAATGTGGGAGCGGGTGAATTCAAAGGCACGGGGCTTGCCATGCAGTGGATCGAGGTGGAAGGGCCGCTATCCTCGGAATGGCCGCCAGCCAGTTTGAAGAAGGCGCTGGGGGATGTGCCGCTGAAAGAGGTGGACGAGAAGCAGAAGAAGTTCCGTGATGGCAAGCCGCTGGGATATGAACTCGCGCCAGCGGATGTGAAGCAGTCGATCGCGAGCGGCCTGAGCGGTTTTGCGGCGCGTGCGTTCCGGAGGCCGCTTGAGCAGGATGAGGCGGCACCTTACATCGCGCTGGCCACGCAGGCGGTGGATGAGGGGCGGAATTTCGAAGAGGCGATGCGGGTGGGCTTGAGGGCGATTTTGACTTCCCCGGCGTTTCTGCTGCTGGAGGAGCATCCGGGCAAGCTGAGTGATCTCGCTTTGGCAACGAGGCTGTCGTATTTCCTCACAAGTTCGATGCCAGATGAGGAGCTCATGAGGGTGGCGGGAGAGGGCAGGCTGAGCCAGCCGCAGGTTCTGAAAGCGCAGACGGAGCGACTGCTGAAGGGACCGAAGTCGGTAACGTTTGTGACGAATTTTGTGGGTCAGTGGCTGGAGCTGCGGAACATCGATGCGACTGCGCCTGACATGAAGCTCTACCCCGAGTATGACATGCTTTTGAAGCTGGGCATGGTGACGGAAACGGAGGCGTTTTTCAGCGAGATGCTCAAGCAGAACCTGCCGGTGGCGAATCTCGTCCACAGTGACTTTGCGATGGTGAACAACCGCATGGCCGAGCACTATGAACTCGAAGATGTTTCGGGAGAACAGTTTCGGCGGGTGTCATTGCCGGCGGGCAGTCCGCGCGGTGGCGTACTGACGCAGGCTAGCGTGCTGAAGGTGACGGCGAACGGGACGGTGACTTCTCCGGTGATCCGTGGCGCGTGGGTGATGAAGCACCTGCTGGGGCAGCCGCCACCGCCGCCACCCGCGAGCGTGGGGGCCATCGAGCCGGACACGCGGGGCACGACGACGATTCGTGAGCAGCTGGCGAAGCATCGCGACAGCGAGAGCTGCGCCTCCTGCCATAAGAGCATCGACCCGCCCGGATTTGCGCTGGAGTGCTTTGATGTGATCGGCGGCTACCGCGAGAACTATCGGTCCAATGAGAAGGGGGCGAATACCAAGCGCAAGCTGCATGGGCAGAACATCTGGCAATACAAGGAAGGCCTGCCGGTGGATGCCAGCGGTGAGCTGGCGGACGGGCGCAGATTTCAGGGCATCGTGGAATTCAAGAAGCTGCTGCTGGACCAGCAGGATCAGGTGATGCGGGCGCTCGCGGGCAATCTGGTGACCTATGGCACGGGTGCAGGCATTCAATTTGCGGATCGCGATGCGGTCGAGTCGATTGCGAAGCAGGCAAAGGCCGAAGGGGCCGGGCTGCGCTCGCTCGTACATGCGGTGGTGCAGAGTCCGCTGTTTTTGAGCAAATAATCCGCGTTTCAATTCGAACTTATCACATCTCATGATCACACGTCCTGCTCTTTCCCGCCGTTCCTTTTTGCATGGTTCTGGTGTCTCGCTGGCTCTGCCGTTTTTGGAGGCGATGATGCCGAGGCTTTCGAGTGCGGCGGCTGCAACGCCACCGAAGAGGATGGTGTTTGCCTGTGCCTCGCTGGGGATCTATGGGCCGTCGTTGTTTCCTAAGGAGACCGGTCGGGGATATGCGCTGACGCCGTACCTTGAGGCGCTGAAGGATCATCGGGAGGATTTTACGGTGCTGTCTGGTGTGTGCCATCCGGATCAGGCGGGGGCGGACGGGCATACGTCTGAAATGACGTGGCTGACTTCTGCACGCGGGCCGGGGCTGGGAGGATTTCGCAACACGGTTTCGATCGACCAGTTTGTGGCGGAGAAGATCGGGCATGAGACGCGCTATCCTTCGCTGGCGCTGAGCACGGCGGGGCAGGGCAGCCAGAGCTACACGCGCAGCGGGGTGATGGTGCAGGCGCAGTCGAAGCCTTCGCAGGTGTTTGCGAAGCTCTTCCTGGATGGCACGCCGGGGGAGATCAATAACCAGATGCGCAAGCTGAAGGAAGGGCGCAGCATCATGGACACCGTGCAGGCTGAAGCGAAGCGGTTTGAGAAGCGTGTGGGCGCGGCCGACAAAGAGAAGCTGGATGAGTATTACACGTCTGTGCGCGAGATGGAGGAGCGCATGCTGAAGTCTGAAGCTTGGGTGCAGAAGCCGAAGCCGAAGGTGGATGCGAAGCCGCCGACGGATGTGGAAAACGAGGCGGACCTCATCGCAAGGATGAAGCTGCTGTTTGACCTGATCCCACTAGCGCTGCAAACGGACAGCACCCGGGCGATCACGGTGCTGGTTCAGGGGCGTGGTGATGTGCCGCTGATCAACGGTGTGACGATGGCGCACCACAACCTTTCGCATCACGGGCAGGATCCGATGAAGATCGAGCAGTTGCAGCGGATCGAGCGTGCGGAGTTTGAGGCGTTGAACGGTTTGTATACGGCGCTGAAGGCGAAGAAGGAAGCCAACGGCAGTCTGCTGGACAACACGATGGTGCTGTTTGGAAGCAACCTTGGCAATGCGAACAGCCATGACTGGCACAACCTGCCGCTGGTGTTTGGCGGTGGTGGTTTCAAGCACGGACAACACCTGGCGTTTGATGCGAAGAACAACCAGCCGATGTGCAATCTGTTTGTGCAGATGATGCAGCGCATGGGTATCGAGGCGGATGCGTTTGGATCTAGCTCGGGGACGAGTTTGCCGGGGCTGGTGGTGTAAGGGAAGTACGATGGACACTCCTGTCCGTCGATCAGCGGCACCGCCAACATTGTGGCGCACTACTCACCACCAATGGGGACGATGGGGGGCCATGCCGCTGCTGTGGCGACATCACTGGATTGGTTGAGGCTTGTGGGTTTTGGAGGGGGCGCTGATCCACAGACGAGGAGTGTCTATCGTACTGATCCAGTCTTACTTCTTCGGACTGTCCTTCTTCGGGCGGGGCTTTGGCACAGTGTCTCTTTTGGGAGTGTCTTTCCTGGGTGGGCGTGGTTTGGGCGGGGTGCTGGAGAGGATCTTTTGGGGAAGGGTGGCTTGGATGATTGCGGGCGGGGAGGGTTCGGCGGAGGCGGACTTCTTTTTGTCCTTGGGGGGCTCCGGCTTCTTCTCTTCCTCTTTGCCGTCTTCGGGTTTCACGGGGGTGCGGACCTGGAAGTTGGTTTCTTTGCCGAGGTTTTTGGTGACGGTGGCGGGGTAGTCCCAGGCGGCTTTGTCGGGAGCGTAGATGATGGTGCGGGTTCGCATGGCGGCCATGGCGGCGGCCTGGGGGATGTCGAGGTATTTGAGGACATTGAGCAGCGCGGGGCCGGTGGCTTCGGGGTCGCCAGAGACGGTGCCGTTGTGGGTGAGGGGCAGGTCGTGGAGGTCGAGGCGCTTGATGCCGTCTTCAAACAGGGAGGCGTAGAGGGAGTCGACGGCCATGTCGCGATGGGCCTGGATCCAGAGCGGTGTCTCGCCAAAGCCGGGGATGGCGCGGAAGGTTTGCACGGTGCGGCGGATGTCCCACACGCGCATGCCATCGAGCGTCTGGCCGAGGAGGTAGAAGCGGCGCAGGCGCTGGGTTTGGGCCTTGGGGCTGCCGGTCCAGGCGGTGGGGCCGACGCCACGGGGGCAGATGTAGGCCATGCCCCATTTGAAATTGGTGAACATCTTCTTTTCCTGCTCGAAGGCGGCATCGTCCTTTGGCGAGCCGGGGAAGACTTCGATGAGCTTGCCAAAGCGTGAGTGGTAGGCGGCGCAGAATTCATCCCAGCCCGCTTCATCCAGCACATTGAGGGCGACGAGATGCAGATCCTCCGCGCGAAGGCCGTCACGGTGGACGATGTAGAGGCGAAGGCGATAAGGAGACTGGCTTTCGAAATCGTAGGCAGTCATGCGGATGCCATCCACCTCGGCGCTGCTTTCCTTTTGAGGATTGACGGAGGCGATGTCCTTGGGCCAGCCGTTGAAGACCTTGTCTTTGAGGCTCTGCATCCAGCTGTCGTTTTGTTTCTCCCAATCGGCGGCATTGGTGGCAGGAGCGGGGGCTTTGGCCATGGGGACGAAAGTTTCGTCGGCCTTGGTGTTGATCTCATCCTTGGGGAGGCCGTCGGTGAAGACGCGGAGGTCGGCAGGCTCGATGGTTTTCTTGGCGCCTTCATCGAGGACGGCCATGGAGTCGGCGCCTTTGAGGAAGCGCTCGAACCAATGGAAGGCGCCGATGTTCAGCGGCTGCAGGTCTTTGTGCGGACCTTCGGCGACTTGCAGGCCGATGTTTCCTTCTTTGCCGAGGAGGGAGTAAACGCGGCGCACGTTTTGGTAGATGCGGAAGACGCCATCGATGGGGAAGATGCTGTCTTTGTCGGTATTAACGATGAGAAGCGGGCGCGGTGCGGCAAGAGCGACCATGCGCTCAAAATTCCAGCGGTAGGTGTTCACGAAAAACATGCAGTCGCAGTGGCCTTCGACACAGCCGTCAATGACTTGGTTCTGCATGTCGGTGACGCCGGCGGTGGGGGCGCTGGCTTTGATGCGTTCATCGAGGGCGGTGATCCACCATGAGTAGGCTCCGCCTCCGCTGCGACCGGTGACGCCGAAGCGGGTCTTGTCCACTTCAGGGCGTGTTTCCAAATAATCCAAAGCGCGGATGCAGCTCCAGGCCTCCAGGCCAGCGGGCGTGTAGCCGCGGGAGAACCACCACCAGCGGCCTTTGCTATAGGTGCCATGGTGCTCGCCGCGGATCTCGCCAAGCTGGACGGTATCGATGATGAGGCAGGCGTAGCCGTGGCGTGCGTACCAGACGCCGTGGTGCTCGTAACCGGTCTTGTTGCCGAGGCTGATGCCGTCCTTGACCACATTGGCATGGCCGCAGACGTAGAGGATGGTGGGCAGAGGCTTTTCGACTTTTGCGGGACGGTAGAAATTGGCGGTCACATAGAGGCCAGGCATGGACTGAAAGTGCATTTTTTCCACGACGTAGCCCTCGCCTTTGACCTCGCCGGTCTTGGTGGGCTGCAGAGGCGTCTTATCTGGCAGGGGATCGAGGCCAAGCATCTCAAACATCTGGCGGCGGTATTCCGGTGCCTGGGCCTTCCAGTCTTCCGCCGAGGTGATGTGCGCGAGGCCGTTTTCTGCCGTGATCTCCCGGGTCTGTTCCGCGAGGTAGCGGTCGAGCAGCCGGTTTCCTGGCGTGTCCGGGGTCTTTTCGGGGTAGGCCGCGAAAACAAGGGTGGGCAGCAGGTAGAGGAGCAGGGAAGGGCGCATGAGAAGAGATGACAGCCAAAACGCGCGGCGAAGGCAAGAGTGATCCTTCTTTTTGAGAACGGGTCCGCAGAAAGGCGAAGAAGTGCAGAAAAAATCAAAACATTGGTTGCATAAAAACTGAGTCGTCTATATTCGCGGCCCCTGATTTTCAGCACCTGCTCGGGTGGCGGAATTGGTATACGCGCAAGACTAAGGATCTTGTGCCGAAAGGCTTAAGGGTTCGAGTCCCTTCCCGAGCACCACTCTTTGAGGTACAAAGAGTTAAGCGGGGTGAAAACTGTCTTGCCAATATCGAGGGTCACGAGTCTGATGGCAATCTGGTGGCATTTTGTCTGGCCAAGAACTCTCCTTGGTTTCGTGTATTCGAGCTCATGGGGTCAGACGAGCTGGAGGTGAATTGGCTTTTAAATGCTCCCACTCCGAAAAAATAATGGAAAGGCGATGCGGGTGATGGGACTGAGTTGCTTTGTATTCGCGATCTCCCCTCCGAGCAGGAAAAAGAAACAGTGGGCAAATGCGATTGAGCGGCAGCCAAAAAAAAATAGCATGAGGTACCCCTTCACCCGGTTTGCTGTATTCTTTGGTGTGCTGGATGAGCTGTTCCATCGCATCCTCCCTTTTGGATGTGTTCTCTACTGGGTTGCCAAGATTGCTTTTGAGGTGTAGCCCACAAACATGAGACGGCTTCCCAGAGATCAGCAGCTTGGCATAAGCATAGCCACGGGGAGCATGGGCTCAACCCCTCTTCCATGACTCAGACCATGCAGAATTGGCCTTAAATCGGGAAAGAATGGTGATTTGTTGTTCTCCCAGCTTGTGGCGTGAAACTGTCGAGGAATCGACTGGTCACATGCATTGAGAAGCCAGGCATCAGCTTCGCCAGACGTTGAGCAGCTTCATCATTCCTGACCTCCTCCAAAACGACTAACGGGTGCAGGTGTTTCTGCGAGCCGTTGGAAATGAGTTATTTACAAGCTGTCTGAAGATTCGTTCTTTCGGCAATCCGATCGACGAGAACCGCGCCCCAAAATAAAAGTTCGCCCTGAGAATCCAACTGACCAAACAGTCAATAAGATAAATAATGATTTGGGATGTCCCGGTGGGCGCTGGATGGCATGAGAAAAAAATGAAGGCGGTCTTGGAAAATTTTCTTTCCATTTTCACTGCCCGCTGGTAAACCGCGAAATATTTCAGTGAAGCTTAAGGAAAATATTTAGCAATGAACCGACTCCGCATTTGGTCTAGGCAATCATGGCTTCTCCATGTCTATCTACTTGCCACATTGTTTCTGCCGCCTTTCCCGGTGGCAAACGCTTACTGGACAAACATTGGAGGTGTCAAAACGGAGTTGGCCAATCCAGAGCAGGGCGACTCTTGGTGGGACCAGGATTCGGACAATGACAACGCGAGCAACGCAGACGAAGTAGCGTTTGGCTCTGATCCCTACTCGCTGGACGGTGATTTTGACGGCCTGGGCGACTACGTGGAATTCTTTTATTCGCAGACTGATCCGTGGTTGTGGGACAGCGATGGCGATGGCTACTCGGACTTCGATGAGTACTACCAGCAGATTCAGGGGTACACGCCGGTGATCAACTATGCAGCATTGCAGGCTGGCACGTATTACAGCTACTCAGATGCTGACGGTGATGGGATCAAAAACTTTGAGGACAGCGACCCGCAGAACAATGATCGAGATGGCGACGGAGTCCTTAACTGGAATGAACCGGCGGGGCTGATGGATGATCCGGGTGTGATCATTGGCGGAAATCAGTATGCAACTGGGACATTGGACAGTGATAACGACGGAACGCCCGATCAGCTTGATCCTTTTCCATACGGCAGCTTCACTTATCAGGGCACTGAGTACGGCGGGTCGTGGAGTGACCGTGACAATGACGAGATTCCCGACCCGGCTGATTCGTTTCCGGATGGCAGCTACTGGTATGAGGGAGTGGAATACGCCGCGCCATTCGTGGACCAGGACGGGGACGCCATACCTGATGTCGCTGATCAATGGCCGACGATTGCGTGGGGATATGTGTACAATGGTGTCATCTACCCTGGGAATTGGAGCGACATGGATAATGACGGCATTCCTGATCCGGCTGATCCAATTTTTTCAGGAACTGGCAACAGTTACTGGTGGCAGGGCGTCGAATATGCAGGCCCCTGGATGGACGCTGATAGCGACGGCATTCCCGATGCCTTTGATCCATTTCCGCAGATAGCGGGAAGTTTCTGGTATCAGCAGGTAGAATACCCTGGATGGTGGTCTGATAGAGACACTGACGGCGTTCCTGATGCCGCAGATTCCTGGCCCGACGACGGTTGGAATGGAGCCCCTCATTACAACTACCTAGGGAACGAATATTCTGGCTACAGCAGTGATGACCGCGACTCGGACGGCATCCCAGACAGCGCCGATGTCTATCCCGATGACCCGACCAATCATGCGGACAGCGATGGCGATGGACTTTGTGACTACGATGAAAATACGCAGTACCACACGGATCCGGCGAAGCGGGACACGGATGACGACGGCCTGTCCGACAGTGACGAGCTGTTTACCACCCATACCGATCCCCTCCAGGCCAGGACGAATCCCAACCAGATCTACAACGACTACCAGCTGGCCGATCAGACAGACACAGACAGCGACGGCATCCCGGACCGGGTGGAACTGTTTTACGCCAGCCAGTCCTATGGCATGAATCCGAACGACCCGGCGGATGCCGGAGGCGACCTGGATGGCGACGGCTACACAAACATCCAAGCGTGGCGCAATGGCTGGAGTCTGGTGGCGAGCATCAACAGCTATGATTACGACCACGATGGCATCTTTGATGTGCTGGAAGATGCCTGGAATGCCGTTTATCCGGGTATCTTGAGCAACAGCACCGCCGCCGACGCAGTCCTGGACTTTGATGGCGACGGGTTGATGAACTTCGAGGAGATCGCCCTTGGTCTCAATCCTGGCAGTCCGAACAGCCGCAGCGCCAGCATACATGACAGTCAGGAGTGGGTCTGGCGGGGTCTGCTGGGTGGCAATACGGGTGGGGTTTCGTTCCATGGAGCCAGGTTCGTGGGTGGCTTGGCGACAGAATCGCGCGTGATGGAGGATGGAAATGCGGATGGTGTGCCGGATGGCTTGATGAACTTTGTGTCGTTCCTCAGCAGCAACCCCTCGCTCCTCACCATGCCGCAGCGGATGGCCAGCGGGGACTACGATGGCGACGGCATGCCGGACTGCTGGGAGCACCGCTTCAACTTCGACCTGCGCAATGCAGCGAATGTGGTCAGCGATCCCGATGGCGACGGTCTCACCAATCTGGCGGAGTGGCGGTTTAAGAGCAATCCGCTCGTGAGGGCGACCAACCTGGATGATGTGTCTGATTCCAAACGCCTGTACGAGAAAACACACGCAACGACGACGGGCGGGGGTGGGCTCATGAGCCGTTACCGGGCGCAGATTGCGCAGGATTTGGGGGCTTCGACCAATTTGAAGAACTTCAATCTGCAGCAGGGAGGCGGGGGTGATTTGCCGGAGTATTTGAATCCGCCAATATTTAGCATACACGCCGAAGAATTGAAAGTAACCCTCAACGATTCAGGTGATGTCCAATCCACGGTGCTAACTGGGTCATCTAGAGATGGAATACTACCTAATAGGCTTTCAGCTACAAGCCCTTCTGGTGGTGGCGGTGGTGATCCCGGTGAGGGAACTCATCTCTGTGACTATCAAGACTGTCATTATTGCGAAGGGGGGTATAACACATGCCCAGATTGTAAAGGCAACAAATACCTGGCATGTCCCGGTCATGAGACGAGTTGCACTCCCACTATGATCGTGGGAACTTGCCAAGGTCACACAGCGCAATGTCCCGGGGACCATATCTATTCATGTCCTGTCATACAGCACTACGCCAGCACGCTCAGCACTGTGTGCGGAATTACTTACGACCATACACATTCACAAGAAGCTGGGTGTTATGAAACCTTTACCGATCAAGAAGGCAATATAAGCTATGGAGATTTGATCTGCACACTGCACGTGCACGAAGATTCCTGCAATGGGTACAAGCCGTTGAGTCATTTGGAGTATGGCTGCGGTCACGGACTACCATGTAATTGCGCCAAATACGGCTGCAGCGGCATCATTTCTATCGATTGCCCCGGACCTAATATATGTCCGTATCTGACCGAGCAGACCTGCACTATCTGCAATGGCACCGGAACCAAAACCATTCCATGTTTCTACAACCCGCTTAGCTCCTGCCCGAATAGACCGCCCTGCACTACCTGCAACGCAACAGGACAGGTGCCTTGTACGAACAGTGACTGCGAGCAGGGACACTTGAAACAATGTGCCTGTAACGTAAACGGCTGCGAATGCTACGGCCTAAACACTGCGACGGACAGTGGCAGATGTCCAAACAACCACATTGGGGAAGGCGGTGGACAGGGGGCAAGGACATATACGACGGAGAAAGGCACCGTGACTGTGGCCTATTTTCCAGGTGGTGACCAGCGATCTTATCAGTTGCTTCTTAATGGTGTGCCAGGAGGGGAGTTTAGTCCGGATACTCAGAGTATGTATATAGATGCTCCAGGCGCCGGAGGCACCATCGACGTTACAGTTGAAGTCATCGAGGACGTCGAGGACGTTGAAATGGCCAAACCGGGCGAGGTGGGGTTTCATGATTCGGCGGGCAGTCGCTATCGCAAGATTGGGTTGAACGGCCTTCCCATACCGGATTCCAAACCGCAGGTGCAGGATGAATCCGGAGAGCGTTCGGAGGAGACTTACATCGATGCCTTCACGCGGCAGTTGCGTCATTCGGTTTCGGACATTTATGCCAATGCCGAGGGCAGTTTGCTGCCACTGGCGGTGCGAAGGGATGTCTCCTCGGAAATCTGGACGCTGCATACCGGGCTGCGGCCAGAGGAAAAGCCGAATCTGCCTTTCGGGCCAGGATGGACTTCGAATTTGTGCTCGCACGTCAAGTTTGAAACCCAGATGGACACCTCCCTGCCAGGAGGAGCGGATGCGCAGTCTGTGGCCGACTGGCTGCTCAATTCAAGCTCGCAAAAACACATCGCCACCGTGGTGGACGAGCAGGGCGGCAGCATGAGTTATGTCCTAAAAAGCCCTGGTTTATGGATTCACAGCGGCGAGGAGCAACTCGACGCCAAGACGGCAAAGAACACTTTTGATGGCACGATGCTGGTCAAAAAGTTCGGAACCAAGTGCTTCTATGAGGACGCGGGCATCCAGCAGATCATGCCAGCCAGCCGCGTGGGTGGCAGCAACATCATGATGCATGTGCATTATTCACGGTTGCTGGAGGTCTGGGATCGGGAGGGGAACCGGCTGCGCTACGAGTATGCGGGGCCGGGCACACTCATCCCAGAACGCATTTATGACCCTGAGCGGCCAGGGCGCTGCATTCAGATCCTGCAGGAAAACGGCCGCGTGGTGGCGGTGCGGGGTCCGGACGGCCACACCGTCAACTACAACTACGCCGGCCTTTGCCTGGACAGTGTGGAGCGTGGCGGCACTTCGGTGCATTATGGCTACCAGCAGACCTGGGAAGCCGCCGCCAATGGCAACACGGATCTCAACCACCGGACCAACCACATCGATGTTCAGTCCATCACCGACGAACTGAACCGCCAGTATGTTTTCATCCGGGATTTCGATCACAGCCGCCTGCTGACGCATTACACTTTGCATCCGATGCCAGGGCTGCCCCGTGTCCTTACGGGAGTGACCACACCTGCGGGCACCATGCAGCTGACAGCCTCGTGGGCGGGGAACCGTTCGATGGTCCTCGGAGGCGACAATGTGTATGCGGACTCCTCCATACGCACCTGCACTGCGCTGGATGGCACCGTCACCACCTACAATTTCGGGAACCCGCATGTTTATGACGCGCGGCAGGTGCATGCCATGGACATCAAGACCGCCAATGCGGTGACAGTGACTTACCTCTCCCTGGCCATTACGCAGTCGAAGAACGGGCAGTCATTCGGCACGGAGACCTACACCTGCGATCCGACTGCCGGGTATGCGCTGGCTTCGGCGACGGACCGCAGCGGGCACACCACGACCTTTACCTATGGGCAGGACGGTTACGATGATCCGTTGACGGAGACAGATGCACTGGGGAACGAGCCAGACGCACAGGGGAACACAGACCCGCAGGGCCACACCAAAACCTTCACCTACGATCCTGCAACCCGCGTCATGACGAGCATGACGGACGCTTTGGGGACGACAACGGAATACACGCTGGCGCCCAGCAGCACCATCACACGAGATGGCGTGGACATCACCGTGCAGGGGCTGAAAACGGCGGAAATCACCACCGGTGCGGATGGCAACCGCCGTGAGACGCATTATTCCTATGATCATCCGGTTTTTGCAGGGTTGGTGACTTCGCAGACGACGGTCTCGCCGAATGAAGCGGCGATGCCGTCCAGTGTGACAACGACGACGCTGGGCGCGCAGACGGACGCGCAGGGGGCGAACACGGGGTGGTGGGCGGAAACCACACAAACCACCACTTCCGCAGCCGGTGGAGACGCGCTGATGAGCAGCACGACCGTGCATGACCTTTCAGGGAACAAGCGCAGTGTGATCGATGGCCGGAATTTGGTGACCAACTTCGCCTACGATGAGCACCTGAGGCTGATCCGGGTCACACATCCCGACTTGTCAGAGAAGCATCTGGCCTATGACGACCATGGCAATCTGATCAGCGAGACTAACGAGAACGGGGTGACCGTGAATCATCACTATGACAACCTGAACCGCCGCAGAAAGACGAAACTGCACCTCAGCGATGGCACCGACATCGTGACGACGACCCACTACAATCTCCGCAATCAGGTGGTTTGCCAGAGCGACGCGCGGGGGAAGGTGACAAGGCACACCTATGATGACGCGGGCCGACTGGTCACCACCGATGACGGCGGCTTCGCCACGCAGTTCTACTACGATGGCAACAACGGCGGCACGGTGTTTGACACCAGCGGCATCAAACCCAATCGCACCACGGACCCACGCGGGACCGTGACGGCGGTGGAGTATGATGCGCTGTACCGCCCAACGACGCACACGGTGACTGCCACGGGCATTTCGGCGGTATCCACGACCACCTACGATGCTCTCGGGCATCCGATCACTGTGACGGATCCGCTGGGACGGGTGACGACGAATGCCTACAATGGTCTTGGTGAATTGGTGCAAGTGACCCATCCGGACGGCAGCACGGTTCACACGACTTACACGCACCATGGCAAGCCCTGGCAGGTGACCGATGAAAACGGCAAGACCACCACGACGACGTATGACGCCGCAGGCAGGCCGGTGATGGTCCAGGCACCTGAAGTCGATGGCGGAGTGGCCACGCATACCACGGAGTATGACGCGGCCAGCAATGTGATCCGAGTGACGGATGCGCTGGGACGCGAGACCGAGACCGAGTATGATGTGCGGAACCGCCCCATCGCGGTCTATGCGCCCACGGTGTGGGATGCGCAGGCGATTCAGTTTGTGCGGCCGACCAGCACTACGACCTATGACGCGCTGGGCCAGGTGCTCACCGTCACGGACCCGCAGGGGCATGTGACGTCGAAGTTTTATGATGAGGCCGGCAGAAACTGGAAGGTCGTGGCTCCGGTGCTGGCGCCGAACACAGCGGGCCCGACGACGACCACGACCTTTGACGCCGGTGGGCTGCCATTGACCGTCACCAATCCGCTGGGGCAGACCATGACGAACACCTATGACACCCATGGCCGTCTGATCATGACCGTGGATGCTGCAGGCATTACAAACAGCTTTGACTACGATGCCGCCGGGAACCGCACCAGTGTCGTTGATGGCAAGGGGCAGACGACGACGTTCGTCTATGATGGCCTCAATCGCCTCGTCTCACAGACTTTCGCCAATGGCGATACCACGAGCTACACCTACAACGCGGTGCAGAAGCTCAGTCAGAAATCGCCGCGGAATATCACCACGAGCTACACTTATGACGAGCGGGATCGGGTCACGGCCACAAGTGCGCCGGGTCTGAACCGCAGCTACAGCTATGACAGCGCCGGGCACCTGCTGGGCGTCACCGAGGCGGAAAACGATGCCGCCAATGTCAGCTACACTTACGACGCGTTGGGCCATGTGCTCACTGAAACTTCCTGTGGCGTGCAGCACAGCTACAGCTATGACCTGGCCGGCAACCGCGTCCGGGCGGATTACGGCACCGGGCGCAGTGTGCAGACCAGCTATGACGCGCTCAACCGGCCCGAAAGCGTGGTGGAAGGGGACCGCGCCACGCGTTACGGCTATGACCTCGGCGGGCGGGCGATCCTGCTCATGACGGGCAATGGGCAGGTGACGCGCAATAGCTACGATGCGCTGGGCCGCCTCACCAACCGCACGCTGTATCGCACCCTGGCCATGAGCACCGGCGATGTCATGGCGCAGTTTGCGTGGCAGCATGATTTGCTGGGCAATGTGACCAGCCAGAGTGAGACATGGCCCGGCGAGCCGACACGGTCCGGCGTCCGCACGACCGGCATGACGTACGATGCCAACAACCGGCTCGCCACGGAAACGATCACCGATCCCACCTCTGCCGAGACCAGCACGGCCTACACCTACGACAACGCCAACAACCGCGTTCACAAGCAGGTCACCGGCGGCACCGATCCCGGCATGTGGAATTACAGCTACAACTCCGCCAACCAGCTCACCTCCTGGGAGCAGCTGGATGGACCGGCTGGGAACACACGCAAGAGCGCGGTGCTGGCCTATGACGGGTCCGGAAACCGCATCTCCCAAAACGTGACCGATTTCACCGGTGCCAGCGACACCGGCCTCAATCCGCCCACCGCCGCAGGTGGCCTCACCACCTACCAGTGGGATGCGCAGGACCGCCTGAGCAGTGTGACGCTGCCCAATGGCCAGACGCACGCCTACGACTACGATTACCGCACGCGGCGCATCGCCACGCACAAGATCGTTGCGTCTGTGCAGCAGGAGATGACGGCGATTGTGTTCGCCGGAGGGTTGAGCCTGGCGGAATTCCAAACGGGCAGCAACACCCTGCCTGCGACGCCGACGGTGGAGTACACGCGCGGCCCAGACATGGGCGGCGGGGTGGGCGGCATGCTTTATTCGATCCGCAGTGGCGTCCCCAAATACTCGCTGAGCAACGGGCGCGGGGACATCGTGGCGCAGGCGGACAGCAGCGCGACGCTGACGTGGACGGCGAGCTACGAGGCGTATGGCCGACGTACGGCGGAAACGGGCAGCAACGCGGACAAACAGCGCGGCAACAGCAAGGACGAAGATCCGACGGGACTCTTAAATGAGGGGTTCCGGTATCGGGATCTTGAGACGGGCGTGTGGCTGAGCCGCGATCCGGCGGGGTTTGTGGATGGCCCGAATGTCTATGCCTACGTGAAGCAGAACCCTTGGACGAGTTGGGATCCTGAGGGACTGTATGAAGAGGGGCCGCAAGGCATACGGTACTCAATCAATAACAATGGGTATGTCCACATCATACAGTGCGATGTCAAAAATCCTGTCTTTAAGGCTGCCGTAGAAGCTGAATCCAACAGGAATAATCCTGCGCACTATGATCGTGCAATGACGAGGTTTGCGGGACTGTGGCACCATTATGGGATGAACAAGAACCCCATGTACACGGTGCATGAATTCTTGAGCGATGCCCGCAATATAGAGGAGTCCTGCTATCGTCACGAGTTGTTGGCTGCAGGCTTTAGCCTCAGACCTTTTGATAGGGGAGGGCAGTTTCGTTATCGCGGTTCTCCACAGATTCAGGTTCCATATAGAGCAGACGCTAAATCTGCTAGTCCTGGTGGAGCTTCGGCACAAAAGACTCAGCAAACAATGGGGATGGTGCCGCAGCAGGTTCAACTGCAACAGGCCCAAGCGGGAAGACCACCTTGGCCGGCCGGCTTTAGAACAACAGGGGGGTACTCCGCAGCAGAGCTTCTCAAAGCAAATTGCGTGAGTGACGCGGCAAAAATACAAAATGCAATCGGAGGTGAATTATTGTCAATTACACCTCAAAGAAGCCCTCAATTGGGAGCTGTAAACTTGCCGAATGGCGAGAGATTAACCGGATGGTACATGCACCAAGCTGTCTTGAAAAATGGGAATGTCTTTGACAGGATCACTGGACCAAAAGGAATGCCGATGGATAAATATAAGCAAATGTATGAACACGCTGACGCGATCAATTTCACGCCGATCAGAAAAAAATAACAAATATGAAAATATTGCAGCTAGTCGTGGAGCGACCTGGGATGTGGGGGGTAGAGTCCTTGAGAGATTTTGTCATCTTTGTCTCAGGTTGGAATATTGCGAGACAAGAACTTGGACTGGCGGATTTCTTTGATGGTTTTCAATCCTGGCAAACAAAAAAACTTAACAGTTCCCCTGGCCTTGCGTGGGCTCGCAATGTCGTGGATTACTTTGGAAACGATGTCCGGGAAATTCGTTCTTTTATGTCTCTAGTGGAAGAATTTCGCGAAGAAACGAAAAATGAAGGTAGTGACAATCAACAGCAACGTCGAGAGCGGCGAATCGGGGGCGGTGTGCAAAAAGTTGATGAACAGCCTCCAAGAAGAAGCAAAGTCCGTCGTTCGCGGGCATAGTGGGTCTTCAAGCCATCCCCGGCAGAGGAGCGGCGCGCGCACCGCGCGCTGCCGCTCTCTCAGCCGGGGAGCCAGCTTTGAAAAGTCACAGGCAGCCCGGATGGGCGGCATGTGCTGGGTAAAAAAAAGATGCCAGGCATTTAGTTGATTGACCGCACCCATTTTCTGCTCACATTCCCTCCCATGAAACCCGCTCAACCGTCTGATTCCCAATCTATTCCGCTGGAAGAACAGTTGGTCGGGGTGAATGCGAAAACTGGACTCTATCCTGGCGCGCGTTCTTGGTCGGGTGGGAGGTTGCGTGTGCTGGGGAAAGGGCCGCTGGAGTCGTATTGCTACCATGTCATGTCCCGCACCTGCGGCGGTGAGGTGTTCTTTGATGAGGTGGAGAAGGAGGCGCTGCGCCGGGTGATCTGGCGCATGGCGGAGTTCTCAGGGATCAAGGTGCTGACCTACTGCCTCATGGGGAATCATTTTCATCTGCTGGCCGAGGTGCCGCATCGGGTGACGTGGTTGCAGCGGTTTGAGGGGGCGGATGGGGAGGCGAAGCTGCTGGAGCATCTGAGCATTCTCTACAGTCGCGCCTACGTGGGCTTGCTGCGCGATGAACTCGCGGATCTTCGGGAGCGTGGCATGACAGTGCTGGCGGAGCAGAGGGTGGCGGCGCTGAAGAAGCGTTTTTGCGATCTGTCGTTGTTTGTCAAAGAGGTGAAGGAGCGCTTCAGCCGCTGGTTTAACAAACGGCGGGGTCGCCGTGGCACGTTGTGGATGGACCGCTTTAAAAGCGTGCTGGTGGAAGGCAAGGGTGAGCCGCTGCGCACGATGGCGGCTTACATTGATCTTAACCCTGTGCGTGCGGGGCTGGTCAAAGATCCGAAGGACTATCGCTGGTGCGGGTATGCGGAGGCGCTGGGCGGCAGCCGGAGAGCGCAACGCGGACTGTGCAAGGCGCTGGGCAAGCCGGTGGACGGCTGGAGGAGCGCGGGGGCGGCGGAGGCGTATCGCTGCCTGCTGCATGATGAGGGGCGGGAGGTGAAGGATGCGCAGAATGAAAACGTGGTGAGGCGCGGGGTGACGGTGGAGTCTGCGCGTGCAGTGCTGAAGGAGAAGGGCAAGCTCAGTCCTGCGGAACTGGTGAGGCTGCGAGTGCGGCACTTCACCGATGGCGTGGTGCTGGGGAGCCGGGAGTTTGTGGAGGGCATTTTCGAGGCGCAGCGGGAACGGTTCAGTCCGAAGCGGAAGGCGGGGAGCCGACGCATCGCGGAGTCTGACACGCCCTTCTACACGCTGCGTGGGCTGCGGATCGGAGCTGTGGGGTAAGGCACCGTATGGTTGTAAGGCTGAGGGCTGGGTCGCGGGCTGCTGGGTCGGCTGGCATTTTTTAAAACGGCATGAGCATGGGCGCTTTTGGGGTCTCCTGGCGGTTTTTCAGGGACCTCGAAACGGCAAAACCGGTTCGGTGAGGTTGGTGGGGCAGGTCACGTCCTAAGATGACCTAGGCTGCATCCATGCCGAATTTATGATTTTCACCTTCCTATGGGAGCCGGATTTGTGCTAATCAAATGGATCTGTGATGAAGAACGAACCCACTCAATCCAAGGAGACGCAACGTCCTCAAACTCTGCCGGTCATCAAACTTCTGGGCCTGGCCACGGCTGCCGCGGGAGTGCTTTACCATGGCTGGATCGACATGATGGGTGGAGGGTGGCTCATCTGGCTGGTGCTCGTGCTGCTGATGCTGCT
Organism: Prosthecobacter sp.; assembly: GCF_044222565.1. GTDB lineage: Bacteria > Verrucomicrobiota > Verrucomicrobiia > Verrucomicrobiales > Verrucomicrobiaceae > Prosthecobacter. Next base: position 385,268 of record NZ_JBGANA010000003.1, read on the forward strand.
GGAAGCCGGTGCGGCTGAATCGCGCGCGGTCGCCTGGAGCCAGGCGCAGGCAATGGTGGGGCGTCTTCTGGGACCTGCCATGCTGCCTTTTTACGGCGCTCTGTGCCTGCTGCTGGCTGTGGGGCCTTCCTACATGCGTCAGGCTCCGATATTTGCACTGCCCGCCAAAGGTTCCAGTTTCGTCGATGTCTCTGGCAGCACGCGATCTCCAAACAAACCCGGAAATTTGAATGGTGGCGCACCTATCCCATCCTCTCCTCCAAGGCCGATATCTTCCTATGGCACCCCACCTCGTCCAGCCGCGATGCCGGTCCCTACGACTGCCAGCAAGCCCGCAACCACGCTTCCTCAGGTGACCAAATCCGGGGTTCCTTCAGCTACGGCGGCACCCGCTCCTGCATCGGCTTCTCCTAAGCAGCCAGCTTCACCAATGCCCGCCGCGGTACCTGCGACGCCGTCCGGGATGAAAACTCCGGCGGTCTTCCAAAGACCCCCTTCCATACAGCCCAGCGGATCAGCCCGACCAGCACCAGCAGCATCGCCAGCAACCTCACCTGTCTCGGCACCAGCGGTTCCGAAATGAGCCTGTTTTGCCAACTGGCTGAAGGCGTGGAAAGTTATGATGCCGATACGGTGTACGTCGTCTTTCTCACCATCGGAATCGCAAAGTAGGTTGGAGAGTAATTTGAATGACTGCGCAACCCAATCATTCGGAACTGACGTCTCCTTCCTTTGCTTGGCATCACACGCCAGGAGCCACAGGCCTTACAACAGCGTCCAGAACGAAAAGACGGTGAATGGGGTGCCTCACTGGTGCAGTTTCGGAACATACGTATCAAGCTGCTTGGGGGAGGGGAATAGCGTGGTTGTCAGTCTTTGCCTTGGCAAGGAAGGCTTGCTCTGACCATCAGGTGAGAAGTCTATCGACCTCGGACTGGAAAAACCGCAACTGGCCTCCAAGCAGCCGCTTGGGATTCAAATGGTGCTGTTTTACGTAACTATGGAGGGTGGGGCGGCTGATTCCAAGGTGCTTGCACACTTGTTCGCTGGTGCAGTTCACATACGTATCGAGTTGCTTTGGGAGGGGAGTTTTTGGTGCGGTTGAGCCGGCAGGCCTATGGACCAGTTGTTCGCAGTTATTCGGAACACGCGGTTAATGGCAGTACGGTTGAACTTTTGCGGGATAGTCAAGTTGGAACCATGCAACTGCGCTGGGTTCCAGTAGATGACAACCTGTTTTTATGAGGCCTGCGTCCGGATGCTGTCAATTTGCGATGCTGGCACTCCGTCGACGATGGTCCCATTGAGCATCACATGATCATCGTCTGTTGACCCGGCGTTGCTGTCTGGATGATAGGCGATTACCGTCATGCCGGTTTCCGCAGTAGTAAACCCATGGACTGCATTCGGTGGAATGACAACCAAGTCTCCCACCCTCAGCTGCATCTTGTCAGTTGCGCATTTGCACACCCCGCCGCCTCTTACAACCAGGCCGACTCTGACAGAGGGGTGGGTGTGCATGGTTTGGTCTGTGCCCTTGGGAAAGTAAAGAGCGTTCAAACAAGCGCTGCCGCGACTTACTGGCGCAATCAGAAGAGAGTCCATGCATCCATCTATATATCGCAGGCGCCCGTTTTCCTCGATCGGACCTCCAAGGAGGAAAATTGGAGCTTCTCCAGAGCCGCCTATCAATATACCCGTGCCACCAGAAATCTCCATCTCAGGAGGCCCGGCGAAGAACATGCCTGCAACAAGGTCATAGGTACGTTGCTGTACGGTCAAACGAGCTGGTCCTGACAAGACATAACCAAACACATGATCACCAAGTGGCTGTTGGAGGGCAATTCCCTTCCAAGGCATCAAGTGCGTCTTGAAATGATCGTCCAGTGCAATGCTTTCCCATTGATTCAGAGGAGTAATAGAGACGGAATGTAGTCGTTGATCTCGTTCATTCATGTGGGGGATGTAACAGGTTCATGCCGAGGATTCCTCGGGAAGCAATTTGATTTGAGACCACACATCGTAAATCATCTATATTTTTGAAGCGCCCCCAGCTTTGCTGGGGGACTGCCAGAGTTTGACAGTTCCGGGAGTCCCCGGATGGCTGGTGATGCGTGACGGCTCAAAGTTGCACAAAATCAAGCAATCCAATGGAACAATAAAATCTAAATCCTACGAAATGGGAATGTAAATATTACGCGGTGATTATCCCGAAGTTTCGGCGCAAGGTGCCCTACACGGAGCTGTGGCCATATCTTGGGGAGGTGTTCAAATCGCTTGCGGAGCAGAAAGAATGCCAGGTAGAAGAGGGGCATCTGATGCAGGATCATGTGCACATGTTGCTAAGCGTGCCGCCGAAGTATGCGGTGTCGCAGGTGGTGGGCTGCATCAAGGGCAAGAGCGCGATTCATCTGGCACGGACCTACGGTGGGAGACCACGCAACTTCGTGGGGCAGCACTTCTTGACTAGGGGGTGCTTCGTCTCAACGGTGGGGCGCGATGAGACGGCGGTGCGAGCGTACTTCAAGAACCAAGAGCAGGAGAATCGGCGTCTTGAGCAATTGAAGATATTCAAAGGGTAACAGTCGCCTTGAGGCGACGCCCGGACCAAGCCAGCCGCTTTGAGCGGCCAAGATATTACAAGCCCCGGGCGTTGCGCGGGGGCTGACTCATAAACCCAGAACCCAGGTGGAAAATCAAGCCAATGAAAACGCTCAAAACGGCGTTCGCCGAGGTTGGCATAGACGGACAAGGTCGTTCCGATCCAAGGTTATAGAACGATCGCTCCCCCCTGCCTTTTGCTATGAGGCAAGAGAAATTCCGTGAATGCCCTCTCTGCGGCGAAGGCAAAATATTTTCGCGGAAGAGGTTGTCTGGCTAGAACTCTGTTTCAGCGAAGCCGCTCAACACAACTCTCCCTTCGCCTGCGGCCACCCGTGCATGCGCTTCTGAAATCTGTTCCCAAGGCAGAACCTTGTGGGCCGGGACGCGCATCTGCTGGCTCTCCCAGGCACACTTCGTCTCTACGCCGCACTTGGCAAGCTCTGCCGTGGTCATGTCATAGACGACCATGCCGGCCATCGTCAGTCCCTTGGCATAGAACTGTCCCACAGAGAAACTTGCCCGGGCATTGCGTCCTGAAGCGATGATCAAATGTCCACCAGGGCTTAGAAGACGGACTGCACGCTCCACGGCAGGGTTCCGAGACAGATCCCACCAGACATCCAGGCCTGAACCAGCAGCCGTTTCCAGCCGCGCTTCTAAGCGCTGATTCGTCCTCAGCAGCACCGTGTCCGCACCAGTCTCCTCACACCATTTCATCCCTGCCTCGGTTCCCGTGACAGCGATCACCCTTGCGCCAGCAAGCTTGGCCCACTGCACCGCCATCGTGCCGACGGCCCCGCTGGCTCCGTCGATGAGGACGGTCTGTCCCTTCGTCACGGGGCAACGACAGCGGAGCCCATAAAAGGCTGTGACATTTGGCAGCCCAAGTGCCGCAGCCTGCACAAAGGTCATCTCTTCGGGGATTGGAGCAACCAAGGCGGCGGGTATGGCGATTCGTTCAGCGGTGACTCCTTGCCGTCCCGACGCACCTCCCTGCAGGGTGGTCCACACACGGTCTCCAACCTTGCAGAGTGCACCACACGGTGCCTGAATCACCACACCGGCTGCGTCGCAGCCCAGGACGTACGGAAAGTCTGTTGGGGCAGTCACCGCCCCGCTGCGAATATAAGTGTCGATGGGATTGACGCTCACGGCACGGACACTGATCGTGACGGTGTCTGTTGCGGTTTCAGGTTCCGGGAATTCGCCGCGGACGATGCCGGACGGACCGCATGGGCTGTGGATGAAAGCTGCTTTCATAAGATTGTGGACCAGGGTGCAAAGGTGAGATGAGTGGATGTAAAACAAAGGCGGAGAGGGATGTAGACCGCCTGTCCGCCGGAGCTGAGTCTCGCACAGGATCCGCGAGATGCGTGCTCCGGCGGCAGGTGGCCGGCCAGCTGGTCAGGCCACCTGTGGGGACGCCGCCGAAGCACGGAACAGCGAATACTTCTTGGTCACCTGCTGCATCGTCTCGGCATCGCCAAAGAGTACTGCCAGCACGTAGTCGATATCTTCCCCCTTGGCTGCAGCGGTCTTCTGAAGTTGATCTTCGGCGCTAACGCCGAACATTTGCCCCACAAAAGAGTTCACCTTGAGTCCAAGTTCGAGCGCAGCATTGCGGGCCTTCCGGACCTGGTTGCTGTTATCAGCCTGAAGAATCACAAAAGGATGGTGGCTGATGGCAGGATGGCTGCCTCCGTCGCCATCCATGTAGTTGAGGAAGCAGGTGGATTCCGGGTCGCTGATCACGCTTGTAATCCCGGCGGAGGTGTGAGCGAGGGCGTTGAGTATTTCGTGGAGGGGTTTCTTGCGATTGATGATCGCGACAAACTTTTTGTCAGTCTTTTGGTATTGCATTGTTTTGGTGATGAATTGGCGGCCCCTCGCTGGCCGCCAGATTTTGGGTGGGGTAAAGCCGGAGGCGAGGACTCCGGCAGATTGTTTACATGCCGATAGCAAGCACTTGCAGGCCCGGGTGATCGACAGGCTTGTGGCCAGTGTTCAAGGGAGGCAGTGCTGACAGCGCAAGGAAGACGGACTCCATGGCTGCTAAGAGAGACGTATAGGTGGGGACGGTGACCTCGCCCTTCGCATACTCATCAGCGGCTCGGTAGCGCTCCAAGGGCCAGAGCTCGACACTCTCAGCCGGCGTCGTGTGATGACGTCCATGCAGTGGCAGCGAACCGCAGAGGATGAAACCTCGAATGAACAGGTCACGGGTGAAGACCTTCAAAAGGAACGGCACCACATTCTCAATACCGGTCCAGGGAGTGAACGGGAAGCGATTCAGCAGCCGGCGATGTAAGAACAACTTCGCGCCTTCGCCAGGCTTGCGACGGGCGAGCCAAGTATGCTCGCTGCAAGCCTGGAGAGTCATGCTCAGGGGGTAGAGCAGCCACACAGGAAGCGCCCACAGCAATCCGTAGAGCGCCACAGGCAGCAGGTTTCCGACCATCATGGACGAGCCGATGACAGCGGCACCACGCAGAAGCAAGAGGCTCCAGGCCGCCGCCAGCCTCCAGCGCAGGCCTGCAGGAGGCATCTCAAACAAGTTCTGACGAAGGCGTGCGAGGTTCCAGTAGATGGCCACTTTGGGGATCAAGATGGCCTTGAACAGCTGCCTCCAATAAAAGTCCAGCGGCTGTCCGGGCGTGAAACCAAGCAGATCAACGAACATGCGTGCGTCAGCATCGAGCAAGGTGGCAAACGCGCTGCCGTCGTGATGGTTGAGGTGCTCGGGCTTGTACAGGTGGAAGGGCTGGGTGCCCAGCAGAATGGTGATCCACTCTGCGATGAGCCTGCCCGTCTCCTTGTCCTTGCACAGTTTTCCATGCGTGGCTTCATGGACAATCGTCGTCTGCATCACACGCACGCCTCCGCAGAGAAGCACGAATTCGGCAATGACGGTCACGTAGATCCAGAAGATCCACGCGAGGAGTTGCAATGCTGGTGGCAGCACCTGCACCGTCGTCATCAGGTATTCCCAGTGGATGGCGATGCCGCTCATCAAGAGGATGCCCAGCGAGTAGCAGGCAAGGTAGCGAACCACTTCGGTCACATTCGTGGGTTTGAACAAGGGCTGATCGCCCGGCCGGGCGATGCCGTGAAGCAAGGTGAAGAAACCCTGCCAGATGGGGTTGAGCCACCCGATGAAGGGTGGGAGGTCAGGAATCGTATTCCTTGGGAGAACGACTCTGGATGTGGTGGTGGGGTGCGGTTCGTCCTGGCGGACTACATCGGCTGCCCCGTCGATGCTTTCGATGGATTGCATTGGATGGGTGTGTTGCTTGACGTTGATCCGCCAGCCCCAACCACGAGCTCCACTTTGATGATTGACCACCCTACAGGGATGGGCGATCATCCAGCCAACTTCCGTCCAAAGAAGCATCGGCTGTGAGGTTCTCGCGGTCGAGGGGTCGTCTTGGTGTTGAATCGCCAAGGCGGCTCTGACGGAGGATTCATGTTTGACAGCATGGGCGAATCCAAACCCACACCGATGACTTCACCACGCTTGGATGCGTGAATCGGTCATGCGATGAAGATGGCACAAATAAAAAAGCCCTACCACCCAATCAAAGCTGTCAACTGGGCATCAAGGGCCGGCGCTTTGACAGCCTCCTGGCCGGAGGTGAACTTCAAACAGCCCCATTAGAAGTTTTTTCAGTGTTTTTGTCCGTCAAATTGACAGCAGTGTCGTCTGCTCGTCACAGCTTTTTCTCAGCCCATTCTTTTTTCCAGTTCGAAATAGTCTGTTTGCTCACTCCGAAAACATCGGCAATCTTTTGCAAAGAAGCCGTGGTCGGATCAATGCCTTTATCCAAGAGCACTTCGTTCATTTTATCTAATGAACTAGGCTTCGGGGGGAACAGCATGCCATTCACGTTATTCAGCTCTTTGGTTGGACTCTTTTTTGCCTCTTTGATACTCGTCAGCAGTTCAGTCACAGTCTGGAAACCCAAATTCGTCACATGATCGTCAGTGGGCGGTGGGGAACCTTGCACATAACGAGACCACAACACATCGCGGTAGGCCTTCAGCTCTTCTTTACGACTAGTCAAAGGAGGAAGTTCGAACTCTTGGTACTTGACTTGCTCATCATGAAGGAAGCTATCCATTTTGTCACAGGCCACGATCACGCGCCAGTCACGTCTATAGTGTCCGTGCTCATCCCTTGTGCCGGCGAGCCATTGGGCAATTTCTTTCTCGGTGGTCGGATGGCGAACATGAAATCTCCGCAAAACCAGCCAGCGTTGAGCCATCACATGTGCGTTTTTCAAGTCGAATGGGTAAACTTTTTCAGGTCTGTGGCAGTCAAACACCACCGTTGGATTTTCCAGTCCTGCATGCTTCTTGGCTAACTCAAACAAGGACTTCCGTTCGAGCTGACAGCCTCCCGCGATTACAAGCGTCAGGTTCTTCTGCTGGCATACCTCCAGACACTCTGCCAGCTTTTTCACCTGCCGGAAGATGGAAACCCTGACTTTGATCTCGTCCAGTGGTAACGTTAGATCGTCTGAAAGCGGATTGGGATGAAACGGATCGTGATGAAACGGACTGGCATGAAACTCGCCAGTCCTTTTCGATGGACGTAATAGACCCGCCTCAACGTCCCGCAGTTGCATGCCTAGACATTCAGGCGAGATCTCTTTTTCTTTGCCTGGTTGCTGGTTTTTTTCAAGATTCAGATATTCCCGCAGATCTTCCAGGGAATCACGGCAGTCGCAATGGCGGAGCCAAGCCTCAAATTCAATGTTATCACTCACCCCGCACCAAGACTTTGAGATGCGGGCGACGAGCTGGCTGACCGAGCTTTCATAATCTGCAACAGCCGTTCGGGAAGCTGCGACTCCCGAGGGAAGCTTCTGCAAGGTGGCGATGGCGCCCAGCTCAGCGGCAAACGTGCGCAGTCCGTCAGAACCGAAAGTGGAGTGAACGACCACCCGCAAATAAGGCAGCGCCATGAGTTCCGGAAGCAACGCCAGACCGTCGATTCCGCTCGGCCCGTCAGCAAACCGTTTCGTATGGGGCGTTAACAAGATACGGATGAATTCGTTTTGCTTGCTGAATGCCAACTCCCCGGCATTGGGTGTGTCTGGCGGGATCCAAACTAGGTCGAGAAAGCAGATTGTTGGAAACTTACTTTCCATCTCGATATGACCCATGATCCAGTTACTGACCTTTTTCACCTCAAACGTTTTTTCATAGGGGATCACCTCCCATTTAATCTTGGTAGATGCCCGAAGTGAATCACAGAGTACTTTTCTGTGGTGGACGTTGTCTTCGACAACGAGAGCCTTTAAGGTTGGTCGCTCATCTCTCACATTACGAGAGTTGCCCTTCTTTTTATGAGTGTCAAACCTAAGATGATTGATCCACCCAAAAAAGCGGCGGGGGCACCAAAACTGGACAGTGCGGCATTGCCAGTCACCGCTCCGGAAATGCCCATCGCCAGAGAGATCACGATGCCTACTGCGAGAGAAAGAGTGAGCCCCATCGGGGACGGCCTTTTAGAGAAAACCGCGTGACACATTGGCACAATCATTGAGGAGGCAATGGCCGCATCCGTGAGAAATACAGGAAGCAAGCTGATTTCGCTGGCCATCACTCCTACGCCCACAGCCGCAAAAACAGCGGCCATGAGCCACGACTTCCGAATCGAACTCCGCGTTGGCTTGGCTCCCTGCTCACTATGGATGTCTGCTCCTGCTACGGCGGAAATGGAACTGAACGAGGCATCCAATGTGGTTATCAATCCATTAAAGACAATTAAGGCCAGGAGAAACAATCCCAAAGATTTCCAGGGCAAAATCGCCAGTACGGAGGTGACCGCAATAGTATCTGGCGCAAGGCTGTGCAGATCCGCCACACTTGCGGCCAGCCAGCCTGGAACTGCCATGCAAATGGGGACAACAGCAAACAACACAGCCCCAAGTTTTAAAGCCCGCTTTACTGGGTCCCCCTTCCGGACGCTGCACAATCTCTGGAAGAACATCATGTCGCCCATCGGACCGCCAATCAGCCCCAGAGCCATCGCGACGCCACCACCCATTCCCATGGCCGCCCATTGAAAGGGATTCCATGAAGCTCCGCTGGTCCCCGAGAGACCGTTAACGAACTGAACTTGAGCTGGCTTGAACACCAGGAGCATGACTGCCAGTCCAACGCAGCAAACGATGGTGACCAGCATCTGGCTGACTTCGGAGCGCACCGCCCCCCGGAAACCGCAGAGCACGACGAAGCCCACGCAGGCGGAATCGATGAAGAGAATGACCCAGTTGATCTTGGCTGCGTCCATCGCCTCAGATGCGGAAAGCAGCATTTTGATCGCGATGTTGTTCTCAACTACGGCGCACAACTGAAAAGCCAGGGTTTGAATGATGAACAGGTTCCTCACATTGCGGGACCCGCCGCTCCGTTCAGAAAGAAAACCTGGCAGCGTATAGCCGCTGTAGGATTCCCGCACTCTTGATGCGATGGGTATCAAGGTGAAAAACGTGAGAATGTTGGGGACAAGGAACCAGAACAAGGCCTGAACGCCACCGCTGAAGGCCAGCTGAGCCGAGACAAAGATCGCGGGACCCCAGATCCAGGAAGCGGCGATCGAGTATGCGGCGCTCGTGCTCGTGATCTCCCGATTGGCTGTGTAGTGGTCCTCCGCATCGAGGGTGCTGGTCCGGCTCGTCATCCTTCGCCAGATGTGAGGAGCGAAGGGCAGAAGAGCGGCAGCCAGGGCTGCGTATATAAGGCCTGTTGTGTTCATGATGGATGACTTGCGCTTTGTTTTGCACCAAATTTTGTGATGGGTCTTGCCTGCAGCAGCCAGATGCCGTCCTCTGCGACGGACCACTCAATGTCGCATGGCGTTTCAGCAATTTGATCGATCTGGATGCACATGTGGAAGAGCTCCGTGAGCGTGCCTTCGGGCAGTTTGGCACGCGCCGGGTTTTTGACTGGGCGGTGCCCGTTCAAGCCTATCTGAGCGTCCTGGCTCCCAGGCTGGCGCTCGCACACTTGCAGCGACTCCCTGTCCACGAGCAGCCGCTCGGGAGTCACGGAGCCGGACACCAAGCTCTCCCCCAGCCCCCAGCACATCTCCACCATCATCTGGTTGGACTCCGGGGAGGTGGGATCTCGCGTAAACGTCACGCCGGATATTTTTGCATCGACCATTCCGTGGACGAGTACGGCATGGGAAGCCGGATCCATGCTGACACGCTTTTCCTGACGGTAGCTCACTGAGCGCTCAGAAAGCCCGGACGCCCACACACGCCTGACTCCCGCAACCAGCTGCGCCTCCTGTACGCCGAGGACCGAGTCATGCAGTCCGGCATGGCTGTTTTCCACCCCGTCTTCACAGATACCGGAACTTCGTACGGCGGCTCCGAACGGGAAGCGATGTTTGCTAAAGTTGAGCAGCAAATCATCCTCCATCTGGGCGGGGAGCGGCAGTTCCAGCAACATGTGGCGCATCTCTGCATAGGCGCTGTCCGGCGCTTCTCCCTGGCGAACGAGGTCTGCCAGGGCGGCAAGACCGGCGTGACTGCTAATCATTGTCCGCAGCGCCGTGGTGGTCGCCACAAATCCATCTGGCACCTGAAATCCCAGCTTTTGCCATCTTGCAAGACTCGAGGCCTTTCCTCCGCAGAACTCTGTATTCTCCGCCTGCTGCAAAGGAACAATGGCGTTCATGTGAGACGAACCTCCCCCCGGGACGCGTTTACATGGACTTCCTGGCCGTCCTGAATCACGGCAAGCGCGCGCCTCACGCCGACGACGCAGGGCACATTTAGCTCCCGTGCGATGACGGCTGCATGGCAGGTGACGCCACCATATTCCGTGATGATGGCCGCCGCCCTCCGCATGAGGGGAACATAGTCAACGGTGGTCATCTGGGCGACGAGCACCTCGCCGTCCGCAAGGCGGCTGAAATCAGCTGCCGAACGTATCAAGCGGGCTTTGCCCATGGCCTCTCCCACGGACGCACAGGTGCCGTGCAAGGCGCCCGTCGCCGCCGTCGCAGCCGTCTCCTGCGGGGCCATGCGCTTGCGAAGCAGCTCCGCCACGTCTTCGACGGCCAGTTCGTGACAGCCCCTTGTTCCATCGGAGCAGTAGCCATAGTAGCTCTCTCGTTGTTTCAGAGCCGCGGCAAGCGACGCAAGCACCGCCGCAGGATTTGACGCCTCCAACAGCTGGGAAATCTCAGCATCGCGCAGGGACTGCCTAAGCTCCTCATCGATCCCGAGCACCGCGTCTATCTGGCGTGCAAGCGGACGCTCCATCCTGGAGAGGTACCCTTGAAGATATTCAGCCTCGTTCTTGGCATAGATGGCCGCCTGAGTGATCGCGATCAGCGCTGTCTCACAGGGGGATAGGTCAAGGGTATTGATGGCCGCTTGGGCGTTCGCGGTTCGGGACATCCGGCCTTCTACGGCTTTGGCCGCTGCAATTTGAAGTTGTTCGACCGACTGCGACTGACAGATCTGGGTGAGCTGCGTAGCATAGTGCCCGCGGTTCCACTCCGCACCGCGAAGGAACACCGGAAGCCATCCGTGGTCGGCGGTGAGCTTTTCTATCTGCGCTGGACACGAGAGATTGATGGCCGCCCGTAAAGCTTCGAGCTTGCCGGAAACCTTGGCCTGGACAACCGACTCATGCCCGAGGCAGCACACAGCCGCCTCCTGCAGGGCGCTCCTCTCCTTTTCAAGGGAACTTTCAGGCTGATCCGCCAGAATAGTCGTGAGAAGAAGGGAGTGTGCTGTCGCGTCGGGGCTTCGGGCGGTGATTAGCGCTTGAACCCTGCCCGCCAAGATCTCGGCGCAGAGTATCCCAAACTGGTTGTATGCTCCGAGCTTCTGGCGGAGCCCGCGAATGTGGCGATAACGCTTGGACAGCTCCTGGGGCGGCAGCTCCTTGATGTCCCCGTGCCGGCACTGTTCGGTGAACTCACTTGCCAAATCTCGGATCCCGCGAAGACGTACTAGAAGGATGTGTGCGGCCATGGAGTCTGCCAGCAGGGTATCAAAGTGGCCGTTCAGCTTGTCGGCCAGACCTACAGGTCGGTACAAGTGCTGGTGCCAGCCCGCAATGAAAAGATTAAGGTGTCTCTTTTCCATGCCAAAAAGCGCATGAAACTCGCGATTTGCGGTTTCTCCCTGCCATATCTCGGAGTCATTGATGCCAATGTCCGGCCAAGCTCCCACTAGTTCCCACTGATTTTGATCAATATTCTGTGTTTCGGGCATTTCGTGGTTAAAAGTCCACTCTGATCCAGCCCTCACAATGCCTGTTTGGGTGTCAACTTGACAAACCTGCTGTCAAGTTGGACAGGGATAACACATAGCTGGCGGAAATACTGGCAGACATTTGAGTGGGCTTCGGGTTAGGCGCTAGCATGGCAAGACCTTTCTCCCGCAAATACAATGATTGTTCTTGAGTGCACTGACTCACTTATCCAGGTCGAGTGCGATTCAAGCAGCTTGGGGCAGGGGAGTAGCGTTTGGATCGAATGATCCGGGGATGGCGTCATTAACTGCGCTCGGCTTCCACCCTTCGGCTGAGCAGGGAGGGCTGCTAGCCATGTTGCTTTCTCTCCTGCGCGGCCTTCATCAGGCCGCCTTTTTTCCTTGAGTGCTTTTGATTCGTTTCATCCAGGTAGACTTCTTTTGATCAAATTCACGAAGGAAGTTTGTTCCGTGCAATGAGGCGGTCGAAAGGTTCAAGGGGAGCTTTTGCCCCACGTCATCTTTATATCCTTTCCATGTTGCAAGCAGCGTCTCGATTGCGAATCTGCGTCTAGGAAAAAGCACTTTTTCAAGGAACTCTTCGGGTGAAACGTCCTTTCGTGCGCCAGCTATGTCTCGAAAGCGCTTCGCAAGGCACTCAATTTTTTCGCGCTCATCTTCTGAGAGGGCCTGCATCTCATCCCATCGACGACCATAGAATTCTTCAGTCTTCTGCACTTTCTCATGTCGAGCCTTCCTGGAAGCATGGTCCAAGGCACTGTGTGTGTATTGCAGCAGTCTGGAGGCCATTTGAGCTGCGTGTTTCAAGCGGTCCGGTAATAAAAAGCTCGTTTCAATATGGGGCAGTAAGTTGAACCCGGTTCATGCAATAGGACGCAAGAGGGGAGCTGTAGTGCTTGGTAGAGCAAGGGATTGACGAGTGTGCAAGAGTCACCGTGATGGTGAACCTGCCCATTGAGTATTCTGACAAGCCGGTGACGCCTTTTGGCGGCATGGTGCTCCTCAAGCGCTTTGTCGACCAGTGCGGCATCCGGGAACATCTGGCCACACTTGACCTGCCTTCAGGCGGGTCGAACCGCGCCTACGATCCGGTGCACATCATTGAGAGCTTATGGCTCGGGATCTGGACGGGGGCCAGCCGTTACATCCACTGCGACTGGCTGCGCCAGGACCAGACGCTGGCTGCCATTTGGGGCTATACGAACCTGCCCAGCCAGAGCACCTACAGCCGCTTCTTTGGCAAGTTCTCCCAAGCACTCAACACGGCGGTGTTCCCGCCGTTGCAGAGATGGTTTTTTGAGCAGATCCGTGTGGGGGCGTTGACGGTGGACTTTGACAGCACGGTCATCACGCGTGAAGGCGGCCAGGAAGGCTCGGCCAAAGGTTACAACCCCAACCGCCGAGGGCGCAACTCGCATCATCCTCTCATGTCCTTCATCAGCCAGACGCGCATGGTGGCCAATGCGTGGCTGCGTCCGGGCAACACGGCGGCGTGCTCCAACTGCGTGGAGTTCATGCGCGAGACTTTTGATGAGGCGCTCCGGGGTGTGAAGGTGGGGCTGGTGCGGGGCGACAGCGGCTTCTACACCAGATCCACGGCATGAAGGACTGGGTGGAGGTCTGCCCCGGCATCGCAGTCAAGGAGTGGCGCCACCAGCCCGCTGATCCCAGGGCCAGAGCGCGCCGCCACATCGTGGTGCGCAAGCAGATCAGCCGCCGCCCTCTCGCCGGAGGCAAGCTGCTCTTCGAAGACCTGCCCGACTACCGCTTCAGCCTGTATGTGACCAGTCTGGACCTGCCGCTCGATCAGATTTGGAACATCTACAACAGCCGTGCCGATTGCGAGAACCGTATCCGGGAATTGAAGCAGGACTTTGGCCTCGAGGCGTTCTGCCTGCAGGACTTCTTGGCCACCGAGGCATCGTTCCGGTTCATCATGGTGGCCTACAACCTGATGAGCCTGTTCCGGCATTTTGGGCTCAACAGCCACAACCAGGCCGCGCTGTCGACACTACGATCTCATTGCTTTGCAATAGGCGGCTGGATCAGCTAGCACGCTCGCAAACGGGTGCTCAAACTCTCACTGCCACGGAAAAAACGCCCTTGGATGGATGCCATCCTCCTCAAGCTCCGATCCCTCGCAGCTTCTTTCGCTTACTCTACTGCATAATCCGGGTTGAACGCGAGCTTCGCTAGCTCAATTGATTAGGTTTCATCAGAAGTCATAAAACAATTGCCGAGTCTAGGAAGCTTTCCGCATCACGGATTCAGGAGAAAAGGTGATGATTCAGGACGATCCTTCGGTTTCTGGCATGATTTGCCAGTAGGCCTCGGCTTGTTCTGGCCTCACAAGGTTTTGATAATGAGCACGCACTACGTTGGGGGAGTTGCCCATCTCATCTGCCACTCGGGCGACATTCTTGGTCTGTGCCAGGCGATAGCTGCCAGAGCTGTGACGAAGAAGGTTCTCGTCCCATAGCACTCCCGCGGTTTTTGATGCTGCACGGAGGCGACGACGATACACAGTTTCCGTCAGTCCAAGAGGTGTTGTGCTGGTGCCAGCATCCAAGAGAAGCCATGCGACCGCGTTTGGTGCAATCTCTACAGTTCGGCGGCGATTGGTTTTGGTGATTTTGCTGGGCAATTCGATGAATGGGGACCCAGTGTCCAAGTGAATGTATTGCCAAGTGAGCCGCTCTGACCTGCACGCCTAACGCCACAGAACGCCTGTAACACGAGTAATGGGCGCAGTTCGGGTGCAGCGGCTTTAAGCAACGATTTTAGTTGTCGGGAAGTGATGATGGCATGGGCAGGGCAAATGATCTTGGGTCGCCCTATGTTTAATGTTGGATTTGTGGAAATTTCACCCTGCCTGAGCGCGCACGAGAAAATGCTGCCAATGACGCGCTTGTAATTGGCGAAGGAAACAGGGCTTATGCCAAGTCCATGAAGCCAGCATTCGATCTCTACGGATGTAACGTCCGCCGCGATACGGCCGCCGAATTCGGTGCTGAACCGGGCCAGCCTAGATTCCAAGTCTGCCAAGTGGCGGAGAGAGCTGCCTTTTTTCTTGGCCTGAGAGAATCTCACCGCAATGAGCTGATGAACTGTGCTGGTATAGGACTCCCGTTCCTTGACCTCAATTCCAGCGTTAACAACATCCATCAGCGAAATGTCTTTGTGGCCGTCTTCAATCCAGGCTCTGAATCGGATCAGAGCCGCTCGTTCTTCGTCGGCAATGTGAGAGTGCCGTGCTCCGTGGCTAGCAAGGTGAGCTTTCCGTTCTGCTGCGAAGGACTTGGCCTCGTGGCGTGTGTGGAAGTAGGTCTTCCGGCGGACAGAGGCCCCCATCCGGCAGTCGCTCAGGGTGTGACACCACGAACTGATACCGTGGATGGGTGACTGCTTTGATGGAGACGCAACCGCGCATTATCGCATTCTACCGCGACTTAAAAAAGTCGAAGAAAAAGTGGATACAAAATGGATACAAAGCGGTTCTGTGATCGCTTTAGCTGGGAAAAAATGGAAAAACAGCGGCTTTGTAAACCGCAGGTCGTCGGTTCGACCCCGACTGCTGGCTCCATCGTGAGAGGGCGCCTGCGTTATGAATTGCTCAACTGCGAGATCTTCGCCACGCTGGCAGAAGCAAAAGTGATGGGCAAGGAATATCGCCGCAGCAACAATGAACAGCGATTGCACTCGTCGCTGGGTTCTCAAACCCCGGCGGAGTTTGCGCGGCGTTGCCTTTCGGCCGACTCCACTACGCTCGGTCAACCGAAAGGCAACGCAGTTTCCCCAAACTAAACACAACACCCAAACCAAGCCGTTGGCCACTGCCAGACTCTCATAGAAACTGGCTCAAACTCCGGGGCATATCACATGGCCTAGCGTTTGGATTGGGGCTGACACGCACTATACAAAAGTGCTACCAATTTTTGATGGATTACTATGAGGATGGTGATAAGATTTTCCTCTTTGGATTCAGCCGTGGGGCCTACGCAGCACGTGCGCTGGCGGGTTTAATTCGTCGTTGCGGATTGCTTCGGCCGGAACATGCAAATCTTGTTGGCTCAGCCATCTATTCCCATAAGCACCGCACGAATGATTGCTTGCTCGATTCGTTCAAGATGCCTTTTTCTCGGCCCTACGCCGTTCATTTTATGGGTTTGTGGGACACGGTCAGTTCGGTAGGTTGGGTGTGGAATCCAATCAAGCTGGATTACACCCGTCATAACCCTAACGTGGCCATTTTGCGTCACGCGGTGGCGGTTGATGAGCGAAGAGCTTTCTTCCGGCAGAATTTGTGGAGGTCTTCCCTGAACCAAAGCGTGAAGGAGGTATGGTTCCCGAGCACCACTCTTTGAGGTACAAAGAGTCACAGAGAAGAAGGCTCAATCACCGGCGTGCCAGGGCCTGCAGCGCTCGGTTGAGCTCGGCAAAGACCACTGGCTTGATCAGGTGCGCGATGAATCCAGCGTCGCGGGAGTTTTGCTGGTCTGCCTCAGTGCCGTAGCCGCTCAGGGCGATGCCTTTCAGTCCGCGCCGCTCGCGCAGGAGATGCATGAGTTCATGGCCGGTGCCGTCCGGCAGGCCGAGGTCTGAGATGACGCCATCAAATTCGGTCCGGCAGGCCTGCTCCAGCGCATCCGCCTTGGTGCTGACACCGACCACGGAATGCCCGGCGCGCGCGAGCAGGCGCGAAAGCACCTGCAGGCTCGGTTCGTGATCTTCCACCAGCAGCAGGCGCAGAGGAACATCGAGCTGAGTTATGTTCGGAGTGCCGCCGCCGCCTTCTTGCTGGGGGACAGGAGCTTCCTGAGTGGCATCCGGAAGGCAGACGGTGAAGCAGGCACCGAAGCCCGGACCTTCGCTGCGGGCGTCCACGGTTCCGCCGTGGAGGGTGACAACCGCTTTGGTGATGGCCAGGCCGAGGCCCAGACCAGCGAAGCGCGAGTCCCGGCTGGCAGCACCCTGCTCAAATGGCTCAAACATGCGTGCCTTCACCTCGGCATCAAAGCCCACGCCCTGGTCTTCGATCTCGATGCAAAGCGTGGTGCTGGAACCCGACGGAGATGAAAGGTTGCGCGAACGAATGATCACAACCCCATCCTCAGGAGAAAATTTTACCGCATTGCGCAGGATGTTCCAAAAGACCTGCTGCAGCCGTGTGGAGTCGCCATGCAGCTGTGTTTGGAGAGCTTGCAGCTCGAGGGAGACCCTGACGTGTTTTTCCCTGGCCTCGTCCTGAACCATCTCCACCACATGGAAGAGAAGGGAATGGACGTTGCACGGCTCTGAACGCAGCGAGAGCTTTCCATGGGTGATGCGGGTGATGTCCAGCAGGTCGTCGATGAGGCGGGATTCCAGGGAGATGTTGCGTTCGATCATCCGGAGCTGCTGGCGCACATCGTCGGATAGAGATACGTCCTCCTGCAAAGCGCACGCGGTCATGAGCACTGGGGTCAGCGGGGTGCGGAGCTCGTGGGACAACTGGGCGATGAAGGCGTCCTTGGCCGCGGAGGCGGCGCGCGCGGCGTTCTCACTTTCACGCAGCACGGTCTCCACCCTGCGGCTCTCGGTGATGTCAAAAGTGGCTCCGTCGAAACGGGTGGGTGTGCCGTCATCGTCGTAAAAGCTGCAGCCGATGGCGCGGATCCACTTTATGCGGCCGTCCTGCGGACGCACGGTGCGGTAGTCGATTTCAAATCGTTCCTTGGAGGCAATGGAGTGCTCGATCCTGCGGCGGGTGCGCTCCCGGTCGTCCGGGTGCAGCCGTTTATAGAATAGGTCGATGTCCACCGAGGCGTCCGGCGACAGCCAGAAGTGCTCTTTGACCACGCTGTCCCACTCCAGGGTGCCGAAGGGAAGATCACAGAACCAAAAGCCCACCTCGGCGACATCCTTGACGATCTCAATGCGCTGGCTGGAAAGACGAAGAGCCTCCTCGGCCGCCTTGCGTTCGGTGATGTCCTGCACCGTGCCGCGAAGGCCGACGATCTTGCCATCGGCGTCGGTCACGCGTTCGCCGCGGGTGGTGACCCAGATTTTTTTGCCAGCACACAGACCCTCAAGCTCAAGCGTGTACCCGACCCCGCTCTTCAGTGTGTCCTGCACGGCAAGGTTGAGTTTCTCCCATGCCGCCACCGGGTAAAAGGTTCCACGCTGGCCGGTGAAAGAGGGCAGGGGATCCGTGGCAGGATTCAGACCGAAGATGCGGTAGAGCTCTTCGGAACCCGAGGCGGCATCGCTGCGGGCATCCCAGTGCCAGCTACCGATGTGGGAGAGCTGCTGGGCCTCCTGGAGCTGGCGCGTCTGCTCCATCAGCGAATGCTCGCGCAATCGACGCTCGTTGAGCTCGCGCTGCACCTGCTCGCGCGAGCGGTGGAGCTTTTCTCCGAGAAAAATAACTGCGGCTGAAAGCACGGCAAAGGCGGAGGATCCCACCAGCCAGGGAGCGGAAAAAGAAAAGCCACTGCGTGGGGCTACCAGCAGGGTGGAGACGATGACAAATCCAATCGCCGCAGCCGCTGTGGCAGCCCTCCAGCGACAGAAACCGACGGCCACCACCACGCCCACGATCAGCGTGATGTATGGCAGGCGGTTCCCCAGCCAAGGCGAAAGAAGCAACCGCACAGCGATTGCCGCCAGTATGATGGACATGGCAACACCGAAGGACTTCAAAGATGCTGTGGCACTTTTTGGTGACATGTGAAATCAGCGGTCCTGGGCTAAATGGTTGAGAAAAAGCAGCCTAGCGGGAACAACCAGAGCGGCAAGGTGTAATGCCACTACGCTTTGCGCTCCGGCAGAGGCGCATGAGGATGGGATGGCTTTAAGAATAGACACAGCCGGCTGCTTTGCGGGTGCGAATTAAAGGCACTTGTGGACACCATCCAGCCTTCTCCCACGAATGCCTCGCCCTGCCAGCCCCCAGCCGGTCTGTGCGCTCTCGCCACGGATTTTGACGGCACTCTCGCGCATGACGGCAAAGTGAGCGAAACCACCCTGCAAGGCGTGCTGCGTCTGAAGCAGGCGGGTTACCGGCTTATCATGGTGACGGGCCGTGAGTTGAACGACCTCATCAGTACCTTTCCGGAGATCCACGTGTTTGACCTGCTGGTGCTGGAAAACGGAGCGGTGCTACATGAGCCCGCCACGGAACGGACGGTGGCGCTGGCCGCTCAGCCTCCGCCGGAGTTCATCACGCGGCTGGTTGCCAAAGGCATGCCGGTGCAGGTTGGGAAGGTCATCGTGGCCACCTGGGAACCGCATGAGACGGAAGTGCTGGCGGCCATCAAAGAGCTGGGGCTGGACCTGCAGGTGATCTTCAACAAAGGAGCGGTGATGGTCCTGCCCAGTGGCGTGAACAAGGCGACCGGACTGCGCGCGGCGCTGAGCGCCATGGGGCTGGATACCGCGCAGATCGTGGGCGTGGGAGATGCTGAAAACGACCACGCATTTCTCGACATCTGCGGCTTCTCCGTGGCGGTGGCCAATGCGCTGCCGTCCATTCGCCAGAAGGTGCGGCACGTCACCGCCGCAGATCATGGCGATGGTGTGGTGGAATTAATCGACTGCCTGCTAACCCCTCAAATCATCCAAGCATGAAAGTCCTGATGATCGATGTCGGAGGAACCAATGTGAAGCTGATGGCCAGCGGGCATGAGGGGTTTCGCCGGTTTCCCTCCGGGCGCGGTCTCACGGCTGCAAAGATGGTGGAAGGCGTGCTCAAAAATACCTCGGACTGGGAATACGAGGTGGTCTCCCTCGGATTTCCCGGTCTGGTACGGCACGGCAAGATCGCACGCGATCCGCTCAACCTCTCCGGCGGATGGATGAAACATGATTTTGAAAAGGCCTTCGGCAAACCGGTGCGAATCGTGAATGACGCGGCCATGCAGGCGCTGGCCAGCTACGAGAGCGGGCGGCTGCTGTTTCTGGGGCTGGGCACCAGCGTGGGCGCGACCTTGATAGCTGATGACGTGGTGGTGCCGCTTGAGATCGGCATCATTCCGCTTTCCAAGTCGGAGGTGTTTCTCGACCGTCTGAGCAAGAAGGCGCTCGACTCTCACGGCAAGCGCCGATGGCAGAAGGCGGTGAATCGTGCGGTGTATCTCCTGCGTGATATCTTCTGGCCGGATCACTTTCAGCTGGGCGGTGGCAACACCAAGCACCTGGATCCCATTCCCGAAGGATGTGTGGCTGGAAACAATCAAGACGCCTTTCGCGGCGCCCTGCGCCTCTGGCCGGGAACCGACATGCTGGCGGAAACTCAGGCCACGACGCTGCGCATCGTGCGCACGCCGCAGGAAGGCCGCAGCACCGAGCAGGCATAAAGGCCTGCACCATTCACCTGTGGCAATACGCAGGAAGAAAGCGTTGTTCACGCCGCGGAACGCGCCTGCCTGCCCAAGCGTAGGATCTCGGCAAAGGGGGTGAGACCTGCGGCTGTTTTTTCGAGCGCGTCCGCCAGCAGCGTCCGGCTGCCCGAGGCTTTGGCATGCTGACGGAGAGCGGGTTCATCCGCTCCGTGCTGAATTAGACTGCGCGCCTCACTGTCCAGCCGCCATAATTCGAAGACGCCCAAGCGGCCATCAAACCCGGTGCCGGCGCAGACATCGCAGCCGATGGGTTTCCAGAGACGCGTGGGTGCGACCATGCCGTTTTCGCTGAAGCATTCCTTCTGTGCATCGGTGATTTCCGTTTCCACGCGGCAGCGTAAGCAAAGGCGGCGCAGCAGTCGCTGCGCCACGCCGATTTCCAGCGCAGCGCTGATCTCCCAGTTTTTCACGCCGTAGTTTCTCAGCGCGGTCACTGCGCCCACGGAGTCCCGCGCATGAAGCGTTGAAAGCAGAGCCTGACCGCTGCCGGCAGCGGTGATGGCGGTGTGTGCGCTCTCGGGATCACGGATCTCACCGAGCAGCAGAAAGTCCGGGTCCAGCCGCAACATGGCACGGATGGCGTCTGAGAATGTCAGGCCGCGTTTTTCATTCACCTCGATCTGAGTGATTCCATCCATGAGGTTCTCCACGGGATCTTCCAGGGTGACGATGCCGCACGGCCGCCCCTGAAGCTCACGCAGCAGGGAGTAGAGGGTGGTGGTCTTTCCAGAGCCTACCGGTCCGCATACCAGCAGCATGCCCTGTATTTCGGACAGCCATTGACGGAGGTGAGACTGCTCTGGTCCGGACATGCCGATCTCGTCCAGCCGCAGCACGGTGCGCAGACCATCCAGCAAGCGAATGCCCAGCATCTCGCCATTCGGAGTGGGCACAACAGTGATGCGCAGGTCCAGTTGCATGCCACTGGCGTCCATGCGGGCATGCCCGTGCTCGGGACGCGCCAGCGCAGACGTGTCCATCTGCGCCAGGACCTTGAAATACGTGACGATGTGGCGGCCGGAGACGGCGGGCACAGCGGCCACATCATGCAGCAGACCGTCCACCCGCATGCGTATGCGTGTTTCCGCAACGGCTGGTTCTACATGCAAATCCGAAGCTTTCCATTGCACTGCGTCCGCTACCAGAGCCATCGCAAATTCCTCCGTAAACGCCAGGTCCGCCGGTGGTGCATGCTGTTGCAGGAGCTGGTGAAAGCGTTTTGCGAGCCGCGGCTCGATCTGGCGTTCGTTGACGGGGACAGCTGCGTGTATCATGGCCGTGAGGTGGGATGACAGGACCTCAATCTCAGCGCACTTTCAAGAGTCGCAAGCTGACTTGCCGGAGTCATGGGGCGGCCCTTTCGGGATCTGAGCACGCCATGTCTGCAAGCTTCGTGGATGAGGGTCTGCATACGGTCGAGGCGAACTCAAACCGTGCGCAGACTCGTCCATTCCGTCATTTTCACCTCGCCGCCGCAGCGTCTCTGCATCAAGCCGGCTGCATCAGGAAGATGTCGGCGTCTGGATAAGTGGAGGCGGCCTGAGCTGCCAATTCCGGATCTCCGATCACGATGACGGCGGTCATGAGAGCGAAAAAGGGCAGATGCCCGCGCAGAGGCAGGTAGCGCACACCGGAGGGGTCGTCCTCCATCTCCTTCTGGCTGGAGCGCGCCACGTAGGCATAGCCGTCCTGGCTGAGATGCCTGGCGAGGGCCTTCACCTCCTCTTGCGACGGCGGGGAATACGGGTGCTTTTTGGCTGCCTCCGGGTCGATGATGAGGAAATTGCGATATGTGGACTGCGGTTGCGCGGCTACAGCGGCGCGATTGGCGAAAACTTGGAGGGGCTGTTTCATGCGGTGTGAGTGGATGAGGCCGGATGCGCTGGGCATCGGGGCCGGGTTGCGTCCGCGCCTGCGAGGAGGAAGGACATGGCATGGGGAGAGCACTTCAAGCATTGGCATGGGGGAGGTCTTGGGGGCTTGGGTGAAGGGCGGCCGCCCCATCAGCGGGCGGTGTCACGATTGCTTCGCACTTGGGAGGCTCTTGGACGGGTGCAAAATCTGAAGAGCGCTTTTTCAAGGCACAGCGCGGCGGTGCCGCCTCTTCACTCGGCGGTCGATCCTATGAGCAAGTCGCGGAGCTTAATGTGCACCATCACATGATCTGAATGGCAATCACCAAGCCACGGGATGCCGCAAATGCGTATTCATGTCAGAGTCTCCACTGTCCGCACGCGGCAGACGCTGATCATTCCTTTCCCAACCTCCATCCCAAGTGCCATGAACGATCCCCAGACACCTCATCCCATCGAACTCTGCTTCCAGCAATCGCTGGAGCAGGCGGAAGAATTCGTGCGCCGTGAGCCAGCCAAAGTGGTGGGGGCCGCGCTGGCCGCTGGCCTCCTGCTCACCATTCTGCCTGCACGGAGCATGAAGAGGCCCATTGCCTCCCTCGGTTCCTTGCTGCTATCTCCCGCGCTGATCGGCCTTGGCCTGATCAAGGTCTTTGAGATCTGCTGCCAGACTACGGCGTGCAAAGAATCGTGCCATCGTCTTCCTCCTCAAACTCCGTAAGGTCATTGCCTCGCAGGCATCGCTTCGCCCATCTGTATTTCATGGCGAAGACTTGGCTGCATGAAGGATAAATCCATCTCCTCACTGCGTGCGGGTCTGAAGACGATCCTCATTCCCATTCTCAATGAGAGGGAGTGCCAGAACTGTCGGAAGAAATGTGGCAGTGACTGAAGATCATTCCGGTGAAAAGCTTGGACGAAGTGCTCGCGGTCCAGCTGGAACCAGTCTCAGAAAAAGCATCAGCGCATGAAGGCATGCGTTCTCCACGGGGGTTACGGTGGTGGGGCAGGGCAAAGCCTTCATGGCGGGCAGGGAAGGAGTTAATGTTTCTTCGCCAAGATACTTTCGCATGGCCGGTTTTGTCTCTCCGCTCAAGTATCCGCCGCTGCCCTGAGCAGCGAATCCGGCGGAAGAACCTGATGCGTCCAACCACAGAGGACAGAGCCAAACAGAGCGTCAATCCCGAATAGCAGTGACGAGCCAGCCAGCACCGGGCGGCTGCTCCGCCCGCGTCGCTCCCCTGGGTTCATTCATCTTGCTTCCGATGTCTCGCGCAAAAGTTCATTCTTCTCATTACAGGCTTCGCGTGACGCTCATCGTCATGACGGTGTTCGCCGCACTCCTCTTAGTTGGCTATCACTGGCTGGTCACCACCGCCCAGGCCACCCTGCGGCAAAAGCTGTCAGAGCGTGGTTTGAGCCTGACTTACAGCCGCGAGTCGTGGTCTATCCTTGGCGGGATCACGCTCACAGATGCGGCGCTGCGCAGTTTGCCAGCCAATGATCCCTTGATCGAAATATCCGAGCTGCATGTGGACGTTCTGTGGCGCGACATCTGGCAAACGCACACCGCCGTCACCAGCTGGCACGTCAAGGACGGCACGCTCACTCTGCACGACCAAGACGGCGCGGTGAAGTTTCAGCATTTCACCACTGACGTGTCCCTGCGCGAGAACACAATCGAAATCGCCCGGATCAACACCGACAACGGTCCGGTCTCGATGGCGGTGAAAGGCAGCATCATCACCGCAGCCAGCAGAGACTCTCCTGAAACCAAAGTGCCGTTCAAATTGAATCTGAAGCCGGTGCGCTCGGTGCTGGCCATGCTGAGCTTCAAACCCGGCGGCGGCACGTTTGCCATCACCGGCAGCTTCAGTGTGGATCTACGTCCTGCCGCGGTGGCTTGGAGCGCGACTCTGCACGGCTCCGGTGCCAAGCTGGAACTGCAGGGAGTGCCCATGCAGCAGGCGGATGCCGAGGCATCGCTTTCCCAGTCAGAGCTGAAACTCTCTTCAAAGATCACCTTTGCCCAAGGCACTGCCACGGTGGAAGCCACTCGCGCAGGCTGGGGTGAACAACCGCTGCTCCTCTCCGGCACGGTGACGGACACTTCCGGACACAAAGACACTTTCAAAGGACAGGAGATCGGCAAAACAGGCACTCTGACGATTTCAAATCTCAGTGGCAATGCCAATCTGGTCGAGCTGGCGCATAACATCCCAGCGCTCTCCGCGACACTGCCGCAGGACGTCAAGGTCACCAGCTTTCCCGACATCGTTTTGCAGGACTTTGTCTTTCACGCGGGCGGGCGCAAGCCGGAGTGGACGCTCGGCTCATTGCGGCTGCGCAGCGCTGCAGCTCTCGTGGTCACCGTACGAGAGCATCCGCTGGTCATCGAGCATCTGCAGGGGAAGGTGTCCTATGATCACCACGCCTGGCATTTCGACGATTTGAAGGGGAGCCTGCTCGGCGGCAAGTTTGCGATCACCGCCAGTTATGATGGCAAAAAGCTGAGCGATGCAGATGTCACGCTGCAGTCTCTGCGCCTCGAAACTCTCGTTCCGTGGGTGGGCAAGCTCAACGCGCGCCTGGAGAATGCCGAGCTGACGCTCACCTACCGCGGTATCATTGGCAATGATCCCAGCAATTCCACAGGCAGCGGCACGCTGGACTTGGTCAAGGCACCCGTGGTGCACGTCCCTTTGCTGGACCAGGCCTACCATCTTTTTCCCCACATCTTGCATCGCGAGCATCCGCACGATACCGGTGAGGTACGCGCCAGGTTCATCATGAAGCAGGGCGTCGCAATGGTGGAGCCCATGAAGGTTCTCGGCCAGTCGATCGTGGTCACTGCGCGCGGTACGGTGGACGTGAACAAGCGCACGGTGGAAGGGCATGGACGTGCCAATGTTCGCGGTGTGGTGGGCGTGGTCCTGGCGCCTGTCAGCGTCGTGTTTCTGGAGATGCAGGTGCGCGGGCCCTTTGATGACATCAAGGTTGCTCCGCTGGGAGTCATCGGCGCCGCGAAAAGCGTCCTCCACAATGCTGCGAAGCTCAGCAGCCTCGTTCTCCGCGAAGGCGTCTCCGTGCCCTTCGAGGCGCTCGGCATGTTCAGCAAAGAGAGGGGCAAAGCTGCCGAGTGAGCCTGACTTTCGGTTCAGGTTTTGCCTGACGCGGCCGTCATTGCTATACGTGACGGAAGGGTGACATTCATTTACCTATGAATTCGTCTTCCGGCAGCATCCCGAGTGATGCCACAATTTCCCCGGACGGCCTGTTGTCCGCGATCATTGACTCCTCCGATGACGCCATCATCAGCAAGAATTTAAAAGGGGTCGTGACGAGCTGGAACCAGGGCGCGGAGCGCATTTTTGGCTACACTGCCGAGGAGATGGTCGGCCAGTCGATCTTGCGCCTGATCCCCGCTGAACGTCAGAACGAGGAGCGGCAGATATTGGACAAGCTGTGCAACGGAGAGCGCGTGGACCATTTCGAGACGCAGCGCATTCGCAAAGACGGTAATATTGTGGAGGTGTCCCTGTGCATATCTCCTGTGCGGGATGACGGAGGCTTCATCGTGGGCGCCTCCAAGATCGCCCGTGACATCTCAATGCAAAAAAAGGCGACTCAGCTGGCCGCCACGGCCATGCAGGAATCTGAACTTCAGGGCCGCATGAAGGACGAGTTTCTTGCCACGCTCTCCCACGAGCTGCGCACCCCCTTGCAGGCCATCCTGGGCTGGACCCAGATCCTTCTCTCCGGCCACTGCGAGCCGGAGGAGGTTCGGCAGGGCATTGAGGTCATTGACCGCAATGCCCACGCTCAATGCCGCATTATCGATGATCTGCTGGACATGAACCGCATCCTCTCCGGGAAGGTGCGGCTGGAGGTGCAGCGCGTGGAATTGATTCCCTTGCTCGAAGACGCCATCGAGAATGCCAGGCCCGCCGCCAACGCCAAAAACCTGCGGCTGCAGTCGGTGTTTGATCCTGCAGCTCAGCCTGTGTTTGGAGATCCCAACCGCCTTCAGCAGATCTTTTGGAATCTGCTGAACAACGCCATCAAGTTTACAGCATCGGGCGGTCGCATTCAGGTGCTGCTCACCCGAGTACACTCGCACCTGGAGGTTAGCGTGAACGACACCGGTATTGGCATTGATCCCGATTTCCTGCCCCATGTGTTTGAGAGGTTCCGTCAGGCCGACGCATCCTCCACCCGTACTCAGGGCGGACTGGGCCTCGGACTCGCCATCGTCAAACATCTGGCCGAACTGCATGGCGGGACCGTCAAGGCTTCAAGCGCTGGCAGAAACCAAGGCAGCACCTTTACACTGATGCTGCCCATGGTGGTGATCCAGCCGGAGACCGAGGCCGGAAGCCGCCACCCCGCCTCATCTGAGCGTTCCAGTTCCGCAGGAAACGCGCCGCATCTTGACGAGATTCGTGTGATGATTGTGGATGATG
This sequence comes from Prosthecobacter sp., assembly GCF_044222565.1. Taxonomy (GTDB): domain Bacteria; phylum Verrucomicrobiota; class Verrucomicrobiia; order Verrucomicrobiales; family Verrucomicrobiaceae; genus Prosthecobacter. The sequence continues at coordinate 411,814 of NZ_JBGANA010000003.1, forward strand.
AGGAGGACTCCCGCAATCTCCTCCAGAAGATGCTCGCCAAAGCCGGAGCGGTTGTCACCACTGCCCGATCGGTGCAGCAGGCTCTCGATCTATGGGGCCAGGCTGCTCCAGATGTCTTGATCAGTGACATCGGCATGCCCGACAGGGATGGCTATTCATTAATTCGAGAAATTCGCCAACTCCCTGCCAGCCAGGGAGGAAATGTTCCAGCCATCGCATTGACGGCCTACACGAGAACGGAGGACCGCATCAAGGCCATTGCCGCGGGTTTTCAGATGCACATCTCCAAGCCGGCAGATTCTGTTGAACTCATGACCGTGGTGTCAAGTCTGGCCGGGAAGCCCCAATTGGCCTAAACGCAGACGGCGAGTGCAAAAAAATAGCGCTGCACTAGAACCCTCACGCAGTGCAGGCATGGGCGTGTAAAGCATTCCTTTAACACTGCAAAAGATAAAGCTCGTACCTCAGGCGCTCAGTGTTTAGCAATGAACAAGCTGAAGGCTGATGGATGAATTAACTCGGTTTCGCTTTAATGGCCCCGATTTTTCAGCCCCGGGGGTAAAGACTCTTTCTGGGGAATGCGGAAATCACGCTCTCGCCATCTCCCCCCGGCCCCCGCTCCACCAACCACACATGAATCATTCAAGTCTCTTTACGTCCTGGCTGCGTCGCTACGCAAAACGTCCGGTGACTGCAGTTTTGATCGCTCTCCTTCCCCTCTGCACATCGCAGGTCAAAGGCGCGACTTTTTACTGGGACAGCGATGCGTCAGCGGCTGGCAACGCGACCACTGGTGCCGGACTCGGAGGCTCGGGAGCATGGGACACTACGAGCACGAACTGGTGGAACCTGACCAGCGACGTCCTCTGGCCGAATGCAACCGCTCCTTATGACACTGCTATTTTCACGGGCGCGGGGGGCACCGTGACTTTGGGCGGCGTCATCAACGTGGGATCACTCCTCTTTAAGACGGACGGCTTCTCTCTCACCGGGGACACTCTCAATCTCGGCGGCCCTGCCACCATCTATGTCCAGGGCTACAAGCGAACCACGATTGACTCACTCATCACGGGGGCCAACGGGCTCGCAAAAACAGGAGACGGTTCCCTGGTGCTGAGCAACAACTCCAACAGCTTCAGTGGCGATATCTCGGTTCAGCAAGGCCAGCTCGTCATCACCAATGGTTCGCAGCTCGGAACAGGTACCACCGCCATTTCTATCACTGGCGTCGCGCAGACTGGAAATCCCGGATTTTCCGGCGGTGCCCTTGTGCTCCAAGGAACTTCTTCTTCCATTTCGGCTCCCGGCATCACCTTGAACCGTGAAGTCTCCATGTCCGGCCGTGGTCCCGGTGTGGTGAACAACTCCGGCGGGCTTGTCAGCATCGGATACAACGATTTGGCGGGCGGCCTGACCCTCGGCTCTGCTGCAGGTGAAAACAGGGCGTGGGCATCTTATGGTTCCACCACTGTCAGCGGCGGCATTTATCTCGGCATCACCGGCCAGGGGCAGATCCTGCAGGGCAACGGCAACTGGATCATCAGCGGCATCGTCTCCGGCTCGGAAAACTCCGCCGATCGCTTCATCAAAACCGGCCAGCTCATTGGCACCACGCTCTGGCTGCAAAATGCGGGCAACAATTTCACCGACGCCCTCCGAGTTGACTCGGGAACGGTGCGTGTACAGGTCAACAGCGCCCTCGGCCAGAATCGCGGCACAGGTCAGGTGGACTTGAACAACGGCACGCTGGAAATCCGCACCGACGCTCCAGCCGGGTTTGCCTCGCGCACTGTTCGCATTCGCAACAACACCACTGGTACCATCTTCGTCGATCATGATATCACCGGTCCTCTCGGAAATGGAACCTCCTTGATCAACCAGACCCTGGGGCTGGGTGGTCTCATTCGCGACGCCGGCGGCAACATTGCCAACATCACCGTCAACGGTCGCAACGGATACAACACCACCATCACCGTCGCCACTCCCACCGCGGCTGATTATCGCGGCATCACCTTGACCAACAACTCCAGCGGTGTCCTCACCCTTACGGGTGGCGATGTCTGGAATGCCAACAACGCCGCGGCGAGCACCTTCACCGTCACCGGCAACAGCGACACCGTCATCACAGGCAGCATCCTCGCCGCCACGGCGGACAACATGGTGACAAAGGCCGGCACAGGTTACTTCACTTATGGAGGCTCCGCCGGCACCTATCTCGGCAGCACCAATATCACCGGCACCATGGCCATCACCACATTCGGTGCCCTCAATGCCGCGACCGTCTCTCCCATCCAGTTGAACAGCGGTGCTCTCGATTACCGAGGCACCGGCGCAACCACAGGCAAATATCTCAACCTCTCCGGCACCACCGGCTTTGGCATCGTCCTCGCCAATCAAGCCAGCGGCTCCCCCCTCGTCTTCACCGCACCCATTGTTGAAGCCGGCGGCAACGGCAACAAAACTTTCTTCCTGGGTGGTGACAGCGCTGCCAGCATTATCAACGAAATTGGCGGCCTCATCGCCAACAGCACTGGAAGCACCACATCGGTTTCCAAGGTCGGTTCCGGCACATGGTTGTACGATCCCGCTGCCTCGGGTTATCTCGCCGGGGGTTCTGCTGCCTGGGCCAGTGGTGGCGGTGCCGGTTCAGACACCTTCGTGGTCAGTGGAGCCACCGGCACCATCGCCGTCGGTCAGGCTGTCTCCGGTGGCAACATCCCAGCTGGTTCCGTCGTCACTGCGGTCAACGGCAACACCATCACCATCAGCAATCTCATCGGCACAGCGCTTGCTGCTTCCACCATCACCTTTGGTGCGACGACCAATTTCGTCGGCAACGTCACTGTCAGCGGCGGCACCCTCCAAGTCCGGCCCACATCCGCGGCTGGGAATGGTTCTGATGTGATCAACAACACCAGCCAGGTCGTCTTTGGCACTGACGCTCTGCGTAACAATCAGTGGGCGGGAGGCACCTTTGAGTACCAGGGCTCTGCTACGGCAGGCGCGCTCGTGGAGCAGGTCGGTGCGCTCACTCCGACCGCAGGTGCTGGCTACGTGAAGACTACCGCCAATGGCGGCACTCCCACGCTCAACTTCGCCTCCCTCGGCACTCGCGGCGCCGGTGCCACCTTGAACTTCAATCCGGATGCCGGAACCTCCATCACCTTCACTGCAGCCGCCGGTTCTTCCGGACTCTTCGGGGGCTGGGCCACCTATGGCTCCGCGGGCACGGACTTTGCCGCCAGCGTCAGCGCGGGTGGCGCTGTCACCGCCCTCACCGGTCAGGCCGAGCTGCCCACCAGCGGCGGTGTCGCCGGTACAAACTACCAGAGCACTGGCACCCCGCTCTCGAACCTGTCCGCCGAGAGCATCAACTCCCTCAAAATTGTCAACGCCCAGACCATCACCCTCGGGGGCGCTCTCACGATCGCCAGTGGCGGCATCCTTTTTGACAACTCCAATGGAGCGGCCACCATTCAGAACAACGGAACCGCCGCAAACACTCTGGGTGCTTCCGCGTCTGAAGTCATCATCATCACCAATGGTACTGCAGCTGGCAATCTTCTCACCAACGACACTGGCAACGCGCTGACCGTCAGCGCTGTCATCAGTGGAGGCGCCGGCAGCCTCACCAAGGCCGGCAGCGGCGTCCTCATCCTCAGCGGGGCCAATGCCTACACCGGCACCACCACCATCAATGAAGGCGGGATCCAGCTTTCCGGCAGCGGTACCATCGGCGGCACCAATGCGTCCCTGACCATGCGTCAGAACACTGTGCTTGATCTCAATGGCGTAAGCATTGGCTCTGTTTCCGCCAATGGTCTGAACGTCCTCAATGGCGCCGGCACCATCATCAACAACGCCGCCAGCGGCACCGCCGTCCTGCGTGTGGGGAACAGCAACGGCAGCGGTCTCTTCAGCGGTCTGATCACTGACGGCACGTCCGCCGCCATCAGCCTTTCCAAGGCCGGCACCGGCTCTCTAACGCTCACCGGCGTCAACTCCTTCTCCGGCGGGGTCAGCATTCTCGGCGGCACCTTGGTCGTCACCAGCCTGGCAGATGGCGGTGTAGCCAGCAGCATCGGCAACTCCAGCAATGACGCTGCCAATCTCGTGTTCAGTGGTGGCACACTTCAATACACCGGCTCCAACGCCTCCATCTATCAGGTCACACAGACCCCCTCTGTCAGCATCGACCGCCTCTTTACCCTCGCGGCCAATGGCACCATCGATTCCTCCGGTCAGTTCGGCAACAGCGTGCTCGCCACCGGCAATCGAAACGACGCCGCCCTCATCTTCCGCAACCAAGGGGACATCGCCTTCAGTGGTGCTGCAACCGCCCGCCTTCTCACCCTCCAGGGCAACTCCCTCGGTGACAATGAACTCGACGTCCATCTGATCGACAACGGCGCCGGTGCTCTTTCCTTCACGAAGGGGGGCAGTGGCCTGTGGATTCTCAATCCTCTCACCTCCAACTCCTACACCGGCACCACCACCGTCAGCGGCGGTGTGCTTCGCGTAGCTTCCTCAGACTATGCTGTTCAGGGCCTTTCCGCCAGCAGCCCGCTGGTGATCAATGGTGGTGTGCTTGAGACCTCTGGCACCTTCTCCCGTACGCTCGGTGCTGCCGTTGCCGGCAACGGTACCACCGTCGCCATCACAGGCGGTGCATCCGGTTTCTCAGCCGCCACTTCAGACCGGCTCGTCGTCAACATCGGCGGCGGCGGTCTCACCTGGGGCAGCTCGACTTTCAATCCCTCCTCTCTTGTCCTGGGTTCGTCCACCGCTCTCGGTGAGACCGAAATTACCAACGACATCGCCATCGGCTCCGCCACGCGCACCATTACCGTCAACAACAACGGCAACACTGGCACCATGGTCACGGCCGGCATCCTCTCTGGAGTCATCAGTGGTGCAGGCACAGGTGGTGCCGCTCTCATTAAGAATGGCAACGGCGTTCTCATCCTCGGCAGCAACAACATCTATACCGGCAGTACCCGGGTGGATGCCGGCAATCTCATCGTCACCTCCATCGGCACCGGTGCCAGCAGCTCACTCGGTGCCAGCGGCGCTTTCATTTACAACGGCTCCGGTGGCGGGGACCTCAGTGCTCTCAGCTATGTTGGATCCGGTGAGACTGCCAACCGTGACCTCACCTTTCAGGGGGGGAATTTTAACGGCAACCGCGTTTATCGCCTCGACTCCTCCGGCTCGGGCGCCCTGGTCTGGAATACCGGGGTGTTTACCAACACCACCCGTGGCGATACCGTGGCGCGCGTTGTGACCCTGGAGTTTCGCGGCTCGAACACTGACAACAATCAGTTCAATCTCGTTCTCACCAACAGCACCAATGCCACCTTTGGCAACGTCCTCGGCATTTCCAAGAGCGACGGCGGTGTTTGGTCCATGAATCCACCCACGCCGAACACCTTCACCGGCAGCATCAGCGTGGTGGGAGGTCTGCTCGGCCTCACGAGCAATGCGATCGGCAGCGCCTCCTCCATCCTCCTCAATAACGGCGGCATCTTCGCCTCCGGCGGCCCCCTCACCACATCCACCGTCGTTCAGGGAAACAATTCCACAGGCGAGGTCACCGGTGCCTATGACATTACTTTGAATGGCGGCGTGCAGAAAACAGCCGGCAACAATCAGTGGACGCTCAGCAACAACATCGATGCCGGTTCGCTCCTGACCATCAATGGTAATTTCAGCAATCTAGAAGCTGGCGGAACTGCGGCCACCCAGACCATCAGCATCCGCGGCACGGGCTCCACCATCTGGAACGGTGCAATCACTGAAAATGCCGCAGCCGGTGGCAAAATCGCGTGGGACATCCGCATTGATGACAATGCCTACTTCAAGTTCGAAGGCAGCACTGCCAATACCTATACGGGCTCCACGTTGCTGGGGCAGGGGACTCTGATCCTCAGCAAGGCCTCAGGCGTCGCCCAGTTCGGTTCCAGTTCGCAGTTCATCTTCGACGGAGGTGTCCTAACCGCGGATCTTCCCCTGACTGGCGCGGACAAGATCACCACCAAGCTCACTCTCGCTGGAGATCAGGCCACGATCACCGGCACCAACAGCATTGAGTTTTCCGGCGTCGTGGAAAACAACGGCAGCAACCGCCTCCTGCGCAACGAACTCTCCGGCGGTGCGACTCTGACACTTTCCGGCACCATCAATCTCAGCAACGACAACACCGGCCGCACCCTGACTTTGCGCGGCTCGGGCTCCACCCTCATCAGTGGCACTGTCGCGAATGGCGGCACCGCCGCCGGAAATCTCTCCTACTCTGGGCTCGACACCCTCACCCTCACCCACGCCAACACCGCGACGGGGGCGCTTACGGTCAATCGAAACAACATCGTGCTCAGCGGTGCGGGCACGTGGGCGGGCTCCATCACCTTGAGCGCCGGCGGCGTCATCACTCTGGACAACAGCGCGGGCAGTGTGAACCGCCTCGCGGATGCAGGCGCAGTCACCGGCCAGGGCGGTACTTTGAACATCATCGGCGCTGCGGGTGGCACCACAGAAACCACCGGTGTGCTCACCATCAACAGCGTCCAGACCTTCATCACCACCTCGGGTGGCAATGTCGGACTTACGTTTGCCTCCGTCAACTTCGCCAATTCCGGCTCTACGTTGAATCTCAGTGGCATCAGCAGCCTCGGCACAAACAACACCGTCAAATTCACCACCGCCCCCAGCGGTGGCACCGTGGTGTACAACAATGTCATTCCCCGCATCCTGCTCGGCACCGACTTCGCCAAGTATGACGCCACCAATGGCGTCGTCGCTCTTGCCTCCGCCGATTACAACCTCGGCAACAACCTCAATACCGCGGCTGCCACGGACACCATCGGTCTTACCGCCTCCAGCACCCTCGTGGCGTCACGCACCATCAATGCCATCAAGATTGACGGCACGGGACTCAGCGTCGGTGGAAATACTGGCGTCCGCCTCACCGTGACCTCCGGTGGACTTATCAACACGGGTGGCGATAACAGCCTTGATGTTCCATCCATCACCTTTGTGGGCAACACTCCCGTCATCCAGGTGCAGTCTGGCACCACCCTTACCGTGAACAGCACGCTCATTGGCACCGCCAATTTCGTCAAGGTGCAGTCCGGCACTCTGGCGTTCAACACCCCCAGCTTTGTCACCGGCACCCATAACCTCCTCAATGGCACCACCAAGCTGATCGCTAACGGTCTCAACACCTTCTTCCCCGGTCAGCTTCTCAATATCAATCAAGGTGCAACTCTCGATCTCAATGGCGGTGTGCAGTACATGGCGCAGCTTTCTGATCCCGGCATCCTGCCTGACACCGGCGGCGTCATCACCTCTAGCATCGGTACTGGAACGATCGTTTCAAACATGAATCCTGGCAGCGCCACCCTGGCCACCAGCATCAATGGCAGCGTGAACCTTGCGCGTGTCGGCGGCAACACCCTCACTCTGGAGAGCGCGAACTCCTACAGCGGCTTCACCGTCATGATGGGAGGCACTCTGCAGCTGCAGGATGAAGCGACCATCCTCAACACCACCAGCATCGAGCTCAATGCAGCGGCCCTGCTGCTTAACAACAACAGCAGCCTCCAGCGTGCGCTCTACGACCGCGTGGGAGACAGCACCGCCATCACCCTGCGTGACGGCACCGTTTCCTTCACCGGCAAGGTTTCCGACCCCTCCTATGAAGTCTTTGGCGCTCTGACCTCCGCCCAAGGCGCAAACACCATCACTGCCAATGTGGGTGGCACCGGAACCGCCGGCGCACTCGACTCCGCGGACATCACCTTTGCCAGCCTCACACGCAGTGCCGGCACCACCATCAACTTCACCGGCTCCGCTCTCGGCCAGCAGGGGAACAACGCGGCCATTTTCTTCACCACTCCGCTGACCACCAATGCCAATGGTGCGCTTGGTGCCTGGGCCATTGCCAACTCCACTGACTATGCCGCCTACAATTCAGGCACCGGCATCGGCATCGTCGGCCAGGGCGGTTACACCGGTTACTCCGGCGCCTTTGCATCCGGTGAGATCACGGACATTCCCGCCTCTGCGGCCAATGTCACGCTTCTTCCCTCGGACACCACCACCACCGGCATGCTGAAGATCTCCGGTGCTTTCACCAATGACATCACCTTTACCGACAGCTCCTCCATCCTCAATCTCGAGCAGGGCGGCCTTCTCCGCAGCAATAACAACAACGCCACTTCCATCGGCACCCTGGCACTGCGTGGCACCCTCACCGCCGGCGGCACTGAATCTTCCGGCACTCGCGAACTCGTCATATACAGCGCCGCCACTGGCACCGCAAACTTCACTGGCGGCGTCACCACTGCCGGCTCTTCCACCATTACCATGACGAGCACGGTCGGCCTCAGCCCCGGCATGACCGTTACCAATGCCAATCTCCCCGCCGGCACCTACATCGTGTCTGTTGTCGATGGCACCACCGTCACCGTCAGTCAGAATGCCAGCGCCTCCACCACCGGTCAGACCTTCGTCGGTGGCGCAGCGAATGTGATCATCAATGCCGTCATCGCGGACAATGGCTCGGGGAATTCCGTGCAGCTGATCAAATCCGGCGCGGGCATCCTTAATCTCTCCGCCAATAACACCTACACCGGCGGTACCATCATCGACCAGGGCACGGTCAATCTCATCGGCACCGGTGTCGTCATCCCCGCGGGCGGACTCCTCATCAACAGTTCCACGCTAGTCTTGAACACGAACGCTGGCCAGATCGATCCCTCCAATACCGTCACTCTGCGTCGGAGCTCCACCCTCACCTTGGCGGGCAGCAACACGCTCAATGCCCTCGTCTTTGACAACAACGGCGGCACCACCAATCCGGTCGTCACCATTGGTGCTGGAAATACACTCACGCTCACTTCAAACACTCCTGTTTCGGTCGCCAACAGCAACGCCCTCACCGTGCCCACCATCAATCTGGGCACCCTGGCTCTTGCGCCCGGGGCAAATACCTTCGACGTCCAGGCTCCCACGGTGAATGGCGTGCTTTACTCCACCATCAATTCAGCGCTGAACATCACCTCCGTTGTCACCGGCACCACCTCCAGTATCGTGAAGAACGGCACCGGCATCATGCAGCTCAGCGGCCAGAGCACCTTCAACGGTCTCACCATCAATAATGGCGGCATCCTCATCAGCGGCAACAGCACCGGCACCATCGGTGGCGCCGGCATCGCCAGCGGTCCTCTCGGTCTCGGGTCCGTCACCGCCGCATCCGGAACCACCCTGCTCGTGGACGGCAGCCGCACCATTGCCAATCCGATCTCCTTTGCTGGCACTCCCACCTTTGACAGCACCGCCACCACCGTCTGGACTCTCACGCTCAATGGCGCCCTCAGCGGCGCTGGCCTTGGCAGCACACCGACCATCCAAATCAACAATCCCTCCCTCACCGTCGCTCTCCTCGGGGCCTTGGGACCCATGACGTCCATCAGCAAAACCGGTCCCGGCATCCTCATCTTCAATGCCACCAACTACACAGGCGACTTCAATGCCTCCGCACTTGGAAATCCCAGCTCCGTCTCCCTCCTTACCGATGGCGATGGAACCGGCAAAGTGCAGACCCTGCTCACTACGAGCAATGTCACCTTTGATCCCGGCATCGTCCCCACCATTGTCGTCGGACGTGCCGGCGGCACCCTGCCTTTCAACCTCGCGGTGAACAAGATCATCGCTCCCGCCAGCGTGAGCTCGCTCGGCGGTGGTGTCACCATCACGAACAACAACGGCTACGGCCTGCAGGTGTCGGACAACATCGCCTTCACCGGCACGCCGACGATCTCCGTTGCCAACGCATCGGCATCCAATGTCATCCAGGGCCTTTACCTCACTGGCAATCTCACCGGCACTGGTTTCAACAAGTCCGGCGGTGGCACTCTCGTCATCGACAACGCCGCGCCTTCTGGCAATACCTTCACCGGCAATATCAACATCACCCAGGGTGTGGTGTCCGTGGCTGCTGCAGGCGAGCTTGGAAATGCCGCCAATCTCATTGTGCTCAATCCTTCCACCGGCACCTCCGCCTTCCGCGCCACCGGCACCTTCGCCACCTCCCAGGTCATCCAGCTTGCCAACACCGCAAACATCCGTGCCATCGAAGTTTCCTATGGCAACACACTCACGCTGAACTCCGCTTTTAATCTCAACGGCGCCACCGGAGCCACCGCCGCTTTGAACAAACAGGACCTCGGCACCCTCATCATCAATGCCTCCAACCCCGGCTGGAGCGGGCAGATCAACATCACCGAAGGTGCGATCCTCATCAACAACCCCGCCCTCGTCAGTCCTCTGGGCACCGGCACCATCAATGCCTCCACGAGCAATGTCATCGGCTCCGCCCTCCAGCTTGCCGGCGGCGTCACCATCAGCAATCCTCTCACCCTGCAGGGCACCAACAACGTGCTCAATGCCGGCATCAATTTCCAGGGCGTCATCGACAACGTCTCTGGCACCAATACCTATGCCGGTGCCATCACCCAGGGCTTTGATTCCACCATCGGCGCACGCGCGGGCAGCACGCTCAATATCACCGGTGGCATCATCGGCGCCGCCCACCGCCTCCAGTTTAATGCCGAGGGCGACATCAATGTGACCACCGTCTCCCTGACCAACCTTCTTTGGGGCATGGACAAATATGGCGCAGGCACTCTCACCTTCAGCGTGCCGATCGTTCCACCCACCAGCAGCAACGGCATCCTCGTCCACGCCGGCACGCTCGCCCTCAATGGTACCGCCACGATGACGGCCACCACAGGTGGCAACATCGTCTATAATGGCGCCATCCTCAGGCTCGACAACAGCGGCACGAACACTGACAACCGTCTCGTGGGCAAGTCCCTCCTGCTCCAGGGCGGTCAGCTCAATTTCATCTCTAAAAACTCCACGGAAACCGCGGGAGCCTTCACCAGCGATCAGGGCTCCAACGTCATCAACATCAGCGGCACCGGCACGGCTGCGCTCACCTTCGCCACCCTCACCAGCAATGCGGGCAGCACTCTCGACGTCACCGGTACCTTTGGCACCGCCACGAACTTCCTCAAGTTCACCACCGCCCCTGGCCTGACGCCCGCCACCACCGGCATCCTCAATCGTGTCACCGTCAATGGCAGCGAACTCGCCACCTACAGCGCGTCTCTCGGCGTCATTGCCTTCACCGGTTATTCCGCCGCCACAAATATCCTAAGTGCGGCCACCACGCAGACCTTCAAGGCCACCACCTCCACGCTGAACTCCCTTACCGGAAATCAGACCCTCAACGCCCTCACCATCAACAACACCGCCGCTGTCGGTGGCCTCGGTGGAAATCCCCCGGCCACCCTTACGATCACCAGCGGCACCATTCTGGCGAATGGCACCGGCGGCGCCTTCCTCAATGTCCCCGTCGTCGCCTTCGGTGGTGAAGCCATCATCCACGTCCAGAGCGGACAGTCCCTCACCGTTAACAGCGGCATGAGCGGCTCCGCTGGCATGTCGAAAGACCTTCCTGGGGAACTCGACATCAATTCCCAGCAGTTCATCATCGGCACCACCTACATCAATGAAGGCACCGTGAAGCTGACCACCTCCGGCATCACCAACCCGCTCCTTTACAATCAGGGGATGGCCCTGAACTACGGCGGCACCTTCGACCTCAATGGCAGCAACCAGTTTGTCGCAGGTCTTTCCAGCGCCACGGCGGGCGGCGGCAATGGCATCGCCGGTGGCACGGTCATCAATTCCGGCTCCACCCAGTCCACCTTCACCATCAATGGCAACACCAACTTTGCCGGTGTCATCTCGGGCAATATCTACCTCAACAAGACCGGCACCGGAGCGCTCAACCTCCAGAGCGCCCAGACCTACACCGGCGATACCTTCATCTCTGGTGGCACCGTTACACTCAATGACAACGGCGCTCTCCTGAACACCAACTCCATCACCATCAACTACGGCGGCCTTTCCCTCTCGAATGGCAACCTTTACAACGTTGATGACCGCGTCAAGGACACCGCCACCATCACCATGGCCGGTGCTTCGCTCACCTATGGTGGACGCCAGCAGATGAACACTTCCGAGACTCTCGGTGCCGTATCCATCATCGAAGGATTCAATTTCATCAGCGCCGCCAATGGTGGTACCAATGTCAATTCCTCCGTCCTCACACTCGCCTCCCTGACGCGCGCCGTCGGTTCCACCGCCACCCTGCGCTTCAATGGCAACGGAAACTCAGTGGGCGCCATCGGCAGCACTCCGAATATCATCATCACTGCGGCTCCCACTCTGACGAACAATATCCTCGGCCCCTGGGCCATCGTGGATCGTGAGTGGGCCAGCTATGACGCCACCTACGGCATCGGCCAGCTTAATCAGAATGGCTTCGCGGGTTATGCCGGCAGTTCTCTGAACTCGGGCCCTCTCGACACGGACAACGTGCGCTTCACCACCACCGGCACCACCACGCTGCTTGGAGACACCACTGTGTACACCCTCAATTTTGCCTCACAGAACGCCGCCACCATTCTCGACCTCGGCGGCTTCACCCTCGCCATGAAGGGCGGCGGTCTTCTCCTCGCGCAGGGCACAGACAATGTCGATTTCACCATCCGCAACGGCAGCCTCACCAGTGGCGCCGTCAATGTGGCCAGCGACTTCTACATCACCCATGCGAACTTCGGCGGCACCAACCGCACTATAACTCTCAACGCACCCGTGGTGGACAATGGCACCGGTGCCGTGCGCCTTATCTTCACCTCCGGCCAGATTGAAGGCGCAGGCGTGGGCAACACAACGATCAATGCCGTCAACACCAACACTGGCGGCACCATCCTCAACAGCGGCAACATCATTCTCGGCGCCACCGGTGCTCTCGGCACCGGCGGTCTCACCGTGAACCAGGCCATCCTCACCCAGACTGCCGGCAGCGTCATCCCCGCCAGCAACGTTCTGACTCTCGGCGGCGGTTCTCTGGTCAACCTCGCCAGCCAGGCCAACACACTCGCGGGCATCACTGTCAACAACCTGGGTGGCGCCGCCCCCACGGTCAACCCCACCGGCGTTCTCACCCTCACCGGCGGCATCAATGTCAGCACGGTCAACGCGGGCAACGCCGCGGTCATCGGCACCGGCACCCTGGACCTGAATGGCGCGGGTTCCTACGCGGTCAATCTCGGTGCCGCCATCATCAATGGCGTCAACGTTGCTCCCTGGCAGGCCTCGTTGAACATCAATGCACTCATTCAGAATGGCGGCATTACTAAGACCGGAGACGGCCTCCTTCAGCTCAGCAGCAATCTGAGCACCTTCTCCGGCGGCGTCAATGTGATGGCGGGTGGTTTGATCATCGGAGCCAGCAGTGTCGGGTCCAACCTCGGCGATACCCTGACCTCCGGTCCTCTCGGAACTGGAGCGGTGACCATGGCGGCAAACACATCGCTGCTCGCCTCGGGAGCCTTCTCAGTCATCAATGACTTTACGTTCATGGGAGACACGGTGTTCAACGGCACCAACAGCCTCACCCTCAACGGCAACACCACGCTGCCCTCCACTTGGAACGTCACCGTCACCGCGCCGCAGATGACCGTGAGCATTGGCAACGTCATCAACTCCCTCTCCACCGATGTTGTCAACAAGTCCGGCCTAGGCACCCTCATTCTCGGCAACTATAACGGCACCATCAACATCGCCGGAGGCCTCATCTTCCTCGCCGATGGCAACACGCTCGGCACCGTCGAAACCATCAGCCTTGGTGGAAATGTCACCCTCACCGCGGACACCGCCGTCACTGTGAACCGCTCTGGCGGCGCTCCTTTCGCGCGCAACAAGGTCCTGCAGAAGGTCAATCTCACCAACAACGGCAGCATCCTTGCCATCAACAACCTTAGCGGGTACGGGCTCGAGTTCACCGGGTCCATTTCTCTTACAGGCGCCTCCCATTTCTCCGTAACCAATGCCACGGCCTCCAATGTGGTGCAGGGGCTCATTCTCAGCGGCGTCGTGTCGGACACTGGCGGCTACTCCTTGGTAAAGTCGGGCGCGGGCACCCTCGTGCTCGACAACAGCGGCAACACCTTTGGCGGCCCCGGCGCCACCATCGATGTCCTTAATGGCGTTCTCTCCGTCAGCTCGGATGGCGCCCTCGGCAACGCCGCCAACACCATCACTCTCGAGATCGACAGCCAGACCGGCACCGGCTTCCGTGCCACATCGTCCTTCTCCACGAACCGCACTTTCCTGCTCAACGCGGCAAACAACGCCTTTGAAGTTACTCAGAATAATACTCTGACGCTGAACACTCCCTTCTCCCTTTCCGCCGTCACCAATACGCTTAACAAGAACGACAGCGGCGTCCTCGCCATCAATGCCAGCAACTCCACCATGACCGGTGCCATCAACATCAATGGCGGCGCCATCATGGTGATGCAAAACAACGCACTTGGATCAGGGTCCATCACCGTGACTAATGCCATCGGCTCGGCCCTCCAGCTCTCCGGCGGCGTCACGGTCTCCAATCCCATCACGCTTACCACCAACAGCCAGACCTCCGGCATCAATTCCGGCGGCAGCATCCAGAGCGTCTCTGGTATCAACACCTACTCCGGCCTCATCACCCAGACCTCCGGCAATGCCGCAACCTACGGCGCTGACGCCGGTGCCACACTCAACATCACCGGCAACATCGTCACCGGCAACACCTCCTCCTTCTTCGCAGGAACCGGCGGCCTCATCAATCTTACCGGCGTCATAGGCAATGGTGCTGGTGGATCTGCCCTTACCAAGATCGGCGCAGGCACTCTCGCTGTTATTGGCAATCAGACCGGTTACACCGGCGCCATCACCATCAATGCGGGCACGCTCAGCGTTTCCGGCAGCGGTGTGAAGCTCGGCGCCACCGGAGCGATCGCCGTCAATCCCACCGGCACTCTCTTCATTGACGACACCGGCACCGCCACGGCAAACCGTCTCGGCGGCCGTGCCCTCACGCTCAGTGGCGGCACCTTCTCCTACCTGGGCAATGGCGTCACCTCCACAGAGAGCATTGGGGCGCTCACCCTCAACCGTCCTGCCAACACCATCATCTCCAACAGCAACGGCGGCTCCGTCACGCTCACCTTCGCCAGTCTGGCAAGCAACATCGTTACTGGGGACAGCTCCGTGAACTTCATCGGCACGGGGACCGCGCTTGGCTCCGCCACCAACAAGATCATCTTTACTGCTGCGCCTACGCTTACTAACAGCATCATCCAGCGCGCCACCGTGAACGGCTCCGACTTTGCCACCTACGGAGCCAATGGCATCGCTGCCTTCACCGCCTACAATGCCGGCAGCACCACGAACATCAACAGCGTCACCGCCACCACTGGTACCGTCGATGTCAATTCGGTCATGACCACGCGTGACCTCACTGCAAGCCGTACCTTCAATGCCCTGCGCTTCAGCGATCCTTCCGGCGCTTCTGTTGGCTCCACTGGCGCGGCCTTCATCACCGGCGGTACCACGCCTGCCGCCCTGACCCTGGCTGCGGGTGCCATCCTCGCCACTGGAGGTGGCAACAATGTTCTCGGCGTGCCTGTCCTCAACAACGCTGCCGTGCAGAACTTCTACGCCGTGGACTCTGGCACCACTCTCAACATCACCAGCGCCATCGTTGGCACTGTGGGCTGGGTCAAGGCCGGGTCAGGCACTCTTATCTTCTCGCCTCCTGCCAGCCCCATCGCGGGCCGCGGTGCCAGCACCATCACCGGGAACGCCAGCATTGAAGCCGGCACCGTCATCCTCAACGGTGGAAACAACACCCTCGTTGCCAACCAGAACCTCCTGGTCGGCCCCGGCGCCACGCTCGATCTGAACGGCAACTCCCAGTTCATCCAGATCCTCTTCTCAGACACCGGCGGTGTCGAGGGCGCTGGCGGCACCATTACCGGCGGTGCTCTCTCCGGAAGTACTCTTGCCATCAATCAGGACAACAATGCCCGCAACTGGGCCGGCTACCTCACCGGTGCCATGAGCTTCCTGCGCTCCGGCCAGAACACCCTGACCATGTATTCAAACAATGACTATACGGGCCTCACCATCATCGGCGGCGGTGCCACCACGCTCAAGGATGGCGGCCAGCTTTCCGGAACCTCCGACATCCAGATCAACTATGCCACGCTGAACATCGACAACACGGGCAGCAAGGAATTGCTCGACCGCGTCAATGACGCCGCCCCCATTTCTCTCCGCGGCGGTACGCTTGCCTTCTTCGGACGTGCTCAGTCTGCTTCCACTGAGACAGTCGGCAATGTCACGCTCGTGAAGGGCGCATCCTTCATCAACTCGACCATTGGCGGCACAGGTGTCAACTCAGCGGACCTCACTCTCACCAGCCTCACCCGCGCGGTGGGTGGTGGCACGGTGAACTTCACCGCCGCCACCGGCGGCCAGGTGGGAAGCAGTTCCCGCATCCTCATTCCCACCATCAATGGCATCTCCACCGATGCCGTCGGCGGCGGCCTCACCAATGGCATCATCGGCGGCTGGGCGGTCATCGGCACGAGCGACTTTGCCACCTATATCCCCGGACTCGGTGTTGCCGCCATGGGGGCCAACGGTGCGCTCCCTTACAGCAACACCACCTCGATTCCAAACACTCTTAACATCGCCGGTGTTACCGACAACATCAGCATCAACGTGGCCGTCACTGGCAACGTCCTCACCGTTACCAATGACACCACCATCAACAGTCTTCGAATCGGCAACATTGCCGCGCAGACCATAGATATCGCTGCGGGCAAGACCCTCACCCTCTCCAGCGGTGGCCTGCTCTTCTTCAGCACAGCGTCCCAGACCATCGGCAGCGCGGTAAACAAAGGCAGCCTCACAACCTCCGGTCCTGAGCTGTTCATCTACACCCAGGGCACCGGTCCGCAGATCATCAACAGTTCCATCACCGGCTCCGGCGTCATGCTGGTGAAAAGCGGTGCAAACACGCTCACGCTCAATGGCACCAACACCTACGACGGCGGTACCACCATCAATCAGGGTGCCCTCACGCTCGGCCTCAGCAGCAGCATTCCGCTGGCCGCCAATCCCCTGAACGGCCTCATCCTGAACGGCTCCACCTTCACGGAAGTCGCCGCGGGTCAGATTGCCTCCGGCAATATCGTCACCCTCAATGGCAGCTCGACCCTGAATCTTGTGGGCAGCAACACGCTCGCCGGTCTTGTTTTCAACGATGAAGGCGGTGGCGTCACAGCCATCCAGGTGGTCTCCAATCAGAATGGTGGCATCCTTACCCTCAATGGCAACATTGTTTCCACCAGCACCAATCCTGCCTCCACTCCCACGATTGCCGGCCGCGTGGACTTCGGCACCAGCAATCGCACGCTCAACATCTCTGCGGCCCGCTTCAATGGCCAGGAACTCGCGGCACTGCTCGCGGACTTCATCCTGCAGGGCGTTGTCGGTTCCTCCGGCGGCATCACTAAAACTGGCGACGGGGTGCTTCAGCTCAATGGTCAGGCTCTTTACACTGGTGCCACCACCGTCAGCAACGGACGTCTTCAGATCGGTGTGGCCAATGGTGGCTCCCGCTACTCGGATGTGACCCTGGCCAGCGGCACCGGCCTTAACCTCAACAGCTTCAGCACCACGCTCGGCTCGCTGGCTGGTTCGGGCTATGTCATGAACTCTTCGGCCACCACCACGGCGGTTACGCTTGCGGTCGGTTACTCCGGCGCATCCAGCACCTTCTCCGGCACCTTCCTGCGCTTCAATGACGCAACTCCTGCCAACCTGAACTTGCTCAAAATTGGCACCGGCACCATGACCTTCGACACTGATGGCTCTCTCAGCACCATCACCGGCAGCCTCACCGTCAATCTTGGCGGCGTCACCTTCAAGGACAATGGCACCAGCGCCTTCCCCTTCGCCACCCTTACCGTCAATGAAGGCGGCACCCTCACTCTGGACAACACCGGCTCCGCCAACAACGACGCCCGCCTCCGCAATGGCAACGTCACCCTCAACGGCGGTATCTTGAACTATCTTGGCGCCGACGCCACGGCCTCCGCCGAGACCGGCACCGGAGTTCTCACTTTGGGCTCGGGCGAATCCAACGTCGATCTCACTGCGGGCGCAGGCGGCACCGCCTTCCTGAAGTTTGGCAGCCTCTCCCAGGGCACCGGCTCCACCTCGATCATCAGCGGCACCGGCCTCGGTACCACCACGAAGCTCCTCTTCAACACCGCCCCCGGACTGACGAACAACATCCTGCCACGCGTTGCAGTGGGCACGGACTTCGCCACTTACAATGCCACCAATGGCATCATCGCCTTCACCGCCTACACCTCGCTGACGGACGTCAACACCGCGGTCGCCGCAAACACGGTCAAAATCGAAAGCACCACCACCACGCGCAACATCACGCTGGCCCGTTCGCTCAATGCTCTCGACATCATTGACAGTGATGTCACCCTTGGATCCACCGGCCTTCTCCTGCCCACGCAGGGCCTCACCGTGGGCAGTGGCGCCGTGATGGTCAATGGCGACAACGCCACCATCAGCACTCCGGTGCTCGCGCTCGGCGCTGAAGGCATCTTCCGCGTCAATGGCACTTCGCTCAATGTCACCAGCAGTATCACCGGCTCCGGTGGCATCACCAAGACAGGCGTTGGCAGCATGACGCTCTCCGCCTTGCAGTCCTACACTGGGACCACGACCGTGAACCAGGGCACGCTCACTCTCGCGGGCGGCACCAATACCATCCTCGTCGTTCCCACTGGCAGCATTCCGGCCGTGAGCAACCTGCAAATCAATGGAGGTGTGTTTGACCTGAATGGCAACAATCAGATCGTGGGCGCCATCTTCAGCAGCAATACCCTCGCCGACATCCCTGGAGAGATCACCAACTCCAGCACCACCACTGCGGTCACCCTCACGGCGGCCATGGCGGCCAGCTCCACCTTTGGCGGCACCATCAGCGGCAATCTCTCCTTTGTGCGTTCGGGCAATACCACCCTCACCCTTGTAGATGCCCAGACCTACACCGGTTCCACCACCATCCGTGGTGGCGCTCTCACCTTGCAGGATGCGGCCACGCTCGCCACCAGCGCGATCACGCTGAACTTCGCCACCATGTCGCTGACCAATGCCGGCCTCAATGCCACACCCAATCCCGTGCGCTTTGCCGCCACCGTTCCCGTCACCATGCAGGGCTCCGTGCTCTCCATCACTCCCGGTGGCTCGGTGGACAACACCACCACCATCAACAGCGTCACCATCCTCGGCGGTGGTGCCAACACCATCACTCCTAACGGCGTCACTGGTGGCACCAACACCATCACCATCGGCAATTTGATCCTGCCTGCCGGCACCGGCACCACGCTGCACTTCAATACCGACCCCGGCCAGCCCACCACTTCCGGTGCACAGGTCTTCCTGACGCAGATCAATGGTGCTGCTCCCGTAAACAACACCTTCCTCGGTGCCAACGTCATCATCAACAACGGTGAATACGGCGTGTACAACACCATCCAGGGCGTCATCCGTCTCGGTGGCACTGCGGTCGCCGGCAATACCGTCCCTGCCTATGCAGCGGGGCTCGCCAGCGGCAACAACCTGCCCACCAACATCTCCAATACCGGCGCGGACGTTGCCATCTCCGCCAATACCACCATTGGCGCCCTCCGCCTCACCGGTGCTGCCACTCGCAATATCACCTTCACCCTCGGCACTGAAGTGCTGAACCTCGCCCTTGGCGGTCTTCTTCGTGACAATAACAACAACGCCGTCAACATCGGCACCACCGCCTTGCGCGGCATCCTCACATCCGGCGGCACCGCCACCACCGGCGTCACCGAACTCGTGGATTGGCACAATCAGAACACCGTTACCATCAACTCCATCATCGCTGACAACGGCCTTGGCAATCTCACCCGCTACGTCAAATCCGGCCCCGCCGGCACAACGCTTACTGCAGCGAACACCTACACAGGTGGCACCGTGGTGGATCAGGGCACTCTGACCATCAATGCCACCGCTGGCGCGGGCACCGTGGTCATCCCTGCGGGCGGCATCACGCTGAACAATGCCAACCTGACCATGAGCACCAATCAGGGGCAGATTGATGCCAGCAATGCCGTCACCATCAACGGTGGTGGCGTGTTGACTCTCGTCGGTACCAATGCTCTCAGCAGCGTCACCTTCAGCAACCCGGGCAGCTCCGCCACTCCGACTGTCGCCGTGGGCACGCTCCTCACCCTTACATCCGCGACGCCCATCACCGTCACCAATGACACCATGAATTTCACCCCCACGATCTCCGGCACGGAGCTCAATCTCGTGGACGGTGCCACCATCTCCACCTCGGGCCTCTCCGCAGATGATCTGATCATCTCCGCCAAGATCTCCACCTCCGGCTCGACCACGCCGCTGGTCAAGACTGGCGCGGGATCGATCGTGCTCAGCAGCAATACCAGCGCCTTCGCCAATGGCTTCAATCTCAGCCAGGGCACGCTGATCTTTGCGAATAGCAGCGCGGGCACGCCTCCGGCTGTCACAGCCGGCCCCGTTGGCACAGGCACCCTCACTCTGGGCAATGGCGTCGCGATCTTGAGCGATGGCACCGCCCGCAACATCGGCAATGCCGTCAGCGTCACTCAGGACTTCACCTTCGGCACGCTCGACACCGTCAGCGCGCGCGCCAATGCTGGCAACTCCCTCACCCTCAGCGGCATTGTCACTCTAGCATCCGGCGCGCACAAGATCACCGTTAACGGCCTGCTCATGACTGGCACCATCACCGGCAAGCTGACCGGAGGTACCGATCTTACCAAAGACGGAGCGGGCGCCCTCGTGCTTTCCAGCACAGCCAATGACTACGGCGGCTCCACCACCGTCAGCGCCGGTCTTCTGCAGCTCGGAGCAGCTGGCGTCATTCCAGATGCCTCCGCGCTGATCGTCGCCTCAGGTGCTTATTTCGACATCAACGGCAAGAATGAAGCCATCGGCTCCCTCGCGGGTGCCGGCGTCGTCACGAACATCGGCGCTGCCGCCACACTCACTGTCGGCAATGATGGCACGGACACCGCCTTCTCCGGCACGGTTACCAATCAGGCCAATGCTCTGAACCTCGTCAAAACTGGCGCTGGCAAACAGACGCTCTCTGGTGCCAACAACTACACGGGTACCACTGCCGTGAATGTCGGCATCCTCAGCATCGGCAGCAATACCGCCCTTGGCACCACCACTGCCGGCACCACCGTTGCCTCCGGCGCTTCTCTCGAACTCCAGGGCGGCATTACCATCGGAGCGGAAGCCCTCAGCATTGCTGGCACCGGCTCCGCTACCAATGGCGCGCTGCGCAATCTCAGCGGTGCCAACACCTACGGCGGCACCGTCACCCTCACGGCGGACGCCACCATCCAGTCAGACGCAGGTACGCTCACTCTGAGTGCGGCCAATGCGGTGACCGGCGCGGCGAGAAACCTTGCTGTCACCGGCAGCGGCGACACCGTGATCAGTGGCACCATCACCACCACCACCGGCACGCTTTCGAAATCCGGCACCGGCGCACTCACCCTCAGTGGAGCCAATACTTTCACCGGCTCCACCACTGTCAGCGACGGTGCGTTGAACCTCAATACCACTGGCAGCAACGCCCTCGCCGGCAATCTCATCGTCTCCGGCGGTGTCGCCAGCCTTCAGCAGTCCAACCAGATTGCCGATGCCAGCACCGTGACTGTTTCCGGCGGCGAATTCGCAGTCGGCACCAGCAGCGAATCCGTCGCGGGCGTGCAGCTGGTCTCAGGCACCATCAGTGGCACCTCCGGCGTTCTCACCAGCACCACCGCCTATGACATGCAGTCCGGCACAGCCTCCGCCATCCTGAGCGGCAGCGTGGATCTGAACAAAACCACGACGGGCACCGTCATCCTCAGCGGCGCAAACACCTACACCGGCAAGACCTCCGTCACTGGCGGCACGCTCAGCATCTCCGCAGACACGAACCTCGGCGCAGTTCCCGGTGCCGTCACTCCAGATCAGCTCACGCTTGATGGCGGCACCCTCCAAACCACGGCGGATCTGACCGTTGCTGCCAATCGGGGCGTTACCATCGGCGCAGCCGGTGGCACCTTCCAGACCGCAGTCGGCACCACCGCCACTGTAAGCAGCGTCGTCACCGGCGCTGGCATCCTCACCAAAGAGGGCGCAGGCACCCTTGTCTTCACCGCCACCAATACCAACGTCGGACTGACCAATGTCAACGCAGGTACCTTGAGCGGCACCGGTGTGGGCGGCGCCTTGACCGTCAACTCAGGCGGCACCATCGACCCCGGCGTGGGTGGCGCGGGCCTTCTCACTGTGGGAGGCAATCTCACCGTCAATGCGGGTGGCACCCTTCTCATGCAGCTCGGCGGCGCCACCTTGAACGATGCGGATTCTATCAGCGGTCATGAAGGTTCGCTCACCTCCATCAGCCCCTCCATCATCAGCGGTTGGGAAAGCGCCAACACTCTGTCCCTGCACGATCGCATCTTCTCCAATGACGCCAGCGCACCGGTCATCAATGGCACCCTCAAGATCGACTCCAACCTCTTGAATGGCTACGCACCTTCCTATGGCGATGTCTTCGATCTTCTAGACTGGACCACACTCTCCAGCAGCATCACCGGCACCACCCAGTTCGACTTCAGCGGGGTCAATCTCGGCGGCCTCTCCTTCAACACTGACCTCTTCGCTAGCAACGGCATACTCGTCGTCGTCCCAGAGCCTGGTCGCTGCCTTCTCCTCCTCCTCGGCCTTGCCTCACTCTTCTTCCGCCGTCGGCGCCGCTACTCCCGCTGATCCCAGGCGAAGGTCCGCAAATCATTGATGGATGGGCGTGGAAACAGTCCGCCCGTCCATCAACTCCCCGCAAAACCACGAGGCTCACGATCTTCGTGTGGTCGGAAGTATCAGCAAAGTGAGCGTTTAAACACGTTAAGATCTCAAGGCAGTTCCGCCCGCTCAAATCATCACGCAGTCCAAAAAATCCGCCACGAACTCGTTCTTCGGATGCTCCCTGAGCTGCTGCGGCGAGCCAATCTGCTGAATGTCTCCCTCGTGCAATACCACCACTCGGTCCGCCAGTTCAAACGCCTCGTCCTGGTCATGCGTCACAAACAGCGTCGTGACCTTTGTCTCCTCATGAAACTGCCGCAGCCACTTGCGCAGCGTCTTGCGCACCTTGGCGTCCAGCGCGCCGAACGGTTCGTCCAGTAGAAGCACCTGCGGCTCCACCGCCAGCGCGCGCGCCAGCGCCACGCGTTGCTTCTGCCCGCCGCTGAGCTGGGAAGGATAGCGCGAGCCGTACCCCTCCAACGCGATCCTCCGCAGCAACTCGTTTACGGATTTGTCGATCTCCTCGTTGTCCGGCCTCGTGGCACGCGACATCACCCGCAGGCCAAACGCGATGTTTTCCGCCACCGTCATGTGATTGAATAGCGCATAGTTCTGAAACACAAAGCCCGCCTTGCGCTCATAAGCGCTGCGATTGGTCACGTCTGCGCCATGAAACTGGATGCTCCCTTCGCCCGCGTCCGCAAACTCGAGGCCCGCGATGATCCTCAGCAGAGTCGTCTTGCCGCTGCCGCTCGGCCCCAGCAGCGCCACGAGCTCGCCTGTCTTCACTTCGAGATCGACGTTTTTAAGCGCCTGGAAACTGCCAAATGTTTTTGAGATGTGGTTGATGTGGATGCTCATGCTGCTCCTCGTTGTGTGGTCGTCAGAGTTTTCAAAAACAGCGTCACCAGCGCCAGCAAAGCCAGCACGGAGGCGACGGCAAAGGCTGGGACAAACTGGTATTCATTGTACAAAACTTCGATGTGCAGCGGCACCGTGTTGGTCTTGTTGCGGATGTGGCCGCTCACCACGGACACCGCGCCAAACTCGCCCATGCTCCGTGCGTTGCACAAGATGATGCCATACAGTAGCCCCCATTTGATCTTCGGCAGCGTCACGCGCCAGAACATCTGAAATCCGTTCGCGCCCAGCGTCATCGCCGCCTCTTCTTCGGCCTGCCCCTGCGCCTCCATCTGAGGGGCCAGAACCCGCGCCACGAAGGTGAAGGTCACGAAGATCGTGCTCAGGACGATTCCCGGCAGAGCGAAGATGATCTTGATCCCATGCTCCTTCAGCGCGGGGCCGAAGAGCCCCTGCGCCCCAAACAGCAGCACATAGATCATGCCCGCGATCACCGGAGAAACCCACAGAGGCAGCTCGATGAGAGAGCCAAGGAACCGCCTGCCACGAAACTGAAAGCGCGAAAGGCACCATGCCGCCGCCAGGCCAAAAAGTGTGTTCAGCGGCACCGTGATCGCCGCCACCTTCAGCGTCAGCCAGATTGCGTGCATCGTCGCCCTGTCATCAAACGCCCCGGTGAAACCCTCCCAGCCCTTGCGGAACGCCTCCTGAAAAATGATCACCAGCGGCAGCACAAACATCAGCCCCATGAATGTCACTGCCGTGCCGATGATGAGACCACGCGTAAAAAATGAATCCGCCGTCGCCTTGCGCGGCCTCGTGGTCCGGATGTGTGTCTCAATGATTGCTGCCATAAAAAAATACCAATTGCTCTGCGTCGTCTCTAAATCGTCCTGTGTGCGTTGGGCTCTGCTGCATCACTGCCTCATCTGCCCGTCCTCTTCCGGCTCCACTCTGTGAGTAAATTTGAAACCACCAGAATGGTGAACGACGCCGCCAGCATCACCACGCCGATCGTCGCCGCTCCGGAGTAATCATACTCCTCCAGCCTCATCGTGATCAGCAGCGGAGCGATCTCCGTCTTAAACGGCAGATTGCCCGAAATGAACACCACGCTGCCGTACTCACCCACAGCACGGCCAAAGGCCAGCGTCATGCCTGCGAGAGTCGAAGGTAG
The DNA here is from genome assembly GCF_044222565.1 of Prosthecobacter sp. Classification (GTDB taxonomy): domain Bacteria; phylum Verrucomicrobiota; class Verrucomicrobiia; order Verrucomicrobiales; family Verrucomicrobiaceae; genus Prosthecobacter. Next base: position 436,730 of record NZ_JBGANA010000003.1, read on the forward strand.
CAGGGCAGGGAAGACCACCCGCGTCATGGTCTGCCATCGATTCGCGCCCAGGCAGGCCGCAGCCTCCTCCACATCCATGGAGAGATCCGCGATCACCGGCTGCAGCGTGCGCACCACAAACGGAAACCCTACAAACGTCAATGCGATGGTGATGCCCAGCGGCGCGTAGGCCGCCTTGATGTCATGATGCCCCAGCCAGGCGCCGATCCATCCGTTCGGCGCATAAAGCGTCACCAGTGCGATGCCCGCCACCGCCGTCGGCAGCGCGAAGGGCAGGTCCACCATCGCGTCCAGCAGCCGCCTCCCTGGGAAAGAATAGCGCTCCAGCGCCCAGGCGGTGATGAGCCCAAACACCGCATTCACCAGTGCCGCTGCAAAGGCGGTGCCAAAGCTCAGCTTCAGCGATGCAATCACCCGCGCCTGCGTGAGTGTGTTCACCACATGCTCCCAGCTGCCACTTGTGGCTTTCCACACCAGCATGGACAGCGGAAAGAGCACGATCAGGCTCAAATACGTGATGGTAAAGCCGAGTGACAGCTTGAACCCAGGCAGGATGTGACGTGGTCGGGACAAGAGTGTGGAGGATCGAGGTTGCTTGAGTGAGGAGAGTCAGCAGGAATGCGCCTCATGAAAAGAGGCGCATTCCGGAAAGCCGGCAGAGGGTGCCATCAGGTCACTTCTTCTGGTAGATCTGGTCAAAAATGCCGCCGTCGTCGAAGTGCTTCTTCTGCGCTTTGTTCCAGCCGCCGAAATCGCCGTCGATGGTCACGAGGTTCAGCTTCGGAAAGCGCGCGCTGTACTTCGCCGCTGCCGCCGCATCACGGGGGCGGTAGTAGTTTTTGCCAATGATGTCCTGCGCTTCAGGTGTGTAGAGGTATTCCAGGTAGGCTTTGGCCACTTCTGCAGTGCCCTTTTTCTCCGCATTCTTGTCCACAACGGCCACGGTGGGCTCGGCGAGGATGCTCAGGCTCGGAACGATGATCTTCGTCTGCCCGGGGAACTCGCGCTGGATCAGCCACGCTTCGTTTTCCCAGGAGAGAAACACATCGCCGATGCCGCGCTGCGCAAAGGTTGTCGTCGCGGCCCGTGCGCCCGTGTCCAGCACCGGCACGTTTTTGTACAATGCGGAGATGAACTCCTTTGCCTTCGCTTCGCTGCCCGTCTTCTTCAGTGCGTAGGCCCAGGCCGCGAGATAGTTCCACCGCGCACCGCCGGATGTCTTTGGATTCGGAGTAATCACGTTGACGCCCTCCTTTACCAGATCATCCCAGTCCTGGATGTTCTTCGGATTGTCCTTGCGCACCACAAATACGATCGTGCTCGTATACGGCGCGCTGCTATTTGGAAGTCGCTTCTGCCAGTCCTTCGCGATCAGCCCAGCCTGCTGCCCGATCACGTCAATGTCTCCCGCCAGCGCCAGCGTCACCACGTCGGCCTCCAGGCCGTCGATGACCGCCCGCGCCTGCTTGCCCGACCCGCCGTGCGACTGGTCGATGCTGACCTTTTTGCCCGTGGTTTCCTTGTAGTGCTTTGCAAACGCCTTGTTGAATTCCGAATACAGCTCCCGCGTGGGATCGTAGGAGACATTGAGCAGTTCAAAATCCGCCGCGTGAGCCGTGAAACTGAGCAGCAGGGTGGAGAGGAGTGGGAGGTATGTTTTCATGATATAATAAGATAGTATGTTGTGGTAGTCAGTTGCAAATAAGCCTGGACACGTTTTAGAAGAAGCGGCGGCTGAGCTGGAAATAGGCGAAGTTCGTGTGGTCCCGGTGCAGCTGTGACTTCACATAGCCACCCGATTGGAAATAGGAGTAGCCTACGGTGATCTCCGTCTTGGCATCCCATGCGTAGCGTGCGCGGATGTCATATTCGTTGCCGAGGAAGTTTCCGCTGGCACCGCTCTTGTCCTGCACCTGGATCACATTGCCCACCGAATAGACATCCGTCGCACTGTCCAGCCAGTAGGCGCTCCAGTTCATGTCAAGGCGCAGATTGTGCCTGGGCTTGATCTCCAGCCGCACGGTGGGCGTGCTGATGTTTTGATAGGCGATGTAATCATTCGCCGACCACGCGCGGCCAAAGCCGTAGAAGCGCTGAAAGCGGTTGTCCTTGTTGTCGTTGGGGTTGTGGTCGCCGCTGGCGTATCCATAAAAGAGGCTCAAGCGGGGTTTCCATGGCTGGGAGGTCCAGGTGTAGCCTACCTCAAAGGTGCCTGCATAGGCTTGGATGCTCCGGGTTCCGTTCCTGCCCGTCTGATAGGTGAAGCTGAAATCATAATCCAGGCCGGTGGTGCCCACCACGCCGTAGGCGCGCAGACCTGGCGAGTGCACCTGATAGGTGGTGATGCCAGGCAGGGGAGACTGGTTCATGGCCAGGTAGTAGGGCTCCAGTGTCACAATGTCGGACCAGCCTCTCCAGTGGCCGATCACTCCATACACCCATTGCTTCGGCACCGGGCTGTCCCAGGCGTACTTCTGCCGGTTCAGCGCCTGCACCGCCAGCAGATCCACCTGCCAGTCATTGCTCTCCTGGCCCAGGCTGCCTACAAATCCTTTGAAGGTGTTCGCCGTGTTGCGCCATTCGTTGTTGGCGAGGAGGCGGCGGTCCAGGAATTCGAAGTTGTGAATTCCGTAGCGCACGCTGAGCGGACGGATGTTTCCGATGGCGTCGTGTCCGAGCATGTTCTTGAAATACAGCTCGCCATACAGGCGGGTGATCGCGAACTCGTTCACATCGCGGTTGTCACGTGCATACTGGCTGTTCTCACGCCGTGAGTCCTGCATCTCAAAGGCAAAGCGGAACGGGTCCAGGATGTCCTTGATGCCAACGTAGGCCCGCGTGCGGTGCAGCAACGGCTGGTCCAGCGATGCATTCACGCGCCGGATGTCGTTGTCCCGGTACTCATAGCGGAAGCGGTAGTCGAGGCCGATGTCCAGCCACTTCGTGTTCAGCAGGGAGTCGATGCCAAGTTCACTGGCATTGCGCGCGAACTTCGGCGGATCCGTGTCCCGCGTGGTTCCGAAGCTGAGGGGATTTTGATAAAAGGTGCCGCGTGTGATTTTCTTTGGCTCTGCGGCTGTGGCAGCACCTGCTGCTAGAAGCAGCAGGATTCCGGTCTTGAATGCCTCGTGAATTCCGACCTTTCTCCGTTGGGTGTTTTTTGTCTTCATGTCTGGCGTGTTCGGGTTTGTATTGTGGGTGTTGATGTCAGGGCGAGCATGCCAGCGGCGTGGCTCGATCATTATCTGACAAAAATATATACGGCAAGTAGGAATTAAAATTTTTAATGCACAAGAAGTGGCGTTGCGGCCTGGCGCGGTCTGCGCCGAAGCATCAGAACACCGGTGAGTCCCGGCAGCAGCAGCATGGCCCGTGTGGGCTCAGGCACGGCTGCGAGCACGCCCAAGGACAGCGTTCCATCGGAATACAGATGGCTCCAGTCCCATTCCAGCCCGATGCCGCTGAGGTCCGGCAGGCCGCTCACATTTCCCTGCTGCTCGCTTTCTGGAAGATTGTCAAAACGCGTGCTCACGCTGGTCCAGTCGAAAAGCTTCCACGTCGATCCCGCCGTCCACGCTTCGCTGGTGGCTGGCAGGTTGGTATGAATCTCCAGCGTCGCACCTGCAAGCGTGATCGTGCCACCATTGAAGTCGATCAAGTCATTGTTCCCCGCCTGTGCATTCAGCGCTCCGCTCGCACCACCATCCGTGATATCGAGCACGATCGCTCCACTCAGCGAGTATCCCGCATCTGCCCGCAGCATGAGCATTTGCGCATCATTCACGCCCGCTTGTCCCGCAAAAAGCGTGCCGTCTCTCTGCAGCGTCACCGTCCCGCTGGTTCCCAGTGCGCCGCTGCCGCCGAGGCTCGCACCGCTGCCGATGATCACGCTGCCGCTGCCCGTGGCAGATCCCGTGCGGTTGTTCAGCACCAGTGTGCCACCGCTCACCGTGGTGCTTCCGCTGTAGGTGCTCGCTCCTGCGAGAATCCACAGTCCGGCATCCTGCTTTACCACCGCCACTGCATTGGTGCCGCTGGTTCCTGCGCCTGTGTTGTTGGTGATCGCGCCCTGGATCGTGTTTTCATTCGTGTTGCCGCCTCCGAGGCTCAGCACCCGCGCCGTTCCGGCTCCGGTGGCGCCCACCGTCACGGCGCTGTTGAACGTGCTGGCAGTAAATACCAGCGCCCCGGTTCCGTTGCTCAGGATCGTTGCGCCGCCAGTAGCCGCGGCCCCCGTGCCGCTGCCGATCTGAATGCGCCGGTTGCTGCTGTCCCCGCCGCCGAGGTAGCTCAGCGTGCCGGTGTTTGCCGTGCTGCCAAAACGGATGATCCCCGACGTGGCGTCCTTGTCCCCGGTGCCGAGGGAGCCTGCCACCCCGATGTTTCCGAGTGAATCGATTTCCGTCACGCCGTTGTTCAGCTGCGTCTGTCCGGTATAGACGTTGTTTCCTTCCAGTCGCAGTGTTCCATCGTTGCCCTTCACCAGGCCAAAGCCTCCGCTGATGACGCCGGACACCAGCACATCCACCGCCGCGTTTGGGCTGTTGTTCACTGTGAGCGTGCGGTCGGCTGTTAGCACCAGGTCCGTGGAGATCGTCGCTTGTCCGTTTTCAAATCCTGCGCTTCCCACATTGTAGGTCAGATTTCCGCCGGGGGTAAAACTGCCTCCCGCAAGGCTGCTGACGAGGTTGATGGTCTGCCCGCCCACCGTCGTCGCAACAGCGCCCAAAGTCACACCGCCGCTGACACCCGCGCTCGTTTCTCCCACATCCACCGTGCCTGCATTGATCGTCAGGCTCGATGAAGTCGAAACGCTGCCACTGCCATTCAGCGCCAGGGTGCCACCGTTCACAATGGTCGCGCCCGTGTAGCTGTTGCCAGCCGTCAGACTGAGCGTGCCGCTGCCTGAATAGATGAGACCATTCGCAAAGGCGTTGCCGTTCACCACCGCGCCGTTGATCGTGACATTTCCCGTACCGGTGATCGTGCGGTTCCGCGCCGCAGTGTCCACGTTGACGTTGAGCTGAAATCCGCCCAGCACCAGCGTTGCGCCGCTGCCTGTTCCTTGATTCACCGTCAGGATGCGTGTGCCGCTGATCGAGTTCCACTGCACCTCTCCCATTGTCAGTGTGCTGCCGCTGTTCAGCGTGATGTCCCGGTTCGCATTGCCGATCGTCACGGTTCCCGTGCCAAGGTTCAGGCTGTTCGTGCCGATGAATGCCACACTCCCATTCCATGCCACCGCATTGCTCGTGCTCAGCGTCAGCGCCGCGCCGCTGCCATTGTCCAGCGCGCCTCCGCCCAGTGTCAGTGTCCCAAAGCCGAGTGCATAGTCGCCGTTCAGCACCAGGGTCCCCGCGCTCAGAGTTGTGCCACCGGTATAAGTGTTCACGCCGGAAAGAATCCACGTGCCTGCGTCCGCCTTCGTCACTGCCAGCGTGCCGCCGCCATCCGCCAGCACGCCTTTCCATTCGTTTGCTCCCGAGTTGTTGCCACCCAGGGTCAGCGTCCTCGTTCCCGCGTTTGCATTGGAGACCACACCTGTAAATATCAGTGCTCCGGTGCCATTGTTGGTCACCGACCCGCCTCCCGTACCTGTGGCTGGCAGTGAGATATTGCGGTTCGTGGATGTCCCGCTTCCCGTATAGTTCAGTGTTCCCGTCTGCGTTGTGCTTCCCAGATTGATCGACGTTCCCGCGCCCGCAGCGCTGCTCGTGCCACTGTCCGCCAGCGAGTTCACCGTCAGCGTGCCCTGATTCACCGAGACCGCGCCGGTAAAGCTGCTTGCACCGGAGAGTGTCCACGCACCCGCGCCTGATTTCACCACGGTCAGCGCACCGCCGCTGCTGTCCGTCAGTGCCGCCTGGATTTCATTGGCGCCCGCGTTGCTGCCATTCAGCGTGAATGTCTTCGCCCCCGTGCCCGCATTGGAAAAGCCGCCGGTAAAAATCAGAGCCCCGCTGCCGCTGTTCGTAATGGTGCCGCCGCCCGACCCAGCAGATGCCAGCACAAGCGCACGATTCGTTGTTCCGCCGGTGCCGGTGTAATTTAGCGCGCCCGCCTGCGCGCCACTTCCCAGGTTGATCGTCGTGCCCGCGCCAAGCGCGCTTGCCACACCGCTGTCCGCCACGCTGTTGACAAAGAGAGTCGCGCGATTCACCGAAACCGCGCCCGAGAAGGTGTTCAGCCCGGAAAGAATCCACGTGCCCGTGTCTCCCTTCGTCACCGCCACCACCCCGCCGAGTCCGCCATCTGAAATGATTCCCTGAAAATCGTTGTTTGTGGCGCTGCCATTCAGCGTGAGCGTCTTGCTCCCGGATGTGGCCGCATTGGTCACATTGCCCGTGAGCACCAGCGCTCCCGTGCCGCTCGCGTCGATCGTCGCGCCTCCTGCGCCTGTGGAATTGAGGTTGATCGTTCGGTTCATCGATGCCGCCGCGCCCGTGTAGCTCAGCGTCCCAGTTTGCGCAGCGCTTCCGAAGTTGATGACACCGCCCGCACCCAGCGCGCTGCTCACACCGCCATCGGCCACGCTGTTCACCTCGAGAATCCCCTGGTTGATGGAAACATTCCCCATGAAGGTGTTCACCGCGCTTAGCAGCCACGTGCCGCCGTTTGTTTTCGTCAGTGAAAGCGTGCCGCTGCCATTTCCCAGCACGCTGCGGATCTCATTGCTGTCCAGGCTGCTGCCGCCCAGCGTCAGCACCTTTGCGCCCGTGCCCGCATTGGTGAACGTCCCGGTGAAGACCAGCGCTCCCGTGCCGTTGCTGTTGATCGTTGCCGTGCCTGTCGTGGTGGCCGCCAGGTTCACCGTGCGGTTCGTGGAGGCTGCCGCACCCGTGTAGGTCAGTGCACCCGCCGCCGTGGTGCCGCTGCCGAGGTTGATCACACCGCCCGCTCCCAGCGCGCTGCTTACACCGCTGTCTGCGATGCTGCTCACGCTCAGCGTCCCCTGGCTCACCGACACCGCTCCGCTGAATGTGTTCGTCCCAGACAGCACCGTCGTGCCCGTGCCAGACTTGATGAAGCCAAAAGAGCCGCCGCTTTCGCTGATCGGTCCTTCGATCACAAAGGTCGTTGTGGACGCCGCCGTCACCGTTCGCGTGCCGCTCAGGATCAGCCCCAGGCTCAGCGTGTGCGTATGCGTGCCGGTGGTGCCCGTGGAGGTGATGTTTCCTCCCAAAGTGACGGCATTTCCCGTCAGCGTAAATCCCGTGTTCGTCCCGGCATCATTCGCAAAGTTCAGCGCATTCGTGCCGCCTAGCGTGAGGCCGGTCAGATCATTCGTGTTCGAAAGATTCGCCACGCCCGCCGTCGTCAGATCAAAGACCAGGCTGTCGCCATTGGCGGGCAAGGTGTTGCTGCTGTTCCAGTTTGTATTCACTCCGCTGCTTCCGCCTGCCCAGCTCGTATTCACATCTCCCAGCCACGTCAGCGTGGCCGCGGGTGCGGACAAGGAGGCAAGGGAGAGTGCCAGGACGAAACGTAGGGACAGCGTGTGCATGGGAGTATCGGGGGAAGGGGGCCCGTCGCTCCGTTTCATGACGGTCACGCAGTGCAGGGGGATTCAGCCTTGGGCCTTCCGATGTGTCGGATCAGCACTCATTCTTCCATCCGTCCTCGGACGTTGAAAGAACAAACATATCAAAATAATAGGAATTAAGTGCAGCGTTAAGTCCTATTCGGCAAATAGGATATCGACTTTTTCGCTAAAAATTGACGAAGCTTCTGCCACGCCATCTCCACTCATCGTGCTTCATCGAAGGACCGGCCTCACACCCGCGCGCCCATCAGCACCTTCATCACATCATCCATCGTGATCCATCCGCACATCTCGCCCGCCTGGTTATCCACCAGAGCCGCAATCTCGTGCTGCTCCAGGTACAACGTCAGCAGCTGTGTTAGCGAGGCCCGCCCGTCAATGTGCATCACCGGCCGGATGAGATTCGTCCATTCCGCCTGCGGTGTTTGCAGATTCTGCACAAACAGCTCACGCACACGCACATAGCCGCAGATGTTGATGGCGCTGCCGTCCGGACTCACTGGATAGCTGCGGTGCAGTTTGGGCCCCAGGTCCGCAACATTCTGCGCCAGCGTCTTGCGAAGGTCAAAAATCTTCACCGCCGCATGCGGCACCATTGCCGTTTTCACCAGGCGTGCGCTCAGCGTTGCCGCATGGATCATGATGATCTCCTCGCGGTTGTGCAGCAGCTGCTCCGCGCGTGCGGACTGCACCAGTGTGATGATGTCCATGATCTGGTCGCTCCGGCCGCGCTGCTCGCCTGTACCGTGCTTGAGTTTCTCACAAAATCTCTCCATCAGCAGCACCAGGGGATGGCATGCCCATAGCATCGCCCGCAGCGGCGTGATGATCTGCGGTGCCAGCCGGGCTGCATGATGCACGCCGATGATCTTCGGAGCCATCTCGCCGCCGAAAAGCACCGCCACGCTGATGATGATGGAAAAGACCCACAGCCACTCCGCGCCGTAGATCGCACTGAAGAGCGCGCCCGCCAGCGTGGCCAGACCGGTGTTCGCCAGCGTGTTGAAAAACAGGATCGCCGAGATCGGCCGCTCGATCTGGCTCTTCATCGCCAGCCAGTGCGCGGCGTTTTTCATCCCGCGCCTTTCTTGCAGTTTTAGATCCAGCGGATTCAGCGTCAGCAGCACCGCCTCGCTCATCGAGCAGATGAAGGAGACCGCCAGTACCGTGGCGGAAATGAGGAGTAAAAAGAGAATCATGGTGCATGGGGCCTCAGGGCGGGCCCCTGCCGAGCTGCCGCCTGTTTATCCATGGCAGCGCCGGCACTACTCACAGGTTTGGAGCATAGGACTGCAGCTCGCGGTAGCGCTCCAGAATCGTCTTCACTCCGCGCACCGTCGCCGCCACTTGATGGGGCAGTGGAGCGAGAGCAGGTGTCTCAAACACGATCTCCAGCGGCTTCGGAAACTGCTCCGCAGGGGCGGTCAGCATGCCCAGGTAGCCCTCACGGATGATGCCACGCTCCGCCAGAAAGCCGTCGATCACCTGCGCGTCATTGCGCGGCAGGATCGCAGACGCCTCTTCCAGCGCGGGCAGCAGCAGGTGCTCACTAAGGAAGGAGCCGCCTGCAAATCCATAGAGCCCCTCGCTTTCGCTGTCAGAATGCAGCGAGATGATGCCGTCGTACTTTTCCCGGCGCAGTTCGCTTTCCAGATACTGTACCTCCGGCTCGTCGGACTCGCTCCAGAACTGCCGGTTTAAATCCAGCCCCTTGATGGAGTGCCGCGTGTTGGACCTGCGCCCCGTCGGATTGCATACCGGATAGATGTGCAGCTCATAGTCATGCAGTTCTGCTGGCTGCTCCGAGGCCCAGCGAATCAGCTCAAAGGCCGCCAGTGTGCCCGCCTCTTCATCGCCATGAATGCCGGCAAAGATGGCAAACTTAAATCCATAGCCTGGCTTCTCGGGCTTTGAGATGATTTTTGGGATGAAGGTGCCGCGCTCGATCTCGGCGGTGTCTTCCCGCAGCTCAAAATGGCGGCGGCGTGTGATGGGGCGGGGGATGCTGTCTCCCGAATAAATCAATGATGTGGGGATGGCGGACATAGGATGTGAGCAAAGTTATTTTCCAGCTTGGTTGCGTGCGTCTTCGGCGAGGGCGGTGGAGAGGTAGCGTTCACCGGTGCTGCACCCCACGGTCACGATGAGTCTTCCGGCGTTTTCCGGACGCGCCGCCACCTGCAGCGCCGCCCACACATTGGCTCCCGTGGAGATGCCCACCAGCAGCCCTTCCTCCAGGGCCAGACGCTGCGCGGTGCGGATGGCGTCTTCATTGCTCACGGTGATCACTTCATCCACGATCTCCAGGTTCAGATTCTTCGGCACAAATCCCGCGCCCGTGCCCTGGATCTTGTGTGGCCCTGGCACCAGCGGCTGCCCGGTGCGCGTCTGCGTGATCACCGGAGAGGCCGCAGGCTCCACCGCGATGGCGCGAAATCCTTCCTTGCGTGCCTTGATCACCTCGCTCACGCCCGTGATTGTGCCGCCCGTGCCCACCGCAGCCACAAAAAGGTCGATCTTCCCCTCTGTGTCCTTCCAGATTTCCTCCGCTGTTGTCCTGCGGTGCACCGCAGGATTGGATGGATTTTCAAACTGCTGCGGGATCCACGAGTTTGGAGTCGCCGCATGCAGTTCGTTCGCTTTTTCCAGCGCTCCCTTCATGCCCTTCGTCCCCGGTGTCAGCACCACCTCCGCGCCCAGCAGCGCCAGCAGGGTGCGTCTCTCCAGGCTCATTGTTTCAGGCATCGTCAAAATCAGCCGGTAGCCCTTCGCGGCCGCCACAAAGGCCAGCGCTATCCCCGTGTTTCCCGAAGTCGGCTCGATGATCGTCGTGCCCGGCTTCAGCCGTCCGTCCGCTTCAGCGTCTTCGATCATTGCGCGCCCTATGCGGTCTTTCACGCTTCCCAGCGGCTCCTTAAATTCACCCTTCAGCGCGATCGTTGCGTTCACTCCGGCAGCGATTCGGTTCAGTTTGATCAACGGTGTGCGGCCGATGCTCTCAAGAATGCTTTGATGGTAGGACATGGTGTGTTTCAGAGGTTAAGTTTTTTCGTTCGTCAAAAAGGGTCATGTCAGTCTCACGCCTTACGTGCCAGGGGTGGCACCGTGGGCTCTCCCCCCAGGCGCGTCTTCTCGGTGCTCTCCACCTGTGTCACCCGGCCTTCGTGCACGATGATCTGCACGGAGCCAAATCTCAGCGCGGCCACCTTCTGCCTCACAATTTCGATCCAGGGTTCTGCTTCAGTTTCTTCGGTTTGCCGGGCCATGATGTCGTCGTTGGTGGTGGTTCGTGGGTGCGATCTCTTTCGTGGAAGAGATGCTCAGGTCTGTGCGCCATGTATTATTTTATAAATATACACTGAGCAAGTAGGAATAAAGAAATTTTATCTCCCACCTCTTTCACGCTCCAGCAAAAAACAGAAGCCCCTCCTGGTCGCTCAGTCCTCCTTTTTACCCATCCCTCCCCATACCACCCCTCAAATCATCAATCGTAATTCGTAAATCCTATGCGCCCTGATCCAGCAGCACCGCCAGAAATCCGTCCGCCGGGTCCGCATGCTTGGGGCTTCCCGCCTTTTTCTTTGCGGGCTTTCTGCTGGTCGTGCATTGCTCCTGCTTGCGCAGCGTCACCTCCACCACGTTCTCCAGCGTGTACTTGTCCAGAATGTTCGCGATCGCATTGCGCACGTCGATCATAAGCATGCGCAGTCCGCAGTGGGTTTCATCCGGGCAGGAGCACTTCTCGTACTCCGTCTCGCTCGCGCAGCCGATCGGCGCCAGCTTCCCGTCGATCAAGCGCACGATCTCGCCCATTTTGATGGTCTTCATCGGCCTGGCCAGACGTGTGCCGCCATATTTTCCGCGCACGCTCTCCACATACCCGGCCGTGCGCAGTTCAAATAGAATGGCCTCCAGAAACTTGAACGGCAGGTGCTCCTGCTCCGCCAGTGTAGAGACCGAGATCACGCCCTCGTTCTGGTGTTCGGCTATGCCCAGCCGGATCATGGTGCGTAACGCATATTCGCCTCGTTTGGTCAGTCGCATATCTCTTTGGTAGCTATGCCCTGTCAAACCACAGCGAGCAAGTAGGATTATTCCCGCCAAAACTCACGACGGCCTCCCGCCCGCACATTAGAATCAGGGAAAGCCTGTCTATTTGCCTCTTGTGTATTCGCTCACGCGGCGGTCTCTTCCCACGCATGGCAAAGAGCAGTTCTTCCTTTTCATCTTTTTTGGATGCATGATCACATGAACACGCCCCGTCGAGAATCCATCCTCATCGTGGACGATCAGGAGGAGAACCTCCGTGTCGTTGGCAATGTGCTCACCCTCATGCACTACGAGGTCTTCCTCGCGTCCAATGCAGAGGAGGCCTTTCTCCAGCTCGCCCAGCATTCTCCGGATCTCATCCTGCTCGATGTCATGATGCCGGAGATTGATGGTCTTACTGTCTGCGTCCGCCTCAAGTCCCACCCCCGCTGGGCAGACATTCCCGTCATATTTCTCTCCGCTGACGATGACAAAAACAGCATCGTCCAGGCTCTGGAGACTGGCGGTGTGGACTACGTGACAAAGCCCTTCAACCGCGCTGAACTCGTCTCGCGCGTCCGCACCCAGCTCGCTCTCAAGCACGCACGGGACAGGCTCCGCGCTCTTGCGGAGGACAAGGACGAGATCCTTGGCATCCTCGCCCACGACCTGAAAAACAGCCTCGCCGGCATGAAGCTCAGCGCCGGTCTTCTTCAGACGAAGAACACCGAGCTTCCCCCCGCCTGCTCCCCTCTGGTGGACAATATCATGGACGCCACCGAGCGCATGCTCGCTTTCATGCAGGAGTTCCTCGCCAACCAGCGCGCCGAGCACCTCCAGATCAAGCACATCCCCGTGAGCATCGGCGATGTCCTCGCGCGCGTCATTTCGCGCCACCAGGCTGTCGCCCAGGTCAAAAAGATCACGCTTACAGCGCACATCCCCAAGTTTCCCATTCACGTCACCGGCGATCCCGAAGGCGTCTCCCAGGTCTTGGAAAATCTCGTTTCAAACGCCATCAAGTTTTCCTCTTCCGGCTGCGAAGTTGTCGTCACTCTCGATCATCCCGTCGCTGGAGTGGTGAAGTGCCACGTGCGGGACAATGGCCCCGGCTTCACCGCCGACGATCGCGCCCGCCTTTTCCGCCGCTATGGCCGTCTCAGCGCCCAGCCCACCGGCCACGAATCCTCCACCGGCCTTGGCCTCTTCATTGTCAAGCGTTTGGTGGATGCCATGTCCGGCTCCATCATCTTAGCGGAAAATTGCGGCTCGGGTTCTGAGTTCATCATCTCCTGGCCGCTGGCACATTCCCATTCCTAAACCATTGCGCTCCCGCTTAAACATACAGCGGGAGCCTGATGCGTAAAATAGAGACAGTGCAGGGGAGGGGGCTGTTTTCCATCATGGTGTCATTCCTCCACTCTTTCCCACACCGTCTTTGACAAGTCCGTCCGGCTAATGCGGCGCGATATCATAGTTGTAAACCCATTCATAAAAACCTCTCTTCATTACGACTATGAGAACCTCCTTCTTCTCTCCTGCGCCCGTAACGGCGGAAACTCTCAAAAAAGACGTCCGCATGCTGGCGGATGACACCCTCAAAGTGGCACGCCAGCAGGTCGTGGAGCCCACCATGGATGCAGCGCGTCGTGCCAGAGCCTATGCCAATGACGCACTGCAGGAGACTCGCGACCGCCTCTCACGTCAGGTCACTCAGGCGGAGCGTTACGCCTCCGCTCAGTATGATCAGACGGCTCGCTGGGTCATCACTCATCCTTTGAAATCAGTCGGCATCGCACTCGCCATCGGCGTCGTGCTTTCCAGCCTGTTCTCTTCCAGGCGCTGACCCCGCGCTTTCTTATCTGCCTTTCCGCGCACGGCATGGACGTTGTTTCTCGACGTCCCTGCCGCTGCTTTTTCTTGTGCCCACCTCTTTTATCGCAGCCTAGCCCCATGTCTGTTGTGTCGGATCATTTTCAGCGCCGCATGCCCGTCGGGGCGGAAATCCAGCCCTCCGGAGGCGTCCACTTTCGCACCTGGGCACCGGCTTCAAAAAAAGTCTCCGTCCAGCTCGCTCAGTGGGAGGATCTCGCGGACGCCGTGGAGATTCCGCTCAAATCAGAGGCTGGAGGGTACTGGTCCGCTTTCTGTCCCACGGCGCATGTCGGCATGCATTACCGCTTCTTGCTGGACAGCGGCTCATTCCCGGACCCCGCCTCCCGCTTTCAGCCCAGTGGCCCGCATGGCGCTTCTCAGATCGTCGATCCATCGAGCTATGCGTGGCTCGACGGCGCATGGTGCGGTGTCACGCGCGAGTCCCAGGTCATCTATGAGATGCACATCGGCTCCTTCACTGAGGAGGGCACCTGGACTGCGGCCATGGCACAGCTCCCTCATCTTGCAGAACTCGGAGTCACCCTTCTGGAGGTCATGCCCGTGGCGGATTTTCCCGGCCGTTTCGGCTGGGGCTACGACGGCGTGAACCTCTTCGCCCCCACCCGCCTCTACGGCAGCCCGGACGACTTCCGCCGCTTCGTGGACCGCGCTCATGAGCTGGAGATGGGCGTCATCCTAGATGTCGTTTACAATCACCTTGGTCCGGACGGCAACTTCCTCAAGGAGTTCTCCCCCTGCTACTTCACATCAAGATATACCACGGACTGGGGGGAGCCGCCCAACTTCGACGGCGATAACTCAGCTCCCGTCCGCGAGCTCTTCCTCTCAAACGCCGCCTACTGGATCGAAGAATACCACCTCGATGGTCTTCGCCTGGATGCCACCCAGAACATCTACGACGCTTCAAAAGATCACATCCTCGCCGCCATCACCCGTCGCGTGCACTCAGCCGCTCGCGGGCGCGGAGTTTACATCGTTGGTGAAAACGAGTGCCAGCATGCGCACCTCATCCGCCCTCGTTCGCAGGGAGGCTACGGCCTGGACTCGCTGTGGAATGATGATTTCCACCACACCGCCATCGTCGCCATGACCGGGCGCAATGAAGCCTACTACACGGACTATCACGGCTCCTCCCAGGAGTTCGTCTCTTCCGCAAAATGGGGCTTTCTCTTCCAGGGGCAGCGCTACAAATGGCAGAAGGCACGTCGCGGCACTCCCTGCTTTGATCTCGCGCCCGGAAACTTCGTGAACTTCCTTCAAAATCACGATCAGATCGCCAATTCCCTCTGGGGGCGTCGTGCTCATACGCTCACCAGTGCGGCAAAGCTGCGCGCCCTCACAGCGCTCCTCCTTCTCGGCCCCAATACCCCCATGCTGTTTCAGGGCCAGGAGTTCGCCGCCTCCTCTCCATTCCTCTACTTTGCCGATCACCGGCCAGACCTCGCCGTCCTTGTCGCCAAAGGTCGTGAGGAGTTCCTCGCCCAGTTTCCCAGCATCGCCTCGGAGGACGTTGCCAAACTCATCCCCAATCCGGAGAGCGAAGCCACCTTCCGCCGCTGCAAGCTCGACTTCGCCGACCGCGAAAGAAACAGCGACGTCCTTCTCCTTCACCGCGATCTCCTCACCCTGCGCAGGGAGGACCCTCTCCTCGGCAATGCACAGCGCGGTACCTTTGACGGCGCTGTCCTTAGCGCCTCCGCCTTCGTGCTCCGCTTCTTCGGTCATGATCAAAATGACCGCCTCCTCCTCATCAATCTTGGCCCCCACCTCCATCTCGATCCCGCGCCGGAGCCTTTGCTCGCCCCTCCCCTCGGCTGCGTTTGGCAGACTGCATGGTCCAGCGAGGATCCCCGCTATGGCGGTGGCGGCACGCCTCCCATCGACTCGGATGACAACTGGAACCTCCCCGCTGAATCCGCCGCACTTCTCACCCCCATCTCCGCACCATGAATGCTGAAATCAATCGCCGCATCGATGTCGCCCAGGCCCAGGCAGACAACGCGCGTGAAATCCTCCGTCGTGAATGGCTCATCACAAACGGCCTCGGTGGCTACGGCTCCGGCACCATCTGCGGCATGGTGTCCAGACGTTACCACGGTCTCCTCGTTGCCGCGCTGCCCGCTCCATTCGGTCGCGTCGTCATGCTCAATCACCTCGCCGAGCATCTCCGCCTCAGCGAGGGCCGCTCCGTTCTCATTGGCGGGGAGGAATCTCGCACCGCTGGTGAAAATGGCACCCAGGAGCACTACGTGAAGGAGTTCCGCTTGGAGCATGGTCTGCCCGTCTGGGTCTTTGAGGCCTGGGGTTACACCATCGAGAAGCGTCTCCTCCTCATCCACGGGCAGAACACCGTGCACATCACCTACCGCCTCCTCTCCGGCCAGGATAGCGCAAAGCTCGAGCTCTGCCCCTCCGTGCACTTCCGCCGTTACGAGCACGATGTCGCCGAGCCTTTCGTTTCTGGTTATTCGCTCCTCATCAATGAACGCCGCTATGAGATCGCCACCGCCGGCCTGCCCTACGCGCTGCGCCTTTATGTCAGCGATGAAAAAGCCTGCTTCCGCTATGAAGGCGGCCAGGTCCGCGAGATCGGCTATCAGACCGAGGCAGACCGCGGCTACCACTCCCGCGGCATGCTTTGGACTCCCGGCGCCTTCACCATGGATCTCCGGTCGGACCGCCCCGTCACCCTCGTCGCTTCCACCGAAGACTGGCCTTCCATCCTCGCCATCGATCCCGCCTCAGCGCTCGCTGCGGATGTTGCGCGCCGTCAGCGTCTCGTCAGCGTCGCAGGCCCGCTCGCGCAGTCAGACACTGCGGCGGAGCTCGTGCTCGCGGCAGACCAGTTCATCATTACTCCCGCCGGGCGCGTGGAAGACACCGCTCGTGCCAAGGCCGGTGGCGACGAAGTCCGCACTGTCATCGCCGGCTACCATTGGTTCACAGACTGGGGCCGCGATACCATGATCAGCCTCGAAGGTCTCACGCTCTCCACCGGTCGTCATCACGAAGCAGGCTGGATCCTCAAAACCTTCGCTCACTACATCCGCGACGGACTCATCCCAAACTACTTCCCTGATGGCGAGCGCGAAGGCGTCTATCACACCGCAGACGCCACCCTCTGGTTTTTCCATGCCTTGGATCGTTACGTCGAAACCACGCATGATCGCGCCACGCTTCGGCTCCTTCTGCCCAAACTGGTGGACATAGTGGAGCACCACCTCCGCGGCACACGCTTCGGCATCGGCGTCGATCATACGGACGGTCTCCTGCGCCAGGGGGCCGAAGGCTACCAGCTCACCTGGATGGATGCCAAAGTGGATGGCTGGGTCGTCACTCCACGCCGTGGCAAGGCCGTCGAAATCAATGCCCTCTGGTACAATGCCCTTTGCCTCCTCTCCGGCTGGCTCCGCGCCGAGCAGGGCGAAGACGCCGCACGTTCCTTCGAGGCTCACGCCCAGAAAGCCCGCGACTCCTTCAATCGCCGCTTCTGGTCCCCAGATCGCAAATGCCTCCTCGATGTCGTGGACGGCGAGCACGGCGATGACCCCGCTGTCCGCCCCAATCAAATCTTCAGTGTCTCCCTCCGGCATCCCGTGCTTGATGAGTCGCACTGGGCCGCCGTCGTTGAAAAAGTCCGCGCCGATCTCCTCACCCCGGTCGGTCTCCGTTCACTCTCGCGCGATCACCCAGACTACAAGGCCCGCTACTTCGGCGATCTTCGCGCCCGCGATGCCGCTTATCATCAGGGCACCGTCTGGGCCTGGCTCATCGGTCCCTTCATCGATGCCTGGCTCAAAGTTCACCCTGAAGACCACGCCGGTGCCCGCAACTTCCTCCACGGCCTCATCGAGCATCTCGATGAAGGCTGCGTTGGTTCCATCAGCGAAGTCTTCGATGCCGAAGCCCCCTACACCCAGCGCGCCTGCATCGCCCAAGCCTGGTCCGTCGCCGAAGTCCTTCGCTGCTGGGTCAAAACCGAGCCAACGGCGCCCGACCCTGCTCCACCTCCGGCTGCCGACTCCGCACAGTAACCATCTCAATTCGCAAGAAAGTCGATTGTTCTCATCATCCGCTAATAGAAGAACATCGGACATGGAGCGCTGAATAATCGCACAGCGACGAGAGATCACGACAAATCCTCTCCTCCCATCCACACGCGTGAAACTCAGGCAGGAGCGGGACCATCCTGGTCCCGCAATCCCTTCGCTGGATCTACCATGTTCATTTATGTCCGCATGCCAAAAAGAGAAGAGTCACCCACGTCTTGACCCCGCCCTTCGCCCTCAGATCACAAAATCATTAATCCACACGCTCCCTCACTAACACTCCGAACGGCATCTCCCCCAGCAACTCCTTCACTCCCAGCGCTCCCTCCCGAAACTCCCGTCCCGTAAACACATCCCGATAAACCGTTTCGCCTGCCTCATCCACATGCGGCACCGAGATCTCCGTATCTCCCCACACCGCGCCCACCGGCGGAAATCCCAGCTCCGCCGCATGCCTCGGCACGATCACCAGCATCACCTCATCCCCCTCACGCCGCTCAAACGCCACCACCTTGTCTGCATGTACACCCCGCGCTGTGAGGCCCGCATAACTCCCTCGCGTAAACAGAGTCGGCTTCTCTTTCCGCAGTTTCAGCAGCTGGTGAATCGTGAGCATCTTGATCCTTCCGTCGCGCCAGTGCTCCAGCAGGATCTGCGGCGTCGCGCGTCCCAGGCCGTCCAGCCGTTGCTGCCGTAGCGGGAAGTCCACAGCCCGCCGGTTGTCCGGATCCACCAGGCTCAGGTCCCAAAGCTCACAGCCCTGGTAAATGTCCGGCACCCCGGGACACGTTAGCTTCAGCACCGTTTGTGTCAGAGAGTTGATCGCGCCGGCCTGCTCCACATCCCTCACCAGCAGTGCCACGCTTTGCGGAAAACGGTTCCGTCCGCCCGATGCCAGAATCTCCGCGATGAAATCGCTCACCGCCCCATCCCAGGCCACATTCGGCTCGATCCAGCTGCTGTTCACCTTCGCCTCATGCCCCGCCTTCAGCATGTAGTCCTGCATCCGCTGCACAAACTCCGCGCGGTTTCCCTCGTGCAGACCCTCCAGTGGCCATGCGCCTGCCAGCGTCTGGTAGAGCAGGTATTCCTCGTTTGCGTCCGGTGCCACTTCACCGTCGATCAGTCTGCGATGCTTCCGGTTCATCACCTGCCACCGCCGCACCGCGCGGCTCCATTCCTCCGGCATTTCCGCCAGCGCGGCCACCCGCGCTCGCGTGTCCTCGCTGCGCTTCGTGTCATGCGTTGAGGTTGTCAGCATGCAGTGCGGCAGCGCCGCCTGCCGCTGTTCGTTCAGCCGGTGAAAGGCCTCCAGCGTCGCCCCTCCCGCCACCGGTTCCCCTCCCACCTCGTTCAGCGCCACCAGCCGGTTGTACACATAAAATGCCGTGTCCTCCACTCCCTTTGCTGTGATGGGCCCGGTGCTTTGCTGAAATTTCAGCACAAACTTCCGCCGCAGCTCCTCATCCACTGGGTGCGCATTGTCCTTCGGCAGCAGCAGCACATCCCGCAAAAAGTCAAACACAGACCGCTCCAGCGCTTGATTGCGCCGCCGTGCCAGCGCCAGCGCCCGGCTGATCACTCGCCGGTCTGTCTCGTCTGCTGGCTGCGCCGGATCAAGATACGTCCGATAAACAGGAAAGCACGCGATCACCTCCCTCACCGCCATCGTCAGCGCATTCACCGTAAAGTCCCGGTACCACCGGTGGCTTTCAGAGATGCGGTCCAGCAGCGTCCCCAGCACGTTCACCTCGCTCGCCATCGAGCTTTCCATCACCAGCTTTTTGCTCCGGTACACGATCTCCGCATAGTCCGCATGCGCTCCTGTCAGCCGCTCGTACGCCGCGCTTATCGCATCATCGTTCTGTGCCGGCACCATCATCTGCACCAGTTGGTTGGCAAACTCATACCCCGTCGTGCCTTGCACCGGCCAGTCCGCTCTCAGCTTCTCATCCCTTCCCAGAATCTTCTCCACCAGCAGGTACAGTCCATCGCCTCCGCGCTCGCGCAGCCGCTGCAGGTACTCCTTCGGATACGCCAGCCCGTCGATGTGGTCGATCCTTACACCCGACAGATGCCCTGCGTCAATCAGTTCAAACAGCAGCCGGTGCGTCGCCTCAAACACCTCCGGCAGCTCCATGCGGATCGCCGCCAGCGTGTTCACATCAAAGAATCGCCGGTAGTTGATCTCCTCCGCAGCCACCCGCCACGAGCTCAGCCTGTAAGACTGCTCACCCAGCAGTTCGTCCATCCGGTCAAAATGCATCTCATCTTCAGGATCGTTCCACGCCGCCACCACGCCTAGGATCGCCTCTCCCACCTCCGGCACCTCTGCACACAGCCGCTTCAGCCGCTCACGGATCACCCCGCACTCGCGCACCCGCTCCGCGATCCGGTCCGGATCCGTCTCTGTTCGCGGCGGCAGGTGTTCGATCGCTGTCAGGATGCTCTCCAGCTCCGCCGGTGCCGACGTCAGTTTCGTCACCACCTGCCGCAGCAGCGGGCGCGTCGTGCGTGGTGCCAGCGGCAGATTGTACTCGTCATGCTGGATGGTGAACTCACCATCCGCGAACATCAGTCTGAAGCCGCCTCCCTCCAGTGTTCTGCCATATTGCTCCCCCAGCACCGGCAGCAGCACCTTGTCCGTCAGCTCGCTCTTCAGCGGCTGCCAGTCGATGTCAAAAAATCGCGCATAGGCGGATGCGGGTCCGTTCTTCAGCACATCACGCCACCACGGATTCATCGCATGCTCGATCCCCATGTGGTTCGGCACGAAATCCACGATCAATCCCAGTCCATGCGCTTTCAATTCTGCCGAAAACGCCTCAAACTCCTCCCGTGTCCCGATCTCCGGATTCAGCTCATTGTGGTCATACACATCATACCCGTGCGTGCTTCCCGGCGCTGCCCGAAAAAACGGAGAGGCGTACACATGGCTGATCCCCAGCCGCGCCAGATAATGCACCACTTCCTTCGCCTGGGAAAAAGTAAAACAACGTTGGAATTGCAGTCGGTAAGTAGCCGTCGGTATCACACTCATGTTTCCATGATTCGCCCCCAATCACCCTCCTGGCCGCATCTCTCCTCCTTTATTCAAAGCTCAGCGTTCGGTTTACATCTTTGCAGCATGGCGTCCGGTGCTTGCCGGTTTTCATTCTTCATGATTCATCCTTTGTCACACGGCACCACCAGCACCGGAATCGTCGCCGCTTTCAAAACATCCGCCGTCATCGAGCCAATAAAAAAATGGTACAGCGCGCTGTGATGGTGCGTCCCCATCACGATCAGATCCGCTCGCAGCATGTTGGTTTGATTGATCACTGTCTCCGCCAGCGGTCCCTTCGCCTGCCGTGCCGTTGCACTCACACCCGCCTGGGTGAGATTCCGCAGCAGTTCCTCCAGGCGCCTCTCATCCTCGCGCACCGTTTCCAAAGAGGGCTCCACCGGAATTGGCGGCACCTCTGCTCCGTACGTTGCCACCGGGATCTCCAGCGGCGTCACATGCAGCAGCACCACCTGGCTGCCCAGGGCGGATGCCAGCATCTGGGCATGTTTCAGCACCTTGGAGGCGGCATCGGTAAAGTCCACGAGCGCAACAATCGTTTTCATCGGGTTCCTTTCGTTTGCATTGCTTTCTTTAAATAAATTGTTCCTCAGGGAGGCCCATGCTGCGCGGCGTAGCACGGCGCACGCGGCCCTGCGAAGCGGTACACCTCACGAAAGCCCGCACGCATCAGTGCTTGCGTCGCCTCCTCCGCTTCGATGCAGGCTGTGTTCGTCTCATACAGCACGATCGCCTCATGGTTCTCCACGCCGAGGCATCTTACTTTCTCCACAAAATCACGGCATCGCGTCTCCGGCAGCTGCGTCTGCTCCACCACCTCGTTAGGCAGCACATCGATCAAGGCATAGCGCCGGTTGCGCTCCTGCCATTCTTCAAGCTCATGCAGACTGATCGTTTTCATGGCCGCGTGCGGGTGAGTTTCAGGAAGTTCCATGTGTGATCTTCGACTTTTCCTTTGAAAGCGTTTTCGCTATCATCGTTTCCAGATTCGAGATGTTGATCGGCTTCGTCAGGTGCTCCAAAAAACCCGCGTCCAGGCTCCTCTTCAAATCATGCTCCATGCCATAGCCGCTCACTGCGATCGCCCGCACCGGCCAGCGTTGGTGCAGCTTGTTCATCAGGTCCCATCCCGTCCCGTCAGAAAGCCCGATGTCACAGATCATGAGGTCCGGTGAGGCGATGGAAAACTGCTCATAGGCCGCCGCCACACTGCCCGCCGCCCGCACTTGAAAGCCCTTGCGTTGCAGCACCCGCGCCAGCGCTCGCCGGGTGTCATCATGGTCTTCCACCACCAGGATGCTCTTGCCGCGCACCGTCTGACCTTGGTTCGGCACCACGGGGTCCGTCACTGCAGGTTTGTCCTTGGAGGACGGGATGCGTATCCGGAAGAGCGCTCCCTTGTTGGGTCCCTGGCTCTCCGCCTGGATCGTTCCGCCATGTCCTTCCACCACCGCACGCGTGATCGCCAGCCCCAGTCCTATCCCCGTTGCCGTCGGATTCGGTTTGATCGGATGAAACGTCCCAAACACCCCCGGCAGCCGCTCAGGTTCGATCCCCTGGCCGTCATCGCTGACCTCGATGACCACGCTGTCATGATCATTCGCCGTGCGGATGTTCACATGCCCGTGCGGCTTGGTAAACTTGATTGCATTCTTCAGCAGATTCCAGAACACTTGGTTCAGCCTCGCGGATTCACCCATCACCATCGGGTTTTCCGCCTCCAGCTTGCAGCTCAGTTGGATCCTCTTCTCCTCAAGGCCCTCCTGGCAGATCTCCAGCGCTCCCTCGATGCAGCGGTGAATGTCCACCGGATTCTTTTCAATCTTCAGCCGCCCGCTGGAAATCTGCGTTAGATCCAGCAGATCATCGATGAGCCTCGCCTCCAGCTCCACGTTTCGCTGGATCACGGCAAACGTCTCCCGCAGCGCCGGCGTCAGCGTGCTGTCGCCGCTCGTCGCAGACACCAGGGATAATACCGGCGTCAGTGGCGTCCGCAGCTCATGGCTGAGCATCGCCAGAAAATCATCCTTCGCTGAATTCGCCGCCCGCAGCTCTTCATTGTGCACGCTGGACTCCGCATACAGCCGCTTCAGTTCCTGCTGCTGCTCTTCCATCCGCCGTTCCACCCGCACCTGATAGATGGCGTTGTTCACCGCCAGTCGGACCGCATCCGCGGTGGCGTTTGTCTTCACAAGGCAGTCCAAGGCGCCGGCTTTCATCAGCGCCACGGCCGTTTCCTGGCCGCCTCCCGCCGTCAGCACGATCACGGGGAAGGGGAGCTTTCCTTGCGCATCCGTTACCGCCCGCAAAAAATCCAGAGCACTACCGTCCGCCACCTGCTGGCACAGCACTACGCAGTCTGGCTTCCTGCCTGTCAGCATTTTCAGCGCCGCGCCGATCGTGTCAGCTTCCAGCACGGTGTACGCGAAGTTCGAATCGCAGCGGAGGTGACCGATCACATTGCCGCGATCCTCAGCATCCCCGTCGATTATCAGTAAAGTTCTTTCCTGCATGGAGTTGGGTTGTTTGGCGCTCCGGAGTTCATCTCCGGCATCGCCCCTCACACCTTTCATTCGTCCCTCATCCGCCTCCCGGCTTTGTGCTTCTGCCATTCCATTTTTATCTGACGTCTCCGCAGGGGCGCATCCTGAACTCCCGCCACCCCTGCAGGGAGGATAGAAAGGTGCCTTCAGGCTCACACCATTCCTCCTTCTCGCGGGTGCCACGCTTCCTCTTCCAGCGTGCGCCCCAGCCTCGTCCGGTGGGCCGTCAGTGTTCCTGTCCATGGCTGAAGCAGGTACCCCAGTTCCTTCGGGTTGGATGTTGGCGCCAGCCAGCGGTGCCAGTCCGCCGGCCGCAATATCACCGGCATTCGCTCCTGGCCTTGGCGCACCATTTCGTTGGCCCGCGTCGTCAGGACCGCATAGCCCTCCGTGCTTCCTCCCTTGCCTTGCGGCAGCCTCGCCCAGATCCCCGCAAACACCATCGGCTCATCATACGGCAGGCGGTATTCCGTCACCTCATCCCCCCTCTCACCGGCATGCCATTCATAAAATGATTCGGCGATCACCAGGCAGCGCGAGCTTTCAAATGTCCCCCTGCAGCTCGGCTTCTCAGTGATCGTTTCCGCCCTTGCAGTGATCAGTGGCCGCGGCAGCCACCTCAGCGTGATCCCCCAGCGCATCATCTCGATCTCCGCCGGCTTTTCTCCTTGCGCTCTTACCACCGGCCCCGCTCGCATCGGCGCATGGTGGCGGTTCTCATGCATGTCCGGCTGCTCCAGCAGCAGTCTTCGCGCGGCCTTCGCCACGCTTCCCGTGGAAATCGTATAACGTGTGTTCATGGCATCCCATGGTAGTTTCGAATGCTTGGACACCCACGGACTTCTTTCCCTTCGCAAAATTTCTCCCTGTTGGAAAAAGAAATCCAAATCTCACCAGTCCGCCCGCCCCGCCGCCGCCGATTCTTCCCGCTCGCCGCCATCTTCACTGCTCCACCGTCGCTTCCTGATCGTTACATCCGTTCATCCCACGACATGCGATTTCGTGGCACATGAATTCCCTCCGAGTTAGACAAGGCCATCCCTATCCTCTCGGCGCCACTTGGGACGGCATAGGCACAAACTTCGCCCTCTTCAGCGCCAACGCTCAAAAGGTCGAGCTCTGCCTCTTCGATCCCCAGGACCCGCAGCGCGAGATCATGCGCAAGCAACTGCGCGAGAAGACCGACCATGTATTCCATGGTTACCTCAATGACGTCCGCCCTGGCGCCCTCTACGCCTATCGCGTCCACGGCCCCTGGAAGCCCGAGGAAGGCCATCGCTTCAATCGTTTCAAGCTCCTCCTCGATCCCTATGCCAAGGCCCTCACCGGCGGCTTCAAGTGGAAGGATGAAATGTTCTCCTATCGCATCGGCGGCAATGAAGATTTCGAAATGGACAAGCGCGACAACGCCTCCCTCATGCCGCGCTGCGTCGTCATTGATGACAAGTTCGACTGGACCGGAGACCGCCGCATCGACCGCCCCATGGCTGAGACCGTCATCTACGAAGTTCACGTCAAAGGTTTCTCAAAGCTCTGGTCCGTTCTCCCCGCCAGGCAGCGCGGCACCTATGCCGGTCTCGGCTCCCGTGCCGCCATCGCCTACTTCCGCCGCCTCGGCGTCACCGCCATCGAGCTCCAGCCCGTTCACCATTTTGTGAACGACAGCTTTCTCGAAGGCCGTGGCCTCGCCAACTACTGGGGCTACTCCTCCATCGGCTACTTCGCGCCTGAGTCCCGTTACGCCTCCGCTGGCACCGCAGGTCAGCAGGTTACCGAGTTCAAGCAGATGGTCAAAAACCTCCACGCCGCCGGCATCGAGGTCATCCTGGATGTCGTGTACAATCACACCGCCGAAGGCAATCACCTCGGTCCTACCATGTCCTTCAAAGGCATCGACAACGCCAGCTACTACCGCCTCGTGGGCGACTCGCCCCGCCATTACATGGACTACACCGGCACGGGCAACACCCTCAACATGCGCAATCCCAAGGTGCTCCAGCTCGTCATGGACTCCCTGCGCTATTTCACCACGGAGTGCCACGTGGACGGCTTCCGCTTTGACCTCGCCTCCACCCTCGCCCGCGGCCTCCATGAAGTGGACAAGCTCGGCGGCTTCTTCGACATCATCCATCAAGACCCCGTCCTTCAGCGCGTTAAGCTCATTGCCGAGCCATGGGACGTCGGCGAAGGCGGCTATCAGGTTGGTAATTTCCCCGTCGGCTGGGCCGAATGGAACGGCAAATACCGCGACTGCGTCCGCGCCTATTGGAAAGGAGACGACTCCCAGGTCGGCGAACTCGCCGCACGCCTCACCGGCTCCAGCGATCTCTATCAGGACGACGGCCGCCGTCCCTACTCCAGCATCAATTTCATCACCGCCCACGACGGCTTCACCCTTCACGACCTCGTCAGCTACAACGACAAGCACAATGAGGCCAACGGCGAAAACAACAACGACGGCGACAGCAACAACCACTCCTGGAACTGCGGCGCAGAAGGCCCCACGGACGACCCTGCCATCAATGCTCTTCGCCGCCGCCAGCTCCGCAATTTCCTCGCCACACTCATGCTTTCCCAGGGCGTCCCCATGCTCTGTGGTGGGGATGAATACGGCCGCACGCAGCATGGCAACAACAACGCCTACTGCCAGGACAATGAGATCAGCTGGTTCAAATGGGACCGCACACCCGATGAAATGGCACTCACGGATTTTACCCGCCGCCTCATCTCCCTCCGCCGCGAGCACCCCACCTTCCGTCGGCCCAAGTTTTTCTACGGCCGCAAAGTGCGCGGCGCAGGCGTCAAAGACATCATGTGGCTCAATCCCGCCGGCCAGGAAATGAGCGACGAGGAATGGGGCACCCACTTCGTCAAAACCCTCGGCGTCCTTCTCTGGGGAGACTCCCATGACGTCCGCGACTGGCACGGCGCCCCCATGCATGACGACACCTTCCTCATGCTCCTCAATGCCTCCCACATGCCCGTGGACTTCATCCTCCCGGATCACGGTGCCACCCGCTGGTCCCTGGTCCTCGATACCACCCTAGAGACCGGCTTTCTCGACACTCCCGCCGAGCACGAAGCCTCCTCCAGGATCACCCTCACTGAACGCTCCTTCCTCCTGCTCCGCCGCATAGCATAAAGTGAAAGAAAATACCAGCAGGAAGAATTCCGCCTCAGTCCCTTTACCCATCACGGCCAGAAAGCGTTCCCCCTCTCCCCGCCCGGTCGCACTCCGCTCCAAGCCACCCTCTGGGGAGGAGGGCAGAAGACACTCTTTGATCTTTCTTCGAAAATGAGGACGCGGAAAGTAGGGTTAGTTGTTTTGGATTGAGTTTTCGAAGTCCACAGGAGATTGGAAGCCCAGGGCGCTGTGGAGACGCACGGGGTTGTAGAAGGTTTCAATGTAGTCGAAGACCATGGAGCGGGCTTGGGATCGTGTGGTGGGAACGGTGGAGCCGAAGCACTCGGCTTTGAGGGTGGCCCAGAACGATTCCATCGAAGCGTTGTCGTAGCAGTTGGCCTTGCGGCTCATGCTCTGGGTGATGCCGCGCAGATGAAGGCTGCGACGGAACCCGGCGCTGGTGTACTGGCAGCCGCGGTCGCTGTGATGGAGCAGGTTGTTAGGGCGTGATCCGCGGGTTTGCAAAGCACGTTCCAGGGCGTGGCTGGGCAGTGCGGTGTCTAGGGAGTCGAGCGTGCTCCAGCCGAGGATGCGGCGGCTGCAAAGGTCCATCTCGGCGGAGAGGTAGAGCCAGCCTTCGCCGGTGGGCAGGTAGGTGATGTCGGTGACCCAGACTTCATCGGGGCGCGTGGGTGCGGGGCGTTCGAGAAGGAGGTTGGGAGCCACAGGGGAGGCTTTGTCTGCCAGGGTGGTGCGCGGAATGAAGCGGCGCTTTTGCAACACGCGCAGCTGCTGCTGGCGCATGATCCTGGTGATGCGGTTTTTGCCGTGTCTGAGCCCTTTGCGGCGCAGGCTGTGCATCAGCCGCGGGGAGCCGTAGGTGCGCCGGCTGGCGGTGAAGGCAGTGCGGATCTCATCGACGAGCTGTGCGTCCTGGATGCGGCGTGGACGGTGCTCCTTGTGCAGGTGGGCATGATAGCCGCTGCGGCTGACGCCAAGGGTCTTGCAGGCAAGGGAGAGGTTCATGCGCGGCTGGTCGTGGTGGAGGCTTTGGATGAGGGCGTAGCGCTGGATTCTTGCTGGGCTACTATGGCCAAGGCTTTTTTTAAAATGTCATTCTGGGCGCGCACGGCATCGAGTTCGCGGCGCATGGCGGCGAGTTCCACGGCGGCTGCTACGGCGCTGGAGCCGCCTGCGCTCGCCAGCCTGGCGCTGCGCGCCGAAGGCTGGCTCTCTACGGCGGCTCCAGCGCCGTAGCGTCGTTTCCAGTCGCGCAGGTTCCAGTGGGAGATGTTGAGGTCACGGGCGAGCTGGGCGATCTTCCTACCGCCCTCCAGCAGCGCGACTGCGTCGAGCTTGAACTGTTCATCAAAAGCGCGCTTCGTCTTGGCCTTGGTCTTGGCTGTTTTGTTCATGTCGGTCTTGGGTTATGACCAAACTTTTGCTGTCCGCATTAACGAAGAAGGCTCACTTTGAGTGTCCCCTCAAAAAATGGCCGGCTCCTCACCCTGGATCTCGGCGTTTTTAATAAACCCGTTCCCCACATGCACTTTTTGCGACCCTTTGCGTGTTTTTGCGGCCGGCTCAATTCCCGCCCTTCTCTTTTGGAAAATCATAAATCACACGCCTCATCCCCTAGGGCATCTCATCTCCACGATCATCCACAGCCCTGACAGCCATCCCCCTTCCAGCCGCCGAAATCTCCGCGCTAACGCAAACCACCCCACACCACGACCCACCATGAAACTCGAATCCCTCCAGGACCTCCTCGTTCACGAACTCAAGGACCTCTACAGCGCCGAAAACCAGCTCGTCAAAGCCCTCCCAAAGATGGCCAAGGCCGCCACCAATGAGCAGCTCCGCGCTGGATTTGAAGAGCATCTCGCGCAGACCAAAAACCACGTCACCCGCCTCGAAGAGATCGCCGAGACCCTCGGCTGCAAGCTCGCTGGCCATCGCTGCAAAGCCATGGAAGGCCTTATCGAAGAAGGAAGCGAACTCATCAGCGAAGACGCCGAAGACGTCATTCGCGACGCCGCCCTCATCGGTGCAGCCCAGCGCGTCGAGCACTATGAAATCGCAGCCTACGGCACCGCCCGCGCCATCGCCGAATGCCTCGGCTATGGCGACACCGTCCGCCTCCTCAATGAGACCCTCGACGAAGAGCGCGCCACCGACGAGAAACTCACCGAACTCGCCGAAACCTCCGTCAACGTCGAAGCCGCCGACCTTGTCGCCGCGGAATAGTCTCCCCTTTCCCCCCAGCCTGAAGCCCCCCAACGGGGCGTGGGAGCCACCCGGCTCTCACGCCCTTTTTCGTTTTAAAGATTTACTCCCACCACCTGACCCACCATTCGCTGCCATCCCGTAAAAAAACTTTCCGCTCGTTTTCTCCACGCTTCCCGAAAAAAACAGGCGCCATTTTCGTCCCCAAAATCCGCATTCTCCTCAAATCATAAATCATAAATCACAAATCATAAATGGATCGCCCTAATCCGTTCCGCCACACCATCAGGGTTTGCCTGACTCCACAAGCAGGACCCCTCCTGATTGCTGAATTTGAATAAGACGCGCACACTCACGCCCAGTCACCCCATGAAAACGTCTTCTCCAACCAAACCCGCACCTGTCAAAAAGGCAGCCTCCATCACCAGAAAAGCTCCCGCTGCCAAACCACTCAACGGCGTCTCTTCACGCACGCCCGCAGCCGCTGCTTCCCATGCCCCCGTGGCCGGATCTGCCCACGCATCCTCGGGTGAAAACTCTCTCGTTCCCTCCCTGCAGGATCAGATCGCCGCGCGCGCCTACGACATCTGGCAGCAGCAGGGCTGCCCAGAAGGCACCCACGAGCACAACTGGACGCAGGCAGAGCAGGAAATCACCCGCAACGAACCCGCCGCTTTCATCCCTTAGCCTGACTCCAATCCCCACCCC
This sequence comes from Prosthecobacter sp., assembly GCF_044222565.1. GTDB lineage: Bacteria > Verrucomicrobiota > Verrucomicrobiia > Verrucomicrobiales > Verrucomicrobiaceae > Prosthecobacter. The sequence continues at coordinate 465,912 of NZ_JBGANA010000003.1, forward strand.
CTCCCAACCCTATGTCCACCAGCCATACGCTAAAGCCTTGTTCCTGGGCCTGCCCTTGGAAAGGCACCGCAATGTGCGCCCAATGCCTGCTCAACTCCCAGTCTCTCGCGGACGGTCGCGTCAGCCTCGGCGTTCTCTGCGGGCTCAAATCCCTCTACCAGGCCAATGACCTCCCGCCGTGCATCGTCGGTCACCGTCTCGATTGGTCCGGCCCTCGGGACAACGCCATCGGCCTCACCGCAGTCATGGCCTGATCACCCAGGCGCGGCATCCGCCGCGCTCCTCCACCATCCGTTCTGCAACCATCCTTTTTGGCTGCACCTCCCATCATCGCTGTAAACAAACGCCATCAACTGAGTGCCCTTCTTCCCGGCACCCTCCAGGCACCCAATGCCACTCAGTTGATGGTCCTACGTCGCCAGCAAAACCGGCACCTATTGAGAGTTGCACAATAGACTGACGTGGCACTTGATAAAGTCGGGTTATCGTCGGCTTTGCCTCCAGCTTTTAGCACCGAAGGTGCGGCCTAGCGTAGCCCAGGGCCAGCGAGCCTCGGCGAGCGCCGCCCTGGGTTCAGCACCAGCAGCAGGGCAGCAAAGCCAGCGCCTTCTTCACACACCGCGTCCCCCAGCAGCGTCCTCCCGCCACGCCGAAGCAGGCAGCATGTGTCTCCGCCGCACGCAACGCTCCAGCTCCTCCATGCGCATGCGCTCCCTGCCTGTCAGCCGATTGCGCGATCCTCAATAATACAGGCAAGGCACAGCCACAGCCCCTGGTAGGAAACCGCTGCGTCGGGTCCCAAATTTCGGGTTTATCCCCTCTCAGGCTCTCCAATAGGTTCGCCGTCTTCACACCCTCGGACGGCCCCCTGCCTTCGAAGCCCTTGGCCTCCCCGTATTTTCCGAAACCCGTCGAGAAAGTTCCAAACTCTACTCCACACCACACTTCCCCCTCACATCTCTCTAACCACCTCCCTCAAGGCTCGGAGGGCCGCCCTATCGCCGCCCTAGGTCACCGAGCCACTCATCTGAAAACCACCCCACCACCCATCGCGCCTCTCTCCACCCAATCTTTCCCGCTTCCAAATTGAGCATTGCCACCTTGCATCCTGTCTCCTTTTGGCCTCCACTCTGCACACCATGGCGAAAGCTTCTTCAAAGTCCCCCGCTCAAAAATCCGCCGTGCAGCCGTCTGCTGCCGTACCGGACAAACGCCGGGTTCTGATCGTGGATGACCATCCCATCTTTCGCAATGGCATCATCCAGCTCATCAATCACGAGGCGGACCTCGAAGTCTGCGGGGAGATCTGCTCCGCCGCCCAGGCCCTCGGTGCCGTGGACCAGCTCAAGCCCGACATCGTCACCCTCGACATCTCCATTCAGGGCACCAACGGCATCGAGCTCATGAAATCCATCCGCGCCGTCCACCCCCAGCTTCCCGCGCTCATGATCTCCATGCATGATGAATCCATCTACGCCGAGCGCGCCCTCCGCGCCGGCGCCCGTGGGTACGTCATGAAGGCCGCCTCCTCGGACAAAGTCATCGAGGCCATCCGCCGCGTCCTCAGCGGCGGCCTCTACCTCTCCGAAGCCATTGGCGGCCGCCTCCTCGATACCTTCCTCACCGGTCGTCCCTCCGAGCCCGGCACCTCTGCCGTCGAGCAGCTCAGCGACCGTGAGCTGGAAATCTTTCGTGCCGTCGGCGAAGGCCGCGGCACCCGCGAGATCGCCCGCACCCTTTTCCTCAGCGTCAAAACTGTCGAGACCCACCGCGCGCACATCAAAGAAAAGCTCCACCTGAAGACCGCCCCCGAGCTCGTCCGCGCCGCCGTCGAATGGGTAAACCGCGAAGCCAATCTCTGATTCGCCTCGCGCTATCCCGCTCCGTTCATTACTTCCTCTGGAGCCTGTACCTCCTCCAGAAAAAGCACTCCACGCAGCCACTCTGGCAGGAGTGGGATCATCCTGATCCCACACGCTCTCCCACCGTCCATCGCCCCCTCCTCCGTGCTGGTAGCGCCGACATCTTGTCGTCCCCGGCACTCGCTCCGCATCGGCCCGCCTCTCCGCCAGCTCCCAAACGATCCCTCGCACCAAGAATTTCCACCACGCCATCATCTCTCCGGCATTCATCAAAAGCATCCACCCACCCCCTGATCCCCCCATCAGGCCCTCATCGAGAAACACCTCTCTTCCTTTCCCGATTTCATCGTTTTCCCCAGTAAAGCGCCCCTCTCGCCTTTCATCAGCGCCATTTTCACCTTCCGCTGATCGCACATCCACCCGGCTTGGTGCCACCGATGCAATTCGGAGAGGAGTTCATCAATTAAACAAACCCCTCGCCAACCCCAAACCTCAAAAAAACACCATGAAATCGAATCCCATCACCTTCGCCCTCCTGCTCGCCATCGCAGCAGTAGGAAACTTCACCTCCCTCGTCGCCGCTGACACCGCTTCCGGCCTCAAAGCCTCGGACGAAAAATTCGTCAAGATGGCCGGCGCCGATGGCATGGCTGAAGTCAAGATTGCCACCCTCGGCACCCAGAAGGCCGAGCGCACCGACGTCAAAGACCTCGCCACCATGCTCGTCGCGGACCACACCAAGGCGAACGCCGAGCTCACTTCCCTCGCCGAGTCCAAAAAAGTCCAGCTCTCCGCCGTCATCACTCCCAAGGCCGCCAAAGCTTTCGAAGACCTCGAAAAAGTCAGCGGCAAAGACTTCGACAAAGCCTTCCTCAAGCAGCTTGAAAAAGACCACAAGGCTTGCATCTCCAACTTCGAAGACGCCGAAAAGAACGCCGAAGATGCCGATGTGAAATCCTGGGCCACCAAGACCCTCCCAACCCTCCGCGCCCACCTCGACAAGGTCAAAGAGCTCGCCGGCAAATAATTCCTCCGCTCCCCAAACCCTTTCAATCCTCGAAAACCCGTCCCTCACCGGACGGGTTTTCTTGTTTTCAATTCACAACACAAACAACCACATCCTATCCGCTCCTGGTCTGGCGCATACCCCACTCGTCCCTCCCCTGGAGCACCCCGCCTCATCCCAAACCAGCCCCGACTCCTTCACGCCCCAATCCACATTCCGGAAATCTTTTACCATCCATCTTTTACCATCAAAGACAGGTCTCCGCGCGTCTGACCTCCCACGCCAAGGCCATGTCTGAAAACCAGCTTAAACAACCGCAGCGCATGCGCTCCAAAAAGTGATTTGGCTCGCAGCGTTGCAACAGGTTTTCAAACACGGCCCAGCATCCAGCATCCAGCATCCAGCATCCAGCATCCAGCATCCAGCATCCAGCATCCAGCATCCAGCATCCAGCATCCAGCATCCAGTCCTCACCGCCTCCTCTGCCCATGCGCAAGCCCTCTCACATGCGCCACCGCATATCTCCTCGCACCGCCAAACACCCGCGCCTGCGCCGCACACAGGCATCCCCCGTAAATGATAATCACCCCTGAAAGGTAGATCCACATCAGCAGCACCACCACCACCGCAAACGCCCCGTACACCGTGTTAAAATTGCTCAGTTCATACACATACCGCTCAAACAGCCCCCGGCACACCTGCAGCAGCACCGTCGTCAGCAGTGCCGCAAATGCCACCTCCCTGAAAACCGTTCGCCGCCGCGGCGAAAACTTGTACAGCATGCTCAGCCCGTAAAACAGCAGCAGCGTCGGCACCAGCAGCAGAATCACCTCAAACGTGCTCCCCACCGCCTCGTCATGCAGCATCATCGTCCGCCGGATGTATCCCACCACCAGCGGCACCAGCACCCCCAGAAACAGCGCGCTCGCCACCAGCAGCAGCATCATCAGGCTGTGCAGCGGCAGCTGCCACCACGGATATTCGATCGTGTCCCACGCACGGTTCACGCCCCGCACCATCGTGTGAAAAAAGCGCGAGGCGCTCCAGATCAGCCCCACCATCGCCAGTGCGCTCACACCCCCGCGCACATCCACGATCCCATGGATCGCCGCCTCCACCTTGCTCCGGTCCGCACTGTCAAAAGGCGTGTACTGCCCCAGGTTCTCGATCAGATACTTCACCACCGTGTCATGGTCCCAGACCTGCGACCCCACGGTCACAAACAGCAGGATCAGCGGAAACAGCGCAAAGAACGCATAATACGCAAACGCCGCCGCCTGCTGATCTCCGTCGATCGCCAGAAATTTCATCCCCGCCGCCCAGAACATCCGCCACACCCGCCTCAGCCAGCCCAGCAGCCGGTGCTTCACAAAAAAAGCCTCAGAAATTCGCATCGGCATTCTCGGTCTCCCTCTCCGCTCCATCCATCGTTGCACCCACTCCGCGGCGCCATTCGTCGTCGGGACCTCATCTTGCTTGGTCTTCCCGCCCATCATGCTTTTTCATGCGGCCGGTTGACCAGCAGTGCGATCACCAGGCTCGTCGCAAAGCTCGCGAAAAACACCGTCACCGGGCTCGGCAGATACTTCACCCAGAACGGCCGCGCACCCGGCGCTCGCAGGTGCGCCAGCGCCCGGTCCGCCTCCCGCATGCTCGGCTGGCGGATCGCTCCGCCCTCATTGATCATTGCCTCAGCCTCCATTTCGGTGCTGCGGCGGTAGTTGGGAGTCATCCGAAGGTTCATGGTTTAAAGGAAGTTAGTATCTTTTCTTTTCATTTCAGAGCCGGTCTCAGCACTCACTCCGGCCACGGCCCCGTGGCAAAAATCAGAGCCTCATGCCGGCGGCGGCACCAGCATGTCCGTATGCGCCCCCAGATGTCGTGGATTGATCGCTCCGCGTCGTGCAGAGGGCAGCCACATCGCGTGGCACTTGCGGCAGTAGCACTGCTTCTTGAACAGCCCCAGGTTGCTCAGCCACTCCAAAAACAGCGGTGTCATAAATTTCCGTGAAAACTGCGGATACTCCACCGCAAACGATCCGCATTCAGGGCACGAATAAATCGAGGACGCCATCTCCGGGTGCTGCTGCTCAAACTCGATCAGCTGCTCCACCGCCTCCGCATAATCCTCCTCCTTCACCTGCAGCTTTACGTTCGCCCGTGGCTTCGTGAAAAACACAAACGACTGCACGTCGCTCTCATCATACACCTCCGGATCGATCCCATGGTCAATCAGATGCACACAACAAGGTTCCACCGCCTTGGGATCATCAAACGACGCCAGATCGATCAGATCAGCACGGTGTGTGAAGGTAAGTTCCGGTTTCATCACCCTACAAATCGTCTCCCACCTGCCCCCTGGTCGTGTACGTCCCTCCCTTTCCACAGCATCTGATGCCCCTTTCATCTTAGCCCCTCATCATCCCCCACAAGCGCCCCAGCGCTGGTAGGGAACCACTGCGCCGGGGCCGAGAATCCGGGTCTATCCCATCTCAGGCACCCAAAATGGCTCGCCGTCCCTTCAGCCTGGAAAAACTGAAGCAGCAGAAGCATCCCCCTCCATCCAAGACTCTCCTCACCTCCCCGTTTTCTGCAGATGCTCCGCATGCGCCCTCTCCAGCTCCGCCGCCTCCGGCACCAGCCTCCCCTCACTGTTGCGCAGGCGGTTCAGCCACTGCTCATACAGCGCATTCGCATCACTCCTGCGGTCTGCTTTGACAAGGAGGTCCGCGTAGCGCGCCACCTGCTGCTGCGTCTCCTTGCGTGCCGGTCCCAGCGCCATGTCAAACGCCAGCAGCGCCTCGTGCTGCAGCGCCAGCGCGCCAGCGCCATCCCCCTGCGCCTGCAGCATGTTCAGCAGCATTGTCAGCGTCAGCATCGCATCCTCCGTCGCGGGTCCCTCATACCTCCAGAACACCTCCAGCGCCTTGCGCGCGTGCCCGATCGCCTCCTGCGCCTTTCCGGCCTTGCGCGCGCACTGCGCCAGCACATGGCACGCACGCGCCGCCTCATGCGAGCTCGCGGTCTCCAGCTTTGCCAGAGCGACACGACAGCTCTCCCTCCCTGCCTCCAGTCCCTCTTCCACCCGCCCATTGCGTATCAGCGCGGACATATAGTCGATTCCCAGCATCACCACCGAGACCGGTGGCGCCTCATCCGGGTGTCGCCGTATGGAGTCACGGATCTGCTCCAGCATCCCCAGCGCCTCCACATGTCCCCCACGGGCGATGATGCGCTTGGCCAGCGAGTGCATCACCATCTGCGTGCTCGGGTGCTCCGGCCCCAGGTGGTCCCTGTGCCACTCATACACCCTCCTCAGCTCCGGGTTCACCCAGTCAGCCTGCCCGGAGCCTCCCGGCGCCGTGCTCGCCGCTCGCCAGCGCAGGTACCAGATCTGCGGATCATCCGGCGCGAAGGTCCGCTCGGCGATCTCCGCCGCCCGGCGGTAGCACCGCGAGTTGTCCGCCTGGTCCAGCAGCGTCCCCGTCTTGATGATCAGATTGATCTGCCGCTGCGGATCTCCCTCAAAGTTCTCCACCTTTTTCAAAAACTCCGTCAGCAGCTCCTGCTTCGTGCTCACCGGCCCGCCGCGCTTTTCATCAAAGACCAGCAGCAGGTTCGTCAGCAGATCGGTCACGGCTCCCGCATCCGCCAGCTCCCGCTGTGCCACATCTCGCGCCTTCACCGCCTGCCGCCACTGCCACAGCGCCGCGCCTCCACCCGCACACACCGCCAGCAGCACACCGAACAGCGCCAGCGTCGCTGTTCGGTGCCTCAGCATCCATTTCCACACCTGCTCCCCCACACCCGCAGGGCGGGACACGATCACCTCCCCGCGCATCCACCGCTCCAGCTCCTCCGCCAGAAAGCCCGCGCTCGCCAGCCGCTTCGCCGGCTCCTTTTCCATGCAGCGCATGATCAGCGTCGCCAGGTCCGGCTCCACCCCCGTCATCGGCACCGGTCCCGCCTCCTGGATCGCCTGCATCACCGCCTGGGACGACTCCCCACGGTACGGCAGCCGCAGCGTCAGCAGTTGAAAAAGCAGCACACCCAGCGCCCACACATCGCTCGCTGTCGTTACTTCCCGCGTCCGGCCCGCCGCCTGCTCCGGGCTCATGTAGTGCGGTGTCCCCAGGTGCGCCGTCGTGCGCGTCAGGTGCAGGTCATCATCCAGCAGCTTCGCCAGGCCAAAATCAGTCAGATGCGGCTCCCCGTTTTCATCCATCAGGATGTTCGCCGGCTTCAGGTCCCGGTGCAGCACCCCGCGCGTGTGCGCATGCTGCACCGCCCGTGCCACCTTCGCCACCAGCTCCGCCGCGCGCCGTGCAGGCTTCGCCTTTCCCTGCCGCGCCAGCCGCTGCGCCAGCGACTCTCCCGCGATCAGCTTCATCGTAAAAAACGGCACATCCTCCTCCGCCGACCCGATCTCATAGATCGGCACGATCCCCGCGTGGTCCAGCCCCGCCGCCATCTCCGCCTCCGTGCGGAAGCGCGCCATCTCCTCCGGCCGCGCAAACGCCGCGGCGCGGATCATCTTCAGCGCCACCTTCCGCTTCAGCCTCAGATCCTCCGCCTCAAACACCAGCCCCATGCCCCCTCCTCCCAGCTCCCTGAGCAGCCGGTGCCCCGCAAACTCGCACGGCAGCACCAGCCTCCCCAGCGTGGAAAAGGCCCGCTCCTTCAGCCCCTCCGCCTCCTGCGTGTCATCATCAGACGCATGCAGCGCATCACTGAACACACACGTCAGGCACACACCGTCCGTCTCCAGCAGCGCGGAGCACTCGGGGCACGTGGCGGGTTCGGTGGATGGACGGACGGCGGTCATGGCTCACACATCAAAGGCGGCTCAAAGCAAGGTGCGGTCGGCGGGACAGCAAAGCCCGTACACTCTCATTCTCACGGTTTCGCGTGAAATGTTATCCTCTCATGTGGAATTTGTTGAGCAGCCAGTCACCCACCTCGGCAACGCCGGAGAGGCGAGAATCCTCCAGCGCGCCTAAATAGGTCGAATGGTTCCGCGGCATGCTGGCGCAGGCTATTGGGCTGGGGCAGGTTTCTGGGCGTAGTTTTTTAATGGAGACACTCCCGCATCAGCATCAAGACCGCAATCAGTGCTAAAAGAGGTGACGAACTTCTTCCCTGGGGCGATCTTGTCACGCTGGTGAAGCCACAGGTCGAAATCGCCTTCATACAGCCCTCGTAGGTTGGCTTCGCAGTAGGTCTCCGGACCTTGCTCAAACTCCTGCCCCCAATGCGGGATGCCACCGTGCTCGTACGCAGCCTTGTTCATCTCCTGCCGGAAGCCCTGATACATGTCCTCCAGAGAAGAACGGAGCACTGTGACTTCGACCGATACCGTCAGGTCAAACCGTTGCATCGCCAGGAGCCCCTTCGACTTGCGCATGAAACGAATGCCCACATACCCGATCACAGGAAGCGGTATCTTCTCCTTCCCTTCATCCTTGTCCTTATTCTTCTGCTCCGCTGCTTTGCCACCCCAGCCTGCGAGGGCGCGCACCTTGTCGATAAATTCCAGGTAGTTCCCAGGGTTCGCTCCATTGAAGAAAAACTCCGCCGAGCTTCCCTTCGTCAGCCCGTCCGTCGTGTAGTCATGCGTGTCAAACAGGTCCGTGGCCTTCCCGATTCTGAAAGGCCTGCCAAACTCGCCCGCAAATCCGAGCGAGCTGATCATGCCCACCAGAGTCTCCGCAGTTGGCGCGTTCTTGAACTCCTCAATCATCGCCTCGAGCCTCTTCAGAGACCGGTATCGGTTCATCATCTCCTTGAGTTTGACGTCACGCAGCGATGTGGTGAGGGCTTCGGTCGCTTCTTTGATCTTGTCGTCGTCGCTCTCGTGCAGCCCCCATGCTATACAGACCGCCTTTTTACGTTGGCTCTCAGCTTCTGTCGTTGATTTGTTGGCAATATTGTTTCGGGCAATGATCGTTCCGAGATCTGGTTCCAGACGTGTCTCGGCGAAAGCGATCTCATCAATGTCCTTTTTTGCCTGCGTCTGAAATTTAACCAGAGCGTCCTTCAATTGTCCCAAACTGCCCGCGTTTACATTCTGGCTGTTTCTCAATAGGCGATGTAGCACGATAAAGACAAATCCTGCCAGGCGATCCATTGTATTCTCGGGATAACGCGGCTCGCCGGTCCCGTTCGCCTCCAGACTCGTGAGCTCCTTGTTGAGCATTGAGACGATCAGTTCAATGAGCGGCGTGAGCGGAGCCAGCTTTTCGGCTACCTTGGTTTTTACTGGGCTTGTCCAGGGGGCGTTCGTATGCAGCCTCTCGATCTGCTTGCCCTCTGGTCGGTCTTTGATCCAGAGTTCATTCAGTATTTCTTCCACCGCTTCCGTTGCGCGAGTGCGTCCTTCTTGTTCAAAACTCATTCCGTATTCAAAACTTCTGAAATTCGTTCCTTCAAGCAGCGCTTCCGCCAGCTTGCGTGCATCCTTGAGCAGTTCGATCGGTCGGTCCCGGTGGCCGCCTTTTTCTTTGTCGGCCTTGAGCAGCGTCATGAGCTTCGCGCTCTTTTCTTCCGCCTTCTCACCCACTCCAAAGGAGGAGGGAAGGGGGTGATCATAGCGCCAGCGCCGGTTGACCCAGCATTCATCCGGGTGGGCCAGATTCAGGACGATGTTCAGATGCCTCAGTGGCAGCGTGCCATCGTCATCCCGGTTGGAGATCACGTTCAGGCCCCGGTCGTGCCACGCACCCTCGGTGGTGCATTCCACTTGATGTCGCAATTCGTCTAGTTTTTGGAAGTTTAAGGGGGCATGGAAGATGCCGGCCTTTGTCACATCCCTGGCTCCCCACGAGGTGGTTTTCACGGTGATGCTCTCGTCCTTCAGCTTCTCTCGGATGTCTTTCCAGGAATGCCGGTGGTTGACCTCGATCAGCGTGTACTCAGGCACCACTTCCAGCACCACCGCGTAGATCACCCCCAGCCTGCCCACCGCCGTCTGCACCGCTCTCAGCAGCACGTCGTCACCGCTATGGTCCTTCATTCCCGAAAGCATGCTCAGCCAGACGGGCTGGGCTGGCGGTTTGGCTCTGCCTTGCTGATGCACGTAGCCGCTTTTCGCTTTGCCAGAACCAGGCTCTTCGATGGGATTAAAATCACGCTGCCACTGGGAACTGAACGGCGTTCCCGATCCCGCGATCCACAGCTCCTCGCCATTTTCATCGATCAGTTGCACGGCACGCACTGCGTCACCCACGGTGGACTCGCTCGCCGCAAAGTCTCCGCCGTGGGTGCTGGTGGAAAGTGCGCCTGCCAGAGATTGCCCGCCTCCGGCGCCCATCGTTCGCAGCGCCAGTCCGCAGGCTTTCAAATCCTCGAGAAGCTGTTTGATCTTGATCCCCGCCTCCACGTGCACATAACAGCCTCCCGAATTTTCCTTGTCCCACCGCGCCTTCAGCCCTGAGTGATCCAGCAGGGCTTTGAGCAGGTCAGGCTGCCCCGGACGCAGCCTCCCGGTCGTAAGCTTGCCATACGCCGCCGGCCACGGCTGGCTCAGGTGCTTGTCCAGACGATCCGTTTGCACTGCCGTTCCCTTCCACGCCACTCCGGCTCTTGAAAGCGAGTAGTTTGAGCCCAGGGCTCGAACCGGGGCCTCCGCATTGGCGAGGCAGTTTTTGAGTTCTTTTTTGTCCCCCGGTGTTTGGACCTCCGCCAGAAAAGGATGCAGGTCCAGATGATCGGTTACGACCGGCGGCTCTTTAGATGTTGGTGATGACATAATGTTGTGGGTGCGATGTTGGAAAACTGCGAAACGGTCAGCTTGCGTCCGGTGGCTGGTGCCCTCCTCGTTCAAAAGCGATGAGGTATAAATTTTCTAAGCTGTCTGAGGGCGTGTCGCTGACAGCCTCGGCTCTTCATGCTCGGACACACCATCACCATGACGGCACGCTCCCGGTGCGGTCAGCAGCCACGCATCGGCTTGGTCATGTGTTTTTCCAGATCACAGCTCGCCGCAGCTGCCACGCACGCACTCGCGTCAGGAGCCTCGGCAGGTTGGGAGATCAGGCATCCCGGGCACACTGCGCCGGCGCCGCAGCATCAGGCCGCCAAGGCCAAGTCCTGCCAGCAGCGCGCGCGATGGCTCCGGCGCTGCGGCCAGACTGCCGGTCAGGGAGAACATGGCGTTGTTCGTGCTGCTGACGGTGGACCAGGACGAGCCGTTGTTGGTGCTCAACTTTAACGGAGTTGCACTCACGGTGCTGAAGACGCTGCCCCCGTCGGTGGCGTTGCTGGCGGTCGTGCCCCAGACGAGATAAAAGGGCAGATCAAAACCCTCGCTGTTTTTGGCCGTCATCCAGTAGTTGGTGTTGGCGGCCAGAGTGATCCCCGTGCTCGTCGCCGTGTAGTTGGCATAGCTCGGCGTAAACGGGTCGCTGCTCGGGATGGTGACGGATGACAGCGTCCCCACCAGCGTTCCGGGCAGACCACCGCTGTCCGTGTAAATGCTGGGCGTCAGGGTGTGATTGATGTCGTCCCCGTTCCAAAGGGGGAGCGTCACGCTTGTGATGGTCATCGCACTGGCTCCAGTCCTGAAATCGGAGGCATTGATCATCGATCCTCCGCTGTAGAGCGCGTATCCTTCATCCTGGGTCTGGGCCATGTTGCTGAACAACGTGGCTGCAGAGGCCGTGCCGGTGACACAGAGTGCTGCGGCAAGAACGCGAAGAAGTGACGGCAGTGAGTGTTTCATGGGGATAAACTTGTTTTTGTTTGTTCCGGGAAGTGGATGCAGGCGTCTCCCCAAAGTCATTCTCACGGCCCGGCGCGAAACGTTACCTGCACGTTTGAAAAAAGTTTCTCCCTCCCCCCATCCGCACCCGGCCATCCGTCAAAACCCATGCGCTTGGCACAGCTCTGCCAGGAGGGGGACCATCTTGGTCCCCCAACCCTCCGCAGCTTCTGCCATTTTCATTCAGGGCCGCAGCTGCGGAACCTGACGGAAGGTCCAGACCTCTCGTCAACGTCTCGTGCGGTCACTTTCCCAGCAGCCCGATCAGGTGCCGCAGTTCATCGTCCACCTCCTCATCCGTGGCCACCACCTTGCGCACCTCATGCCGCAGCAGTGTCGCGAAGCGCTGGCGCAGATCATGCGCCGCCTTCCGCACCGTGGGTGCGTTCATGCCAAAGCGGCGCGCCATTTCCTCCCAGTCCGACCTCGCATCAGCGCGGCCCAGCACCCGCTGCCGCAGCTCCTCATAAAACTCCCGCCGCTCCTCCCGCGCCTGGATCTCCGCATCCAGCCGCCGCACCGCGTGATCATACAGCGCCCGCGCCCACTGGTGGTCATAGGCCACGTCCGCCGCCGGGCACGCTGCCGCCGGCTCCTCATGGGCCGCCAGCGCCTCCACCGGCACATGCTCCGCCCCGCCGCCACGCCGCAGCGCCCCCGCATCGCGCCGCTGATTGCTCAGCCAGCGCGTGAAGCACTTCAGCAGAAACGTGCGGAACCGCGTCTCCCTCTCCTCCACGCCCAGCAGCACCTCCTTGGAGATCAGGTGCGCAAAAAAGCCCTGCACACAGTCCGCCGCCGCAAATTCCTCCATCCCACGCTGTCGCAGAAAGCTGTTCAGCGGCTTCCAGTAGGCGCGCGCCAGCCGGTCCAGCGCCTCCAGCGCTGCGACATCCTCCACCGCAGTGGCACCATGGACGATGCTCCACATTGTCGTGGGAAACTCGGGAGGCGTCGGGAAGTGGCTCACTTTCGGATCATCAAACAGAAGCCAGTCCTTTTTTCAAGCCGTCTCCCGCATGAAATCGAGGATCTTTTCTGAAAAAAGAACCGCTTTCGGGTTGAGGAAAAGATGGGGGCTGAAGTCCGGGGCTGGCAGAGCGACGCTCAAAATCAAATCATCGGCAGCGTCCGGATCACCACCTCCACCCTCCGGAATCTCTCTTCCAGCACCTGCTGGTACCACTCCCACCACTGTTCATCGATCAGCATGGACATCACCTCATAGATCACCAGATCCTGGCGCAGGCCCTTGCCTCCCTCCGTCCAGCGGCCCTGGTCAGGCGTTCTCGTATGCGCATCACATCGGCCAAAGTGCCGCGTCAGCTCCGCCTTCACGATTGCATGCAGCGTGTCAGCCGGCGCGGGCTCCTGCTCGCTTTGATACAATGGCAGCACCAGTTGAATGAAGTGTACCATAAAAGAAAGTTAAGTTGTGATGAGGTAAGATAAGATCTGCCTCGGCCATCCCGCCGCGCCTATTCGCTCTTGCCACGCTGTGGCGCCGTCATCTTGAGGCCTTCCGTCGTGAACTCCCGCTCATCAAACGCCACGCCACGTTTGATGTTGGACCCATCCAGCTCCGTCGCCGTGCCCTTCAGCACATCATGCACCGTCAGGTTCGCCGGCATCGCGCGCCCGTCCTGCGTCACCACCCTTGTCGTGTCGATCCGTCTCGCCAGCTGCCCGCCCGCAGAGTACTTCTCCACCTTCATCGGCACCAGCCGCTTCGTGTCCACCCACGTCTTCACAGAAGAATAGATCGAGCGGTCACCCTTGCCCGGCTTCGACTCCAGAATCTCGCAGCTCGTCCGCCCCACATTCTCCGTGCCCACGATCGCCTGGTGCTCCCACGCAAAGAAATTCTCCACCACATCCGCATACGCCAGATCGCTCCCAAAAACGCCCCCCTTCATCTGTCCCGCATCCAGTGTCCGCACCGTGTCCGGCGGCGTCAGCATCGCACCCGTAGGCCCCTGCTTCCCGCTCTTCTTCAGCATCACCGCCTCACCCGCACGCTCCTTTGGCCACAGCACCTGATACACCGCTTCCGTGGTTCCCGCCGTGCGCCGTTGCTTGATCTGCACCTGCAGCGTCCCCTGCGGCAGATCCATCTTCAGCCGGATCAGCGAAGTCCCATCCTGCTGCAAGGCATTCATCCGCGCCGCCAGTTCCGGCGCACCGTCCTCTGCCCTTGCCGCGCTCATCATGAGCGCACCTGCCAAAAGTAAGTGAATCGTTTTCATATAAGGTTGTTGGTTAAAAATTGGCTCAGCCCTGCAGCGCCAGGCTTGGCGTCAGCCGCGAGCTCCGCCACGCCGGATACAGCCCGCTCACCACTCCCACCACAATCGAGATCGCAACGGACGTCACCACCAGCTGCATGCTAAGGTCCGGCTCCAGCAGCCCATGCACGGACGGCAGCCTCTCCGTCAGCTTCGCCCCTGCCACCCCGATCACGACGCCCACGATACCTCCAAGAAAACCCAGCAGCGCAGACTCCCACAGAATCATCCGCCGGATGCGTCCCCGCTTCCATCCGATCGCCAGCAGAATGCACATCTCCTGCTTCCGCTCAAACGTCGTCATCAGCATCGTGTTCATCACCCCCAGAACTCCCACCACCACCGCCAGCAGGGAAGTCCCCCAGCTCATCGCACGGATAAATTTCGAAGCCTCACTGTCCTTGATGTGCTCGCTTGCGATCACAGCCTTCGCCTCCGGCGCCACCGTGTTGATCTTCTCACACAGCTTGCGCATCCCCGCCTCATCCATCCGCTCCGCCGCGCGCACATCCAGAATGTTCAGCTTCCCCTCATTGCCCGTGATCTCCTGAAACAGCGGCAGAGACAGCACCACCGAACCATTCTCCACCAGCGCCCCTCCATCAAAGATCCCCACCACTGTCAGCTCCTTCGTTTCCAGCTGCAGAGGATCCCCGATCTTCTTCTTCAGCGACTCCGCCGCCGTCTGCCCCAGCAGCACCACCGGCTCCATCCCATCCTTCGGCATCCGCCCTGAAATCAGCTTCAGATTGTTCCATGAAAAGCCGCCCCACTCCCGTGCGGACACCATCATCATCGAGGCACTCTCCACACTCGTCAGATCCACAAACACCGAGCACGTCTTCCCCACCTCCGGCATCTTCGCGATCCTGTCCCTCACCTCGCTGTTAAACGGCTTCGGCGTCAGCCCGCTGCTCAGCGTGCTCACCACAATATCGATGCCCCTCTCCTTCGCCCCCGCCCCCCAGCTCTTTTCAAAGCCCCGCGAAATCCCCACCAGAGCCACCACCGCCGCGATCCCGATGGCAATGCCGACCAAAGTCAGCCCCGTCCGAACCGGCCTTCGCCACAGTCCACGCATGATGATGGTCAAAAAGCTCATGTTTAATAGATCTTAAGGTTTTGCCGAATCCGACACAATTCTCCCGTCTTTCATCGCAATAATCCGGGACGCTTTTTGCGCGATTTCCAGGTCATGCGTCACCATCACCACCGTCATGCTCTGCTCCCGGTGAAGTCGCACCAGCAGCTCCAGGATCAGCTGCGCATTCTCGCTGTCCAGGTTCCCAGTCGGCTCGTCCGCCAGCAGAACCGGTGCATTGTTCGCCAGGCTGCGCGCTATTGCCACCCGTTGCCTCTCCCCGCCTGAAAGCTTCGCTGGAAAGTGGTTCATCCGGTGCTCCATCCCCACGGACTTCAGCAGCCGCCTCGCCCGGTCCTCCCGGTCCGCCCGGCCCAGCTTAGTCTCCAGCATTGGCATCTGCACATTCTCCAGCGCCGTGAAGGTGGGCAGCAGATGAAAAGACTGGAAAACAAACGCAATCTGTCGCGCCCTGTAACCTGCTGCATCCTTGAGATCCTGCACCGACTCATTCCGATAATACAAACTACCAGTGCTTGGCAGGTCCAGCGCCCCCAGCATCTGCAGCAGCGTGGTCTTGCCGCAGCCGCTCGGCCCGATGATCGCCACAAACTCCCCCTGCATGATCTGGAAGTCCACTCCCCGCAGCGCCTGCACCTGGCCTTCGTCATATTCCTTCTTCAGCCCCGCCGCCGCAAAGACGCAGTCTCTGCCCGCGGCAGGTTTGGAAGGGAGCGTTGATGCATTCATGGGAACAAAGTGGAAAATTCAGGAACGAACCTGCTGCGTGCTGCGCCATTGCGCACCAACACGCGGGTCCGCGAGGCTGCGGCAGAGATGCACGAGCGCGTGCGAGTAGCTGGGGAAGGGCGGGCGCTCTCCCTCTGCCTTCGGTTCCAGGTCCGCCGCCAGCGGGGGCAGATACGCATGGGGCATGCCGGCGTGCAGATGGTGCAGGCCGTGGTATGGCTCGTGCAGAAGGGTGAAGGAGACCAGCTTTCCCGCCCAGCCACGCGCCACGATGCTGCGCGTGGAGCCGTTCACCGTGCTGCCCTGCAGGCCCACGTGCTCGATGTATTTCCGCCAGCTCTGCAGGTTTGCCGCCAGCCATGCCGGCGCCACATACAGCCACAAAAGGTAGCGCCATGCGTCCCAATGCGCCGTGGCGCTCAAGATGGCCGTCCACACCACCACGATCAGCACGATCTCCTTCCAGATGCGCAGACGCACCTTCTTGCTGCGGATCGGCGAACCTTTGCGCAGAAAGATGCGCATGAAGAGAAACGGCAGAAACACCAGCCCAAAAGTCAGCTCCGTCACCGCCGCCAGAATGCGCTGCCAGCGCGGCACATTCGGATGCACAAACGGCCACAGCTCCTCGTCCTTCTCGGAGGCCAGGTGCATGTGGTGCAGCTGATGCGCGGCACGGTACAGGCTGAAGCTCAGAAAGCTGAAAACACCCAGCAGGACGCCGTCAAATTCGTTCAGTTTCCGGTTCTTGCGCAGCAGGCCATGAGTTGCCTCATGAAAGCCCACCGCCGCACCGTGCATGAGGTGCGCGGCCACCAGCACGCAGGGCACCAGCAGCCAGGGGGAGGCATCCCGGCGCAGCAGCCAGACCATCACGCCTTCGGTGAGGAAGAACAGGATGACCACGATCTGAAACGCAGAACGGCTCAGCCAGTGCGGCTCATGCGGTTCGACTTCGCTGGCGCTCGTTGGCAGAGTGGTCATCACAGGGTGGTCATGAGGGCAGCGGTCAGGATCTCGGGGGTGCTGCAGACGCTCATCAGCAGGCCGAGATACAGGCGTTGCAGGGTTTGGACGTCCTCTGTGGCGAAGAGGTCAGGACGGTAGAGCCACACGACTTCCAGAGCCTCTCCTTCCTCCGTGAGTTCGCAGGCCAGGTCAAAGCGGCAGGTGCCGGTGGAGCGCATGCGCAGCTGCAAAGACATGCCATTAACGGAAATATCCGGCACAGGGTGGTTTTGCAGTGCAAAACGCACCTGAAACACCGGATTGCAGCCCGGCTTCACCGGCACGCCCAGCGCTTTCACCAGCTCTGCAAAAGGCATGGCATTGGCAAAGGCATCCACGGTGGTCTCGTGCACGGCGCGCACGCGCTCGGAGAAGGTGCGGTCCGGATCAATGCGCCCCCGCAGCGGCACGATGCCGGCGCAGTAGCCCATGGATTCTCGAACCGCCGGTTTGCCACGGTTTGCCACCGGGGTGCCCACCAGGATGTCGTCCTTGCCGGTCCATTTGGAGAGCGTCACCTGAAACGCCGCCAGCATGGTGCTGAAGAGCGTGGCGCCATTGCGCTTGGCAATCTCGCGCACGGTGCGCACGAGCGGAGCAGGCACGGAGGAAACCCAGCGCTGACGTGTCCGTGAGGCTTCGGTAAGCCCGGCTGGCGACTGCCACATAGGCGTGGTGCCCTCCAGCGCGTTTTTCCAATAGGCGCCTCGTTCTGCCAGCAGAGCCGGCTGCCAGTAGGCACGTTCCGCCGCGCCCCAGTCGGTGTAGGACATCTGCAAAGGCGGCAGCGCGGTGCCTCCCTTCAGGCCCAGCAGGTAGGCGGCAAAGAGGTCCTGCACAAAGACCCCCAGCGTCCAGCCATCGGCGATGGCGTGGTGGATGGACACCACCAGCACATGATCCTCCGCCGAGCGGCGGAAGACCACGGAGCGGACGAGCGGGCCGCCCACCATGTCAAAGGGCGTGCGGAAAACCGGCTGCGCCAGATCCTCCAATGCCTCCGGATGCTGCTGTTTGTCCGTCAGTTCCTGAAAGTGCAGCACCTGCCGGCTGCTGCGGCGGATCATCTGCACCGGCTGTTCCTTGCCGGGCAGAAAGGAGATGCGGAAAGCCTCCTGCCGGTCCGCCACCTTTTGCACTGCGGCCTCACACCCTGATTGGGAGATGGGGCCGCGCACGTGAATGAAGGCGCAGATGTGGTTGGAAGGATCACCAGGAGGGACTGGCGCCGCCTCCCAGAGTTCCCGCTGGGGCAGGGTCAGCGGCTGAAGGCGGGCCTCCCCGCTCTCCAGCCATTGCTTCAGGCGCGTTCGAGTATCTTGGGCTTGGGACATGGCGTGGTTTCAGTGTCGGAGTTCCAGTTCGCGGTGAGATCTTCATGGGCGGATTCCTCATCCAGCAGGCGGTCGATTTCTTCGTCAGACAGCGCCTCCAGGTCCACCTCATCGGCCTTGGCAGGTTCTGCCTGCGGCACCGGCGCGGGTGCGGCCGGTGCTGCTGCGCCGCCGCCGACATGTTCTGCGATCAAGGTCACGATCTGGCCGATGGTGCGCGCCCGCATGAGGCTCGCAGGCGGCAGGGCGACACCGATGGCGCTTTCGATCGAGTTTTCGATCTCCACGGCCATTAGGGAATCCAGACCGAGATCCGTGAGCGGCTGGTCATCGCGCAGGGTCTCCGGTTTCACCCTCAAGACACCTCCGACCACATCGCGCACGGCCTGGCCGACGATGCCGGTGCGTTCTTCCGGAGCGGAGGACTCGATCTTGCGCCGCCAGTCGCTCTTGCCACCGGTGGTTTCCGCGCCTTCCACGCCTGCGGCAAAGACGCGCTCAAGCAGCGGGCTTTCCTGGCTGCTGCGGAAGGACTGCCGCCATTTTGCCCAGTCCACACGCAGCGCCATGGCCTGGGTGACTCCAGCCGCGAGGAAAGTTTCCAATAGGCCAACAACTTCGCGCGGAGAGAGCGCCGTGGTGCCTTGACGGGCGAGGAATTCGGCCACGCGCTCGTTGCGTGCCACGTAGCCTTCGCCACCCAGCGCGCCCCAGTTGATGACCAGTGCGGGCAGTCCGAGCGCCTGGCGATGGTGTGCCAGCGCATCCTGGAAGGCATTCGCGGCGGCGTAGTTGGCCTGAGCGGGATTGCCAAAGATGCTGGAGACGGAGGAGAACATGACGAAGCAGTCCAGCGGCAGGTCGGCTGTGGCCTCGTGCAGCAGCCAGGCGCCATAGGCCTTCGGCTGCAGTACGCTCAGCATGCGCTCGCGGTTGAGCGATGCCATGGGTGCGTCATCAATCACCATTGCCAGATGGAAGACGCCGTGAAGCGTCAGACCGGAGTCTTTGATGTCCTTGAACAGCTGCTTTACATCCGCGGCGGAGCCGACATCTGCTTTGGCCACCTGCACCTTCACGCCGCGGGCTTCCAGTTCCTTCACATAGGAGGCGGCATCTGGGGTGCTCGCGCCTTTGCGGCTGGAGAGCACCAGATGGCGCGCGCCGCAGTCGGCCAGCCAGGTGGCCAGGACTTTGCCGAAGCCACCAAAGGCACCGGTGATGAGGTAAGTGCCGTCCGGCTTCACGGTGAAGCCAGGCACCAGCGGCTCGCCACGGCGTGGCACGAAGGGTTCCGGGAAGGAGACGATCACCTTTCCGGTGTGCTTGCCCTGCGCCATGAGGCGGAAGGCGGCGTCAATGCGGCAGGCGGGGAAAGAGCGGAAGGGCAGGGCATGCAGCGCGCCCTGATCCACCAGCGTTGCGACGGTTTTCAGGATCTTGCGTGTTCCTTCCTCATCACCGCTGAAGATGGCATCCATGGCCACGACGTGGAAGGAGGCGTTCTTGCGCAGCGGCCAGAGCGGGATGCGCGAGTTCTGGTAGATGTCGCGCTTGCCGATCTCGATGAAGCGTCCGAACTGCGCCAGGCAGGAAAGGCCCATGGGGATGGCTTCCGCGGCGAGGGAGTTCAGCACGACGTCCACGCCTTTGCCACCGGTGATGTCCATGACGGCCTCGGCAAAGTCGGCACGCCGTGAGTCGATGACGTGACGGACGCCGAGAGTCTTGAGCAGCGCGCGTTTGGCAGGGCTGCCAGCAGAGGCGATAACCTCCGCGCCGAGGTGATGGGCGATCTGGATGGCGGCCATGCCGACACCGCCTGCGCCTGCATGCACCAGGATGCGCTCTCCTGCGCTGAGATGCGCCACGGTGTGCAGCGCGTGCCAGGAGGTCATGAAGACCACCGGCAGGGTGGCGGCGGCCTCATAGGAGAGGCTGGCGGGCATGACCCGCACATCGCCACCGCGTGCCAGCGCGTGCGTGGCCAGGCCAAATACGGCCAGACCGAACACGGAGTCGCCGGGTTTCACATGAGTGACGTCGCGACCGACGGCACGGACGATGCCGGCCACTTCGTCGCCGAAGATGCGGGCGTCCGCCGTTTCGGCAGGATAAAGAGCGAGGGCTTTGAGCACATCGCGGAAGTTCATGCCGGCGGCCTTCACCTCGATGAGCACTTCGCCATCGCCGCAGGCTGGGAGCTTGAAGGGACTGAGGCGCAGGGAGTCCAGGAGACCGCGCTCACGGGACTCGATGCGCAGGGGCACGTCCTGGGAGAGCAACTGCTCACGCGAGGAGAGGCCGCGGCTCACGCGGCGGACGTAGCGGCCGTCTCCACGGAAGGCCACTTCGCGTTCGGGATCCTTTTGCAGCAATTCCTGCCAGATCATGCCAAGATCAGCCATGGAGTCGCCTTGCGGAAGATCGATGCTGCGACAGGTGAACTGGGGGTGCTCATTGGCCACCACACGCATGAGGCCGATGACGGCCGATTGCGCCACAGTGACGGACTGAGCCTGCGATCCCACGGCCTGGGCGGCACGTGTGACGAGGTCCACATGGCGCTTGGCGGCGGGGTTGTTGTCCTCCAGGGCCTTGGTGAGGTGGAAGAGGCCGTCCGTGCCGAGCATGGCGGCGTTTTCATCCGTGCCGGGCTGGGTATCGTCCAGGCTCCAGAGATAAACGAAACGCTCGGGCGGCTGCTCGCTGCATTCCTCCAGAAGGCGCTTCAAGTCCTCCGGTGCCTCAGGGCGGACCATGAAGACGTCGGTGGAGTCCGTGTCAAAGGAGGTGCCGCGATAGGCGATGCGGCAGCGCGCGCCTTTCTTCTGCAACTCACCGGCAAGCTGGTCGCCAAGACCGGAGCGGTCGGCGAAGACCAGCCAGGATTTTTCCGCAGGTGTTTCGAGATCGACCGGCTCGGAGAGCGCGGGTGCGACCCACTGCTTGCGTGCCATGAGGCCGATGAGGCTTTCGCCGCCGCCTTTGCGCAGCAGGCCGGGAAGAGAGGCGGTCTCGCTGAAACCGGCCTCCTGCAGCACGCTCTCCCACTGCGGACGCAGGAGGAGCGGGTGGTGCTGACGCAGATCGCGGTCCGTGAAGCGCCACCAGCCGCTGGTGAGGCCGAAGACGGCATTGAGCCACAGGTGAGGCGTGGCCACTTCGACAAACATCAGGGAACCTCCGGGGGCGAGAAGGTCGTGAATGTTGCGCAAGGTGCCGCGCACATCGCTCACGGCATGGACCACGTTTGAGCCGAGGATGAGGTCGAACGAACCGGCTTCGAGATCCTGCTCCGCGCCGGGTTTTTCGAGATCGAAGATCTTGTACTCCACCTCGGGGAAGGCGGCGAGCTTCTGCTTGGCATGGGGGAAGAAGCCAGCGGAGACATCGCTGAAGACATAGCTGTGGACCTGGCGCTCCAGCAGCGGCAGCAGCTGTGCGGCGAGTCCGCCGGTGCCTGCACCGATTTCCAGAATGCGCAGTCCGCGACCTTCAGGAAGGTGTTTCGCGGCTTCTTCGACGGCACTGGCGATGGCTGCCAGCCAGGTGCTGGAGAAGAGGCCGTCTCCGTAGAACTGATCCAGCAGGTCCGAATTGGCGCCGGTGAAGAGCACCTGCACGGCGTCCTTTTCCCCGCGGAGAATGGGGCCGAGCTCAGCGCTGGCGATCTCGCTGAGCATCACATCCGGCAGGTGTCCGGGGTGTGCTTCCAGGGTGGAGCGGAAGAGCTGCTCGGCGGAGTCCGCTGCGGTGATGAAGGCGGGGGTGGGCAGGTAGCCATCCGGCTTTTTCACCAGGAGATCCCGCTGCACCAGATCATTGAGCAGCTGCTCAAAGGAGGGGCGCATGGACTCGGTCACCCCGAGGGAGTCGGCGGTGAAGATGCCGTCCACACCCATGGCGCTCAAGGCGGCGGCCACATGGGCGGCGGTGAGCTCATCCACGGCGGCGCTGGCGTTTTGCAGGCTCTCACGGCCGCGCATGTCCAGCGCGGAGTCCAGGGCACGCTGGGCGGCGGCATGCAGGCGGGCGAGAGGAGCCGGTGCCAGCGGTGCCGGGCGGGTTTGCGCCAGGGTGCGCTCCCATGCCACATTGTACACCAGGTCGCGGCCTTTGCCGGTCTTGCTGCCGCGGCGGGCGCCTTCGACGCTGATGGCGCGGAAGGCATCGATGCGGACGCAGGGCCTGCCGGAGTCGTCGTAGAGCTCGATGTCTCCTTCGACGAGTTCGTCGTTGGCCGTTTTGACCGCGGCGCGGACGTTGGTGGACGCTCCGGGAGAGCGGAGGAAGAGGATTCTGGCAAAGCGCACGGGCAGTCGCATGCCCGCGGTGCGGCCTTCGACCGTGGCGGCGCCGGCGGAGAAGACCTGCAGCGAGCCGTCAAAGAGGACGGGATGCAGCGGGTAGTCCGGCGACCGGTGGGCGATGGACTCGGACAGGGTGACGCGTCCGGCGGACCTGCCCTCTCCGGCGTTCAGCTCGCGGATGGGGCGGAATTCTTCGCCATAACGCAGGCCCATGTCGCTCATGTGTTCGTAGAAAGTGGCAACATCGACCTCCGGCAGACCAGAAGATGGCACGGCGTGACATGTTGTGGTAGCGAAGGTGGACTCTGTGCGCTCGCCGCGCATGAAGCCGACCACGTGGACGGACCATGAGGCTGCATTTTCAAAACGGCTCTGAATGACAAAGCTGCGCTCAGCGGGGTCATAGGACAGCTCCATCAGCAGGCCGGAGGGGGGATCCGGCACGATGAGGGGTTTGCGGATTTCAAAATCCTCCACGGCGAAGGGTTTGCCCTCGAAGAGCTGAACGCCGGCCTCCATGACCATCTCCACGAAGCCTGCGGCCGGGAAGATGACCATGTTTTCGACACGATGGTCCTTGAGGAAGGCCATGTGGCGATTGTCCAGGCGGGTGAGCCAGGTGGGATTGGCGCGAACGGTTCGCACGTCCAGCAGTCCGCGTCCGCCGGCGGCGAGGCGGCCGTCCCGGAGCTCGGGCGCTTCATGCCACCAACGGCTCTTGTCCCAGGCGTAGGTAGGCAGGGTGAGTATGCGACGGGAAATGGTCATGCCCTTGAACTCGAGGGTGACGCCCGCGAGGTGGAGGTCCATGGCGGTGTCCAGCACGGAGTCGTGCTCGCGCTCACGGCGGACGGAAGCGAGGACGGGCTGCTTGCTTGGCTGATCGGCAAGGCTCTCCTGAATGGAGCGCACGAGTGCGGGATGAGCGCCAAGCTCCAGCCAGATGTCCGCGCCGAAGCCGGCGACGGCAGAGACGGCGGTGGCGAACTCCACCGGCTGGCGAACGCCACGGGACCAATGGTCCGCAGTGCAGGACTCGCCGTCCAGCTGCGTCCCGGTGACGGTGCTAAAGAAGGGAATGGTGGCGGCCTGCGGCTGGAGATCTCCCAGCACGGCCTGCAGCGCATCTGCAGCGGGCTGCATGAAGGCATGATGGAAGGCGTGGCTGACCTGGAGGAAGCGTGCGAAGACGCCCCGGGCCTCCAGTTCTTCAGCGATGGCGGTGAGTTCGCCGCGTGGACCGGAGAGCGTGAGCGAACGCGGGCCATTGAAGGCGGCGATGCTGACAGCACGGCCATGACGGGCGATGACAGCGCGGGCTTCATCCGGAGCCATGCCGACGGCGAGCATGGTGCCGTCCTGCGCGGAGCAGTCGTCCATGAAACGACCGCGGAAGACGATCACTTTGGCGGCTTCCTTCAGCGTGAGAACGCCTGCCACACAGGCGGCTGCGACTTCGCCCACGCTGTGGCCGATGACGGCGGCGGGCTTCACGCCCCAAGACTGCCAGAGTGCGGCAAGGCCCATCTGCATGGCGAAGATGGCGGCCTGAGAAACTTCGGTGCGCTGCATCTGGGAATCGGCTTCCGAACGGGCAAGCTCGGCGACCAGGGAGAAGCGCGCCCAGGGCTTCATGGCGGCGTCGCAGGCCTCGATCATCTGACGGAAGACCGGCTCGTGCTGCATCAATTCGCGGCCCATGCCCCACCATTGCGGTCCCTGACCGCTCATGACGTAAACGACGCGTGGCGGATGCTCCGGCCGCGGGGTGAAGGCGGTGCGTATCTTCGGTCCGGGCTGGCCGGAGGAGAAGGCATGCAGCTCCTGAACGGCCTCCGCCATGGTGCGCGCATTGAGCGTGAGGCGGTAGGAGTGGTGATTGCGCCGGGCACCGAGCATGTAGGTGAGGTCCGGGAGAAGCGGGGAGCTGCCATTGAGATTGGAATGATCATCCAGCCAGGTGCTGAGGCGCCAGGCGTTGGCGCGCAGGGAGGCCTCCGAGCGGGCGGAAAGCACGAGCGGCCAGGAACGATCCGTGGCGGCGTTCAGGATGGCACGCTGCGGCGGTGGCGGCGGTTCTTTGAGAATGACGTGCGCATTGGCACCGCCGAAGCCAAAGGAATTCACACCGACCATGCGCTCACCGGTTTTTCCGGCAAGAGGTTCGGTGGCGGTAGGCACGCGGAGCTTCAGAGCGTCGAAGTCGATGTGCGGGCTGGGCGTCTTGTAATGAAGGCTGGGGGGGACCTGGCCATGCTTGAGCACGAGAGCGGCTTTGATAAGACCGGCAATGCCAGCGGCTGTCTCCAGGTGGCCGAGGTTCGTTTTGCAGGAGCCGATGACGAGAGCATTGTCCTCTTTGCGATCTCCGCAGAGAGCATCCGCAAGCGCGATGGCCTCGATGGGATCTCCCACCGCGGTGCCGGTGCCGTGAGCTTCGACATAGCCGATGTCCCAGGGATCGATCTG
Source organism: Prosthecobacter sp. (assembly GCF_044222565.1). GTDB lineage: Bacteria > Verrucomicrobiota > Verrucomicrobiia > Verrucomicrobiales > Verrucomicrobiaceae > Prosthecobacter. The sequence goes on from NZ_JBGANA010000003.1 coordinate 490,778, forward strand.
CGCATTGTCGCATGCGTCGCAGACGAGGCGGGCCTGGGCCTCGCCGCTGGGGAGGGAGATGCCGTTGGTGTGGCCGTCTTGATTGATGGCGGTGCCGATGATGACGCCCTGGATGGGATCGCCATCAGCGATTGCGTCGGAGAGGCGCTTGAGGACGACCATGCCGGCGCCTTCGCCGCGGACGAAGCCGTTGGCACCGGCGTCAAAGGCCTGGCATTTTCCATCCGGAGACAGCATGCCGGCCTGAGAGAAACCGATGAAGCCGTCCGGATTGATCATGACGGTGACACCGCCAGCCATGGCCGTCTTGCAGCGGCCGGAGAGGATGTGCTCACAGGCGATGTGGACGGCGGTGAGCGCTGATGAGCAGGCGGTGTCCATGGCGAGGCTGGGGCCATGGAGATTGAAGCAGTAGGAGATGCGGTTGGCCGCAATGCTGTGCGCGGTGCCGGTGGGTGTGTGCGGGCTGATGCCGGTGCGGTCCGTGGAGGTGTGCTGCAGGCCCTGGTAGTCATTGTGGGAGATGCCCACGAACACGCCGATGTCCGTGCCCTTTTCCAGATTCAAAACAATGCCGGCGTCCTCCATGGCCTCCCAGGCGGTTTCGAGGAGGAGGCGCTGCTGGGGATCCACATAAGGCGCCTCACGTGGTGAGATGCCGAAGAACTGCGGGTCAAACTGATCAATGCCATCCACAAAGCCGCCGCGCTTGGCGATGGACTTTCCCAGGATGCCGGACTCTGCGTCGTAGAAGCGTTCAACATTCCAGCGGTCGGCGGGCACCTCTGAAACGGCATCGCGCCCATCGATGAGGATTTTCCAAAATGACTCCGCATCATTCGCGCCGCCGGGAAAACGGCAGCCCATGCCGATGATTGCGATTCCTTCGTTAGGGGATGTATCCATAATGTGTGTATTGAGCTGTGCTCAGCGGCCTATTCGGAACTGCGCCGGGGCTTGGCCTTCACGGACTGACGATTGGGCAAAAAAAGTGAGGTTTTCGCCTCATGCGGCCATCAGGAGCGCAGATGTCCGTTGATTTTCATAAACGGGTGGTGGTTTCTCCGATAAGCTTGACAGGCAAAGTCATGAGAAGGCTGTGCTCACGGTTCGGGACGCAAGTTTTCTTGAGGCCGCGCGCGGCTTGTAATCCGTAATGAAGGCATGTGTGGCATCGCAGGAGCATTGGATCTCAAAGGGCAGAGGCCCGTACCGGAAGGCGTCATTCAGCGCATGTCGCGTGCGCTGCATCATCGCGGCCCTGATGAAGAAGGTTTTTTCATCCGGCCGGGAGTGGCGCTGGCATCGCGCAGGCTGAGCATCGTGGGACTGGCTGACGGACAGCAGCCGATGACGAACGAAGACCAGAGCGCGCACGTGGTCTTCAATGGGGAGTTGTTTGACCACCAGGAGCAGCGGGTGAAGCTGGCCGCGCGGGGGCACCAGCTGCGCACACATTGTGACACGGAGATCATCCCGCACCTGTGGGAGGACCATGCGGAAGGGATGTGGGAGCGGCTGCGCGGGCAGTTTGCGATCGCCGTGTATGACATGAAACGGTGGCAGCTCAACCTGGGGCGGGACCGGTTTGGCATCAGCCCGCTGTACTGGACGCGCCAGGGGGACTGGCTGCTGTTTGCCTCCGAGATCAAGGGGATATTAGCTTCTGGTATGGTGACGGCGCGGCCGGACATGCGGGGGATCGACCACATCTTCACCTTTGCGGCGATGCCGGGGCCGGTGACGTGCTTTGAGGGCATTCAGATGCTGCCGCCGGGGCATTACCTGCAGGTGACGCCCGGGAGAGACATGGAGATCCAGGTGCGTCCCTACTGGGAGATGGATTTTCCAAATGCAGGCGATGAAAATCCAGAGACGGATGCGACGAAGCTGGTGGATGAATTTGAGCGGCTGATGCTGCAGGCGGTGGAAAAGCGACTGCGCGCCGATGTGCCGGTGGGTGCGTACCTCTCTGGCGGGCTGGACTCCAGCATGATTGTGGCGATGGCGACGAAGCTGAAGGGACCGGCGATCAACACGTACACGATCCGCGTGGATGATCCGGCGCTGGACGAGCTGAGCGCGGCGAATGTGTCCGCGAAACACATCGGCACGAAGCCGCCGATCGTGCAGGAATTCCGCGCGGAGGATGCGCTGGCGAGCTATCCGGAGCTGATCCATGCGGCGGAGGCACCGGTGATTGACACCTCCTGCGCGGCACTGATGATGCTGGCGCGCAAGGTGCACTCCTGCGGGCAGAAGGTGGTGCTGACGGGAGAGGGGGCGGACGAATGGCTGGCGGGATACCCGTGGTACAAGGTGGCGAAAATCTTTGGCTTCATGGATGCGGTGCCGGGAGTAAGGCTGAGCGACATGGCGCGGCGCGCGTTTCTGCGGATGAACAAGGTTCCGCAGTATCCGGCGGAGTTCCGGCAGCGCACCGAGGATGAAGTAGGCGGGCCGAATGCTTGGATTGACTCCTATGGCGTGCTGGGACTTTCGAAGCTGCGGTTTTATTCGGAGAAGATGCAGACGGCGGTGGGAAACGCGCGGCCGTGGTCTGAGCTGGGGATGAATTTGGAGCGCGCGAAGCAGTGGTCTCCGATCAACCGGAGTCTGTGGGTGGGAGCGCGGGTGACGCTGGCGGGGCATCTGCTGCAGGCGAAGGGGGACCGCGTGGCGATGAATTCCTCCGTGGAAGTACGCTATCCTTTCCTGGATGAAGAGGTCTTTGATTTCACCTCACGGCTGGCCCCGCGCTGGAAGCTGAAGGGCTTCCGCGACAAGCACCTGCTGCGGCTGCTGGCGGAGCGCTGGCTGCCGCCTGAGATCTACAACCGGCGCAAGGTGATCTTCCGCGCGCCGCTGGACAGCTTCCATCTGGATCCGGAGCCGCAATTTGTGAGCGAGCTGCTGAGCGAGGAGTCGCTGCGGCGCACGGGTTACTTTGACGCCAAGGAGGTGTGGTACTGGCGCAAGGCTTTCCGCGAAATGCGTGCAGGATCGGTACCGAGGCTGTCGGTCGAGATGGGGCTTGCAGCGGTGGTGGCCACGCAGCTATGGCACCACACGTTCATCGATGGCGCGTTGGCGGAGCTGCCGACGGAGGTGGTGCGACCGGATGCGCGGCTGATGGCGGCCTGATGTGCGTATCAGGGAAACCCGCAACGGGAAGCTACGGGAAGAAAAATGATAGACATGCCCACTTGGGACCCAATCTGTGATTTACGCAGGGAATCCGTGTAAAATGCGAAGGCATGCGAATGCATCGAAGGCCCAACTTCGGGATGCGACGCGTGGATATAGAGAAGCTCTCCGGCGTTAGAGGCATCAGGGTGACGGCATGGTGTACAAAAGCATTCTTTACAAACACCTTAGCTGTCGATTTACTGAGTACATTGTCACTTTAACTCTTCCTCTTTGAATTATGAGCACCGACCGCCTCCCTGATCTCCTGAAAAAATCGAAGCCATTGATTCTGGAGGAATGGATCCGGCAGCAGCTGGCCAGCAGTGGAGCGCGGGCGGACCTGATCAAAGATACTGAGCTGCGCAAGCAGTCGGAAGATTTTCTGAATCAACTGCAACGCAGCGTGCAGAGCGGAGATGCAGGGGACATCAAGGCAGCGGCGTGGGCGCCGACGCTGGAGCTGCTGGGAGAGATGGCACGGCAGCGGGAGCGCATGGGCTTTTCGCCTTCGGAGACGGCGACGTTCATTTTCTCGCTGAAGGAGCCGCTGCTGGCGCAGCTACGCGTGGAGTTAAAGAAGGATCCGGAGTTGTTGATCGATGAGTCGATCGGAGTTTTTGCGCTGCTGGACAAGCTGGGATTGTACACCACGGAAGTGTACCAGAACTCGAGGGAGGAAGTGATCCGCCGGCAGCAGGAGGAGCTGCTGGAGCTCTCCACGCCGGTGGTGAAGATGTGGGACGGAATTGTGGCGCTTCCGCTGATCGGGACGCTGGACAGCTCGCGCACGAGTGTGGTGATGGAGTCGCTGCTGCAGCGGATCGTAGAGACAGGTTCGGAGATCGCGATCATCGACATCACGGGTGTGCCAATGGTGGACACACTGGTGGCTCAGCACCTGCTCAAAACGGTGGCGGCGGCTAGGCTGATGGGCGCGGACTGCATCATCAGCGGCATCCGGCCGCAGATCGCGCAGACGATGGTGCACCTGGCGATCGACCTGAGCGCGGTTATGACGAAGGCAACGATGGCGGAGGCGCTGAAGGCGGCGCTGCTGCGCACGGGGCACCGCGTGGTGAAGGGAGATGCGCCGAAGGCCTGAGACGAAAGCAGGAGCATGCCGGAGTCTTTCGAATATTAACCCTATCTTTTCAACACAAGGAGCAACGCAGATGCAGGACCGCATACCCATATTGCACATGAGCAATTTCTTGCTGGTGACGATCCAGGTGGACATGCATGACAGGCTGGCGCTTCAGCTGCAGGACGACCTGACGGCGAAGATCGCAGACACGGGGGCACGAGGAGTGCTGATTGACATTTCGAGCCTGGAGATGGTGGACTCATTCATCGGACGTGTGCTGGGAAACATCTCGTCCATGTCCCGGGTGCTGGATGCGAAGACGGTGGTGGTGGGCATGCAGCCCGCGGTGGCGATCACGCTGGTGGAGCTGGGGCTGTCGCTGCCAGGCATCCTGACCGCACTGAATGTGTCCAAAGGAATGGAACTGCTGCAGCGAGCCTGAACCTCCACCCCACCTCCCTGTCATGCCCATTTTGAAAAGCGAAGTACAGCCGGTGACGACGGAGAACGACATCGTCTATGTGCGGCAGAATGTACGCAAGTGGGCGGTGGAGATGAAGTTTTCCCTGGTGGAGCAGACGAAGGTGGTGACGGCGGCGAGCGAACTGGCGCGCAATCTTCTCATCTACGGAGGAGGTGGAGAGGTGCGGCTGGAGCAGCTGCAGGAAGGCGTGCGCACGGGACTGAGGGTGGTGTTTGAAGACCGCGGGCCGGGCATCCCGGATGTGGAGCAGGCGCTGAAAGACGGCTTTACGAGCGGGAAGGGCATGGGCCTGGGACTGGGCGGAGCGAAGCGCCTGGTGAGTGACTTCGACATTCACTCCGTCGTGGGAGAGGGAACACGAATCACGACGACCAAATGGCGCTAATTTTTCCGACAAGCACGCGGCGGTCCGCGTTTTTCACCGTGGTCGAGAGATCGCAGGCGGGCGAGGCGCGAAGGCAGGCGGTGATCTGGGCGGAACAGAACGGCTGCAGCAAGGACCTGCAGGGACAGCTTGCGCTGGTGGTGACGGAACTGGCGGGGAACCTGGTGCTTCATACCACGCAAGGAGGCTGTCTGGTATTGCGGCTGGCGGAGGGGCGCGGATCGGAGGCGGTGGAGGTGCTGAGCCTGGACCGCGGGCCGGGGAATGCGAACTTCAACGAGTGCCTGAGGGATGGCTACTCCACAGCCGGAACGTCTGGCATCGGGCTCGGGGTGGTGAGGAGGGCTTCGGAATTTTTTGAGGTGCACTCGCAGGCGGGGGTTGGCACGGCTCTGATGTGCATTGTGGCGTGCAATCCGGTGATGCGGATGCCGAAGCATCAGTTTGGACTGGTGAATGTGCCGGTGAAGGGAGAGGAAGTCTGCGGAGACTCGGGAGCACACTTGGACCTGGGGAACGGGCGGGTGCGGGTGCTGCTGGCAGACGGGCTGGGGCATGGGCCGAATGCAGCGGAGGCGTCCCAGGCGGCGATCAAGGTTTTTACCGCGGAGCCGAGGGCGCAGCTGCCTGACCTGCTGGAAAAGATCCACGACATGCTGAAAGCGACGCGGGGAGCGGCGGTGGCAGTGGCCGAGGTGGACGCGGCGCAGGGCAAGGTGCTCTATGCGGGGGTGGGAAACATCGCGGGATATATTTCACAGCCGGGGAGGGCGGATAACACGCATATGGTATCCATGAACGGGACGCTGGGGGCGGTGCGCTCACGCATCCAGGAGTTCAGCTATCCGTGGGAGGGAGAATCCCTGCTGGTGATGACGAGCGACGGCATCAAAAACCACTGGCGGCTGGACCGGTATGCGGGCATCTCGCACCGGCATCCGAGCCTGGTCGCGGGAATATTGTATCGTGATCATGCGCGGACGACGGATGATGCTACTGTGGCCACGCTGGGATTCCGAAAGCCATGAACAACGACGTCGAAATCATTACGCTGACGACCGTGACGATCGAGACGGAGCCGGACATCGTGACGTGCCGCCAGCAGGCGCGGCATCTGGCCTCCACGCTGGGATTTGACGCGCAGACGCAGGTGCGGATTGCGACTTCGGTCTCGGAGATCGTGCGCAATGCGTACCAGTATGCAGGAGGTGGCAGGGCGGTGTTTTCGGTGGAGACGGACACGAGCGGCAAGCTGAGGCACAATCTGCGGAGGCAGACGCTGGTCATCGACGTGCAGGACCAAGGGCCGGGCATCTCCAACCTGGGCGTGGTGCTGAGCGGAAGCTATAAAAGCGCGACGGGGCTGGGACTGGGAATTCTGGGAGCGCGACGGCTGATGGACGAGGTGGACATCGACTCCTCCTCCCAAGGAAGCCGGGTGACCTTGCGCAAGAACCTGGCGCCGAACCTGCCGCGCAAAACCATAACGGAACTGCGTGCGCTGGCGGCCGCGATGGAACCCCAGGATGCGAAGCCGGCGAGCGTGATCTTTGAAGTGCAGCAGCAGAACAAGGAGCTGCTGGCGGTGATGGAGGAGATCAACCACCGGCAGGATGATCTGGCACGGATGAACAAGGAGCTGGAGGAGACGAACGCGGGAGTGCTGGCGCTGTACGATGAACTGGACACGCTGCACCGCGTGGGACTGCTGCTGGCCTCGAAAATGGATCTGCCGGCGGTGATGCACGCTCTGATCACGGCCACGACGGAGCTGACCGCCGCGGAGATCAGCACCTGCTACCTGTGCGGAATGGAGACGGCGAGATGGGAGAGGTATGCCAATGCGGGCGCCCGTGCGGATGTGCTGCAGCAGCTGCCGGAAGTGCAGCAGGCGGATTTTTTTGGCGAGGCCTTTGGCGCGCGGGGCATGGTGCACATCCCGGACTTCTCGCAGGAGACGGGCCCGAACTGCATGACGCAGTTTGCCGAGGCGCTGGCTCCACGTTTCAAGCTGCGGAGCTGTCTGGCGGTGGCGCTGAAGGACGCAGATGGAAACGTGCTGGGGGTGCTGATTTTTGGCAGCGAAGAGCCGGGCATCTTCACCGAAAGAAGCGAGCGCATCGTGGTCAGCATTGCGGCGCAGGCGACGATAGCGATCGACAATGCGCGGCTGTTCGACAGCGTGAAGGCGGCGAGCGAGGCGAAGGACAAGTTTCTGGCGATGATCAGCCATGAGCTGCGCACGCCGCTGAACCCGGTGCTGAGCATCATCTCCGGGCTGCATGAAAACCCGGGGCTGCCAGAGGCGTTCCGGGAGGACATCGCGGTGGTGCTGCGGAACATCCAGCTGGAGACGCGGCTGATTGACGACTTGCTGGACTTCCACCGGATCATCAAAGGGAACCTGAGCTTTGCCACGGAGCCGGTGGACATGCACGCCATGGTGCGCAACGTGCTGGAGATCTGCCGTGCGGATGTGGAGCAGCGCGGGCACCGGCTGAAAGTGAACCTGGAGGCGGAAAAAAGCGTGGTGGAAGGGGATCCCGCAAGGCTGCAGCAGGTGCTGTGGAACATTCTGAAGAATGCGATCAAATTCACCTCATCGGGAGGAGACATCACAGTGACGACGAGCGTGGAGGACGAAGACACGCTGCTGATCACGATGAATGACAACGGACGCGGGATCGAGGCGGAGATGCTGGGAAGCATTTTCAGCGCCTTTGAGCAAGGCAGCGTGCAGGGGATGACGAGCTTTGGCGGCCTGGGCCTGGGGCTGGCGATCGTGAAGACTTTTGTACTCAAGCACGGGGGCACGGTGGAGGCGAAAAGCCCTGGGCGAGACCTGGGCTCGACCTTTTTTGTGCGTCTGCCCCTGACGAGTGTGTTGGGCGAGACGGACGCGAGCACGAGGCTGAGCAGCGCCAGCGCACAGACGCAGCCGCAGACGACGGGGAGGGTCCTGCTGATCGATGATCATGCGGACACGCTGTGGAGTCTGAGCCGGCTGCTGCTGCGACGTGGTTATGAGGTGACGACTGCGAGCAACTGCGCGGAGGCCGTGAAACTGGCGAGGGAAGGCAGCTTCGATGTGATCATCAGCGACCTAGGGCTGCCGGACGGCTCCGGGCTGGACCTCCTCAAGGACATCCGCGAGTTCGTTGATGCGCCGGCCATCGCGCTGAGCGGATATGGGATGGAGTCTGACATGACGCAGACGCGGGCGGCGGGATTTGCCACGCATCTGACGAAGCCGGTGGATTTTCAGGTGCTGACGGAGGCCCTGCGAGCGCTGGTGAATGTGGAGCGGCGGGGGTGAAGGGAGCTGAAAAGAAGTGGCAATGTCAAAGGTAGCGGAGTGTTGGATTTGCTTTCCTGAGCGATACGGCGTGCACCAAGGTGGCCTCGCCGAGGCCCGGCAACTTTTCGTTTGTGATTCCGTCATCCTCAGAATCAAAACACCTTGAGTTCAGGTTCTCAGCAGCAGCTCTCCAGTTGAGGCTGGCATGAAGACTTCCATTCATTCATGAAGACATGCCAACTCATCCAAACCGGTATGGAGGGTGCGGAACTTGCACAAAAAGAAGGTCATGGCGACTTGCCATGACCTCCTGGGGGTATTGTGCCGAAGCAGAGTGACGGTGCCGATTGAGACTGATGCTTACTCGACAGTCACGGTGTGCTTCATCGAGTCGCCCTGTTTCTCTTTGCTGGGGCTGGTGACCTGGTAGGTGCCGGGCTTCAACTGGACGTGCATGACCTTGGTGTCATTGGCAGCGATGTCCATGTAGAACTTTTCGTCCACACCTTTGCCCTGGATGTGGAAGTTGTGCTTTTCCTTGCCGGTATTTTTCACCAGAAAGGCGGTCTTGCCCGCAGTGAGTTTTTTGGGCAGGGAGATGTCGCTGTCGCTGACGCTGACATCGACCTTTTGAGCATCGGAGTCCGGGGTGACGGCATCGACGAGTGCGCGACCGGCTTTTTTGGTGCCATTTACAAGGGCATGGCCAGCAGCAGCCGTGGCTTCTTCGGTTTTCTGCAGCATGCTCTTGGGTTTTTCGCCGGTGGTTTTGGCGGGGGTTTTATCTTCCGCGGCGGAGTATGAGGCAACTGCGGCGAAAGCCAGAAGGATAAGTGTTGAGGTTTTCATGACCCGTAGATCGGAGCTAGAGATGCGTCTGCGTGCATGTGGCGGATAAGGCAGGACCCTGAGGAGAGGGTAGGAGGGTGGTGTTGAAAGGCGAATGTATGTTTGGACCGATCCAAGTTGTTCCCATGAGATGTGCCAGTCGCGAAATGAATCTGCTAAAGATTGAAGCGAGATGCATGGCCGGGCTTGTGGAGGAATGAGGCAGATGTGAGGGAGATTGCGGTTACTTCCTCTCCACAAAGGTTTTCAAATGCCACTCGCTGGAAGCGGCGATCCGGAGGCGGCATGGGAGTGCCGCGGTTCCGGGGGCACGGGGCCGGGTCACATGACGGCGGTGGAGATGGCGTTGAGCGTGGACATGCGGCGGCAGGATTCAGCGCAGGTGCGGCAGGCCTGTACGCAGGCGTCCATCTCGCCGATTTCGGCGCAGCTGTCTGCGCAGCGGGAGCAGATCTCGGCGCAGACGCCGCAGGTGAGGTGGTGGAGATCTGAGCTGCTGAGCATGAAATTGGCGCTGGTCTGACACATTTCCGCGCAGTTGAGCATGAGGCGGAAGTGGACGGGCTCGGTGTGCCGGCCGCCGGTCTGAAGGCAGTGGTGCATGGCTGTCTCCAAGCAGATGTGGTGGCAGTCGAGGCAGTGTTTGATGCACTGCTCCATGGCGAGGTCCTCGGTTTGATTGATCATGACAGGATGAGAGGCGGAGTTGACAGTGGCTGGCTGTTGTTAGAGCAGCGTGGGCCGGTAGTTGAGGGGCGGAAGGAGTGCCGGGGCGAATGACAGAGCGACGAAAGGGCTGATGGTTGTCCGATGAGGCGGCCGTTAAGGGGGGAGCTTGGCGAGGGTCTCGCGGCCTTTGGTTTTGAGCTCGGGGTCGTCGTGTTCTTTGTTGGGCATGGCGAGACCTTTTTCGAGATAGCGGCGGGCTTCGGTTGTGTTGCCCATCTGTGCGTAGGTGTGGCCGAGTTCGATGTAATGGCGGAGGCGGCGGGGATTGATGGCGATGGCCTGGACGAAGCATTTGACGGCGGCCTCGTTGGTGGTGACGGGGAGCTTGCCGTAGATGAGTCCGCCTAGGGCGCGTTTCACGGCACCGACATTGGCGAGCACCTGATGCCATCGCCCGAGCACGTGCCAGGCGGTGTCGTTTTTGGGGTCGAGGCGGATAGCCTTGTCCGCTGCGGCCTTGATCAGCGGGGTGACTTCGACCTGGATCTTGCTGCTTTCGTAGGGAAGCATTTTGCCATACGTGATGGCGGGGGAGAGCTGGGCCTCGGAGTTTGAAGGGGCGAGCTTTGCTGCACGAAGGCCATAGCCGAGGGAGGAATTGCCGTAACGGATTTTTTCCTCGCTGGAGCGGGCGGAAGAGAGGAGATAACGGTACTGACGCGCGATGCGGAGCAGCAGGGGGACGTTTTCGGGAGCGAGTTTTTCGGCCTGAAGGTAGTAATTCAGCGCTCGGTTTGCCTCAAAGGTGGTGTCATAGATGTCTCCTTTGGCGATGAGTTCCTCGAAGGTCTGAGCGCTGGAGAGGGAGAGAGGGACTACGAGCGTGAAGGCAACGCAGAGCAAGCGGAGGAAGGCTGGAAAATGCATGGCGTGGTCATGATTTGGATTCGAGGATGCGGCCTGCATTGAGGAGCTCGGCTTCGCCCTTGGGACGACCAACGAGCTGGAGGCTGGTCACGGGCACGGTTTTCTTGTGGGACGGCAGCTTGACTGGAACAGCGAGAGCCGGATTGCCGGCGTAGTTGACGCCGACGGTGTTTTGGATGCCGAAAACACGCAGCTCAAAGACGACGCTGGAGCCCCAGAAGGGGAATTTAGGCGGAAGGGTTTGCAGGGTGGGAACGGCGATGAAGTCCACGTGCCTGAGGACATCGCGCAGGGTGCGCTGCCACTGCGCGCGGCGGCCGAGGGCGGCAGCATAGCTGGTGTGGTATTCGACTTCGCCGAGTGCGAAGACAGCCTTGGTGAGGATGCTGACGCCTTTCTGGCCGCTGTACTGGCGGTCGCTGAGCCAGGCATCCGCAGCGGCAATGACCTTGCCGTCTTTCTGAGCCTGCTCCCATTGTTTTTTAAAGGATTCAGGCAGGCGCACGACATGGAAGTTTTTGGCGGCGAGTTTTTCATCGATGGCTTTGTCGATGGCGGCGTCGGTGCCATCGAGATAGAGCCGGCCGATCTTGATCTGGCGGGCTGAGGGCTTCGCGGCGACGGCTTTGGCATAGCGTGAGGCGAAGCCGCGCTGCAGCAGATCCATTCCTTTGACGAGATGGGGGATGTCCCTGGCGAGAGGGCCGACGGTATCGAGGTTTCTGGGGGAAATGGGAAAAACACCCTGAATGGGGACAAGGCCAAAGGTGGTCTTCAGTCCATAGACGCCGCAGCATGCGGCAGGCACGCGGATGGAGCCCGCAGTGTCTGTGCCGAATGCGATGTCCGCCATGCCCGTCTTCACTGCGACCGCGGAGCCGCTGGAGGACCCTCCGGGAATGACCTCGTGACGGCCATCGAAGCGATTGCGCGGGGTGCCGAAGTGGGTGTTTTCTCCGGAGACGGTGACAGCGAATTCCGTGAGATTTGTTTTGCCGACGATGGCGACATTTCGCTCCCTTGCGATCTCGAGGCAGGGAGCATCGCGAGCAGCGGGAGGATTGCTGCCTGCAAGAAAGGCGGAGCCAGCAGTGGTGACGTAGCCTTTGACGTCGATGTTATCCTTCACTGCGAGGCGGAGGCGGCCGGTGTCTTCCATGGAGAGCGGGTGGTAATTGATGAAGGCATGCTGCCTAGCGTGCCTGGCGCGCCGTGCCTCCACGGCGCAGCCATTGATGAAGAGTGCGAGCAGCATGTATGACAGGAACCAAGGGAGACTGCTGCGAGGGTGCATTTTCATCGGGTAAGAGCAGGGGGACGGTGCTGTAGCAAAAGATGACGGGGCGGAAGCAAAGGCGGATGCATTGTTGCCGCCTGAAAGAGGGGAGAAGCATCAGGGGTGCATGTGGCCGTAATGGCGGCCGCCGTAGAGATAGTGACCGCCATGGAAGTAGCGTCCGTTGTAGTAATGACCGTTGTAGGGGAAGCGGCCGGGCTCGTAACGACCACCGTAGTAGTAGCGGTTGTTCTGATGGTAGTAGGGGCCGCGGTAGGCGGGGGGAAGGGCAGTGTAATATCCGGTGCCAACACCGACACCAACACCTCCGACAGGATAGACAGGACCGACACAGGAAGAGAAGGAGAGTGCGAATGCGCAAACCATGAGGACGAGCTGGAATGTTTTCATGAAGCGTGGGGTTTTGAGATGTGCCTTGAATTCGGCGCTGGTAGCGCAGGCGGCTGCATCGTTTGCAAACAATGGCGTAGTCCGGACGAGCAGCGGGCCTGAGGGCGTGGTCATACAGCCGCCTGACGTTTGAGGGGCGATCTACCAAGTGCAGAATACAATACTGCGCCAACCCTCTACGCCCCAACTTTTATGAAAAATCTCATTCTCGCACTGATGTGCACTTCACTCACCTTTTCCTCCTGCAGCAACGGTCCTGCTGCACGCCGAGGCACTGTCATTGGCGCCGTAGGCGGCGGGGTGGCAGGCGGATTGATCGGCCGTGACCTGGGAGGCGTAGCCGTGGGAGCTGGCCTAGGCGCGCTGGCTGGAAACATGATCGGTGGGGCGCGAGACCGTCGCCACTATCGGTACTATCATTGATCATTTCTAATTGATGGCATCTTGTGCCATAAAATGATCGGATAGAACGGCAGCGCAGCCGGGCGGTGCCGCGAGGGGATATTCCATTGATGATATATTATATGGTTTGAGGAGGGAGAGGACGCGGCATGGTTAACACGTCTGTCTAGTGCGATAGAGCAAGCACGAGCTGATGGGGGCGGCGCCAGATCCGGATAAACCTGCTACTGCAGCGCGGTGGGGCTGACCGATGATGTCATCCCGTCTAGATCCTGCGGCGTGCATTTGGATCCGGGTTCGATCATGGTTGCATTCACAAGTTTGAATGGAGGCTGTGCCTTTGTGAGGGGTTGGTGGTCGTTTTGGAGTTTGGCAATCAAGGAAATAAAAAAACGGCGCTGGTGTTCAGCGCCGTTTCTATTGAGGAGTACGGGAAGGGGCCGATAACTAGGAGAAGAGGTGGAGGAGGCGGTGGCCGAGGCTGGTGTGGCTGACTGCATTTAGGCCGCGTTTGACAGCGGAGATTCCATCGTCCGCGAGATCGCTGGCGCGGTCGTAGGCGGGTTCGGCGATGTCGGAGAGTCGGCTCTGGATGTCTTCGAGGATCTGGAGAGCGCGATGCCTTGGGGGAGGCGGAGTGAGAAGTTCGCGGGCGACAATGCCGACTGCGCAGCCGAAGCCAAGCGTGGTCAAGGCGGCGGTGACGGGGTGGCGACGGATAAGGGTCTCCATCTGGCTGAGGAAATTCGCCGCCTTTGGTGCGGGAGTTTCTTCATCGGTGGGAGGAATGGAGGAGGGATCGTTCATAGGACGGAGTTTTGAGGATTGATTGGTGTGGAGGTCTCCGGATTGGCGGAGCAGAGTTCAAAAGCTTTCACCACGCCGAGGGTGAGCAGCGCGGGGCGCAATACGGTGAGCGTTACAGCCGTGACACTGGCGACGAGAAAGCGGGTGGGGACAATGTGGAGAAACATTCCGATACCCAGCGCGGCGGCCATGGCTTTGGCGGGATCATTGCGTGCGATGGACTCGGCGTCGTTCACCAGACGATGAACAAAGTCTTCGGCGGGTTTGATGGGGGCTTCTGTATTCATAGGATTATGGTGGAATGTGGTATCATTGAGAGCGTGCAGCGCGGGTGAAGGCAGCAAATCGCCTGCGGGAGACGGGCTTGGTGCGGGGCATACGGCTTTTCGCGGAAACGAGCATGGCGTTGTGGCGTGTCTTTTCAGAGACGCGGCCAGATTTCTGCAGAGGCAGGGGAAAACCTGCGCGGCGGTCTTTTGAAAGGCCGATGACGATCGCCTGCCGGGTGTAGCGCACGCCATGGGCGCCTTTGCGAAAGAGATCGCTCTCTTCGCGAACAAATTTACTGGCCAGGGTGTAGGCGGACTTTCCTCCCAAATGGTCGCGATGTGCTTGCTCTATGGCGGGTTTCCCTGGCATGCCTGTGTTTCGAAGTTCGCGAGAGAAGCGGACGGATGAATTCTGTGCGACTGAAGGAGACTGCTGGGAGGGAAGGATTTTCTTCCATCCACAGCGAATGAATCAGCCGATTGGAGGGTGAAGGAAAGCTAACCCCCCCTATCCAAATGAAACTCCAATCTCTTGCTCTTATTGCTACGATCGGGCTGGCGCTCACAAGCTGCGCCGGTCATCTGCCAAACACCTCTCCAGCGTACTACAATCCGAACTGCTACGCGAACGTGTATGAACATCCCGGCTTCCGGGGCGGTGTGCTTCAACTGACGGGACCATCTTCGTATTCCAGCCTGAAAATGTTGCAGGGGCGTGACTGGGACAACACGATCGGCAGTGTGCAGACGGGGCCAGGATGCTGGATCGTGCTGTATAAAGACAAAGATTTCCGGGACCAGAGCATGGTGATCGGACCGAACACCACGACCGGAAACCTGGGCGATATGAACGACCAAGCAGAGTCGATCAAGATCTTTGACCGTCCGCCTTATTGAGAAGGCCTGTTCAAGCGAAAGTTGCATTTGCGCTGTCAGATGCGACCGATCTTCCCATCCGAGCGCCGCGCGCATGTACTGGCATGAGCGCGGCGCAACTCAATCCACCCAGGCCATGAAAGACAACCTGCCTCCGCCGCAAAGCACCTCCGGAGGAAATATTTTGCGATGCATCGAGCGCTCCTACTGGACCGGGGCGCAGTTTCGGGCGACGCGTGCCGACCCAAGAAAGGTACTGGCTGCGCAGCAGGGGAGGTTGCGGGAACTGCTGCAGACGGTGAGTGTACGGTCTGCCTTCTACCGCGAAAAATTCCGGCACCTGGATGTAAAAACCGCGGACTTGGCGGTGCTTCCAGTAACGACGAAGTCGGAGATGATGGCGCACTTTGACCAGGTAGTGACGGACCCCGCGATCAGCCGCGCGGGAGTGGAAGAATTCATTGAAGACAGCCGAAATGTACCGGTACCGTTTCTGGGGAAGTATAGTGTTTCTCACACGTCTGGGAGCCAGGGACAGCCGACGCTGATCGTGCAGAACCAGCGGGTGCTGGATTTGCTGTTTGCTTTTCAGATGACGCGGGGGCACTACGGGCACAGGGGAGGATTTATGGGACTCATTGATGCGATGTGCATCCTGCGTGAGCCCGCACGGCTGGCGGTGGTGATCAATCAACAGGGATTTTTTCCATCGGCGTGGGTGTGGAAGCGACTGCCGCAGTACATGCATGCGTTCATGAAGTTCTTGTTTGTATCCGGGACGGACCCTGATCTGGTGAACAAGATCAATGATTTCAGCCCGAACGTTCTGAGCTCCACACCGACAACGCTGGACCTACTGTCGCTGAAGATCGATCAGTTCCGGCTTCCGAAACTGAGGCAGGTGGTGACATGGAGTGAAACGCTGACCGTGCCTGCGCGAAGGAGAATCAGCGAGGCATTTCGGGTGCCGGTGATGGACAACTATGCCGCTGGGGAGTGCATGTTTTTAACGAACGGGTGTCCAGCGGGGCCGGGTGCGCATGTGAATGCGGACTGGGCGATCGTGGAAGTGGTGGATGAACAAAACCGGCCGGTGCCTCCCGGAGAACTTGGGCACAAGGTGCTGCTGACTAATCTGGCCAACACGGTTCAGCCGTTCATCCGATATGAAATCGGTGACAGGCTGGTGATGGCCACGGAACCGTGCTCGTGCGGCAACCGCATGCCGAAAATC
This sequence comes from Prosthecobacter sp., assembly GCF_044222565.1. GTDB lineage: Bacteria > Verrucomicrobiota > Verrucomicrobiia > Verrucomicrobiales > Verrucomicrobiaceae > Prosthecobacter. The sequence continues at coordinate 506,938 of NZ_JBGANA010000003.1, forward strand.
GAAAAGATCGTGGGGCGCGCAGCGGATTTTTTCTGGGTGCGTGTGGGAACTGGATTCCGGCCGCTGACAGCATACCCTTTTCAGCATGCGTTTGACTATCGGCGCGAGGTGCGGGAGTGGCAGGCGGAGCAGGTGGAGCGCAACAGCATCGTGGTGCGGCTGGAGCCGATACCGGGTGCAGTGGCGGATGTGGTGTCGGCTCGGAAAAGGCTGGATGAACGGCTGGCACTGGTGGGTCTGCGTGACGAATTGGACATCCGCATCGAGAGTGTGCCGAGGCTGTTGACGGACGTGCATACCGCGAAGTTTCGGCGCATGATAAGCCGCGTGGGGATACCAGAGGACCTGGATGGAGGTATGCGGCAGGTGGCGGAGGATTTCGCGCAGGCAGCGGTGCAGGTGTGAGGTGTTACTTCATCGGAGTGCCGCGGTATGGAGAGAGTCGCTGTGACTTGGGTGGGGAATTTGTGAGGTATGGTTTTCCCCATAGTCAGCACCGGGAGCGACAGTGAGTGGGAACCAAAAATTATGGCGCTGATGCGGGGCATCAGCGCCATGACTATCGGGAGTGCCTGTGGATGGCGGGGAAGGTGATATGACTCTTCGTGAGAGGTGCTTGTCTTAAACTCTCGGCACCCTGCGGCCCATCACGAGGGAGATGAGGAAGAGGATGAGGAAGAGTGTAAAGAGCACCTGGGCGATTCCAGAGGCTGTGCCGGCGATGCCGCCGAAGCCAAGGATGCCCGCGATGAGTGCGATGATGAGGAAGGTAACAGCCCAAGATAACATATTGTCTCCTTTTGTTTGTTGTTGATAGATTCGCAGCGGGTGGCGCAGATGGGTGTATGACATAGTGGAAAAATGGGGGCGAGGCCATCGTGTCCCGTGAAGGCAAGTGGTGGTGGGCAAATATCTTTTGGCGAAGAGAAGGGGCATGCAGCCGACTGGGAGGACGGAAAACGATCTCATCGCATGGAGTTCAAAAACTTTGCCAGCCGAATGAAGGATGCGGCCCTACAGGGGCTGGCGAAATGGTTTGCGAATCATTACGGGCTGAAGCGTTTTGGGCGCATCCTGGAACTGCGGCTAAACAGCGTGGCGGAGGAGATATTCGTAGTGCTGGAGTTGCATGGGGAGCTGACGCCGATCGAGCTGACGACGCAGTACCGTGTGGTGGGGCCGACTCAGCTGGAGATCGGTACGGTGAAGGCTTCAAGGCAGTGGATTGAGGAGGTGATCAATCATGTGATCCCAGCGGAGCAGAAATGCCTGACGGTTCCGACTGCTGTAACGAAGGCGGTATCGAAGGTGGGTAAGTAAGGAGTGGGCGCTGGGAGGCGTCGAATGTGAGGGAGGGGAGCGGCATTGCCGGATGAAAATGGGCCGGATACCAGAAGGTAACATGCGAGGTTGCAGTGATGGTAGGGGAATGCCTGAGAGTGCTGGAGAATAAAGTGGTGAAGAATAAACCCATCCGGGAAGGGGGGCATCTTCGATAAATCTTCAACCAACCTTAAAACCCATGAAAAACATTCTCTTCGTCATTCTCGCAGCAGGTTCTCTGATGAGCGTCAGCTGCAACAAGCAAAAGCAAGCCATCGACAACCAGACCGATGCCACCAAGACGGCGATCGACCACCAAAAGGATGCTGTGGACGCTGCGGCCAAAGAGGCGAAACAGCAGGCGGACATCAATGCCAAGATCGAGAAAGCCAACATCGAAGCCAAGCAGGCAGCTGACCAGGCCCAGCTGGACGCAGACAAGAAGAAGGCGGAAGCCGATGCTGCTGCGGCGAAAGCCAAGGTCGATGCCGAAAAGAAATAACGGCGGAGCGCCTTCAAGAGGCTGCCGCGAATTCCCAACACACCCACACACAACTACAACAAACCTATGAAAACATCCTCTACACGCATGGTACTTCTTGTTCTCGCGTCTGCCGTCTGGTCCTTTGCAGCCACGAGCTGCCGGACGGTCCGCGGCTTCGGCCAGGACGTCGAGCACGTCGGCGGCCATATCGAGCATGCCGCTCGCTAAACAACGACGGTCTTGATCCAGGAGAGCGTTGCTGCGGAAGCCTGAGAGGGCTTTTCACAACGCTCTTTTCATTTTAGTCGCATATCAGACACCACTCATTTTTTGAGCCAGACAAACCTATTCCGTTCACACAGCACCATGAAAGCAATCGCCATTATTTTGATCGCCATCGGCATCGTCGCCCTGACATACCAAGGATTCTCATACACCACCACAGAGAAGGCGGTGGACTTGGGACCGATCCAGGTGACCGCAGAAAAGAAGCATACGGTGCCGCTTCCCCCGGTGCTCGGAGGGATAGCGCTGATCGGCGGCATTGTGCTGCTGGTGAGCTCGAAGGGAAAGTAGAAGAGAAGGCGTGCAGCCGGATGGAATGCACCCATCCGGCAACGGCGCAGAGGGAGAATAAGACAGGCCGGGACGCTCTGCAACGCCGACCAACCGATCGACCGATCTAGCCATGGATACATTCAACCGCACGCTGACGCATTTCTTGAAGTTCTTCAGCGCGCTGCTGGTGATCGCCACACTTTACCTGGGGCGGGACATTCTTATTCCGCTGGCGCTGGCGAGTTTGTTTACCTTTCTGCTGAATCCGATGGTGAAGCGGCTGTGCCGATGGGGGATCCCTAGAATGCTGAGCCTGGGAATAGTAACAGTGGCCTGCTTTTCGACGCTGGCTATGGTGGCCTGGCTTCTGGGCGGGGAGCTGGCGAGCCTGGCGAAGGACCTGCCAAACCACCAGCAAAACATCCAGCGACATGTGGATTCATTCAAAAAGCTGGGGGACAATCGAGAGATCCAGCGGCTGCGCCAGATGGTGGGAGACATGAGCGGAGGCGGTGGAAGCCAGGCCGGAGTGAGCACGACAGAGACTGGAGAAGAACCAGCGACCCGGCCAGTCGGGCAGGCGGCTCCCCCTCCGATGCCTGCGCCGCCGCCGAGCGGAGAACCGGCCATGGTGAAGGTGCTGAACATGGCGGTGTCCACGCTCGCGGACGGACTTGGGATGGCAACAGTGGTGATACTTTTTGTGGTCTTCATGCTGCTGCGTCTGAACGACATCAGCCAGCGGGTGGCAAGGCTTGTAGGATATAGCAGGCTGACGCTGACGACGAAGGCGATGGATGAGTCTGGAGACCGGATCAGCCGGTACCTGCTGATGCAAGGGTCCGTGAATGCGTCGTACGGGATGGTGCTGAGCCTGGGGCTGCATGTGATAGGGCTGCCGTATGTACTACTGTGGGGAGTGCTGGCGGCGATCTCGCGTTTCATTCCATACGTCGGTGCGTGGATGGTGGCGGCGCTGCTGGTGGGGCTGAGTCTGGCGATGTCCGACGGCTGGTCGCAGACACTGGTGGTGATAGGCTTCATCGTTACTCTGGAGCTCCTGACAAACATGCTGGTGGAGCCACTGCTCTATGGGCACAGCGTTGGCATCTCTGATTTTGCGCTGCTGCTGGCGATCGCATTCTGGACGTGGATTTGGGGCGGGGTGGGGCTCTTGCTGGCGACGCCGCTGACCGTGTGCTTTGTGGTGTTTTGCAAACATGCGCCGTCTTTTGAGTGGGTGGACATCCTGATGGGAGAGAATCCGCTGCCGCAGCCGCACCTGAGCTACTACCAGTATCAGCTGGCGGGCAATGAAGATGCGGCGCAGGAGCTGCTGGAGCAGTCGCTGCGGAAGGACGGGCTGGATGCCACGATGGACGGCATCGCGCTGCCGGCGCTGGCGCTGACACGTCGTGAAGAGGTGCTGGGCAAGCTGGATACGGACGAGGCGGAGGAGATATACGCCGGGATGCGCAGTTCCTCCGCACTGCTGAGAGTGGAGGCTGAAGAAGCGATGGAGAAGGAGCAGAAAAAGAAAGATGTGAGCAAGGATGGAGAAACAGTGCGAAGCAATGCGCCGGTGGTGAATGTCTATGGCCGGGCTCTGCATGGAGAGCCGGATGCACAGGCTCTGGAAATGCTGGCGCTGATGCTTCCTGAGGGGCTGGCGCTCGAGGTGGCTGCAGAGCCGCGACTGATCGGCGAACTGGTAAAGGAACTGGAAGCTAAGAAACCCGCGGCGGTGTGCATAAGCGCGCTGCCATTGCGGGCGCAGCTGGATGCCAAGACGCTTTGCCGGAGGCTGCGCGGGAAGCTTCCCGAGCTCAAGATCCTGGTATGCCACTGGACGCTGCCGGGGCAGGAGCCGTCAGATCCTAAACCGCTGCGCGAGGCGGGCGCCACCTGGGTGGCATCTTCGCTTAAAGAAGCGCGGGAAATCCTTGCGCGACTTTTGGCATAGACCAACTCTCAAAAATCTTGTCAGATTGCAAGGACGGAGGAGCGGCCCCATAGGCTGCGTTAGTCGCTTGCCTGTTATTCTTCAATAGCAGGCGGTACCGGGGCCGATGCGCTCGCCAGTTCAATGTGACAATCTTTTCGAGAACTGGTCTAGAAGGAATCAACATGCCGTTCGTTTCACATGCCAATGCATGCGCAAACACAACCGCAACTCAGCACTCCAGACGGGCATGTCTTTGGCTGGCATGACACAGGTGAAGATTTTCTCAAGGCGGAGCTGGAGGCACTGGCCGGTGCGCGCAGCAAAATATTGCTGGAACAGTACATTTTCCGCGCCTCGCCGGTGGGAGAGAGGTTTCGAGATGCGCTGACGGACGCGTCGCGGCGTGGAGTGAAGGTGACTGTGATGCTGGATGACGTGGGCTGCTGGGGGCTGCCGCACAACTATTTCAAGGAGATGACGGAGCTGGGCGGAAAGCTGGTGTGGTTTAATCCCGTGCGCTGGAGGTTTTGGTCGTTCAGGGATCACCGAAAGCTGCTGGTGGTGGATGACGAGATGGCATTCATGGGCGGGTGCAACATCGCGCCCGAGTATGACGGAGATGGAGTTGCCACGGGATGGCGGGACGGAGGGATCTCGGTAAGAGGGCCTGTGGTGAAACAACTGATCCAGGCCTTCGAAGCGCAGGTGGAGATTGCGGGAAATCGAATCTGGAGGGTGCGGAGGAAGAGCCGCAGCGGATGGATGCAGGAGGGGGCGGATGTGTCCCTGCTGCTGACGCGACCGGGGCTGCAGCAGGGAGCGCTGCAGCGGGCGCTGCGGGGCGACCTGCTGCATGCAAAGGAAGTCTTCATAACGATGGCGTACTTTCTGCCCGTGGGAAAGTTCAAGCGGATGTTGCTGCATGCGGCGAAGGTGGCCCGGCATTTCCAGATGCTGCTGCCAGGGAAGAGTGATGTGCCCCTCCTGCAGGTGGCGGCGCGGGCGCTGTACTCCAATTTTCAACGGAGGGGCGCGGAAATCTACGAATACCAGCCGCAGGTGGTGCATGCGAAGGTGGTGGTGGTGGATGACATCGTGTATGTCGGATCTTCCAACATGGACCCGCGGAGTCTGGGGATTAACTTTGAGATTATGCTGAGAATCCGGTGCGCGGAGCTGGCTCGGCTGGCGAGGAGCACGTTTGAACGGGACCTCAGACACAGTGTGAGGGTGCATCCACTCTCGTGGAAGAAAGCATCCAGCTGGTGGCAGCGCCTGAAGCAAAAGGTGGCCCGGCTGATTTTCACGCGGCTGGACCTGGGAGTGGCACAGTTGTTTGTACAAAAGAAAGAGAGAACGGCAGCCCGTGCAGGAGACAAAAACAAGGAGACGCGCAGGGGAAGCGAGGCTTCGGCGTGATATTGCCAAGCCGAAAAAGCGCTCTGCTTCGATAGCATGATGGGAACATCATCCATCACCCCTATCAATCATGAGCCTATCTCTCAAGCCTGCGAACCTGAAGCGCTATCGTGACCTGCTGATGCTGTTTTACAAATACGGTCATGGCGATCTGGTGAAGAACGCACCGGTGATCGATGATCCGCTGCCATTTGCCCCGCCTCCGCCAATGCCGATGGAGGCGCGAGAGCTGGCGAAGGATGTGGAGAGGCTGGGGCCGACCTACATCAAGCTGGCCCAGCTGCTGTCCACGCGCTCTGACATGGTGCCGCAGGGGTATCGGGAGGCGCTGGCGAGACTGCAGGATGGGGTGGAGCCCTTTCCATTTGAACAGGTGCAGGCGATCGTGGCGATGGAAGTGGGGGCGAGAGTGTCGAAGGCGTTTACGGAATTTGAAGATGTGCCCATTGCGGCGGCGTCTCTGGGGCAGGTGCACCGCGCGGTGCTGCGCAGCGGGCAGCAGGTGGTGGTGAAAATCCAACGGCCTGATGCAAGGCAGAATGTTTCCGAAGACCTGGACGCAATGACGGAACTGGCAACCTTTCTGGAAGCACACACGGACATGGGGAGGCGGTATGGGCTCGTGCAGATCGTGGAGGAACTGCGAAAGTCGATGCTGCGGGAACTGGACTACCGTCTGGAGGCGATGAACCTGCAGCTCATGCGGGAGCATCTGGGCGCGTTTAAACGGATACTGGTGCCCGCCCCGGTGGAGGATTACTCGAGCGGGAGAGTGCTAACGATGGAGCATGTGACAGGGCAGAAGATCACGAAATTCAGTCCGCTGATCCGAGTGGAGATCGATGGAGATGGACTGGCGGAAGAATTGTTTCAGGCCTACCTGCACCAGATCCTGGTAGTGGGGGTGTTTCATGCGGATCCGCATCCGGGGAATATTTTTCTGACGGATGATCATCGCATCGCGCTGCTGGATCTGGGGATGGTGGGCCGTGTGGGCAGAAACATGCAGGATCTGCTGCTGAAGCTGCTGCTGGGAATCAGCGAAGGGAACGGGGACCAGGCGGCGGCAGTGGCGGAAAAGATGGGGCAGCCGGACGAGGACTACGATGCACTGGCGTTTAAGCGCCAGATCGCTGACATCGTGAGCCAGCAGCGTACGGCGAACCTGAACGATTTGCAGGTGGGACGGGTGGTGCTGGAAGTGCAGAGAATCGCAGGCGACTGCCATCTGAGGGTGCCGCCAGAGTTTACGCTGCTGGGCAAGACACTTCTAAATCTGGACCTGGTGGGACGAACGCTGTCGCCAAAGTTTGACCCGAATGAGTCAGTGCGGCGCAATGCGGCGAAAATCCTGCATGAGCAGGCGCTGAAGAGCTTTTCCTCTGGGAATCTATTTGGCCTGATGCTGGAGGCGAAGGAGTTTCTGGAGCGCCTGCCCTCGCGGATGAATCAGCTGATGGATCTGATCTCGACGAACAAGCTGAAAATGAAGGTGGAGACGTTTAATGAAAACCTGGTGATCACGACGCTGCAGAAGATCGCCAACCGGATCACGCTGGGGCTGATTTTAGCATCGCTGATTGTGGGTGCGGCGCTGCTGATGAGGGTGGAGACTTCGTTTCGAGTTTTTGGGTATCCCGGAGTGGCGATGCTGTTCTTTTTCCTGGCTGCGGGAGGCGGGCTGACGCTGGCGTGGCAGATCGTGAGGAGTGACCGCACGCAAAGGTAGGGAGCCTAAGGTGGGGTAGATACCACGATGTGTGGAGATGTGCCCTTTTTGAGATTCGGTGCACGAAGTGAGAAGTGAACGTCACTGGAGCTCGTGGTGAGGGGCGGATAAATAGATCTAGGTTTGATTTGTGCGTTGTCAGATCGGGATTCAACGCAGCCCGTTTTATCCTGCCCCTCTGCTAAACGAGCTACGGATGAGGTGCGACTGGCCTATGCTGCGTCTCGCAACGTATTTGCGCACTTGGTGGTATCCTTGTGACGAACCGAGGTGAATTCGTCTGCTTGATGGGTACAGATGTTCTTCCAGCGGAAGACGAGAATACAAAAAAGGCGGCTGGAACTCAGCCGCCTTTTGAAGAGAAGGGCGCTTATCAACGCCCGGGAGAGGCGCCGCCGCTGGTGGCACCACCACCGGCACCGCCTGAGACTCCGCCAGGGGAACCACCTGAAGCGCCGCCTGTGCTGCCGGCGGAAGTTCCTCCGGAGGTTGCGCCCGAGGTTCCACCTGAGGTGGTGCCGGTTGTCGCGGCAGCACCGCCTGCGGTGGTGGCAGGAACGCCGCCTGCAGTCGTGGCGGGAACTCCGCCAGCCGTGGTCGCTGGTTTTCCACCTGCGGTTGTGGCCTGAGCGCCGCCAGCGGTGGTTGCGGGAACACCGCCTGCTGTATTGGCCGTCACGCCGCCAGCGGTATTTGCTGTCGTAGAGCCGTTGGTGGTTCGGGCGACGGTCGCGCCGCTCGTGGTGCCATTGGTTGTGGGAGCCACGGTTGTGCCGCTGGTGGTGCCATTGGTGATCGGGGCGGCGGTGGTACTGTTGGTATTGGTGGCGGTGCGATTATTGGAGAGATTGGCCGCGCCATTGACATTCGCGCCGCCCATTCCTGTGGATGCGCCGCCGCCCGCGGTTCCGCTAGGAACTGAAACTGAACTAGAGGAATTCACTCTGACTCCTCCGCTTGAGTTTCTTAACGCAGCAGCGCCCGTGGGATTGACTGTGACGCCCGTTTGAGCATCTCCTACCGGGACCTGATTGTTGATGGTGCCGCTTGCGGTAGTTTGCGCGCCACCAGGAGGAAGGAGAGCGCCATTTGCGGCGAAGCGGCGGCCACCAGGGGCGACGATGACGCTGCCATCTGTATTCACGTAGGTGTCGCCGTCGCCTACGTATCCGCCTCCGCCTGTGCCGACTGCAGCGCTGCCAGTGCCGGGAGAAGTAGCCTGTCCGTTAACATTCACTGCGGTACCGGTGCCGACCGTAGTCGTGGAACCGTTGACGCTGGGGGCTATACGGGGAGAGCCGCGGAAGCCGCCGGGATCTGTATCGGGAACTCCGGACTGGCCAGGCAGGGCCTGCTGCCCGGGCACGGATACCGGAGATTGCGGTGAGGAGCCGTTGGGGTTCCGTTCCAAAACAAAGCCGCTGAAGTCCGATGGAAGAGGGAGCAGCCGGCCATCACGGGAAAGCACCTTTCCTTCGGGAATGAGCGCCTGTGTGATGCGAGTGGCGAGTCCTTTGCGAATGAGGTAGGCCTGGCCGCGAGAGAAGATGATGCCGTCTTTTACAGGACCCGGATCTGTGGAAGCGATGACATATTCCGGAGGCTGCGGGACGAGATTACCATCCTCCGTGAGGACCTGGCCGTCGGGGACAAGGGCGTGATTGATCTGAGCGGCTCGACCGTTGTAAATCAAGTAGGGATGTCCGCGATAATATACTATGCCATTTGGCACCACATCCGAGTCGTTTGTCGAAGGAACGACCTCCCTGGGGCGGGGGACGGTGTTTTGAGCAGTCACGACGCCTGTGAAAGAGAGAAGAGCGATGCAGAGAAAAGGTAAGTGTGAAGGTTTCATGGTACGGGGAGATACGCAAAGGCGCACACCCGCAGCCCTCGGGGGCAATGCTGCCATGGGGGTAAGGAGGCAGAATTCCAAAGGATGGAAGGGGGGCAGTTCATGGCGATCTCTGATCTCCAGATTTCCGAAGCGAGCATCAGGTGTTCGCATTTTGACGTCTAGTCGTGCAGGACGTCGCGAACTTTCCCACGCACAGCCATCAGTCTTTGATGGCAGGCAAAACACTAAACCTAAACGTACCGTCATGAAAACCACCAATCTGATTCTTGCTTGCACCTTCCTGGGTGTAGCCGCAGTAAACGCCCAGCAGGCCACCACCACGACGACGACCACCAGAGCTGTCACCTATGGGAGTGGCGTGATCTCTGAATTTACACCGGACACAAACATCGTGGTGAAAGAAACCACGGGCCCGGTCACCTATCGCTACGGCAAAAAGGTGATCTATGAAACGAAAAACGGGCGGGTGATCTCCGCCACGGACCTGCCAACCCGCGTGAAGGTGGGAACACCGGTGCAAGTCTATTACGACATGGACGGCAATGCACGCGTGGTGAACCGTGTTGTGATCGATGAAGATTAATCACGGTTTCAGATCCCTGGCAGAGATGTCAGGCGACTGAAAGCCAGACGATGAAATGCAACATGCATCGGGAGCAAGGCATCCGCAGGCTTCCGCATCGACGAAAGCAATGTGACCACTGATTTGGTTTCGACTTTACCGACGAGAGCAATGGCAGTGATCAAGGGCGTGGGTCCTCCTTGGGCCGCACGCCCACCTTTTTTATAGGTGCAAAACAAGAGATTCGGATAAGGAGAAGAAATGTTGAGGAGTCAAATAATGGGACGATGAATTGAAGTCTCGGACACGTCCTCGGTTTGATGGGGCCGAGGGCAATGCGGGTAACGAATTCATAGACAGCCGTACAAACCCCCGGCTTTTTTTATGAAACCTTCATACCTTGCAAATTATCTTTTAGCCGTCGCCGCACCGTTGAGCGCACTGACTTTGTCCTGCCTCGCGCAAACCGTGCCTCCACCTCTGCCGGTGGAGAGAACGGAATCCGTGGTGACTGTGCGCGCAGATCCACATGCTACTGGCAACATCAGCGCGATGGACAGCGGCAAACTGACTCTGGTCAATGACCTGGGCAGCATGACGGTGTACCTGCTGAACTCGGACACTGAATTCACTGACAAAACCGGTCAGACGATATCGCCAACCAGTTTGACAACGCAAACGCCGATCACGGTGTATTACACTCCGGTGGGCAATGCGCTGCTGGCGACGAAGGTGGTCGTGAGCGGCACGCTTTTCTCCGATGGCGTGCTGACGGAGATAGGCCCTGATGCCCTCGTGATCCAGATGCCCGGAGCGCCGGCTGCCCCTGTGCGCTACATTCAGGATGCGGCCACCAAAGTCGTCGATCCACGTGGAAAGGCGGTCAAGGTTCTGGCTCCTGGGGATCCGGTCCGGGTATTTTATGCCAGAGCAGGCAATGCGATGGTGGCGACGAAGATCGAAGTACTGGGTCCGAACGGTTCTGGCGTGCCCGCTTCTGTCAAGACCCAGACGACAACCACGACTGTGACGCGCACGGTGAGGCCGTGACGCTTCTGCCGGGTCCCGGCCAGCCATGCGAAAAGCAGGTGGGGCCGGGATGCCAGATGTGAGAGGAACGAGGGCTCCGGCAGAATCTAGAGCGGCATCTGGCCGCCGGTGGCACCGTACACTTCTCCGGTGACATAGCTCGCGTGAGGACCGGCAAGAAAGACGAAGATGGGAGAGATTTCAGCTGGTTGGGCCGCTCGACCAAAGGCGGTGTGCGCCCCAAACATCTTCACCCTCTCATGCGTCATGGTGGAAGGAATGAGCGGCGTCCATACCGGCCCGGGAGCGACGGCATTCACCCGCACTCCCTGCTGGATCGCGAGATGTGCCATGGAACGTGTGAAACTGACGATGGCCGCCTTCGTGGAGGCGTAGGCCAGGAGATTTGGGCTGGGGTCGAAGGCCTGGATGGAAGCGGTATTGATGATCGAGGAGCCTGCGACCATCTCTGGAAGCAACCTCCTGCAAAGGCGCACCATGGCAAAGACATTGACTTCGTAGGTGCGCAGCCATTCTTCATCAGCGACTTCTGCAAGCGACTGGTGGGTGCGCTGGAAGGCGGCGTTGTTTACGAGGATGTCTATGCCGCCAAGTCCGCGCAGCGCCGCTGCCGCGAGCTCATCGCAGGTCTCTTTTGAATTGAGATCTCCAGGTAGGATGATGGCCTTGCGTCCGGCATCCTTGACAAACTGAGCGGTCACGTGTGCATCGTCGTGCTCGGAAAGGTAGGAGATGGCCACATCCGCGCCCTCACGTGCAAAAGCGATGGCGGCAGCGCGACCGACGCCGCTGTCCGCACCGGTGATCAAAGCGCGGCGACCTTTGAGCAGTCCACTGCCAGCATAGCTTTTTTCGCCATGATCTGCGAGTGGGAGCATGTCAGTCTCTCTGCCGGGAGAAGGCTGGCTGCAGCTGCCATAGGGAGGTCTGGGATAGAGGTCGCGCGGGTCGGAAAGGGTATTCATGGCGAAGATTGAGGAGGTAATTGCAATCTTCGTGCTTTTTAGCAGCGGCGGACGTGGTGAATGCGTCGGGCTGGTTGCTGAAGCACGACTCAGGCAGGTTGCCCTCTGCATGGGGTGCGCAGAGAAAGTGGGGCACTGAGAAGCGAATGAAGGAAACCTCCAAGGTCCCGAGGTAGGCATCAGGCATACTCTGACGAGGTGTACAGGGCGGGGTCGGGTTGTGGGGAAACAGGTGCCATGTATGAGTCTCCCATCATGAAAACTCACACCACCTCCTCATCATCCCTGTCCATGGCAGCCACCAGCATAGAGACTGAAGTGCAGCAGCCAGCGGACGAAGAACTCATGGCCGCCATCCAGCAGCAGAATGCAGTGGCGCTCGAAACTCTCATGAACCGCTACCGCCGGCTGCTGAAGAGCGCCATCATGCGGACCGTCAATGATGACGCAGCTGCTGAAGACGTGCTGCAAGACTGCTTCCTCGAGCTGTGGCGCCAGGCAGATCACTACTCTCCGGCCAAGGGCCGCCCGCTGGCATGGCTGATGACTCTGGGCAAGCGCCGCGCGATCGACTACCTTCGCCGTTCAATGGCCTATAGTCGCGCGAAAGACCGCATGGAGACCTCGCTGCAGGTGAACGCGACATCCACGCATGACTCCGCCAGTGACTGCGAGCAGGCGGACATGGGACGGGTGATTGGCGAGCATTTGACGCTGCTGCCCGAAGCGCAGCAGCAGGTGATCGTGCTGGCCTTTCTGCAGGGGATGAGCCAGCGGGAGGTGGCGGAGGCCACACACACGCCGCTTGGTACCGTAAAAACACGCATGGAGCTCGGGTTGAAGAAGCTGCGCCAGACATTTCGCACTCGGAGCTCGATCCACACGCTGCAGGCCGCATGATTTGATGAGAAAATTCCGCGGCATGCATCCACCAGGAGGATCTCTGGCGAACTGTCATCAGACAACGAAATCGTTCAATCGCACCGCGAGCGAGATTCCTGTCGAAGGGCGTGAGTCTGAAAAGACTGCACGCCCCATTTTTTTTGAATGCTTGCGGTCCTGCGTGAAGAAAACTATGCGTGAATCACGCCACGAGCAGGGAACCACCACGCGCATGATGCACGATGGAGAGGCATGAGACGCAAAAAGAACCTGGTCCAAATCTTCCGAAAGCCTGGTGCGCAGCGAGATGAGCCGCCACCAAGGCGATTTTTGAAACTGCTGGGTCCGGGATTGATCACGGGTGCGTCGGATGATGATCCCAGCGGCATCGCCACATATTCGCAGGCGGGCGCGCAGCACGGCTATGGAATGCTTTGGACCATGCTGTTTGTTTATCCGCTGATGACGAGTATCCAGGAGATCAGTGCGAGGATCGGCCGGGTAACGGGACAGGGGATCGCCGGAAACATCCGGCGACATTATTCGGTCTGGCTGCTGCATCCCCTGGTGATTCTGCTGCTGATTGCAAACACGATCAATCTGGCGGCGGATCTTAGCGCGATGGGAGCTGCGGTGAAGCTGCTGATCGGCGGGCCGGCGCTTCTGTATGTGGTGGTGCTGGCAGGTGTCTCAGTGGTGCTGCAGGTCCGCATTCCCTACAGCCGCTATGCGAAGATCCTGCGGTGGCTGTGCGTGGCACTTTTTGCGTATGTGGCGACGGTTTTTATGGTGAAGATCGACTGGGGCAAGGCGGTGACCGGCACCTTCATTCCGAATCTGGTTCTGGATGGCAGGAGCCTGACCATGTTCATCGCGGTGCTGGGGACCACAATCAGTCCGTATCTGTTTTTTTGGCAGGCGGCGGGGGAGGTGGAAGAGGTGAAAAGCAAGGACGAGGTGAAGCCGCTGAAGCAGGCGCCGGAGCAGGCCCCGAAGGAGACGCAGAGGATCGTGTGGGATACGTATGTCGGAATGGCATTTTCTAATATCGTGGCATTCTTCATCATCCTGACGACAGCGGCAACGCTGCACCAGAATGGGAAGACGGAGATCGAAACGGCTGCGCAGGCGGCAGAGGCCCTGCGCCCAGTGGCAGGGCCGCTGGCATTCTTTCTATTTGCGGTGGGCATCGTAGGCACTGGAATGCTGGCGCTGCCGGTGCTGGCGGGATCCGCCGCTTATGCGGTGGGAGAAGCGCTGAGGTGGCCAACCGGGCTGGAACGCAAGGCGCGGGAGGCGAAAGGATTTTACGCAGTGATCGCGATCGCAACCCTGCTGGGGCTGGCGCTGAACTTTACCCCGATGGATCCGATCAAGGCGCTTATTTGGACGGCGGTGATCAACGGCGTGACGGCGGTGCCGCTGATGGTGGTGATGATGCTGATGACAACAAACCGGAAGGTGATGGGCCAGTTTACGCTGTCTCGTTACCTGCTCGTCACTGGCTGGCTGGCAACGGTGCTGATGGCAGCGGCGTCAGTGGGGCTGTTCTGGACGTGGGGGGAATGATGAATGACGGGCACTTGGGGCAGCGGGGCTATTTTTTGGGGGTGCAGGTGGAACGGTCTTTGGCGGGGCCGTGATGTTTGCCGAGATTGGAAGCAGAATTGAGCAGGGCGACATGGGAGAAGGCCTGGGGAAAATTGCCGACGAGTTGGCGTGTGCGGGGATCATACTCCTCGGAGAGAAGGCCGAGATCATTGCGGAGGGAGAGAAGGCGCTCAAACATCTCGCGGGCCTGCGCATAGCGGCCGCTGAGATTCAGGCAATCAACAAACCAGAAGGAGCAGGGGAGGAAAGCGCCTTCACCGCTGGGCAGACCGTCCACGTCGGTGTCGGTGTGGTAGCGCAGGACGAAGCCGCCGTGCATAAGATTCTTTTCGATGGCGGCGATGGTGGACTGGACCCGGGGATCGCTGGCTGGAAGAAATCCGACGAGGGGGATCATGAGCAGACTGGCATCGAGCTTGTCGCTGTCGAAGGACTGTACAAAGGAGCCGACTTTGGAATTGAAGGCACGGGAGCAGATCTCGGAATGGATGCGGTCGCGCACTCGGCGCCATTCGGCGGCATCTCCGGAAAGGTGGAACTTTTCGCAGGCCTGTACGGCGCGATCCATGGCGACCCAGGCGAGCACCTTTGAATGAGTGAAATGGCGGGGCGGCCCACGGACCTCCCAGATGCCCATGTCGGCTTCCTGCCAGTGTTCTGCGACGAACTTGACCAGGGTACGCTCGAGCGACCACGCGGCGGGATCGAGTTTCATTCCGAGGCGTCGGGCCTGGTGCATGACGTCGATCACCTCGCCATAAACATCGAGCTGAAACTGCAAGGAAGCAGCATTTCCCACGCGGACAGGCTGGGAACCAGCATAGCCTGCCAGATAGGAGAGCTCGTATTCGATGGGGCACCTTTCGCCCGCGGCACCGTAAAGGGTCTGGATCTGGGAGGGGCTGCCAGCCACAGCGCGAAGGAGCCAGGAACGCCAGGCCTTTGCCTCCTCCATGTAGCCTGCGCCCAAAAGGGAGTAGAGGGTGAAGGTGGCATCCCGCAGCCAGCAGTAGCGGTAATCCCAATTTCGGGTGCCGCCGATTTCCTCCGGGAGGGAGGTGGTGGGCGCGGCGATGATGCCACCAGTGGGTGCGTAGGTCAGACCTTTGAGCACGAGGAGGGAGCGAAGCACCGCGTCCCTCCATTCGGTGCCAGGGCGCGCGTGGGAGGCCCACTCGGTCCAGAATTCCTCCGTGCGGCGAAGGCTTTCCACGGAGTTTTCCGCAGCAGGTGGCGGTTTGTGTGAAGGATACCAAGTGAGCACGAAGGCCTTTGACTCTCCCTCGTGAACGGTGAAGCGGGCGACGGTGGAGAGGTCTTCCCCGTGGAGTGGGACATCGCTGCGGACGACAACGGCGTCTGCGCCAGCCATGGCGATGATCCCGTCGTCCAGGCGCTGAACCCAGGGGATGAGGCGACCGTAGTCAAATCGCAGCACAAGAGTCATTTCCATTTCCACGCTGCCACGAACGCCGACGACGGTGCGCACGACATCGGGATAATCATCGCGCAGTGGCATGCAGTCCGTAAGCCGAACGCAGCCGCCTATAGTTTCAAATTCGGTATCTAGAATCAGGGTGTCACCGCGGTAACGGCGGGAGGACTTGATAACCTCGCCTTTGGGAGAGATTTTCCAGTAGCCGTTTTCCTCCGTGCCGAGCAGTCGGGCAAAGAAGGCACCGGAGTCAAATCGTGGCATGCAAAGCCAGTCAATGGAGCCGTCACGGCTGACGAGGGCGGCGGTTTCGGTATCGCTGAGGAAACCGTAGTCTTCGATTGGCATGACAGGCATGGCTCAGAAAGTTCGCATGGAGGGACAGGCGCGGAGGTATGCATCGTACAACAGGAGCTATGGGCGCGATGGCCCGGTACAAAAAAGCCCGCGCGACCCATGGGTCGCGCGGGGGTTTTGGGTTTCTCTACTTAACGAGCAGAAGGGGCTCAGGTATGAGCGCGCTGTCTGCTGCTGAAGAAGGGGATGTGCCAGTTTCGATGTTTGGTGGCCGCCGTGTTGTTGTTCATTCTGTAGCGGCTGCTCACGGGGGCGGTGGGCTGAGCGTGGGTGGAACGGTGCATGCCAAACCAGCTGCGGCTGGAGGCGGGTTGGTAGTCAGTGCCGGAGTGACGATGGAACCAGCTGTGGGCGCGGCCGGAAGGTGTTGCGGTGACGGCCTGAGCTGAGGTGTCTCTTTTTCCAGTCAATCTGCCCCAGAAACTGGTCCGCATAGGCATGGTGGTGGAGGCAGTGGCGCTGATGGGCTGGCGCTGCACGACATTGCCGGTGTTTTCCTTGAAGGCTGTGCCGAAAGAACCACCGACAGAGGGATCGCTCTGGGCAGATGCCATGCCTGCAAAGAGGGGCATCGCGAGAGTGAGGATAAGAGCTTTGATTTTCATGTTGATGTGGGGGTTGTCCCACTGAGTAATCGTGTGTCGAAGGTGCTGGGGACTCAGGAAAGCTCCCTGCGGCGGGCTCGGGAGCATGGGGCGGGCTTAGAGCTTCTCCAGACAGGCATTGATGACGAGCGGGAGATGCAACTCCAGCCACTGGACCATGCGCGTCTCTTCCAGAATGATCTGATCGAAGGTGAGCACGATCTCATTCATGCCGAGGCGGAGAGCGCCGGTGCGCATGGCTGTGTAGTGGGCGATTTCAAAGTGCTCGGCGGCGTAAATGGTGAGAAGGGCCTTGATGCGGTCCTCACTGGCAAAGGAGGCACCAGCTCCGCGCAGGAGCTCCAGGCCGCTGGTGAGCGAATCGCCGACTGAGGTGGTGTCTGCGCCGAGCTTGTTCAAGCATGCGACCATGGCATCTGCATGACGCTGAGTTTCGTGGCAGTGGGACTGCGCCTTTTCGCGAAGGCATTCCGGATTGTCGGGATTATTGACCTGACGCATGAGGGCCTGTTCCATGGTTTTTTCCAAGGCATGGGCTTCACGCAGCCATGCGACAAGCTGTTCAGCGGTTTTCATGATAGGGGCGTGGTTGGAGGCGAAAGCAAGATGACGCGTGGCCCGTCCGAAGTGGCTTGCGCAATGGTTGTAATGCGCACTCACCATGGTCACGGCGGCAAGCGTGCCTATGCAAAGAGGTGGATGCCGAAGAAGATCAGCACCCCGTGTGTGGGGTCTTCCTCCTGCGCCATCTTGGTAGAGGCTGGTGTTGGGCGTGTGCCCGAGGGCAGGAACGGAGGTGGTGCAGGAAGAAGAGAAATACGAAGACTTGCGGATGACCTGGCGGCGGGGGAAGGCCGCCAAGTCACCGTGCCTAAGTGATCAACTAGCGCGGTCAGCAATTGCACTCTTCTTTTTCGCTTTCGCGAAGGGCTTTTTCCACGGCATCACGTGTTTCCCCGGTGCGCTTCTGGATGCGGCCGATGAGTTCGTCGGTCTTGCCGTCAACGTTTGCGAGGTCGTCATCAGTGAGTTGGGCCCATTTCTGTTTGAGCTTTCCCTTCATGATGTTCCAGTCGCCTTTCATGGTGGTTGTGTTCATAGTCGTATGTGTTGGTGGTTTAATGGAACTGCGTGGCAAATGAGTTGCCACGATGTGAGTCCGAAAATGGCATCGCTCCCGAAGAGGTATGCGGATGTAAGGGAGAAGCCCTGACGACTTGGTGAAGGAGGAGCGCGACGATGAAGAGCGGAATGCGATACGTCCTCGAAGGGTTTTACTCCCGATGGCTAGGATGAAACTCAAGAGAACCAACATGGAAGACAAAATGAAAAGCGAGATGAAGCCAGCGGAGGAGACTCCTCTGAAGGAGATTGCTGAAACAAAAGCAGATGTCCTCCATCCGGAAGACAGTGTGGAAACCGCCGGTGAGCGCATGCGCAACCACGATGCCAGCAAATGGCCGGTGGTTCAGGGCAGCAAGCTGGTGGGCATGGTCACCCAGGAGAATCCAGACTGGAAGATAGGAGGCCGGGGCCACGATCCGAAGTCGTGGAAGGTGGGGCAGATCATGAGCCAGGCTGTGGCCTTCTGCTATGAGGACGAAGACTGCGCCAGTGCAGAACGGCTCATGAATGAACGCGGGCTGGACTATCTTCCAGTAGTGGACCGTGAGATGCGCATCATCGGCATCTTCAGCCGGCAGCAGATCAAGGCTGGAGTTCAGGCGGCGGACAAAGAAATAAACGAAGGGAATGACTGAGCGGCGAGGCGCAGGCGGCGCCTGGATGATCAGACAAAGTGCTCGGCATCGCACTCGCGCATGGCTTTCTCAATGACCTGACGGGAGGCTCCAGTGCGCTTTTGAATGCGACCAATGAGCTCGTCAGTCCTGCCTTCCACTTTTTTCAAAGTGTTGTGGGTGATTCGTGCCCAGGTCTGCTTGAGTTTTCCCTTGAGGATGTTCCAGTCGCCCTGGGCGGTCATGGCATTCATGGTGGTCGGAGTTTGAAGGTTGGTTCTGCGGTGGCAGCGCGTATCGGGCAGAATATCGCAAGCGCAGGTGGAAGTGGATGTGGCTGGATGGGGAGAGCCAGGGGATGAGCGAAAAAAAGGCAGGGACCAGTGAGGTCCCTGCCTGTGGTAAAGGGGTGGCGGATTCGATTACAGTTCGTTGAGGATGTTGTCCACTTCCGCGCGGGTCTTGCCGAGGCGCTTCTGCAGGCGACCGTAGAGCTCGTCCTCCTTGCCCTTTTCATAGAGGACATCGTCGTCGGTGAGGTTCGCAAACTTTTGCTTTAGCTTGCCTTTCATCTCGTTCCAGTTGCCCTTTATCTTGAGGGCGCTGGGGGAGTCCGTGGCGGCTTCGCGGGCCTTTTCCATCTTCTCGCTGTTTTCCTGGCGAACCTTGTTTTTGTCGCAGGAGACGAGGCCGAGACCGAGGGAGAGGAAGGGGGTGAGGAGGAGAATTTTAAATCGTGTTTTCATGGTGTGAGGAGAGGGTGGTTTCACTTGTCTCACCTACTCATCGCATGTGGGCATGCGCGCGGGCGTCTAAGAATGGGCGGAAGAGGAGGGAGGTGATGAAGCGGCGTTCGGGGAGCCCTCCGCCTGAGCGGTCCGATGTAGCGGGGGGCGCGAGCAGTGACTGCCGTGCCGGCGCGCAAAGGCGTTTGTGAACTCGGCACCGAAGAAGAAAATCAGCGAGGAGTAGAAGATCCAGGCAAGGATGATGACGAGTGAGCCGACCGCACCATAGGCTGACGCAAAAGCAGTGTGCCCAAGATAGATGCCGAGGAGGAATTTGCCCAGTACGAAGAGCAAAGCGGTCAGTGCTGCACCCGTCCAAACATCCCGCCAGGTGATACGCACATCCGGAAGGTAGCGGTATATGGCGGCAAAGAGAAGGGTGATGACGACAAAAGTGACGAGTGAATTGACACCCTCCCAAAGTACGCCGAAACCCGGCGCCCAAAGTTCCATGCGAGTGCTGACCGCAGCAATGCCCGCGGAGAGAACGAGGGAGACGAGCATGAGAAAACCGAGAGCGAAAACCATGGCGAAGGAGAGGAGTCGTCCGCGGATGAGCGCGCGCCAGGGGAACTCGCGCGGCGGAACCTCCCAGATGGTGTTCAGAGACTCCTGGAGTTCGGCAAAAACGCCGGAGGCACCGACGAGAAGAATGACGAAACCGATGATGGTGGCCCAGAGGCCGGCGGCCTGTTTCGCGGACTGAGTGAGAATGGTCTCCGCGATGGCGCCTCCCTCTCTTCCCATAAGGGTAGAAAGCTGGGTGATGATGGCGTGGCGGGCCTCATCCTGCTCGACGACCCAGCCCGCAATCCCGACCACCAGCACAAGCAGTGGTGCCATGGAAAACGTCGCGTAGTAGGCGAGCGCCGCTGCCATTTTTGGGGCATTGTGAGCCTTCCACGCAGCAAACGATTCTTTGAGCAGGAGAATAAAGGCTTTCATGGGAGGAATAATCTTTTCACCTGATGAATCGCGAGCGGGCGGTAATTCGAAGACAGGAAAACGGAGGATAGATTGATCAGGCCGCCACAGAGGAGGAATCGATGCAGCTAACACCGGACCTCAAGCGAAGTCCCTACTGGAGGAAGATCATGAGTGCAGAAACCATTTTACCCAAACGCCTCCGAGCTGCTGCGCCTTGCCTAGGACAGGGCAGCCAGATCGAAGTGGAACAACGGGCGGCCGAACTGGCCTTGAGTGACGGACGCGAAAAGGTGGATGACCGAGACCTGGCGCAGGCTGCGGCGGAACTGGCGGGCGGAGGAACGACGCTGAAGGCACCAAAGTCTGAGTTTTCTGTCAATTCGCTGAATGAGCGGGACGAACTTCCTGTGCAGACTGGACATTTGGTGAACACCGCGTCTTCAGATGAGGATGTCGAAAACATCGCGGAGCAACTGATTGGCAACGGACTGGAGGAAGCAGATCATGACATTCGTGTGACGGCGGAGCTGGAGAGAAAAATGCAGAAGTAGGAGTAGGGCAACTAGACAAGTCCGAGGGGAATACGGAGTCCGATGATACTGGAACCCCTTTATTCAGCTTACTCATGATCCATTTCGTCTGCACATGTGGCAACACCCTGTTTTTTGAGAACACTCAATGTCTGCAGTGTGGCAGCACGGTGGGCTACGATCTGGCAGACAACTCCATGAAGCCGCATACGGCAGAACTTGTGCAGTGCCGCAATGGGAGTGAGTTTGGTGTGTGCAACTGGGTGGTGCCGGCGAAAGGGCCTGAGTATTGTGCCTCGTGTTCGTTGAACCACATGGTGCCGGACCTCAAGGTGCCGGGGAACCAGGATGCGTGGCACAAGATGGAATCGGCAAAGCGACGGGCGATCTACACGTTGGCGCGGCTGCGGCTGACGCCTTTCAGCAAGGTGGGAAATCCGGACGGGCTGAGCTTTGACTTTCTGACGCCGATTCCAAACCTGTGTGTGATGACGGGGCATGACGACGGGATGATCACGCTGAATCTGAATGAGGCGGATGATTTGTACCGCGAACGCCAGCGGCATCAGCTGGGAGAGCCCTACAGAACTTTGGTCGGGCATTTCAGGCATGAACTGGGACACTACTATTGGGACCGCTTTTTTAAGGGGCGCGGCGAGGACGATGCGCTTCTGGAGGAATACCGAAAGCTGTTTGGCGACGAGCGCGAGGACTATGGTGCGGCATTGGCAAAATACTATGCCAACGGGCCGGTGACGACGTGGTCCACGACGCACATCACGAGCTATGCCACCTCGCATCCGTGGGAGGATTGGGCGGAAACGTGGGCGCAGTATTTGCACATCGTGGACGGCACGGAGACTGCGAAGGCTTTCGGGTGGATGAGCAAAAGCGTCCCCATCCCTTTCACGCCATTCCGCTCGGAGGAGGTGCTGGCGGATTCGCCGAACTCGGATGCGAGTTTTCTGAGCACTCTCAACGACTGGGCCAAGCTCTCTCCAGCGATGAACGAACTGGCGGCAAGCCTGGGGCATGCAACGATGTTTCCGTTTGTCTTTTCCCTGCAGACCGCGCAGAAGATTCTCTTCGTTCACAGAATGGTGACCACGGCGGCGCGATCCTGGGGCAATCCTCCGGAGGCTACTAAAACGACGGTGGGGAATCCAGCAGTGCAGAAGCAGACGGTGCAGCCACCGCCATTGCCAACTCAGCCGCCGCCGCTGCCGGTTCAAGGGGGGAAGATGCAGGCGAAGGGTGTTGCGGCTTAGTTTTGGGGTAAGCTGACGCGTTCCCTCGAAGCGAGAGTTGGAGTAAGTTCCCCAGTGCCGGCTCCTGCGTTCCCTTTACCCGCCATACACCTCATCGTAATTTATAACCCAAAAGTGCGGCGTCGCAGACGTCCTTCAGCTTTTGGGGGCGCGGAGAAGGGCCATAACGGCCATTTCATCAGGGCTCAGTTTGGTGGAGGGATGTAGCAGCCGCTGCTCTTGACGAGCGGGGATGGTCCGGCCAGAGGTGTAGTGGGAGAGGATGGCGGGGTGAATGTAGCAGCGCCGGCAGACTGCGGCGGTGTTGCCGAGAATTTTGGCTACAGCTTTGACGGCCTGCGTGATATTTCGCCGGGCTTCGGTTGGAGAATTAAAGTTGGCGAGTTCGCGCAAGGCGATGGCGGTGAGGATGGTGCCAGCCCAAGTGCGGAAGTCCTTGGCTGAAAACTCTGCTCCTGCGATTTCGCGGAGATAGGCGTTCACATTGTCGGAGGTGACTTCGTGCACCTTCCCAGCGTCGTCGAGATAGCCAAAGAGATGCTGGCCTGGTAGTTCCTGGCAGCGTCGGACGAGCTTGGCGAGGCGGGGATCGCGCAGGCCGATCTGATGGCGCATTCCGCTTTTTCCTTTGAAGGAGAAAGTGATCTGGGAACCTTTGACCCTTGCGTGATTGTTTTGCAGGGTGGTGAGACCATAGCTGCCATTTTTCTGGGCATACTCGTCGTTGCCCACGCGGATGAGGGTGGTTTCGAGGAGCCGCACGATGGTGGCCATGATTTTCTGACGGGTGAAACCGCGGCTGCGCAAGTCTACGGAAACTCGACGACGAATGCGGGGGAGAACGGCGCCAAAAGCGAGCATGCGCTCGTATTTTGACACATCCCGCACGGCCTGCCAGCGTGGGTGGTAGCGGTATTGCTTGCGACGGCGAGCATCTCGACCAGTTGCCTGGATGTGGCCGTTCGGCAGTGGGCAGATCCAGACGTCTGTCCAAGCCGGGGGTATGACGAGGCTGCGGATCCGGCGCTGGGTCTGAGCATTGCGCAGAGGAGCACCCTTCGGCATGTGATAGACAAAACCCTTGCCTCTTCGGCTGCGGGTGATGCCAGGCTGGTCATCCAGCACATACCGCAACCCGGCCTGACGCGCGGAGGTGAGGGGGGCTGCAGTAAGGGCTGGAGAAGCACTGGCTCTTTTCATGGCACGCTCTTCAGCAAGGCGTTCCGATCAATGCCTGGACCTCATATCCGTCCCATGAGGGCAAGGACCACGAGGATGACAAGGATGGTGCCGAGGCCGCCGCTAGGACCATAACCCCAGCCGGAGCTGTAAGGCCATGCGGGAAGAGCGCCAATGATGAGAAGAACCAGTAAGACGAGTAATAGTGTGTTCATGCCCATACATCGCCGTAAGTTTCGCGTGCGGTTGTAGTCCAGCGCATTTTTGCGTGATGAAGAGCCACTTTGCTGAGTGCATTCTCGAGACGGATGAAATAAGCGGTTTTTTTTGCGACCTACATCCACGCGACAATGCAGAGGCGATAGGTATGTGGTCAGTCGTTCGAAGTTCTGCTGAGTGTGGAAAAGAGGACGTGCGACCATGGGCGTGAAGCTGACAAGACTTCACGCCCAATTTTTTTGCATTCGTGTGAACATGGCTGCGCACGGATAGAACCGGGCGGGTTTCTTACATCCGAGCGATGGAGTGAACGCGATGATTTGGAGGCAAACAACCTCTTACAACCATGAACGAGTCCTCCAAAACCTCCTCTCCCCAGAAACCCAGCCGGCAGGAAATGATCGATCTTCTGAATGAGGATCTGGCACGCGAATTTCAAGCGGTTATCGCTTATGTGGTGTACAGCCAGACCTTGAAAGGGGCGGAGTACACGGGGATCGCTGGTGAGCTGAAGAAGCATGCCGGCGAGGAGCTGGAACATGCTCTGCTGATCGCCAAGCAGATTGACTATCTGAATGGGACGCCGACGACGGTGCCGAATGAGGTGAAGATGTCTGACAAGCCGAAGGACATGCTGAGCTTTGACCTGGAGAATGAAAGGCAGACGATCCGCAACTACCGCGAGCGAATCCGCCAGGCGGAGGCGATGGGCGAGTATGCGCTGAGCGAGGTGCTGCGGAAGATCATTGCGCAGGAGCAGGAGCATCTCACCGATCTGGCGGATGCGCTGGGAATCGACACTCCGAAGATCGAAGACTGATGCGCGGCGGCGTAGGTACTGCCCGCCACGTGTAGAACTAAAAACCTGCCTGTCCTTTTTGAAAACTTATGAAACCCTGCTTTGAGCGCGCACGTATCGGAGAGCAAACTCATGCTGCCATGAAGCCCTGGCTGATACTGCTGCTCGTCTCGACACTGGCGTGCAGTGTGAGGGCAGCGGTGACCTTGTCGCCGGTTTTCAAAGACCACATGGTGCTGCAGAGGGACAGGCAGGTGCCGGTGTGGGGCTGGGCGGAGCCGGGGCAGGAGATCAATGTTAAGTTTGGCGAGCAGACGAAGGTGACGAAAGCGGACAAGGATGGAAAGTGGAAGGTGGTACTGGATCCGATGCGGGCTAGCAGCGATCCGGATATCCTGCGGGTGTCCGGGCAGAGCACGGAGGTGGTGAAGGACGTGCTGGTGGGTGAGGTGTGGCTGTGCTCGGGGCAGTCGAACATGGCGATGAATGTGAAGGGCGTGGACAATGCGGAGAAAGAGATGTTGGGGGCGAATTTTCCGCTGATCCGCATGTTCTTTGTGCAGAGCTTTACAGCCACCACGCCGCAGGAGCAGTGTGCGGGAGTGTGGCAGATCTGCACTCCGAAGACGGTGGCGAATTTTTCTGCGGCGGCGTATTTTTTTGGGCGCGAACTGCAGCAGGATCTGAAGGTGCCGATAGGGCTGATCAACTCTTCAGTGGGTGGCACGCCCATCGAGTCGTGGACAAGCCTGGAGGCGATGCAGAAGGAGCCGCGGCTGCATTCACTTCTGAAGCGGTGGGAGCGGGATGTGGAGCTGTTTGAGCAGCCGGACAATCGGGCGAAGAATGATCTGGCGAAGAAGCAATGGCAGGATGCGGCAAAGGCCGCGCTGGCAGGAAAGCAGTCTCCGCCGCCGCAACCGGCGTATGTGGGGAGCGATCCGCTGCATGCGGCGAGGCCGGGGAATCTTTTCAATGGGAAGATCGCGCCTCTGGTGCCCTTTTCGATCCGTGGTATTCTATGGTATCAGGGAGAGTCAAACGCGGCAAACGGTCCTTTGTATGCAGTGCAGATGCCGCTGCTTATTCACGACTGGCGCGCGCGCTGGGGGGCTGAACTGCCTTTCGCTTGGGTGCAGCTGCCGAATTTTCAAAAGCGCGAGGCGGAGCCGGATGCTGCGGCGAACTGGGCAAGGCTGCGCGAGGCGCAGGCTGCGGCGCTGAAGGAGCCTAACACTGGAATGACGGTGAACTTGGACATCGGGGATGCGGGAAACATTCACCCGAAGAACAAGCAGGAGATCGGCCGCCGTCTGGCGCTATGGGCTCGGGCGAAGGTGTATGGGGAGAAGTTGGAGTACAGAGGACCGGTGTATCGGAGTCATGAAGTGAAGGGCGGCGAAGTGGTGATCCAGATGGATCATGCGAGCGGGCTGAAGACTTCGGATGGAGGCGCCGCAGTGAAGGGATTTGTGATCGCAGATGAAATGAAACGCTGGCAGTGGGCAGACGCACACATCGAGGATGGCAAGGTGATTGTCTCGCACCCTGCGGTGTTGAAGCCGGTGGCGGTGAGGTATGCGTGGGCGAACAATCCGGAGGTGAATCTGGTGAATGGAAGCGGATTGCCCGCGGCACCATTCCGAACGGATGACTGGGAGATGGACAATGCGGGAAAGACGGCGACGAAATGAAGGATGAACTGGTGACGCCGGAGAGGGGGGTCAGCTTTGCTCGACGGGGCTTTGCCAGGTGGGAGGCTCGGTTTCGGTGGTGGAACGGACGTCTCCACCATCGAAGCGGATGTCAGGGAGCTGGTGGACGGCGTGGCGGAGGGCTTTTTCCCAGGAGTTGTGGATTTCGATGAGGTCGGGGTCGTGGCTATAGAAGCGGCGATAGTGGGAGACGCGGAGGTCGTCGCGATTGTAAAGAAGGAGGTCGACCGGGGGGCCAACGGTAGCGTTTGAGCGCATGGTGGCCTCAAGGGAGAGAAGGGAGTATTTGGCGGCCTGAAAAGTGGTGGTGCTCTGATGGATGATGCCGCGATCAAGAATGGGGCGGCCGTATTTGCTCTCTCCGATCTGGAGAAATGGGGAGTCTGGAGTGGAGCGGAGGGGATTGCCCTGGGGGTAGATCAAGTAAAGTTCGTGGGGCTGGCCTTTGATCTGCCCGCCCAATAGGAGGTGGACATTAAAACTGAAGTTGTCCTTCTCCAATGCGGTGCGGTCGATGTCTGAAATGCGTCGGACCATGCTGCCGAGTTCGCGTGCAGCATCATACATGGTGGGCACTTTGGCGAGGCCTGCGCCAGCATCGAAGTCCTGACGCAGGAGGGTGATGACGGACTGGCTGAGGGAGAGGCTGCCGGTGGTGAGAATGACGAACACGCGCTCTCCGGGGATGACGAACTGGTGCATCTTCTGGCATGTGCTGAAGCGGTCTGAGCCGGAGCTGCTGCGCGAGTCTGAGGCGAGCACAAGGCCGTCTGCTGTATTGATGCCGAGGCAGTAGGACATAGGGATTTTAGGATATACGATTTGGCTGAGGAGTGCGTTCGAGTGTAATTGGGAGATGAGATTGACGGGCTATAGCCCGAACCCCGTACACGAGGTGGGTAAAGAGGGAGTTGGAGCGCGGGAAGCGGGAGGAGGGATCGATTACGTGGACAATTGGGGAAGGTGGAAGCGGGTGATTAAGACTTTTCGAGGGTGTCCACGTGTTCGACGGTGACCTTCATGGTGGTGCAGGTGAAGGATCCGAAGAGGGAGGCGAGGGCAACGTCGGCGGCATCGCGGCCGTAAGCGACGACGATGCGACCGCCGCCGGGTTTGTCTTCTGTTGCGTCAAAGGTGTACCATCGTCCGCCGATGTAGGCCTCAAACCAGGCGTGCATGTCCATGGGCTCCAATTGATGCACGAAGCCGACGACCATGCGGGCGGGGACATTGATGGCTCTGCAGAGGGCGATGCCTAGGTGCGCGAAGTCGCGGCAGACGCCGCGGCGGGTATTGGCGGTCTCGAGAGCGGAGGTGGAGGAGTCGCTGGAACCCATCTCGTAGGTGATGTTGTCGTGGACCCAGGTGCGAATGCGGGCGATCTGATGATGATTGTGCGGGGTGGTGCCGACGATGGAGGAGGCGAGGGCGCCGAGCTTGTCTGACTGACAGTAGCGGCTCGGCAGCAGATAGTGGAGGACATCGACGGGCAGCTGGGCGACGGTCTGCACTTCTGCGAGGGGCTGTTTGTCAAACTCTGAGGGCGCCCAGGCGCGGCACTTCATGGAAAAGTGGAAGTTGCCCTTTGGCATGATGATGCGCTGGCAGAAGTTGCCGTAGAGATCGGTGTATTCGACGACTGGGACGCGGGGCTTGAGATCGAAATCTTCGCGCATAATCCACTGAGCCCAGCCGCTACGGGGGCGGAGCATAAAAATGGCGGAGACGTCTTCATTGTTGAAGTATTCGAGGTGGCAGCTGGCGTCGAGAATCATAGGGAGATAAGGGTATGGAAGGATCGTCGGGGAGGGGTGGGGTGGACTTGTAGGAATAGGAAATGACGAAGAGGCGGATGGCTGAAGCCCGAAATGCATGTGCAGAGGCTGTCGCATGAGGCGGTGGAGGGGCTTAAGTTTTAACTGGATACGGAGCGCAGAGAGCGATGGGGTGAGGAACGAGGACGATGGGCTGGTTAGGAAAACGGACCAGAGATTGGAGGCAAGGTGTGGGGGTGGGGGTGGCGTTTAAGGAGGACTTATTTCATGCATTCCATACTCATCATCGGCTGCGGCAGCATCGGAGAGCGGCATCTGCGCTGCTTTCGAAACACGGGGCGTTGTGTGGTGGCAGCGTGTGACACGAATCCAAAGCTGCTGGAGGCGATGGAGAAAGGATATGGCGTGGCGGTATTCCGCTCGCTGGATGAGGCGCTGGAGAAGGGGCGCTATGATGCTGCGGTGATCTGCACGCCGGCGCATCTGCATCTTCCGATCGCACTGAAGCTGCTGCCGCTTGGGCTGCATTTGTTCATCGAAAAGCCGCTGGCCATTGATACGGCGCTGGTTCCGGAAGTAAGGGCGGCGATGGCAAAGGCTGAGGCACGGGTGGCTGTGGCGTACGTGTACCACTTGATGCCGTGGATTTCGGGGGCACGGGAGTATCTGCTGAAGGGGGAGCTGGGGAAGGTGCTGCATGTGAGCAGTTCATCGGGGCAGCATTTTCCGACGTATCGGCCTGCCTACCGGGACATCTATTATGCGAAGCATGAGCAGGGCGGCGGGGCGATCCAGGACGCGCTCACGCACATCGTGAACGCGGTCGAGTGGCTGATCGGGCCCTGCACGCGGGTTTACTGTGATGCAGCGCATCAGGCGCTGGAAGGGGTGACGGTGGAGGACACGGTGAACGTGAGCGCGCGGCACGGGGAGGTGCTGGTGAGCTATGCGCTGACCCAATTCCAAGCGCCGAACGAAAACACGCTGCTCATCCACTGCGAGCATGGCAGTGTTAAGATTGAGATACATGAACGGCGCTGGGGATTTATGAAACATGGAGAGGCGGGGTGGACGTGGGATGTGACGCCGCCGCTTGAGCGGGACGAGCTTTTCACCGCGCAGGCAAGCGCCTTCATGGATGAGATGGAAGGAATGGCTACGCCGCTGGCGACGTTTGAGGAGGCAGTGCAGACACTGAAGTTTAACCAGGCGGCGCTACGGTCTGCAGCGAGCGGCCAAGCCGTGGAGATCTCATGAGCACGGAACTGAAACTGGCGATGCTGGGGATGATCGAGGGAAACGGGCATCCGTATTCCTGGAGCGGGATCATCAATGGCTATGATCCGGTGGCGATGGCGGAGTGTCCGTATGCGGGCATCCCGGTGTACATGGGGAAGCAGCCGTTGGAGAGCGTGCGCATTCCCGGTGCGCGAGTGACGCATGTGTGGACGGATGATGCGGCGGATGCGCCAAAGGTGGCGGCGGCAAGTCTGATCGAGCATGTGGTGGAGATGCCGGAGGATGTGATCGGAAAGGTGGATGCGGTGATCATTGCCACGGACGATGGGACGGATCATGTGCGGCGGGCGCGGCCGTTTGTGGAGGCGGGGCTGCCGGTGTTTATTGACAAGCCGATGGCAACCACGATGGCTGAGCTGCGGCAGTTTGTGCAATGGGAGCAGGAGGGAAGGATATTACTTTCTACCAGCGGGATGCGCTATGCTCCGGAGATGCGGCTGAGCGAAAGGCAGTGTGAAAATCTGGGAGAGCTGCGGTGGATCACGAGCTTTACGTGCAAGACGTGGGAACGCTACGGCATCCATGCGCTGGAGGCGGTGGAGCCGCTGCTGGGGCCGGGCTTTTTAACGGTGCAGGCGCACAGCGATGCCGGCGGCGATGTGATGCACGTGACGCATCGCAGCGGAGTGAAGGTGACGCTGGGGGCGCTGCATGATGCCTACGGGAGCTTTGGCGCGGTGCACCTGCATGGAACGAAGGGGGACCTGCCGCTGAAACTGGCGGATACGTATCATGCGTTCCGAGGGCAGTTGGTGGCGTTCATTGAGATGCTGCAGACTGGCAAGGCGCCACTACCGTTTGCAGAAACGGTGGAGTTGATGGCTGTGATCATAGGCGGCATACGCAGTCGTGAGCAGAATGGAGCGTGCATTCACATCCGAGAAATCCTGGCAGAACTATGAAAAACTTCTTTTTGCTCCTTCTCCTCCCGCTCATGGCTCAAGCTGACGAAGTGCTAGACATCGGCTCGCGGTGGGAGCTTTTTGTGGATGAGTATCTGGTGGCAGAAAAAAGTGGGGTGGCGCTGAAACTGCATGATCCGGTCAAAAAGGAGATCGTGCTGACGACAGATCAGCCGTGGGAGGGGCCGACGTGCGCCTATTTTACTGTAATCCAGGATGGAAGGAAGGTGCGGATGTATTATCGCGGATCGGCGGGCGGGTCGGATCATAGTGATGACCAGGTGACGTGCGTGGCGGATAGCGAGGACGGGATTCATTTCACGCGGCCGAAGCTGGGACTGATCGAGGCGGGCGGGACGAAGGAGAACAACGTGATCTGGCGTGGGGTGGAGGCGCATAATTTTTCGCCGTTTCTGGATGAAAATCCGCAGGCCAGGCCGGAGCAGCGGTACAAGGCACTGGGAGGCGTCAAGGCACCGGGCAAGAACTGGATGACGGGAGCGACGCCGGGCGGACTGTATGCATTTGCGTCCTCGGACGGAGTACATTGGCAGAAGATGAAGCCGGAACCGGTGATGACGAAGGGGGCGTTTGATTCACAAAACCTCGCGTTCTGGGACGGCGCGCGGAGACGATATGCGTGCTTCAGCCGTATCTTTGTTGATAAAATCCGCGCAGTGCAGAGCAATGAGTCGCAGGATTTTCTGACGTGGACGGAGCCTGTGGCGCATCGCTATGCGGAAGGAGTGCCCCTGGAGCATTTCTACACCTCCGCCACTGTGCCATGCCCGACGGCACCGCATTTGCTCGTGTGCTTTCCTAAGCGGTATGTGACCACGAGGCAGAAGATACCGGAGCATAAGTTCAAAGGAGTTTCGGATGCGGTCTTCATGAGCAGCCGGGATGGGGTGAACTGGGACCGGCCGTTTCTGGAGGCGTGGGTGAGGCCGGGGCTGGATCAGAAAAACTGGACGGATCGGAACAACATGACGGCCAACGGAATCATCGATACAGGTGATGGCGAGTGGTCGCTATATATTAGCGAGCACTATCGCAATGCGGACAACCGCATGCGCAGGATTACGGTTAGAAAGCAGGGATTTGCCTCGATGCATGCGGATGCGAAGGGCGGTGAGTTTGTGACGAAGCCGCTGCGGTTTGAGGGCGGGAAACTGGTGCTCAATTATGCGACGTCCGCGGCGGGGTCGATTCAGATCGAGGTTCAGGATGAGGCGGGAACGGTGCTGGCGACGATGCCGGAGCTGTATGGTGATGAACTGGAGGCGAAGTCGGTGGATATGGAGGCGTTGAAGGGGAAGACGATACGACTCCGGGTGAAGATGAAGGACGCGGACCTGTATGCGCTTCGGTTCGGAGACTAAACCATGCGCTTTCTTCCATCCATATTGATGCTGATGAGCGTGCCGCTGATGCTGCATGCGCAGGCGCCTGTTAAGGTGAAAGTGAGCGAGGTGCGGACGATCTCGCAGCTTCCCCAGTTTTATCATGGATGGCCGACGATGACTCGATGCGCCAACGGGACGCTCGTGGTGGTGTATTCAGGCGGGCGGGAGTTTCATGTGTGCCCATATGGAAGGCAGGAGATGATCACCTCCCGCGACGAGGGGCGGACGTGGACATTGCCACGGGTGCTGGCGGACAGCGCTATAGATGACCGGGACTCGGGAGTGGTGGAGACGAGCAAGGGCACGCTCATTGCGACGATGTTCAACTCGTTCGCTTATCAGATTCACATGAATGCGCCGGAGCGGCTGCTGAAAGGAACGTTCGGCGCTGAGACGGAGGCGATGCTAAGGCGGTGGCATGTGATGGACGAGGCGACCACGCAGGCACAGAAGGTGGCGGAGACGGGCTACTGGATGATGCGGTCCACGGATGCTGGCGTGAACTGGTCGCCCCGGTATCGGGTTCCGGGATACAGCCCGCATGGGCCGGTGAACCTGAAGGATGGGCGGCTGTTTTACGCGACATCGAATGGAAAGAAGGCGGTGGCCTATGTTTCGGATGATGATGGGGTGACCTGGAAGATGCTCTCGGAAATGCCGGTGCGGGCGGGGGAGCTGCACGCGGTGGAGGCGGCGGATGGCGCGATCGTGGTGCAGGTGCGGGACAAGATAGCGAATGGCAAGGGCACGGTTCAAAACACGGCGCAGATCGTTTCAACGGACGGTGGCAAAACGTGGAGCGAGAAGCAGAAGGTGGCGGACGGATTTCCCTCCCACCTGCTGAGACTGGGGGATGGGAGGCTGCTCATGACGTATGCCTGGCGGCAGGAGCCGTTTGGGATTCGTGGGAAGATCAGCGGCGACCATGGCAGAACGTGGTCGGAGGAGTTTGTGCTGACCAAGGATGCGGCGGGATGGGACCTGGGATATCCGAGCAGCGTGGAGCTGGCGGACGGCGGGCTGCTGACGGTGTGGTATGAAGCGCCGAAAGAAGTGCACAAGGCAGTGCTGAAAGAGGCTTGCTGGAGGCTCGAACGATGAAAACGGCCTGTCTCTTCTATTTGCTTCTAAGCCTGAGATGTGTGTGCGGGGAGACGCTGCTGTTCGTGGATGATCACGAAATCTTGTACCGGTCCGGTACACGGAGGCAGATGCATGTGCCGAAGAGGCATGCGGGGAATCCGCTGGTGGTGGGGCCGACAGTCAAGAATCAGGCGGGGTATAACAGTGTGCATCGAGACCCGGAGACGGGTCGATTCCAGATGTGGTACCAATTGTCAGGGAAGGATACGGCGGTTTGTTACGCGGAGTCGGCGGACGGGATTGTGTGGAATAAGCCGGAGCTGGATGTGGTGGCGCACCCGGGAATTACGGACCGGAACGTGGTGCTGGACAGCGTGGAGCAGTATGGGGCGTCTGTCGTGGTGGACGCGCCCGGGGGAGATCCGGAGAGGCGGTACAAGATGGCCTACTGGTCAATCCCGCATGCGGTGCCTGAGGCGGAGGCGGGCAAAGATCCGCGCGGGAAAAATGGCGGAATGTTTGTGGCGTTTTCGGCGGATGGGATTCACTGGAACAAGCAGCCGGGACCGGTGCTGCGCGGGGCGTATGGACGGATGAGCGAGCCGCCGAAAGTGGGGGAGGAGCATGACTTTGGCGTGCACAGCTCCGTAAGCGATGTGCTGGATGCAATGTATGATCCGCTGCGGAAAAAGTATGTGGTTTATGCGAAGGCATGGATTGATGCGCCGGATGGCATGACGTACTGGAAACGGGCGATCGTGCGGACGGAGAGCGATGATTTTTTGAAGTGGTCGCTGCCGCAGCTGGTGATGGCGCCGGATGAATTTGACGGGGTGAGGCCTGCGGATTACCCGGGGACGAGGCGCGGGGTGCAGCTGCATGGCGCGCCCGCTTTTTTACACCATGGGGTGTACTTTGCGCTGGTGCAGGTGGCGGATTTTGAGACGCATGGCCTGCAACCGATCGAACTGGCGACGAGCCGGGACGGCATCGCGTGGCAGAGGCCGTTTCGGAGCACACCGTTCATGGGGACAGTGGAGAACGGGAACGGCTTTGATGCGTCGCGAATTTTTAGCAATGCGACACCGGTGGTGCTGGACGATGAGATGCGGTTCTATTACGCCGGGGCGGAGAATCCGTGGCAGTTTGGCAGGCGGGAGAATGAGTGGGGATCGAAGAAGCGGATGCCGAAAACGGGGATCGGGCTGGCGATGCTGCCTCTGGACCGGTTTGCGGGAGTGAAGCCGCTGGAGAAACTGGGGCAGATGACGCTGAAGCCGCGGCCGCTTGGCGGAATCAAGGGCCTGACGCTGAATGCGGACGCGGGCGGCGGCGCGGTGAGGGTGGAACTGCTGGATGAGCGCGGCTATAGGCTTGCTGGATTTTCCAAGGCAGACGCGGTGCCGATCACAGGGGATGGGCTGCGTCATGAGGTGAAATGGAAGAGGGCAGACCTGAGCAAGCTGCCCGTGCCCGAGATGAAGGTCATCATTCGGATTCATCTCGACAATGCGGAAGCCTTTGCCCTGACTCTTCGCGACTTATGAATACACCTTTGATCCTGATTCTACTGGTGATGATGTCTGCAACGCTGACGGGGGCCGAGGTGGCCGGCGAGCCGACATTTAAGGATGTAAGCTATGGGCCGCATGATCGGAACAAACTGGATGTGTGGCAGGCGAAGGGCGAGGGGGCAAAGCCGCTGCTGATCTTCATTCATGGAGGAGGCTGGGCGGGCGGGAGCAAGGCCGATGTGCCGGTGAAGCTCCTGAACTATATGCTTGCACAGGGCGTTTCGGTGGCGTCCATCAACTACCGGTACTCGACGCAGGCGGTGCTGCCTGCGCCGGTGCATGATGCGGCGCGGGCTGTGCAGTATCTGCGGAGCATGGCAGGCGAGTGGAAGCTGAAATCGGAGCGATTTGCGGCGTATGGTATCTCGGCGGGTGCGACGACTTCGCTGTGGCTGGCGTATCATGAAGACCTCGCTGATGCGAAGAGCAGTGATGCGATCGCGAGACTTTCGACAAGGCTGTGCGCGGCTGTGGCGCTGTCGCCACAGACGTCCATTGAACCTGAGGTGATCACGGGCTGGGTGGGTGAGCAGGTACTGCTACACCCGATGATGGCGCGCGCGGTGGGGGCGAAGCGGGTGGATGAGATGAAGCAGCCGAAGGCGGAGTGGGTGAAGGTGCTGCATGAGTTTTCTCCGATCACGCATGTGTCGCGGGATGATCCGCCGGTGCTGATCTCGAATCCGCGTGTGGACCCGCTGCCGGCGACGAACGCGGGGAGCGCGATCCATCATGCGGAGCTGGGGGCGAAGCTGAAGGAGAAGGCCGACGAGGCAGGGGCGAGGTGCATCCTGCGCATCGAGGAGAAGGCGACGGTGGAGGTGCCGAAGCCGGAGGCGTTTTTGCTGGAGGAACTGCGGCGATGAAACGGGCGCTGCTGATTTTGATGTGTGCGTGTGCCGCCGGGCAGGGCCGGGCGGCGGTGCGGATGCCTGCGGTTTTTTCTGATCATGCGGTGCTGCAGCAGGGCGTGAAGGTGCCGGTGTGGGGATGGGCGGAGAAGGGGGAGAAGGTGACGGTCTCCATCGGCGGACAGACGAGGACGGCGACGGCTGCGGGCGATGGGAAGTGGCGGGTGGATCTGGATGCGCTGAGCAGCAAGGAGGCGCTGGAGATGACGATCTCGGGCACGAACACCATCCGCATTCAGGATGTGCTGGTGGGGGAGACGTGGCTGTGTGCGGGGCAGTCCAACATGGTCATGACCGTGGCAGAGTCGAAGGACTATGAGCAGGAGCGGGTGAAGGCGACGCTGCCGCAGATCCGGATGTTTACGGTGAAGTCGGGAAGGGCGGAGATGGCGCAGGAAGATTGTGAAGGCGCGTGGGTGGTGTCCGGGCCGGAGACGGTGGGCGAATTTTCTGCGGTGGGTTTTTACTTTGCACGGGAGATTCAGCAGCGGCTGGGCGGAGCTGTGGGAGTGATCAACTCGTCGGCGGGAGGGACTCTGATCGAGTCGTGGCTCAATCTGGAGGCGCAGAAGGGGTGTGCGGAGTTGAAGCCTTATTTTGTGCAGCGGGAGCGGTTGATGTTGGAGTTTGACCGTGAGAAGGCGGCGAAGGCGCATGAGGCGGCGTTGATCAAATGGAAGGCGGCTGTGGATGCGGCGCGTGGGGCGGGGAAACCACCGCCAAAGAGGCCGAGTGATCCGTATGGGAGCTTTCTGGGGGTGATGAACGTGGGAGGACTGCACAACGGGAAGATCGCGCCGCTGGTGCCGTATGCGGTGCGTGGTATGGTGTGGTATCAGGGGGAAAGCAATGCCGCGCCTGAGCGGGCGCCCTTTTATGAAACGCAACTGCGGCTGCTGGTGAAGGACTGGCGCGCGCGCTGGGGCGGGGAATTGCCGTTTGCGTGGGTGCAGCTGCCGAACCTGAACAAGAAAGCGCCGTGGCCGGAGATTCGCGAGGCGCAACGGCGTTGCCTGGACCTGCCGCAGACCGGCATGGTGATCACGCTGGATGTGGGGGAGTCGAAGGACATCCACCCGAAGAACAAGCAGGTGGTGGGGCACCGGCTGGCGCTGTGGGCGCTGGGGAAGGTGTATGGCCAGGAGGTGGCGGCGACTTCGGGGCCGCTGCTGGTGAAACAGAAAATTCGTGGTGGGGAGATCGAGCTGCACTTTGAGCATGCGAACGGTGGGCTGGTGGCGCAGGGCGGTGGTGCGCTGAAGGGATTTGTGATTGCAGGGGAAAATCGCGCATGGAAGCCGGCGATGGCGCGGATTGAGGGAGATACGGTGATTGTTTCCGCGCCGCAGGTGGGCAGGCCGGTGGCGGTGAGGTATGCGTGGGCGGTGGATCCGGAGTTCAACCTTTTCAATGGCGCGGGGCTGCCGGCCTCGCCTTTCCGAACTGATTTATGGTAGAAAATTGCATCATCACGAAAGCACTGCTGGAGGAGTTGCGCGATTTTGACACGCCGCTGCTGGCGAACACGATCGGCTATGTGAGCAAAGCGGCACCGCATGAGTATTACTGCGGCGGGGACATCCAGAGTGTGACGCCGCCGCTGGGGCCGACGGTGGGGGTGGTATTCACGGCGGAGATCGACAGCAGCACGCCGGGTGAAGCGGGTGACACGGCGCTGTATTGGGAACTGCTGGAGATGATGCGGCAGTGTGAGCTGCCGTACGTGCTGGTTGCCAAGGCGGTGGGATCGCGGCCAGAGCATGAGTGCCTGATCGGTGATGGAATGGCGAAGACGCTGTATTCGGTGGGCTGCACGGGCATGGTGACGGACAGCCGGGTGCGCGACATTGCGGGGCTGATTTCAACGCCGTTTGCAGTGTATGGGCGCGGGCGGGCGGTGCATCATGAGGCGCTGAGATTCCGCCACATCAACCGGCCGGTGGAGATCAGCGGGGTGACGTTTTCGAAGGGAGAAGTGGTGCATGCGGATCAGAACGGGGTGATCCGAATTCCGCCGGATTGTCTGGCCAGTCTGGCGGAGGCTGCAGTGAAGAACCGGGCGTTTGAGCATGAGGCGCACATGTTTTTGCGGCGCACAGACAAGACGCCGGCGGAGAAAAGGGAGCAGGTTCTGGCTCTGGTGCGGAAGTATGGATTTGGTGATTGTGTGAGTGGCGGCAAAGATGGGAAAAGATGAATTTTCAACAACCGATCGTCATGAAACGAATTTTGATGACTTGTCTGATGATGGCTGCGACCGGACTTTCGTGTGCGGCGGCGGAGCGCACTCTGCTGTTTGTGGATGATCATGATGTGCTTTATCGGGCTGGCACGCGGAGGGTGATGGAGCAGCCGGTGAGGCATGCGAAGAATCCGCTGATCACGGAGGACAAGCCGTGGGAGATGGCGATCGGGTGGACGAGTGTGAGGCGGGATGAGAAGACGGGGAGATATCAGCTCTGGTATCAGGCGTATGCGGGAACGCGTTCGCAGGTGAAGACGCATGAGTGCGTTGTGTGCTATGCGGAGTCGGATGATGGCATTGCTTTTACGAAACCGAAGCTGGGGCTGTTTGATTTCAACGGGGAAAGGGATACAAACATCGTGCTGCTGGGCGGCGGTGGGTATGGGGACCGGTACTGCAACTCGGTGCTGTATGACACGCGGGAGAAGGATGAGGCGAAGCGGTACAAGATGGCTTTCAATGATTGGACGTACGATGAGAAGGGAGAGGCTTCGGCGGGGCTGCATGTGGCGTATTCGCCTGACGGCATTCACTGGACGAAGGCGAAGGGCGCGCCGTTTTATAAAAACAGCTTTGGCGGGAAGGGACAGCAGGAGCCGTTTGTGGGGGAGAATCCGTATTCAGAAACGAAGCTGCCGGATGGAAGGGTGCGCAGACAGTCGCTGATGCCGCTGACTCTGTCTGACGCGGCGGATGTGATCTATGATCCGAAGCTCGAGGCGTATGTCATCTTTGGCAAGATGTGGCTGTGCGGTCCGGACGGAGGGCATGCGTGGAAGCACGGGATGGGGCGCAGCGAGAGCAAGGATTTTCTGCACTGGAGCAAGCCGCAGTTTGTGTCTGTGCCGGATGATGAGGACGGGGAGCTGGAGTTTCACACTTCGCCAGTGTTCATCTATCGGGAGCGCTATTTTAGCCTGAATCAGATTCTGAATCGAGCGGAGCATGGGATGATGGATATTGAGCTGATGGTGAGCCGGGATGGGTTTGAGTGGGAGAGGCCGTTCAGGAAAACGCTGTTTTTGCCGAGGAGCGCGGGGCAGCAGTTTGACAGCGGGACGATATTGACGAACTGCAACATAATCGTGCAGGGAAATGAGATGCGGTTTTACTACGGGGCGTACAGCAGCGGGGCGATCGGCGGGGGAACCGACATCACGGGGGACCAGCAGAAGAGCGGGGTGGGGCTGGTGACGCTGCCGCTGGACCGGTTTGCGGGGATTCGCAGCCACCCGGCGGCGCCGACTGCGAAGGTGAAGAAGCCGGCGGATGTGGGGCAGATCACGCTGAAGCCGCTGGATCTCACAGGGCGCACTGAGATCTATGTGAATGCGAACGCAAAGGGTGGCGCGGTGCTGGCGGAGCTGCTGGATGCAGATGGGTATCGGGTGCCGGGCTTTGACAAGGCGAACTGCAAGGCCGTGGAGGGGGATGCTCTGCGTCAGAAGATCGGGTGGAAGAACAAGACGCTGGCGGAGCTTCCTGCTGGCAAGTATCACATACGGCTCCAACTAACGAAGGCGTCTGTCTATTCGATCACGCTTCACTGATTTAAACTTTTCCAATCACAAATGAAACTACGACCCTCACGAATCCTGCGCGAACTGCGCAATGGCCAGAACTCCACGGTGATCAAGCTGAACCTGGGGGATCCACGGATCGTGGAACTTGCGGGACTCGCAGGGGCTTCGGCAGTGTGGCTGTGCAATGAGCATGTGCCGAACGACTGGCTGAATCTTGAGCACCAGATCCGTGCGGCGAAATTGTATGACATGGACAGCATCGTGCGGGTAAACAAGGGAGGCTACAGCGAGTATGTGAAGCCCTTTGAATGCGATGCGACGGGGATCATGGTGCCACATGTGACGAGTGCGGAGGAGGCGCGAAATGTGGTGGACATGGTAAGGTGCCGGCCGCTGGGCAGCAAGGCGCTGGATGCGGGAAACATGGACGGATTCTTCTGCCAGGTGCCGCTGGAGGAATATGCGCAACACTGCAACACGGAGAAGTTTGTGATTTTGCAGATCGAGAGCCCTGAGGCGCTGGAGGTGGTGGAGGAGATCGCTGCGGTGCCGGGGTATGACATGCTGCTCTTTGGAGCGGGGGACTTCAGCCACCGCATCGGCAAGCTGGGGCAGGCCACGCATCCGGAGGTGATGGCGGCGCGCAAGCGTGTGCACGCGGCGGCGGTGAAGCATGGCAAGTATCCGGCGGTGGCGTCGCTTTTTGGACAGCGGGAAATGCTGGAGAATGAGGAGGGCGTGCGGGTGTTTACCCTGGGTGCGGATGTGGTCGAGATGGGGAATGCATTCCGCCGAATGGTGGGGGATTTCGGTGGGGTGAATGCTGCGGGTGGCAGTGACTCGGTGTACAAGTCCACGAAGTAAAACCAGCGATCCCTCACACTTTACGAACGCCTTTGCCTGCGAAGAGCTACTGTTGAACCTGGAAACCTGGATGCTGGCCTACGGAACACACAGAAGATCAGACCAACGTCCTGACCCGAGGCAATCGACCGGATTTGTGAGTGAAGCAACTTTTCTGATCCATTCTTTACATTCGACTCCTTTATGAACCTCCCCTCTTTTTCTCTTCACGATAAAACCATTCTTCTCACCGGAGGCGCGGGTCTGTATGGACGAGGTCTGGCGGCAATGCTGGCGGAGGCGGGGGCGACGCTGGTGATGGCCTCGCGAGACGTGGCGAAGCTGCGGCAGGTGGCAGAGGAGGAGCGGGCGAAGGGGCACAGGGTGTTTGCAGAGGCGCTGGATCAAGGAGATGAGGTTTCGGTAATGGCGCTGCATGAGCGCGTGCGCGCGCAACATGGGGCGTTGCATGGGCTGGTGAACAATGCAGTGCTGCGGCCGATGAAGGGGGCGGAGGGTGCGGCGGAGCAATTTGCGGAGTCGATGCGTGTGAATGCGACAGGCCTGATGCTGATGCACCGCCACTTTGGAAAAGCGATGGCAGAGGCGGGGCGCGGGAGCATCGTGAACATCGGCAGCATTCAGGGAATGATAGGGCCGAGCTATGAATTGTATGCGGGCACGAACATGGGGGACATGCCGCCGGATTATTTCTTCCACAAAGGCGGGATGGAGAACCTGACGCGCTTCTACGCGGCCCTGTATGGGCCGAGGGGGGTGCGGGTGAACAACCTGGCGCCGGGGGGATTTTTCAATCATCAGCCGGAGCCGTTTTTGCAACGCTACTGCGAGCACACCATGCTGGGGCGCATGGCGGATGAGACGGATCTGGGGGGCGCGGTGATCTTTCTGCTAAGTGATGCGTCGCGGTATATTACCGGAGTGAATTTGCCGGTGGATGGGGGGTATACGGCGAAGTGAGGAGGATGGAGGTTGCGGTTGTTGGCAGTTGTTTGCGTTTGTTGGCCTGAGACTTGGGAGTGGCGGGAGCTGGGGTGGTTTTTTGGTAGGAAGGTTACGCGCAGATGTGGGGGCGGCGGCGATGGTGAGGGTGAAGAACCTGAAGAGGGCGGAGGTGTGAGACGAGACGCACTGCCGCGCCGAGATGAACCTGTGAACCTGATTTTATTATGAACATCCTCATGATCGATATTGGCGGCAGTAATGTGAAGATGATGATCAGCGGCGGAACGGAGATGCGGAAGTTTCCGTCCGGGCGCGGGCTGACGGCGGCGGACATGGTGAAGGGGGTGAAGGTGATGACTTCGGACTGGAATTATGACGCGATCTCGATGGGCTTTCCGGGTCTGGTGGAAAAGGGCAGGCTGGTACGGGAGCCGCTGAATCTTTCCGGCGGGTGGCTGAACTTTGACTTTGCGAAGGCGTTTGGAAAGCCGGTTAAAATAATCAATGATGCGGCGATGCAGGCGCTGGCGCACTATCAAGGCGGTCGCATGCTTTTCGTGGGCTTTGGCACGAGCGTGGGCGCCGCGATGGTGGTGGACGGGGTGATCATGCCTGTGGAACTGGGGTTGATCCCGCTGCGCGGGCGGCGCACCTTTATGAAGTTGCTGACGAAGGAGGCGCGGCGTCGCAATGGGCATGAGCGCTGGCAGAGGCATGTGCACCGCGCGGTGGCACTGCTGAAGGATGTGTTCTGGCCGGGCGATACAGTGATCGGCGGCGGGAATGCGAAGCATCTGGATCCGCTGCCGGAGGGGTGCCGGAGGAGTTGCAATCAGGACGCCATTCACGGGGCGGTGCGTTTGTGGAAGGATGCG
Organism: Prosthecobacter sp.; assembly: GCF_044222565.1. Taxonomy (GTDB): domain Bacteria; phylum Verrucomicrobiota; class Verrucomicrobiia; order Verrucomicrobiales; family Verrucomicrobiaceae; genus Prosthecobacter. Next base: position 548,287 of record NZ_JBGANA010000003.1, read on the forward strand.
GCGCATGTGCACCATTCGGAAGTCCAGGCGGTGCCATTGAGAACAAGACGCGTGGGCATGAGGCCGGTGGAAAGGGCGCGTTGAGTGTGAGGGGACCTGCGATTGAGGTGAGGAGTTAAGCTGCCTGGATTTCGAAATCGGGTACTACAAAAGTTTCTGCGGTAAGATTGGGTTTCTCAGCGTGCGGAAGTTCCAAGGCAGTTGCTCGCGGATGAAGAGCTGGTCTGTGATGAGGATGGAACGCCGCGGCGAGTTGCATTCGAGTGCCGATTCGGGAGCGGTGGGATGAGACGTGCCGGTACTTTACGCGGCAGCGGGTGGCGCCAAAGGGAGGATGGCTGGGTTTCCTTTCGTGTGCAGTGAAAAGGTAAATCAATGCAGGCTGAGTTCGTCTACGCTAGCTGTATACCGGCTCCTTTTTGTCGGGCTGGGACCGACGCAAAATTGCTCGACCTGATGTTGAAGTCTAGCTCTTCAGGAGAAGGCGGTATTATCTTGTGCTGAGAAAGCCTGGCGCCGCCGAGGGCTGATGTGTGGGGACGGCAAGCGCAAGGTATTAGGCTGATCGAGGGATCAGGAGGTAAATGGAGAGGACCGAGAACGTGTTTGGAGCGTAATTTTGCGGAGTGGGAGACTGATGCCATGCATCGATACAAAATCCATTTCACAAGGGGAGGAACTGCATTCAAAGATGCGGACAGGTGTGCTATGGACGGGGCTCTCGTTTGTTTGTACCGGGGAGATTCTCTGGCGGCGGTGTTTCCCAGGCGAATCGTGACGAGGATCGAAGAGCAGGCGGGAAAGGATCAAGAGGGTAGCCCTCTGCTTAACTGGATGAGCGTCTTGTCTGAGCTGCCCGCAGAGCCGCCGCCGATGTCGCAATAAAGGAAACCGGGCTGGGATGCCGAGGGGGGAAGACGAATGGGCTCTTTCTTTGAGAATGGTGCTACTCGATGAACTCGAGGGTGCCGTCGGTGAGGCGGTAGAAGGCGCCCACGATCTTGATCTCACGCTTGTCCTCCATCTCTTTGAGGATGGGGCTGCGGGTGCGGATCTGGGAGAGGGCGTGGCGGACGTTGTTGCGGGCGACGTGGCGCACGTAGAGGGGATTGGCGGAGGTTTGCTCTCCTGGAAAGCTGCTGCTGAGGGCGACGGCGGGCTTGATTTTGGCGAGGAGGCTGGTGAGGTTTCCGAGCTGGACGTCATCGATGGCGCCGCGGATGGCACCGCAATGCTGGTGACCCATGACGAGGATCATTTTGGCGCCGGCGACTTTGCAGGCGAACTCCATGCTGCCAAGGATGTCTTCATTGACGAGGTTTCCGGCGACGCGGGCGACGAAGACATCGCCGATGCCCTGGTCGAAGACGTCCTCCACGGGGACGCGGCTGTCGAGGCAGCTTAGGACGACGGCTTTGGGGAACTGGCCGACGGCGGATTTGCGGACCTGCTCAGGGTGATTGCGGCGGGTGATCTGGCCGCTGCGGAACCGGCGGTTGCCGTCTTTGAACTGCTGGAGGACTTCTTCCGGAGTGAGGCGGGCCTGCTCTTCGGCGGTGGTGACATGGCTGATGAGTGGTTCCTCTTCGGGGACATCACTCTCATAGGCGGCGATGGTGGGCGCGGAGGTGAGGAGATCGCTCTGAAGGCGTTGGAGGAGGGTTTCCGCGCGGTCGGGTTCGAGGGTGATTTCGATCTGCACTTTGGCGGTTTCGGCCGAGGCAGGGTCGGTTTCCGAACTGCCAGCCGAGAGTGAGTCGATGCCACGCACGGGAACGGTCATGTGGCCGTGGGCACCGATTTCTTCGAGGAGCGCGGCGACGTGCTCTTCGGCGACGGGGTCACAGATGATGGAGACGCGTTTCAGGGAAGGGGGATTCATGCTGGGTGCTGTATGGAAGGATGCCATGGTTCTTTGGCGAGGGGGATGATTCGTTCCAATTCAAGAATTGGCAGACATCGTTCGTTTTGGTATATGGATGGACATGGCTTTTTTGAATTATCATCATCTGCGCTACTTTCGTGCCATTGCGTTGGAGGGAAGTCTGACGAAGGCGGCGGGGCATCTGAAAATTTCGCAGTCGGCGCTGAGTGTGCAGCTCAGGAGCCTGGAGGAGAGCCTGGGTCAGAGGCTGTTTGAGCGGAAGAACAAGGCGCTGGTGCTGACGGAGGCGGGGAGGATAGCGCTGGAGTATGCGCATGGGATTTTCCGCAGCGGGGAGGAGCTGATCGATCTCATGAAGAATCGCGCGGGGAGGAGCCGCGGGCTGCTGCGGGTGGGGGCCGCCTCAAATGTTTCGCGAAATTTTCAACTGAGGTTTCTGCGTCCGCTGATTTCGCGTGATGACGTGGAGCTGATCATTCACTCGGGCACGCTTCGGGAGCTGCTGGCGCAGCTGCAGAATCACACTCTGGACGTGGTGCTCTCTAACACGGCGGTGCGGCGGGATGCGGAGACGGTGTGCCACAGCCACCTGTTGGACGAGCAGTCGGTCAGCCTGGTGGGGCACAAGAAGCGGGGGCTGAAGCCGTTCCGATTTCCGGCGGATCTGCGCACGGTGCCGATCGTGCTTCCGAGCCAGGGGAGCAGCATTCGCGCGGCGTTTGATGTGTTGATGGACCAGAGCGGCATCCGCCCGATCATCGCGGCGGAGGTGGATGACATGGCGATGCTGCGCCTGGTGGCGCGTGAGACGCAGGGAGTGACGCTGGTGCCGCCGGTGGTTGTGAAAGATGAGCTGGATAGCGGGGTGCTGGTGGAGCGCCACCGGTTTCCGCAGATCAAAGAGAGCTTTTATGCGATCACACCGAGCCGGAGGTTTCCGAATTTGATTTTGCGGGAGCTGATGAGGAGGTGAGTGGTGGCGGGGCTTACGAACCCCAGGGTCTCCTCGCCGAGGCTCGACAAGCCGGGGCTATATTCTACAGCCCCCTCAGGGCTGATGTTTGGCGGCGCGAAGTGATGAAAGTGAGCGGCATTTTAGAAAAAACCCGCAGAGTTTCTGGCGCAGTGGAATACGCAAGCAGCCGCCTTAACTGAGTGCTGATCATGCACGGCATTTTTATCGCGGGGCGCTGGGTTCTCGGCTTGTTTGGGACTTGGAGGGGGGGCAGGCTTCCTTGCTGGTGTGAGCTGCTTTGTGTGACGGGGCATTGATCTGTTCGCGGTTTGCTTTGGCGTCGTCCCAAGACATTTTGGCGATTAGGGCCTCCAAGGAATAGTTGCGGCTTGTTCTCATAGGGGTGTGGGTTTGAATGAGTTTGCGCTGACCCGAAGAATACGAGCATGGCGTGCCAGAGGCTGGCCGCGAGCATCGGTTCCGGTGCCGTATTCCATTAGGCGGTGCTCCTAGACTTGCGCTGCGCTGCGGCTGAGCAGGGTTCGACGATTCTATCCAGCCTTTTCAAGGCAAATGGGCGCGAATAGCCGCGAAATTTTTGGAATGATGAAACGGGGGAGTGATGGGATGGACTGGCTCTTGTGAGTTTGAATCACGAGTGTGAGGAGGAGGTGGAGAGATTTTTTGAAACGTTTGTGCTTCTTTGCGGCATGGGAGTCTGTCAGCATGGGGCTGCTTTGTGTTTTTCATGATCATGGCGCAGACGAGAACATTTAACGGAGCTCCGTTTTTGACGACGAGGTGGACGAGGGTGTGCCTGGCGAAGGATGAGTCGGAGGATGGGAGGAGGGCGCTGTCGGAGTTGTGTCAGGCGTATTATGAGCCGGTGATGGCGTATCTGCGGAGCATGCTGAGGGATGCGGAGGCGGCGGGGGAGATGGGGCATGCGTTTTTTGCGAAGATGCTGGCCGGCGGGACGATTCATACGGCGAACCCGGAGCGGGGGAGGTTTCGCTTTTATCTGCTGGGTGCGGTGAAGCACTTTGTGGCGCATCAGCGGGAGGCGGGGACGAGGCTGCGGCGTGGTGGATGTGTGACGCAGCTGTCGCTGAATGTAGGGACAGAGACTGGGGAGTCGCCGGGGCTGCATGTGGCGGAGGATGAGCGGCTGTCTCCTGATGCAGTGTTTGACCGGCAGTGGGCGATCACGGTGCTGGCGCGGGCTATGGAGGTGCTGCGGGTGGAGTGCGCGGGGACGGAGGACGAGGAGGCGCGGTTTGAGCGGATGCGGCCGTGGCTGCTGGGAGAGGCGGGCTACGGGGACCAGGCTGCAGTGGCGGCGGAGCTGGGGCTGAGCGCGGGGGCGATGAAGATCGCGGTGCACCGGATGCGGCAGAGGTTTCGGCAATGTGTGAAGGAGGAGATCGCGGGGACGCTGAAGGATGAATCGGCGGTGGAGGATGAAATGCGCTCGCTGCTGGCGGCGCTGGGTGGTTGAATCAAAAAATGGTAACCGTGTCTGCGTGGCACGGCATGGCTTGATATGAACCCCATCCTTTCAGACGCCCCTTCTTCTGCTGAGTCGAGCCACTGCCCACGCTGTGGCGCGGTGCTGCCGGCGGATGCGATCGGCGGACTGTGCCCGAGGTGCCTGATGGTGGGAGCGATGCAGCCGACGCAAGCGGGGGATGTGGATGGTGGCGAGGTGGAGAGAGCAAAAGCAAGGACGCTGACGCCGAAGGAACTTGGGCCGCATTTTCCGCAGTTGGAAATTCTGGAGTGTCTGGGGCGTGGCGGGATGGGGGTGGTGTACAAGGCGCGGCAGAAGTCGCTGAACCGGATGGTGGCGCTGAAGCTGCTGGCACCGGAGCGCGCTGGGGACCCGCAGTTTGCGGCGCGGTTTGAGAAGGAGGCGCATTCGCTCGCGGCGCTGAACCATCCGCACATCGTGGGTGTGTATGATTTTGGCCAGGCGGGCGGGTTTTACTTTCTGCTGATGGAGTACATCGACGGGGTGAATCTTCGGCAGCTGCTGCGAACAAAACGGCTGACGCCGAATGAGGCGCTGAGCATCGTGCCGCCGATCTGCGAGGCGCTGCAGTGCGCGCATGATCACGGCATTGTGCACCGGGACATCAAGCCGGAGAACCTCTTAATTGATAAGGCAGGGGTGGTGAAAATTGCGGATTTTGGGATCGCGAAGATGGTGGCGGCGACGGCAGGTGGGGAGGCTGCTGCGGGCGTGGAAGAGGTGCGCCCAGGAGCCGAGCAGCAGCGAGGCAGACTGGCGCAGGCAGCCCGAAGGGTGAGCGAGAGCGAATCAATGTCCGTATCACTGGCGTTTGGGACGCCGGCGTATGCGGCGCCGGAGCAGCGGGAGGCGGGGGCGAAGGCGGATCATCGTGCGGACATTTATTCGCTGGGGGTGGTGCTGTATGAGATGCTGACGGGAGAGCGGCCGAAGGAAAAGCTGGAGGCACCTTCGAAGCGGGTGCAGGTGGATGTGAGGATCGATGAGATCGTACTGCGGGCGCTGGAGGCGAGTCCGGAGCTGAGATATCAGACAGTGGCAGAGATGCGCACGGAGGTGGAAGCGGCGAGCGAGATCGCGGGTGGCGGTGCTGCGGAGGAGGCGCTTACGTTTGAAACTGCTGCTGCCGCGGAGACGCAGCGGGTGGAGAATGTGCCTGCGGTGGGAGAAGAAGGGAGCAAGCGGGGCTGGCTGGAGCAAAGATATGCACCACTGACGTTCTCGCCGCTGGTGCGGGAGATCAGGGCGCATATGACGGCGGAGGAGGTGCGTGAGATGAGCTGGGTGGGAGGAGTGTTTGGCGTCTGGAATGCGGTGACGTGGTTCGCGCCGGTGTTCATCCTTTTCATCTTTCCGGCACCTTTTAATCACTGGCTGCTGGCGGTGGCGGTGTGGGGAGTGGGCATCGCATGCTATCCGTTTTGGTATCGGCTGAACTGGAAGCTGGCCTGCGGGACGCAATGGGCGCGGGAGAGGGGCCTGACGGTTGAGCTTCTAATGGCGGATGCCAGGAACAGGAAGGGCGTGAAGGGCAAGGGGCGCTTCTCGCGGCTGGCGGTGACCGGGGCGGCGTGGGTGACGCTTTTCTTCGGGGTCGTTCCTGCTTTTTTGTGGCATGAAATGACATCGCATGAATTTGAGAGACACGGGCTCTTTGCCTCGGGGCTGATGGCGCTGGAGTTTTTTGTGTTTATCTTACCGGGGTTCATCGCACCAATTGGGGCGACGATTGTGGGCTGGTTAGCGGTGACAAGGATCCGGCACTCGGCGGGGAAAATCTACGGGCTGGGGCTGGCTGTGTTTGACGCGCTTTTTTTCCCGCTGCTGGCGCTGGACGGGCTGATGGTGGCGGTGGAGGTGAGCGGGCGGCAGCACGTCATGGGGCCGGGGCTGACGCCGGAGGTGATGCTGGCGGAGCTGCGGTTCTCTGGCTGGCAAGGGCTGCTGGTGCTGGCGCTGATGGTGCTGGTGGACTGGCTGATTGTACGCGCGGTATGGCGTGCGGTGAATCGCGGAGCCAAGGGCGGGGATGGGGAAGCGGGGCACGCGGTGCCAAGGGTGGCGGCGCGGGAGTGGCTGGCGATCATGGACCGTGGCGAGTATGCACAAAGCTGGGCGGCGGGTTCGGCGTGGTTTCAGCGCGAGATCACGGAGTCGGCATGGGTGAAGACGGGGCAGGAGGTGCGGTGGCCGCTGGGGGCGTGCGTGGCGCGCGAACGGCGGCGTGAGAGGATGACCGAATGCCGGACCCGCTATGAGGTGTGGTTTGACTCGGCCTTTGAGGCGCTGCCGGAGGCGACGGAGCATGTGCTGCTGATGCGGGAGGGGAATGGCGAGTGGAAGATCACGGGGTATTTGATTCTGCCCAAACGTGGCGCTTCATTTCTAGGAGGAGCAGCTGCGGCGTTGATGGTGGGCGCGATGGTGGTGCTTCTGGGGCTGCTGACGCTCAGGAGGGGAACTGAGGACGAACGTGACGGGCGGTGGCATGCCCAACGGGTGAGCGCGGTGACGGCGCCGGTGCCGAATCCGATGGCAGCGATCCGGTTCACGGCGATCACTCGTGTGGGCTCTGTGGTGGTGTTTGACGGGGTGTCCGAGCCGGGCTTTCAATCGCATGAGATCACGGCGTCATTTCTGGGCATGCCAAAGCCCTCGATGGGTTCCGCGCCGCCTGAGGACGTGCTCCATGATCTGGGGCTGATGCTGCCAAGCGAAGATCCGGGCGAGCCAACCAGAGTGCTGCGCGGCGAGGCAACTCAGCGGGGACCTGGCATTTTTCGATTTGGATTTCAGCTGCCGGATGAAAATCTGGCGGAGATGGCGCTTACGCAGGTGCGGGAGCTCTACGAGGGACGGACGGTCGTGATCGGCCCGAAGGAAACTGTGCGGCTGCTATTTTTACTGCGGCGCTTTCCAGGAAGGAAGATGAGTGGCGTGGAGGATTGGGAGCAATTGCAGGGCGCTCTGTTGTTTCAGCCGAGGTGATGGGCCGGTGTTTTCAAATGGCGGGCCACTGCACACCCTCGGACCACCGGGGGCTGCTTTTGCCACTGACATGACAGTCTTTTGAGAAATGGGCTGTTTGTTTACGCCGCCTCCGCGAGCGCTGCTGGCTCTGCAATCTCCTTGAACTCCAACTCCTGCTCGATGCGGAGGTTTTCCACAATGTAGCTCTGACGTTCGGGGGTGTTTTTGCCCATGAAGAAGGAGAGCATCTCCTTCACGCTGCGATGGTCTGAAGGGAGTGCATTGCCATCCGCGTCGGTTTCGTGGTCGCGGATTTTCACGGGCTCCAGGCGCATGTGTGGGCCGATGAAGTGCTTGAACTCATCCGGGCTGATTTCTCCGAGTCCTTTGAACCGGGTGATCTCGGCGGTCTTGCCACAGCGGTGGATGGCGCGCTGGCGCTCTTCATCGCTGTAGCAGTAGTAGGTCTCCTTCTTGTTGCGCACGCGGAAAAGAGGGGTCTGCAAAATATAGAGGTGGCCCTTGCGCACCAATTCGGGGAAGAACTGCAGGAAGTAGGTGATCATCAGCAGACGGATATGCATGCCGTCCACGTCGGCATCGGTGGCGAGTACGACGCGGTTGAAGCGAAGTTCTTCGAGGTCTTCCTCGATCTGCAAAGCATTGGCGAGGAGGTAGAACTCTTCGTTTTCATACACGATCTTGCGGGTGAGGCCGAAGCAGTTCAGCGGCTTGCCGCGCAGACTGAAGACAGCCTGCGTCTCCACATCGCGGCTCTTGGTGATGCTGCCGGAGGCGCTGTCACCTTCGGTGATGAAGAGGGTGCTTTCGTCGCGGCGCTTGTCCTTGGTGTCGAAGTGCACGCGGCAGTCGCGCAGTTTCTTGTTGTTGACCTTGGCCTTGCGGGCGTTTTCACGGGCGGCCTTTTGAATGCCGCTGATCTCTTTGCGCTCTTTCTCGTTGGAGTTGATCTTGTCCTGCAGTGACTTGGCGATGTCGGCGTGCTTGTGCAGGAAGTTGTCGAGCTGCGTGGTGATGACGCTGGTGATGTGACCGCGCAGATTGCGCCCGTTGGTCTCCATGTGGGTGGAGCCGAGCTTGGTCTTGGTCTGCGATTCAAAGATCGGCTCCTGCACCTTCACACTGACGGCGGCGATGAGGCTCCCGCGCACGTCGGCGGGATCGAACTGCTTTTTGAAAAACTCGCGGCACTCTTGCACGATGGCCTCGCGGAAGGCCGCCAGGTGTGTGCCGCCCTGCGTGGTGTGCTGGCCGTTGACGAAGCTGTAGTACTCCTCCCCGTAGCCGGTGCCATGGGTGAAGGCGACTTCCACGTCCTTGCCTTCGAGGTGGATGATGGGGTATTGCGGCTCTTCGGTGAGCTTGGCGCGGATCAGGTCCATCAGACCGTCCTTGGATTTGAATTTCTCTTCTCCAGCCGGCGTGCGCAGCAGGAGCGTGAGTCCGGGATTCAGCCAGGCGTAGAAGCGCAGCATCTCGCGAACGAAGTCGAGGCGGAAATGCGTGTCCTCCGCGAAGCTCTCCGCATCGGCACGGAAGGCGATGCGGGTGCCGTTTGGCTCGGTGCAGGGCTTGGGCTTGCCCATGTCATAAACCACAATCCCCTGGCTGAACTCAATTGAGCGCGTCTGATTTTCGCGGATCGCCTGGATCTCAAAGAATTCGGAGAGGGCATTCACCGCCTTGATACCCACGCCGTTCAGACCCACGGAGCGTTTGAAGACCTCGCTGTCGTATTTCGCACCGGTATTGATCTGCGCGGCGCATTCAAGCAGCTTGCCCAGCGGAATGCCGCGGCCGTAGTCACGCACGGTGACGGTTTGATCTTCGGCAATGGTGATCTCAATGGAGTTGCCATAGCCCATGACGTGTTCGTCGATGCAGTTGTCCAGCACCTCCTTGAGCAGCACGTAGATGCCATCCTCCGGAAGGGAGCCGTCCCCCAGCTTGCCAATGTACATCCCTGGACGCAGGCGGATATGCTCGCGCCAGTCGAGGGATTTGATGGAGTCTTCAGTGTAGTTGTGAGCGGGGGCAGGAGTGGCCATGGAATGATCTGAGATGGCAGAAAGGGCGGGGGGTGTCAAGAGGGTGTACTGGTCATACGAGCAGCGAGGGAGCTAAGCGCCGTCAAAACGTCAAGTGCCGAGGCTTGACCTCCGTATTGCCTCATCAATAAATCACACCGGAGGGTGGCGTTAGGTCAGGGATCGTTGCCTTATAACGGATGACACCGGAAATAAGGTTAAACTACGCCTCATAATGCACGACGTTTTGGTGCTGTCGCTCCCGAAGTGAAG
>NZ_JBGANA010000018.1:0-155744 GCF_044222565.1 Prosthecobacter sp.
GGAGGAGCGGTGTACTTGATGGGCGCCACTGGCAAACGCAGGGGCGGTGGTGGCGGCATCATACCGCCCCCCCCACCACCGCCGCCCGTTCCCGTCCTCGAACCTTTGATCGCCATCGAGCAGGCTCCCGGCCAGACGCTCAGCCACGGGCAGGCGGTCGATTTTGGACAGCCGACGGTCAGCACCAAGATCACCAAAGTCCTGCTCATCCGCAACGTCGGCCATGCGGAGCTCTCCGGCCTGCTCGTCAGCAAAGAAGGGTCCGAAGACTTTTCCGTCGCCCCGCTCGGCACCAGCTCCGTGGCCGCCGGCAAAGACACGCAGCTTGCGGTGAGTTTCACCCCGCGCATGAGCGGCAGCCAGCGGGCCGTGCTCCACATTGCCAGCAATTCCTCTGGTGGAAAGAGCCCCTTTGACATCCACCTCAGCGGAGGAGCCGTGGGCGTTCCGGACATCTCCATCGAGAAGGCCGGGCAGGCCCTCGCAGACAACGGCCCCGCCCTCAGCTTCGGCACAGTGGACATCGACAAGACCAATGAGCTGAAGTTCACTCTCAAAAACATCGGCTCGGCAGATCTCACCGGATTTCAGACCAAGTTCGAAGGCGAAGCGCGTGACGACTACAGCGTCACCGACAAGCCCTCCGGCCCTCTCGCCCCGGGCGCGTCGGCGGCCTTTACCGTGGTCTTTAAGCCCCGCGGCGAAGGAGAACGCCCCGCCATCCTCTGTTTCATCAGCAACGCCCACGGCTCCAAAAACCCCTTCGACCTCAATCTCATTGGCAAGGGCCACACAACGCCTCCGCCGCCGATGCCAACGCCAACGCCAACGCCAACGCCAACGCCAACGCCAACGCCTACGCCTACGCCTACGCCAACGCCTACGCCTACGCCAACGCCAACGCCAACGCCTACGACGCCTTCCAATCGGAACATCATCGGCATGAAATTCGCCGACGTGCACGTCAAAGACTACGACTCCAACGGCCGTGAAACCGCCGATCTCGGCACGCTCCCGATGAGCGTTTATGAAGTCACCAAGCAGGACTACAAGGCCATTGTTCCTTCCTATGTGATCGTTGGAGATCCGCGCGAGCCCGTCGTGGGGCTCTCCGATGAGGAGATTGATTTTTTCCTCTCTGAGCTGAGCAGGAAAGACGGACATACACATCGCCTGCCCACGGATCACGAGTGGAGCTGCGCCATCGGCCTGAAGGAGCGCTCCTCAGACACCAGCAAGTCCAAGAGCACGAGGAACCTGAACATCTATCCCTGGCCGGGAGCGTTTGACCAGCGCCCGCGTTCCTTCAACTACAAGCCCCAGGACGGCCCTGCAAAATTCGTCCCCGTCGAACAATCCGGCGAGACCCAGTCCGGCTTCTTCGGCATGGGCGGCAATGCTGCCGAGCTGTGCATCGACGGTTCCGAGAGAGTCCTCCGCGGAGGCTCCGCATACACTGCGCCGAAAACAGGGGACAAATACACTGATCCGGAAATGCTGCAGCAGGAGTACGCCTCCTTCGCTTCATCGAACCGGCAGCGGGTGCTCAACGAGCTGCTGACCGGAGAGAAAATAGCTAACAACCGGACGCAGCTCAACCGCTCCCAGATTGGCTTTCGCTGCGTGCGCGAGCCATGATGAGAACAGCCATGCCTAAAAATTTCGTCCACCAGGACAAACAACGCCAAACCCAACACACACACACCAATGAAAAAAAGAATCACAGCAGCCGGCCTTCTAAGCCTGACCTTGCTCTCCACCCTCTCTCACGTCCAGGCTGCTTCGCCGGACAAGTACTTCGGAGTGATCGAGCTCGGTTCCAAGGGCATCAAGGCCATCGTCGTCGAAGACAAGGGCAGAGACGCCAGCAAGGCGTTCATCCCGCCTCTCATGGTCGAGGAGTTCAAGCCCCGAAACAAGAACTGCTATGACGGCGACACCTCGGACAATGTGGCGAAGGAGGTGCAGGGCATCTCAAAGGCCATGAAGGAGAAGTACAACATGCCTCTCTCGCAGATCTATTTGGTGATGAGCAGCGGCATCCCAACCGCCGTCAAGGACCGGATCGACAACAAGGTGACCGGAATCGAGGTGGACCGCATCGACGTGGCCACGGAATCCCGCCTTGTCTTCCAGGGCATCGTGCCTCCGAACCGGCTCCACAAAAACGAAGTGGTGGTGCTCGACATCGGCAGCGGCAACTCCAAGGGAGCCTACATCGACCCGGACGGGGCGGACAACAACACGTTCGTCACCTTTGCCTTCGAGAAGGACGCCCCTTCCGGCACCGGCACCTTTGCCAAGGAAGTGGCCGCGACGAAGCAGAACGGGGAAAGCCTCAAGGCCGTCGCCGAGCGCATCGCCGGTGAAAAGCTGCTCGGGCCACTGCAGAGCATGATCCGTAACAAACCCGGCATGCAGAACTGCTCCCGCCTCTACCTTGCAGGCGGCCTGCCTTACGTGATGACCACGCTGCTGCATCCGGAGAAGATCGGCTCCATCGATCCTGAAGACCCGACCGGCAAGAAAACCAGCGACTGGGTGAAGCTGTCTTCTGCTGACATCAACCGCTTCTACGAGATCGCCACCACCAATCCTGCGCAGCTGCTGAGTGCTGATGGTAGCAAGCTCAGAAAAGAGGCCGCGGACGAACTGGACCGCGTGAAGGGCATCTTCGGCCAGGACGAGCTCACTGCCGGAGCGGTGCTGCTGAAGATGTTCATGGACAACATGCACGCCGAGCGCAAGGAAGGCATCTTCTTCTCCCGTCGCGCCCTCTTTGCATGGCCTCAGGGTTATGTGAAGGAAAAGCTGGCCGCAAGGCCCTGATCCGCTGCGGATCGTTCACGCCCGTCTCTTGCTCCGCGGAAGGTTTCCGCGGGGCGGAGCCGGGCACTCCCAACCCCTGAAAACCCGCGGAAGATGAAGACTGCCTTCGCCAGCCTGTTTCAAAAACTGTTTCCAAACACTGCCAGGAACCGGCCGGACGACTCACCCGCCGATGGTGCTTCATTCTCTTCATCTTCATCCTCCCACACCAGCCAGTCTCAGCAACTGGAAGCCGCCCTTGCCAGCACACGCATTCTCAAAGGCGTCGTGTTTGACCTAATGGTCGAGATTGAAGCTCTCAGAGCCACGGCCCTAAACTCACCCCTGGGTGCCAAAGGCAGCAGCGGCATCTCCCCCTACGCTTTTGAATATCGCAACGCCGCCTTTAGAACCCACCACTGCGGCGGCTGCACGCCACCCACGTTCAAGCATCTGCATAAGTTCTTCTCGCACAGCTTTGTGATGAACACTCCTTTGTGTCTTGGCATGGAGCGTGATGAATGGCGCGAGCTCATTTTCATGGAGCGCCTCGGCTTCACGCCCGAAGAGCTGGCCGAGTACAAGCGGAGGGCCGAGGAGGCTCATACCTACTCCTAGCACATCGCGATGCATCTGCTCCGGCATCGAGTCTTGGTTCATCCGAGCGCAGCAACTGATTCCCCCCCTTTTTTCACATGCCCCATTCCAATAAAAAAAACCCTCAGGCAGACTCCCTGCTCACCCGTGCCACCTTGATCAACGGCCTCGGCGGTGCAGACGACAAGATCTGGCTGGACTTTTACAAGTTGTACGAAGGCGTTATTCGTGGCATGGCCCGCAAGTGGAACCTCGGCGAAGAAGCGTCCTGGGACGTCGTGCAGGATGTCATGCTGCAGATCAACCGCGTCTCAAAATCATTCCTCTACGACCGTGACAAACGCGTCTTCATCGCCAATGCCGAGGAGTCGGCGGCCGCCATCGCCGAGGGCAGGGAGTTCGGCGGCTTCCGCCAGTGGTTGTTCACCGTCATCAAGCGCGCCATTTGGAAACGCTACAACGCCCCCCGGCGCAAACGCGAAGTGCTTTTCTCGGACATGGCAGATCACGACGCTGATCAAGCCCAGGCCTACATGGACAGTCTCACCGTCGAGCATGAAACACCCGACGCGCTGCTGGAAAAAAAATCCCAGGACGCCTACTCCCTCTCTCTCTTCGAACAGGCCATCCGGCTGCTCCCCTCCTGCACCAAGAAGGCCCACCCGCGCAAGATCGCCATTTTTCTCGCACTCAAGCAGCCCCACGTCTTTGCCGCCATCCTGGAGGCTCCCACCGCGCCGCTACCCCCCGCGCACATGACCGAGATGAAGGCCCTGAACCGCCTCCCCCGCGATGAGTCCGGCGTCATCACCAAATCCGCCATTCTCAAACACTACGATATCTTGAGCAACCACCTCGATCAGGAGGTCAGAGCAGTGAAGAAAAAGCTCGCCTCCATCTACACAGACCTGCAGAGCGGCCGCGATCCGCGCGTCGCTTGAAGCACACCCCTCATCCAGTTTCATTCCCCCCTGTTTATTTCCGCCCATGAAAAACCCTCACACGTCCGCGGCTGCAACACCCTCTGATCAGGAGATCGAGACCATGCTCTCCAAGACCAGCGCCCGGTTGTTCAGCAGTCCCACCGAAAGCAGCGGCTTCCTCCACCGCATGCTCGTCGTCAGAAAGATCACCTCCTTCCTTCCCATGGAGAAGGGCGCCATCTGCCTCGTCGCCCTGCAAGACGGAGGCCTCGGCGCCGCCGGATTCAAGACCGTGGAAAAAACTCTCGTAGTCGGCCGCAGTCCCGATGCCGGCTGGCAGGTGGAAGACCGCCAGCACAAGCTCAGCGCGCGCCACTTTTCCATCACTCGCAGTGGCAGGGACGTCCTGCTCATGGACAACAACTCCACCAACGGCACCCGGGTGAATGAAAACCCCGAGAAGATCAAGCAGCCCCATCCTCTTCATCATGGCGATTTTATTCATGCGGGCGGCTGCTCCTTCCTGATCGCCATTGACGAGCCGTGAGTTGCCCCTGAACGACGGCAGGTGCAGGCAGTTCACAGGCCGGTCTGCAGCCTCCAGTTCATGCACCGGAAAAATATCCACACGACAGGCTGCGCAGGCAGTCTGTCTTTTTTTTCGCTGAACTGTCAGCGGTGCCCGCGCCCGTGCAGTGAAGATATGACAGCAACGCGGATCGTTGCTGCTCACATCCTCAAATCATCAAACACAAACTGCACACACACCCATGAGCACCATCGCCCCGCACTCCACCGTTTCCTCCGCCGCACCCGCTCGCCGCCCGCGTCCTAAATCGACCGAGGACACCTTTTACACCGTCGCTGCCAGCACCGTCGTCGCCCTCGCTGTAGGCCTCGTCACCTGGGCGTTCACCTCGCAGTCCGGTTCACCCGCCACAGCGGCCGGCCTTTCCTCCGGCGGTTCTGCCCTCATCTCGACCGCCGACTCCGTGGAACAGGAGCGCCAGGCCTTTGAGCAGCGGCAGCAGGCCCTGGCCCAGGAGCACCAGCGCCAGGCCAAAATCCTGGAGCAGCAGCGCATCGCCGGTGAGCAGGAGATCGCCCGCCAGACCAAGCTCCTGGAGCAGCAGCGCATTGCCGCCGAGCAGGAGGCCGCACGCCAGGCCAGGCGCCTGGAGGAGCAGCGCATCGCCGCCGAGAAGCAGGCTAGGAATCGCATGATCCTCGCCCGCATCGAAGGCCTGGAAAGTGAGATCTCAGTTCTGCGCCGCGACATGACCGCCACGGAAAATCAGCGCGCAGATCACCAGACCCGCGTGACTGAATACATGATGGACCACAAGATGGCCATCGCAGCACTCGCCGCCGGCGCGGCAGGTGCTGGAGTCGCCATGGACAACAACAATGAGTTCAGCGACGACGCCAAAGCCATCGGCGGTGTTACCGCGACGATCGCCGTCCTCTGGGCCATTGCGAACCACGAGGAAGTGCTTGAAGTGGCCGACTGCATGGCCAAGGCCTCCGCCGTCCAGACCGACTACAAGAACCGCATCAGCCGAATGAGCCAGCGCGTTACCACACTACATTCCCAGATTGCACAAGAGAAGCGGAACCTGGAGCAATGAGTTATATGGGATGTTGACCTGCAATTGGCAGAGTCTTCGAGAACCACACTCCTCCATCTTTCCTACTACCACTGTTCCTTCTATGATCCAGCGCCTAGCATCTGCCTCGAATATTGTCTCCAAGGTGCGCTCGAACTTGGAGTAGAAATAAAGGGAATGTTTCTTTTGGCACCGGAGGTGCTCTTGTCTCTTGGGTGAGTGCTGACATCGTCAGCATTTGCGGCGGTTTGTGCAGAAGTTCCGGTGGATGGGGAGGGTGGCGGGGGCAATGAGGGGGGGAGCTGAGCCTCGCTGGATTTTGGCGTTGAGACGCCGTTGGTGTGTGGGGGAATCGGTCCCTAGCAGTTGATCGACCTGTATGAGCCCGGCAGCCAGATGACCTTGGTGAGGGGCCAGGTGTCCCAAAGCAGCACGCCGAGAACTAGCTGCACTCAGCAGTCTTTGTGCCTGTGTTGGCCTTTGCTCGTGAGGAAGTCCGAGAGATGCTGGCTCGGGGCGTCCCCGTGGGTGGTGTCAACGGTTTGGTTGAAAGGCTGGGAGGTGGCAGCCTGCCAGTCGGCGTCTTCAGGGAAGCGGGTCAAGTCTTCAACGCGGAGTTCGACTTTCCATACGCGGTTGGAAAGCACGAAGCGTTTCAGGTAAGAGGTGCTTGTCCAGAGCCGGGCTCCGAACTGGCCGGGCTTGGTGAACTTGTATGTGCGTTTGTTCTCCCCCCATCCCCAGTCTAAGGTGCCAGCGCCCTCGCCATTTTTTTGATCACTGCATCCCCCACGTCTCGCCGACGCATCTGGCGCTCGTTCCAGTGTAAAACTAACGGGCGGCCATAGGCTTTCAGCGGCTCAAATTCCCGTGACAAGACACCTTGTGCCGCAAGGCCGGAGGTGCCGACGGATGGTAGCACGCCGGCACAGACTCCCCGAACCACCAGCTCGCGCACCTGGAGTAGCGATGCGCATTCCACCGCCGGTGTGAAGGCTCCACCACTTTCCGTCAGTGCTTGCCTTACCTTCTGGTCGAGCTGCCCTCCTCCCGATATCGAGGCAAAGGGCACTTGGTCCCAGTTGTGAGGTTGTTGCAGCCATGCCCTGGAACGGGTCCCCAAAAGAGTCGCTGAAACACACAGCAAGAACGTCATGCTCACCACGGGAATGCTCGTCTTGAGGCGCTGCTCCTCGCTCAGGGCATCCTCTCGCACCACTGCGAAATCAACCCCTCCGTCTCGCACCGCCTCCACCAGATCGCGACTCCGAAGCACGTCCAGCCTCAGTGATGAGCCGCTGAGAATACCTCTGAGCTTGGTTGCTGCTGGAATCACCAGCCATTCCAGCATGCTCGCTCCGGCCCCAAAGCTGAAGCATTTGCGCCGTTGAGTTTGCTGAATCTGAAAGTCTTCCAGATCACGGAACTGCTCGGTAATCAGAATTTTGAGCCGCTGTCCCGCTTTCGAGAGCATCAGTGTCTTGCCCTTACGCACGACGAGTTCTGCGCCGAAGTACTCCTCCAACTCACGAATTTGGCGGCTCATGAGGGACTGCCTGCTCAGATCGCCACTCGCAGCTTTGCTGATTGAGCCTGCTTGGGCGAACTCAAGAAATCCGCGCAAACGGTCGAGTGACAAACCACCACGGTTGAAGCGTGATTCATGCATAACTTTAGAGTCATATATACACAGAAAACAAAACTTATCAATGCGTTCTGTCCGATTACTCTGGATTCGCAATGAAACCACAACCCTATGACCTGATCGGCGACATCCACGGACAACACGAGAAACTCACCAGCCTGCTCGACAAGCTGGGTTTCAAGCCCCACGGCGAAGGCTTCCGCCATCCCGATGGCCGCAAGGTGATTTTCCTGGGCGACTACATCGACCGCGGCCCCAAGGTGCGCGAGGTGCTCCACACCGTGCGCGCGATGGTCGAGGCTGGCGATGCCCTGGCCATCACGGGCAACCACGAATACAACGCCGTCTGCTACCACACTCCGGATGGCAGAGGAGGCTGGCTGCGCGAGCACAGCGAGGAAAAGAACCGGCAGGTATTTGCCACCCTGCACGCTTTTGAGGGACGTGCCACCGAATGGGCCGACTGGCTGGATTGGATGAAACGGCTGCCCATGTTTCTCGACCTCGGCGCACTGCGCTGTGTCCATGCCTGCTGGGACGCTAGCCGGATCACACGCCTGACCGGCCGCAGCCTAACAGATCAGGCCTTTTTACACGCCAGCGCGACCAAGATGACTCCCGAGCACCGAGCCATCGAAAACGTGCTCAAAGGCCCGGAAATCCCCGCCACAGACGGCAACCTCTTCCGCGACAACGAGGGCACCTACCGTGACACCATCCGCGCTCGCTGGTGGGACATCCGCGATGGACTCACGATCAGCGATCTCGTCATGCCACCCGGCAGCATGGCGGACTCATTGAAAGTGGATCCAAGGATGCTGAGCCGCCTGCCCAACTACAGTCCTGAGGAGCCCCCCGTGTTCTTTGGCCACTACTGGCTGCCTGCCGATGCTCCTAAAGCCCCGCTAGCACCCAACATCGCCTGCCTGGACTTCAGCGGAGGTCTCGACGGTCCCCTCGTCGCCTATCGCTGGGACGGGGAGAATACCCTCAATGCCGGAAACTTTGTGAGTTCGAACCTGAACTAAAGCAGCCCATGCAAACAAACCCCATACTCCAAATCTTCACCAGCTCTGCACAAAGTTGCGCCATGCAAATGATGAGCAACGCAGCCTACATTCAGACCGAGTTGCCCAGCCTCACGCTTCCAAAGGAGGCAAAAGATCAAATCACCACGCTGTGTGACAGCCTCATCGCCACCAAGAACGATGTCGTCTCAGAATTGTTCGAGCTGTTTGAGGTGTCGGAATCATCATCACCATCGAACATCAACGAACGAGTCAAAATGATCATCCAATGGCTATGGGAAACCATCCAGGAGATGAATGTGGTAGTTCAGTCTTTGCAGCCTGCCTCAGAAACCGATGCGCAGTTTTTCGGCACCTGGCTGCTGGTCGTCGAATCGGCCAACAACATTTTGGTGCCATTCAACCGCGCATCACAAGCCGCTGATGCACTTCCACCCGCGCCATGAATCAAGCGGAATTGGACCCAAGTCCACCTTTGTGGCCTTACCAGATCTACATGGACCACAACGCCAAGTCCGGGCCCTGTTCTGAGGGCCGGCGCTATATCTGCAGCAAGGCGACTCTTGAGGAGGCGGTCTCGGAATGTCAGAGCATCACGCGAGCCTCCGTGCTCGCGCTCTACGCACCGCACATGTCAGCCGCAGAACTGAATTACGCTTACCTCGAATCAGGTGTTGATCCCTTTATAGTCGGTGCACCCAGTGTGCCATTTTCGGCCTGGGTCTTTGCCCGAGATTGCTGCTGTGAAATCACAGGCGAGCTCATTGAGCCCCCCATCTCAGCTCACCCCTGCGACAAAAAACCGCCTCCGCACCTGATCAGTAACCCCGCTGAAAAACCGGTGATCGGCAGCTGGCGAAAGGATAGCCGCTACATCAACTACCTGCCGAACCCGTATGGCGAGGCTTGCCGACTGGCCAAAATGCAGGGTGCCTCCGCTATGAATGCATTTCTCAACTCCATAGGCGAGGCTTGCTCAAGCTAGGGCACCAATTCAGCATGCTGAGGAACCCAGGGTGGTAACAGGTGAAGATAGAGGAGAATTCGAACCGAAAAAATGCACAGCCAGTGCACAGCGGGATTTTGAACTCGTCTAACCTCACTCCCTTTCGGGAGGTGTAACTCACTCAGAATGAAGGTGGTGGGCAGGGCTGGATTCGAACCAGCGTAGGCGTAAGCCAGCAGATTTACAGTCTGCCCCCTTTGACCGCTCGGGTACCTACCCATTCTCCTTTCGAAGTGGGCCGCGATTATCGAGTCGGTGCCTTGTTTTGCAAACGCTTTGTTCCTCTGTTTTGCATTCTTTGTGAGATTCTTTGGGTTCTATTCACCGGCGGCGCTTGCCGCGGCGCACGTACGTTGGCTGGACGATGGGGTTTTGGGCGTGCAACACCTTGAAGCCGCCGGTTTCGATGACCTTCTCCGTTTGCGCAAAGGTTTCAGCCAGCAGGTTTTCATACGGCAGCTGGCGGTTGGCCACCAGCCAGAGCTGCCCGCCGGGGCGCAGGGCCTGGGCGGCGGCGGCGATGAATTTGAGACCGATGAGCGGGTCTGCCTCCTTGCCCTCATGAAACGGGGGATTCATGATCACGGCGTCAAACTTGGTGCGGTCAAAGCCGGTGGTGATGTCCTGCCAGTGCGGTTGCGCCTTCACCCGTGTGGGCACGAGACCAAGATTCCGCCGCGCGCACTCAAAGCAGTCCGCGTCTGCGTCGTAGATGTCCAGGCTGTCGATGTCGTGGCAGTTCCGCATCAGGTGATCGCTCAGGAAGCCCCAGCCGCAGCCGAAATCGGCCACGTTTCCGGAAATGGTGGCCGGCAGATGCTTGGCGAGCAGGGCAGAGCCCTCATCAATACGGTCCCAGTTGAACAAGCCCGGGCGTGACCAGAAGCGCCCTTCCAGGATGCGGCGCATGGCGGCGCCCTGTCGCCAGCGTTCCAGCAGGTCGGCTTTCCACGGTTTGCCATCTTCCTTCGTGGCCCAGAAGACGCGGCTGTGGTGCTTGGAAAGGGAATCGACATGTCCAGCGACTTCGCGGAGGTACTGCTCGCAGCGTTTGGCACCGGCGTCGTTGTGCACGGCCGCCATGAGAATGCCCCCCGGCGCCAGATGATCATGCCCCCGCGCGAGATCTGCCACCATCAGGTCGCGCTGCGGATCGGGCAGCACCAGCACCAGGTTGAAAAGACCGTTCACCTCACGCTCCACGCGGTGTCCGGCGGCTTGCAGCAGATTGGCCCGCGGCTTCCAGGTCTGCTGGCAGACCAGACGGCCTTCGAAGTGCGCCAGGGCAGGGTGCTCCTGCGCTCGCAGAAACAGCACTTTCCCTTCCGTGTTGATCTCGGGATTGACATCCAGGGCGTAAATGAGGGCGTCGATGGGGTAGGACATTAAGAGGCGAAGAGGCGGTAAAAATGAGTGTCGTGTCAAAGCGCCCACCGCAGCAAATGCGGCGCTGCAAAGGTGGAGAAGGCGAGCATCAGCAGCCCGATGCCCGCCGCCACGATGCCGACGATAAGGACTTCGAGCACTTTGACGGTAATCAGGGAGACGCGGGAGACGCCCACGGCTTCCAGCGTGGCAAACTCCCGTTCGCGCAGGCGAAAAGAGAGCGCGAACACGAGCGCGGTCACAAACAGCGCCGCGGTGGCGGTGAGCATCAGCGCGCTGGCGGCGAATCCCTCCAGGCGCACCAGTTGCGTGAGCAGCGCCTCCATTTCATCGCGCGGGCGGATGAGCTGCTGCTCCTTGGACCTGGAAAATTGCCCGGCCAGCAGGGCTTCCGCCTTGGCGTTCTTCGGCAGCAGGAGCACGGCGCTGATGGGGTAGGTCGAGACGTCGCCGTGGAAATGGAAAGACGCGATGTTGGCATCCGTGACTTCATTAAACATGCGCACGGCCGCATTGCCCACGATGTTTCCATCCTCTTGTTTCAGCACCACCGCCTGGTCTTTTTGCAGATCGTCATGGCCATGGGAGCGGCCTTCGATCAGCCACGCGGTTTTAAGGTCCACAAAGAGCGCCTCATCATCCGGAGTGCCATTAGCGGTGAGGATGCCCGTAACGCGCATCTTCAGCGGATACACTCCGGCCATGTCAAACGCTTGCTCGGGCGAAGAAAAAAGGTGGCCGCCGGGCTGCAGACCGCGCTGTTTCGCCAGCGTGGCGCCCACCACGCAGTCGCCGAGACGGCTGAGCTGTTTGCCAGAGTCCAGGTGCAGATTGCGAAAGGAAAAATACTCCAGTTCCGTGCCCACGATCGGCGCGCCCTGCGCCTGATAGCGCACGTGCAGCGGGATTGCGGTGGCGTCCGGCCGATGCCGCAGCTCCGTCAGCGCGCGCATGGGCAGCGGCAGCAGATTCTCGCGCTTGAAGTACAGCGCGGTCATCATGAGATCCAGCGCGCTGCCACGGGTGCCGACGATCTGCGGCGTGGCGGCGGCACGGGCGCGCAGTTCCTGCTGGGCATGCTGCATCAGCACTCGCAGGCAAAGCGGCAGCGCAAAGACGAGTCCCAGCGCTCCGGCCAGCAGCGCGCTTTGAATACGATGTCGCAGCACGTAGCGCGCCGCCAGGTGAAAGGCCGCTCTCATGCGCTGGCCAGATCCTCCATGCGCAGAGTTTGATCAAAAAGCGGCAGCAGGCTGGGATCATGCGTCACCATCACCAGACACGCGCCGCGCTGCCGTGTATCCTCCAGCAGCATGTCCACCACGATGCGGCCGCGCGCAGGATCCAGCGAGGCGGTGGGTTCATCGGCAAAGACAAACTGAGGCGCATGCACCAGCGCACGCGCCACCGCCACGCGCTGGCGCTCGCCCTGCGAGAGCTGGGAGACGCGCTTGTCACGATAGCTGTCGATGTGCAGGCGCTGCGTCAACTCATCCATCTTGGCACGAACAGCGGTGCCTGCATCGCCACGAAACTGATGCGGCAGCAGGATGTTCTCAGAGACTGTAAGGTAGTCCAGCAGGGCGAAATCTTGAAAGACCAGGCCGATATGCTGCAGGCGGAAGGCACGCCGGGCTTCGGCGGCCATGCTGTGCAGCTGCGCCGTGCCCAGGCTCACCGTGCCGGTCCCAGGAGTCAGCAGACCCGTCAGCAGGCGCAGCAGCGTGGACTTTCCCGCTCCGCTGGGACCCGCCAGCGCCAGAGACTTTCCCGGGGCCAGCTCCAGCCGCGGCAGATGCACGCGAAAACCCTCTGCCGCGTAGGCAAAGCGAAGATCGGAGACTTGGAGGCCGGTGGTGGCTGGCATGCAGCCTCACTCTTTAAAGAGACGCCGGTTGAATCCAACGAGAAAAAATCACCCATTCAGCACGATGCCTTGAAAGAGGAATCGTGAGGTAGCTGCACGAATGACCACGCAGCCCATCGCCATTCATGAAAATTCGCGGCTGTTCGCGCCCCTTCGCGTTGGAATTCTTCACAGCAGCAAGCCCGTAATGCAACACTGGATCAAATGTCATCGAGGTGTCTTGATTTGAATTGGGTCACTTGAGACCCAAAAGCGTTAACGAAGAAGCCAAATTGCTTGCATCAGTCTCTCCAGTCATGGCAGACGAGAGGAGGGCTTTGGACACCGGCGTTAAAGGCGTGTCATTCTCGGAGATTAACTTTTCCGCTTTCGAAAAACTTTCAAACCATGGTTCTCCTGCCGCTTTAACAAACCTCACCAAGTCATTCAAACATCTATCATACATGCTACCGGTTTTGGCGTTAAAACTCAGATGGTAACGCCCCTCACGCACCCGCCCTGCTTCACTCCAAGGCCCATTTAGGGCCAGTGACTCGAAGGAGTCGTTCAAGACTCGAATCGCAAAATGAACGCGTACCTCCACCTTAAAATTGGTCGCAGCCCCATAGGTGCTCCCACAACGATGAAACATAATGACATCGACCGTCCATTCACGCCGGCGAACCCAAATCAGTTTTTTTGTTCTCACAAAACCGAGAAGATCCACATGGTAGGAAAAATCTTTACACGCGCGCTCAAGCTCATGTCGGATGATATTAATGTCTCCGCGATCAGGAAGTGACATGGCTTTTTCTTGTTGGAATCACAGCAGCAATCCCGCGACGCATGCCGTGCAATAGCACGCCAGCAGGCCTCCCACCATGGACTTAAGCCCGAGCTGCGCCAGATCAGTCCGGCGCTCAGGCACCAGCGCACCGATGCCGCCGATCTGAATCGCGATGCTGCCGAAATTGGCAAAGCCGCACAGCGCATAGGTGGCGATGCTCATCGTGCGGGGAGAAAGGCTGGCGCCCTGCTGGCTGAGGTGCATGTAGGCAAAAAATTCATTCAGCACCACGCGCTCTCCCAGCAGCGCACCCACCTGGCCGCACTCGTTCCACGGTACCCCCATAAGCCAGGCACAGGGCGCATTGAGCCAGCCAAGCACGAATTGCAGAGGCTGCGGAACGTTGTGCCCAAAGGCACGCAGGCCGAGCGAGAGCATATAATTAAACAGCGCCACCACCGCCACGAACGCGATGAGCATGGCGATCACGTTGATGGCCAGCTTCATGCCATCGCTCGCGCCCAGGCAAAGAGCATCGATGCCATTGGCGGTTTCACGTTCGATGGGCTTGTGCGCCCCGTGCGCGGTCTCGCTCGCTTCGGTCTCGGGGATGAGGATTTTAGACATCATCAGCGCGGCAGGGGCGCTGATCACAGAGGCAGTGAGCAGATGCCCCGCCGAAATGCCAAACGACACATACGCCGCCAGCACGCCTCCCGCGATGGTGGCCATGCCGCCGACCATCAGGCACAGCAGCTCACTGCGCGTCATGCGCAGGAGGTAGGGCTTGATCACCAGCGGGGCCTCGGTCTGTCCCATGAAAATGTTTGCCGCCGCGGCCAGCGTTTCGCTGCCGCTGGTGCGCATGACGCGCCGCATCACCCACGCGGTGGCTTTCACCACCAGCTGCAGGATGCCATAATGGTACAGAAAAGATGACAGCGCCGAGACGAGAATGATGCTGCCCGTGATCGTCAGCGCGAGGATGAAGCCGTTGCCCGGACCAAAGGCCGCCGAAAGATTTGCGGGCGTCCCCAGGGGACCAAAGACCATGGCAATCCCCTGATCGCCGAAACTCAGCAGACGCCGGAAGACCCTGTCCAGCAGCGCAAACGCATCATGCCCCCACTGCGTGCGGAGAATCAGCGCGCCAAAGGTCAGTTGCAGCCCCAGCCCGGTCAGCACCACACGCCAGGGAAACAGCCGGCGCTTTTCAGAGAGCGCCCAGGCCAGCGCCACGAACACGACCAGACCGAGAAGACAGATGAGACGGGACATGTGGGGCAGGGGAGTGGTGGAGGTGGGGCGTGAAGACGTGCGGCTCGTTCCCGGTGAAGTCCGCTTCTTGGTTCAGGCGTCGAGGCGGTTCAATGGGGAATGTGCGCATGGCTCAAGACGTGCAAGACGGGAGCATTTCGCCGTCCAGATGAAAATGAGGCGAAATAAACGGCGCTTTTCCCCGCCTCACGCCACCGCTGCCTTCCGGGCCGCGCCGTTTCCCCCTCGTTATCACCTTGAATCTCGCCGCGTCCTGCGGCATGGACACGGCCCTACTTACAACCATGTCCGAAGCCCGCAAGACCCTCGAAGAACGCGCTCAGATGTCTGACATCGACCGCCTGCGCCACTCCTGTGCCCACGTGATGGCCACCGCCATCCTGCGCCTGTGGCCCAACGCCCAGTTTGCCTACGGTCCTCCGGTGGAGAACGGCTTCTACTACGACTTTGACCTCCCGGACCACCGCATCACGCCGGACGACTTCGAGAAGATCGAGGCCGAGATGAAGAAGATCTC
Source organism: Prosthecobacter sp. (assembly GCF_044222565.1). GTDB lineage: Bacteria > Verrucomicrobiota > Verrucomicrobiia > Verrucomicrobiales > Verrucomicrobiaceae > Prosthecobacter. The sequence continues at coordinate 15,429 of NZ_JBGANA010000018.1, forward strand.
GAAGGAGAACCAGAAATTTGAATGGAAAGGCGTCACCCGTGAGGAAGCCATCGCCATGGCGAAGTCCGGCCGCCTCGGCGGTTTGACCGAGCGCCCGGGAAATCCCAGCGTGTTCAAACTCGACCTGCTGGAAAAAATTCCTGAAGGCGAGCAGATCTCCACCTTCCAGAACGGCGACTTCATCGACCTCTGCGCCGGCCCGCACGTCGGCTACAGCGGCAAGTGCAAAAACGTCAAGATCATGTCCGTCGCCAGCGCCTTCTACATGGGCGATGAGACGAAGCCGCAGCTTCAGCGCCTCTACGGCACCGCCTTCCCGACCAGCGAAGAACTCGCCAAGCACCTCGAGCAGCTCGAAGAGGCCAAGAAGCGCGATCACCGCAAGGTTGGCAAAGAACTGAAGCTCTTCCACATCGACGAAGACGTGGGGCAGGGGCTCATCCTTTGGACCCCGAACGGTGCCATCCTACGCCAGGAGCTGCAGAACTTCATCAGCGAGGAACTGCGCAAGCAGGGCTACAGCCAGGTCTTCACGCCGCACATTGGCAAGACGGTGCTGTACAAGACCAGCGGCCATTTCCCCTACTATAAGGACAGCCAGTTTTCCCCCGTCATTGAAAACGACGATCTCGCCAAGGTCATCAAAGAAGGCTGCGGCTGCTGCGAGGTCATGGAGCGCCTCGGTGCCGTGTCCTCCCGCCTGCGCCAGCAGCTCAATGAGCGAGCCGGTAAGGAAGTGGTCACGGAAGATCGCGTGCTGCCAGATGACAAGCTGCTGGATGGCTTCCTTCTGAAGCCGATGAACTGCCCGCACCACATCAAAATTTACGACAGCCAGCCGCGCAGCTACCGCGACCTGCCGGTGCGCCTCGCCGAATTCGGCACCGTGTACCGCTGGGAGCAGAGCGGCGAACTCAATGGAATGACGCGCGTGCGTGGCTTCACGCAGGATGACGCGCACCTCTTTTGCACGGAAGAGCAGGTGGCCAAGGAAGTGCTCGGCTGCCTCAGTCTTGTGAAGATCGTGCTAAATACCTTGGGCATGCACGACTACCGCGTGCGCGTGGGCCTGCGCGATCCCGACAGCAGCAAGTTCACCGGAGATCCCGCCAAGTGGGACGCCGCCGAAGACGCCTGCCGCACCGCCGCCGCCACTCTCGGCGTGCCCTTCACCGAAGAGCCCGGCGAGGCCGCCTTCTACGGCCCGAAGATCGACTTCGTCATCAAGGACGTCATCGGCCGCGAATGGCAGCTCGGTACCGTGCAGGTGGACTACGTCCTGCCCGTGCGCTTTGACCTCACCTACAACGGCGCGGACAACAAGCCGCACCGCCCGGTGATGATTCACCGCGCGCCCTTCGGCAGCATGGAGCGCTTCTGCGGCGTGCTCATCGAGCACTTCGCCGGTCATTTCCCCACCTGGCTTGCCCCCGAGCAGGTGCGCATCCTCACCATCAGCGAGAAGGTGGACGCCTTCGCGGACGAGGTCTACGCGAAGCTCAAAGACGCCGGCCTGCGCGTCACCCTCAACAACGACGCCGACAAAATCGGCGCCAAGATCCGCCTCGCCCAGCTCGACCGCATCCCCTACATGCTCGTCCTCGGCGAAAAAGAAGCCGCCGCCCAAAGCGTCGCCGTCCGCCACAGCAAGAAAGGCGACCTCGGCGTGAAAGCCATCGACGACTTCATCGCGGAGGTTACGAGCGAGGTGAAGGAGCGGAGGCTGTAAAAACAGCCACACTGAGATTCACTGATCCGAACAACGGGATGGCATGCCATCCCGTTGTTTGTTTTGATGGAATGCTCTAAAGTCCCAATATGGACACGGTTGAAAATGGCATGCATGAGCTCGACACGACAACACTCCATCCTGTGTTTCCTCAACGTCTGGACTGGTCTTCGCTAATCGGGCTGTTCATCTTGAATTTTGGAGCCCTTGAGCTGGCGTTGTCGGATATTCTCAAGCTCCGCACAAAGCCTAAGTCCAGGAAGGCGGTGGCAAAAAAGAAGTTCAACGAAAAGATTCAGCACCTTAAGCTTCTGGTGGACCAGCATTCCTCAATGGTGGAGAAACGGAACGCATGGAATGCACTCATAGGCCGAATGCAAACCATTCGGGATCTTCGAAATCATATCTGCCACAGCACGCTTGTTCATAGGGTGACGCAGGATATGACAGAAATGAGGCAGGAACTTTGCGCTACCCAAGATCTGGGCGCTGACCTGCCAGATGCATTGAAGGTGAGTTTTGATGAGCTATTACGTCAAAACCAACTTTTATCAGACATGCTGAACGGGCTGGCGGAGTTGGCGCACGAATGTGGAGGTCCGTATAAGCCCATTGAAGGAACACAGCCAGTCGATGGCATGTGGACGCTCGATGCCAGAAGATATTAGGTTGATAGGTTGGAGATCAAGGCGGAATGGCAGGCAAAGCCTCAAGCCCCTAAAGGTCGCCACTTGACCGTCGTAACTGCTGCGGTCCCTCACTTCTCCTTCTTCTCCTCAAACCTCTTCATATCCATCAGCTCAAACTTGTTCATCTTGTCAAAAGTCGGCGCATAGATGTGCCAGAGTTCTTCGCTGGTGCCGGCGATGGACACCACGGCAATGTCCGCCTCATTGCCCCAAAACAACGAGTAAAGAATGTGGTTTGGACCTTCCTCGATCTCCAGGCACATGCGGCTGAAGATGCCCTGATCTTTTTCATCGCAGGTACTCACCACCCGCACGGCGGCGTTGTCTTTCTTGGACTTGATGAAGTCCAGGATGAACTCCTTGGCGGTCTTGCCAGTCGCCTCCTTGACGCCCACGAACGCTTGGATCCGCACTCCCGTGACATACGGGCCTTTCTCACTGTCTTCGACTGAGAGCGTCCACATGTAGGTCGATTTGCGGTGGCCTTCATGGTAGTGCCAGTCCTTCGGTTTCTGGATCTTGCCGCCCAGCGGTTCCAGCACCTGCGTGACAAACTCGGTGGGAGCTTTCGGGCGCTTGTCAGCGGGCGCTGTCCATCCGGGCGGATCAGGCCAGACCTTCGCCAGAAAGCCTTCAGGCACTCGGATGCCCTCCTTGGAATCCTTCACCGCATCCTTCCACTCTTGCGGAATCGGCGGGCCTCCCTCGTCCTCGGCCTTCGCCGCCGGATTTCCTCCGGCGATCTTGCCACAAATGGCAAAGGCGAACGGTCCGCCATAAACATCGATCGCCGGCAGCATCTCCAGTTTCTTCTGCAGTTCAGCGAGTTTCGGGTCCTTGGTTGCGGAAGGAATGAACCAGACCTTTGACTGCTTCCCGGGCTTCACAGCCACCACCACCACCAGGCGAGATGCCTGCGTCTCTTTGGCCAGGGAGCCTTTGCACTCGGCCTCGATTTTTTTGAAGTAGTCCCCGAGAGGATTCACGGAGGGCAGACGCTCCTTCAGGACGGCATCAGGCTGATAAAGCACCAGGTTCTCTGTTTCAAAACCCTCAGCCGCAAAGCTCAGGGAGTGTAACACGCAGCCCAAGACCAAAACAGTAAGCACAAGCCGGATCATTCCACCATTTTCAGCTTAAATCCGCAGCCATGGCAAGTCACGAATAGCATATCGATCACTTACAAAGCGCGCCCCTTGACCAGTCTTGCCACCTTGACCTCTTGACCTCAGTCTTGACCTCAGTCTTGACCTCAGTCTTGACCTCAGTCCTGACCACTGACCTTCAAGGCTCTTCTCCTGTCCCCACCACCGCCACACACTTCCCATTGTCTTTCCAGACATCGGTGGTTTTGTCCCGGCACTGGCAACCAACCACCTGCTGGCACCGATGTAGAGTCATGAAGATGATCTATCGCCGAATCAGCTTTCTGTGCGCCTTGATGACAGGCGTGCTGGGAACGCTGACGCTGATCGGCTGGATTTCCGGTTTGGAGACGCTGGCCAGCATCCGCCAGACCTACATCCCCATGGCGCCCAGCACGGCGCTGGCCTTCACTCTGCTCGGCATGGTGATGCTCCTGCGGGAGAACCCGAAGTTTCGCCGCCCTATTGCGGAACTCATGCTGCTCGTGGTGGGCGTCGTGGCAGGCGGCAAGCTGTTTGAGTTTTTCAGCGGCGTCAGTCTCGGAATAGAGGAATGGCTGGTGGCAGACCCGGCGATGTTTGGCTCCGTGCGCACCGGCCGGATGTCTCCCATCACTGCGCTGAATTTTCTGCTCATCTGCATTGCCATCCTGGCTTTGCTGAAGGTGCGGCTGCGGCTCTGGGCCGGTCCTGCGGCCGCCGTGGTGCTGGGCATCAGCAGCGTGGTGGTGCTGGGGTATCTGCATGGTACGCCGCTGCTCTACGGCGGCACCATCATTCCGGTGGCCCTGCCCACAGCAGCAGCCTTCATTCTCCTTGGCAGCAGCATCATCGCCGCCATCGGGGCGGAGTGCTGGCCGCTGCGCAGCTGGCAGGGGGACTCCACACGCGCCATGCTGCTGCGCTGGTTTCTGCCCGCCGTGGTGCTGGTGGCGCTGGCGGAGGGTTTGCTGCGCACTCATTTCCTCACCGGCTGGACGCTGAACCCCGCGCTCTCCTCCGCGCTTTCCACCCTCCTTTACATCCTCATCGTCACCGCCGTCATCTCCCAGGTCGCGCGCATGGTGGGACGTCGCATCGACAAAGCCGAGAGCGAGCGCAATGCGGCACAGGCTGAACTGGAGTCTCTCAACCGTGAATTGGAGCGGCGCATCGCCGCTCGCACGCTGGAACTCAGCACCAAGAACCAGCAGATGGAGGAGGAGCTCAAAATGGCGCGCGAGCTCCAGCTGGCGCTGCTGCCAGACCGTTTCCCCAGCGTGCCGCGCTCCGCGTCCGCAGGCGAGAGCGCGCTGAAATTCTTCACCCTCTATCAGCCCGCCGGAGCGGTCAGCGGCGACTTCTTCAGCGTCTTTCCCGTCTCGGAAACCGGCGTCGGCATCTTCATCTGCGATGTCATGGGCCACGGCGTGCGCGCCGCCCTGGTCACGAGCATGATGCGTGCCCTGCTGGAACAGCACAGCGGCACCGACCCCGATCCCGGCCACCTGCTTTCCCAGATCAATCACGGCCTGCACTCCATCCTCAAGCAGGCTGGCACCACCATGTATGCCACGGGCGTGATGATCATTGCGGATGCCGCCAAAGGAGAGTTTCAGTACGCCATCGCCGGACACCCCTCGCCACTGCATCTGCGCCGGCATGAGGGGAAAACCGTCTCCCTCGAGGTGGAGGGCAGGGCGGGCGCACTCGGCCTGTTTGCTGATGCCACCTTCACCACCTCGCGTTCCAGCATGGCCGCTGGAGACCTGATCATGCTTTTCACCGACGGCCTTTTCGAAGTCGAAAACGCCGAGGGCGATCTCTACACCCAGGAAGATCTCGTCAAAGCCGTGGACCAGCGCCTCCATTTCCCCACCAGCGACCTCTTCCAGTCCGTCCTGGCCGAAGTCCAGTCCTTCTCCCAGCGCAGCGATTTTGATGACGACGTCTGCATCATCGGCATCGAAGTGACCGCCGTTCTCGGCGCCGAAAAACTAGGCAAGGAAACTGGCCAGACCGCAAAAGAGCTGCCCTCAGACGCTCAGGCGGTGGCCATGTAATGCAAAGGTCTGCTTAAAGCGGGTCGATATATCAAGCGACGAACGCTATCGCGGAGCGATACCAGCTTGTAGCGAAGGGTTGAGCGTAGATTATCGCGGAGCGATACCAGCTTGTAGCGAGGGGTTGAGCGTAGCGACACCCCTCGAACAAGTGAACATCACCCCTAGCGTCCTCTCGCATCGCGTAGCGATGCCAGCACTTGTGTCGTATTCGCCCGTTTTCCCTCACTGACTCTGCACTGTCGTGACGACTCTTCGCGCCGAGGGCGATCTCTACACCTAGGAAGATCTCCTCAAAGCCGTGGACCAGCGCCTCCATTTCCCCACCAGCGACCTCTTCCAGTCCGTCCTCGCCGAAGTCCAGTCCTTCTCCAAGCGCAGCGATTTCGATGACGACGTGTGCATCATCGGCATCGAAGTGACCGCCGTCCTCGGCGCTGTAAAGCAGGGCAGGGAATCTGGCCAGACGGCGAAGGATTTGTCTTCGGACGTTAAGGCGGTGGCGATGTAGCCAGGGGAGGCGTCCGGGCGTTCAACGCTCTACCTCTTGCGCAGTCCGGATCACCGGTTTGATATAGCCCTCGATCTTGTAGCTCTGCGGGGTCTCCTTGCCGTCCACAGTGAGGACTCCTTCAAATTCCACCGAGAGCCATCCAAACAGGCGCTCTCCTGCCTTGAAGCCATCCTTTTTCAACCGCAGCGCCTTCCGTGTGATGTTCCATTGAATCGTCCCTTCAATCGGAGCCATGGAGATAAACTTGAAGTCGCAGGTGAACTGTTTCTTCGCATCAATCTTTACCGTCAACCCGCTCCCGTAGGCGGGCAGGCCCCCGTAAATCGCCAGCTCCACCCCGCCCCCTCTCATCAGGGTCGCATCACAGAAGTTCATGACGTGTTCCCCCTGATGATTGGAAACGCAGTTCGACGTGTGCTCGATCTTCCGGACGGCTTTCCGATCTGGATGTCCGCCATTCATCGTGTCCTCCAAGTGGCCATCGTCATGCTCGACGATGTACCAGGGATACGATGCTTGCTTCGACCTGAACAAATCGGAATCAAGCGACGCGTCGATGACAGCGGACGCTTTCACGTCGTCGATGCATCCCAGGTCTTGGCTTGGCGCTTTGGCGGCGGTCGGTATCCGTGTTTGCCCCTCCACCTCAACCAGCATGCAAAACAAAAGGCAGCACAGGATCCATCGTGCTGCGCTTCCGTTTCTCACAGGGGGGGCGGTTGGTTGGAGACTTATTCCCCAGGCAGCTTCTCCGTCGGCCACGTCTCCACCCACGGCAGGCCGTAGGCGTTTAGATCGGCCATGAAGGGATCTGGATTGAGCTGCTCCACATTCCACACGCCCGGCTGGCGATACTCAGCAGGATTGGTCAGAAGCTGACGCGCAGCGATCATGGCGGGCACACCGGTGGTGTAGCTCACGCCCTGGCTGTTCGTTTCCTTGTAGCACTCCTGGTGGTCGCAGATGTTGTACACGTAGTAGCGCAGCGGCTTGCCGTCCTTGCCGGTGCCTTCGATCCAGTTGCCGATGCAGGTCTTGCCCTTGGTATCAGCACCGAGCGTGCCGGGTTCTGGCAGCAGGGTCTTGAGAAACTCGATCGGGATAATGTCCACGCCCTTGTGCTTCACCGGGTGGATGCCGGTCATGCCCACGTTCACCAGCACTTCCATGTGCTTGATGTAGGCATCGCCAAAGGTCATCCAGAAACGTGCGCGGCCGATGTCGAAGTGCTTCGTCAGCGACTCCAGTTCCTCGTGGTACAGGCAGTAGATGTTCTTCGGCCCGATGCCATCGGGGAAGGGGAAGCTGCGCTTGATCTCCAGTGGCTTGGTCTCCACCCACTTGCCATCCTGCCAGTAGCGGCCGTTCGCGGTCACTTCGCGCAGGTTGATCTCAGGGTTGAAATTGGTGGCAAAGGCCTTGCCATGATCGCCCGCGTTGCAGTCCAGGATGTCCAGCGTGTCGATCTTCGAGAAGTGGTGCTTCATCGCGTAGGCGGTGTACACATTCGTCACACCCGGGTCAAAACCGCAGCCTAGCAGCGCAGTCAGGCCTGCCTTCTTAAACTTGTCCTGATACGCCCACTGCCAGTGGTACTCAAATTTCGCCACATCGCGCGGCTCGTAGTTGGCGGTGTCGATGTAGTGCACCCCGGCCTCAAGGCAGGCGTCCATGATCGTGAGATCCTGATACGGCAGCGCCACATTGATGACGACTTCGGGCTTGTAGCTCTTCAGCAGCTTCACCAGTTCCGGCACATTGTCCGCATCCACCGCCGCCGTTTGAATCGGCCTCTTCAGCTCCGCGGCGATGCTGTCGCACTTGGACTTCGTGCGGCTTGCCAGCATGATCTCACCGAACACGTCGGGAAGCTGGGCACATTTATGAACAACAACGCGGCCAACGCCGCCGGCTCCGATGATGAGGACTCTGTGGGACATGATTGGGGAAAAGGGGAAATCGAACGACTTCCGCCGAAATTGGCGGGAGGTCGAGTGTAGCAGGCATGGGGGGAATGCAAGCGACGGAAATGGCGGGATGAGGTGGTCCTCAGATCATACCGGTTCTTGCCATTCCCTTTTCATCTGCTTCGATGCTGGTACTCGGAGACTAACTGTGGAATCGGACTCCGGCAAATAAAGCTCAACCGAGTATGGATGAATTGTTTAAAACTCTGCAGACACGCCGGCGACCGGAGGATGTGGCTGAAATGATTCGAGAAAAAATCGGCGGCAAGCTGAGCCACGACGAGATTAATGTGCTCGACAGGGCGGCATCCCGTTCGTTGAAGCGCATGTTTAATCAGATCACGTCGATGATGGAGGACTTTCATCGCCCCATTCCTCCTGAAAGGCAGGTGCGCAAAGGTCTGGAGTTGTTCAGGCGGGCGGATTCCTGGTCGGCTTCTGATTGTTCGTGCCCGGAAAAGATCGAGCTGTTTATCCGTGAACTTGGCCGTTCCATCGGCAAGGAGTTTGGACTGAGTGATTATAAAAGTGACCGCTTGAACACTGAAAAGCGTCAGACGGCAGGACTCAATCTGTCCCGTCGGCGCTACAACAAGCTGTTCCGCTTTCTCCGCAGGTTTGAGAGGAAGTTGAACACTTATCTTCGTGAACAAAAGAAATACGAGTTCACTCGTGTGGGCAAATCCGGGCTCGCCGTCCATCTCTCATGGGAAGATTTTTCCTCTCATGCTAACAGTGCTGTCTTCATCTCCTATTACTCGGCTCGGTGCAATATGCGAAGCGTCTTTACCAACGAGAGCCAGCAACGGCCATATGATGAAATCGCGGACATGCTTTTCCATAGAATGCGCCGCGAACCGAGTCGTTCCAACTGGTGGGCAGTGGCTCATCTGCATCCTGACCGTACGGTTCTGGAGCGTCTGACTGACGGGCAAAAGGGAAAGCTGCTGGGCATCTGGCTTTCCAAGCTGCAGGGCATTGCTGAACTCCTGGGTGAAGTGTGGGAAAAGAGCAAAATCCAACGCGCGACAATGATCGTGCGGCGAGGGAATGATTCGAGCACGTGGAACAACACTGCGAATGCCTGGAATCGTGCCCGGCAGTCCTGGGTCGCTCTGCTTCACAGCATGGGCATGGAGGAGGAATTGGACGCGCTGTGTTTCGGCAAGGTGCTTCGCCTCATGGCTGCGGATGTTGCGGCATGGCACCAGCGGAGCGGTGGTGACCTTGATCCCGACACCAAGGTCTGGGCTGAGCTGCCGCTGCCATGGGAGGTCCTGACGGGTCAGGCTGGTTGCACGCGGAAGCAGATCGAAGAAGTTTGCTTCAAGCATGGGGTGGACCCCATCAAAAAAGGCTGGATAGCTCCTCCGCCCACTCGACGGGTCGAGAAGTTTCAACCGACACCCGAACTGGTGCATGGTGTTGCCGTCTCAAATCCGCAGGTGGCGCTTTTGCTGCGGAAAGCCGGTTGGTTTTCTGGTCAATGGCTCTCTGATCTGGAAGGGGCAGTCAACATTGCGGTGCAACGCGATGCTCACGGTTTTGTCGTTGGTGTGACTGATGTTAAAAATTGACGGATGTTCTCCGTGGTGACATTTTTTCCTGCACCTCTAGTGTAGCTCAGTGGTAGAGCGGTCGGCTCCTTTCCGACTGGACGCAGGTTCGAGCCCTGTCACTAGAGGCCTTTTTTCACCCCTTCACCGGCGGCGGCGTCGCTCCGCCACGCGGCTGCTGCGCCGCCAGCAGATCCGCCAGCAAGCCTCCTCCTGAACTCGGCATCAGCGTCACAGTAGCCTTCCCATTGACGATCTTCTGCGCCTCCAGCACATCAAACACCGCCTGCGCCACATCCGGGTCATTGGAAATGTCCCGCAGCGCATTGCCCACGATCTCCGGACGCACGGCGGCGGCTTTGGCGAGTTCGACAGCGGCGGTTTTCTCGGCGGTGCTGGTGATGACGCTGACCTGATTCACGCCGTCCTGCTTGATGGCGGACGTCACCTGGCGGAGACGGTTCACCACCTTGCTTTCGATCTGCTTGATCATCATGGCATCGCGAAAATGCACCTTGCGGATGTACACGCTGCCGAGCTTGAAGCCCCACTCGTGGGACTTGGGCGTCACTTCGCTGCGCACGGTGTCGCTCATGATGTGGCGGTCGATCAGCATTTTGGCCAGCGGCAGATTGCTCAGGCAGCGCACGGTGGAGTTGCTCACGTTGGCGGAGAGCGAGCCGCGCGGGTCGGTGTTTTTGAAAAGGAAGGCCACCGGATCGCTGACAAACATTTCATACCAGATGCCAATGCCCATGGGCGCGCCTTCCTCGGAGTTCACCGCCTGGCTGCGCAGGTAGGTCTGGTCCAGCCGCAGATCGACGGTCTGGCATTTACCCAGCCAGTTTACCAGAAAGGCGGAGAGCCCCAGCTTGGCGGGCAGGAAATGCAGGCCGGGCTCGTCGATGGTGCCGATAACTTTGCCAAACAGGATGTACACCTGGCTGCGGCGCTCCTGCACCACGGCATACAGCCCGAGGATGCGGCCGAACCAAAGGATGAGCGGCACCGCGATGCTGCAGCCGATGAAGGTGATGGCTGCGGTGAGGATGAAGTGGGTTAAGGCGTCCATAAAAGTTCCTTGTTCGAGGTTCTGGTTCAGTGTTTCTTTCAGTCCTTGTGCGTTTCCACAAAGACCTGTGAGGCCTTGTCAAAGAGGGCCAGGCGGACATTCCGCACGTAGGAGCGCAGCGCGGCGCTGCCACGGGATTTCAAATCGAGCAGCTGGGAGGCGAGACGCTTCAGCGGCTCCACTTCCGCCTGCGCTTTGAGCGTCTCGATCTCGACCGCGCGCTGCGACTGCACGATCTTCTGGTCCGCACTGGCCTGCGCTAGACTGATGTCCGAGGAAACCTGATTGTACGCCGTATTGATCGCAGCCAGGGCGGACTCCACCTCATGCGGTGGATCAATGCCCGTGATCAGCGAAGCATCGAGCTGGATGCCGTAGCGCGCGGACGAGCTCTGGCACTCGTGATCCATATGCTCATTGAGATCCCGCATGTTTTTGCGGATGTCATTGATGGAAATGCCGATGGTGGAGGCTGCTCCTGAATGCTCCGGATCCACTCCCAGCTCGGGCGGCGCCTCAAAGGTGGCGATGCGCTCGCGCAGCACGCTGACGAAATAGCCCATCACATGTGCATAGGCGTTCTTCACCCCGAAGACGAAGGCGTAGAGGTTGCGCTCGGACACGCGGAAACGGATCTGCCCGTTGAGCCCAACATTGAGCTGGTCCTTGGTCACGGCATCCAGGATGCTGCCCGAGGCATTGGCCGTCGGATCATCAGGATCCCAGGCCATGTTCACCGTGCTCGTGGCGATGTCCACCTTGTACACCTTTTCCCACGGCCATTTGAAATAAGGGCCGCCCGGCGGAATCACCACCACCTGCGGATAGTCATAACGCTTTTTTTGCTCCGGCGTGAGGTGGTCGGCCACCGGATCATCGATGGTGCGTAGATTGCCGACACGCTGGGCGCGGCCAAAACTCGTTTTTACGGCCCGCTCGTTTTGATTCACCGTATAAAATCCGGCGATCAGGTAACGCATGAGGAACCACACGGTGAATCCAACAAAAATGCCAAAGGCGGTGGACATAGGCGGTAAAGGTTGCTGGTCCCAAGAGTCCGGGGGAAAACAAGAAGTGCCAACTACAAAGGTGCCCCGTAGATTGGAATTCTACCCGGCAGAAAAAGTCGGGGAAATCACGGAACCATCCGTGCCGGGGCAGGGGACTGCTTTGCTGCTTGACCCGGAGCGGAGGACGAGGCAACTGGCGGCATCATGAAGAAAGCCACCCTGTTTCTCCTGCTCTCCAGCGTCCTGTCCTTGATGAGTTGTGCCACGTCCTCGAAGCCGAGGCTTCAGCCCGTCGCAGGCGGGAAGCAGGTTTCCTTTCCCACCCAGCACATCTCGTTCTTCCTGCCAGACGGTTGGAAGGTCAGCCCAACATCAAAAGAAGGACGCTTGATGTCGGCGGCCTGCGCGAACGATGTCGGTCCGACCGGAGGAATCGTGATGGCGCTGGTCAGGGCACCCGACACCTCCCACCGCAACGCCAGAGATCCCTATCTTCTGAAGGACTCCCAGCGCTCTCTCGCACTCAAGGGCTTCACCAAGTTCAGCAAACCGCAGCTGGTTCGCGTGGGCGGTCGCGAGGCCATGCGCTCTGAAGCCCAGAAGCCCGATGGCTCCCAGTCCCTGCTAACCTACTCCTTCATCGAGCCCGGCTACCGAATCGGCCTCGTCTTCTCCTACTACGCCATGCCCGTGACCCGAAGCCCTGCCGTGCAGCGCATCGTGGACTCGTTCACTCTGGGGAAGTAGCCGGCGGCCAGTCCATATTTTAAAAGCTTGCTGAGCCACCGCTGCGAATGCAGTCCGTGGAGCGCGGGATTTATCCCGCAGAAGGTCGCAAACACCTGCAGCCCGGAGCGTGGATTCCTGGAGGTGGAAAGCTCGAGCGTGCTGAGGAGCGCCAGCAGCGTTGGAGGTGGGTGCCTGCCGATAGCGTGGGAGGTGGGAGCCTGCCGATAGCGTGGGAGGTGGGAGCCTTATTCAGGTATGCGGAACTGCAGGAAGCAGCGGAGTTCTGCGGAATAAATTCCGCGCTCCAAAAGCGCTCTCGCCTGCCACCTTGCAACAGGTTTTTAGACACGATCGGATCGTCAAAACCTTGGATCACCATGCGCGCTCGACTCATCTCGCCGAGCGAATGCCTTTCCAGATCGATCCCCCATCACCCCCCAAAACAAAAAGACCATGAGAGCAGCACTCTCATGGTCTAGATAAGTTTTCTTGAGGCAGTTCAGCCCGGCGTTATTACACCGTCCTGCGCTTGCGCTTGATGTTGAGGTGGGCGGTGGCGCGCTGGATGGCTGCCATGGCGGCGGCCACTTCTTCCTGATGCTCGCCCGGCTTGAGTTCGGAGAGAGCTTTCTGGGCGCGGGCGATGGCTTCTTCAGCGGCCTTCTCGTCGATCTTTTCAGCATCGACGGCCACATCCGTGAGGACGCGGGTGACGTTGCCGGTCACTTCGACCAGGCCCTCACCCACGGCGAGTTCAATGGTCTTGCCACCCTTGGTGATGCGCAGCTCCCCAGGGAGCAGCGTGGTCACCAGGTTGCTGTGCGCCGGCAGGACGCCCATTTCACCCTCGTAACCCGGAAGCACGACGGTATCGACCTCATCGGAATAGATGCGGGCTTCAGGAGTGACGATTTCGAGTTTAAGGGGCATGGATGAAAGCGGAGAGATTTATGATTTATGATTTATGATTTATGATTTGGCCGGAGAGACCGCGATTCATGAGTTTGAAATCATAAATCGTAAATCGTAAATCATAAATACTGCGAAGCAGACTAGTCCTTCTTCACGGAATCGATGCCGCCCTTCATGTAGAAGTTGGCTTCGGGGACGCTGTCGTGCTTGCCGTCAAGGATTTCGGCGAAGCCCTTGATGGTGTCGGACACCTTGACGTATTCGCCCTTGGTGCCGGTGAAGATTTCAGCCACGTGGAAGGGCTGGGAGAGGAAGCGCTGAAGCTTACGGGCGCGGAACACGGTCAGCTTGTCGTCTTCGCTCAGTTCGTCCATGCCGAGAATCGCGATGATGTCCTGCAGGTCTTTGTAGCGCTGAAGGACGCGCTGCACGCCACGGGCCACGCGGTAGTGCTCTTCACCCACGATTTCAGGGGCAAGCGCCTTGGACACGGAAGCGAGAGGATCCACAGCAGGGTAGATGCCCAGCTCGGCGAGGGAACGCTCGAGCACGACGGTGGAGTCAAGGTGGGCGAAGGTGTTGGCCGGAGCAGGGTCGGTCAAGTCGTCAGCAGGGACGTAAACGGCCTGGAAGGAGGTGATGGAACCCGTCTTCGTGGAGGTGATTCGCTCCTGCATCTGACCCATTTCTGCGGCCAGAGTCGGCTGGTAACCCACGGCGGAAGGCGTACGTCCAAGGAGAGCGGACACTTCGGAACCGGCCTGGGAGAAACGGAAGACGTTGTCCACGAAGAAGAGCACGTCCTGGTTCTTTTCATCGCGGAAGTACTCGGCCATGGAGAGGGCGGAGAGAGCGACGCGAAGACGCGCTCCTGGGGGCTCGTTCATCTGTCCGTACACAAGGGCCACCTTCGAGCCGGGCTCGCTGATGTAACCGCCCTGCTCGTTCTTCACGATGTCGTGGCCGTTCTTCTTCACCTTGATAACGTCGGACTCGATCATTTCATGGTAAAGATCGTTACCTTCACGGGTACGCTCACCCACACCGGCGAACACGGAGTAACCACCGTGGCCTTTGGCGATGTTGTTGATCAGCTCCATGATGACGACGGTCTTGCCCACGCCAGCACCACCGAAGGCGCCGACTTTACCACCCTTGGTGAAAGGGCAGATGAGGTCGATGACCTTGATGCCGGTTTCGAGAATCTGAGCGGAGGGGTTCTGATCAACGAGAGCAGGAGCGGCGCGGTGAATGGCGTAGCGCTTTTCGGTTTTTGGGTCTGCCTGGTCATCGCAAGCGTCGCCGGTGACGTTGAAGATACGGCCAAGAACTTCTTCACCCACGGGAACGGTGATCGGGCCGCCGGTGTCCTTGACGTCCATGCCGCGCTTCAGACCTTCGGTGGAAATCATGGCGATGGAGCGGACCCAGCCGTCACCAAGGTGCTGCTGCACTTCGCAGGTGAGGCGTGCGGCCTTGCCACCCTGCTCGAAATTGATTTCGAGGGCGTTGTAGATGGCGGGCAGCTTGCCGCTGGCGGAGAAATCCACGTCCACCACGGGACCGATGACTTGAACGATTTTGCCGATGTTGCTCATAAAGGGAAAAGTAAAAAGAAGGGGTGGGTGGAAGGGGCTTATTCGAGAGCCATCTTGGCGGTCGTGATTTCGAGGAGTTCGTTGGTGATCGCGGCCTGGCGCAGCTTGTTGTACTCGAGGCTGAGGTCCTTGATCATCTGCTTGGCGTTGTCGGTGGCGTTCTTCATGGCCACCATCCGGCTGGAGTGCTCGGAGGCGCGGGACTCGAGCACCATCTGGTAAACGGTGTCGTTCACATACTGCGGCAGCACGGTTTCAAACACGACTGCGGCGCTGGGCTCAAAGGTGTATTCGGTCGTGGCCGTGGCGGCGGGCAGCTCATGGCCAAAGTCACGCTTGCCACCGAGGGTCACCGGATTCACGGGCAGCAGCTGCTCCACAGTCGGCACCACGGTGACGGTGTTGATGAAGTTGTTGAAGACCACGAGCACCTTCTTGTATTCGCCGGTGCGATACTTTTCCTGGATGAAGCGGCCCACGGCGCGCACTTCAGCAAACTTGGCGGGGTCCTTGATCGGGAAGTCAGCCAGGAGCGTGCGGCGCAGACGGTTGATCGCCTGCACAGCCTTCTTGCCGATGGTGACGTACTCGACGGTTCCTTCGATCTGCGTGGTGACGAGCTTCTTGAACAGGTTGGTGTTCAAGGCGCCGCAAAGGCCCTTGTCGGAAGCGATGAGCAGCACGAGAGTCTTGTCTCCCTTGCCTTCAGCGAAGAAGGGATGAATGCCCTCCTCGGCCTGCTCCTTGAGGTTCACCAGCACCTTGTTGAGCATTTCGGCGTAGGCACGGCCGTTGCTGGCCTGGTCCTGCGCCTTTTTCATCTTCGCAGCCGCGACGAGCTGCATGGCCTTGGTGATCTGGGCCGTGTTTTTGACCGATTTGATTCGGCGTCGGATGTCGCGGGTGGAGGGCATCTTTTAAAGGATGAAGGATGAAAAAGTCAGAACGAACGAAAACAGCTTACTTCCAGGAGGCCTTGAAGTCATCGAGGGCGGACTTGATGCCGGCTTCGACGTTGTCGAGGGCCTTCTCATTGGCGAGCTGGTCCATGAGCTCGGTCTTGCGGGTGCTCAGGTACTCTTCCAGCTTGGCCTGGAATTCCTTCACGCGGTCCACGGCCACGGAGTCGAAGTAGCCCTTCTGCATCGCGTAAAGCGTGGTGACCATGATCGGCAGGCTCTTCGGCTGATACTGCTGCTGCTTGAAGAGTTCCACGATGCGGGCACCGCGGTCCAGCTTGGCCTTGGTGGAGGCGTCGAGGTCAGAACCGAACTGGGCGAAAGCGGCCAGTTCGCGGAACTGGGCGAGGTCCAGCTTCGTGGTGCCGGAGACCTTCTTGATGGCCTTCGTCTGAGCGGCGGAACCCACGCGAGAAACGGAGAGACCGACGGAAATGGCAGGACGGATACCCTGGTAGAAAAGGTCGGTTTCCAGGAAGATCTGGCCGTCCGTGATGGAGATCACGTTTGTCGGGATGTAAGCAGACACGTCACCGGCCTGCGTCTCGATGATCGGCAGAGCGGTCATGGAGCCACCGCCGTAGTTTTCGGAAACGCGGCAGGAGCGCTCAAGCAGACGGGAGTGGAGATAGAACACGTCACCCGGATAAGCTTCACGGCCGGAAGGACGCTTCAGAATCAGGGACACCTGGCGGTAAGCCACAGCCTGCTTGGAAAGGTCATCATAGACGATGAGGACGTCCTGGCCCTGGTCCATGAACCATTCGCCGATGGCGGCGCCGGCGTAAGGGGCGAGGTACTGGTTCACCGCGGAGTCAGAAGCGGAAGCGCTGACGATGCAAGTGTACTCCATGGCACCGGCGTCTTCGAGGGTCTTCGCGACGCGGGCAATGTTGGACTGCTTCTGGCCGATGGCGACGTAGATGCAGTAGAGGGGCTTGTGGCCCTTCAGCTTGCCCTGTTCGGCAGCCTTGTTCTGCTGCGCCTGGGAAATGATGGCGTCCACGGCGATGGTGGTCTTGCCGGTGGAGCGGTCACCGATGATCAGCTCGCGCTGACCGCGGCCGATCGGGATCATGGCGTCGATGCTCATGATGCCTGTCTGCACCGGGACGGACACGGACTTACGGGCGATGATGCCAGGAGCCAGCTTTTCGACGGGATACTGGGTTTCACCCTTGATCTCGCCCTTGCCGTCGATGGCCTGACCGAGCGCGTTCACCACGCGGCCCAGAAGGCTCTTGCCCACGGGCACGGAGAGGAGGCGGCCGGTGGTCTTCACTTCGTCGCCAGCTTTGACGTTTTCGCCGGAGCCGAGAAGCACGCAGCCGACTTCGGTTTCTTCAAGATTCAGAGCCAGGCCGTACACGCCGCCGGGGAACTCGATCATTTCGTTGAGCATGACATCGCTCAAGCCTTCAATCTTGGCTGCGCCGTCACCGATTTCACGTACGATGCCCACATTGGACTTCGTGACGGCGGTCTTGAGGCCGGCGATTTGGGATTCGATCTCCTGGAGGATGTTGCTCATGGTATTGCGGGTGTGAAAAAGCTGAAGGGAAGGGGCGGAATTTTAGGCGGAAAGGGAGTCAGAAAGGGCTTTGAGGCGGGCTTTGACGCTGCCATCCCAGACGTCGGAGCCGACCTTTACGCGGATGCCGCCGAGGAGCTCGGGATTGACTTTGAATTCAAGGGTAAGCGGGCGGCCATACTTCTTGGACAGGCTGCTCTGAAGCTCGGTCTGATTGGCCGGAGTCAGGGCGGTGGCGCTTTCCACGAGGGCGCGCTGGCGGTCCACTTCATTGGCCACCAGACGGGTGAAGGCGTCCAGGATGCCGATGTAGCCGCGAGGCTTGTTTTTGGCGACCGTGTTGACCACCGTGCGCACGTTGGAGTCGTCGAGCTTTCCATTGGCAATGCATGCACGGAAAAGCTGGCGGGAGGTGCGGCGGGCTTCCTTGGTGATCTTCATGGTGGCGAAGCGGCGGGAGAGAGGGGAAAATTAAGCGGAGACCTGGGCGGAGGTTTCCTGGTTGATGCGGGTCTGGTCTTCGGTGTTGAGGACCTTGCCGGTGACGCGGCTGGTGGCGTCGGAGACCATGCGGCCGAACTCGCGCTTGAGCTGGGCCATGAGCTGTTCCTGCTCCAGCTGGGCGGCTTCGCGGGCCTTGGCGATGATGGTGTTCGCGCTGGCCACGGCGTCCTGCTGGCGGCGCTCCTGGATGGCCTTGGCGGCGTCATCAGCTTCCTTCACGAGGCGGGCTGCATCAGCCTCCGCCTTGTCCAGAATAGCCTGGGAGTTCTGCTTCGCCTCTGCGGCGTCCTTCGCGATCTTCTCCAGCTTGGCTTCACCATCAGCGATGCGCTGACGGCGCTGCTCCAGCATGGCCAGGATCGGGCCAAATGCGAACTTCTTCAGGATCGTGAAGACGATCCAGAAAATGATCACCTGTGCGAAAAATTTGCCCCAAGCGAGACCGAACTTGTCTGCAATGGCATCAACTTTGCCTGCGGCGATGATGATGGGGGTGGCGGAGATCATAAGCGGAACAGAGGTGACCTAAAAATGAGTAAAAGAGAGGAGAGAAAGAGGGGAAAAGCGGCGGGCCGTTTCGGCGGCCCGCCGCGAAAGCGGGAATTAGAAACCGCCAAGGTAGGCGATGATGCCCAGACCTTCAGCAAGAGCCATGGCGATAATGCCAAGGGTCAGGATGTTGCCGAAAGCGCCAGGGTTGCGGCCCACGGCTTCCACAGCCTTGGAGCCGACCATGCCCACGCCAAGAGCAGCGCCGGCGCCGCCGATTGCCATGGTGAGGTTGCCGGTGATGCCGGTGGCGACTGCTTCAGCGTGAGGGGCAGCGGCCTGGGCCATAGAGACGAGTTCAAGTGTCATTGTATTTGTCGAGTTGTGTTTTGTTGTCTCGCCGGCGTCCACGCGTTGCGCATGGTCCCGCAGGCAAATTCAGAAATTAGTGGTGTCCGTCCTCATGGCCGTGGTCGTCATGAGTGGTGGAGAGCTGGATGTAAACGGAGCACAGAAGCGTGAAGACGATGGCCTGCAGCAGGCCGACGAGCAGTTCCATGAAGTAAAAGGGCAGGGGCAGGGCCACGCTGCCGAGGAAGCTCATCACCGGCCCCTGGCCTGCAAGAAGGTCGCTCATGGTGTGCAGCACGTTTTCACCGGCGAAGATGTTGCCGAAGAGACGAATGGAGAGCGTCACCGGGCGGATGATGATGGAGACAATTTCGATCACACCCACAAAGAGGAAGACGGCAGCCACCGCGATGCCCATGATTCCCTTCAGGCCACCCTTGGGGCCAAAGGTATGAACGACGAAGCCCCAGACACCGACTTCTTTGATGGTCAGGAAAAGCCACACAAGGAAAGCGGAGATCGAAAGGCCGATGGTGGCGTTCAGGTCAGCTGTTGGCGGACGGAGGAGAGGATCGTGTGCGGCTTTGATGGAAAGGGGGCCGGTGGACTCGCCCCAGCCAATGGTTCCCACGCCTGGCAGAAGGCCGAACCAGTTGGAGACAAGGATGTAGATGAAAAGCGTGCCGAGAAGAGGAAACGCAAGCCTTGCCTGCTTGGCTCCCACGATGCCCTCAACCTGACCGTAAAGAAATTCGATGACGAACTCGAACGTGTTCTGAGCCTTGTGCGGGACCAGCGTCATGTTCTTTGTCGCCTTGCGGGCGAACCACAGGACGAGGCCGAGTACGCAAAGGGCAACAAGCGTGGAGTTGGTGATGAACCCGAGAAAGCTTTCCTTCTCGAAGAGCGGCGACGCGTGGCTGTGCACGTTCGCGAGCAGCGGCGAGAAGGTTGGTTGAGAAAACGAAGAAAGCATGTGGGGTAGGGCCCGCCGGGGAGGGTCGGTGTAGGGTCTCTCCGGGATGGCGGCCCTTGTTTTTAGCCACAGGTGAAAGGGTCGCAAGCCCTATTTGTGAAAAATTTCACAAAGTCCCCTCCATTCACAAAAATGAGGTAAAAGCACTGAGTTTTTCCCCTCGTCTGGGCTAGACAAAAATTGGCTTAAACAAGGCCGGATATCGACGTGCGCTAGTCCCTTGTGATTCCACCGCACGCTGGCTCGACATTCCTTCACCGCCGTGCAAGCTTTGGCCGATGTTTTCCCCACGCTCAGCCCTCCTGCTCTCCCTCGTTTTGCTGGGCGCGTCTGTGTCTGCCGATGCCGCTGTGAAGGCAAGAATCAGAGTGACTCCGCCTGCGAACGAATCCGCGAAACCCCAGCCGAGGACGAAGGCGGTTTCCGCCGAGGGAAAACCCAATGTCCTCTTCATCATTGCGGATGATCTGCGGGATTACGTGGGCTGGATGGGCGGGCACCCGCAGTCCCTCACGCCAAACATGGATCGTCTGGCCAAAATGGGCATGCGCTTCACCAATGCCCATTGCAACTACGCTCTGTGCAATCCCTCCCGCACCTCCCTGCTCACCGGCATGCTGCCCTCCTCCAGCGGTGTCTTTGGCAATGAGCAGGACTGGCGGCGCAGTGTGCAGATTGTCGGCAAACCGACGCTGCCGGAATACTTCAAATCGCAGGGCTACATCACCGCTGCAGCAGGCAAGATCTTCCACGCCAACCACGGCGGGCCTGAGGGCCGTCTGGCCGGATGGCACGGTGGACGGCGTGGCTTTGAGCAGGATGCCGCCTGGGACCAGCGTTTTCCACAGCCAGGAGTGCAGATCCCGGACCTCCCAGTTCACACCGGGCAGAATTTCAACGGCCTCAACATCTGGCACTGGGACTGGGGCGGCATCCCTGTTGAGGAGGAGAAAACCGATGACGGTCAGGTCGTGGCCTTCGCCGCTGATTTCCTCGCTCAAAAGCAGGCGAAGCCCTTTTTCCTCGCGCTGGGACTCTACCGCCCACATTCGCCCTGGTATGTCCCGCAGAAGTACTTTGATGCGCTGCCGCTCGACTCCATCAAGCTGCCGGAGGTGAAGGCGGATGATTTGGACGATGTCCCCGCCATTGCCAAGACCCACCTCAAGGAGGGCTATCATCAGCAAATCATCGAAAAGAACCTCTGGAAGGACGCCGTGCGCGCCTACCTGGCCAACGTGGCGTTCTGCGATGCCATGCTGGGTCGCATCCTCGCCGCCGTGGAAAAGAGCCCCGGCGCCAAGAACACCATCATCGTCTTCACCTCGGACCACGGCTGGTACCTCGGTGAAAAGCAGATGTGGCACAAAGGCAAGCTATGGGAGGAGACCACGCGCATCCCGCTCTCCATTTACGCCCCCGGCCTCAGCCAGCCGGACTCTGCCACGTCTCAGCCGGTGGCGCTCATCGATCTCTATCCCACGTTGTGCGATCTCACCGGCCTGCCTTCCCCTGAGCACCTGGACGGCAGCAGCCTGAAGCCCCTGCTGCAGGATCCCAAATCCAAACGCGATCGTCCCGCCATCACCTGCATGAGCGGTGGCAAAAACGCCGGCTACGCCGCACGTGACGAACGCTGGCGCTACATCCGCTACGCCGATGGCAGCGAAGAACTCTATGACCACCAGACCGATCCCCACGAGTGGACGAACCTCGCTTCCAAACCCGAGCACGCGACGCTGAAGACCACGCTGGCCGGCTTCTTCCCCAAGGAATTCCAGAGCGCCCTGCGCCCCGTGGCGCAGATCATGGGCGCGCCCAGTCCTGCGGGCTCGGATGATCTCGTGCTGAACATCGGAGATACCCTCAGCGCCGCGGAAGCACCCAAGCTGAAGGGCAGGGGAGTCTTCATCGATGCCGCCTTCGAGTTCGATCCGCTGGTCGATCAGGACAGCACCCTGCTCGCCCAGGGAGACGAGCAGTCCGGCTATGCGCTCCACTTCGTCGCCTCTCAGCCCACGCTGACGGTCTTTGCGGATGGCAAGTCCACGGCCATCACTGGCGCGGCTCTGGAAAAAGGCCGCATCAATCTCCGCGCGCAGGTCGAGACCGGCGGCGTCATCACCCTCGCCGTCCCCGGCCATAGCGAAGTGCTCGGCGTTGCCCCCTTCGAGCAGGGTTTTCCGCAGGAGCCCAAGGCAGGCCTCGCCGCCGGGCAGAGCTTTGGCATTTTAAAGAACGCCGCCTACCCCAACAGCACCCCTTTCGACGGTCAGGTTCACCGCCTGAACCTCACCGTCCTCCCGCCCCATCTGGCCGCTGCCAAGGCAGCCTCTCCGGAGCCTGCGAAGAAACCCTGAGCCGCCCAAGGGCCAAATTTAGCTCATCATTTGTGCTGGTGAGCGGCCAATGGTGGTTTAAAGGACATCTCCACCAAAATCATGCGCGCACGCATCATCAAAGACTTCCGTTTCGAGGCAGCCCAGACCCTGCCCAATCTTCCTGGCGACCACAAATGCACCAAGATGCACGGTCATTCCTTCAAGCTGGAGATCGCCATCGAGGGCGAGGTGGATCCGAAAATCGGCTGGGTCTATGACCATGCGGAAATCTCCAAGGCCATGAAGCCCATCATGGACCGCCTCGACCATTCCTACCTCAATGAGATCGAAGGCCTGGAAAACCCCACCATCGAATACATGGCCGCCTGGCTGTGGAAAAAGCTCGCCCCCCAGCTCCCCGGCCTGTGCGAAATCACCATCCACGAAACACCCAACGCCCGTTGCATATTGAACCGGCGAGCGCAGCGGCCCCAGTGGCAAGGCGGGAGCGCCGCCTGCTATTGAAGAATAACAGGCAAGCGACTAACGCAGCCAATGGGGCCGCTCCGCCGTCCGGGCAATGTGACAAGATTTTTGAGAGTTGGTCTAAGCGTTCAGGTGGAGGCGGAGCGTTTTTTGTTCCGCAGGAACAAAGCCACCTTGCTTCGCCAGGGGCGGCAGCCCAAAGCAGCTCAGTGCCTGTGGAACTGAGGATCGGCACCGTCATGTCTTCGCTAGGAGAAGCTCTCCGCGCAGCGGCTCCGGCAGGAATGGGATCATCCCGAATTTTTTGTTTCGCGAAGGCTGTGAAGCCAGACTCTGAAACCACTCATCGGACACTAATAAAACACCAATAATGAGCGAAAAAATCCCCCCTCTGGCTCTGATATTAGTGTTCGATTAGTGTGCGATGAGTGGTTCAACCATCCGGCCTCTCAACAGGAGAGGGATCATCCTGATCCCTCAACGCTTTCACATCACCCATCGTTTCCAAACCGGAGGACCAAGATGGCCCCCGCCTCCAGAACGCGGACGCGGTACTCAGCACCCAGCCCTCACGCCTCCACCCGCCCACCGCGCCGCCTCCGCAAACCGACAAACGCCAGTCCCAGCATGCCCAGCAGGGCACGCGAAGGTTCCGGTGCCGCATCCACATGAAGCGTGAGCGAATTCGCCCCGATGGTGAACTCCCCGCTGAATCCCGCGGGTGTGCTGCCGAAGGAGAGATTTGAGAGCGTCAGGCCGGATGCGGACCCATAATTCAGCAGCGTGTAGTCTCCGCCGTAAGTCATGCCTCCGGTGTCGGCGATGTCAAAAATGGCGCTGCCTCCTCCGGTGTAGTTCAGCGCTCCGCTGATGTTCAGCAGGTCGGAGGTGCTGCCCAGATCAAACGCAAAATGCGAACCGCTTGTGATGTCCAGTGTGCCGTTGATGTTCAGCGTTCCAACGGTGACGCCAGGCGCAAGAACACCGCCGCTGGCGAGAGACACACTGCCCACGGTGCCGGTGCCCTTCAGGGTGCCGCCCGAATTCACCACCACCGAGCCTGAACCCGTGGCGCTGCCGGTCACGTTCGTGACGCTCAGAGTGCCGTTCACGGTCGTGTTGCCGGTATAAGTGCTGGAGCCGGAGAGAATGACGTTGCCCGTCGAAATGTCCACGCTGCTGAAATTGGAGATGGACCCCGCATAGCTGAAAGTGTTGCCCGCGCCGGGACTGATCGTGGCGGTGTTCGTGCCGGTGCCGCCGTCGATGTCTCCGGTGATGGTCCCGCCAGTGATGGTGAGCGTGTCGTTGCCCGCCTGCAGGTCGATGGCTTTGCCGTTGTCTCCCGTAATCGTGCCCGCATTGCTGAGGGTATCGTTTCCACTGCCGGTCTGGATGGCGGCTCCGACGGTGATGGCATCGCCCGCGCCACGGATGATGCCCCCGGCGTTGTTGGTGACTGAGTTGTCAAACGTGCCGATCATTTTGATCGCGTAGCCGGTGGTGCCCCGGATGAGGCCGCTGTTGTTGATGGTGGTGGCGGCAAAGGCGTTGCCACTGCTGGAGTTGTCCACCAGGATGCCGTGTCCTTCTATTCCCATGCCATCCAGCGCGCCGCCGGTGATCTCAGCGCCGGAGTAGTTGTTGATGGTGCCGCCGCCGATGGAGACGCCCTCCGGGTGGTTGGTCTGGCCGTCGGAGCCAGTGCCATTGGCGCTGAGGCCGCGGATGATTCCATAATTGTTCAGCGTGGTGATGCCGTCCACATCGACGCCGTCGCCGTCGCCCACATCGTAGTGCGCGCTGTCGAAGTTGCCGGCGATGGTGCCGTAGTTGGTCACATTGGCGGAGGACGATGCCGCAGCGGAGCTGAAGTTGTCGATGTTGATGCCCGAGCCGTTGATGCCGGTGATGGTGCCGCCCACATTGTTGGTGACGGTGATGCTGAAGGAGTTGAGGGCGTCGCTGGCCGCGCCACCCGTGATGCCGTGGCGGCCGGAAATGCTGCCGCCGTTGTTGTTGGTGATCTGCACGCCCGAGTTCGTCTGCGCGTCAATGCCGTCGCTGCCGGTGGCCTCGCGGTCGGCTGTGATGCTGGCATCGACGATGGGGAGGGCCTGAATGGAGCCGCTGTTGTTCACGGTTCCGCTTGCGCCGGGGCGCATGGCGTCCGCCGCCGTCGCTTTGATCAGGCCCGTCGAGTAGTTGCGGATCGTCGTGGCTCCGGAGGTGATGGCCGCCAGATCCAAAGCCTGGGATCCGCCTGCGGAGGCATTTAGGGAGATGATGCTGCCGTAGTTGTCCACAGTCACTGAGTCGGAGGCTTTGTTGCCGCGGATGGTGTCGGAGTCGGCCGACTGTATCAGCGCCCCGGCGTTGTTGGTGATCGCCATGGCGACGCTGGCGGTGTTCAGGTCGATGGTCCTGCCTGTGCCGGTCTGGCTGATCGTGCCGTTGTTGGTGATGGTGGCGTTGTTTCCGGTCACGGTGACGGCCACCGTACTGCCGCTGACGGTGAGCGAGACGCCGCTGTTCACGGTGCCGGTTTGCCCTGAGCCACTGCCCAGGGTTTGAGCGGTTGTGGAGTTGGAGCTGATGACGAATGTGGCCGCCTGAAGCGAGGCTGCCGAGAAGATGCACGCAGCTGCCAGGACTGCTGCAGTGAGGTTTCGATGCTGGATTTTCATGTCGGAAGGAGGGAGCGAAAGCGCGCGCTTATGCGTGCGCTGCGGCCGGCTGTCGAAGGCCTCGCCGTTACAATTTTGCCTTGTGGCAAACCCGCCACATTGGAGCTCTGAAGCTCCAGTTTTTGAGGTCTCCAATCTGGAAAAAACGTAACATGACTTGTCGCGCCTCTCGGATGGCTATACTCCCGCCATGCCTGTCCTCACCGATCGCAAAACGCAGCCGCAGTATGATGTCATCGTCGTCGGTTCCGGTGCCGGCGGCGGCATGGCCGCGCTAATACTGGCGCTAAACGGCGTGAAGGTCCTCATGATCGAGGCCGGGCGCAATTATGATCCGGCAAAGGAGACCGCCATGTTTCACACGCCGGAGATGGCCCCGCTGCGTGGGGCTGCCACGCCGGACCGCTACTTTGGCTTCTATGACGCCAACATCGGTGGCTGGCAGGTGCCCGGAGAACCCTACACCAACAAGCCGGGCACCGAAGGCGACTTCTGGTGGTGGCGCGCGCGCATGCTCGGCGGGCGCACCAATCACTGGGGCCGCATCTCGCTGCGTTTTGGCGAGTTCGATTTCAAGCCAAAGTCCCGCGATGGCCTCGGCGTGGACTGGCCGATGAACTACGAAGACATGGCGCCGTGGTATGACAAAGTGGAGCAGTTGATCGGCGTCTATGGCGAGAACGACGGCATCGCCAATGCGCCCAATTCTTCTCCCGGAGTGCTCATGCCGCCGCCAAAGCCGAGGGTAGGGGAGCTTCTCGCAAAGAAGGCCGGGCGCAAACTCGGCGTGCCCGTCGTCGCTGCGCATCGTGCTGTGCTCAGCCAGCCCATGGACTGGAAAAACCTGCCGAAGGTGCTCTTCCCCAGCAATCCCAAAGCGCAGGAAATCATCGGCAAGGACATGATGTCCCGCGCCGCTTGCTTCTGGGCCACCAACTGCATCCGCGGCTGCAGCATCCGCGCCAATTTCCAAAGCACCACCGTGTTGCTGCCGCCCGCTCTGGCCACGGGAAATCTCGACATCATCACAGACGCCATGGTGCGCGAAGTCGTGATGGACGGCAGCGGCAAAGCCACTGGCGTGCATTACATCGACAAAGTCACACGGCGGGATGTCATCGCCAAGGCGCGCGTGGTCATTCTCGCCGCAAGTACCTGCGAAACTTCGCGCATCTTGCTGAATTCAAAATCCCGTGACAAGGCCGGACTCGCAAATTCCTCCGGGCAGGTGGGGCGCAATCTCATGGACAGCGTTGGCACCCGCCTGAGCGCCCACATTCCCGCCATGGAAGGGCTGCCGCCGATGAATGAAGACGGCGCAGGTGGCCTGCACACTTATGTGCCCTGGTGGCTGGTGAATGAGCATGCAAAGCTCGGCTTCGCCCGTGGCTATCACATTGAAATGGGCGGCGGGCGGCAGATGCCCGAACCGAAAAGCTTTGGTTATCTCGACGCCCTTTCCCCCGGCACCTACGGCCGCAGGCTCAAAGAAGACGCACGCCGCTATTACGGCGCTCAGTTCAGCT
Source organism: Prosthecobacter sp. (assembly GCF_044222565.1). Lineage (GTDB taxonomy): Bacteria > Verrucomicrobiota > Verrucomicrobiia > Verrucomicrobiales > Verrucomicrobiaceae > Prosthecobacter. Next base: position 42,222 of record NZ_JBGANA010000018.1, read on the forward strand.
TTTCCGGCCGCGGCGAAATGCTCCCCAACAAAGACTGCTATGCCGAGCTGGATCCCAATGTGGTCGATCAATGGGGCATCCCCGTGCTGCGCTTCCACTGGAAGTGGAGCGACCACGAGATCAAACAGGCCGAACACATGCAGCAGACCTTTGCCGCCATGCTGGAGGGCATGGGCGGCAAACCCAAACCCCAGAGCGGTGCCGAGGCCATCCAGCGCCCCGGAGAGATCATCCACGAAGTCGGCACCGCCCGCATGGGGGCCAAGTCCTCCGAAAGCGTCACCAATCAATACTGCCAGACCTGGGACGTCAAAAACCTCTTCCTCATGGACGGCGCCGTCCTCCCCAGCAACCCCGACAAAAACCCCACCCTCACCATCCTCGCCCTCGCCTGGCGCTCCAGCGAATGGCTGATGGAGGAGATGAAGCGGGGGAACGTGTAATTTCTGTCTTCCATGAGAAAAGATCAAAGACTTCTAAGGCTGCGGCAAAATCCTCCCCGGCCGCAAATGACTCAGCAGCGGCGGCAAAATGCCCGCGTCCTGGCATGTCTGGGCTCTCTGCTCGTCGGGGCGGCGTTGATCTTTCGCTTTGTGGGATTCTACCGCGCAGCAAGGGCATTCGGCTCGATGAACTTCACCGGCATGAATGACCAGCGGGAGGTCACAAAAGCGCTCACCGCTGTCACGCAGAAGATGGCATTGGCCGGAGACATGCTGGAGCTTGGCAATATCGTGCTGCTGGTGGGCGGGGCCATGCTGACCCATGCCTGGATGCATGGTCGCCTGCGCGAGCGGTGGCTTTTTGGAACGACGCTCACCTTTGCCCTGCTTCTTGTCTGGCAGCCCTACGTGGGCACCTTTTTCGGTTTGCTGTGGTTTTGGCTTCTGGCTTTGAACCGCAGGCAGTTTTCCGTGCAACCAGCCATTCTCGTCTCCGAATGAACGACGCCGCGTCATCCTCCCCCATCTCCCGCCGCCACGCCCTCAAAGGCCTTCTCACCGGTGCTGCAGGCGCTGCAGCCGTGCCTGCTGCCATCGCCGCGCCAAACCACACCGAGCCCGCGCCTCCGGCACATCCTTCCCGGTTCGTCTTCCACGATCCGGATTTCATGCAGCCGCTGAAGTTTCCCTGGGAAAAGCTGCTGTCTGCCGAGGAACTGGCCACCGTTCAGGCGCTTGCAGATCTCATTCTTCCCAAGGACGAATCCTCCCCTGCCGCATCCGAATTGGGCGTGCCGGATTTTATCAACGAATGGGTCAGCGCCGACTACCCCGCCCATCAGGAGGACCGCGAAATCATCCGCGGCGGTCTCGGCTGGCTCAATACCGAGAGCTTTAAGCGCTTTTCCAAGCGTTTTGAGGAGCTGGGCGAGCCGCAGCAGTGTCAGATCGCCGACGATATCTGCGATCCATCCAAGGCCAGTCCGGAGCACCACATCGGGGCCGTCTTTTTCAGACGCTTCCGCCAGCTCTGTCTCAGCGGCTACTACAGCCACAGCCAGACCTGGAAGAACCTCGGCTACGTGGGCAATGTCACCCTCGCGGGTCCCTATCCCGGCGTCCTGCCGGAGGTGATCGAAAAACTGGGTCTGCAGGACGTGGTTTAGGGTGGGGCAGACGGTTTGAAGAGGCAAATACCCCTTGGCTCACCCTCTCATCCTGATAGTATGAAATGACAAATATGAGGCTGCCCGGGCATAGCTTTGCGAGCGTATTATTTCTTATCTTGGCGAATAGTTTGCTGGCGCAAACGGAGTCCAGGCCGGGAGTCGATCCGTTCGCGAATCCGGCCGCCTTTTTGACGGCTGCGCAAGTGGCGGCGGAACTCGAAAAAGATCGCAAAGATGCGCTGGAGATGAATGCAAAAGCATTCAAGGAGCCTTTGATGGCCGATATTGACACGAGAGTTCCGTCGGTCCGGTTTGTTTGCATTCGCACCTTTCATCGTCCTTTCTGCATACGTGTCTTCAAAGACAAAGACGGCCCCAGAATCCGGGTCGTGCGCATGGATGGCAAAGGTGGCTATGGTTGGGGTAAAATTGAACTCGATAAGACCAAGTCCATCAGCGAAAAAGAATGGAAGCAAGTGCTCACACTTGCACTTAAGCCTGACGTTCATTCCCCCTTGCGCGCATTGTCGGTCGAAGAGCGCATGATGCTTGCCGGCCTGGACGGCTCCACTTGGTATGTTGAGTCGAATGCCGGGGGAACTCCCACATTTGCGAGTGTATGGACTCCGGAAAGTTTGCTGCCTCAAGACGGGCGAACTGTGCCTAAAGGGGTCGATATCAATCCATTTTATCAATTTGGCCTGATGCTGGTCAAACTCGCCGGCATGCCTGTCGATGATTCATCGGACCCCATTTATTGACATGAGTGGCATTGCCAATGGTTGCCTGAAGGCAGCACTTTGGCCAGCTCTGAGTGGGGGGGGGATTACAGCCACAGCCAGACCTGAAAGAGCCTGGATTATGTGGGGAATTTCAGTGTCGGCGGACCTTGTCCCGGCGTCCTGCCTGAGGTGATCGAAAAGCTCGGCTTGCAGGATGTTGTTTAGGGGCGGATTGGGACGCGAAAAAAGAGTGTGTTTCAGAGTAAAAAACTCTTGGCTCACCCTCTCATCTTGCTAGTCTGAAAACATCTTCATCGAGCACGTTTCCGGAGTGGTTTTATAGGACGGACTCAGGCGATGGAACACCCCGTAACGCAAAGCCATGTCTGACGACAACCAAGACCTCCACAGCACGACCCACGTAGCCGCCAATCAGGCCTACGGAGCAGAACAAATCCAGCACCTCGAAGGCCTCAAAGCCGTCCGCCTCCGGCCCGGCATGTACATCGGCGATCCCGATGAGCGCGGCCTCCACCACTGCGTGTTTGAAGTGGTGGACAATTCCATCGACGAGCATCTCGCGGGCAACTGCAAAAACGTCAGCGTCACCATCCACAGCGACGGCTCCCTTAGTGTCGAGGACGACGGCCGCGGCATTCCCGTGGAAATGCACGCCAAGGGCATCCCCACCGTCGAGCTCGTGCTCACCAATCTTCACGCCGGCGGCAAGTTCGGCGATGGCGCGTATGAATTCTCCGGCGGTCTCCACGGCGTGGGTGCCAAGTGCGTGAACGCCTTGTCCGACTGGTTCAAGTGCGAGGTCTTCCGCGACGGCAAGATCTACGCCATCGGCTTTGAGCGCGGCATCACCACCGAGCCTCTCACCGTCCTGGGAGAGCAGGATGAGCCGAAGCGCACCGGCACGAAGATCACCTTCTTCCCGGACGCCACCATCTTCACCATCACCACCACGTTCAACTTTGACCGCCTGCTGGTGCGTCTGCGTGAACTGGCCTTCCTCAATCCCGGCATCAACATCACCGTCACCGACGAGCGCATCTCGCCGCCACGGCAGGAGACGCTGCTCTACACCGAAGGCGTGAAGCAGTTTGTGCGCGAGATGGGTGCGGACAAGGACAAGGTGCATCCGGAGCCTATCGCGCTGGCAGGCCGCCGCGAGATCACGATCGATGACAAGCCGAAGTTCATCCTCGTGGACTGCGTGCTTCAGTACAACAAGGGCCTCAGCGAGCAGACGCTGTGCTTTGCCAATGCCATCCCAAATCCGGACGGCGGCACGCATTACAGCGGTCTCAAGAGCGCGCTGACCAAGGCGGTGAAGCAATACATCAATTCCAATCCGAAGGCCTTCAAAGACAAACTGCCTGACATCGAAGGCGACGACTGTCGCGAAGGTCTGATCTGCGTGCTCAGCGTCAAGCTGCCCAATCCGCGCTTCAACTCGCAGACGAAGGTGAAGCTCGTGAACGGCGAAGTCGAAGGCGTGGTCAGCTCCGTGGTCTATGAAGGCCTGCTGCGCCACTTTGACGAGAATCCGGAAACCGCTGTCGAGGTGATCAAGAACATCATCATCGCCGCGAAGTCTCGCGAGGCTGCGCGCAAGGCGCGAGAAGCCATCCGCAAGGACGCCATGAGCAGCGGTGGCCTTCCCGGCAAGCTGGCAGACTGCTCCGAGCGCGATCCCGCGAAGACCGAGCTCTTCATTGTCGAGGGTGACTCCGCCGGTGGCTCCGCCAAGATGGGCCGCAATCGACACAATCAGGCCATCCTGCCTCTGCGTGGAAAGCTCATCAATACCGAGAAGGCCCGTCTGGAAAAGGTCCTGCAGAACAAGGAAATCCAGACCATGATCACCGCCATCGGCACCGGCATCGGTGGCGACAGCGAGGTGGAAGGTTCCTTCAACATCGACAAGCTTCGCTACCACAAGATCGTCATCATGACCGATGCCGACGTGGACGGCTCCCACATCCGCACTCTGCTGCTGACCTTCTTCTTCCGTCAGATGCCGGAACTCGTGAAGCGCGGCCACATCTTCGTGGCCCAGCCGCCGCTCTACCAGGTCACCCGCAAGAAGCGCGAGGAATACGTGCAGAGCGATGCCGAGATGGACGCCATCCTGCTTGAGCTTGGCTCCGGAGAAATCAGCCTGCGCAACATCTCCGATGGCAGCAAGGTGGCCGACGAACGCCTGAAATCCATTTTGGAACTCCTCGTCCCCGTGGCCAAGTTTGCCGACATCATCCGCCGGCATGGCGGTGACTTCGAGCATTACCTTCAGGCCCGCGACGAGGCCACCGGCAGCCTGCCGCATTACCTGGTGATGATCCGTGAAGGCAATGAGGTGGACATGAAATACTTCCTCGGCAACGAGCAGCTCGCCGCCTTCGCCAAGGACAATCAGGACCTGCATCTGTTTGCCAAGCCCGCGACACCGCCCGTCCTCAATGAAGACGGCACTCCGAACATGACCGCGAACGGCAGCAGCAACGGGCACGCGCCCAAGTCCAGCCGCCGCGCCCGCCTCATCGAGATCCACGAAGCTCACGGCATGCGCCGCCGCTTCCAGCAGCTCGATGAACTGGGCCTGCACGTGGATCACTTCAGCAGCCAGGACAAGCCGCTGTTTGAAGTCATCGAAGGCGAGGGCGACCACGCCAAGGTTCATCCCGTGTTCAGCCTCCCCGGCATCCTCGACAAGGTCATGGAAATCGGCAAGCGCGGCATGGAGATCAAGCGCTTCAAAGGTCTGGGCGAAATGAACGCCAAGCAGCTTTTCGAGACCACCATGGACCCGAACAAGCGCACCCTTCTCCAGATCAAACTGGACGAAACCAACGCCCACGAAGCCGAACGCATCTTCACCATCCTCATGGGAGATGTGGTCGAGCCACGAAAACACTTCATCGAAGAAAACGCCCTCAATGTGAGAAACCTGGACGTGTGATCCATCCGCACCGCTTTCTCCACTGATTCAACACCTCAAGTTTTCATTCGATGCAAGATCCTAACATTCACCCTATCTCGGTTGCCGACGAAGTTAAGAATTCGTTCCTGGACTATTCCATGTCCGTCATCATCGCCCGTGCGCTGCCGGACGTGCGCGATGGCCTGAAGCCCTCCCAGCGCCGCATTTTGTATGCGATGCATGAGCTGTCCCTCTATCCGCCGAAGAAGCACATGAAGTGTGCGAAAATCGCGGGGGACACCTCGGGTAACTACCATCCGCACGGCGAAGCTGTCATCTATCCCACGCTGGTTCACATGGGCCAGCCTTGGGCCATGCGCGAGCCGCTCATCGATCCCCAGGGGAACTTCGGTTCCGTGGAAGGAGACCCACCGGCCGCCATGCGTTATACGGAAGCCCGCATGACGCACTTGGGCGGCACGCTCATGTCCGACATGGACAAGGAGACGGTCGATTTCGTGCCAAACTATGACGAACGTCTCACGGAGCCGACGGTGTTTCCGGCGGCGTTTCCCAACCTGATCGTCAATGGCGGCACCGGCATCGCCGTCGGCATGGCCACCAACATGCCGCCGCACAATCTGGGCGAAGTCGTGGACGCGGTCTGCGCTCAGATCGACAATCCCGCGATCTCCTGCACGGAGCTCATGCAGTTCATCCAGGGCCCCGACTTCCCCACGGGCTGCGCCATCCAGGGCACCAGCGGCATCCGCGAGTACATGGAGACCGGCCACGGTGCCGTCCGCATTCGCGGCCAGGCGGAAGTGGTGGAAAATGGCAACCGCGAGCAGATCATCATCACCGAGATTCCGTTCAACGTGAACCGTGCGGAGCTGGTGAAGCGCATCGCCGAACTCGCCAATGAAAAAGTCATCACCGAGATCAGCGGCGTGCGTGATGAGTCGGACGAAAACACCCGCGTGGTGATCGATTTAAAACGCGACGCCCGCGCTCAGGTGGTGCTGAACAATCTCTACAAGCACACCGCGCTGGAGACCAGCTTCTCCATCCACATGCTCGCCATCGACGGTGGCAAGCCTCGCGTCCTCAGCATGAAGGACGCCATCGCCTGCTACATCGAGCACCGCCGCGAGGTCATCATCCGCCGCACCCGCTACCTGCTGAAGCAGGCCGAGGTCAAAGCCGAGAAGCTCGAAGCCCAGCTCCTTGCGCTCGGCCATCTGGATGACTTCATCAAGATCATCCGCGACAGCCGCAACCGCGACGAAGCCCGTGAGCGCCTGAAGGCCTACAATTTCTCCGTCAGCACCGCGGAACAGCTCGGCATTCTCATTCGCGGCCAGGCCAGCATTCAGGGAGATCGCTACGTCTTCACCGACAAGCAGGTCGAGGACATCCTGGAACTGCGCCTCTACCAGCTCGTCGGCCTTGAGCGCGACAAGATCAAAGGCGACTACGATGAGATCCTGTCGAGCATTCGCGACTTGATGGACATTCTGGCCCGTGAAATCCGCGTGCTGCAGATCATCAAAGACGAGCTGCAGGCCATCCGCCTGAAGCACGCCACGCCACGCTATACCCGCATCGAAGCCGCCGAGGGAGAAATCCAAAGCATCGACCTCATCCCGAACGACCCGACGGTGGTGACCATGACGCACATGGGCAGCATCAAGCGCACCGCCACCGCCGAGTACCGCGTGCAAGGCCGCGGCGGCAAAGGGCTCAAAGGCATGGAAACCCGCGAGTCCCAGGGCGAGGACGAGGCCACAGATTTCGTGGAGCACCTCTTCAGCGCGCATCTGCACGACTTCCTGCTCTTCTTCACCAACACCGGCCGCATGTATGTGGAGCGCGTGTACCAGATCCCGGAAGCCTCGCGCACCGGCAAAGGACGCAGCATCAAAAACATGCTTAACCTGCGCTCCGAGGAGAAGATCGCCAGCGTTCTCATTCTCAAAGCCCAGGGGGCCGAAGACGAAGCCATGTGGGCGGCGGACAAGTTCGTTCTCTTCGCCACCAAGGACGGCACCGTGAAGAAAACCGCCCTCGAAGAATTCAAAAACTACCGCAAGGACGGCATCATCGCCATCAAGCTGGATGAAGGCAACGACCTCGTCGATGTCGTGCTCACCGATGGCAACAAGGAGGTCTGCCTCGTCACCCACGAAGGCATGTGCGCCCGCTTCCATGAGACCGGGGACGATCCCGCCTCGCCAAACCTGCGCCCCATCGGCCGTGCTACTGCCGGCGTGCGTGGCATCACGCTGGATGACGGCGACTTCCTCGTCAGCTGCATCACGAATGAGCCCAACACCATGGTCCTCGTCGTGTCTGAAAACGGCCTCGGCAAGCGCACCGCCTTTGACGAGTATCGCCTCCTCAGCAATCGCGGCGGCAAAGGTGTGACCACCATGAACGTCACCGAGAAGACCGGAAAGGTCGTCGCCGCCAAAGCCGTCCACGACAAGGACGAGCTCATGCTCATGACCACCAAAGGCCAGAGCGTGCGCATCCGCGTCTGCGACATCCGCGAAACCGGCCGCAATGCCCAGGGCGTCAAACTCATGGGCCTCAACGAAGGCGAAACCATCCAGGACGTCGCCACCGTCGTCGCGGATGAAGCCGCCGCAGAGGCAGTGGCAGACGCAGTCACGGCAGAGGCCGCTGCTCCGGATGCTCCAGCTCCAGAGCCCGCCGCGGAGTCCCCCGCTGAAGACACGCCTGCCGCAGAGTAATCGCATACCTCAGCGCGAGGTCGGGCGGCCTGTCCCAGGCCGCCGCCGGGAGGTCTGTGGGGTGTTGAGAGCACACCGCACCAACGAAGCCCACCTCCAAGGAGCGGCACTTGCCAAGTGCCGGGGCGAGGTCTGGGTGGTGTAGAAAGCTGTGAACTAATAACGAAGCCCATCACCCTGCGCTGCGCTCTCGGAGAGAGCGCCCCACCCCGCGCTGGGTACTCGGGCGCCCACCTCCAAGGAGCGGCACTTGCCAAGTGCCGGGGAGAGGTCTGGGTGGTGTAGAAAGCTGTGAACTAATAACGAAGCCCATCCCCCTGCGCTGCGCTCTCGGAGAGAGCGCCCCACCTCCTGTCATTCTCTCTCGCACGCCTCAGCGCGAGGTCGGGCGGCCTGTCCCAGGCCGCCGCCATCCGCGAACGCACTCCTCGGTATCGGGTTCACCACATGGAACCCATGCTCGTAGCAGCACTCTCTTCAAAGCCGGGCCTTGGCAATTTCGTCCCGCTTCTCGTTCACCACACCTCCTTTTCCCGCAACAACCACGCAGGCACTTCGTTCTCCACCTCACATGTTCCGCCTGCCTCTTCTCCTTCTGCTTCTCATCGGCTGCACCCTCCACGCAGCCTCCGCCAAGCCCAACTTCGTCATCTTTCTCGCGGATGATCTCGGCTACTCGGATCTCGGCTGCTACGGCAGCGAAATAGCCACGCCAAATCTCGACAAGCTCGCAGCCGGAGGTCTGCGCTTCACGCAGGTTTACAACACCGCGCGCTGCTGGCCCACGCGCAGCGTGCTCATGACCGGGCACTACGCACAGCAGATCGGCATGGACCCTCAGTATGGCAAATTTCCCGCCTGGGTGCGCACGCTGCCGCAGCGGCTGAGTGCCCTCGGCTATCGCAGCTACCACTCCGGCAAGTGGCACGTGAACAATGCACCGCGCGTGGTCGCTGACGGCGGCTTCACGCACTCCTACTACGTTCAGCAGCAGGACAACCACTTCCATCCCAAGAAGCACATGCTCGATGACGCGCCGCTGCCCGAGCCGGAAGGCCAGTGGTATTCCAGCATCGCCATCGCCGATCACGCGATCGATTTCCTCAAGGAGCACGCTCAGCAGCACGCCAGCTCTCCGTTCTTCAGCTACATCGCTTTCACCGCGCCGCACTTTCCCATCCAGGCACTTCCGGCGGACATCGCCAAATACAAGGACACCTATGCCAAAGGCTGGCCGCAAACACGCGCGGCACGTTTCGAAAAGCAGAAACAGCTCGGCCTCGTCCACACCTCGCTGTCAGATCCCGAACCTCAGATCACCGCACCAAGCGGCAAGGAAAGCGATCTGGAAATCCTCGGCCCCGGCGAGACACGCCACGCCGTGCCGTGGGAGAGTCTGACCGCGGAGCAGCAGCAGTTTCAGGCCACCAAGCAGGCCATCCACGCAGCCATGATCGACCGCCTGGATCAGGAAGTGGGACGCGTGCTCGCACAGTTGAAAGCCATGAATGCCTTCGAGGACACGCTCATCCTGTTTCTCTCGGACAACGGTGCCAGCGCAGAGATCATGGTGCGCGGCCTTGGGCATGACAAAGCCGCCCCCATGGGCGCGGCGGCCTCCTATCTCTGCCTCGGGCCAGGCGGCTCCACCGTTTCAAACACGCCCTTCCGCCGCCATAAAATCTGGGTGCATGAAGGCGGCATCAGCACGCCCTTCATCGCCCACTGGCCGCAGGGCATCAGCGCCAGGGGCGAACTCCGCCACACCCCGGGCCATGTCATCGATGTCGTGCCCACTCTGCTCGCTTTGGCCGGCGACACCCAGCCCGCCATGCCAGAAAACGCTCCTCCCTTCCCAGGCCGCAGCCTCGTCCCCGCCTTTGCCAAAGACGGAACCGTCATCCGCGATTTCCTCTTCTGGCACCATTCCGGCAATCGCGCCTTGCGTGAAGGCGACTGGAAAATCGTCAGCGCCGCCGACAATGGCGATGCTTGGGAGCTCTACAATCTGTCCACCGATCGCGCCGAGTCTCACAACCTCGCCGCCAAAGAACCTGCGCGCCAAAAAGCCATGGCCGAGCGCTGGGAAAAGCTGGAGCAGGAATACGTCGCGCAGGCAGGTCCGAAACCCGCTGGGAAAGGCAAAGGGAAGGGGAAGAAAGCCGAGGAGTGAGTCAAGCTCCCGCGCTTATTCCTTGAGTGGAACGTTTTGCTCCACCTTCCCACTGCGTGGGTCGGCATCCAGATAATGCACTGGGATCACCTCGGATCGGACGTCTGCACATTCGGCATCGACAAGGCAGCGGCGGATGGAGGCTTCGAGCGTCGCCCTGATCTCCTCCCGCGACGCACCCGTCTGAGCGACGAAGCGGCATTCCAAGGCGTCAGGAGCCGTTTGTCGAAACTGATATGCGGACACTTCTGGCTGATGCTCCATCACAGAGAGGAAATTCGTGCCCACAAAGATGCGTTTTTCCGGCACCCGGAATGTGTAGGTCAAAGCACTGCGCCCGCTCAGTTCGAGGATGGTTTTAAACGGCCAGCCCCCGGGAGCCGGCCCGAAGGAAACGCGATCATCAATGCGATAGCGGAGAAGCGGCAGCGCTGTGTTAAAGAACGGAGTGACGAGTGCATGATCTGAAAGGATGCCGGGCCCGCATTCCTGCTCTTTGGCATCTACACCTTCAAATACTGCCAGATCTTCAAAGACAACCATGTGCTCCATCCCCGGCCACTGGCGGGCGATGCCCAGCGCCTCCCCACAACCGTAGCCATTGAGAGGCTCTATGCCGAAGGCATCGCGGCAGAGCTGTCGAATGCCAGGAGTCAGGGTGTCCCCTCCCGTGGAGATCGCCCCCTTGGATTGAGGAAGTTCCAGCCGCAGTGCGCCGTCGAGTTTTGCTTGAGCAAGGCGGCCTATTATGGAGGCGTAGCCGATGAGAATGTCCGGCTGCATCTCCTGCACCTGCTGAAGAATATCGTTCCAAGGAGCTGTGACACTGATCGGCCGGTAGTCACAAAAAAGCGAACCGATCCATGGCCGGGTGTGCAGCAGAGAGGCTGACACGGACGGCACTGCGGAGCAAATGAAGGACGCCGCCACCGGGCGTTTGCCAAACAGTGAAATCCCGGGGGCCGAAGCCCCGTGGGGTGAGGGCCCGTTGCGGACGGCGTGTGCGGCATGATTCCAGTCTACTGAGGTGATGTCATTCGGGATGGCGATGGCTGCCCCGGAGGTGCCAGATGTCATGCTCACCATCCAGCGGCCATGCAGCAGTTTGTGCCAGTTTCGCGGATCTTTGAGGTGCTGCTCCAGCTCCTTCCAATGAAGACGCGCATCCGGCACAATCTCATCCCAGTGCTTCACCAGCATCGCTTTGGTGAGCACCGGAATTTCAGAAAGAGAGCAGAGGTCAAGGTTGAGCCCCGAGAGACAGCGTTGATAATAGGGGCTGCTGGCAAAGGCACGCCGTGCTGCAGCACGCCAGCGCTTTTCCTGCAGCGCCAGCATTTCAGGGCGGCTCAGGCGCTGCGCATGACGAATTGAACTTGAGGCGCGGTAAAGATTCCACAATCGAAGCATGGAATGCTCTGCACCAGCAGTCCTCACCTGCAAGAATGAATCCATAAAGATATCCCCAACAACTGCTGCCGTGCGTTCGCACGAAACCATGGAACAACCATGGTTAAAGAAATCGATTTTAAAATCCACCGGGAGATCATCGAATCATTCCGCCGGTCTTCCTACGGCTCCTCCATCACTCATGTCCTGGATCAGTTTGACGAGCAGGCTCATCACTTCGCTCTCTTCGACAAACGAGACAATATCTTGGGAGTGACACGCGTCCTGCGCAGCGATGAAGTGGAGAAGTTTGAAATGATGCATGAATCTCAGTTGAGGGATCTCGTGCTGCCACCTGCCAGGCTGAGTTTGGAGCTCTCACGCGCGTGCACCGTCAAAGGCAGCGGCGGCATTCATCTGCTGAAGCTGTGCATGGGCATCAACGAATACGCGGTTAAAAACGAAGCTGAATACCTGATCACCAAAACAGGCAAACACCTGCTGCCTCTCTATCAGCACTTTGGCTTCAGCACCTTCGCACCGCCGTTCGTGTCTGACTTCTTCGAGGACAAACGGCCCATCTATCCCATCATGTACCGTTGGACCACGGTGAAAAGGGAGACTCCCGATGAAGAAGAAGTGTTGGTCTGGTAACTCCGGCCAATGTGTGAAGACCGGTCCCAGCCCTACTTCATCCCACCGATCTTGCACCCCTGTGCCGGTTCCTGCGGAGCCGGCACCGGCTTTCCCGCAAGAATGGCATCGAGCGCATCGCGCAGATCCTTCGTGGTCGCAGCACGCTGGCGCTTGGTCGGGCCGAGGTAGAGGTCGTTGATGCGTCCTTTGTACAACGTCTTGCCATCCGGCCCGGTCACCACCGCCTCCGGCGTGATTTTCGCCTGCACCTGCTTGGCCAGCGCCTGTTCCTTGTCCAGCAGCACCGTGGCTTTCACCTCGGAGAGAATGGTATGCTCCATCGCCACCTCCTTGGTGATCTCAGGATCCGAATGCACCAGATACACCACCACACGGTCACCGTAGTCAGCGCTGATCTGGTTGATTTCCTTCATGAACGACTTCGTCGTCGAGCAGAAAGGAGAGACGAAGAACAGCACCACGGCTTTCTTTGCGCCCACAGCCGCAGGATCGTAGTTCTTGCCATCGATGGCAGGAAGTTCCATCGCAGTAGCTAGACCCGCGAGCAGGAGGAAGGCGCAAAGAAGGTGCTTCATGATCTTACTGCAGTTGAGCCACCGCCGCATCCAGAGACGCCGCGTCCTTGATGCTGATGACCTTCACGCTCTTGTCGATCTTGCCCACCATTCCCGCCAGCGCGGCATCCGGACCCAGCTCGATGAAGAGGGTGTTGCCCTGCGCGATGAGATACCGGACGGACTCTTCCCAGCGCACGCTCCCGGTCACCTGCGCGGTCAGGGTGGCGCGAATCTCTTCAGGGGTGGAAACTGGACGCGCCTCAAAGTTGCACACCACCGGCACCTTCGGGCTCTGGATGGCTGCTGCGCCCAGCGCCACGGCCAGCTTGTCCTGCGCGGACTTCATCAAACGGCTGTGGTAGGCACCGGCCACGGGCAGGGTAATGGCACGCTTGATGCCCTTGTCCTTCGCCTTCGCCGCCGCATCAGCGATGCCTTCGGCGCTGCCGCTGAGCACGATCTGGCCTGGCGAGTTCAGGTTCGCCACATCCACATCGCACTCCTTCGCCAGTTCGCGGATGGCGGATTCTTCACCACCCAGCATGGCCACCATGGCCCCCTTCGTGTTCTCGCAGGCTTCCTCCATGAAGCTGCCGCGCTGGAAGACGAGGTCCAGCCCGGTGGCAAAATCAAACGTGCCTGCCGCGGCGTGTGCGGTGAATTCACCGAGCGAGAGGCCGGCGGTGGCGGTGACGTTCAGCGCAGGCGCCTTGCTCTTCAGCACTTCCAGGATGGCCAGGCCGTGGGCGTAGAGCGCAGGCTGGCAGCGGGAGGTCTTCGTCAGCTCCTCGATGGGTCCCTCAAACATGATGTTCGTCAGGGAATAGCCCAGGGTGGCATCGGCCTGGTCAAACAGGGCGCGCACAGCGGGGTAGGCTTCGGCAAGATCTTTGCCCATGCCGACTTTTTGGGCGCCTTGACCGGAGAAAAGGAGGACTGCGTTCATTCTTGGAGTGTGTCTATAATAAGGGTGGGAAGGGAGCACTGAGCACGGTCAGAGGGACCGGTCAAGGGTTGGTCAAGACCTCAAAAGCGCCAGCAGGGCAGGGGCCTGCGCCAGCACCGCCGCTTCCAGCAGCTCCGGCCCGCGCTGCATGGCCTCGGCCAGCGGCATTTCCGGGGGCTTGATGGCACACAGCAGATCAAACCGCGTGCGCAGCTGCTCCTCGGCCAGAATCGCTCCCGCAAATCCGGCGACCGGTTTGCCCAGTTCGCGCGCCATGTCAGCCACGCCCATCGGCCCCTTGCCATGCAGCGTTTGCGCATCCAGCCGGCCTTCTCCCGTGATCACCAAATCGGCCGCGGCAATGCGCTCACGCAGGTGCACAAGATCGGCGATCAAATCAAAGCCGCTCGTCAGCTTCGCTCCGCAGAAAGTCATGAGGCCAAAGCCCAGTCCTCCCGCGGCACCCGCTCCCGGCACATCGCGATGATCCACATCGAGGTCCCGTTTGGCAATGTCAGCCAGGTGTGCCAGCCGGCTCTCAAAAAACTCGAAGTCCGTCACACCCTTCTGCGGCCCATAGACGCGGGTGCAGCCATCCTTGCCCAGCAGCGGATTGTTCACATCACAAGCCACCAGGATTTCCGGGAAGCCCCCCTCTGGCCGCTCGATTTTCGCCAGCCTGTCCATCGTGGCGATGGTGGCTTCCAATTCCGTTCCTCCCGCATCCAAAAACCGATACCCCAGAGTCGCCGCCATGCCAACGCCTCCATCATTCGTGGCGCTCCCCCCGATCCCGATCACGATCCGCCGCACGCCGCGCGCCATCGCGTCTCTCAGCATCAAACCCGTGCCGCGCGTGCTGGCGTTGGCTGGGTCCAGCGGCAGGTCACTCACCATGGCCAGACCTGAGGCCGCGCTCATTTCCATGATGGCTTCCAGCTTGTCCCCGGCGTGCACCAGCCCATATCGGGCGGTCACCGGACGGTTCCGGGCATCAAAAGCCGCAGCTTCGCACCAGCTTCCATTCAGCGCGGCCACCACCGCCTCCGCGGTGCCTTCCCCCCCATCCGCGATCGGGCAGGCATCGCTCTCGGCCTGCGGCACCGCCTTACTGAGAGCTGTCGCGATGGCCTGGGCAGCTACCGTGGCCGGAATGGACCCTTTGAATTTGTCGATGGCGATGAGGATGCGCATGGTTGGAATGGTGTGGCAAGGGGTCAAGGCCGTGTGCGGCGTCAAGCAAAGTCGAGCTGTCTGGCCCCCGGCCATCTTTCTGGCGGGATCTGCTCTCGGGCAGAATCTTGAATGGCCCCGTCTTCGCCCCCTGAAAATCACAACTCAAGGAGACCAACCTCCTCGTTTGCCCCCTCTTGAATCCGCGTCAGGGCTTGAATCCGAGCCCTTTGGGCCTTCGCCCCCTCCTGTCAGAGAATTGTAAAAAACCTTGATTTGACCTTGCTATATCCACGTAATTATTATTAATTTTATAGTAATTATGTCAATCGCAGCCTTGGCAGAGATCAGCTCACCCCTGATCGAATCCACCTCTGACCTCCCTCGCAAGGCGGAGAGCGTTGAATCCGTGCCCGCTCCCAGTCGATTCGAGCAGGAGCAGATGGAGCTCAATCTGCGCAATGCTCGCATGGGGGCTTGGTTTGTCATGGTGCTTGTGCCTCTTTGCAGCTTTCTTGATTGGATGGCCTATCCTGATAGTTACTGGCAGTTTCTGGTTCTGCGTCTTGCCTGTGCGGCCAGCTGTGTGCCGCTGCTGCTGGCGTTGAACGGCTCCCTCGGGCGCAAGTACTGCCGCGCCTACCCCATCATCCTGCCGCTGCTCCCGGCGCTCATGATCTGCTTCATGATCTACCTCAGCGGAGATCCCGGCTCCGGCTATTATGCGGGGCTCACGCTTTGCGTCGTCTCCACGGCGTTCGTCTTTCACTGGACCTTTCGCGAGATCGGCATCACGCTCGGCCTGGTGATTCTGGCCTACTTTGCCGCCACAATTCCCAATCTGGACTTTTCGGGATACTCGCACGAGCTGGGCATTTTCGTCAACAACACCGGCTTCATCCTGCTGAACTGCGTGGTGCTCTATTTTGGCAGCCGTCAGCATCATGCCATCCGCCTGCGTGAATTCGCCAATCGCTGCAAGGTGGAAGATCAGCGCGAGGAACTGGCCGCGCGCAATGAAGAGCTCACCGCCACGCTCAAGCGCCTGCGTGAAACGGAAGCCCAGCTCGACCAAAGCGAAAAGCTCGCCTCCATCGGCCGCCTCAGCGCGGGCATCGTGCATGAGATCAACAATCCGCTGAACTACGTGAAGTCGGCGATCTACCTGCTCAAAAAGAAGGGCAGGGCGCTCCCGCCGGACATCGCCGAGACCTTCACCAGCATCGCCGAGGACATCGGCGAGGGCATTGACCGCGTGGCCGCCATCGTTTCAGACCTGCGCACCTTTGCGCACCCGGAAAACCGCGGCTCCCGTCCGGTGGATCTGCAGGAAACCTCCCGCAAAGCCCTCCGTCTTCTCGCCAAGGAGATCGGGGATCGCGGCGTGCTCATGGTGGACGAGATCCCCGAAGGCATCGTCGCCCAGGGAGATGAAAACTACATCATCCAGATCCTTCTGAATCTCGTGCAGAACAGCCTGGATGCTCTGGCTGGACGCCCCTCCCCGACCATCTGGCTCCGCGCCCGCGCCACCGCAGGCGGCGTCGATCTCGTCGTCATGGACAACGGCTCTGGCATTCCCAAGGAAAACATTTCGAAGATCTTTGACCCCTTTTTCACCACCAAACAGGTGGGGCAGGGCATGGGCCTCGGCCTGAGCATCTGCTTCCGCATGATTCAGAACATGGGCGGCGAGGTCAAGATCGACTCCGTGGAAGGTAGTCACACCCAGTTTACACTGAGCCTCAAAAAACCGGTGAACGCCTGAAGCCATGCCCAGTCCGCTGCTATCTCCCTATCACATCCTTTACGTCGATGACGAGGAGAAGGCGCTGCACTACTTCAAAGAGATCTTCGGGGACGAATACACCATCCACATCGCCAACAACGCGATGGACGGCTACCGCATTCTTCAAAACTACGGCCCCCAGATCGGCCTGCTGCTCACGGACCAGCGCATGCCCGGCCCGAGCGGTGTCGAGCTGATGGAGCACGCCCGCAAGCTCAATCCCAATCTAGTCCGCATCCTCGTCACAGCTTACACGGATTATCAGGCCGCGGTGGATGCGGTGAACTCCGGACGCTGCTTCCGCTACCTGCACAAGCCCTGGGACCCGGACGAGCTCGCCGTGGTCATCCGGCACGCGATGGACTACTACCACGCGCTCATCGAGCGCGAGCGCCTCCTCGTGGAAAAGGCTGAAAGCGTGCGCAACATGCTCTCCGCAGACAAAGTCTCCGGCCTCGGAATCCTGGCGGAAGGCCTGAACCATCATCTGCGCAATGCCCTCACCGTCGTTCGCGCCTTCATTGATCTGGCTCCCATGAAGCTCATGGAGGAAATCGGCGGCGCACACCCGCGTGACCCTTCTTTCTGGATCGATGTGCAAAACCAGGCGCAGTCCCAGCTCGAGCGCATCCAGTCCATGCTCGCACGCCTGGCTGAAGCCTCCCACTCCAAGCGCCTTGAACGCACGGACCCCTGCCATCTCAGCAGCATCCTCGGCGATATGATCGAGCTTTTCTCCCTGCAGATGAAGGAGAAAAAACTGCACATCGAAGTGGATGTGGATCCCGCCCTGCCGCCGGTCATGGTCCACGGCGCACGCTTCCGCCAGATGTGGCGCCTCATTTTCATGGAGGAGCTCACCCACCTGTCTCCCGGAGACAGCATCCAGATCACCGCCCGGCTGCGGCAGGATGCCAAAGGCCAGTCCCACGTGGTCATGATCGTTCGGGACACCGGCATGTGGGAAGGCGCGGACAAGCCCGTGAACCTGTTTGATCCCTTCTACACCCGCAGCCGCAAGCCGGATGATTTCGGCGTGAACATGATGGCCTGCTACGTCACCATGCACCTCCACGGCGGCACCGCCGAAGCCCGCCATCTGGAGCCCCGCGGTCTCGAGCTGGAATTCACCCTCCCGGTGGAAACCAACGTCGAGCCCAAAAAAGAAGAAGACTTCTTCCGCAGCCTGACCACTCACGAACAGCGCTGGAAGCTCCGCGAGGAAATGGTGGCCGCGTAGTCCCTCCAAGGAGCGGCAATAGCCAAGTTCCCCCTCGGGCGTCAAGGAGCGGCACTTGCCAAGTGCCGGCTTGGGCACACAAAGCAGCCTTTCCCAGCGTCAAGGAGCGGCACTTGCCAAGTGCCGGCTCGGGCGCACAAAGCAGCCTTTCCCAGCGCCAAGGAGAGGCACTTGCCAAGTGCCGGCTCGGGCGCACAAACCATCCTTCCCCATCGGAACTTGGCAAGTCCCTCCTCCCTGTTTCAAACCCGCGAATACACCGCCCAGCCCAAGGATGGTTCGTCTTGACCCCTTGACCGCGCAGCGCTTGACCTCACATCACCCCAGCTTCCACCCTTCCCGCGGCACACGGCTCAGAAAGCGATTCGCCGCCTCGTTGTTCGTGATGCGCATGGCCTTCGCATCCCACAGAATCTTGCCTCCGGCCCGATGCGCCACATTGCCCAGGTGATTGGCTTCGGTTAGCGGGCCCGCGTAGCTGAAGGGGCTGCCGGTGGCGGTGCCATTGCGGATGGCCGCCAGGAATTCCGCATGCTGACCGGGAGAGTCCGCGATGAATGGCTTCGGTGCCTGGAAGTCTTTAAACGTGGCTTCGGGAAGCAGGATGTGCTTGCCGTAGTCGGAGAGCAGCATGCCCTTGTCTCCCACGAAAAGCACCCCGCTGCTCCATTTGCTGATCAGCGGATCATTCTTCCACACGTCCGGTTTGTCCGCACCCTGGTGCCAGTGGATCTTGCAGGCCGGCATGTCGCCGCGCGGACCGTATTCATACACCGCATGCATGGAAGCCGGCGCGATCTCCGGATGCGCTGGCGGGCCGAAGGCTTCGATGCTCAGCGGCGCGTCCAGTTTCAGCGCCCAGAAAGGCAGGTCATTCCAGTGGCTGCCCAGGTCGGACATCGTGCCATTGCCAAAGTCCCACCAGCGATACCACTTGGGTCCTGGGAAATACACGCTGTTGTAGGGGCGCATCGGCGCGGGTCCGATCCACAAATCCCAGTCAAGATACGGCGGCGGTGTTTCCGCTACTGTCGGACGCTCCGTCACGTGGACGATGTCTCCGTTCTTCTCCGCGTCCTCCTTGCTCTGCAGACCCCAGGCGCGCGATACGCACACATGGGCCTCGGTCACTTTTCCAATCGCACCGCTTTGAATCAGCTCCACCACGCGGCGGTAGTTGGGCATGCCGTGGATCTGCGTGCCCATCTGCGTCACCACACCCGCCTTCGCCGCCGCTTCGGTGATGAGCCGTGCTTCAGCGACGTTGTGGGAGAGCGGCTTCTCACAATACACCGGCTTTTTCATCAGCAGCGCGGGCAGCGTGGCATAGGCGTGCGTGTGCTCGGTCGTGCTGACCACCACCGCATCGATCTCGTTCGCGCTGAGCGCATCGTACAACTTGCGGAAATCCCGGAACTTCTGCGCCTTTGGAAACGCGGCGCCCGCGCGGTCGAGGTTCTCCCCATTCACATCGCAAAGCGCCACCACGTTTTCGCGTGGCTCCATCGGCGGCGGCGGCACCGCGCCCGCATCCGGCTTGGCATTCGCATTCTTCCCACGCGGAGGTGTGTACACGGCCACTCCCGTAAGTTCCTTGATGTTCGCCGCTCCACGTCCTCCCACCCCGATGAATACCAGGTTCAGTTTTTCATTCGGCGACTTGGAGCTGACGATGGCAGGAAATCCAAAAGCCGCAGCCGCCGTGGCGCTGCGTGCGAGGAACTGACGACGTGACGAGACCGGTGTGTGGCTTGTGCTCATGGTTGTGCCACTAGAACGTACCTCACCGCCCGAGTTTCAGAAGAAATCGTCAGGGGGGAAGGTCAAGAGCTGGTCAAGGAATGGTCAAGGCGTCAAGACCGCCCACCACCCCATCTCCCTCCTCCTTGACCCTTTGACCCCTTGACCCCTTGACCCCTTGACCCCTTGACCCCTTGACCCCTTGACCTCCACCTACTCCCCCTTCTTGTTCTTCTTCGCCGCCCCCGGCTTCCTCGGCTCATTCAGCGGCTTGTCAGGATCATACTTCGGATTGCGCTCCGGGATCTGCGCACCGGTGTCCTTGAGCCAGGCCATCAGCTTGTCCCGCAGTTGCAAAGCACGCACCACGTCAAACGGCGCACGGTTGTCTTCCTCACCGGCGTCGAGTTTCAAATTGTACAACTCCATGTGGTTGTCCTCATGGAAGAGAATGAGCTTGTAGTCACCCTCGCGGATGGCGCTGTAAGGGCGCGCGCTGCCGGGGTGGTAGTGCGGGTAGTGCCAGTAGATGGCCTCGCGCGCCAGCGTGTCCGTCTGCCCCAGCAGCGGCAGCAGGGACTCACCATCAAAGACCTGATCCTTCTTCGGCTGCGTCTGCGTGGCAGCCAGCAGCGTCGGCACGTGGTCATAAGTGATCACCGGCACATCGCAGGTGGTTCCAGGCTTCACCATTCCGGGCCAGGAGACGATGAGTGGGATGTGCACACCGCCTTCATACGCACTGCCTTTGCCCAGTCGTGCCGGGCTGTTGTCCGTTGGGCCGCGGGACCAGCCTTCGGGCCTCACCTGTCCGCTCAGGCCGCCGTTGTCGCTCGTGAAGATGAAAATCGTGTTCTCAGCCAGTTTCAGTTCCTCCAGCTTCGCGCGCAGCTTGCCCACGCTGTCGTCAATGCTTTCCACCAGCGCCGCATACACCGGATTGCTGTGTCCGCCCACTGCCTTCTTGGCCTGATACTTCGCGATCACCTCGGGCTTGCCCATGATCGGCGTGTGCACTCCGTAGTGCGGCAGATACACATAGAACGGCTTGGTCTTGTTCTTCTCGATAAACTTCACCGCTTCATCCGCGAGGCGGTCGCTCAGAAACTCATCCTTCGGCCCATCCGGCAGCGTGGCAATCTTATACGGAGAGAAGTAGCTCGGCGGCGAGCCGATGTGCATGCCGCCGATGTTCACATCAAAGCCCTGCTTGGTCGGGTAAAACTCTTCTTCGCCCAGATGCCATTTGCCGATGCTCGCGGTCGCATAGCCGCGCGTCTTCAGCCGTTCCGCCAAGGTCTCTTCCTCCAGCGGCAGGTGCATCGTCCAGTTGGGAATCAGCAGACGCCCGTTGTCTGGCACATGCCCCGCGATCCAGTCTGTGATGTGCAAACGCGCCGGCGACTTGCCCGTCATCATCGCCGCACGCGTGGGCGAGCAAACCGTGCACGCCGAATACGCCTGCGTAAACCGCATGCCATCCTGCGCCAGTTTGTCGATGTGCGGCGTCTCATAATACTTGGACCCATAGCAGCCCAGATCCGTCCACCCCATGTCGTCAATCAGCATCACGATGATGTTCGGCGGCGCTCCCGCCGGAAGCTGCGGCACCACCGGCACTTTCACCGGCGGCGGAGCGATGACTGGAGCCTGAGCAGGCTCTTTCTCTGCGGTCGGCGCGGCGGAGGCCGCATTCGGAGCTGCTGGGGCTGCCGGCGCGCCCGCAGGAGAAGTCGGATCAGCCGCCGGAGCCGTCGCAGGCACCGGGGCAGGTGCTGAACTCTGCGCAGTCACAAGACCCACGCTGCAAAGGAAGAAGGCAAGAATACGACGCATGAAAAAGATGGTTGAGGTGAAATGAGACGCTGTCTCAGTTTGATCTTTTGACAAGAGCTTATGTGAAACACCCGCGGATTATTACACAAAATGAGGTGGCTGAATCGCAAGAGTCGCAAGAGCAGGAGCAAGCCACCGTCCCTCAAAACGACGCCCCGTCACCCCACCACCACACGCGCTGCACCAAGACGGAAAAGCCCACAATCAGGCGCTCCGCTCATCGCACTTCAACGATCCTTTGGCCTGAGGACAGCCAGCGTGCAAGCGCCGCAGGCAGTTGATTGTCCACCAGGAATTTCACGCCGCTATGGCTAGAATCGTGTGGTCCGTCTGACGTGCTGCATAGGTGAGGGCAGCCTTGATATCCTCAGCCTCCAGAAAATCATAGTCCTGAAGAATTTCTTCGTGGCTGGCTCCCGCAGCGATCAGTTCGAGAATGTCGCTCACGCGAATTCGGTAGCCGCGGATGCAGGGACGTCCGCCACATTTTCCAGATTCGATCGTGATGCGATCCAGCAGGTTCATACCGGAAGTTGGTTCAATTGAACTTCAGAGTCAAGGCCACCATCCGCAAGGACCCGCCTGTCCTACAGAACATAAAACTGCAGGCAGAGAGAATAAACAAAGCTGCACAGAAACGCGAGCATCGAGACCACTTTGAGCGGATGACTAAAGCGCAGCAGCCGCACGCTCGATCCCCAGAAAAAGTGTGAATGGAGAAAGGCGCCGAATGAGATATAGGCCACAGCCATCCAGAATGCGGCCCCATGGTGCAGCTCCACGGAAGAACTGCGCCCCAAGACCGTGGTGCTGCACGCCAGATGCAAACCAGTCCATAGACGACGATGCAGACCGAAATCAAGACGCCCCCGAGCCAGCGGCCCACGCGCCCAACTGAGGGAGCGTGCGCCAGGTCTTCAATGATATCAGAATCAAATGGCATCAGATGTTCACCGAATCTTCGCATCCGGCAGCGCACTCTTCACCCCTTCATCGATGGGCATCTTGTCTGTCTGCGCATCCAGACCGGTCGCTTTGAGGAGCTTCGCCAGCTCTGCCTGCAGCTCTTCGATCTTGCCCACCAGCTCCGGTTTGCCGATGAGATTCTTCGTCTCGCCGGGATCGTTTTTCAGATCGTAAAGCTCCGCCATGTGCTTGTCGGCAGAGCCGTCTCCGTGCGGGTAGTGGATGAACTTCCACTCATCCGTGCGCACGGCGCGCACATTCGGCGTGTAGGGAAACTGTTTCTCATAGTTGTAGTGGTAGAACCAGCTCTTGCGCCATGCGGCGTCTCCGTTCTGCACGAGCTTCACAAACGATTTCCCGTGGATCTCCGGCAGCGCGGGCGCTCCGCACAGCTCCAGCAGGCTCGGGGCCACATCCACCGTCAGCACCTGCTGCGGGATCACCTTCGGCCCCTTGGTAAGCTGGGGCGCACGCACCACCAGCGGGATGCGCAGGCTCGGCTCATGTGCGGTGCGTTTGTCCACCATGCCGTCCTCGCCTTCCAGCAGGCCGTTGTCTCCCATGAAAACGATGATCGTGTTGTCCAGCTGCTTTGTCTCCTCCAGCCAGGCGCGCACGCGGGCCACGCTGTCGTCCACGCTCAGCACCGTGCCCCAGTAGCCGTGCACCATGTTTTCAAAATCCTTCACCGCGGCAGGGCTGTCGTCCGGGAATTTTTTCCGCCACTCAAACAGCGGGCCATAGATGCCGTGCCAGGTGTAGAGGCGCTGTTTGATCCACGCGGGCTTGTCATCCAGCATGAAGGCCGTGGCAGGGTAGGGGACGCGCACATCATCAAACGCATGCTCATACTTCGCCTCCGGCGTGTAGAAACTGTGCGGCGCCTTGTGGCCGATGCACGCGCACCAGGGCTTGTCCCCGCTCTGCTGCTTCAGCCAGTCCATGGCGAGATCCGTCACCACCGTGGTGTAGTAGCCCTTGATCACCTCGCGCTTCTTGCCGTTGAGGTTCCACTCCGTGTCAAAATATTTGCCCTGGCCTTTGTGCGTCACAAAGGTGTCGTAGCCCGCGCGCGGCTCGTCGTTTTCCTCGCCCATGTGGTACTTGCCAAAGTAGGCCGTGGCATAGCCCGCATCATGCAGCACGGAGGGAAAGCTGCGCAGCGTGGACGGGTATTCGGTGAAGTTGTTCGTCACGCCGTGCGCATGCGCATACAGCCCGCTGAGGATGGAAGCTCGGCTCGGCGAGCACAGGGAGGTGGTGCAGAAGGTGTTCGCAAACCGCACGCCCTCGCTGGCCAGGCGGTCGATGTTCGGCGTCTTCACATGCTTGGAGCCGTAGCACCCCAGCGCATCCGGACGCAGGTCGTCGCACAGAATGAAGAGCACATTGGGCCGCTGGGCGGCGAAGGCTGAATGCCAGAGGACAAAGGACGAAAACAGTAGGGCGAAGAGGCGGCTCATGGTTGTGTCCGCTAACGAAGACCCGCGCGCTGCTTTATCAATCACGAAAGGCGGCAGCTTGTGTGGCGTTTTCCTTCACCTCATGACCAACCGCCGCTCTTTCATCAAACAGTCCGCCGCAGCCTCTGCCGGCGTTTTCTACATCGCCAAAACCTCCTGGGCGCAGAAGAGCCCCGGCGACACCATCAACATGGCCGTCATCGGTTTCGGCGGCCGCGGCGGCTCTCACATCAGCGGCTACAACAAGCTCAACAAAGACGGCGATGGCGTGCGCGTCGCCGCCCTCTGCGATGTGGACAGCGCCACCCTCAGCAAAGGCCTGCAGGGTTACGACAAGGAGAAGATCAAAGTCCAGGGTTACTCGGACCTGCGCAAGCTGCTTGAGAACAAGGACATCGACGCCGTGAGCATCGCCACCCCAAACCACTGGCACGCGCTCGCCACCATCTGGGCCGTGCAGGCAGGCAAGGATGTCTATGTGGAAAAACCCGTGTCCCATTGCGTCTGGGAGGGCCGCCAGATGGTCAAGGCCGCGCGCAAATACGGCAAGATGGTGCAGACCGGCACGCAGTCCCGCTCCAGCCGCAAAGGCATCGCCGAAGCGGTCAAATACGTGCAGGAAGGAAATCTCGGCAAGATCCTCGTCTCCCGCGGCCTCTGCTACAAGAGCCGCCCCAGCATCGGCAAAAGCGAAGGCGAGCAGCCCATCCCCGAAACCATCGACTACGATCTCTGGTGCGGCCCCGGCCCCAAAGGCCCCCTCATGCGCAAGAGGCTCAAGTACGACTGGCACTGGACCTGGGCCTACGGCAACGGCGACCTCGGCAACCAGGGCATCCATCAGATGGACATCGCCCGCTGGTTCCTCGGCGAGATGGAGCTTTCCCCCAGCGTGTGGAGCGTCGGCGGCCGCCTCGGCTATGAAGACGATGGCGAAACCGCCAACACCCAGATCATCTACCACGGCTACGAAAAGGCCCCGCTCATCTTTGAAGTCCGCGGCCTGCCCGGTGGCAAAGGCGAGAAGAACATGGACAAGCTCATGCAGACCAGCAAGGGCGTGAAGTTCCAGCCCCTCTCCGGCAAAGACGGCAAGGAAGGCGTGAACGGCGCAGGCGTGGGCGTCATCGTTGAATGTGAAGGCGGCACCGTCGTCGTCCCCAGCTACTCCGCCGCCATTGTCTTCGACAAGGAAGGCAAGGAGATCAAAAAGTTCGAAGGCAGCGAGGATCATTTCAAAAACTTCATCAATGCCTGCCGCAGCCGCCGTGTGGACGATCTCCACGCCGACATCCTCGAAGGCCACCTCTCCAGCGCTCTCTGCCACACCGGCAACATCAGCTACCGCCTCGGCAAAAAACAAAAGCCCGAGGAGATCTTCGAAGAGATCAAGGGCAGCACCCTCGGCACCGAAAGCTTCGGGCGCATGAAGGAGCACCTCGGCAAAAACGAAGTCGATCTCACCAAGGACATGCTCACCCTCGGCCCCGTCCTCAAAATGGATGGCAAAACCGAGCGCTTCATCGACCAGGACGACGCCAACGCGATGCTCAAAGACAAGTACCGCGCCCCCTTCATCGTGCCGGACGAAGTTTGAAGTACGATGGACACTCCTGTCCGTCGATCAGCGCTCTCGCGAGCAGTCCCGTTCTCACCTCACCACAAACCAAGTCGTGGCAGCACCATCCCGCTGCCGCGTTTCGATGTGCGTGTCTGGAAGTACGATGGACACTCCTGTCCGTCGATCAGCGCTCCCGCTAGCAGCCCCGTTCTCACTTCACTCCAAAACCGACCGCAGAAACCTTGAGGTTTCGCCAAGTGTCTTCGATCGACTTCAATCGCTCTTGGCGCTCACACCCCGCCCAGCATCTCCCCATACGAAAAATCACACACGTGCATCCGCACACGCACGCTTGCGCCTTCCTGCAGCGGAAAGTCCGGCAGATGTTTCTGGATGGTGCCGAAAATCTCTTTTCCATTCGGCAGCACCGCATGGCAGGTGCGGGCGCTGAGCACCCGGCGGATCGTGGCCACGGTTTCGATTCGGTCGGCTATTTCCATCACGGTATGGGTATGGCACGGCGTGCCGGAGGTTCTTGGCTGCCGGAGACTTTGCGGTTCCAGTCAATCTTGGCGGCTTGAAACAAAGTGCGTGTGGTGACGAGGTCCACCGCGCGTTGCAGCACCTTGTCCGAAGGCTTGGGAGAATCCTCGGGCAGGGACTGGCCGGCGGATCGCTTGATGTAGGCGTCGAGCTCCGGGTGCTTGTTTGCCACCAGCGCCGCTTCGTTAAAGCGCTGCCGCGGCTTGTCGGTGATCGTGCTTTTCACGTCCTTCTCATCGCTCGCTTCAAAGGCCTGACGCTTGGAGGAGGTCGGCATGGAGATGGCCAGATCCGGCTGCAGGCCTTTTTTAAACACGGAGCTGTCATCCGCCAGCAGCACCTCCGCACGGGCAAACCGCAGCGACCACTCGGCATCCACCGGCACCGTTTCATAGCGCACCGCGCCGCCGCGTGTCGGCGCGCCAAGCAAGAGCGCCTGCTTGCGCAGCCGCAGCACCGCCGCCAGCGTTTCCCCCAGGTTGTTGGTCTCATCATCCACCAGCACCGTCAGCTTCTGCGACCACACCGGTTCCCTCAGGTTCGTCTCAGTCTCGGACACCCTCTGTCCCATCTGCTTCATCTTGAAGAGCACCTCGCTCTTCGGCACAAAGAGGCTCAGCATGTCCGCCGCATCATTGAAATCTCCCGGCGGCGCAGGTGTTCGCAGATCGAGGATGAGGTAGGCCACTTTTGCGGCCACAAATTCGCTCAGATGCTTCTCCATCTCCACCGTCTCACGGTGGGTGTACTCACGCGGGCGCAGGTAGCCGATCTGCGGCGTCAGCTTTTCCGCCTGCACCCCGGTCAGCGCTCCTGACTTGGCCTCGCTTACTCTCGGCACCAGCTCCGCGCCGAAATCCAGCCGTGCCAGCAGGCCGGAGAGCGCAGCGCGGTTCAGCACATCAAAGGTCAGGTCGCTGCTGCGGATGTACTCCTTCTGCAGAATGCGGAACGCCGTCTGGATGCCCGCCTGGCTGATGTCCTTCGTCTCCTTGCCGCTGGCGGCAGTCGCGGCGCCGGCAAAAGTCAGGATGAGGGCGAGTCTTCTCATGCGTCGGTCAGATGGAGATGATTGAGGGCATGTACGGGGCCTGCGCCAGTGTCTTGCCACCCGAAATGCTGCGCGATGGCCTGGCTCACGAACTGTTTCGCATTGCTTACGGCATTATCCAGCCCCATTTCGCCCGCCAGCCCGGTGGCGATTGCGGCGGAAAAAGTACAGCCCGTCCCGTGCGTGCGCACCCCCGGCGTCCTCGGCGCCGTGTGCCAGGAGATCTCGCCCTCATGGCACAGCACATCCGCGGCGTCTCCCTTCAGGTGCCCTCCCTTGACCAGGACTGCCGCATCAAAGCGGGCGCTCAGCTCCCGGGCGCAGGCCTCCATGTCTTCGAGACCCGTCACCTCCCGCTCCCACAGCACCCGGGCTTCGTCCATGTTCGGAGTAATGAGGCTGGCCAGCGGGAGAAGTTCATCGATCAGAGTCCGAACCGCCGCGTCCTCCAGCAGCTTCCCCCCGCTCGTGGCGATCATCACCGGGTCCACCACCAGCGGGATGCGCCCGTGCCCCAGTTCCTTCCAGGTTTCCGCCACCGCATGCACCTGATCCTGCCCGCCCAGCATCCCGGTCTTCGCCGCGGCAATGGGGAATCCGCCGAACAGCACACGCATCTGATCAGCAATGAAGTCCGCATCCAGCAGCCGCACCTGGGAGACCAGCCCCGGCGTCTCCGAGACCACGCTCGTCAGCGCATTCAGCCCATAGCCGCCCAGGGCCGCGATCGCCTTTAAATCCGCCTGCACCCCCGCTCCGCATGAAGAGTCTGAACCTGCAATGGTGAGTACGACGGGGGGGCTGAGCATGGTGGGGGGGACGATGGTACGGCCTCGGTTGCTTTTTGCAAACCCCTCCTTGTGGCATCCGGCGGATGAATTAAACTCTCCTATGAATTTCGATCCGTTGCCAGGACTCACGGTTACGGTGGACAGCATTGCCTACGATCCCACGCGGCCTGCTCCGCCGGACCGCCCGCACCCGTTTGTGTATCACCTCTCCATCCACAACGACTCCCCGGACATCGTCCGCATCTTTGGCCGCAAGTGGATCGTCCGTGACACCGATGGAGACACCATGGTCGTCGAAGGCGACGGCGTCGTCGGCCAGTTCCCCAATCTCTCCCCCGGGGAAACCTTCAGCTACAATTCCTACCACGTCATCAAGACCGAAAGCACCGCCACCGGCTCCTTCTTCGGCACCACCCCGGACGGCCGCCGCGTTTGCACCAAGATCCCCCCCATCGAGATGCATCCGCCCATGATGGTGTGAGTTAGTCAAGGAGCGGCACTTGCCAAGTGCCGAAGTCTGGAGTGCGCAAGGAGCGGCACTTGCCAAGTGCCGCATTCTGGAAAGGACGTTCTTCCAACCCCAATCCGGGACTTGGCATGTCCCGCTCCTTGGGCGTGTCTCACTCCCCCTCACACACCACCCGAAACCCCACGCTGTCCAGGTGCACATTATACGGGTCCGGTCCCCGAAACGAAGCCAGCAGTCGCTTCTCACTGCCCGCTCTGAAAGCTCCACCCCGCACAATCCGCAGCGTGTTGTTTGGCGGATCATACCAGCCGTCCACCCACTCCCACACGTTCCCGGCGAAGTCATAGAGCCCATTGGCATCCGCAGGATAGCTGCCCACCGGTGCGGTGTCGGCGTGGCCATCGTCCACCTCCAGCCATTTGGCGTCGTAGCTGTTGCGATACTTTTTGCCAAAGGCCTCGTCGCAAAAGTTGCCCACATCCTTCGTCAGCGGTCCCGTGCCCCAGTGGTGCACACCTGTGCTCGGCGGCTGCTCCTTCGGCGCGATCTTCGGATCTTCCTTCAGCCCCGCCAGCACGCTCCACTCCTGATCCGTCAGCAGCCGATACTTGCGCCCCTCCTTCTTGCCCAGCCATTCACAAAACGCCTGCGCGTCCGCAAAGCTCACATTGATGGCCGGATGCTCCGGCGTCTGCGGAAAGTCTGGCTTCCTCCACTCCACACCGTTGGCTGCGGCAAACGGCTGGTAGTCCTTCACCCGCGTTTCATACCGGCACACCAGCACCCCGCCGAGGCTGGCCACGCGCACAAAAGGCATCTCCAGGCTGTTCGTAAAAGCCGTTTCAATCTTCGCCCCCTGGCCGCTGGCGCAATGCGTCAGCAGCAGGAAGACAAAGGCAAAAGCGGTGCGCGCGCGGTGCATGAAGTGCTTGCTTACTTCTTCGGGGCAGGGGCGGCCTTCCATTCCCAGGTCTCGCCAAAGAATCCTGCATCGCTGATGCCGCCGGGAGCCTGGCTGGTCTTCGGCTTCGTGAGGTCGATCACCGCCCAGTCCGGCAGCTTGGCCACTTGGCGGGCATTGTTGAGGTAGTCATACTCGCGGTAGGTGAAGCTGCTGTTGATCACCACATACTTCGTGGGGTTCAGCGGATTCGGATAAATGAGCACCGGCGCATTCGTGGCGGCGTCGTAGGTCTTGCCATTGGCCACCAGCTTGTCCTTGCTCCACTGGATCGGCAGCTTGTCCGCGATCTTCGCCAGCACCGCATTGCTCTGCGGATCTCCCCACAGCACCAGGTTGTTTGAGGCGATGTCCGCATCGTTGATGGCGCTGTCATCCTTCGTCGGTGCATCGCCACGGAACTGCCTGCGCCACTCAAACTGTGCACGCTCCAGCTCCGCCTTGGCCCAGGCGTCCACCTTCTCGTTGAATCCCGCCTTCGTCGGCTTCACAAACAGAAACTTGTCCATGAAGGCATCATCGATGGGGCCTTCGAGTCCATGCTTCTTGATTAGCTTGCCCTCGCCCTCATTGTCCAGCGTCTGCGACCACTTGCCATTCTTCATCTCAAAATGCACCAGCCACGAGCGGTCCAGCTTGGGCCGCGTCACTTCGAGAAGCTGGCCGTCAATGCTCACCACCGGCTTAAACAGCAGCGGCATCGGGCAATGGCCGGAAGGCATGTCCAAAGTAAAGGCGCTGATGTTCTGCAGCTTGATCGTGATTTCAGACGGACCCGTGATGCGCGCATGAATGCGGCCGCGCTCCCAGTGCTGCTCCAGCGCATCCACCTGCACCCAGAACATGCGGTTGTAGCGCAGGAACCACGTGGAAAGGTGCACCTCCTTCGGCATGCGGTTGCGTCCCACCGCGGCGATGCTCGCCAGCCGCTTCTCGATCTCAATGAGCGAGTCCGGATGAATCTTATGTCCCGTCTGCGGGCCAATGATGTGCAGCAGGTCCACGTTCTCGCCGCGCAGCGCCTTCTCCATCATGTCCGCCGCCTGCTTCTGTTTGTCGATCTCGCCGCTGTAGGCCACCGTGGGGCAGTTTTCCAGATTCAGCGCATTGTCCGTGGCATTGTACCAGTGCCACAGCTTCTGCTGATACCACGGCGCACCGCTCACATCCTCGTTCTGAAATCCGCCGAGGAACTCTGGCGTCTCGGAGAAGCCCGCTCCCGGATTGGCCGCGCACCACTTGTCCGCATAGTTCACTGCAAACTGCCACGCCGCCGCACCGCCCATGCTGAAGCCGCGCACGATCACGCGATCTTCATCCACCGCGTAAAACTTGCTCGCATGATCGATCGCCTCGATGAGGTCAATCTCACCCGCAAACTTGTTCGCGCAGCAGTAGCGCCCATAGGCATGCAGCACTAGCGCACCCTTCGGCGTGATCTGCCCCACCTGCTTCCGGCGCTGGTCCAGGAACGCCATCTCGCTCAGCGTCTCACCGCGGCCATGGCACCAGATGTCCATGCGCACTGGCGCACCCACGTAGCTCTCAGGAATCACCATGCCATACGGCTGCACCGAGCCATCGATCTTCGACCGATACGCGCGCACCACCAGCCCCTTCTGCTTCGTCCACGGTGCCTGCCCGCCCTTGAACTGCTCCGCGCGCTGCAGGCCTTCAGCAAGGATTTCATCCGCACTCTTCAGCTCACCCAGCTTGTGCACCTCGTTGTAGCGCAGTGCCCAGTCCACCGCTTTGTGGTAGATCTCCATATCCGGCAGCAGATCCGCTAGCTGCGGATTCTTCGCCTGCGCCTTGGCCGCTTCATCGATGGCGGCGCGCAGCTTCTTCAGGCCCTCCGTCAGGCGGGCGCGGTCTGCATCCGGCACCGCCACGCCTGGAGGCGGTACGGGACGCACGTTCTCGGCGGAATTGTCCTTGGGGCCGTCAGCCAGTGCGGCGCTCAGAGCTAGGAAGGGGAGAAAAAGACGCTTCATGGGTTGGAGAAGAAGAGATTGGGCTGCTATTTCTTGCGCTTAGTTTTCGGTTTCTCAGCGCCGACCAGCGGCACGTTATGGATCTCAAAGGGCGCGCTCGTGGCGCTGTCAAATTCAGCGGCGGCCTCCAGCCCCGCGCGTGCGATTTCCTCGGCGGTCTTGCACTCGTCATACGCCCGTTGCATGGCCCCCAGCGCGTAATCACGGCCCGAGCCTGCAGCCCAGAACTTGTGAAACTGCTGCGCGGAGCGGTACGAGTAGATGGCAAAGATCCCATGCGGATTCGCCAGCAGCCCGTAGAACTGCGTGGTCTCATACTCCTCCCCTTTGTCAGGCATGGCGGCCATGAAGTACTCCACCTTCAGCCAGGCATGCGAATGCCGGAAGGTTTCAAAGATTGCCTCACAGGAGGAAAAATCCCGCGGCCTCTCCGGATTCGAAAAGTAACTGTTCATCACCACCAGGCTCGCCGAGGTCCCCGTAAGGCCGATGAAAGTGTCCCCGATCTTGGTGATCTTCGTCTTGTTAACGACATGCTGCGCCTTCTGACGCAACGAGCCAAGACAACTGAGCGTATCCGCGCCGATGCAGGCGACGCCATTCTTTTGAGCAACTACGATGGTGGACATGAGGGCGCATGACTAGCGGCTGCCGTGGGACAGCGCAAGTGGCACACCCCAGGTATGTTGGCCATTCATGTCATGCCTTCCAGACCTAGGACCTCACAAAGCAGGCCAGCCGGGAGCAGGGGGCCTTCCCAGTGTTTGGCGTGCTGGTTTGTAGCGTGGAACACCACCTTTAAGAAGATGCAATTCGATTGACCGTCCTGCGTTTAGTGGTGTCGTCCCGTCTAATTCCACCCTAATGGATTATCCCAGCGTCCTGGCTGTCGCCGTGCCTGGCAGTGCGGCACGCCGTCAAAACATATCCTAGCATGAAAACCATCGTTGCTCTGTTCGCCCTGTTCCTGGCCATGCCTTTGTGCGCCCAGGTGCCTCAGCTGATCAACTATCAGGGCCGCATCGTGGTGGGCACTGCCAACTTCAATGGTTCCGGCCAGTTCAAATTTGCGCTGGTAGATGGCAGTGGCAGCACGACCTACTGGAGCAATGACGGCACGAGCACCTCCGGCAGCCAGCCCACGGCAGCGGTATCCCTCAATGTCTCACAGGGACTCTATTCCGTCCTGCTCGGTGATCAATCACTGCCGAACATGACCTCTATTCCAGTGGGTGTTTTCAACAATGCAGATGTGCGCCTGCGAGTTTGGTTCAATGACGGCGTGAATGGTTTTCAACTGCTCTCTCCAGATCAGCGCATCGCTGCGGTGGGCTATGCTGTCGTCGCTGCGGGAGTGAATTTGCCCGCCACCACCAGCGCCACCTCCGGAGTCATCCTCCAAAATGGCGGCAGCCTCCTGCATACCTTCGGAGTGCACAATCTCTTCGCGGGACCATCGGCTGGTAATTTTACCCTGACCGGCAGCGACAACATCTCCATCGGTTTCGGCACACTGGCTGCGAACACCACCGGCCACAAAAATGTCGCCATAGGAAGCTCAGCGCTCAGCCTGAACACAACTGGGCTGGAAAACACCGCGCTGGGCTTCAATGCGCTCAACCTCACCACCACGGGCAATCAAAACACCGCAAGTGGCACCTATGCACTGGCCGCCAACGGCACCGGCGGTGCCAATACCGCAAGCGGGTATCAGGCTCTTCTGGACAACGTCAGTGGCAGTTCCAACACGGCTTTCGGCTGGCTGGCGCTGACCAACAACACCACCGGTGGAAACAACATTGGTCTGGGCAAACGGGCGGGTGAAAACCTCACCACTGGCAGCAACAACATCGACATTGGCAATTCCGGTGTGGCGGGAGAGTCCGGCAACATACGCATCGGCACCGGCGGCACTCACACGGACACTTATCTCGCTGGGGTGATCCATGGGGATGGATCGGGCCTGACGGGCGTCTCCGGCTCCAATCTGGCTGGCGGCAGCGTGACGGGCACCCAACTGGCCGCAAATTTAACGCTCGGCGGCACCACAGCCCTCTCAGGAGGTCTCAGTCTTCCCACCACCACTTCCAGCGGCACCGTCGGCGTGATCACCCAGAATGGCAGCAGCTTGCTGCAGACCTTTGGCTCCAACAATGTCTTCGCGGGGAAGAATGCCGGAAACTTCACTCTGACCGGCGGAGACAACGTCGCTCTCGGCTACAACACCCTGGCGGCCAACACCACCGGGCGTAAGAATGTGGCCATCGGCAGCGGCGCCCTGGACGCCAACACGACCGGACTGGAAAACACTGCGGAGGGATTTAATGCCATGACCGCCAACACCACGGGCAATCAAAATACATCCAGTGGAGCCTACACTCTCTTCAGCAATGACACCGGTGGTGGCAACACCGCCATGGGATACACGGCACTCCAGCTGAACACCACCGGTTCAAGCAACACCGCGATTGGATGGCAGGCTCTCAACAATAACACGACCGGCGGAAACAACATCGCCATGGGCAGGCGGGCAGGCCAGAACCTGACCACCGGGGACAACAACATTCACATCGGTCATTCAGGCGTGGCCGGAGAGTCAAACATCATCCGACTGGGCGATGGCACCACGCAGACGGACACCTACCTCACCGGCGTCGTTCATGGCAATGGTTCGGCTTTGAGCGGCATTACAGGCGCAAGTCTTGCCAGCGGAGCGGCCGCCTCCAATCTGGCTGCGGACAATCAGAGCGCCGTCGCCAGCGGCGGTGTCGTCATGTCGGCAGATTCGAGTTCAGCCAGCCTGCTCGGTGCCGGTTACACCAAGCTTGGCCAGGCCTCCGTCGCCGTGGCGGAGTCCTGGGCCCCCACGACAACGACGGGTGCCGCTGCCGGGAGAGCGTATCAAAACGCAGTCTGGACCGGCACTCAGATGATTGTCTGGGGCGGCCAGAACGGCAGCGGCGTGCTGAACACGGGAGGACGCTACAATCCGACGACAAACACCTGGACTGCCACCTCAACGACCAACGCGCCTGTGGCACGCTACAAACAACGCGGGGTCTGGACCGGCACCGAGATGATCGTGTGGGGAGGCAACGATGGCGCCTCAACCCACTACAACACCGGCGGCCGATACAATCCCACCACCGATGTCTGG
This sequence comes from Prosthecobacter sp., assembly GCF_044222565.1. Classification (GTDB taxonomy): domain Bacteria; phylum Verrucomicrobiota; class Verrucomicrobiia; order Verrucomicrobiales; family Verrucomicrobiaceae; genus Prosthecobacter. The sequence continues at coordinate 76,697 of NZ_JBGANA010000018.1, forward strand.
GTGGCCACCTCAACCACCAATGCGCCAAGCGCACGCACCCAAAACTCCGCCGTGTGGACCGGCACCGAAATGATCGTCTGGGGTGGTGTGGCCAACGGCGGCACGCCTTTGGGCAACGGTGCCCGTTACAATCCCACCACCGACACCTGGACCACCATGTCCACGACGGGGGCACCGTCTGCCCGTACACAGCATGTGGCGGTGTGGACTGGCACTGAAATGATTCTGTGGGGAGGGCTGGCACCCGGCGGTAGTTATTTGAATGACGGGTTTCGCTACAATCCCACGACGAACACTTGGACTGCTATTTCCACAACCAATGTGCCAAGCGCCCGTTCCCTTCCCGTGGTCGTGTGGACAGGGACCGAAATGATCTTGTGGGGTGGGTATAGTGGAACCTATTTGGGCGATGGTGCCCGCTACAATTCCACCACCAACACCTGGGTGACTCTGCCTGCCACCAACGCACCCTCGATCCGCGCCAATGGCACAGCTGTGTGGACGGGAGACAGGATGCTCATTTGGGGGGGATTCAGCGGTGGTGGCACCTACCTTTCGAATGGTGCCAGCTATTCACCGACATCCGATGCCTGGGTGGCGTTGTCCAGCTCCGGCCTCGCTGTCAGAGCAGACCACACAGCGGTTTGGTCGGGCACCGAGATGATCATCTGGGGTGGCAACCCAAGCAACTACTCCGACGGAGCACGTTATTCCCCGTCTCGAACGCTCTATCTCTACCAGCGCAATTGAAGGCGGCGTTTTTCGACGGCGGCCTCAAGCCATCACCTGCCCGCGGCGGATTTCGGAGCCTTTGAAGATGATGCGGAACCGGAAGACCTTCTTTTTGCGGCAGAAAATCTGACCCGTCTGCAGATCAAAGCGCTCCGGAATCTCAATCCGGTGCAGATCCGCCGTGGCGTGATAGCCACGCTCGGAGAAGATGTCGATCAGCATTGCCAGCGCTTCCGGATCATGAAAAAGCTTGTCCTCGGTGTTGATGTCCGCGCGGCCCGAGATCGCATGACGCACGATGATGGGCATCATCTTCTCATGGATGAAGGTCACCACCGCCTGCATGAGCTCCGGCTTCTCCACCTTGTAGCCGTCCAGCCGGCGTACCAGATCCTGCCGCGCATGCCGCACGATCTCGCTGGCCAGCGGCAGATCACGCAGCTGGTCAAACGTGCGCGGATCCAGCTCCAGGGAGCTTTGGTATTCCAGCTCGCGGATGATGTTGTCCTGCACCTGAGCCAGCGGGGCCTGTGCATTGATGAAATGGTAGTGGAAGATCTCCTTCAGCGAGACCAGCGCATCGTACGTCTTCTCTTTGAAGACCTTGTAGCGGTTGCGTGCCAGTGCGGGATTGAAGTCCGTATTCCGCTCCTCCCACAGTTCGCCAAGGCCGGAGCTGCGCACTTCCTCATTGTGCTCCAGGACTTCACGTCCGCGCTTCAACTGGCGGGCGATGCTTTCCGCCTCGTCCACAAACAGCACCATGATGTGGAAAATGGGCTGCTTGAAATGTGCGGCGTCGGGTGTTTCCGAAAAATCCCGGCGCAGGCGGATCATTTCATCAAAAAGCATCTTCAGGCACTCCACCTGCACCTTGGTGCGCGGAAAGCCGTCCAAAATCGCGCCGTTCTGCTGCTCAGGCTCCAGCAGCTTGCGGATGAGAATGCCCACCACCTCGCGGTCGCCCACCATGCCGCCCTGGGACTTGAGCTTCTGCGCCTCAGGACTGTCCAGCAGCGCACTGACCACGATCGGTTCCGCCGTGATGCCGCGCACCTGACGGATGAAATCAGTGTTCGTGCCCTTGCCCGCGCCTGGCGCACCGCCCAGCAGGATCAGTTCCTTGGGAAACCGCAGCTTCTCACGGCCGTAGTCAGCCTCCAGCTGTTTCCACACGTGATTGAAGATGAGCTGGGCATCTTTAATTTCCAAATCCGCAGGGGCGACGGTCTTGGGGGCGGGGTCTTGTGGAGCTGGCTGCATGCTCTGCGCTTATCCCAAGGAGCGGGACTTGCCAAGTCCCGGCTTGAGATTTGCCCTGTTTGTATAAACGCGACGCCAAGGAGCGGGACTTGCCAAGTCCCGGCTTGGGATTGCCTTGTTTGTGTGAACACGACGCCAAGGAGCGGGACTTGCCAAGTTTGGGCAAGGAGCGGGACTTGCCAAGTCCCGGCTTGGACTCTGGATAGCCTGGGCGAGAGCGACACGCTGGGTCGTCGGCACTTGGCAAGTGCCGCTCCTTGGGGGCGTTGGGTTGCTTGGCGCTCTGGGTCTCATCCCACCGCCTGGGCCAGTTCGCTTTCCCAAAGCGTGAATTCGCCTTCTTTCAGGTGCGCCTTGGCGGGGTTGCGTCTGATGTAGCGGATCACGTTTCTCAGATGATCGCCATCGCGGATGAGGCGGTCGAAGTAATCATGCTGCCAAAATGGGCCTTCGACGCCGAGTGTCTCGTTGATCACACCCGCTGTCCGGCGCTTCCAAGTGAAAAGCACCTTTTCCAAAGGCCAGTCTGGATGCAGCACAAAAAGCCCGTGAACATGATTGGGCATGAGGACATACGACAGCAACTCATAACGCTGTCCATGGAAGAACTTCAGCGATTCCTCGACAACTGACCGCAGAGAGGGCTGTCCCAGGACACAAGAGCCCAAACCTTCATCGAGCCACTGATCGACCCGGGCGGAAAACAGCCGATGATACTCGGCCTCGCCCTCAGGCGAAAGCGGTGGCGGGTGGAGCAACTGCCACCGCTTTCGGTCAGAGTCGAGTTCACGAAGCATTTCCACCGGCAGTGAATCAGCCATGCGAAAAGTGACGAAGTAGGTGGCACCCGGTTGCTGCCAGTGCGGCAGGTTGTGACGCGTAACACGAATGTCTTCGAACGGATTGAAGAACTTCATGCGCCGATGAGTACGCAAGAAGCGACCGCGATCAAGGAGCGGGACTTGCCAAGTCTGGACAAGGAGCGGGACTTGCCAAGTCCCGGCATGGAGTCTGGATAGCCTGGGCGAGGGCGATGCCCTGGGTGTCGGCACTTGGCAAGTGCCGCTCCTTGGGGCTTAACCCTTCAACGTCATCAGATAAGCCAGCAGATCTGCCACCTGCTGGTCTTGCAGGGCGTCTAGCAACCCCTCAGGCATGAGGGAGCGGCGAATGAATTTGGTGCTGCGAATCTCCTTTTTGTCCAGCCTCCGGTCCGGCAGGCCCGGCTGGCGGATGACGGTGGCGTTCTTGTCCTCGCTGACAAAAAACGCATCGATCAGGTCGCCGTTTTTCATCTCCACACGGTAGATGCGGTAGCCCGGCTCCATCGCTGCGTTCGGCGTCAGGATGTTCCGCAGCACTGCCTCCAGCCCCATCGCTCCCGCACCACTCAGGTTCGGGCCGATCTGGCCGCCGGCATTGCCGATCTGATGGCAGGCCATGCACAGCGCGCTGAGCGCCTTGCCATTGGCCGCATTGCCCTTCGGTGCCAGCGCAGTGAAGCGCTCAAACTTCGCATCCAGCGCCTTAGCCTGTTCTTCGGTCAGCAGCGGAGGTGTGTCGATCGTTTTGGCAAGACGGGCCCCTTTGCCAAAGCCTCCCGTTTTCCAGCGTTCGGCGGAAGAATACACAAGATCACCTTTTGCTGCTGCAGGGACAAGAATGCGGTCAAAAGTGGCACGGAGTTCCTGTGCGGTGCGTTCGCGCTTCCACACGCGAAACTCGGTCATCACGCCCTCGGTTCCCCCCTTGGGGCCGCTCCAGCCGATCCGGCAGTTCTCCCACTTCAGCGGCGCGGGCTTGCTGGCGGTGGCGTCCAGTTCACCGTTTTGGTAAATGCGGCAGATGCCCTTCGCATCGCGCGTTAAGGCGATGTGCGTCCACAGATCTGGCGTCATGGGTTTGGTGGCGACCACGACGTCATGCAGTTCCGGACCGGCGAAGACTCGGAACTTCGACTGGAAGAAATTCATCTCGCAGCCGCCGGGCACGCCGAGGAGGTCGTCCTGGTTGCCAATGCCTGGGGCGAGTCTTATCCAGGCTTCGACCGTGAAGGGGCCGTCGAGGGTGATCTTGGAGTCCACCCATGCTGTCTCCTCGCCATCTAGCAGGAGCACCTCGCGGAACACTCCGCCCAGCTGCTGCTGGAGTTTTTCGAGGGAGGGGTCGTTGCCGAGGACGGTGGCGAGGCGTTCCACTGTGGGGCCGTCGAGGTCGGTCTGGGGCAGGGATTTGGCGAGCAGGGCGGCGACGATGGCTTGGGCGCCGGCTTTGGAGCTGGCGAGGGCGGTGAGGCCGGAGCGGCGCTGGGCGGGCTGGAGGGTGGGGTAGAGGGCGAGGAGTTTGGGGCCGGCATCGGGAGCGCGGGAGGCGGCGAGGGCTTCCAAAGCGGCGTCGCGAATGGTGAGTTGTGTGTCGGATTCGGCAATGGAGGCGAAAAATTCGGTCGCATTGCTGCGGAGGTCGCGAAGCGCATTGAGGGTGGCGACGGAGGGCTCTTTTTTGCCAAGGGCGACCAACTCGGGTTCAAGGGAGGTGAGCTGGAAGCCGCTGATGAGTTGGAGAGCCATGGGGCTTGACTGGCCATGCAGCATTTCTTTCGCGGTCTCGGTGATCAGCGGTGCGATCTGTTTGGCATCGAGCTTGGTGCGCTGGGCCAGCAGTTTCTCCGCGACGGCAGGGCGGGAGAGGAGAGACTTCAAAGCGGTGCTGACTCCGGGTTCGGTGGGGAATTGAGCGAGCCTCAGCAGTTCCTCGTCATTCGGTGCGCGGTCGAGTTGTGGCAGCAGCTGGGCGACACGTGAGGCGCTGGCTTTGGGTTCGAGGGCAAGTGATGCGAGGACGCGGGCTTCGATGGGGAGCTTGGCCGCGGCAGGGGAGTCGAGGAAAGTGGCGACGACGTCGGGATGGCGTTCGAGGAACATGCGAACGAGGAAGCGTTCGAACTCGCGGTCGTAGGCTTCGCGGACGGGGATTTGTTTGGGGCCGCGAGAACTCTGACCGAGAGGGCCGGGGAGACTGGGTTTGGCGAAGGAGAGGAGTTCGCCGATGTTCTCCAAGGTCAGGCTGCGCCCAAGCATGCGAAGCCGGCTGCTCTCTGCAGGGAACGCGTATTCAGAAGCCGCCCAGTGATTGGCGGGAAGCGCCTTTCGATCCACCAGCGTCTGCCAGGCCAGATGCCTTTTTCCGATGGGGCCGTCTTTGAGAGCTGTGCTGAGTTCATCGCTGCCGAGTTTCGTGAAGTCTGCCACCTCGCTTTTCGTGCCTTTCGGTTTCACCCGCCAGATTCTCCCGCGTGTTTTGTCGCGGTCGGGATGGGCGCGGGGGACTTCGTTGTGGGAGATGATCTTGTTGTACCAATCGACGATGTAGATGCAGCCGTCGGGGCCGTTGGTGAGGCCGACGGGACGGAAGAAGGGATCGTCGCAGGTGAGGAGATCCGTGAGTTGTTCAAGCTTCCAGTAGGCACCATCGCGGTGCATGCCGATGGTTTGAACTTTGGAGGTGATGGGATTGGCGACGGCCATGGTGTGGGCTGCCTTTTTGTCGTGCAGTGCTCCATCTTCGATCAAGGCGAGGCCGCTCAGGCCGGTGCCGCCCATGCGGAATTCGGCGGCGGGAGGGAAGTCGGGCTGGTAGCTCTTCTTGAGCGCCTCCATGCCGCCGGGATAGTAGGCGTACTCGTGGAAGGGCATGATGGGGTAGCCGTAGTCGTTGGCTTCCTGGATGAAGGTCTCGCCTTCGCCCGTCATCACGAGGCCCCAGATGTTGTTGGGGCCGACGCTGGTCATTTCAAATTCGCTGCCATCCGGGCGCATGCGGGCCATGCCGCACTTGGGGTAGTCCACGACTACATCGCTGCCGGGCTTGTGGACTTTGCTGTTGTTAAAGAGGCCTTGGGCCATCCAGATCCAGCCGCCGGGGGCGCGGGTGAACTGGTGGGGAAACAGGTGCGAGTCCTGCACGCCGAATCCGGTGAGGATGACTTCACGCTGGTCAGCTTTGCCGTCGTTATTTGTGTCCTTCAGCAGCAGCAGATCGTGGCCGTGGAGCACGTAGCAGGTGTCGCCATTGCCCCAGGGGAGAATGCCCAGCGGAATGGCGAGGCCGTCGGCATAGACGGTGGGGTTGATGAGTCCACCCGCGGGAATCGGCGCATTCACCGACTCCCGCGGATAGACGAGCACCTTGTCCTTGCCCCGGGCCGCATACACGGCCTCGGCGGCAGCAGGGTTTTCATTCGCATCGACCGGATACTCCAGCGCGGTCTGCGTCCACATTCGCCCTCGCTGGTCAAAGTAAACGCTGACGAATTTGCCGACGCCATCGCTTTCCTGCACCACGAGTTCGATCTCATAGCCTTCGGCCACGTGAAACTTTTTCAGCTGCTCCTGCGCGGTGAGCGCCGTGCCCTGCACGTTGTTGTAGCTGATGTCGCGCTTGGGCTTTGCCGCATCGGCCTGAGGCTTCGGCGGCGGAGCCACGAGTTTGCGTGCGGCATCCACGCCACCGAGGGATTCCCAGGTGGGGGCGTTGGGGGTGGCGGGGAGTTCTTCGACGGTGACGTCTTTGACCTGCACCAGGCAAACGCCTCCACTGTGCACCTGCGGTCCAATCAGACCATCCAGCGCGATGTTCTTGTCGGTCTCGGTGTAGTCGATGCACAGAACGCCATTGATCCACGTCTGAATGCGCGGCCCCTCGGCGCGGATGCGGTATTCATTCCAGCCAAAGACATCCACGGCCTTGTCCAGCGCGGCCTGCTGCTCCGGCGTGGGCGCCCAGATGACCTTGTTGCGGCGGAACTCGTCGTAAATCTTGCCAAACCATCCTGCTCCGCAGTCCACCTGGTATCCGGTCATGTGCGCACCACCGGGCACGCGCAGACTGCGGATCTGGATGCCGCTGTTGAGCATGCCGGTCTTCGGATCTCCGCTGACCTTGATCTTGAGCTTCAGCTCAAAGTTGGAGTAGCTCTTCTTCGTGCAGATGAAGTGGTTCTCCTTGATCTTCTCCGTGGTGGAACCGCCGGTGATCATGCCGTCTTCCACGCGCCAGATTTTGGGATCGAAGTCCCAGCCATCGAGGGTCTTGCCATCAAAGAGAGAAACCGGCTCCGCGTGGAGTGCGGTGGCGAGGAGGAGCAGGGAGAGGATGCGCTTCATGGTTGGAAAGTATTACGGGTGGATAATCGCAGGCTAGCAGGATGGCATGCACGGTGTCATGCCTGAAATGCACCTCACTCTTCAAGGAGCGGGACTTGCCAAGTCCCGGCTTGGGTGAAAGCTTTCCGCCCGTGGCACCTGGCAAGTGCCGCTCCTTGCCAAGCCTGCGTGGCACGCTGTAATTCCCGCATGACCTCCGACCTCACTGAAACCACGCTCGACGGCCCGCGCACGCGGCGCTGGGTGGTGGAGGCGCGGGAGTGTGTGGAGATGACGACGCACCGCATCGCACGCTTTGGCCTGGATGAGGCGCTGCCTCCGTACCGGCGCGTGCGGATGAGTCCGCAGGGAAGTTTTGTCATGGCCTGCGTCAGCGGCGAAGGATCGATCCTTCTCGATGGCCGCTGGCAGCGCGTGACGCCCGGCATGGTCTGCCTGGCACCGCCGCGGGTGCTGAATGCCTTTGCCGCCAGCGGGCGCGAGCGCTGGTGCTTCGCCTGGGTGCGCTACGATGAGCCGAGCTTTGTCACGCCCGTGGTCGGCGCGGCCTCACCGGTCATGCCGACGGCACGGGCGGATGAAATTGTGCGCATCATTCATGGCGTGCGCGCCGAATGGGAAGGGGAGCGCGAACCGCGTCTGCTGCATCACTGGCTGGAACTGCTGCATGCCACGATACGCCGCATCGCGCAGCCATGGCGCAGCCGCGAACCACGTGTGGCAAAGCTGTGGGCGGATGTGGAGCGGGATCTGATGCGCGACTGGACGCTGGCCGAACTGGCACACCGCAGCCACTGCAGTCCGGAGCATCTGCGCCGCCTGTGCATGAAGGAGCTGGGCCGCAGCCCCATGCAGCACCTCACCTGCCTGCGCATGGAGCAGGCCCGGCGATTTCTGGAAGCAGGCAACGACAAGCTGGAAGTGGTGGCCGCCCATGTCGGATATGCAAACGCTGCGATTTTCTCGCGGGTCTTCAAGCGCTGGGTCGGCGTGGCACCGGGGGAGTATCGGGGCGGGGCGTGAGACGATTGAGGCAATCAAAGATCGATTGTACCTCAGGATGGCTGGTGTTTACCTTCTAAGGCTCAAGCCAGTTTTGCACCTTCTGGAATGAGGCCTTGGAAAAAAGCTTCTCGATGGGTGCTGCTTCCGAGGTCCATCAAAAAAGGCGCCCACTCCCCTTCCTTGAGAACGGCCATCCACCAGTCTCCTTCGGCTGATTCGCTGAACTGCCAGAGGATGTGGTAGCCGGACTCATTGCTGAATCCTTCCCGGTCTGCTTGAAGGATTGAAGGTGCTGCAGACCAGATGCGGTTTTTGACAGCCCCAAGGATTTCCCAGCCATTTTTATGCTCCGTTCCACTGAGCACCTGGCATGCATAGATGCTGCGCACGCCTTTAAAGTAGTCCAGCAGCCATTGCGCAGCGCTGGCAGGTCTGCCGTCCGCGAGTTCATCGGCAAATTCTTCCAGCTCTTCTGAGGCCACGGAGCCGCTCTCGACCAAGTTGCGCTCGATTGCGGCGATTTCGCGGCCGTCGTCATGGCTCAGAATGAGCTGTTCCCAGTCATTATTCGTGCCGACCGCAAGCGTAAGCCTGGCCTGAAGATTGTTTTCCTCGATGGCGGATGCCAGCTCTGCCAGCGGCACACAGGCAGACGATGTGCTAAGGACGCGAATGTAATATCCCATGATTGATCCAATCATAAGTATATTCACGAATGGCTGGCGAACCAAAAATCTCCTCTTAAAGCACTGCGCTGGTTGGGGCAGCGAGATGCCCATGAATCAATGTGCGCACATTAGGCAGCCAGTCTGTGTGCAGATCCGAGCTTGCCAGTTTTAATTTTGGCTCCTAGTCTGCTTTCTTTATTATGCAAAGCGACCTTGCAGAAAGCATCCGCAGCAACTTGCTCACCCAGGCGCTGATCGTGGTGCTCTGTGTCTCTTTCTCGAGCAGCCGTCATCGGCAGACCAACGACATGGTGGAGCTGGAGAAGCTCTATGTGACACACCGTCTGCTGACGGCGACGACGGGAGATGTGCGGCATGACGACAGCGAGTTTGAAGAATCGGTTTCAGACAAACTCGCGGCGGACATGGAGCGCGGATTCACGATGGGGGCCACGGCTCTGGAGGTGGATTCTCTCGCGGTGTTCTTGTCGAAGACGAAGGCGGACTATGATCCGCCGGTGCACCGTCTGTCACTGCCCAGCGGCGGATGGCTGAGGTTCCGCGCCAGCCATCATTCGTTCAAAGAGCTGGCTCCGCCGCCTGCGGGCAGTGTGGTTCCCCTGTATGAGATCACCCTTCTCGTGGGGGAGAATTCAGACCTGCACCGCAGGAAGCCGTATGCCATCAAGCTGACAAACGCGGAGAAGAGCAGGCACCCCGCGTCTGGCAAGACGGCGTGGGACCTCATGCCGGTGCGTGCGGAGGCAGACCACCATGACGAACCCTTCAGCGCCACGGACATCGAAAACCGCATCCGCCTCAAAGCTCAGGCGTGGACGCAGGCCACGGATTCCGTGGGCAGCCTGTACGCCGCCTGCCGCTACTCTTATGAAAACGAGCAGATCACCATTCCCATGGTGAATGTGAGCCTCTCCGCCAGCCTGGCGCTGGCCGCGCTGGCGCTGGTCTCCACGGCGCTGAGTGCGCACGCCTCCCACGAGTGCCGGAAGGCCCACGCCGGAGAGGGGGCGGAAGAAGGCAGCGGCCTGCTGATCCTGCGGCCCGTCGGCGGGACGGTGCCGCCCGGCTGGTGGCACCATGTGGTGGCGCAGGCGGAGGTCTTCTTTGTGCAGCCTCCTTATTGGGCCGGACTGCTCGCCCCGGTGATCTGCTCCCTGCTGCTCGGCCTCATTCACCGGGATGTGGAGTTCTGGTGGCTGGGCTGGCTGCTGCTGCCCTTTGCTCTGGCGTATTCCATCTTGCTCGGAAAGCGGATCGTCGGCGCTTCATGGAAGCATCATTGATGCGTGCTTAGACTGGAGCTAGGGCCGGAGCGCGGCGTTTAGCGGGGCACCAGGTCTCCGCGGTGGCGGGGCCGGAAGACGCTTCTGGAGGACGGGCTGCGCGAAGTGGATGATGGGTTCGCTTTCCGGATTGCGTTCAAGAACCCAGGGGAGCACTCGCTAACGCTCGGCACCCCTGGGCTGCATGACGGAAGGCCGTTGGCCTTCAAGACAGAGACAGAGACAGAGACGAAGGCGGAGGCGAAGGCGGAGGCGAAGCAGTCAGTCTATGCCGCAAACTTCAATATAAGGTGCGCGCTACAGGTCTTGTCATTGGTTCTTTTCCATCATTGACGCGCCCGCCCGGAATTCATTAGATAGCCGCCATGTGGCGCTCATTCTTTGGCATCGGGATCTTGCTGACTTCAGTCCTTGCCGCAGAGGAGCCCACGGCGCTGCGTCTCGTCGCCGATTTGAATCCAGGTCGTGAAAGCGCGGGCTTCTTTGATTTCTATGTGTGGGGAGGTCAGGTGTGGTTTGTCGCAGGGTATGATCAGGGCGGCAAATCGGTGGCTGGGCTCTATCGTTCCGATGGCAGCACGGGGGGCACGAAGCGCATCAAGGACATTCCGTGGCAGGCGCAAGGCTCGCGCTTCGACAATCCGTTTGTGTTTGAAAACCGGCTCTATTTTCAGGGGCCAAATGCGGGGCTGGGGAAGGGCAGCCGCGTGTGGGTGACGGACGGGACCGAGGCGGGCACACGACCCATCTCCGAAGATGGCAAAGACGTGTGCGATATTTACAAACCTTTTCTCATCGGAGACCGCCTGGTGCTCTCACTGCACGGCGACTACGACGGTCACGGCCTGGTGGCGCTCAATCTTCACACTGGCAAGACCGAGACCCTCGCCGTGCCGTTTTCGGGTTGGGAAGACTATACGGATGGCGCCATGCTCGATGGAGCCATGCTGAAACTGGATCTGGATGGCAAGGCTTTCTGGAGCATCGACGGCACACGCGCTGGAATGAAGAAGCTGGAGATCAAGGGGCTGCCGTCCTTTGAACAGGATGACGGTTTCCATCAGCTTCTTGCCCTTCCCAATGGTGTGCTGATGATCCCGAACGGCAGCAGGCGCCCGGTCGAACTGTGGCATACAGATGGGAAATCTGCGTCCAAGCTGGCCGCATTTGAATGGTCCATGCCGGCGATTCCTTCCCACTGGCTCGGCCGCGTTGGAGACCGTGCCATTTTGCTGGCAGAGGCCGCCACACGGCGCTGTGCCCTGTGGGCCAGCGATGGCACGGCTGCAGGCACCTCAATCATCTGGGACAGCGATCCGTATAAAGACGCCGCTTTCTCCCACACACAAAATCATCGCGCGACACCGGTGCTCGCACGGGACCGGCTCTACTTCACCATGGATGACGGTAAGCATGGCATGGAGCTTTGGGTGAGCGACGGCACCAAGAGCGGCACCCACCTCGTCACGGACATCGCCCTCGGCAATGAAGACGCGGATATCTTCGAGCTCTTCCCTCTGGCCGATGGCCGCGCGCTGGCCCAGCGCAAAAACGGCAGGTCCGGCACCGACCTGTGGATCACAGACGGCACGGACGCCGGCAGCTTGAGGCTGGCCACCTTCAACCGGTCAACCAACGTGGTGGCCGTGCTCGGCGGCATGATTCTCGTGGTGGCTGAAAGCGATGCGTTTGGCCGTGAACTGCACGCGCTGGACGTGCCTGCGCTGTTGCCGGCAGGCGGAAGCGAAGCTCCGGCAAAATGAGCAATGATATTGCCGAGCGTGGAAAACACGTTGGCTCAGAAGCATCCGCAGGATGGCGTTCTCGCCCCGTATAGACCAACTCTCAAAAATCTCGTCACATTGCCCGGGCGGCGGAGCGGCCCCATTGGCTGCGTTAGTCGCTTGCCTGTTATTCTTCAATAACAGGCGGCGCTCCCGCCTTGCCACTGGGGCCGCTGCGCTCGCCGGTTCAATATGACAATCTTTTCGAGAACTGGTCTAAATAGAAAGCACTGCCTGAGCGCGCCAAGAAGCCAATTTATTTCTTCACCAGCTTCATGAGCGTCTCGTGCAGCTCTTTGTCCTCGCCATTGCGGGTCTGAATGTCGAATACAGGTTCGGTGATGGGTGACATCATGATCGGAGCCATCAGAGGCTTGTCTCCCAGCAGGACCAGCACCTGATGTTTGACCGCCCTCCGGCTCATCGCTGTGAAGGCTGCCGCATCTTCATCCAGAAGCGTGATCCGAATTCCTGAGACGCCCTCCAGAAGCTGCTGCCCGCCTGAAACGACGGCAGGCTTCTTGTAAAGTTCGACACGCTTCAACTGGCGGAGAACCAGATCTGCGTCAGGCGAAATGTAGCCATGCTGCCGATGCCCCGGCAGATCCACCCGCTTCCAGCCTTCGACTTCGATGTTGCTCACGATGTGGAAAGTCAGGGCAGGGGAAGTCTCTTTGCCCGTCTCCTCAGCCCATGCGGACATGAGGCAAAGAGCGAATGCCGCACACAGAGCTAGAATGGCGGGAAAGGTTTTCATGGAGGTATTTAGGTTAAAAGGTGTGGGCTGTGATCTTTTTCGTGATTGACATGGATGAATAATTTTAGGCTAATGGCTTATATTTGGTAAATTCAAATATCTTGCGCAGGTTCACACCCACCTACACACCACCATGCACCACGGCACAGTCACACCCGATATCGCAGCAGGACTGCTCGCACTCAAGGAACGAATCAAGGCGGCCAAGATCCCGTCGTCAAAGATTGATGAAACGGCGAATATCGCCGTTTGGAACATTCGCGAGTTCGGCAAGGTGCGCCGCACCGAGCCCGCGATCCATTACATCGCCGAGATCATCGGACAGTTTGACCTCGTGGCGCTGGTGGAACTGCGGGATAATCTGGAAGATCTCGGGCGGGTCATGAAGTACCTGGGAGACACCTGGCGCGTGGTGTATTCCGACTGGATGGAGGACAACGGCGGCAACCACGAGCGCACCGCCTTTCTCTTTGACCGCCGCGCAGTCACGCACAATGGACTGGCCGCCGAGGTGAACGGCACCCGGGTCAAAGAAGGCAAGGAATGGGTGACCCAGCAGTCATTCTGGCGGGCGCCCTACATGTGCTCTTTTCGTTCCGGGAACTTCGACTTCCTGACGATAGCCATGCACGCGCGCTGGGGGGACAGCACCGAGGCGCGCGCGGCTGAACTGCAGATGCTGAGCGACTGGATCGACACACGCTTTGCCTCAAAATTCGTCGACGACCATGACCTGATCGTCATGGGAGATTTCAACACGCCCAAGCTCACGGACAAAATGTTCAAGGCTCTGGTGAGCCATGGCCTCCAAATTCCCAAGCCCCTGGTCAACCTCACCGTCGGCGATCGCGTGATCGGCGGCTCCAATCTCGGCGAGGATGCGCGCTATGACCAGATCCTGCACCTGCCCACGGTGCCCGAAAACTTCACCAATGCAGGCGGGGTGCTGGATTTTTACATTGATGACAAGCACATCGATGAACTCTTCCCGGGCAAAAAATACACGCGGGACAAGTTCACCTACCAGATGTCCGACCACATGCCGGTCTGGATTCAGATCAAAACGGACATCGAGAGCTTCCGGCTCAACCAGATCATTCAGGACAGCGGCAACTAAGGCCGCTCACAGCTCCACCGCCTGGTTCATCACGGCTATCCTGACGCTGCCGTCTCCGCGCTTCTTGTCCAGCGCGGCCTTCAGCGCGGTGGAGCGCTCTGGCTCTCCGTGCACCAGGAAGACGTTCTTTTTCGGTCCGTTGACGCGGTCATACCAGCCGAGAAGTTCGTGATGGTCCGCATGGCCTGAGAAGGAGTCGAGGATCTCAATGCCGGCATGCACCTCGAATTCATCGCCGAGGATGTTCACGTGCTTGTGGCCTTCGCGCAGCTTCCAGCCGAGCGTGTTCTCCGCGCAGTAGCCCACGAAGAGGATGATGTTGTGATCGTTGCCCACGTTGTTGCGCAGGTGGTGCAGGATGCGGCCGGACTCCGCCATGCCGGAGGCGGAGATGATGATGGCGGCGCCTTTGATCTTGTTGAGGTTTTTGGATTCGTTGACGTCGCGCACGAGCTGCAGCCCTTCAAAACCAAAGGGGTCCTGGCGCATGAAGGCGGCCTCATGCACGGAAGGCTTGAGTTCATCGACGTGGAGGCGGAAGATCTCCGTGGCCTTCACCGCCAGCGGGCTGTCCACAAAGGTGGGGATCAGCGGAAAGCAGCCCTCGTGGCGCAGCTGATCCAGCGTGTAGAGGAGCTGCTGCGTGCGCTCCACCGCGAAGGCGGGGATGATGAGCTTGCCCTTCTGCTGCAGGATGCGGCGGATGATATTGCAGATGTGCTCGTTGGAATCCGTGGCCAGCTCATGGGTGCGCCCGCCGTAGGTGCTCTCCATGATGATGTGGTCCACGTTCTCGCAGCCTTCGGGGTCTGCCAGCAGGTCGTTGTCCGGACGGCCGATGTCTCCGGAGAAAAGCAGGCGCGATTTCTTTCCTGTCTCCCGGTCGTCGATGTCCAGCACCACCTGCGCGGAGCCGAGCACATGGCCGGCATCGATGAAGGAAAGGGTCACACCATCGGCGATGATCATGGGCCGGTGGTAGCCCACGGAAACAAACTGGCGCATGCAGCGCTCCGCATCCGCCATGGTGTAGCTGAGCTCCAGCAGAGGCAGGTCATCGTTTTTGCGGTGGCGGTTGAGCCAGTTGATGTCGCTCTCATGAATGTGCGCGGCGTCCGGCAGCATGATGCTGCACAGGTCGCGCGTGGCGGGTGTGGCAAAGATGTTGCCGGTGAAGCCGCGTTTGCACAGATGAGGGAGATTGCCGCTGTGGTCGATGTGCGCGTGGGAAAGCACCACCACATCGATCTCCTCCGGGTTGAAAGGGAAGTCGCGGTTGCGCTCAAACGCCTCGCTGCGCCTTCCTTGATAGAGACCGCAGTCGAGCAGGATGCGCCTGCCATTGACGGTGATGAGATGCTTTGATCCGGTGGTGGTGCCCGCGGCACCGCAAAAAGTCAGTTTCATGGTTGGTTGGGAAAGTAGCCCAGTTGCGCCGCAACTGGATCGGTTGTCAGACGCTCCTCACTTCGTCCGATACGCCTCCACCTCCGTGGTGAACGCAAAAGTGTTGGGGAACTGCCCCGCGAGCTGATCGTAACGATCCACATAGGTGATGCGCAGGTAGCGCGCTTCGGCATCCGGGAAGGTCAGGCCTGCTGTTTCAGCTTTCCCGAGGGTGAAGGTGTGTTTTCCCACTTCGCGGAAGGTCTTGCCATCCGTGCTGACGGAAACGGAGACCGTCTTGGTGGAGCCGACACTCGGCGCACTGACACGCACCAGATTGATCGCTTGCGCCTTCTTCAGATCGATGGTGACGTGCTTCGGAAACTTGGGCGAGTCGCTGGTGGCGTAGCAGTTTGGCGGAACCTCCAGCACGGAGCCGTCGGTCAGTCCGGTGTCCCAGCCGTAGGTGTTTTTGTCGCTGCTTTCCCAGGTGCAGCCACGGGCGAGGTTGTCGCCCATGTCCGGATCGACGGGCCAGTGGGTGTTGAAGGCGGTGGCGGTGAGGCCCTCCTTGTTCATGAGATTGTGAATGGCCACCTTGCTCCAGGCAAAGCGTGCACGGCGCGGCTGCGGCACTGCGGCGGCGGTGAGGACGACGCTGTCTCCCTCAATCCTGGCCTCCGCCGTGTGGAAGGTGCCGTCCTTGCCGGCGATCTCAAAGTGCGTGAGCGGCTTGCCATCGCGGGAGGCGAGACCTCCGCCCGTGTGCTCAAACTTCACGCGGATGGCCGCGCCCTCCACCGCATGACTGGCATACAGCGGGCCGTTGGGATCGATCTCGGTGTGTCCGTAGTCCTTGGCCAGCGCCCACAGGGAAAGACGGCGCGCGACTTCCTTTTTGTGCGCGGGGTGGATGTCTCCCACCTCGCCGATGTCCGAGATGGTGGCCATGCCTGTGTGCGGGATCTTCAGGCACTCGCGCTGCGCCTGCCAGAACTGCGGCAGGATCTCCACGTCCTCCGCGCCATACTGCCATGGGGCGATCTGCACGAAGTAGAACGGCAGGTCCGGCTGCTGAAACACACTGCGCCAGGAGGCCAGCAGCGCCTTCGTTTTGTCCGTGTAGACAAAGCCTTCGTTGTGGTTTGACTCGCCCTGGTACCAGATGGCGCCGCGGAAGGCATAGGGCACCAGCGGATGAATCATGGCATTGTACAGCGAGGTCGGCGTGACCTGGTTGGCTGGCAGCGTCGTCGGTTGTGCAGGCTGCGGTGGCACGGCCTGCTTCTGGGACAGGGCGGTGCGTGCGGTCTTGGACCAGGCTTCGATGTCGCCGAGGTGTTTCTCCTGCGCCGCGCGGTAGGCATCGTTGCCGGGCAGCTTTGAGCGGGTGTCCTTTGCGAACTCGCCCAAAGAAGGAACCGCGTCAAAGCCCTCGATGCTGGTCCATGGCTCGATGCGTGTGCCGCCCCAGGCGCTGAGGATGACGCCCACGGGCACTTTCAGCTCTTCCTGCAAACGCAGGCCAAAGTAGTAGCCGATGGCCGAAAAGGTGGCCACGCTCTCCGGCGTGCAGCGCGCCCACGCCGCAGGCACCTGATCCTGCGGAGTCAGAGCGACTATCTTCGGGATTTCGATGAGGCGCAGATTGGGGTGATCTGCCTTCGGAATGTCCGCCGTGCTGTCCGGCTTCATCCGCATCTCCCACTCCATGTTGGACTGGCCGGAGGCGAGCCACACTTCGCCCACCAGCACGTCCTGGATCGTCACGCCGCCAGCTTTGAGCACCTGCGGCTCGGCATTGGCCTTCAGCGGATCCAGCTTCACCATCCATGTGCCGGCAGCGTCTGCCTTGGTGGATTTTTTCTGCCCGGCAAACTCCACGGTCACCTCCTCACCGGGGGCGGCCTTGCCCCACACCGGCACCGGCAGATCGCGCTGCAGCACCATGTGGTCGGTGAAGACGGAGGGCATTTGGACGGCCGCATGAGCGGCGGTCAGGGCGGTGAGGCAGACGCAGAAAATCAGCGGTTTCATGGTTGATGGGCGAATTCTGGCAGGCTTGCAGAATTGCGCCACTGAAACGGTGGATTGATTGCGTACTCCTTTTTCCAGCTTGGCATTCACGCCGGCTCCCTGCATCCTTTCTGTTTTCCAATCACCATGCGCACCATCCTCGCCCTCGCTCTTTTTCTTCAATCCGCCACCGCAGCCGAGTGGACCATCTCGACCTTCGCCGGAAACGGCACTCAGGGCGGCAGTGGCGATGGCGGTCAGGCCACGGCGGCGCAGATTGACAATCCCTTTGGCGTGGTGCACGGCCCGGACGGCGCCATCTGGTTCTGCGAGTACACCGGCCAGCGCATCCGCCGCGTGGCACCGGACGGCACCATCAGCACCATCGCGGGCACCGGCAAGAAGGGCTACAGCGGCGACGGCGGTCCCGCGCTGCAGGCCACCTTCAACCTGCCTCACGAGCTGCGCTTTGACGCCAATGGAGATCTCTACGTCGTGGACATGACGAACCACGCCGTGCGGAAGATCGACATGAAGACGAAGATCATCACCACCTTTGCCGGAACGGGAGTGGCCGGTTACAGCGGCGATGGCGGCCCGGCGGCAAAGGCGCAGTTCAAGCAGCCTCACAGCATCCAGTTTGGCCCGGACGGCAGCCTTTATGTCTGCGACATCGGCAACAACGTCATCCGCAAGATCGACATGAAGACCGGCACCATCAGCACCTTTGCCGGCACCGGCAAACCCGGCGCGACACCGGATGGCGCCCCCATCGCAGGCACCCCTCTCAAAGGCCCGCGTTCACTCGATTTTGACAAGGACGGCAGCCTCTGGCTCGTGACCCGCGAGGGCAATCAGGTCTTCAAATTTGATCTCAAGGCCGGCAAGATTCACCACGTGGCCGGCACCGGCGCCAAGGGTTTCACCGGCAACGGCGGCCCCGCCAAACTTGCCACTCTCAGCGGCCCCAAAGGCGTGTCCATCGATGCCGCTGGCAACGCCTGGCTGGCCGATACCGAGAGCCACAGCGTGCGCATGATCGATGCGAAAACCGGCAATCTCGAACTCATCGCCGGCACTGGTGAAAAGGGCGACGGCCCCGATGGCGATCCCCTCAAGTGCAAAATGGCACGGCTCCATGGCATCTACTGCGATGCCGACGGCTCCGTCTTCATCGGCGACAGCGAGACGCACCGCGTGCGCGTGCTGAAGAAGAAGTAGTGGCTCTACGCCGAGCGGTGAAAAGCCGAGATCGAGAGGTTCGCCTGCCGCAGGCGGGAGGCGATCTCGTGCGTCATTTCCTGCAGCAGTGTGATCTTCAGGGCCGGATTGCGCTCGTTCAGGCCATCAAACCAGGCTTTGGAAATGACCACGCACTCCACAGGCTCCAGAGCCACGACGTCGGCAGAGCGCGCGGAACCGTCCAGAAAGGCCATCTCTCCCACCGTCATGCCAGCGGTGAGGACGTCGATGCGTTTGCGCGTTTCCTGGTCCACGCGGATCTGCACCTCCACGTTGCCGCTGACCAAGACGAGCATTTCGGCGGCCATGTCTCCTGCGCTGATGATCGTCTGTTCGCTGGCGTATTGGCGGCGTGGAAGCTCCTGCTCCAGGAAGGAAATGTCCGAGCCCGTGCAGTTGCGGAACAGGCTGCATGATTTGAGGCTGAGAGGGGCATGGGGCCGCCACGAGGCACCGGTGACCTCCAGCAGCAGCGAGTCCTCACACTCCTCCAGGGCCGCATCCAAGGTGGTGAAGATTTCTTTTTCGGCGATTCCCACGGTGCGCAGCGCCGCCATCAGCCTGCCGGGGTGGCAGAAGAGCACGTTCACGCCCCGGGTGGCGAGACGCGTGCCCAGATTGGCCAGCAGGATGAGGCTCACCGAATTGGCATTCACGACCGCGCGCAGGTCAAAGATGATGTGCTTGCAGCTCGCCCCGAGTTCCGTCGCATGACGGATCACCGGTTCGATGGTGGTAAAGGTGAGTCCACCCTGAAGTTCCATGACTTGGATCATGTCCCCATTGATGCGCAGCAGCTCGCGCGCTTGCGGGGGGAGTCGGCGGCGGGAGACCACCTCTCCGCCATGGTAGGCCAGCCGCACGGAGGAAAGCGGGGTCGCCGTGGGGTTCAGCATGTGCAGCGCCAGTTCACGGGAGAGATCCATGCAGACCTTGATGCCGCGGTCGCTGTTCCCCTGCTTGTCCAAGGGAGGAGAGAAGATGCCGATGCCAAGCTGCCCGGGCAGCACGGCAAGAATGCCGCCGCCCACGCCGCT
Source organism: Prosthecobacter sp. (assembly GCF_044222565.1). GTDB lineage: Bacteria > Verrucomicrobiota > Verrucomicrobiia > Verrucomicrobiales > Verrucomicrobiaceae > Prosthecobacter. Next base: position 96,173 of record NZ_JBGANA010000018.1, read on the forward strand.
TTTGGCCGGCAGGCCCACCCGGTAGATCCATTCGCCGGACCAGTCATACATGCCGCAGGTGGCCATGACCCCCAGCACATTGTCCACATATTCAGAGGGGATGGCGCGCCTGCGTGTGAGCGGCTGTACGCCCTGGTTGGCGAGCGTGGCACCCATCAGGGCCAGATCCCGGCAGGTGACTTCCGCGGAGCACTGCTGGAAGTAGGTCTCCAGCGTTTCGTCCGGATCTTCATCGAGGATGCCGAAGTTCCGCAGCAGCCAGCCGATGGCGCGGTTGCGGTGCCCGGTCCTGCTTTCACTCTGATAGACCTCCTGATTGATTGCCAGGTTCCTGCCGGCAAACCCGCTGAGGTATTCCATGATCCGCTCGATGCGGTTTCTGCCGTCCTTTTTTAAAATCTGGCCGGCTGTCGCGATGGCGCCGGCATTGATCATGGGATTGAAGGGAGCGCCGCTGCCTTCCCGGAGGCTGATGGCATTGAAAGCTTCTCCCGAAGGCTCCACGCCGATGCGGGAAAGCACGTGCTCCTCCCCCCGGTCTTCCAGAGCAAGACCATAGACCAGCGCTTTGGAGATGGACTGGATGGTGAAGGTCTGCCGTGTGTCTCCCACCTCATACACATGGCCGTCACGTGTGGCGATGCAGATGCCGAACCAGCGCGGGTCTGCCTTGGAGAGTTCAGGGATGTAATCGGCCACATGGCCTTCGTTGCTGGACGCGTAGCGAGAGTGCAGTTGTTCGACGTACTCTTGGATGGGAGAGAGCATCCCATGTGCTAAAGCATTCCGCGTGCCGACTGAGTAATATTCTGAAAATACACTCGCGGGTTCACACGAAATCCCGTTTAAAACGACCTTCTCATTCAGTATTGTCCTGCACCATCATGATCTCTCTCCGCTCCTGCCTCCTCGCCCTTTGCCTGCCATTCGCCGCTCATGCGGATCAAATCGTGCTCGTCGCCGGCGGCGGTACGCAGGATGCCGTGGACATCGCCGCCACGGAAGCCAGGCTCAAAGAACCCTTCGGCACCGCCTTTGATTCCGGCGGCCACCTGTGGATCGTGGAAATGGTCTCCGGCAACCGTCTGCTGCAGGTGGACGGCGGCGGCACCATCCAGCATGTGGCAGGTCAGCTGCAGCCTGGAGACAGCGGCGATGGAGGCCCGGCTATCCGCGCCCAGTTCAATGGCCCGCACAATCTCGCCATGCTGCCCGATGACAAGGTGCTGATCGGGGACACCTGGAACGGCCGCGTGCGGGTGGTGGATGTGAAGGCCCGGATTGTCTCCACCCTGGAAGGCTGGCGTGCGCCCGAAGGCAAGGCCAAGGGCAACGGCCCCTACTGCATCACCCTGAACTTCAACGGGACGAAGCTCTACATCGCCGATCTGCTCCAGGTCCATGAACTCGACCTGGCCACTCATAAGAGCCGTGTCGTTGCTGGCAATGGCAAGAAAGGCAGGCCTGAAGACGGTGCCGTGGCTGTGGAAGCCCCGCTTTCAGACCCCCGCGCCGTGGCTCCCGACCGCCAGGGGAACATCTACATCCTTGAGCGCGGCGGCAACGCCCTCCGCGTGGTGGACAAGACCGGCCACATCCGCACGGTCGTCAATGCCAGCGGCAAGAAGGGCGGAGAAGGGGACGGCGGCCCGGCTCTGGAAGCCACCATGAACGGCCCCAAGCACCTCTGCGTGGACGTGGACGACAGCGTCATCATTGCCGACGCCGAGGCCCATCTGGTGCGCCGTTATGTCCCCAAGACGGGAAAGATCGAACGCATCGCCGGTACCGGCAAGTCCGGCAGCGCCGGCGTCAACGGAGATCCCCTCCAGTGCCAGCTCTCCCGCCCCCATGGCGTGACCATCAAGCCGGATACGGGCGAGCTGTATATCACTGACAGCTACAACAACCGGGTGCTCAAGATCGTAAAGCAGTGACCCCGGGGAATAGTGGCTTTGAGGGCATAGGTGCTTTTCTAATTCGACGAAAAATCAGGCTGAATGAGGCACGTGGCGAAAATTCTCCACAAGTCCTGTGAACAAATGGAGGCCGTTCATCACCCTTTCCCCCTCATGCCGGGTTAAACTGCGTCTAAATTTGCGATTTTGAGAGTGGCGGACAAAACTCTGTGCAGGCGAAATGACCGTCGCCTTTAAGCAAATTGCGCATGGCGCGGAGTTCCCGGAGGCAAATTTTTTGGAAAACGAAATTTATGGGGTGTTCGAGGCAGGAAACCTATGGCAGTCAAGAGATAACATGGCTTTGTTTATGTTGTTTCCAAGGTTAAATAGTTGTGTAAAACTTTGAAAATAAACAATTTAAACGCGTTGCGAGAGGGGCTTGGAAAAAATGTTCTCCGATCGCACGCCTGGTGAGAACCGTGACGAAAACGTTGATTTCAGAAAGGGTTCAGGCTGTTCCACGATTCAAAAACAAGGGTTCCACGACGGCGGGCGGAGCTGCTGGGCGCATCGCTCCGCCTGCTCCTCTTCTTTAGCCGCTTATTTAGCGTTCCCCAGAAATGAGAACTCCGAATTCACTGTGAACAACCTGTCAAGAAGTGCTCTCCGCGCAGGAGAAAAGTGCGAACAAATGGTTTGTACTTCGGCGCAACTAAAAAGTCCTTTTTTACAGTCCGGGTTGTGTGGGCGGCTAGCGCCCCTCCGCAGCCAGTTTTTCGATCCACTTGCCTAAATCTGGCGGGCGGAACTCCTCCATGCGGGCCAGCAGAGTTTCGGCTGTGGGGGCCACCAGCAGGCTGGCGGCATGCTCAGCCCGGATGAATCCGCTCCGGGTCATGTGGCCGATGAAGTCGATGAGGCCGTCAAAGAAGCCGCCCACATTGAGCAGGCCCACCGGCTTGTCGTGGAAGGAGAGCTGCAGCCAGGTGAGGGTCTCAAACAGCTCGTCCAGCGTGCCGAAGCCGCCCGGCAGCGCGATGAAGCCCTCGCTGAGGTCCACCATGAGCTGCTTGCGCTCGTGCATGCTTTTGACGACGTGCAGCTCCGTGACGCTGCCGTGGCCCAGTTCCTTCTCCATGAGGGACTGCGGGATCACGCCGATCACCTCTCCCTTCTCTGACAGCGCCCCGTCCGCCACGGCTCCCATCAGCCCGACGTGGCCGCCGCCATAGACGAGGCCGATGCCGTTCCGCGCCAGAAACGCGCCCAGCGCATGGGCGGCGGAGCGGTGCAGGGGATCATTGCCAGAGGAGGAACCACAATAGACACAGATTCGGCGCATTCGGGACATACGCATGACCATGAATGCTTTCCGCTGCTGGTGCAAAGGCTTGCGCAACAGGCACGCTGCCCGCTACGATATAGTCCGCCCATGAAACAGACCCGCCGCTCCTTCCTCGCCTCTTCTGCCGCCGCCCTGACTGGATGCTCCCTGCTGCCAGGTTCCAGAGGGGGAAACTGGATCGACGCCCATGTGCATGTCTGGACGCCTGATGTGGAAAAGTATCCGCTCGCGCGGGGCTACGCCGTCAGCGACATGCGGCCGCCGAGTTTCACGCCGGAGCAGCTGTTTGCCCACTGCAGGCCGGAGGGTGTGAACCGCGTCGTGCTCATCCAGATGAGCTACTACCAGACGGACAACAGCTACATGCTGGACATGATGCGCGCCCACGCCGGCGTCTTCAGCGGGGTGGCCATCGTGGACGAAAACGCGGAAGGTGTGGCCGAAACGATGCGTGGCCTCGTCAAACAGGGCGTGCGTGGTTTTCGCATCAATGCCGGCAAAGAGAAAAACCTCTCGGCCTGGCTGGGCTCTCCGGGCATGGCCACGCTGTGGAAGACGGCGGCTGAGCTGAAAGTCAGCGTCTGCCCGCTGATCAATCCCGACACCCTGCCGTTGCTCGACAAGATGTGCGAATGGTACCCGGACACCAGCGTGGTGGTGGATCACTTTGCCCGTCTCGGCATGGCAGGCCCGGCCAAGCCTGCGGAGGTGCAGAGTCTGCTGCGCCTGGCCCGGCATGCGAAGACTCACGTCAAAGCTTCCGCCTTCTATGCCCTGGGGGCCAAAAAAGCTCCCTACCTCGACATGGGCCCGCTGATCCGCCAGGTGCGTGACGCCTTCGGACCCCAGCGTGTGATGTGGGCCAGCGACTGCCCGTTCCAGGTCGAGCACGGCCATGACTACCACCACGCCATCGCTATCATCCGTGACCGCCTTGATTTCCTCAGCGCCGAGGACAAGGCCTGGATGCTGCGCGGCACGGCGGAAAAGGTGTTTTTCTCTGCAGCAGCCGTCTGAGGACTGCGGCTGGAGCCCTACCGCAGAATAGGAGCAGAAAAGGTGGCTGCATGGTGAGCCTGGCGGCGCTAATGGAGAGAGCCTATGACCTCGGACATTGCTCTCATCAGCGACATTCACGGCAACCTGCAGGCGCTGGAGGCTGTGGTGGCAGACATTCGCGACCAAGGAATCTCTGAATGCATCTGTCTGGGAGACATTGTCGGGTATGGCGGCAACCCTGCGGAGTGCATCGACCTTGTGGGGAATTTTTGTTCGGCCAGCCTGCTGGGAAATCACGACGAATACACCCTGAGCGGCAGGGGCATTGGAGAGGTGAGCCACGAAGTGCGGCAGGCCATCGAGTGGACGCGCGAGCAGCTCACAGATGCCCAGCGCACCTGGCTGCGCTCGTGCTCCTACCATTATGACGGTGGAGATTTCGAGGCGGTGCACGCCGCGCTGCATGACTCCGAGACATGGCCCTACATTTTGCAGGGAGGCGATGCGGCCCTGCACTTCAGGCATCAGGTCAGGCCGGTGTGCTTTGTCGGGCATACGCATCAGCCCAAGTTATGGGTGGAAGGGGAGGACCGGGCCGTGATCACCACCAGTCTCGAAAACCTCCGCGCCGGAGTGAAGCAGGTCATCAATGTGGGCTCCGTGGGCCAGCCGCGAGACCGGGACGAGCGCGCCTGCTATCTCATCTACCGCCGCAGTCACAACGACATCTGGTGGCGGCGCGTCTCCTATGACATCGCAGGCGCCCAGCGGGCGATCCACGCGGCGGGACTTCCGGGCAAATTTGCGGCGCGGCTCGCGTAACGAAGCATTGGTTCATCTAAGGCTGCATTTCCACGACACAGCGGAAGCCATCGCAGCGCCAGCGGCGGGTGGAGGGCTGATTGCCACGAAAGGAAGTCAGCAGCGGCACCGGGGCGCTGCTGCCCCAGGAGGCACCGCGCAGCACATGGTCTTTTTTGTCGGCGTTGAACCAGTCCTCGCACCACTCCCACACATTGCCTCCGAGATCATGGATGCCGAGCGCGTTGGGCGGGAAGCTCATCACAGGAGAGGTCAGGGCAAAGCCGTCCGTGTAGCCTGCGATGATCTTCTCCGCCGGGATCTGCTTCCGGCATTCGGCGTCAGCGTAGTTTCCTGCACCTTGGGCGGGAGGCCAGGTGTCTCCCCAGGGATAAACATGCTTGAGCTGGCCGCTCAGTTTTTCCGGCGTGGCATTGGAGTCGGTTTCTTGTGCGCCGAGGCCTGCCGCAAGACTCCATTCTCGATCCGTTGGCAGCCGGTAGGTGCGGCCTTCTTTTTGGCTGAGCCACGCGCAAAACGCCTTCGCATCGTCCCAGCTCACATTCACCACCGGGTGATCCGCAGCCACGGTGGCGGAGAGGCTGCCGAGCCTGGGATCTTTCCATGAGGCATCCGCTTCAGGGTGCGCCGCTGCATACGTGGCATAGTCGGCGCGGCGTGTCTCATGCGCACACATGAGGATGTGCGTGCCCGGAACGGGGACAAACTTCATGCCCAGGCTGTTGCTGAAAGGGGCTGCCTCCTGAGTGCCGGCATGCGCTGGCAGTGCCCCGGGCACGTTTTTAAAATCAAATCCCTGCACGGCTTCCGCGGCCAGCGTGGAGATGCGGTGGTGCATACGATACACACCGGGGCGCGTGTCTGGCGCTCCCTCCACGTAGCGGTTGCATAAAAAAATCACGAAGGTGCGGGAGAAGGGATCAATCCACAGCATCTGCCCGGTCCAGCCGGTATGGCCATATCCGCCGATGGGGAACAACGCCCCGCGATGCAGCGTGTAGTCATGCGGCGGAGTGCGGTACGGCGTGTCGATGTCCCAGCCGAGGCCGCGGCGCACGGGCAGGTTTTTGGCATCGGGACTGGTCAGATCCGCCGGGCTTTGCACGCTGGTCATCTGCGTTACGGTCTCGGGTTTGAACACGCGGATGCCATCGAGCACCCCGAGGTTCAGCATCATGCGGGCAAAGCGGGCGAGGTCCGCTGTGGTGGTAAAGAGAGAGGCATGGGCCGCGACGTTGCCAGAGAGCCGCGCCACTGTGTCATCCACCAGCCCGCGCTGCGGCGCGCTGCTGGGCGCGACCCGCTGCAGCTTCTCGCCGCCGGGGCGGAACACGCTGTCATTCATGCGCAGCGGCTTGAAGATTTCCGCGGTGCAAAACTCGTCAAACTTCCTCCCAGTCAGGCGCTCGACCACCCCGCCCAGCAGCATGGTTCCCACACTGCTGTAGGAAAAGTGGGCGCCTGGCTCAAACCGCAGCCGGGTGTGGAAGATCTGCGCGATGGCTTCGTCATGCGTGGCGAACGGCTGTGTGCGTGGGTCCAGATTCACCGGCAGGCCGGAAGAATGCAGCAGCAGGTGCCGGAGGGTGACTTTTTCTCGCCCTTCGCCGGTAAACTCTGGCAGGTGCCTGGACACGGGGTCATCCAGCTGGAACAAGCCGCGCTCCAGGCACAGCATTGCCGCGCTGGCACCTGCCACGACTTTGGTGATGGAGGCCACGTCAAAGATCGTGTCTTCGGTCATGGGTTCCGTGACTGGCTTGAGCGAGCGCTGTCCATACGCCTTGTGGTAGGACACGCCATCGTGCTCCACCCATAGCGCCCCGCCCACAATCATCGAACTTTGGATGGCCTGTTCGATGGTGGCATCCAGCGCGGCGAGTTTTTCAGCGCGAAAGGTGAACTGCGTCGTTCCGGGAAGTTCATCCGCGATCCCTCCGAGGGTGGTCAGGAGGAGGACAACGAGCGTCCAGAGGTGTTTCATGGCAAGAAGAGGTGGTGCCAGAGTCATACGGTCACCGGAAACTCTTCCGTACTGCACGGTGCCTTTTGATGCCGGCCTTGGTGCTTCGTTCACAGTTGCCGAGATTTCTTCATTCTTCTTCGTCTTTGAAGAATGGCGGACAGGGAGGGATTCGAACCCTCGGTAGCTGTTTAGGCTACACACGCTTTCCAGGCGTGCTCATTAGACCACTCTGACACCTGTCCAAATTTCTTGCTCCGGCAAAAGGAGAGCGCGGAGTGTGGCGCAGTCACGCTTTCTGGCAAGCGATTTTGACCTTTGATTTTAAACTCAGTTCGCCGGCTGGTCAGACTTCTTCCAGGCGTGCACGATGTAGGTGGACGCAGAGGCTCCCAGAGAGGCGACGGCCTGCTCCTTGGTCAGGGTGGAGGAAGTGGAGGTCACCGTCACTTTCTGCGTGCCGGGCTTCTCGCCAGGAACGATCTGGACCTTGGAGACGCCCTCCATTTTGGTGAAAGAGGCGGTCACATGATCCTTGCAGCCGGCGCAGACCATGCCGGTCATTTCAGCGACGTAGTTCACCGGAGCATCTCCCGCAGAGACGGGAATGGTGAAAAGGGCCACAAGGGCAAAGAGAAAAGCAGAGCGTGTCATAAAGGGGGGACACAAATAACCGATGACTTTGTTCAGCCAAGTCCAAGTTTGTAGCGGTCTGGGACGTTGGGTGGAAAGATTTTCGCGGACGAAGATTTTTAGTGCTCCCATCCGCGATATGCCGTGTTTATTGCCTCCGACCATGAAACCAACCCACCTTCTGCCTCTGCTCGCCGCCCTGCTGGTCTCTCCTGCCATCGCCCAAACTCCTGCGGCACCTGAAACGGAGCCCACCACGAAAGTGATCCTGACTCCGGCGCAAACGGAGCACATTCTCAAGGAGCTGGACAAAGTGGAGGCGCAGATCAGCAAGGGCAGGGGGTCTGTGTTCACGGCTGCGATGGCCAAGTTTCGTGAAGGAATGGCCAGCCCGGCCGCGGCACTCGGCCTCTATATGGACTGCTACAAGCTGGAGCACTTTGACCGCAAGAACCTGAAGGCGGTGGATTTCAAGGACTGGTCCAGCCGGAACGAGGCCAAGCTGAAGGACGAAGACTTCAAAAAGGCGCTGTGGCTGCAGCTGGAATATCTTGTGCTCACGATCCAGGCCCAGGATGCGGACGAGCCCAAGAAGATGGCGCCCATTGTGAACTCCCTGCAGGCTTTCATGGGCAAAGCCATTTCCGCCATTCAGGGTACGACCACCCATTCCGCCTCCGGCGCGGTGACGGACAAGGATTCCAAAGGCGGGCGCAAAGGCGGCGGCAATGTGCCTGCCGGAGACATCCTGGGCACCCTGCGCCAATCCGTGGCGGATTCTGACTTTGCCAAGGCCTATTCGCTGGAAGACTTCCTCAAGCGTGAGGAATGGGAGTACCAGCCGCTGAACGTGAAGGGCATCTACTCCAATGTCATCTTCCCCTATTTCCTGGCGGAGAAGCCGACGGAGCTCCCTGCGCAGTGGGACAACCGCATCGCGGCGGACGTGGCGATCCGCAAGGCGCTCATGAGCGAAAACGAATACGGTGAATGGAGCAAGGACGCCGGCCCGCGCATGCAGTGGGAGAAGAACAGCTACCTCGTGTCCAATGACGTGAACCCGGTCATCGCGCTGGCAGACATGCTCAAGATCATCCAGAACTACCCAAGCCATCCCGATGCTTCGAAGTGGCTGAAGGACTTCCGCGCCCTGGTGGAAAAAGTGTCTGAGCCGGTTGTGGTGGACAAGAAATAGCCGCAGAGTGGTGAATGTACCGCTGGCTCGCCTCAGTCATTCGCAGCTTTGGTCCGGCGCTGGCGGGGCTGGCATACGCGCTGAAAACTCAGCGCAATCTGCAGTTCCATGCCTTCGCCACGCTGCTGGTGGTCGCATTTGGCCTGGGATTGCGCATTGAGACATGGGAGTGGTGCGTGGTGCTGCTGGCCATCGGCCTGGTCTGCGCCGCGGAGCTGCTGAACACGGCGCTCGAAATCCTGGCGGACCGTGTGAGCAAGGAGTGGGAGGAGCCCATCCGTCGTGCGAAGGACACCGCCGCCGCTGCGGTGCTGATGGCGGCGCTGGCGGCTCTAGGCGTGGGTGTGCTGGTCTTCGTGCCCAGACTGTGGCGTCTGCTCTGAGATTATTCCGCCGCCGCCTTGACGCAGCGGAGCACTCTCCTATGATGCGGCGCTTTCACGCCCCCCAAAATCCTCACCCAGACACATTCCGATGGCCATTCTTGTTGAAACCGACACCCGCATTCTTGTTCAAGGCATCACCGGCGATTTCGGTTCGCGCCATGCCAAGGCTTCCATCGAATACGGCACCCAGCTTGTGGCGGGTGTGACCCCGGGCAAAGGCGGCCAGTTTTTTGAGCACGCTGGCAAAAAGGTGCCGGTGTTTGACACCGTGGCCGAAGCTGCGCGTGAGACCGGTGCGACTGTGAGCGTGATCTTTGTGCCGCCTCCTTTCGCGGCAGATGCCATCCTTGAGAGCGTGGATGCTGACCTTGATCTGGCCGTGGCGATCACCGAAGGCATTCCCGTCAATGACATGATCAAGGTCAAGGCCGCCATGAAGGGACGCAAGACGCGCCTCATCGGCCCGAACTGCCCGGGTCTTGTGACTCCCGGACACGGCGAGAAATCCCATGGCGGCTGCCGCATCGGAATCGCCCCGGGTTACATTCACAAGCGTGGCAACGTGGGCGTCGTCAGCCGTTCCGGCACCCTCACGTATGAGGCTGTCTGGCAGCTCACCACCCGTGGCTACGGCCAGAGCACCTGCGTCGGCATCGGCGGAGATCCGGTGAACGGCACCAACCACCTCGACGTCCTCAAGATGTTCAACGATGACCCCGAGACCGAGGCCATCATCATGATCGGCGAAATCGGCGGCAACGCCGAAGTCGAGGCCGGACGCTGGGCCAAGGACAATTGCAAGAAGCCCATCGCCGCCTTCATCGCCGGAGCCACCGCTCCAGCCGGACGCCGCATGGGCCACGCCGGCGCCATCATCGGCGGCGCGGACGACACAGCCGCTGCCAAGAAGAAGATCCTCGCCGAGTGCGGCATCGCCGTTTCCGACTCTCCCGCTGACATGGCCGCCACACTGCTCAAGCGCTGGGGCAAGTAAGCGCGCAGGACGCATCGATTGATTTGCGAGCGGCAGGCCTTCGTGTCTGTCGCTCGTTTTTTTTCAGGCCGGGTCGTCGGTCGGGTAAGCCGGTGGTCCGTACACTGTGAAGGCGAATGCCGTCTGGCGGCCTTCATTGATGAACCGATGCTTCACGCCGGCAGGGATGGTCACGCAATCGTTTGCATGCATGGCGTGGCGCTCGTCGCCGATCTCCGCCACGACCTCGCCTTCCAGAATCAGCACCACCTGATCGCTGTGAGGATGCGTGTTGGGTTCGTCTGATGTGGCCGCGCCGCTGACGAGCGTCATGGTGGCGGTCTGGCTGCGGCCTGTTGTGACCAGGAGGTGAAATTCCTCCGTTGATTCCCGGATGTTTGAGATATTCATGGGCTGATTCCTCGATGGTTGCCCGCAGTAATGCGGCGCCAAAGAATTCGTGCGAGCCCGTTGGGTTGGTCTCAGGCAGAGAGACGCTAAGCCGGAAATCATTGTGCTTCATACGGAACTCGTTTCTTGAACGTTTGCGGGCCGCTCGCTGATCAAGTGAGTGGTATTCCGCAAGTCACATGATGATGGGCACGCGCGTGCTGAGGTCCGACGACGACTATTTGACGTAACCTTGACTAGCCCAGGTGTGGAGTGTCACCGGATCAATGTTGTAGCCATTGGGCCAGGTGACAGTGCCGTCCTCAATGGTGGCTGTGGCGAAGTAAGCCGGATCTCGCAGAGGCTCGGCCATCGGTCCGTGGTCGGTCTGCACGTCGTCTCCAAAGTCCAGTTCGGCCACAAGACCATCGCGAAACCGCACGGCGAGGAGGTGGTCTCCATTGACGCGCAGAGTGGTGACTCTGCATTCCTGAAGCGAGGGCAAGGTGTCCAGGGTGGTGGTGCTCATGATTTAGTCGATAGTGGTGAAATTGCGGCCGGATTGCGCCAGCTCCCAGCGCTCTGCCAAAGCAGCCTGATGGAGGCGAGCCCATTCGGCGGCAATGCGCTCCTGTGCCGAAGGCAGGCTGCCGACGAGTACCGTGCCGTTGAAGAGCATTGCCATCTCATGGCCCTTGTAGGAAGCATGAAAGTGTGGCGGATTGTGCTCGCGGAAGTTCATGGTGAACTTGATTCCGGCGACGGGCTGGCGGGTAAGCTTCGGCACAGCTGGACATTACTCTGCGCGGCCGAGGTGTGGAAGCGGAAATACAACGATTCCACGCAGTTCTCCCGCCGAACAAAAGTGATAACTGACAGCCTCAGCCCCAAAAGTGAAACCACTGGTTCAGCCAGCCGACGACGGCGGCGATGGAGCCAAGGACCAGCAGGCCCTCCGTGGCCATGCGCAGATGCTGACTGCGGCGTGCGCGCTGTTTCGCGATCGGCACCCGGCGTTTGCGCGGGGACGGGGTGGCTTCCATGGGCGGCACAATGTTCACATTTGCCAGGCGCTGACGGCGCTCAATCTCGGGCGCTGCGGTGATGAAGCATTCCAGGCGGTGAATCTTGCTGTTGAGCTCATCCGAGCGCTTCGCCAGATGGCGTGAGTTCCGCTGCAGCGCAGGTTCCTTCTTCAAATCCTGGGCGGATTTGGGACGGCGGGAGCGAACTTTGCGATTGCCAGAAAACAGAGCCATAAAGTGGAGAGGTGAAGGGATTCGCGAACTCAGAACAATCGAACTCAGACAAAGCTGACGACGGGGATCAGAACATCAGGCGTATGAGCACGATGGCCACCAGCACCGTGCCCATCAGCGGAAGCGTGAAGGCAAAGCCGCGGCGCATCCAGGTTTTCAGGTCATCGGTGTTGGAAAGGAATGAAGGAGCCATGGGGGAGTCCACTTCATCAGCGCTGCCGCTGACGGCGGCGGATCCTTCCTGCGGGCCCATGGCATGCAGGCGGCGGATGCCTTTGGCGTAGTCGCCTTCGGCGTCTTCGATGGCGGCCAGGGCGCTGTCGAGCTCTTCGCTCACCTGGGAGCGGTGCCACTTCTCAGGCTGCAGGGATTTCAGGATTTCCAGATGACGGCGGAATTCATCGTGCGTGAGGGCAAACTCCTCCACACGCTTCTGCGCGTCATAAAGCTCCCGTTCCACCAGGCTGGCGGAGCGGCTGATTTTTTCCACGAGGTCACGCTTGCCCGCGACGAAGCGCTCCTGCTTCACGCGCAGGGCTTCGAGATGCTGTTTCTGGCGCTCGATTTCCTCCTGCTGGCGGCGGAGCTCCAGGAGCTGCTCCTGGGCGGCCTTCACCTTGGAATCGACATTCTCCAGCGAGTTTGCCACTGCGTGTCCGTCCATGAATTCAGGGGCGTCTTCAAAGACAAGGAGATTGTCATCCTGGGGACCAGATGCCGTGGCGAGAGCGGGAGCTTTGCGAGTGATCATGGGAGTGCTGGAAATTATTTCCAATTCCCAAATACTACAGATGTCTTAAGTATTCCAGATTTTTCGTCTGCCGCTTTGCAAAAAAATAGGGAATGCCTCCAAATACCACGGTTAGCACAGCCAGTCCACCGAGCGCCATGAGCTCCATCCGGCCATTGGAGACGGCCATGACCACGGCAGTCTGGCTCAGATTTTGCCAGGAGGGAATCAGCAGCAGCACCATGCCACAGACTATATAGACAAAGCTGGCGATGAGGCAGACCGTGCCGCCGAAGCCGGAGACAATGCGCGCGGGATTCGCCTCTTTAAAGTTGGGCACCAGCGCCCCGAGAGACAGTGCCAGGGAGGTGAGCCCGTAGCTCAGCATGAGGATGGAGGCGCTGAAAAACAGGATGCGCTGCCACGGCAGCGCCAGGGAGACGCCCGAGACCACCACCAGCGTGACCATGATGAGGGCCAGCACGCTGGCGCTGAGCCGGAGCTTGAGCGCCAGAACGCGGTGCAGGGGCAGGGGAGACAGGCCCAGGATCCACAGGCGCTGGCCTTCCAGGCTGAACTGCGGGTAGATGAAGCGGGTGGTCAGCGTGGAGAGCGCCAGGCAGCACACCAGCAGGTTCAGATGACTGACCACGGTGATCCAAAACGGACTCTGCAGGTCGTAGCCCAGCTTGCGCAGATTCATGGAATACAGCAGCAGCAGGCTGAAAATGATGGCGGTCTGCCCCCACTGCACCGGCTCGCGCAAAAAGGTGCGGACCTCCTTCAGCAGCAGCGCATAGGAGGCGCGGTCCAGCGCCAGGATGCGCCGCCGCCAGCGGCCTTTGCGCTCGGGTGCGACCTGCGGTTCTGCGGACCTGGGCTTGCGGCTTCCGCCCGGTGCCGCACTCATGATGCGGTTCCACGCCGGATAATAGAACGCACTGGCGATCTTTGACGTGATCAGAATGCACATGGCCGCATTGGCCAGCAGCACCAGATTGAGAAACACGGCGCGCTCAAAGGTTCCGCGTCCGGCGGCCTGAATCGTTTCCGCCACCCAGGAGCTGGGCAGCAGCGGGTGCATGCAGATTTCCGTGTGGCGAAGGATTTGATTCAAACTCGCGCCCATGTCCCCCGTGTTCAGCGTCTCCACACCCGCATTCCAGACGGGCAGGGTCTGGATCAGCAGCAGCACCGCGCCCGCGGCCACGGGCTTCCACATCCAGCGGCGTGCCCAGCGCACCAGGGCGATGAGCAGCCAGGTGGAGACGTTTGCAGCGATGGTCACCAGAGCCAGCAGCGCGGGCAGCACCGCCAGCATGAATCTCAGGTCCGCCTTGTAGGTCTGGGCCAGCGCCAGCAGGATGGGCGTGCTGAGCATGAGCAGGCCCCAGCTGGCCAGCAGCATGCCTTCCAGCGTCTTCCACAGCACCAGGCTGCGCGGTGGCAGCGGCAGCGCGATCTGCCACTCCATGTCCTTCCGCCTGAAGAGACTCATGCCGGTGATGGTGGCATTGGAGATGACGAGCATGACCAGGAAGAAAAAGAACAGCAGAAACACCAGCCGCTCCGTCAGCAGCGGGCCGATCAGCGGCAGCTTCACCATGAACTCCAGCCCGCGCCCCACCAGCAGGTAGGCGGCCAGACTGTACAGTCCGAGAAAGGTGCCCACCGTCAGGCTCAGCAGCTTGTTTTCACGCATGCCATGGCGCAGCTTGTGGCGCAGCATGCGGCCGTGGGTTCTGGCCAGCAGCCATGTGGCGGATGCAGTCGTCATGCCTCGCTGCGCGTCCTATTTGTTGCCCAGCACATTCTGCTCGATCACGTTGTCCTTGCCGCCGGAGATGACGAGGGAGGGCTCCTTGCTGCGCGCCGCCTCCTCGCGGTCATCCCGGAGGATGTTGCCTGTGACGATGCTGTTCGTCACCTGCTCCAGCCGCAGGGCTGCGCCGTCGGAGTCCAGCACGCTGTTGTGGGAGATCTGCATGCGGTTGCAGGATTCCACATCCACCGCCGCGCGCTGCTTCCACACGCCGCTAATCACGTTGCTGTTCAGCGTGCTGTCCGTGCAGCGCTGAAAGAGGATGCCGTTCTTTTCGGCGTTGTCGTTGCCATTCACCAGATAGCGCGGATTGCGGTCGAAGTTGTTGCCCGTCACCACCACGTGGTCGCTGTCTGTCACCACGAGGTCATGCTGAAAGCCCTCCCAGAAGGTGTTCCCGGTGATGGTGACACCGCGTGAGTGCTGCACCTCCACATTGACCTGCACATCGCTGAACACATTGGCGGAAATCGTCACATTGCCTTCACGCGTGGTATCACGTCCGGCACGGCGCAGCAGTGACTCGTCCGTGCCGGAGCCGATGATGCGGATGTTGGCTGAATCCGGTGACTTGTTGGTGTGCTGCAGCGTGCAGCCGGTGATGGCCACCTCGCCGATGGAGCCGCCGCGTGAGTCCAGCATCACATTCGCGCTCGGGGGGCCGTCCTTGGCGTGATTGCCCTCGATGTCGCAGGTGCCGATGTGGAGATTGCGCACGTTCCCGCCGATGGACACCACGCCGCCGCCGCCATTGTAGCTGATGTGGCTGCCCACGATGTTTGACTGGTGCAGGTTCACATTGTCATAAAACACACCGATGCCCGTGTTGTGGTAGAAATGGCAGGCGGAGATCAGCACGTTGCGGTTGCGCACGGAAAGATGCACCGCATGCCGGCACTCGCGGATGACCACGCGGCTCAGCGTGATCTGCATGGTGCCGGTGGCTTCAATGCCGTCCGCTTCATCATCCGCGCCCACGATTTCAATGCCATCCACCATCGGCGTGCGCTGGCTTTCCCACACTTCGGGCTTGAAGGAACTCGGCGCCGCCGAGCCTTCATGCGTGCCCACGAAGTGCAGCGCAGGTCCTTCGCCTGCCATGATCAGCCGCACCGTGCCATCGCCGCTCAGCGCGGCGAAGCCGGTCTTGCTCAGATCTATTTTCACCGTCTGCGTCAGCAGGTAGGTGCCTTTCGGCAGCTTCACACTGCCCACGGTGTCGAAGAGGTGCTGGAGGGCGGCGGTGTCATCGGTCTTGCCATCGCCCACCGGTTGCTGCGCCACGGCCATGCCCGCTGCGGCCAGCAGCAGAAGAAAGGTTTTTGTGATCATTTGTGCAGCCTATCTGCGCGCCGGGGATTTCGTCAATTTGAAGCTGACACGGATGCTGAGAAAACGTCTCATCGTACAGCCGCCTGCAATCACTTGAAACCCACGACATCCACGCGACGTATGCCACCACTGACCGCATTTTCTTCCTCCACACTCATGAAACCAACCGCCCCTCTCCTTGTTCTTGTCCTTGGATTGAGCGTCTCCTCCGCATTTGCGCAGGCCGATCTCTCAGATGCCTTTCTGCCAATGTTCATGCCGCTTCCTGCCGAAGCTCCTTCTCCTGGAAACGAACTGACGGAGGCAAAGATCAATCTCGGACGTCAGCTGTACTTTGAGAACCGCATCTCCAAAGGGGGGAAGATGTCCTGCAACTCCTGCCACATCCTCGACAAGTACGGCAATGACAACCTGCCCTTTTCCCCCGGCCATGAGGGCAAGCTCGGCGGCCGCAGCTCGCCATCGGTGTACAATGCCGCGCTGCACGTGGCCCAGTTCTGGGATGGTCGCGCTCCGAGTGTGGAAGAGCAGGCCAAGGGCCCGGTGCTCAACCCCGTGGAAATGGGTGCGCCCGACGCCAATTTCGTGGTGAAGGTGCTCAAGAGCATGCCCGGCTACGTGGAGGCCTTCAAAGCCGCCTTCCCCGGCGAAGCGGACCCGGTGACCTATGACAACTTCGGCAAGGCTGTGGGCGCGTTTGAGCGCAAGCTTCTCACGCCTTCCAAGTGGGACCAGTACCTCAAAGGCAACAAGGACGCCCTGTCCGCTGAAGAGAAGAAAGGCTTCTCCACCTTTGCCAAGACTGGCTGCGTCACCTGCCACAATGGTGTGGCCGTCGGTGGCATGATGTATCAGAAGCTGGGTCTCCTGAAGGCCTGGCCGGATCTCACGGACAACGGTCGTTCGGACATCACCAAAAGCGACAGCGAGAAGTTCTTCTTCAAAGTCCCCAGCCTGCGCAACATCACCGAAACCGGTCCTTACCTGCACAACGGCTCCGTCAAGACCCTGGACGAGATGGTCCGCAAGATGGCCGAGTACCAGCTGGGCAAGACTCTCAGCGATGAGGAAGTGAACTCCATCGTCGCCTTCCTCAAGGCCTTGAAGGGCGATCTTCCCGCCGACTACATCAAGGCGCCGAAGCTTCCCGAAAGCACTCCCGAGACCCCCAAGGCATAAAGGAACTGTTTAGCCTTATTTCTCATCAGCCGGGCCGCGAGGTCCGGCTGATTTGTTTTTGGATCAGGTGCGGCGGCTTGACTCCGGAGTCGGTTCCAGAATAAAAATGGCAAAACTGCGCTTCTGGCAGCGTTCCAGAGCCACGGTTTCCCATCCCGCAACCATCCCGCCAACCCACACGGAGGAACGCCTATGCATGCAAAGATCACCCCTCGGCATCTGGTCACCAAGATATGCGGCGCGTGTTTGTCGCTCTCTCTCATGGCATGGCAGCCAGCCTCTCACGCACAGGCACAGGCGCCTGCTGCCGCGGATGCCGAAGTCACGCAGGTGACCCAGGAGAACGTGGACTATGCCACGCAGGTGGCGCTGGCGCAGGGCGTCATGAAGCTGAAGAAGTTTGCCACGGAAGATCCGCAGGGCTGGATCATTCCGCCCATTCAGAAGGTCACCCTCACCGGCTACAAGGACGTGCCGCTGAAGTATCGTCTCATCGAGCGGGACATCCCCATCTATGAATACACCGACCTCGTCGTGCTGACGCCGGGACCGTCACCGGGAGATCCACCGGTGAAGCGCATCGTGCAGCAGCCGACCAAGCAGATCGGCACGCGCAAAGAAACGCACATCCGCTATGACCCCAATGGCCCGCTCGAGCGCATCTACAAGCAGCCCATTTATGAGCATGTGGGAGACACCTCCTGGAGCTACAGCCTCATTGGCGACTCCGCCATGGCGCTCACCGCGCTGCGTTCCGCCGGCGTGCCGGAGAATGATCCGGTGGTGTATCACATGGTGGAAAATCTGCTGCTCTATCTCGACACTTACGGACCGCCGGATCAAACCTGGAACCTCGCCTGGCTGACCGTGGCGATGGCGCAGACGGATGACAGCATGGCCGCGGACTGGACGGAAAAGCTTGCGTCACGTCTGCTCGACGGCCAGATCACCGACGGTGCCGCGCGCGGCCTGTGGGGGCCGATGTGCTTCCACCCGCGGCTGATTACCGTGCTGATCAGCGACTACCTGGCCAGCGATGCCGAAGTCACACGCGCGAAAGCCAAGGCGAAAGAAAAGCCCACCAAGGCCAATCAGGTTCTGGCGGATCAGGCGGAGGGCGCACGCAGCCGGCTGAAAAAATATGCGGACAGCTGGACCCACCTGGCGCTGAAGTTTGCCACCGCGGAGTTTCCGATGACCTGGGAGGACATGATGACGGAGAAGGTGCAGTTCCCCGGAGCCACGGACTTCTTTTACAATCAGCGTTCGGCAGACATGGAGAGCACCTGGGCCGCGCTGCACGCGCTGTCCGTCTGCGCAGAAATGAAACGCCTGCCGAAGGCGTCCGTCCGCCCGCTGATACCCGCAGCCTTCAATTCCGTGCAGAAGATCGGCGCCACCGTGACGACCAAGCAAGGCCCGGTGACGAACTCCCAGCTCAATGAGACGACGGTGCCGCCGGAAGCCTCCATGGCCGTGCTGGCCCGCGCTGCCAATGCCCTCGCGGGACTGCTGCCGGAGAAGAGCGGCTGGACGGAGTGCAACTTCCACCAGCCCGTCACGGACTTCGACGCCTTCAGCAAGTTCCTCGCCGTGCCTGCGGACGCCGCGAGCTTCCCGCCGCTCGCCTCTCCCGTCACTGCGAAGAGCGCCTCCATGGGCATCGCCGCGCTGGACAGCATCGGCCGTGCGGTGGGCATGGAGAAGATGGCAAAGTTTCAAAGCAAGTACACCTCGGGCGCCCAGGGCCGCACCGCCGCGCAGCAGGACCTGCTCAAGAGCCTGTGGCCGAAACCCATGCAGAAGCCAAAGGGACTGAACACCGACTTCCTCGAGTTCTTCCTTTCCACCGTCCGCCCTCTGCAGGGAGAAATTCCCGATGCTGCGAGCGCGGATGCGCTGGCAGAGCAGTTCACGCGCTATCTCATTCTCGCCGCTGACGCCGATGGCGGCTGGGGGGAGAAGCTGCGCCGCACCCACATCCCAAGCAGTTCACGCGAGCGCTACAAGGCGCTGGAAAATCTCCAGGGCCAGATCTGGAAAGCCTGGCGGCTGGATGTGCCGATCGATCTGCACAAGGCGCACATCAGCCTCTGGCATGTGACGCCTTCGAACAGCTCCTACTACCAAAACATCAGCCCCGCGTCTCCCTTTGCCACGGCCATCGCGGTGAGCTACCTCGCCTCCCGCCTCAAGAACCCCGGCGCGATTTTGGAAAAGCTCTGCGCGGATCCCACGCTCGAGGATCAGCGCAAAGGCCTCGATGCTCTCCTGCTGCCGCAGCCCAAGCCCAAGCCCAAGCCGAAGCCGAAGCCTGCCCCCGTCGTGGCCGCCAAGCCGCCTCCGCCTGCGGAGAAGCCGCCGGAGAAGGCCATGGTGAAAGCCGAGGAGATCATCCCCATCGTCCCCATCAAGCCCGTCAGCACGCAGCCGAAGAAGGACGAGACGTTTTGAGAATGTACGATGGACACTCCTGTCCGTTGGTCTGGGGGGATTTGTGTGCGCCAGGGATCAACCGGCAGAGACCATCCCCTGCTCCTGCCATGAGACCACAGAGCACCCGAACACAAGGTGACTTGATGATGAAAAGAAGATTGTTTCTCGGATCTCTCGTTCCCTCTGAATCTGCTCAGAGCGTGTGGCACGGGAGATGTAGCTCGGTATTCCATTACCGAGTCGTCACCGTCGCGGTATCGGAATACCGCGCTACATCCCCGCATGGTTCCACTCGAAGTGATGGGTGAACTGTCGATGCCGCAGTGACTTCTTCAGGAGACTGCATCCACTCACCGCCTCCTGCGAGCGCACATCACCGCCAGCGCCATGCCCAGCAGCAGCAGCCGCGCTGGTTCGGGAACGGCCACGACTGCGATCGTGCCGTCGGTGGTGAAGCTGCTGATGTCCCACGTATAGCCTGAGCCGGAAATGTCCGGAAGATCAAAGCCAGTGGCTTCGTCGCCATTGCCCATGAGCAGCGTGCTGAAGCTGAAACGGCTGTCAAAGACAGGGCCGGATGCCAGGCCGGACCAGTCGAGCAGATTGAACACCGCAGGCGCGCCGGGCGTGTAGCCCGTGGCGGTGACGGTGATGTTGCCGCTGAAGTTCACGGTGTTCGTGCCGGTGCCCACGAGATTGATCATGTCCGATGTGCCGCCTGGATTGAGGCCGAGAATGATTGTGCTTCCTGCCTGGAAATCGAGGGTGCCAGAGCCTGTAACGGGTTTGAAATTCAGCGTGCCGTAGCCGGCCTGCACCGTGCTGTCGCCTGCCTGAACGAAGGAGCCGCTGGCGGCGGTGAAGCTGGAGCCCTGCACTGTGCCGGTGCCGGAGAGCGTGGCGCCGCTTTGCACCGTGACATCGCCCGTGCCCGTGGTGCCGACTCCGCCACTGCCCACCTGCAGCGTGCCGCCCTGAACGGTGGTCGCGCCGCTGTAGCTGTTGTAGCCGCCCAGCAGGGCCGTGCCGGCGCCTGTCTTGATGAAAGCGACCGTGCCTGTGCCGCTGGAATTGTCAGCAATGCTTCCCATGAACTGTCCGCCTGTGGCATCGCCAGAGCCCACGGTGAGCGTGCTGCTCGTGCCTGTGGCATTGTTGAGGATGGTGCTGGATGGGTTGCCGTTGAGATTGCCCAGCGCCTGATTGTAACCGTTCAAGTTCATGGATGAGCCAGCGTTGATGCTGAGGGTTGCGGTACTGGCGATCTGCTGGCCCGCGTTCAGTTGCAGTGAGGCGGTGCCTGAGGTGCCATTGACCGAACCGAGTGTCAGATTGGTCGGGATGGCGATGGCGCCGTCGGTTTTGGCGAGGATGACCGCGCCGCTGTTGATCACGGTGGCTCCAGTGCCGCTGTAAGTGTTTGAGACAGCGCCGCCCAAAGTGAGGCTGCCCTGTCCGGATTTCACCACGGAGAGGCCGCTGCCCACCAGCGCACCGTTGAAGGTGGAGTTGGTCACATTCGGGCTGAGCACGTTGCCAATCGTCAGCGTGGAATTCACGGTGGTCGTCACCGTGCCGGAGCCGTTCAAGGCGGAAATGGTTTGCGAAGCACCGAGCGCGAAGGTGTTGCCGCTGCCCACGCTCACCTGCGCAAAGGTGCCGAGGGCATTGGTGATGTTGGCATTGACCGTCACTGTGCCGCCGGTGCTGGCGAGATTAACCATCGTGCCATCCACCAGGCTGGTCGCTGCCGTGGCCAGGATGACACTGCTGGCCGCCGTGCCGCTGTTTTGGAAGGTGATGGTGCGTGGCGCGATGGCCTGATCCGTCAGTGCGCCAAGCGTCAAAATCATGGAGGCATTGGCCGTGCTTTGCACATCGAAAAAGGGATCCCCCGGAGCCATGGCGGGGCCGCCGAGTGTGATGGTTCCGAGTGTCAAACCCATCGTGCCGCTGCCCACATTGCCGCCTGGTTTGACGGTCAGCGTGCTGCCGCCGGTGATCATGGCCCCGAGGGTGAAGGTCAGCCCACCGGCTCCGCTGGTGGCGCGATCTGCGATGATCGTAGAGCTGGAAAGAAGATTGACCGCATTGCCCAGAGAGCCGCCTGCATCATAGCCCAGGCTCAGGGTGCCGCCATTGAGCGCAAATGCTCCCGTGCCCACGGGATTGAGCAGCGTGGCCGACTGCAGCCGCAGGGTGCCCTCATCGATTTGATTGGTGCCGCTGCGTGCGCTGCTGGCCGTGCTGGTGAAGGTCAGCGTGCTGCTGCCCACTTTGGTGAGCAGCGCATTCCCGGTGATGCCACCTGCGTTGTTGATGAAGATGTCGCCGCTGCCGCCGATTTTGGCCACGGCTCCCTGCACCAGGGTCCCTGTGATGGTGGCCTGCGTGCTGCTGCTGTTGATGATGGCGCCGCCGCCGTTGTGACCTGTTCCGCTCACGGAGGTGAAGTTCCGGTCCGTGCTCTGACCATTCAGATCCACCGTGCCTCCGGCGCTGATCGTCACTCCGCTGCTCGCTCCCAAAGCGGTGGCATTGTTCAGCTTCAGGATGCCGAGGCTCACGACCGTGGCTCCGGTGTAGGTGCTTGCTCCGCTCAGGGTGAGTGTGCCGAGTCCGTTCTTGGTCACTGCCAGGGTTCCCGCGCCATTGCTCAGCGTGCCGGTGAATTCCGTGCTCAAAGGCGTGCTGCTGTTGGCATTGCCCACTGTCAGGATGAAGGCGCCGCTGGCGGTGACGGTGCCGCTGCCGGCCAGTGATCCGATCGTTTGCGCAGCGCCGATGTTGAGGATGCTGTTTCCATTCACCGTCACCTGCGCCAGCGTGCCCAGGGCCGCCGCGATGTTGAGGTTCAAAGTCACGCCGGCTTTGCTGCCGTTGTTGAGCGTGACCACGGTGCCATCCACCAGGCTGGCCATGGCGGTGCCCAAATTGGCAACGCTGTTGATGGTGGAAGTGCCGGAATTGGAAAACGTGATCGTTTTGGCCACGCCCTGATCATTCAGCGCTCCGAGTGTCAGCGTCGTCGTGCTGCTGGCAGCCGCGGTGGGGCTTTGCACATCAAACGTGGGGCTGCCGAGCAAGGTGGTGGCTCCAAAGGTCACGCCCGCATTGGTGCTGGCGGTGGTGACATTGCTCCCGGCCTGGATGGTCAGGGTCTGGCTGCCGATGGCCAGCACACCGAGCGCGTGCGTGAGTCCTGCGCCTGCAGTATAGACATCGGAGATGATGGTGGAACTCGCTGTCACCGAAACAGGATAGGCCAGCACGGAAGCCGAACTGCCGAGGCTCAAGGTGCCGCCATTGAGGATCACTGCCGCCGTGGCCGCGCCGATGGCGGAGGTCGAATTGCTGATGCGCAAAGTTCCTGCATCGATGCGCGTGGCCGCAGTGCGCGTGCTTGGCAGTGCAGTGCCGCCGTTGTCACCGAAGGTCACCGTGCCAGCGCCCGTCTTGACGAGGATGTTGTTGCCGCTCAGCACTCCGGTGGAGGTGATGCTGCCGGAGCCGCCGATGCTCGCGCCAATGCCTCCCGTGCCATTGCCCAGCCCGATCGTCAGCGCACCGATAGAAGCGCCGGTGCCACTGTTGTTGACCAGCGCACCACCGCTGCTGATGCCCGCGCCATTCAGCACGGCGGTGTTGATGATGACCTTGCCGTTGAGGTCCAGCACGCCGCCCACCTGCACCGTGGCGGTCGAACTGCTCAGCGCGCCTGCGTTTCCGAGCACCAGGGTTCCCGCATTGATGCTGGTGGCTCCCGTGTAGGCATTGGCGACGGTGAGTGTCAGAGTGCCCGCACCGTTTTTGGTCAGGCCGCCGGTGGTGGTGCTGATGATCGAAACCTGAATGTCCAGACTGTCGCCCGCAGCGTTCGTGCCGATCACCAGATCCCCGCCGCCGCCGGTGGTAAGGCCTGTGGCACTGCCTTCGTTGGCGATGACTGCAGCCACTCCGCCGGTGACCAAAATGCCGCCGGCGGTGTTCGTGCCGTTGTTGATCGTCAGCAGCGTGCTGTTGCTGATCGTCAGGGTGTCGCCTCCGGCAAATTTCAGACCCGCATTCACGGTGACGGAACTCGTCTGTGCAAAAGAGCCGCTGATCAGATAGGGCGCGGTGTTGCCGTCAGTCATGCTGCTCGTGGCTGTGGTGGTCGTTGCGGCACCGATGGCACCGGCTGTGGATGCGGCGAAATCGACTCCATTGTAAGTGATGCGCGGATTGATGATGCCATTGGTGTTGGCAGCGCCGGTGATGGTCACACTGGTGCCGGTTGGTGAAAGGATGTTCAGGCCCGAACCCAGCGCCGGTGCCGCGAGTGATGTGAAAGTGAGCGCATTGGTGCCGGAGCCTGGCGCATCCACTTTCAGCACACCGCTGCCTGACGTAAGCGTAAGTGCGCCGAGCGCCTGCGTCGTCGCGGCAGTGGATCCGCCATATTCAAAGGTGCCGCTGCCCGTGTAGGTGAGGCCCGGTGCGCTGCTCCATCGGCCCGTGGTGCCGTCTCCGAGTTTCAATGTCCCTGCATTCAAGATGATGGCTCCGGTGCTGGTGTTGACCCCTTTGAGCGTCCAGGTGCCGGTGCCGTTTTTCGTCAGCGTGCCGGTGGTGGTGCCGATGATGCTGCTGACGCTGCCGTCCCCCGCACCCGCAAAGACCAGGCCGATGGTGGCACCGGTGATGGTTCCCGCATGGGTCAAATTGAGCGTGCCACTGTCCGAGGAGATCGTGACTGCCGCCGTGGAAAGGGTGAGCAGGCCGGCGTAGTTGTTCACGCCGCTGGCATTGACCAGCGCACCGGTTTGAATGTTGATTCCATTTGAGCCCACGAAACCGGAGCCGCCCGCGAGGGTCAGCGCCTCCGCCAGGGTGGTGATGCCCCCTTGGATTTGCAACGTCGCCCCGCTGGTGACAGACGTGCCGCTGGCTGTCGTGCCGAGTGCGTTCGCACTGCGGATGCTCAGAATGCCGGAGCTCACGGTCGTGGCGCCGGCATAGGAGTTGTTTCCCGCCAGGATCAAAGTGCCCAGCGCGGTTTGTCCGGAATTGCCGGACACGATCGCGCCGCTGTTGGTGCCTTGCGTCACATTGCCGCTGATGGTCAGCTGGTCGGTCACATTGGTCAAAGCCATGGTGCGGGTGGCGGACACGCCTGTTCCGGTCAGCTGCAGCGTGCTGCTGCTGCTGATGGTGCTGACGCCATTGAAGGTCATGGTTCCGCCGGTTTGATTGATCACCAGCGTGCCCGCGCCTGTGATCGTGGTGCCAAACGAAGTGGAAAGGGTGAGCACGGTCAAATTGAAGCCGTTCAGGTTCAGCGTTGAGCCGGCGTTCAGCGTCAGTGCGGTCGTGGCGGCGGCTGCCTGATCGCTGGCATTCAATTTAAGCGTGGCGTTTCCCGCCGTGCTGGCAGCCGCCACGCCCACGGTCAGAGCGCCGGGTATGGCAACTGCTCCTCCGGTCTTGCCCAAAATCAAAGTGCCTGAGTTCACGGTTGTAATACCCGTGTAGGTGTTTGAGGTGCTGCCGCTCAGCGTCTGCGTGCCCAGTCCCGCTTTCGTCAGCGCCAGGGTTCCCGTGCCATTCGCCAGCACGCCGCTGAAGTCGCTGTTCAGCAGGGTCGCGTTGGCGGCGTTGCCGACGATCAGCGTGAAGGTGCCGCTCGCATTGACCGTGCCCGTCCCTCCCAGCGAGCCAAGCACCACGCTCGTGATGCCCGTCGTGAGTGTGCTGTTGCCATACACATTGACCTGGGAGAGCGCGCCCAGCGCACCCACCACATTCATGTTCACCGTGACGCCTGCCGTGGCGCCGTTGTTGATGTTGATCACCGTGCCATCCACCAGGCTGGTGGCCAGTGTCCCCAGCGTGATCGTGCTCGCGGCAGCGCCGCTGTTTTGAAAGGTGATGGTGCGTGGCGCGATGGCCTGATCGCTCAGCGCACCCAGAGTGAGTGTCATTGCTGCTGCCGTCGTGCCCTGCACATCAAAGGTCGGGTTGCCGGGTTTCATCGAGACGCCGCCGATGCTCACCGCGCCCAGCGTCAGCCCCATGGTGCCGCTGGTCACATTGTCACCCGGTTTCACCGTCAGAGTGCTGCTGCCGATGGTGAGCGTGCTGAGGGCGAGCGCGAAACTGCCCGCACCAGCGCTGGCGCGATCAGCGATGATCGTGCTGCTGCTGATCACATTCACCACATTGGTCATCGTGTTGGCCACATCAAAACCCAGGCTCAAGGTGCCGCCGTTCAATGCATAGGAACCCGTGCCAATGGGCGCGATGGCAGTGGCCGCCTGCACTCTGAGCGTGCCTGCATCGATCTGGTTCGTGCCCGTGCGCGCACTGGTGGTGGTGGAATCAATCACGGTAAGCGTGCTGCTGCCCGTCTTGGTCAGCAGCACGTTGCCGGTCAGGCCCGTGGCGTTGCTGATGGTGATGTTGCCAGAACCACCCACATTGGTGGAGGTGGCGAGCGCCACGGTGCCAGTGACAGTCGCCGTTGTGCCGCTGCTGTTGATGAGTGCTCCCAAACTGCCGATGCCGGTGCCGTTGAGGGAGTAGCCGCGGTCCGTGGTCTGTCCATTGAGATCCACCGTGGCGCCGGAACTGACGGTGATGCTGGCCGCCGCCCCGCCCGCGGCGGTGCTGGCAAGTTTGAGCGTTCCCGCGCTGACCGCCAGAGCACCGGTGAAAGTATTCGTGCCTCCGAGCACCAAGGTGCCGGTGCCGATCTTGGTCACGGTGGCGGAACCGTTGAGGACGGCATTGACCGTGACCGTGCCTGCCCCGCCAAAGGTGATGGCGCTGCTGTAGGTCATGGTGCTGGACGATTGGATCGTCAGCGAGGCTCCGGCATCTGCCGCGATCATGAACATGGCATTCTGAGTGATGGCTCCGGAGATGATGTTGTCTCCGCTGATGCTGCGGATGGCGCCGTTGTTGCCATCGCCAAAACCACCGATGGCTGCGAGAGCGCGGCTTAGGGTGATGTTTCCAGAAAGCGCCAGCGTGGCTCCGTCCACCACCGTGACGGTTCCCGAGGTGCCGAGCGCCCCATTGCTGCGCACTTCCAAAATGCCGCTGGAGATCTGAGTGCCGCCAGTGTGCGCATTGGTGCCGGTCAGCACGGTGCGGGATCCCGGCGCGCCATTGATCACCAGCGTGACGGCGCTGGTGCCGTTGTTGGCGAGATTTGAATTGATCGTGAGCAGTTCGACGCTGCTGTTATTGGTGAGAAAGAGAGAGCCCGTGGTGTTGGTCACCGCACCACCGGCGGAGAGCGTGCTGGTCTGGCCGCTGATGCCCACGGTCAGGGCGCGTGCGCCATTGACCAGCTGAATGCCGCCCGCCGTGCCCAGACGCAGCGTCTGCCCTGTGCCGAGCGAGATCTGCCGCGCCGTGGTGAGATCTGCCATGGAGATCGTCGCCAGATTGGTGGTGCCGGAACCCAGCGTCAGCGCGCCGGTGGAGGTGTTGTTGATGCCCACATTGGAAGTGGCGGAAAAAGGCGTCGTGCTCAGGCTGCTGCCGGTTGTGTAAGAAAGAGCGCCGCCATAGCCGCTGGTGATCAATCCTCCGGCAGATTGCGCCCAGCTCCGGCTGCCATTGCTGGCGGTGTAGGTCAGCCACGGCCCGACGAATCCCGCCGCCTGTGTCGTCGTGATGGAGCCCGAAACCGGTGCCACGATGGAAAGCGTGGCATTGGCATCCGTGCGTGTGAAGGTCCCGAGGCTGACATTGACCGTGCCTCCTGCGCCTGAGAGCAGCTCCAGGGAGCTGTGCGTGCCATTCACCGTCACATTGTTAAAGCGCTGGCTGTCCGTCAGGCCGTCTTTGCCCACGAGGCGCAGGACGCTGACCGAGTTTCCTCCGATGAAGTTGAGGTTTCCCGCCGAGGCCAGGCCATTGTAAAGGATGTCGTTTTGCGGTGAAGTGGCTGCTGTGAAGTCGAGGATCGTGATGCCGCCGGAGTATCCGCTGAGCGCGCGACCCAGCGTGGTGGCGCCGCCATAGGTGTTGGCAGCGGCCAGTGTCAGAGTGCCGTCTCCTCGCGTGAAGGCAAAGCGGGTGAAGCCAAAGTTGCTGCCGCCATCAGTGATCGCTGAATTGATGAGGATGCCGGTGGTGCCATTGGCTCCGCTGAAGTTGGTGTG
The DNA here is from genome assembly GCF_044222565.1 of Prosthecobacter sp. Classification (GTDB taxonomy): domain Bacteria; phylum Verrucomicrobiota; class Verrucomicrobiia; order Verrucomicrobiales; family Verrucomicrobiaceae; genus Prosthecobacter. The sequence continues at coordinate 123,694 of NZ_JBGANA010000018.1, forward strand.
GACGCCCGCGTCCGCAGTGAGGAGGATGCCGCCGGAGACCGTGGTGTTGTTGGAGGTGAAGCGGATGGCTCCGTAGGAAGTGCCGGAGAAGGCGAGGCTGTTGCCATAGCCTGCAAGGTAAAACTGCTCATAGTAGTTCGGATTGGTCCCTCCAAGGACGGCCGAGCCGCCCGCCTCTACCACGATGCGGCTGACATTCTGCATCGTATTAGGCGCGGCGATCGTGAGATAGATGCTGCCTCCGATGGTGAACGGCCCCGTGAGCTCCAAATTTTGAGTCATGGCGAGCGTGAGATACTGGAAGCTCGTGGACAGCCCATATTTCTGAACGCGCAGGTTGTCGCCTTTGAGCCGCAGATTGCTGCCGATGCTGGCAAATTGAGAGCCGCCCGAAGAGCGGTCATCCATCTGAATCAATCCATTGCTGCCAAAGTCCAGCGTGATCCCCGCCACACTTCCCTGCAGGGCGAACTGCTGCCCGGAAACAATGGTGCCCGTGGTCACCGCCAGGAGGCGCAGCTCTTTGAGCGTGATGTTTTCAGTGATGCTGATCGGGTTTGAACTGGCCGGAGTCGGGATGTTCGTGCCAAATTGTGCGATGGCGGAGGTTGAGTTGACCCAGGAGACGTTCGTCGTGCCATCCCACCAGTTGGTGTTCGTGGTGTTCCATTGCAGGGTATTCGTGGTGCCATCGGAGTTCTGCGGTCCGGTGACTCCGGTGTTGGAATCCCACGTCACTGTTTGAGCAGTAACGGTGAGAGAGAGCAGCAGCATCGCTGCAACGGACAGCCAGCAGATTCGATGGAGGCGACGAGCATTGTGGGGGATATGCATAGGAGAGGCTTCTTTGAGCCTCTCTTCCCAAGCACATGCATGACCATTCCTCCGATCATGCAGACCCCGAATTGCGCAAAGAAGACGTTATTTGTGCAGTCCTCAAAAACAGCGGTGTCATGCCAAAATGCAGTTCCGCGGATTCTTCCTATTCCTTCATCCAATCGTCTCTCTGCCGTTCATTGTGCAACTCCACGCATTACTTCGTCATCGCGGGTCTTGGCCTTGGATAAGCGATGGCTGCGCGCTGGTCCGGATGTTTGGAGCCCGGCTTTCTCTGTTCTTTTTCCGTGAAGTTGGCGGCAAACTGCAGGCGGCTGCTGCTGGTGCCTTCTCCTTTGAGCTCGTCCAGCAGCTCTGCCACCCCTTCGAGCACGCAGGTGGGCTGGTACACGTAGTTCGTCAGATCTTCCAGGCGCGTGGATCCGGTCAGCACAAGGCAGGCCTGCATGCCGATCTCGATGGCGCCGCGGATGTCCGTTTCCATCGTGTCTCCCACCATCATCACCTCCTCCGTGTGGCGCTGGAGCATCCTTCGTGCGCGCATAAACATGTATGGGTTCGGCTTGCCTAAAAAATAGGCACGCTGCCCGGTGCTCGCTTCCAGGTAAGCGGCCAGCGCACCCGCCCCGGGCCGTGTCACGTCCTTCTTCACCGGGCACCAGTTGTCCGGATTGGTGGCCACCAGCCGCGCGCCTTTCTCAATCAGCTCATGCGCCTTGGAAAGTTTTTCCGTGGACTGCATGCCCTCTCCCACGACCACATAAGTCGGGCGGATGGAGTCGTTGGGAATGCCCGCTTTCTGCAGAGCCAGGGTCAGCCCCGCATCTCCCATGACAAAGGCGGTGCAGCAGGGATGGTTCTCCGCCAGAAACTCGGCGGTGTTCATCGCTGCAGTGTAAAAATGCCGGGATGAAATGCCGCTGATGCCCAGATGGTTGAGCTTGACCACCAGATCCTCCGGGGTGGGGGCGGAGTTGTTGGTGACAAACAGGAATGGCGTGGAGGTCTCGATGAGATGATGAATGAATTCCGCGGCTCGTGGCAGCAGGTGGTTTTCACGGTAGATCACACCGTCCATGTCGATCAGGAGTCCTTTGGTTTGCTGCATGGTCTGAGAGGGGTTTGAGGTTTGCGTCTGCTGCTTGCTCAAGCATGTGCGGGACCAGACCTCGGAGCATGCAGGCCCCAAATCGTGCAAAGCAGACGCTTCTTGTGCACGCCGCCTCAGCTCTTCTGCACCCGGCTGCGATACACCAGCGGCACGCAGTGCTGGTGCTCGCGGAACTGGCGCTGAAAATGCGCGGGAGACACAAAGCCGCAGTCCATCGCGATCTGGCTCACCGTCAGGTCCGTTTCCGCCAGCAGCAGGCAGGCACGCGCGATGCGCAGTTCATTCACATACTGCGGAACCGTGCGGCCCGTGCTCTTTTTGAACAGGCGGCTGAAGGCGCTCCTGCCCAGTCCCACGATCGCGGCGAGGTCCGCCACATAGACCGGCTCCGGCAGGTGGGAGGCGATGTATTCGCAGGCGGTGCCGATGCGGTCGGAGGCCCCGGGGCGTGGCTGTGGCAGCACCGCCGATGAGATCTCCTGCAGCTCCTCCGAGTTTGACAGCAGATCCAGCAGCTGCAGCAGCAGAATGACGCGCTTCATGCCATGCACATGCTGCATCTCCCGCACCATGCGCGTGGCCGTCAGCCTCGTGATGCCGGTGACTTCCAGCCCCTGCTCGGCACGCTGAAACAGCCGGCGGATGGGTTTCATGGTCGAGCGCTGCAGCCAGTCGTCATGCCCCGGCAGCTGCGGCATGAACTGCACCACGATGGCCTCCACCTCGGCTGGCTTCTCACCCGGAGCGGGAACATTACGGTAGTCATGCGGCACATTGGAGCCGAGGAAAACGAGATCTCCCGGCGCAAGCGGCGAGATGTTGTTCCCCACCAGCCGTTCCGTTCCGCCTTTGACCACCAGCGTGATCTCACACTCCGTGTGGTAATGCCAGACACAGCCAAAATCCTGCCCTCGCACGACCTCGCACACCACCGCTTCTGCGGAAGCCATGGGGGAGAGCATTTCGACAATGGGTTTCATCGGCTGCGGCTGCGGGTGCTGGGAGCTGGAGCGCACCTTTTTCTGCCATCGCGGATGGCTGGGTGCGTGAAGTCCTCCATGAGACGAATACGATCCGAGGCCCGGCACAGAAGCGCGTTTCTGCTGCAAGGCGTTGTGTGCGAAGTCGATTTCTGGCGCAAGGTTTAGGAGGAAATGAACTGGGAAAATGGACTGACTCACCGGCTTTTACGGCTGCCATATCCCTATGCAGCATGCGTGCCACTTTTGGGTGCGGCGCGTCTGTTCCGCACAGATGTTTGTTCATCTGCGACATTCGTATCACCTCCTCCGCCCGGGTGCTTACTGTGGTATCAAAATAAAATGCGTCAGCGCTTCATTCATTCCATGCCTTCATGCCGGTCACGGGCAGCAATGCATCCGCCGCCGCGCGCCACTCCGGTGTGCCTGCTTTTTTGAAAAGCTCATAAATCAGCTTCGTGCTGTGTGGGGTGGCGATGGAGTTCGGCGCATTCCGCCACAGCCCCAGACGCAGGCCGCCTTCCTTGGCATGATCGACATGCCGGTGGTAAATGAACGCATCGACCGTGGGCAGCGTCTGGATTTTCTCCCAGGCATACACATACGCAGCGGCCTGCAACCGCTCGCCATCCGGTGTCAGCAGCGTGTGGAATCCCTGCTCGCTGAGGATGATGCGGCGCTGTTTGCCGTTGAATAAAAATTCAGGTGCCGCCAGATGCTTCGGAAGCACCTCCAGGTTTTTGAAGGTGACCTTGTTTGTGCTGTCCGCATGCGTCACCGTTTTGTCCGCCCAGGCACGCGGATTTCCCAGATCCTCGGGGTAGGGGTGCCAGGCCACGTTCCAGTCAAAGTCCCCGCGCTCCCGCACCAGCCGCGCAAAGGTGTCCAGAAAGTCACGGCCCGGCGTGGCCTCCTGCGCGCTCACATTGTGCATGCTGCTGCTCCAGTGATGGTCTGAGGAAAGATAAGTGCGCGCGTTTTGCGAGTGCCTGCGGATGGCCGTGTGCATGATGCGGTAGGCCTTTTCGTATTCGCTGGCGGCGGTTTCCAGCGGCACCAGGCCCATGTTGTTCCAGAGGAAATGCGAGTTCACTTCATTGCCGACAATCCAGCCCCACACGCGCCCATTTTCGGGATGCGCACCGCTCCAACGTTCCGCCAGAAGGTTCATGACGGCATCGAGAAATCCGTTCGTCGTGTTCACCGCGCCGACGCTGAATTTGTAATCCTGCCGATGTCCCGGATGCAGGACCACGGCGTCGATGGCGGGGTTCTTGGAAGGGTAGGCGATGAGGATGAGATAGACGAGCACGCCTTTGTCCGAGAGCGGCTTGATCTGACGATCGAGCGACGCGAGGTAGCCTTGATTGAAAACGAACTCGTTGCTCTCCGCCTTCGATTTTGCGTCAAACAGGGCCGTCAGGTTCACATTGATCCCCGCGTGGTGAATGCCCAGCGCCAGCGCGTCATCCACCATCTGCACCTGCAGCCCTTTTTGATTCGGCGGCGTGGGGAAGGGGTCCGTGTTTTGAGCACAGACGGTTTGCGCAAGAAGGAGAGCGAGAAGAAGATGACGCATGAGTGGGGAGACAACCAGCGCAGCAAACGACCCGCCGCAAGCCGCCTGCGAAAAGTACTCGCGAGCTTTAGCTCGCTCTGGAGATGGCGCACACGTCACCCAGAGCGAGCTAAAGCTCGCGAGTACTTTGCAAAGCGCCCAAGCTGCCTGTGAACGCTGCGGAAAACCTGACGCCGCCAACGTCGGCGATCAGTTCATCTGCGATGACTGCTACATCGCGTGCGGCTCCTGCTGCTCGGGAGAGGAAGAAAGTAGTTAACAGCTTCAGCTCGTTCTGGAGGGGCGATGCGAGCGCGCTGACCGGACCGAGCTAAAGCTCTGGACTACTTTGTCTGCAATGCCTGCTGCATCGAATGCGGCGCGTGCTGCGCGGGGGAGGAAGAAAGTAGTTAAGAGCTTCAGCTCGTTCTAGGGGAGACGCGAGCGCGCTGACCGGACCGAGCTAAAGCTCTGGACTACTTTTCACTCCTTCTCCGGCACCAGCTTCAGCGCCAGCTTCCTGAAATCCTTCACGCGGTGAAACGTCGCCGTGTCTGCATCGTGCTGATTCGGCGCATGGATGCTGGAACGCGCGATGATCGCCAAATCATCTCCATCCACCACCGGACGCGCATACATAAAAGACTGCGAGAGCTTCGCGGCCTGCGCGATGCATCCCGCAGGAAACCAGTTCAGGCCGTCGAGGCTGTACTGCAGCATGAGAAAGCGGCGGTCGTTCGCGCTGGCTCTGTGAAGGCCCTTTTTCTCGGCCTCCGCCTGCCAGCCGAAGATGTCATGGCTGTCCACCGCCAGGTTGGCAGTGCACCAGAAGAGCTGGGAGGGCTCGTCCCGCAGCACGCAGAATTTCAACTGACCGCCGGGCATGGCGGCGAACTGAGTGAACTTCAGATCCAGCTTTGCGCCGTCGTCGGTCGCGTCAAAGACGGTGCACAGCCCTGTGACGCTGGGGCGTTTGATCTTGGTCGCAGCCAGCAGGCGCAGGCGGCCCTGCACTTCGATCACGTTGGCTTCGAGATACTGGTCCGGCATGTCCTTGAACTTCGCATCGTAGACTTCTTTGGGCGTGCCAGGGTAGGGGACGGCTTCGGAGATGCGCCAGGCTTTCGGGTCCATGGGATCTTGGGTGAGATCGCCCGCTATCAGTCGCGGACCGCGCCGCTTGCCGAAGCTCAGGTCGTCCGTGGCCCAGTAGATGCGGTCCTTGTTTTGCACCATGCCGGTGTGGCAGTTCCAGTAGTAGCCGGTGAAGAGGGTCACGGGCGGCGTCCACGTTTTGCCGCCGTCTTCGCTGCGCAGCAGCAGCAGGTCTGCATTGCGCTTCTTGCCCTGGCCGGGCTTGTTGGTGAAGAGATAAAGATGACCGCGATCCACCCACGGCGCTGCGGAGTAATAGGGCAGGTCAGACTGATGCTGCCACGTTTTGCCGCCATCCGCACTGCGCAGGATGTGCGTCACGCTATGCTCTGCGCGCCGTTCTTCGCTCCACTTTTCCCGTGGCACCACCGGCACCGCGGCGATGAGCGTGCCGTCATCCATCCGCACCAGCCCCGGGCCTTCCACATAGTATTCGGGATCTGCATTGTGCCACACCACCACATGCTCCTGCGCCAGAGGTTCAGCGGCATGCAGGCCGCAGGCAGAGGCGAAGATCAGCGCGAGAAAGGTGACGGCACGAGGGACGGGGAGATGAAACATCCTGCGTCAACGGATTTCGCCTGCGGATGTTGCAGGCATGCGCCCGGCATGGGCGGCGGATCAGAATGATCTCAAAAAAGCACAAGCACCGCCGAGACTAGGGCCGGAGTGTCCGTAGATTCGCCCATGTCTCTCGCCTCCTTCTTCCAGCCCCGCAGCATCGCCCTCGTCGGAGCCACCGAGCGGGAGGGCAGTGTGGGCCGTGCGATCTGGGACAACCTGCGCAGTTTCACAGGCCCGGTGTTTCCGGTGAATGCAAAGCACGCGGAAGTGTGCGGCGTCAGGGCTTTCCCAAAGATCGCTTCCTTGCCGGAGGTGCCGGAACTGGTGATCATCGTCACTCCTGCAGCCACCGTGCCGCAGCTCGTTGAGGATGCCGGAATAGCTGGCGCAAAGGCCGTGGTGGTGATCTCCGCGGGCTTCAAGGAAACCGGTGCTGAAGGCGCGAAACTCGAAGCCGAAGCACTGGCGGCGGCCAGGCGGCATGGCGTGCGCCTCATCGGTCCGAACTGCCTCGGCCTCATGAATCCGCATGCGGGGCTGAACGCCAGCTTTGCCAGCAGCGTGGCACGTCCCGGACGGGTGGCGTTTCTCAGCCAGAGCGGCGCGCTGTGCACCGCCATCCTCGACTGGAGCCATGATCAGCATGTGGGCTTCAGCGCCTTCGTCTCCACCGGGGCGATGGCAGATGTGGGCTGGGGCGATCTCATCCGGCATTTCGGCGCAGATCCCCACACGGGCAGCATTGTGATCTACATGGAATCCGTGGGCGATGATGCGTCCGCCTTTCTGGCGGCGGCGAGATCCGTGGCGGCGGAAAAGCCGATCGTCGTGATCAAAGTGGGGCGCACCTCCGAGGCCTCGCGCGCAGCCGCTTCGCACACGGGCGCCATGACTGGCAGCGATGCCGTGCTGGACGCCGCCCTGCGGCAGAGCGGCGTGCTGCGCGTGGACACCATCGAGGAGCTGTTTGACATGGCGGAGGTGCTGGCGAAGCAGCCCCTGCCTGCCGGACCACGGCTCGCCATCGTGACCAATGCCGGCGGCCCCGGTGCGCTGGCCACGGACGCGCTCGTTCTCGGTCATGGCGCGCTGGCAGATCTCTCCGCAGAGACGATGGCGGAGCTCAATGCCCTGCTGCCCGCGAGCTGGAGCCATCACAATCCCGTGGATGTTTTAGGAGATGCCGATGCGGCGCGCTTTGCCCAGGCCCTGCGCATCGTCTCCAGGGACCGAGGGGTGGACGGCGTGCTGGCCATTCTGACACCGCAGGCCATGACGCACCCCACGGACATCGCGCGCGAGGTCGCGCAGATCGCCCAGAAGGCCGAGAAGCCGCTGCTGGCGAGCTGGATGGGCGCGCAGAGCGTGATGGAAGGTCGTGCCATTCTCAATGCGGCCCATGTACCCACCTATGACTACCCTGACGAAGCCGCGCACGCCTTTGTGCGCATGCGCGAGCACCGCATGCGCCTGCTCTGGCTCAGCGAAACGCAGAGCGCCCATGCGGATGATGATGACGCAGAACCGCCGCAGGTCAGCGAAATGATCAGCGCCGTGCTGCGCAGCGGCCGCACCCTGATGACCGAGCAGGAGGCCAAGCAACTGCTGCAGGTGGCCGGCATTCCTGTGGTGGAGACACGCGCCGCCTATGACGAGGCTGCGGCCGTCGCTGCGGCCGAGGCCATCGGTTATCCCGTGGCGGTGAAGCTGCTGTCCGACACCATCACGCACAAGAGCGACTGCGGCGGCGTGCAGCTCAATCTGCTCAATGCCACCGCCGTGCAGCAGGCCTGGCGGCTGATCCGGGACAACGTCACACACCTGCATGGCCTGGGGGCTTTTGACGGCGTCACGGTGCAGCGCATGATCACGCAGAAAGGGTATGAGCTCATCCTCGGCACCAGCACGGACGCGCAGTTCGGTCCGGTGCTGCTCTTCGGCGCGGGCGGGACTTTGGTGGAAGTGCTGCAGGACCGCGCGCTGGCGCTGCCGCCGCTCAATCACGCTTCCGCGCGGCGCTGGGTGGAGCAGACGAGAATCTCCCGCGTGCTGCATGGCGGGCGCGGCCAGCCTCCGGTGGATTTTGCCGCGCTGGATGATGTGCTGGTGAAATTTGCGCGCCTGGTGCAGCATGAGCGCCGCATCGTGGAGCTGGACATCAATCCGCTGCTGGCCACCTCCGAAGGCGTGCTGGCGCTGGACGCGCGCGTGGTGGTGCGGGAATGACCTGAGAATGAATGCGGCGGGTGGGCCGCCAGCCGCAGCGGGACAAAGGACCGTCATCATGGGTTCTACGCGCAGCCTTGTAGCGGCTACCGCCCGCCTGCGATCCGGCGTTGCGCAGAGTTTGCAGATGTGTTGGTTGCCTGTATGGACGAATGCTGCTTTCGAGATCAGCAACGTCCGGACGGACGTGTAAAACGAATCCTTTGCGCATGAAGACCCTTTCAAAGACCTCCCTGGCCCTGCTGGCGCTGTGCCTCACGGCTTGCGAGAAAAAGCCCGCCGGGCCGCCACCGGCAGCCATGGGCCCCATGGGACCTGTCGAGGTGGGAGTGCTGACCGTGGCCACCGCGCCCGTCACGCTCACCCAGGACCTGCCGGGCCGCATTTCCGCCTTTCGTGTGGCGGAGGTGCGCGCGCGCGTCAGCGGCATCGTGCTGAAGCGCCTCTTCAAAGAAGGCAGCGATGTGAAGGAAGGCCAGGTGCTCTATGAAATCGACCCCGCGCAGTATGAGGCCGCCTATGACAGCGCCATGGGCACCCTGGCACGCGCCGAGGCCAGCCTGAACTCCGCGCAGCTCAAGCTCAACCGCATGCAGTCGCTCATCGACTCCCATGCCGTGAGCAAGCAGGACTTTGATGAGGCCTCCGGCAGCACCAAGGTGAACCAGGCCGAAGTGCTGCTGGGAAAGGCGGCGGTGAAAACGGCGAAGATCAATCTCGACTACACCAAGGTCACCGCTCCCATCACCGGCCGCATCGGCATTTCTCAAGTCACCGAGGGTGCCTATGTGCGCACGGACCAGGCCACGCTGCTCACCATCGTGCAGCAGCTGGACCGCGTGTATGTGGACGTGAACCAGCCCAGCAGCGATCTCCTGCGGCTGAAGCAGGCGCTGGCCAGCGGCAAGCTCAAGGCCAATGGCTCGGGTCAGCCACGTGTGAAACTGGTGCATGAAAGCGGCGAGATCTACCCCGAGGAAGGCTCCCTGGAGGTGTCCGACGTGACGGTGAACACGCTGACCAATTCCGTCACCGTGCGCGCCGTTTTCCCCAACCCGCGTGGCGATCTGCTGCCCGGCATGTTTGTGCGCGCGCGTTTGGAGGAAGGCACCACGCCGGACGCCATCCTCGTCCCGCAGCTGGCCGTGAGCCGAAACTCCAAAGGCGAGCCCACCGCCATGGTCATCGGTGCGGAGAGCAAGGTGGAGCTGCGCGTGCTGGAGACTCCCCGCGCGGTGGGGAACCAATGGCTGGTCACTTCCGGACTCAAGGCGGGAGACCGGCTCATCATCAACAACCTGCAGAAGATCCGTCCCGGCGCCGAGGTGAAAGCGGCCCCTTCAGAGCCCGCGCCTGCACCTGCACCTCCTGCTGCAAACCCCGGCCCCGCCAAGTAATCCACGATGTCCCGCTTCTTCATTGACCGGCCTGTCTTCGCGTGGGTCATCGCCATCATCATCATGCTGGCGGGCGCGCTCTCGATCACGAGCCTGCCCATCGCGCAGTATCCCAACATCGCGCCGCCCACCATCGCCATCATCGCCACGTATCCCGGTGCCTCGGCGAAGACGCTGGAGGACACCGTCACGCAGGTCATCGAGCAGCGGCTCAATGGCATCGACCATCTCCGCTACATCGAGTCCTCCAGCACTTCGGACGGCACGGCCACCATCACGGTGACGTTTGATGGCGAGGCCAATGCGGACACCGCCCAGGTGCAGGTGCAGAACAAGGTGTCCCTCGCGCTGCCTTCGCTGCCGCAGGAGGTGCAGCAGCAGGGCGTGCAGGTGAACAAATCCGTGCGCAACTTCCTCATCGTCGTCGGCCTCATTTCCACGGACGGCAGCATGAGCAATACCGACCTCGCGGACTACAACGCCAGCGTCATGCGCGATCCCATCAGCCGTCTGCAGGGCGTGGGGGAGATCCAGGCCTTCGGCACGCAGTATGCCATGCGCATCTGGCTGGATCCCGACAAGCTCACCAAATACCAGCTTTCCACCAATGACGTCATCGCCGCCGTGCGTGCGCAGAATGCGCAGGTCTCCGCCGGGGCGCTCGGTGCGCTGCCTGCCATGCCGGGGCAGCTGCTCAATGCCACCGTCATGGCGCAGAGCCGGCTGCAGACCCCGGAGCAGTTCGGCGGCATCCTCCTGCGTGTGAGCCAGGACGGCTCGCGCGTCTTTCTGCGCGATGTCGCGCGCACGGAGCTGGGCAGCGAATCCTACAATGTGATGGCGCGCTACAATGGCATGCCCGCCAGCGGCATGGCCATCCGCCCCGCGCTCGGCGCCAATGCACTGGAAACGGTGAACATCGTGAAGAAAAAGGTGGAGGAGCTCTCGCAGTTCTTCCCGCCCGGCGTGAAGGCCATCTATCCCTATGACACCACGCAGTTCGTCCGCATTTCCGTGGAGGAAGTGGTCAAAACACTCATCGAGGCCATCATCCTCGTCTTCGTGGTCATGTTCATCTTTTTGCAAAGCTGGCGCGCCACGCTCATCCCCACCATCGCCGTTCCTGTCGTGCTTCTCGGCACCTTTGGCGTCATGGCGGCGGCGGGTTATTCCATCAATACGCTCACACTGTTTGGCCTCGTGCTCGCCATCGGCCTGCTGGTGGACGATGCCATCGTCGTCGTGGAAAACGTGGAGCGCGTGATGCAGGAGGAAGGCCTCTCGCCGAAGGAGGCCACGCGCAAGTCCATGGACCAGATCAGCGGTGCGCTGGTGGGCATCGGCCTGGTGCTCAGCGCGGCCTTTGTGCCCATGGCATTCTTCACGGGATCCAGCGGTGTCATTTACCGGCAGTTCTCGCTCATCATCGTCAGTTCCGTGGCGCTGTCCGTGCTCGTGGCCCTCATCCTCACGCCCGCGCTGTGCGCCACGCTTTTAAAGCCGGTGGCCAAGGACCACGGCATCAACAAGCGCGGCCCCTTCGGCTGGTTCAACCGCAGCTTTGAACGCATGGCGGACCACTACACCTGGGCCGTGGGCAAGTTCCTGAAGCATTACGTCATCTCGCTCATCCCGTATGCGGCCATCGCCGTGGCCGTGGTTTATCTCTTCGAGCGCGCGCCCACCGGCTTCCTTCCGGACGAGGACACCGGCGTGCTCTTTGCCATGGCGCAGCTCCCGCCCGGCTCCACCCGCGAGCAGGCGGATGCGGTGCTGAAGAAAATGGAAAATCATTTCTTCGAAGAGGAAAAAGAGGTGGTGGAAGGCGGCTTCGGCGTGCTCGGCTTCAGCTTCAGCGGCAACGCGCAGAACCAGGTGCTCATGTTTGTGAAGCTCAAGCCCTGGGAGGAGCGCAAGCTCCCATCCCAGAAGGTGAAGGCCATCCAGGGCCGCGCCATGGGCAAGTTCATGCAGATCAAGGAAGCGCTGGCCTTTGCCTTCGCGCCGCCCGCCGTGCTGGAGCTGGGCACCGCCACCGGATTTGATCTCCGCCTCGTGGATCTCGGCGGTCTCGGGCACGATGCCCTCATGGCCGCGCAGGGGCAGCTTCTCGGCATGGCCGCGCAGAATCCCGTCCTCACCTCCGTGCGTCCAAACGGCCTCGCGGACACCTCCGTTTATCAGATCGATGTGGACCAGGAAAAGGCCAGCGCGCTCGGCCTCTCCCTCTCGGACATCAATGCCTCCCTCAGCACCATCCTCGGCTCCACCTACATCAATGACTTCATCGACAAGAACCGCGTGAAGCGCGTGATGATGCAGGGAGACGCCCCTTTCCGCATGCTGCCAGAAGATATCAATCGCTGGTATGTGCGGAACAACCAGGGTGGCATGGTGCCTTTCTCCGCCTTTTCCGCCGCCTCCTGGAAAATGGGCTCCCCCAAGCTCGAGCGCTTCAATGGCTCCTCATCGCTCGCCATCCAGGGCGAGCCAGCCCCCGGCCACAGCTCCGGCGAGGCCATCAAGGAGATCGAAAAGATGGCCAAATCCCTGCCCACCGGCATCGGCGTGGCCTGGGCCGGTTTGTCCTACGAAGAACAGGCCTCCGGCTCCAAGGCCACCTCCGTTTACATCATCGCCCTGCTCATGGTCTTCCTCTGCCTTGCGGCCTTGTATGAGAGCTGGGCCATCCCGTTCTCCGTCATGATGGACATGCCCCTGGGCGCTCTCGGCGTCGTCGCCGCCACGCAATGGCGCGGCATGCCGAACGACATCTATTTTCAAATTGGCCTCATCACCATCATCGGCCTCTCCGCCAAGAACGCCATCCTCGTGGTGGAGTTCGCCAAGGAGCACTTCGATCAAGGCGCCACCCTCATCGAGGCCGCGCTGCACGCCGTCCGCCAGCGCCTGCGCCCCATTTTGATGACCTCCATCGCCTTCGGCCTCGGTGTGCTCCCGCTCGCCATCAACACCGGCGCCGGCTCCGGCAGCCAGAACGCCATCGGCACCGGCATCGTCGGCGGCGCCGTGACCACCACGCTGCTGGGCCTGTTCTTCGTGCCGCTGTACTTCGTGGTGATCCTCCGTCTCTTCCGCGTGAAGCCGACGAAGGCGCAGCCAAAGTAGTCCAGAGCTTTAGCTCGTGCTGGAAAGCGCTCCGAATCCTCCAGCCAAGATCGAACCACCCCCCGCTGAAGGCGCAGCCAAAGTAGTCCAGAGCTTTAGCTCGTTCTGGACAGCGCCCCGAATCCTCCACCCAAGATCGAACCACTCCCCGCTGAAGGCGCAGCCAAAGTAGCCCGGTTGCGCCGCAACCGGCCAGGGCAGGCTCCAGTTGCGGCGCAACTGGACTACTTTTCCTCCCCACAATTGCCATTTGCGCCATCGCCCGCCCCCGTTACTCTGCGGCACCCCATTTAACATGAAAACCGCCTCGTTCTTCCTCTGCTCCGCTGCCATCGCTCTTTTTTCGGTCTCCTGCGACAAGCACTCCTGGGAAGAAACTAAGGTGCTGCATGAAGGCACGCACAAAGCCCACCACAGCGAAGGCCATGGCGACGCGCACGACGCCAAGCCTGCCGAACACGGCGAGAAGAAGGACAAGTAAGTCCCCTCCACGCCCATGCGCCGCTACGCCGTCGTCGGCCTGGCCTTGCTGGCCCTTGTGGCGACCAGTTGCGTGATGTTGCGCACCTGGTGGGCACGCATCGCCCCGGCCATCGCCTCCACCGGCGGCAAAGATCTGCACATCCGCCTGCCTGACAGCGGCAAAACCCATCTGCAAAGGGACAAACGCTGGGCGGAAGACCAGCTCGGCACCTCCACAGGCACGCTCGGCAGTCACGGCTGCCTTGTCTCCAGCGTGGCCATGGCCTGCACCGATCTCGGCGTGGAACTCACGCCCAAGGAACTCAATGAGCGTCTCAAAAAAGCCGACGGCTTCCTCCCCCAGGGCTGGGTCGTCTGGAACGCCATTCCCAAAGTGACCGAATCCAGGCTCACCGCCGATTTCCACCCCGCCTCCAGCCACAAGGTCATGGACAAGGCCCTGGAAAGCGGCGCCTATCCCGTGGTGAAATTCTTCCTCCTCGGCGGCGTCCAGCACTGGTGCGTCATCGTCGGCAAAGACGGCCAGGAATACCTCGCCCGCGATCCCCTGCGCGATGACAAAGAGCCGGTGAAGCTTTCCAACCTGACGGCAAAGATCTATGCGGTGCGGGTGATCCGAAAGGCGGAGTGACGCGCGCATGCCCAGCGCGGGTAGGGCGGCTGGTCCCCCAGCCGCCGTGGCCCAGCGTGTGATGAAATACCACGGTAGAACATGCGCCGCTTCCGCAAGCCGCAAGCTCGCTGGCACCGGGCTCCGCTGCCACGGGTTGCCATTCGTGCCTTCCATCCCCTCACGCGGAGGGCTGGGGACAGCCCTCCCTGCCTCTCGCGCTGGGCACGCGCGTGTTCCTCACTCGCGGTCAGATCTCATAGTCCAGCGTGCAGCCGAGGGTGATCCGTTCCGTTAGTTTCCCCTCGTTTTTCTTTCTCGGATCGGTGGCTTCCAGAACGGCGGCAAAGCGGCTGTGGTAAGACCCCGGTCCTTTTGTGATGATCTTTTCGGTATTGGGAATCATCCACAGCCGGAACTTCCGGCCGCCGGCCTCTAGGACCAGAAAGTACACCTGGTTCTTCGGGTCACGGACCACGGTCTGCGATGATGATTCTACATTCGGAATCGTGTAGGACTCGCCATCTATCGTCAGCTTCACGAAGCTGACAGAGCCTTCGATATCACCCACACGCAATTCGAATGCCGTCCTGCCAGACTCGGTCTTGCCTCGGATGACAGCATCGGCGCTGCCAGCCATGAGCGGGTTGGTGATGAGAAGAAGTAGGAAGAGGAGGAAGCGGTTCATGGGTGAGTGAGGTCGAGGAGGACTATTTTCGCCACGAGCAGATGTTGTCCTCCCACGTCTTGGGATTGCGGTCCGGGCCGGAGGAGTAAACAAGGATTTCCAAACGCAGTATGGCAGGCGGCGGGAAGGCCCGGCAAAGCTCAGCATAGTCTGGGTCTGACAGGTCTGCGCCGAATTCAGGATTAGCGGTCTGTTTGTCATCGCTGGTGTCGAGCACGATGTAATAGGGCTGGCCCCAAGGATCGCTGAGCACCATCTCGTCGCCGTCTTGCCAGGTGCCTGAGGTGCGGTTCCGGGCTTTAGGCAGGCGGATGTAACTGATGTCTTTGGGATTCAGTTGTGCGCCGGTTTGTGGAGCATTCTCATTGCCGATGAGCCAGGGCAGCATCGGGCCCCGAGAGCGGATTGAAATGTCCTTGCCGGAGGAAGTGGAAATATCGGAAGAGGGAAGGGGGTAACGATTGTAGTCCACATGATAAAGGCTGATTCCCTCTCGGAGGTTTGTGATGATTTCTTTGGCTTCAAGACGGATTGCCTCCTTCCGTTCGGCGTTGGCAGAAATCATGAACCCCGTCAGTCGGAGCGAGGCTATCGCGATAAACAGCCCCAGGATGATGATCCAGCGCCTCCGCACTGCTCTCCTCCTGGTTGGTTTGTCGGTGTCCGAGTTGCCGTCGCTCATGGCACCCTTCTACCCGACAGAGGTTCACCCTGTCGAGTTCCGAATGAATGCCGACACTTCTCTCCCCCTACTTCGTAAATCCCGGCGGCTGATTATCCTCCCACGTCGCCGGGTTTCCATCCGGTCCGGCGGAGAAGACGGCGATGCGGGTGGAGAGTTCCTTCTGCGTGGCACCGGGCTTCGGCGGCACGGTCATGAGTTCGGGATTGGGAACCTTGCCGTCGTTGTTGAAGTCGCAGATGATGTAGTAGAGGGAGTCCCAGCCATCTTTGATCGGCGTGGCGATGGCCCATGGCATGTCGATCTTTTACACCGTGGCTTCGTCGGATTGCCAGTCCGTGCTTAGGGAACCAAGCAGCAGTGCAACGAAGCTTTGCAACGCCCCTCACCCAGCCTCTCCCCGAAGGATGCTTGGAGCTGCGAGGCCATGGGCGGGGAGAGGGGATTCGTGCTGGGTCGATTTCAAGCTCAATCGGAGTCGCAACGCGGCACTCCTCTCCCCGTCGAGGGCGTGATGGGTGTTAGACTTCTTCGGGGAGAGGCTGGGTGAGGGGAAAAGCCGAGCTTTCATGAGCCGCTGCCCACTTCCGCAGAGACCTGAATATTCGCCATCCACCGTCTGAAGCTCCAGAGCTTTTTCTTGTCGGTGGACGAGCTCACACCACCAAACCCGCCGCAGCCACCAGCGTCTCTTCATTGACGATCTTGCCTGCCAGATCGGGTTTGCAGTCGCCTTTGAGTTCGTCGCGGAATTTCTTGATGAAGCTCTGGGTGGGCCAGGAGGCGGCTTCGCCGAAGGCGCAGATGGTCTTGCCTTCGATCTGATTGGCCACGGTCTCCAGGGTGTCCACGTCATCGGGGCTGGCGTCGCCGGCCACGATGCGGTCGCTGATCTTCTTCATCCACAGGCTGCCTTCGCGGCAGGGAGTGCACTGGCCGCAGGATTCGTGCGCGTAGAAGGCGTTCAGATTGTTGATGACCCAGGTCATGCTGCGGCTGTCGTCCATGATGATGACGCCGCCGGAGCCTGCCATGGTGCCGCACTGCGCCATGGTGTCGAAGTCCATGGGGATGTCCATGATGCCGAGCTCGCGGCCGTCCTTGAGCTTGTACTTTTCATCCGCACGCAGGACCTTGGAGGAGCTGCCGCCAGGGATGATGGCCTTGAGTTTGCGGCCGGGTTTGAGACCACCGCAGAGCACGTCGATGACTTCGCCCATGGTGACCTTGCCGACTTCCACTTCGTAGTAGCCGGGCTTCTGCACGTCGCCGCTCACGCAGAGGATGCGGGTGCCGGTGTTGTTCGGCGTGCCGAGCTTGGCGTATTCCGCGCCGCCCATCTCGATGATGTGCTTCACGTGGCAGAGCGATTCCACGTTGTTCACGATGGTGGGGCTCATGTAAAGGCCGAGCGCCGCCGGGAAATACGGGGGCTTGATGCGCGGGTAGGGGCGCTTGCCTTCGAGGGATTCGATGAGGCCGGTCTCTTCGCCGCAGATGTAGGCGCCTGCACCGCGATGCACGTAGATCTCGCAGTCGAAGCCGGTGCCGAGGATGTTCTTGCCGAGGAAGCCTTTTTCGTGCGCTTCAGCGATGGCCTTTTCGAGAATCTTCGCGGCGTAGGGGAATTCTTCGCGCACGTAGATGTAGGACAATTTTGCGCCCACGGCGAAGCAGGCGATCGTCATGCCTTCGATCAGCTGATGCGGATCCTGGTGCATGATGTAGCGGTCCTTGAAGGTGCCGGGTTCGGATTCGTCCGCGTTGCAGATGAGGTAGACCGGCTTCGTGTTCGTCGGCGGGATGAAGCCCCACTTCACGCCGGTCGGGAAACCTGCACCCCCACGGCCGCGCAGACCGCTGGCTTTGACTTCGTTGGTGATGGCGCTGCGCTCCATGGTGAACGCCTTTTTGAGCTGCTCATACCCGCCGTTTTCCAGGTAGCACTCGATGGACGGATTGTATCCGGCGCGGTCGATGTTCTTGAAGATCAGGCGCTTTTCACGCGCATGGGGTTCTTTGCCGGGAAGGTACTGGACGGGGGAGGCCATGGTTTCCAGTATCCGAGTGTGAATAAGGTGGGCAACTGGGATTTGTGAAAAATTTCACAAGCGTGCGGGGAGGGCGGGAAGGGGGGATGCTTGGTTGCTGCGGCCCAGAGCAGCCTAGGCCGCGTACGAAAAGCCTCACAGCGTGGGAATGGCGATGACGTCCATGGAGCGCGGGCCTCCGGGCCCGCAGCACTCCGCACCATGCCTCTGCTCCGCATGTCCATAGCGCTGCTGGCCAGGATCATCGCTGTCGCTACGGACTTACGTTCCCTCAGCTCCTCAGAACCACTCTGCTTGCCACCTTCTGCAGCGAGGATATGCCCCTGCAGGGGGCTGCCACCTGCTGCGGGCTCGGAGGCCCGCGCTCCTAGGCCTGCATCCGTGGCGGCGCCTTGCAGGTGTGAGTGGGCGGGGAACCTGATACGGCACTGTGTTTCAGACCTTGAAGGCGTCTTTTTCTGGAAAGCTTCCCGCCCCAGGCGCTGTACCTTGCTGGTGCGTTTCCACACCTCCAGTTCCCTCTGCCTGACTCTCCTGCTCCTCGCAGCGGGAGGCGCAGCTTTGGCCAAAAAGGACGAGGGGCCGAAGCCGGTGCCGTGGTCCTTTGCGCCGCTGAAGCGAGGGTCGCTGCCGCAGGTGAAAGACACCGCATGGCCCCGGACGCGCATCGACTACTACATTCTCGCGAAAATGGAGGCCGCAGGGCTGAAACCCGCGCCGCGTGCGGAGGAGCGCGCGCTGCAGCGCAGGCTCTCCTTTGACCTCACCGGCCTGCCGCCGGCGGAGCAGGGGCAGGGGACGGCTTCGAGCTGGAGCCAAGCCGTGGACGCCACGCTGCGCAGCCCCCACTACGGCGAGCGCTGGGCACGCCACTGGCTGGATCTGGCGCGCTACACGGACCAGACCCCCGACTGGCTGGACTCCACCAAATACTCCTACCTCTACCGCGACTGGGTGGTGCAGGCGCTCAATGAGGACATGCCGTATGATCGCTTTGTGCTGCGCCAGCTTGCCACGGATTTCCTGCCCGACTGCGGCCCGCAGGATCGCGTGGCGCTGGGCTTCATCGGCCTGAGCCCCACCTATTTCAAGGAGCTGCAGCTCCCGCCGGAAATCATCAAGACCACCGTCGCGGATGAATGGGAGGAGCATGTGGATGCCATCGGCCGCACCTTCCTCGGCCTCACGCTGGCCTGTGCCCGCTGCCATGATCACAAATCCGACCCCATCTCCGCGCAGGATTATTATGCGCTCGCCGGCGTCTTCGCCTCCGTGAAGCTCTCCGAACTGCCGACGATGAAGGATGAATTCTGGAAGCCCGTGGCCAAGGCGCGTGCGGAAGTGGCGGCAATGGAAAAGCAGATGGCCGACCTCAAGAAAAAGAAGCCGAAGGACATGGCGGAGCAGGCCAAGAAAATCGAAACCGTCATCGCCTCCATCAAGACCGCGACCCCCCACTACAACATGCCCATGGCCAATGCCGTGGAGGATGCGGCGCTCTATGTGGTGAACAAGGAAAAGGAGCACGGCACCAAGCTGGACTACAAGATGGGCATGGCGCGCGATCTGGAACTCATGAAGCGCGGCAATCCGAATGACCTCGGCGCTGCGGTGCCGCGCCGCTTCCTCTCCATGTTCCCGTCCAAGACCGGCCTGCCGCGCAAATTCACCACCGGCAGCGGTCGCCTGGAGCTGGCGCAGGCCATTGTGGAAGACGCCGCACCGCTCACCGCGCGCGTCATTGTGAATCGCGTGTGGAAGCACCACTTCGGTCGCGGCTTGGTGGATACCCCCAGCGAGTTCGGCAACCTCGGCGAAGCCCCCACGCACCCCGAATTGCTGGATGATCTCGCCGGTCGCTTCATGGAGCACGGGTGGTCGCTGAAGTGGCTGCACCGTGAGATTTTGAACTCCGCCACCTGGCAGCAAAGCAGCCTCGCTCCCGCCTCCGAGCAGCGCGATCCCGAAAACAAACTCTACGCCCGCATGCTGCGCCGTCGCCTCGACTGGGAATCCTGGCGCGATGCCATCCTCAGCGCCACGGGGCAGATCGATCTCAAGCTCGGCGGCCCGGCTTCATCCATCAGCGCCCCCGCCAACGTGCGCCGTTCCCTCTATGGTGCTTCCGATCGCCAGGACATGGACCCCATGCTCCGCATCCACGACGTGCCAGATCCCGGCGCGCACAACCCCTGGCGCACGGAGACCATCACGCCGCTGCAGGGCTTGTTTGCGCTGAATTCCCCCTTCATCCAGCAGCAGTCCGCCGTGCTCGGGAAGTGGGCCATGGAGCATCGTGTGGAGTCACCCCCAAGTGATGTGGGCACTCCTGCCCGCAGTTCCGGACTCGACGCCAAGGATATGATGTCCCGTGTGGAGGATGTCTATGCCCGTTTGTTTGGCCGTGCACCGAGTGCGCGTGAGGCCGAAGTGGCACAGGCGTTTCTCAGCGGCAGGGAGAAGGATGGAGCCGCGTGGGCGCAGTACGCCCAGGCGCTGCTGGCGGGGAATGAGATGCTGTTTGTGGATTGATTGGAGGCACGACAGACACTCTTGTCTGTCGATCAGCGGCACCGCAGGCTCACTCGTTCACATTCTGCCAAAATGTACCTGCAACACCAAACCCACCGCCACGCCAGGCACCCCGTAGCGGCACACCAGGTCAGCTTGAGCCCCGCTCTCTCCGGCGGAGTCCTGGAACCGACGGACAGGAGTGTCCATCGTACTTGTTGGGGTGCGCTGCTCTTGATGAATCGAGCCAAATCGCGGGCCTATTCCACGCCCTTCTGTCTTTGCTCAATTTCGTCCATCAACCAGCCGAAGCGATCAAAGAACTCCTCCAGATCGCAGCTGGAAAGGTGGATGTGCTGCATGTCTTCTTCGGAGAGGTGTTCCCTGAGTATCTGACTCAAAAGGCTGGCTACATCTGCGCATTGGGACTCGATGCCGAGAAACTGTAAGTCTCCGGAACGGGGCAGGGGGATCTTGTGCTCGTCACACAGGCTTCCCACGTTCAGGAAAAGGCATTTTAGCTGCTGCTTTTCACAGCGTTGGGAGACGGCAGCTTCGATGGTGTAAACAAATTCCGGGGGGATGCCCTTAACCTCCAGAGCATAGAGAATGGTGGACTCCTGTTTCTGAGGCTGGCCGGATGTCGTTGCTTTGCTGGCACGCTTCATTTCTTTTGCCTCGATCAGCCAGCTCTGCTTGTAAGCCTTGTCCCAGTATTGGGGTTCCACCAGCAGCGCGAAGGACTCGTTCGCTTTGTCTGTCCATAGCAGCATGGGGAGTGCGTCCATGGCCAGAACCCTGCCCGGCATTCGGTTTACGGGGAAGATGGCGGTAACCAAGGAACATTCCACTCCGCCGCTGATCTCATCGGGAACGGGAATCAAACGTGCATCGCGGAAGATGTCGTTGTCCACCTCATCCATGAAGGCGGAAACTTCGTCCGACCAGCCTCCATCTCTCGCTCCGCGGTTTGAGCGAATCCAATGTGCAATGGGCGGCAGATGTTTAAGGGCTTGCTCAGGCGAGAGCTGAGGTGCGACCAGCGCCACGCCCAGGAATCGTTCGTCAGATTTTTGGGGGCTGAAGGCATCTCTGTGGGCTTTGATCAGCATGCTCCAGGTCGCGATGCCATCGAGATGAAAATGAAGGTCCGCAATCTCCGTGGAATCACGAAGTCTGCCGGGACAAAACCACTTCATCAAAATGATTTTGATGCTCTTGAGGACAGAGGGATCACGCGGCGGAGCGCCGAGATTCGTCAGCAGCCATTCGGGATTTTGCGGAAGTTCTGAATGCGACATGTCGATGTTTATTTTGAAGCGAAGGAAACCGGCAAGCTTTTTCGAGAAAACGAGTCAAGGTTGTACTCGGCTGGTCGCTCCAGCCGGGCGGTCCCATCTCCTATTTCCCACCCGGCGCCTCCAGCACACTCACCAGCACCGCCGTGTCCGGTTTCTTCCCTGAGTAAAACGAAAGGTAATGCGTGGCCCCGATCACCGTGGCGTTGACGTTGCCGGCGTCGATGGTGCTGCCGCTGCCCACGGCCACGGCCTCGCCCACAGGCCACTTCAGCGGATTGGCGATCACGCTTTTCGGATCCACCACTCGGCGCCACAGGATGCCGGCGCGGCCACGCTGAAAGTGGTAGTTGCTCAGCAGCCCGGTTTTGGCATCGAGGATCAGGCTGGGGGTGGAGATGAGGACGTCGGTGATGTTGGTCTGCGCACGCGTCCACGTTTTGCCGTGATCGGTGGAGAGCATCTGGAACTGAGCGCGCGCCGTGGTGGAATCTCCCGCCTCCGTGCGGCCGATGGCGAAGATCTTGCCATCGCCGAGGTAAACGGCGGAGGGCTCGGTGGGCCACTGATCTTTGGTGAGGCCGGACTCGATGGGCGTTTGCGTCCAGGTCTTGCCATCGTCCTTGCTCGTCACCACGCCCCAGGAGTGAGACGGACCCGCATCGCCGTAATCGCCCGCGAACCACAGCGCCATGAGGCCGACGTTGGGCACTGCAAACACATCCGTGATCTGCACGGGCCGCACATCCAGCTTCGGTGTGCAGATGAGGGTGAACTTCACGCCGTCCGTGCTGCGGTAGAGATCCTGGTGCCACTCTTTGCCCACACGGCGCACCCACAGCAGCATCGCCCCGGTGGAGTCCAGGCCTTTGCCCACGGGCACATCGCCGTAGCCGGGGGAGTTCGCCACCAGCGTTTCCTCGGTCCATGTCTTGCCGCCGTCCGTGGAGGTGCGTGCGTAGGTGGCGCGGGAGTCTTCGTGAATAGTGTGGCCGGAGCCGCGGCTGTACACGCACACCAGCTTGTCGCCGATCGCCTGCAGCATCGGCCAGGAGTTGTAGCCCGGCACATCCTGCACGATCAGGGGCTTGGCAGGCGCTTTCACCGGCGTCACCTTCACCATCGCCAGGCCCATGGGCCGCGTGAAGGTGTCTGCGGGATCGCCCGGCTCGCGCTGAATGCGCACGGTCAGCGGCGCATCGGGCACCACCTCGTAGTAGGACTCAAGGACGATGCTGCGGGAGTGCAGGGGGCCGGCAGGCAGCACGGTGCGCACGGGATCGCCCTGCAGGTGCCGCGCCGTGAAGGGCGCGCCCTCCACCATCTGCGAGAGATGTACGCGATACACATCTTCAAAGGCGGGGCTCGTTTCCGCATCCTCGGACGTCACGGTGATCTCCACGCGCACACCGCCGCAGTCTTTGGGCAGGCCGGTCACCACGCCGCAGACGGACTGCCCCTCCGTGCCACCAGAAAGCGACCACACCGGAATGTGCGTGGAGCCGCCGGACATCAGTACCAGCGAGGGCTTGCCCGTGGCGATGGAAAGCTGGTTTGCGTTCAAGTAAAGCGGCGGAAACTCCGCTGCCAGGGCAGAGAGTGCGGGGGTGAGAATGGCCAGAAGAAGGGCGGGGGTATGCATGCGTCGGGGGATTCAAATGAGGTCAAGAAGTCAAGCGGTGGTCAAGGTGAGAATCTTGACCCCTTTGACGATTCCTTGACCCTTTGACTTCCGCTCATCCACGGCCATTCTGCGCACCCTTTTTTCCGACCTATCGCAATGACCACGACCACCAAGCTCGATCCCAAATTCCTCGCTCTTCTTGCTGATACCGCGCAGAAACTCCAGGCGCTTGAAATCCAGCCCCGCGTGCTTGAGGAGGCCGCCCCCGCGCTGACCACCACTGCCACGGAGCTGGGGCAGCAGCTGCTCGACTACAGCGTGCAGCTCACCGCCGCCATCGAGGCCAAAAGCGCCGCCGATCTCGCCGCCAAGGAGGCTGCCAAGGCCCAGGCGCTCGCCGAGAAGGAAGCCGCGCGCATCGCCGCGCTGGAGGCCAAGGAAGCCGCCCGCATCGCCAAGGAAGAAGCGGCCGCCGCTGCCAAGGCGCAGGCCCTGCTGGAGCTGGAGGCCATGCGCGCCGCCGCAGCAGCCGTGAAGGCCAAGGAACTCGCTGAAAAGGAAGAAGCCAAAGCCCGCGCTCTGGCCGAGAAAGAAGCGGCCCGACTCGCCAAGGAGCGTGAGGCCGCCGAGAAGATCGCTGCCAAGGAAAAAGCCGAAGCCGAGCGCATGGCTGCCATGCTCGCCGCCGCCGAAGCCAAGGCGCAGGCTCTGGCCGAGAAGGAAGCCGCGAAAGCCGCAGCCGCCGAGGCCAAGGAAGCCGAGCGTCTCGCCAAAGAGCAGGCTGCTGCTGAAAAAGCCGCCGCCAAGGCTCAGGCCGAGGCCGAAAAGGAGGCCGCACGCATCGCTGCCGCGGAGGCCAAGGAAGCCGCCCGTCTGGCCAAGGAGCAGGCCGATGCCGAGAAAGCCGCCGCCAAGGAAGCTGAACGTCTCGCCAAAGAGCAGGCCGCCGCCGAGAAGGCTGCTGCGAAGGAAAAAGCCGAAGCCGAGAAACTGGCCGCCATGCTCGCCGCCGCCGAGGCCAAGGCCGCCCTTCTCGCCCAGAAGGAGGCCGAGAAAGTCGCTGCTGCCGAGGCCAAAGAGGCCGCCCGTCTAGCCAAAGAACAGGCCGAGGCTGAAAAAGCCGCTGCCAAGGAAGCCGCGCGCATCGCCAAAGAGCAGGCCGAAGCTGAAAAAGCCGCCGCCAAAGCCCAGGCCCTCGCCGAAAAAGAAGCCGCCAAGGAAGCCGCCCGTATCGCCAAAGAAGAGGCCGAGGCCGCCAAAGCCGCCATCAAGGCCCAGGCCGAAGCCGAAAAAGAAGCCCTCCGCGTCGCCGCCGCCGAGCTGAAAGCCAAGCAGCAGGCCGAGAAGGACGCCATCCGCATCGAAAAAGAAAAGCGCGCCGCCGAAGCCGCCGCCATCAAAGCCCAGCAGGACGCCGAACGCGCGAAATCCTCCCAGGCCGAAGAAGAAGCCAAAGCCCGCCGCGCCGAAGCCCGTGCGAAGACGCTGGCCGAATACGAAGCCAAGCAGAAAGCAAGACAGGCCGCCGCCCTCGCCGCCATCCAGGCGGACAAAGCGGCGCTGAAGGCGGAGATGAAAAAGTAAAAGTAGTCGAGAGCTTTAGCTCGTTCTGGACAGCGCCCACGCTGTTCCAACGAAGCCGCATTTCAAATGACCCGCGCAAACGCACAGCGTCATCTTGGAGTGCGGCACGCGATGCCGCCGCATTTGAACGGCTGGCGGCGTGCATGGCATCCGTTGCCATAGATGATTGATCAATAACGCGAGCGCTTTATCATGCGCCTACTCCCTTCTCCCCCTTGGCCCGGCTGCCCTGCGTGGCTGCGTGGCTGCGTGGCTGCGATTTCCGCGAAAACAGATGCCCTATACCACTAACATTACAACGAAGTGGTTCCCCGATATCAGGGATTCGCTGCCAGGCCTTGAACTTACCATTCGAGGTGATGGGAGTTATGATGGAGACTATCAATTGCTCAAACGCATTTGGTTGATCGAGCGTGCCGGAGAACAAAAGCAGTATTCAAATTTTGATGACCTCTGGAGGGAGCTTTCGCCGACTCCGGAGGATGTCAGCAAGGCGCTGGTGAATTCAGAATCAGACTTCCTCCATATGCTTTCTTGCGGACTCGAATGCGGACGCCCAATATCGCGACATCCTCTTTGGGATGGCTTCGATCTTGTCTCGGATTACCGTGATCCCGTGGTGAAGGATGGCGTGCTTGCATTTTATGTATACGAATGCCGCGGGCTATTCGAATATCCTTCACCGTTCTGGAGACGAATCGAGAGGATACGGTTCAAAATTGCTGACGGCTCGTTTTCACGTGAGCATGTGCTTGATCTGCCACCACGGAACCAACAGGGCTTGGGGGAGAAGGCTGGCACCGAATCCCGCGCCAAGCCCCTGGAGGAGTAAGAAGGGGAGCACGAAGCCCGCTTAGCCGCCGCTATGGCTGCCATGCAGGCAGATAAGGTGGAGATGAAGAAGTAGTCGTCACGAGAGAGGCCCGCTTTATTCCCGGGGTGTTGCTGAAGCTCAGAGGGCCTGCGTCCGTGAGTTCTCGATGATGTGAAGCATCGCGTTGTCGAGATTCAAAGACAGGAAGAAATGTCGCGTGACATTTCTTATGTGTGTTTTGATATTTCCTGATGTCGAAGCGAGAGGAATCCATTCCTTACATCTTGGTGCACAGCGTCCCGTGGTGGGTAAGCGGCATTCTTGCAGCAGTGGTCTATGCCCTGATGCGTTGGGTATCGCCGGACGTGCGGTTGGATGATCCCATGCTGTCGATGTTCATTAAAGCCTTGCCAGACGTTGCATGGATGGGAGCCGCGTTGCCGTTGAGTCTGACGATTTTGAATCTCTGGGTGACGCTTCTGAAGCGGGTGAATCAATCAGCAAGAGGCGGCATTGCAAAAGACCGCATGAGTGACGGGGAGCCGCGCCATGACACCGCTCCTTCGTGTCCCGTTTGCGCTCGCACAATGGTCCGCCGCACGGCCAAACGTGGTGCTAACGCTGGGGCCGATTTTTGGGGCTGTGCACAGTATCCGGCGTGTGGGGGCACCCGTTCAATGTAACACAGAATCCCATCAGGAGGCATTCCTCAGATGAAAGTTCCTGTTCAGACCAGTTCAATGGAGATGAAGCTCTGCGAGCCTCTGAAGTTCATGGAAAGAGGGCGAAAGAGCGAGCTTTCGGCCGATATTTGGAAACAGTTGATGAAGCTCATCGTCCAAGCCCAGACAGCCTTGGAAAAGGGGGAGAACATTGGTGGCAGGATTGGCGAGATCGGAGAAGTGTACGCCGAGGCGAAGCTTGGCCTTAAACGTCATCGGCGTCATGCACAAGGCTCTGACGGAACGCTGCGAAATGAGTTTGTTGAAGTGAAGACGATCAGTCCGTGGAAGAAGAAACCTGTGGTGAGAGTGAAGCGTGCCGGACACTGGAGCAAACTGGTGATTGTGAGAATCAGCGCCCGTTGGATCTTTGAACTGGAGATTTTGGATCGAAAGCAGCTCGGAAGCGGCTGCGGAGGCAAGTACGCTAGCGTCAGCTGGAAGAAGGGCAAACAGGTAGCTGCTCAGAAGGCGTAGCATAACAGGTCGGCAGGCGGCAGACGAAAACTGCTGGAGTCTGACAACACCCCCGCTTCCAATCTCCGCCGCACACTGTCATTGCCAAGAACCGGGGACTCGGTTCACTCACGGGCATGCTGAGTTATCGGTTTTGTTTTTATGCGATTCGCGCGGCGCCGTGGGTGCTGGGGGTGGGGTGGCTTTTGAATATGCGGCTCTCTCCAGGGCTGTCTTTTTGGGAGATGACGCCGGTGGAGGTGATGCTGGCGTTTCTGAGCGTGGGTTATGTGCTGATGGGCCTGGGGCTGGGAAGGAAGCTGAAGCGGGGGCAACTGGCGCTGATGTGCCCGTTTTGCGCAAGGCCGGGGCAGGCACATCTGGATGGCTCGGAAGAACTGACGATGGAGTGCCCGGCCTGCGGAGAGATCCGGGGCGGCGGGCAGCTGGGGTGGAAGATCGTACGCGACCAGAAGAAGCCCAAGTCCAGGGCCGGTAAGCGGCGTGCGGTGCCGGTGAAACAGGTGCAGTCTCGGTCGCCGTGGTTCTGGGGGCTGTTTGGGCTGTCGGTGGTGTCGGCGGCGGCTGGGGTGGTGATCCATGCATTCAGCTTTTTCACAGTGTTTGTGCCGCTCTGGTGTTTTCTGGTAGGGAGACATCTGGAGCAGACGCTGCGCACGGGCTGCCTGCATGACAACAGGGGGCCGACCTTTCGCAGCCGGCAGCCGGTGAAGTTCTGGGTGGGCACCGGCGCCTGGATGTTCAGCTATGCGTTCGCGGTGGTTATGCCGCTGGGTTTTGCACTGCAGGAGCGGGAGACGATGGAGGAGAAGGAGGCTGCAAAAACGGAGTTGAGGGACGGGGAGCGAAGGTGAGATGTGGCCGTAATTTGGAGTGCGGTCGCGAAGTGAGGAACGAACGCAGCTACCGCTTTCCGCAGGCGGGTGGGCTTCGTTGTTGTGACAGGGCGTGCGACAGCTCAGGGCCTCACGCGGCGCGCTGAGGACAGCGCGCCCTACCAGGTGCGCCGTGATGGCGTTGGCCTTTCGCGCGGCCGGCGTGGGGTAGGGCGGTTTGTCCCAAACCGCCGTCGTTCGCTGGCGGGTGGGCTTCGCGAAATGCAGGCCAGCTTGCGCAGGCTCCAGGACGTTCGAAAGCGGTGGCTCCGGTGAGGCTTGCGCCGTGCATTTGCGCGACCGCATTGATTCGCTATCGCTCACCCCTTTGGGGCAGCCTTCGGCTGTCTATCTCCGCTTCGCTCCGGTTCCAAATTCGCGCGCATGTGAACACCCATGGCGTGCTTTTCCAAACTAAACGCAACCGCGTTCTGTCACAGTCCCACCCGCTTCCAATTCCCGCCTCAGACTGTCATTGCCAAGGGGAGGGACATCCGGTTCACTCGCGGGCATGCTGAGTTATCGGTTTTGTTTCTATGCGATTCACACGGCGCCCTGGGTGCTGGGGGTGGGGTGGCTCATGAATGTGCTGTTTTTTCCAAGGCAGTCCTGCGGCGACACCTCGCCGATGGACGGGGTGCTCATCGTTCTCATTGGGGTCTATGCTCTGGTGGGTGGGGTGCTGGGGGTGAGGCTGATGCGGGGGAGTCTGGCGCTGCTGTGCCCGTTTTGCTCGAGGCCGGGGCGGGCGCGTCTGGACCGCTCGGAAGGTCTGGGGATGGAGTGCCCGAAGTGCGGGGAGATCCGGGGCGGCGGGCGGCTGGGGTGGGAGATCGTGCGGGAAAAGGAGGAGGCCTGCGGATCGAAGCCTGCGGTGCCGGTGAGCCGGATGCAGTTTCGCTCGCCGTGGTTCTGGGGGCTGTTTGGGCTGTCGGTGGTCTCGGCGGCGGCCGGGGTGGTGATCCATGATTTCAGCTTTATAACGGTGTTTGGGCCGCTCTGGTGTTTTGTGGTAGCGAGCCATCTGGTGCAGGCGCTGAGCACGGGCTGCCTGAACGACAACGCGGGTCCGACCTTTCGCAGCCGGCAGCCGGTGAGGTACTGGGCGCGCACCTTCATCTGGCTGTGTGGCTACGCCTTTGCGGTGTACCTGCCCGTGGGGCATGCGCTGCAGGAGCGGGAGACAATGGAGGAGAAGGCGAAGACGGAGGTGCGGGCTGGGGGGAACCCTTGAACAACGATTCTCTTTCATGAACTCTGAACGAACCGATCGTCTGTGGAAGCTGCTGCTGGGATTCAGTGCGCTCGGGGCTGGGGTCGGGTTGGTGTCCTTTGGGCTGGGCGTGGATGAAGGTGCCTTCCTGGTCTTCGCGATGATGGCCGTCGCCACATTCCCGCTGTTTCATTTCGCATCGCGCTGGCCGATGAAGAAGAAAAATGAGTGAGGAACGCCGGTCTGGCGTCACCTGCATTTGCCTCCACGCCTCAGCGCGCCTATGGCGGAGGTGAAATATGAAAACGATCTGGTTCATCCGTCACGCCGAAAGCCTCAGCAACGCGGGCTTTGCCACGGATACGCCGCATGCCATCGGTCTCAGCGAAAAGGGTCTCATGCAGGCCGAGGCGCTGGCGGCGCAGTGGCGCACGGAGCCGGACCTCATCGTCGTTTCACGCTACTCACGCACGGCGTACACCGCCGTGCCTCTATGCCGCCTGCATCCGCAGGTGCCGGTGGTCGAGCTGCCGGTGCATGAGCTGACCTTTCTCGCCCCGGCGCGCTACGTGGGCACCACGGAGACGCTGCGGCGCGAGCCTGCCCGCCAGTACTGGGAGCGCTGCGACCCCGACTACTGCGATGGCGAGGGCGCGGAGAGCTTCCGTGCATTCTGCGGGCGGATCGATGAGTCGCTGGAAGCACTGCGTGACCGCACGGAGCAGCGCATCGCGGTGTTTTGCCATGCGTATGTGATCAAGGCGATCCTGTGGCGGCAACTGCACCCTGACACACCCGTGACGGCGGAGTACATGCGTGGTTTTTTTGATTTTCACCTGAACTGTGTGGTGCCGAATATCATGGTATATCCCTTTGAAAGCGCGCAGGGCGAGGAGCTGAAGATGCTGACGCCGTTTCAGATTGAGATGGTGGGGTGAGTCAACGAGGCGGATGGGTGGAAGGCGGGTTCCACGAAGGCTCTGAAAGTGGAATTGCCAGGCATGAAGAAAACTGATTCACTGGCCGGGTGACTGACAGCTTGTGTATTTTTCTGCCCCGAGGAATGCCTGTGTGTTCAGTCACCGGCATGTTTTCGTCTCTTGGGTCTTACTTGGATCAGACGCCAGGCGGTGGATCGACGGAGAAGACGGTGGTCATGGTTTTGCAGATCATTGCTGTGGCGGGGTTCTTGGCCGTAGGCATGCAGATTCAGCGGCGCTGGAAGTCTCTGTGCTGCCCCTTTTGCAAACGCCCCGGAGTAGGAAACAGGCACCGCACCAAAGGCGTGGCGGTCCAATGCCCGGGCTGTGGTGAGATCATCCACAGTGGCCTGCCTGATGGGGCATCCCAGCCT
The DNA here is from genome assembly GCF_044222565.1 of Prosthecobacter sp. GTDB lineage: Bacteria > Verrucomicrobiota > Verrucomicrobiia > Verrucomicrobiales > Verrucomicrobiaceae > Prosthecobacter. Next base: position 153,637 of record NZ_JBGANA010000018.1, read on the forward strand.
GAGCCTGACGTGGTGCTGACGGCTCAGCGGCCGTACGTGCCGGTGAGGCGGATTGAGCTTCGCTCACCGTGGGTCTGGCTGCTTTTTTTGCTTGCGGTTTTGTCGGCGGTTTGCGGTGCGGCCATGCATTCCTTTGGCCTGGTGACGGTGCTGGTGCCGCTCTGGAGCCTACTCGTGGCGAGTCGTCTGATTCAGACGCTGCAAACAGGCTGCATGAATGGGTACTGGAGACTGACGTTTCGGGAGCGGCAGCCGGTGAAGTTCTGGCTGCTCATAGGCGTTTGGTTTCTAGCTTACGGTTTTGCTTTGTATCTGCCCCTCGGTTTTGGGCTTCATGCGCGCATGCAGGCGCGTCCCCCGGCTCCTGCGGGAACTAGGCCCTGACTCAGCACTTGGATGCAATGGCGCGCAAGCGCCGGGGCTTTGGCTGCGTACACTCCGCATGTCTGATCTCTCCGCACTCTCGCGCCGCGAACTGCTCTCCCGCATGGGGGGCGGACTGGGTGCGCTGGGGCTGGCTTCGTCGCTGCAGGGGGCGTCGGTTCTGGCACCGCGCACGAATTTTGTGCCGAAGGCGAAGCGGGTGATCCAGCTCTTCATGAACGGCGGCCCCTTTGGTCCGGATTTCTTCGATCCGAAACCGGGCCTGACCAAGTTCGCCGGCCAAAAGCCCGCCGGTGCCGACCTGCGCACAGAGCGCCCCACCGGCGGCCTGCTGGCCTCTCCTTACAAGTATTCCAAGCACGGCCAGAGCGGGCTGGAGATCAGCGAGCTGCTGCCAAATCTCTCCCAGCATGCCGATGACCTTTGCGTGCTGCGCTCCTGCCACACGGACAATCCGAACCACGGCCCCGCGCTGCTGCTCATCAACAACGGCACCATGACCGAGCGAGTGCCGAGCATGGGCTCCTGGCTCAGCTACGGGCTGGGCAATGAGAATGCGAACCTGCCTTCGTTCGTCGTTTTGTGCCCCGGAAAACCCGTGCGATTCTCCGTGCTCTGGACCAGCGCCTTCCTCCCCGCGCAGCACCAGGGCGTGTACATCAACCACTCGGACCTCAACCCGCAGAAGATGATCCCGTGGCTGACGAATGAAAAGCTGGCGCGTGCGGATCAGCGCAAGCAGCTCGATCTCATGCAGGCGCTGAATGCGGAGCATCTGGCCGCACGCGGCGGCGCCGATGTGGCGCTGAACGGCCGCATCCAGGCCATGGAAACGGCTTTCCGCATGCAGTCCGCCGCCACGGATGCCTTTGATGTGAATCTGGAGCCGGAAAAGGTGCGCGAGATGTATGGCAAGAGCCACTTCTCCAACGGCTGCCTCATGGCCCGCCGTCTGGTGGAGCGCGGCGTGCGCTACGTGCAGCTCTACTACGGCAATGGCCAGCCCTGGGACACGCACTCGAAGCACGACGAGCAGACCCGCAAGCTTGCGGCGGACATCGACCGCCCCATCGCGGCGCTGATCGGAGATTTGAAGCAGCGCGGCATGCTGGAGGACACCCTCATCATCTGGGGCGGAGAATTTGGCCGCACGCCCGTGAGTGAAAATGGCAACGGACGCGATCACAATCCGCACGGCTTCTGCATGTTCTTCGCCGGCGGCGGCGCACGCGGCGGCACCAGCTATGGCGAGAGCGATGACTTTGGCTTCAAGGCGGCTGTGGACAAAATGCACGTGCATGACATCCACGCCACCATCCTGCACCTTCTAGGCATGGACCACGAGCGCCTCACCTACCGCTACGCCGGACGCGACTACCGCCTCACCGATGTCCACGGCCGTGTGCCGCAGGCGATTGTGGGGTGAGTTTTCGGCGGGGAAAATCGTTCCGCTGAAGTCGCTAGAATGGCGGAGGTGTTTTGCGTGAGGGCATGCGTAAGGCCCAGTGTCCACGCGGGGATGAATTCGCGTTCCCACCAGCCGACTGCGACGAGTTGCCAAGGATTGGTAGGGAACCGCTGCGTCCTAACTTTTACCCACAAGTTGAGACAGCTTCCAAGTCTCCGTCATGTCATGGAGATGGTGGAGACCGCGCCATAGGACCTCCGCTCCGGGAGGCGGATCGTTCTTGCGGTCCTGGTAACCGCCCAGGCGTGCGATCCAG
>NZ_JBGANA010000019.1:0-154191 GCF_044222565.1 Prosthecobacter sp.
CGATCTCGGAGAGTGTGGGCAAAGACGCCAGGGGGAAGATCAGGTGTGGATGATGCAGGCATCCGCCTTTAGTTAACCATGCAGTTCATTTGTACAGCGCTCTTTTTCCGGCACCAACCAGCTTTTGCTTAGCGGCATTACATTTAGACCAACTCTCAAAAATTTTGTCACATTGCCTGGACGGCGGAGCGGCCCCATTGGCTGCGTTGGTCGCTTGCCTGTTATTTTCAAATAGCAGGCGGCGCTCCCGCCTTGCCACTGGGGCCGCTGCGCTCGCCGGTCAAAATGACAATCTTTTCGAGAACTGGTCTATGTGAAGAAGCAGTCATCCTGCGGGTGAGACAGAAAGAAGGCGCGAAACATCAGGGGCGTGAGCCTGAATGCCTCGTGAATACGAAATGAAAAAGCCCTCCCGCTTTGCAGCGGGAGGGCTCCTCAACCTAACTTCCAAAAACAGATCAGGCTTTGATCATGCCGTGGGGGTCAATGACGTACTTGCGCGCGGCACCCTTGTCGAAGTCGGTGTATCCCTTGGGAGCGCCCTTGAGGGAGATGACCTGGACGTTGGTGGCCTTGGCGATCTTGATCTTGTCGTGCAGGATGGCCATCATGAGGCGGCGATGGTACTTCATGACGGGGCACTGGCCGGTGACAAAGGTGTGGCTCTTGGCCCAGCCGAGACCGATGCGGATGGAGAGGCTGCCAACTTTGGCGGCTTCATCCACGGCGCCGGGATCTCCCGTGACGTAAAGGCCGGGGATGCCGATGGCACCGCCTGCCTTGGTGATTTCCATGACGCTGTTCAGCACCTGGGCGGGGACTTCCTTGCTGTGGTTATGGCCGCAACCACGGGCTTCAAAGCCGACGCAGTCGATGGCGCAGTCCACTTCCGGCACACCGAGGATGCTTTCGATCTGCTCCTGAACGGTGGCGCTCTTGGAGACGTCCACAGTTTCGCAGCCGAAGCGACGGGCCTGGGCCAGACGCTCCTTGTTCAAATCACCCACAATGACGACGGCGGCGCCGAGGAGATGGCAGGAGGCAGCGCAGGCCAGACCGACGGGGCCGGCACCGGCGACATACACGGTCGCACCAGGGCCCACTCCGGCGGAAACCGCACCATGATAGCCGGTGGGGAAGATATCCGAGAGGAGGGTGAGGTCCTTGATCTTGGCCATGGCCTGATCGCGGTCCGGGAACTTCAGCAGGTTGAAGTCGGCATAGGGAACCATGACGTACTCGGCCTGACCGCCAACCCAGCCGCCCATGTCCACATAGCCGTAAGCGGCACCGGGACGGGCAGGATTCACGTTGAGGCAGATGCCGGTCTTGCCTTCTTTGCAGTTGGCGCAGCGGCCGCAGGCAATGTTGAAGGGCACGCTGACGATGTCGCCTTTCTTGATGAACTCCACATCGCGGCCGGTTTCGATGACTTCACCGGTGATTTCGTGGCCAAGGATCAGGCCCTGTGGCGCGGTGGTACGGCCACGCACCATGTGCTGGTCGGAGCCGCAGATGTTGGTGCTGACGACTTTGAGGATGACGCCGTGGTGGCATTTGCGCCTTTGCTCACGCAGCTCCAGTTTCGGGAAGTCAATGCTCTGAACCTCTACCTTACCGGTCCCCATGTAGGCGACGCCTTGATTGCTTGGCATAATATTAGATGTGGTTGTGGTTGAATGAATTTTGACAATTCCCGGTCATGCTAGCCAGAACTGACAGATCGCGTCAATCCTCGTGAGGGAAAAACGCAGGCAGTCCGCAGTGCAGGGATCGGGAAAGGCTGGCACCGCTGAAACGGATAAACGAAACATCCCGAATGCTCTTTCGGATTGCCTCCGCATAAGCAGCTCTCCACAATGAGCGTGCATGAAAATTACAACCTTTGCATTCTCCCTCCTCTTTCTCATCTCTGCCGCCGCCCAGGCGCAAACTCCGGCTCCAGGCACCAAGAAGGGTGCCGTCATTGGCGCCCAGGGAGGTGCTGCAGTCGGCGGCATCATTGGAACTCAAAGTGGTCGTGGCCTCGAAGGCGCACCTGCCGTTCCTGCCGCCCCTGCGGTGGTTCTGCCACCGCAACCACCGGATGTTCCTGCTGAAAAATATGGCAAGGACGGCAAGATCAGCCCCGGCTTCATCGCCTCGCACGAGAAGTTCGTCAGCATCGCCAAGGAAGGAAAGGCGCAGCTCGTCTTCCTGGGCGACTCGATCACCGCCGGCTGGGCTGGCAATGGCAAGGAAGTCTGGCCCACGGCTTTCGGAAAATACGAACCTGCCAACTTCGGCATCGGCGGCGACCGCACGCAGCACGTGCTGTGGCGTATCAAGAATGGCGAGCTCGATGGCATCAAGCCGAAGGCGGTGGTGATCATGATCGGCACCAACAACTCCGGCAGCGATCCTGCCGAGGGCATTGCCAAAGGGGTGACTGCCATTGTCCAAACCGTGCGTGAAAAGCAGCCTCAGGCGAAGATTCTCCTGCTGGCCGTTTTCCCACGCGGTGAGAAAGCCAGTCCGAATCCAGGCCGTGACAAGCTGAAGCAGGTCAATGACATCATCGCCAAGCTCGACGATGGCAAAAGCGTCTTCTTCCTCGACATCGGTGGCAAGTTCCTCCAGCCCGATGGCAGCCTTTCCAAGGAGATCATGCCTGACTTCCTGCACCTCTCCAAGGCAGGCTACCAGATCTGGGCAGATGCGATCGGTCCGAAGCTGGCCGAGCTGATGAAATAATCTGGCGCGAGCTTTGCCAGCGTGCATAAGAAGGCCATGCCCCAGCCTGTTATTCTTTCCGACGTTGGCAAAGTTCTCATCGACTTCGACTTCAGCATCGCCGCCCGGCGGCTGGCGCAGCAGTGCGACCATCCGGCAGAGACGGTGCTGACGTTGTTCGATGACATCAAAGTCCCGTACGAGATCGGCAACATTGATGATGCGGAGTTCATCCGACAGGGCACAAGGCTGACGGGCTTTCGCGGAAGGCCGGAGGAGCTGGAGTCGATCTGGTGCGAGATCTTTGCGCAGAACGAGGCGATGCACGCCACGCTGGGCGCGCTGGCGGGGAAGCTGCCGATGCACCTGCTCTCGAACACCAACGAACTGCACAAAGCCTACTTTCTGCGCGAGTTTGACATTTTTCAGCATTTCCAGGGCGGCGTGTATTCGCACACGGCGCGCTGTGCGAAGCCGGGCGAGGAGATCTTCCTGAAGACGATCGAGCAGCTGGATCTGGATCCGGCGCAAACGTTTTACATTGATGATCTGGCCCCCAACATCGCCACGGCGGCACGTCTGGGATTTCGGACCTTTCATTACAGCTTTGCGAAACATCCGCAGTTTCAGGCGGAACTGGACGAATGGCTGGTGGCTCAGGGCATTGGTTGACGGGCGCGAGTACCTGTCATAACCAGTACGCGCTGCCATTCGTATCACCCATGTGGCATGAAAAGCATGCACGACTACTTCCATGAAATGCGACGTTTGCGAGAATGAGGCCACTGTGTTCCTCACCCAGATCATCAACGGTCAGATGACCACGGTGAACCTGTGTGAAACCTGCTCAAAGGCCAAAGGCGTGACCGAGGAGACCGGCTTCGGTCTCGCGGAGGCGTTTCTCAGCCCGTCTCACCGGGCGGAAACGGACACGATGGAGATCGTGTGCAATGCCTGCGGCTTCACGGCATCGCAGCTGAAAAAGATCGGCCGCATGGGCTGCCCGGAATGCTACAATGCATTCCGCGACGGACTGGACGGACTGCTGCGCAACATGCACAAGGGCACCCGGCACGTGGGCAAACGGCCGAGCAGCTCGAACGCCCCATCTCCGCAGATGCTGCCGCGGCAGCGGACGACGTCTTTGAAGGAAGCGCCACCGCCCCCTGCTCCGGTGCCGCCACCCGCGCCTCCCGCGCTGCCGCTGCCAGACATCGCCAAACTCCGTGCGGAGCTGGACCTGGCCGTGAGTGAAGAACGCTACGAGGATGCGGCGAAATTGAAATCTGAGATTGAAAGTCTCCAGCCCAAGACATCCAAATGAGGGATGCCAAAGTTGGATTCATCCTTCCTTGTTATTCAACGCGTATCTCAGTTATTAAGTCCTATTTTGTAAGCCCATGATGCGCTTCGCCACACTGATCAAAAACCCCGCCGACTGGATGAAAGGCACGGGGCCGCACTCCGACGTGGTGATGACCTCCCGGGTGCGACTGGCACGCAATCTCCGCGGCTACCCCTTCCCCGGTTTCAGCCAGGAGCGTCAGCGAATTGAACTGCTGGAACGCGCACGGCCGGTGGTGGAAGAACTGCCTGAAATGCGGGATGGCTACAGCGAGGACTACACCGACCTGAGCAAAATCCGCAAGCAGGTGCTGGTGGAGCGCCATCTGGTGAGCCGCGAGCATGCGGCGCGCTCTTCCGGCTGCGCCGTGGTGGTGGACCGCAAGCAGAGCATCTCCATCATGATCAATGAGGAGGATCATTTTCGCATTCAGGGCATCCGCCCGGGCCTGAACCTTAGCAGCGCCTTTGAGGCCGTGGACCGGGTGGACTCGGAGCTCGAAGGAGCGCTGCCCTATGCGTTTGACCCGAAGCTGGGCTACCTGACCGCGTGCCCCACCAACCTGGGCACCGGCATGCGCGCCTCCGTGATGCTGCACCTGCCCGCGCTGGTGCTGACGGAGCAGATCAATCCGGTGATCAAGGCCATCGGCAAGATCGGCCTGGCCGTGCGCGGCCTCTATGGAGAGGGCACCGAAGCGCTGGGAAATCTGTTCCAGATCTCGAACCAGCACACGCTCGGAGAGGCAGAGCCTGAGATCATCGCCCAGATCGAGAAGGTCATCGAAGGCGTGGTCCGGTCTGAGATGACCGCCCGGGCCAAGCTCAAGGAGGACCACCAGACAATGCTGCGAGACCAGGTCGGCCGTGCCTTCGCCATCCTGAGATATGCGCATATCCTTACCTCCAAAGAGGCACTGAACCTGCTATCCATGCTTCGTCTGGGTGCAGATCTCGACCTCATCGGGAACTGCGACCGCAGCCTGATCGACATGCTTCTGCTAGAAATTCAACCTGCTCATTTGCAGCTTAATGCTGCGCGTGAATTGTCACCCGAAGAACGGGACAGCATGCGTGCTGATTTAACCCGTGCACGGTTGCAATCAATCGACGGCCCGGGTAGTTTTCCAACAAATCAATCCAACCCCGGAGGCACCCCCTCCACCCCTAATGATGAATAATTTTACCCCACGCGCCCAACAGGTCCTGGCTCTTGCCCGCAAGGAGGCGGACCGCTTTAATCACAACTACGTCGGCACAGAGCATCTGCTCCTGGGCCTGATCAAACTCGGCCAAGGGGTCGCGGTGAACGTTTTGACCAAGCTCGGTCTCGACCTTGAAACCGTGCGCATGCAGGTGGAGCAGCAGGTTGGCTCCGGCCCTGAGACCAAGATGGTCGGCAACATTCCCTACACCCCCAGGGTCAAGAAGGTGCTGGCCCTGGCCTCCAAGGAAGCGAAGGCGCTTAATCACAGCTACGTGGGCACTGAGCACATCCTGCTGGGCCTTCTGCGCGAAGGTGAAGGCGTCGCCGCCCAGGTGCTGCGCAACCTCGATGTGAACCTCGACAAGGCACGCAGCGAGATCCTCAAGGAACTCGACCCCAACTTCTCCTCCCAGAACGAAGGCGAGGAAGAGGAAGAAAGCGAACCTGTGAGTCCCACCGGCAACACGCCTTCTGGCGACAAGAAGAAGAACGAGAAGACCCCGGCGCTCAAAGCTTTCGGCCGCGACCTGACGGAACTCGCCATCAAAGGCGAGATGGACCCTGTCATCGGCCGCTCTGAAGAGATCGCCCGCGTGATCCAGATCCTCTGCCGCCGCACGAAGAACAACCCGGTGCTCATCGGCGAAGCCGGTGTGGGCAAGACCGCCATCGTGGAAGGCCTGGCCCAGGAGATCTCCGCCGGCAACGTGCCGGAAATTCTGCGCGACAAGCGCGTGATCACCCTCGACCTCGCATTGATGGTCGCTGGCACGAAGTATCGCGGCCAGTTTGAGGAGCGCATCAAGGCGGTGATGGATGAAATCCGCCGCAACAAGAACGTCATTCTCTTCATCGACGAGCTGCACACCATCGTGGGCGCCGGCGGTGCCGAAGGTGCGATGGATGCCAGCAACATCATCAAGCCTGCGCTGAGCCGCGGCGAGCTGCAGTGCGTTGGCGCCACCACTTTGAACGAGTACCGCAAGTACATTGAGAAGGACTCCGCCCTCGAACGCCGCTTCCAGAGCGTGAAGGTCGAGGAGCCGTCCGTCGAAGATGCCATCCGCATTCTCTTTGGCCTGCGTGGCAAATACGAGATGCACCACAAGGCCAAGTACACCGAGGACGCTCTGAAGTCCGCGGTGAACCTCAGCTCGCGCTACCTGCCCTCCCGCTTCCTGCCGGACAAGGCGATCGACATCATGGACGAGGCTGGCTCCAAGGCCCGCATCGCCGCCATGACCCGCCCGCCTGAGCTGAAGGTGATCGAGGCTGAGATCGAAGAGATCCGCGTGGAGAAGGAAGGTTCCATCAAGGAACAGGACTTCGAGAAAGCCGCCCACCTGCGCGACCGCGAGAAGAACGCCAAGAAGCGCTTCGATGATGTGCTGGAAACCTGGCGCTCCAACAATCAGGAACGCATCGTGGATGTGACCGAAGAGGACATCATGTCTGTCGTGTCCAAGTGGACCGGCGTTCCGCTCCAGCGCATGGAGCAGGCCGAAGCTGAAAAGCTGCTCAAGATGGAAACCGAGCTCAAGGGCAAGGTCATCGGGCAGGACGAAGCCGTCATCGCCATCAGCAAGGCGCTGCGCCGCTCACGTGCGGACCTCAAGGATCCGCGCCGCCCGATCGGCTCCTTCCTCTTCCTCGGCCCGACCGGTGTCGGCAAGACCTTCCTGGCGAAGAACCTGGCCGAATTTATGTTTGGCACCGCTGAGGCGCTGATCCAGATCGACATGTCCGAGTACATGGAGAAGCACACCGCAAGCCGTCTGATCGGCGCGCCTCCCGGATACGTGGGTTATGAAGAAGGCGGCCAGCTTTCCGAAGCTGTGCGCCGTCGTCCTTACTCCGTCATCCTGTTTGACGAAGTGGAGAAGGCTCACCCAGATGTGATGCATCTGCTGCTGCAGATTCTCGAAGAAGGCCAGGTGACCGACAACTTCGGCCGCAAGATCGACTTCCGGAACACCATCGTCATCCTGACCTCGAATGTGGGCGCTGAAACCATCAAGCGTCAGACCAGCCTGGGCTTCATCGCCATGCAGCAGGACGTGGCTGACAATGCCAGCATCAAGGGAAAGATCACCGAGTCCGCGAAGAAGTTCTTCAAGCCCGAGTTCCTCAACCGCCTGGACGACATCGTGATCTTCCGCATGCTTGAAAAAGAGCAGCTCAACAAGATCGTCGATCTCGAAGTCAGCAAGGTGGTCACCCGCCTCAAGAAGAAGAACATCCACATCTCGCTCGATGACAGCGCCCGTGAGTTCCTCATGAAGGAGGGCTTTGACCCGCAGTATGGCGCGCGTCCGATGCGCCGTGCGGTGGAGAAGAACATCGAGGATCCGCTGGCGGAGCACCTGCTGCGTGGAGACATCCGCGAAGGCGACATCGTCAAGGTCTCCTTTGACGACGAGCACAAGCGCCTCAAGTTCTCCGCCGACAAACGCGAAACCACTGACGTTCCGGCTGAGACGCCTGCGCCTTAACCGGGAGCGATCCGCCGGGCACTGCCTGCCATGATCCGTGCCCTGATTCTCGTGCTCCTTCTCACCAGCCTCGGCTGGTGGCTGGACCGCGAGCATCACGCGGGGCGGTTTCAGGAGGTGGATGAGGTGTTCCTGGACTTTCTGGTGGCCAATGCGCGTGATCGTTTTGCGCCGGCAGATGACCATGCAGTGGCTGCCGCGCCAGTCGTGCTGGTGAAGATGCGTGCCGCTGACAAGGCGGAGTATGCAGGCTGGCCGCCCCGGCCGCTGGACTGGCAGATGGTGCTGAAAAGCCTGCATGCCTACGAGCCTGCGGTGGTCGTGATACCTGAAACGCTGTTTTGGAGCCGGCCCTCACCTGAATTCGCAAATGAGGCTGCACAGGCCTTGAATCCCTTTCCAAGCACAGTGCTGGGGGTGGAGGCGAAGCTGGCGGCCAGTCGGGAGACTCCGGCCTTTATGGGAGGACTTGAGGACTCGCTGCCGCGCTTTCAGAAGGTGCGGGGAGACAGCGGGGCTGTGCCGGCCCTGGGCGCTCTGATCGCTGCGCCGGACGATTTGATGCGGCGGCAGGCCGAGCTGGGCATTTCGGTCCCCACGGATGCAGCCGAGGCCGGCAAGGTGCTTTATGCCGTCAGTGAAAGTGACCGGGTGCTGCCCACCGTCCTGGCACAGGCGGTGACACGCTTCACCCGGACGCCCTATGCCACCCAAAGGCTGCTGCTGGGGCCTGGTGCCGGGGCTTATCTGTCAAACGGCGCCTTTGTTCCTCTTTCTGCCGCCGGGGCGTTCACGGTCAACCCTAAACAGCCTGTCCCTGAAGTGGACGCGCTAAACCTGATGACCTCGGAACTGGCTGAGGCGCTGTCTCCTCAGGACAAGGCCAATCTGGGAAGCGGCAAGTTGATCGTGATCGGCACTGATGATGGCTCTGAAAACAGCATGGCACGACTGCACGCGCAGGCGCTTGCTCAGTTGCTCGCGCTGCCACGTCTTCGGCTGCTGCCGGACTGGGCGCAATGGATCATCTGGGGTTTCGCCGGACTGGTGGGGGCTTGGCTGGTCATTTGCGTGCCGCGTGGCAAGGCGATCGTGCGCGGGCTGCTGTGCATCTTCGGCGCGCTGGTGGTCTGCTTCGTCGCATTTCAATCCAGCCTCATCTGGTGTCCGCCCACGGTCCCGGCGGCGCTGCTGGCAGTTTCGACGCTGTTTGCGAGGGTCGCAGGACGGGTGAAGTAACGCGTCACTTGGCCGCTTTCTGCTCCGGAACGGCGAAGACCTGAACTTCGCAGTAGTGGTTCATGTCGTTGTTGGTGTTGCCGTTGCTCCAGAGGCGGACATAGCGGGCCTTGGCGCCTTTGCCTTCGATGATGCGGCCGAAGCTGGTTTCGACATACGTGGGGTCCTTGCCTTTTCCCATGTTGGAGCTGTCGTCATGATCGGAATTCCACAGGGTGGTGACCCCCTGTTTGAACTCCGGGTCATTCGAGGCCTGAATGATCACGTCCAAATAGGCACCTGCCTGCTTGTGGTAATGCCATACCGCCATTTTCTGAAGCGTGTGAGTGGCTCCGAGATCTATCTGCACCCACTGCTTGCCCGGCATGAGCTCGACAAAGCTACCATCCGCACCGTCGGCGTCGCCGTCCGTGACGAGAGCAAGCTCACCGATGATGGGAGCCGCATCGGAGGAGGTGACTTTTTTGCCCTTGGCGACGTTCACGGTGCCCTTGAGAGCCATGAAGCGCGTGATGCGCTTGGAGGGATCGAATTTCTCCATGTTGGGAAAATCCACCAGCGGAGTGCCGATGAACATGGGCTTGGGAAATTCGATCCTGATTTCCTCCAAATCGCCGCTCAAGACGAACTCCCTTGGTGCGGCAGCCTCTGGCGGGCGACCTGCGGCGAGAAATTCCTGGTCCTCGCGACTCAAAGTGGCCAACGGCACCGTGATGATTAAACCGTTCTCGCGTTTGAGCAGCACGACGCCGCCCTTTTGGCTGACCAGTTCAGCCCGGATCTCATGCTGACCTCCCGCATCTTTCCAGACACGCTCCGCAGCGGGGAGCGGCACACCGGCCATGCCAATACAAAGGACGCTCAAGGATTTCAGCAGCAGTCGAGGCGGGTGGATGCGCATGATCCCTAAAAATGGAACAAAACCGCTGAACGGCAACCAGATAACAAGTGCCGAACCATTCGGGCACATGAGCCAAATAGCCCTTGTGGAACACTGGCCGCCCCCTAGTGTCAGCTCCCCCCTCCCCCAAAAAATACCGCATGCGTTTTCGCAACCTGACACGCCGACGTGAGATCGGCGCCAATTCTTATCTCCTCGAAGCCGGGGATCATCGCGTCGTGCTGGATGCCGGCATGCACCCGAAACGTGCGGGCTTCGACGCTCTGCCGGATTTCGGACCTCTGCCGCACAAGTCGGCCAACGCGGTAATCATCACGCACTCGCACCACGATCACATTGGATCGATGCCCGTGCTGCAGCGCAAGCAGCCGAACACCCCGGTGCTGATGACGGAGATCACCGGCGAGCTGGCCTCGGCCATGCTGCACAATTCTGTCAACGTGATGACGAAGCAGCGGGAAGAGGAGAGCATCACTGAGTATCCGCTGTTCACCCATCGCGAGCTGGATGAGATCCGCTCCCAGTGGATCTACCGTGACATTGACCGCCCGTTTGAGATCCCGGACACCAATTTGGAAGCCACGATGTTTGACGCCGGTCACATCCTCGGATCCACCGGCGTGCTGGTGCGTGAAGGGAGCAACACGCTGTTCTACACGGGCGACGTGAATTTTGAGGCGCAGACGATCTGCCGTGCCGCTGACTTCCCCACCAGCGGAATTGATGTGATGATCACTGAGACGACGCGTGGTGATTATGCCCGCCCGGAGGGTTTCTCCCGCAAAAGCGAAAAGGAACGCCTCGCCGGAGTGATCCGTGACACGCATGAGGCCGGTGGCGCGGTGATGATCCCCGTCTTTGCCCTGGGCAAAACGCAGGAGGTCATGATGATGCTGCACGAGCTGCATCAAGAGGGCCTCATTCCCGAAATGCCGCTCTACATCGGCGGTCTGAGCACCAAGATCACCGTCCTGTATGATCACTACGCCTCCCGAAGCCGCCGTAGCTACCCCGGCTTCCGCCTGCTGGAGGACATGAAGATGCTGGTGCCGCGAAAGAACAAAAAGCGCCAGGAGCTCGTCTCCAGCCCGCGCACGCTCTACGCGCTCTCCAGCGGCATGATGACGGAGCACACGGTTTCAAACATCTTCGCGCAGAAGTTCCTCGATAATCCGCGCAACACCATCTGCTTTGTGGGCTACACCGATCCTGAGTCTCCCGGCTACAAGATCCGCAATGCCACGCCCGGCACGAAGATCAAGCTGGCCAAAGACCTCCCCGCCGTGGAACTGCGGGCGAGGATCGAAAGCTTTGACCTCAGCGCCCATGCCTCGCGCGAGCAGATCGCCGAATACATCGAGAAGGTGAAGCCAAAGAAGCTGCTGCTCGTCCATGGCGAGGAACCTGCGCAGATGTGGTTCACCAACCGCTTCCGCGAAACCATCCCAGGCACCGAAATCATCCGGCCGGAGCCGCATCAGCCAATCGATCTCTGGTAAGTTGTCGTCATGCGCCTGATCGCCATCGTCGCCATGTCCAGCAACCGCGTCATCGGGCGCGAGGGAAAGCTGCCGTGGCATTTCCCGGAGGACCTGAAGTTTTTCAAACGTACGACGCTCGGCCACCCCATTCTAATGGGGCGTGCCACGTTTGACTCCATCGGCAGGCCGCTGCCAGGCCGGCAGAACATTGTGCTGAGCCACACGATGGCCCCGCGCGAAGGTGTGACGGTCATTCGCAGCGCCGCAGAACTGCCGCAGGTGATCGATGGAGCTGAGACTGTCTTTGTGATCGGAGGAGCACGCGTCTTTGAAGAACTGCTGCCGCAGTGTGACGGGCTGTACCTCACCTGGATTACCGAACCTTACGAAGGAGACGTCCTGCTCCCCCCCTTTGAGCATCTGTTTGCCTTGAAGGAAATCGTTGATCAGTCGGAAGGGTTGGAATTTAGGTATTACGAACGAGCTTAGCCCGCGCTAAACGCCAGTTTACAACCGCCTTACAACTCATTTACGAGCACCTGACGCATCGTTTTTGATTTGTGGAAGCATACCACCAGACAGCGAGCCGGAGACGGCTCAGTCAAAACTTTCAAATAGTGGTTCCTTCTGGCTGTTGGACTCTCTATCAAGCGACGGGGCGGATCGGGTGATCCGCCCCGTTTGCTTTTCCGGCAACAAGCGCCCCGGGCCTGCGTATGCACACTCCCTGGACGATGAAAATGGCCCTTTTCTCGGACATTCACGCCAATCTTGAGGCGCTGGAGAGTGTTTTGAGTGACGCGAGGAGCCAGGGGTGCGACCAATTTGCCTGCCTGGGGGACATTGTCGGCTATGCCGCAGATCCGGTAGCTTGCCTGAAAATCGTGCGGGATTTGGGCTGCCCGGTGGTGCGCGGCAACCATGACGAAGGCGCCGCCAGCGAAAGCCCCCTCGAAGAACTGAACCCCCTGGCCCAGAAAGCCCTGCTGTGGACGCGTGAGCAGCTCAGCGAAGAACAGCGCGTGTGGCTGCTGGGGCTCAAACTGGTGCGCCGGGTGCGCGAGTTCACCCTTGTGCATGCCACCCTCGATTCCCCGGGCAACTGGGGCTACGTGACCAACTGCTTCGATGCGACGGCCAGTTTCAGCTACCAGACCACGCAAGTCTGCTTCTACGGCCATACGCATGTGCCGCGCATCTTTGAAAAATGCGGCGCCGTCTGCGACGTGACCACCGAGGATATCGTCCTAAGGCGTGGCGTGCAGTATTTTGTCAATGTCGGCAGCACAGGGCAGCCGCGTGATGGCGACTGGAGGGCCGCCTATGCCATCCACGACACGGAGGCGCAGACCCTCTCGATCCGCCGCGTGGCATACGATATCGGGACCACGCGGGCCAAAATTCGTGCCGCGGGACTCCCGCCTTCCTTGGGCAGGGGATCTTTCTGATGCCGAAATGCTTGATTTCCCTGCCCATGTCCCGAAGGTAGGCGAATCGCCGCCAACCTTAGACGATGAAATTCGCCATATTCGGAGACATCCACGCAAACCTCGAAGCCCTGCAGACTGTCCTGTGGGACGCTCAGGAACAGGGTTGTTCGAATTATGTGTGCCTGGGAGACATCGTGGGCTATGCCGCCAACCCGGTCGAGTGCCTGCAAACTGTGCAGGACCTGGGCTGCCCGGTGGTGCGTGGCAACCATGACGAAGGCGCCGCCAGCGAAAGCTCCCTCGAAGAGCTGAACCCCCTGGCCCAGAATGCCCTGCTCTGGACGCGTGAACAGCTCAGCGAAGAACAGCGCGTATGGCTGCGGGAGCTGAAACTAGTGCGCCAGGTGCGCGACTTCACCATCGTGCATGCCACGCTCGATTCTCCCGGCAACTGGGGCTACGTGACCAACCGCTTTGATGCGATGGCGAGCTTCAGCTACCAGTTCACCCAAGTGTGCTTTTACGGCCACACGCATGTGCCGCGCATCTTTGAAAAGGATGACGCCGTGCGTGCCGCCCGTGGCACCGATGTGCTGCTGCAGCGCGGTGTGAAGTACTTCGTCAATGTCGGCAGCGTGGGCCAGCCCCGCGACGGTGACTGGCGCGCCGCCTACGCCATCTACGATGCACAGGCGCAGACCATTTCGATCCGCCGGCTGGAATACGACATCGAAACCGCCCAATCGAAGATCCGTGCCGCCGGCCTGCCCTCGCTGCTGGCCGACCGTCTGGCCCTGGGCAAATGAGCGCCGCCACGCGCCAGCTTCCCAGCCTGCGCGACTTCCGCTCCGCGCTCATCGTCAAACCGAGCTCGCTCGGGGACATTGTGCACACGTTGCCGGCGGTGAAGGTGCTGCGTGCAGCGAATCCCTGGCTGAAAATCCGCTGGCTGGCCAACACCGAATGGACGCCCATTCTGCAGGGCAGCTCTCTAATCGACGAGGTGATCCCCTTCCCCCGCAAAACTTTCCGCGGACCTTCCGGCCTGCTTCGATTCTGGAACTGGCGGCGCACCTGGATGACTCTGCCGCGTGAGGAGCCGGAGATCGTGCTCGATTTTCAGGGACTGCTGCGCAGCGGCGTGGTCAGCAGCTGGCGTGGTTCCAAAATGGTCATCGGGCTTTCGGATGCGCGTGAAGGCTCCCGCTTCTTTTACAACCACACCGTTCCAGTGGATGCCGGGGCACATGCCGTGGACCGGTATCTGGAAATGCCGCGTGCTTTCGGAATTCGCATTGAACCGGAGGACATCACCTTTGAACTCACGCCGGGGAAGGCCCCCGCTGGCTGGCCAGACTCGCTGCCGGGTTTCATCGCGGTGCATCCATGGTCACGTGGCGAAGGGAAGTCTCTTTCGAACTCCGCATTGCAGGCTCTGTGCGATGCGCTGGCTCCGCATCCGGTGGTTCTGGTGGGCATGACTGCAGATGCAACACGGCCCGCGGGCGGCCACATTCACGATTGGAGCAACCGCACCTCTCTGGCCGAACTGATCTGGCTCATGCGACAAGCCCGGTTTTGCATCAGTGTGGACAGCGGGCCCATGCACATCGCGGCGGCGGTGAATCCGCAGACGCTCGGCATTCACACCTGGAGCGACCCGCGCAAGGTGGGACCGTATCCGTCGGCCGTGAACGTGTGGAAGGCCGGACGTATTGCCCCCCGGACGGAGTTCAGCGCCGAGGAATGCCAGCGCGACGTCGGCGTGCAGGATCAAGATGCACGCGACATCGGCCAATGGGTGAGCAAGAGACTGGGCTGATTACTTCTTCGCAGCGGCGTCTTTGACCATTTTCACATACTTGGCTGGGTCGGCCTTGAAGTCCTTCATGCAGGACTTGCAGCAGAGATACACGTCCGTGCCCTCGTGGGTGACTTTGACAGGCTTGCCCATTTCTCCGCCGAAGGCTTCGCCGGAGACAGCGCAGGTCTTGAGCGGGTAGGAAGCGGGGATGCCTTCTGGGGCTTTGGTGTCGGCAGCGTTGGCAAGACTGATGGTGAAGAGCAGGGCGAGGATGATTTTCATGACGACGAGTGAACGAACAACTTGGCCGAATATTCACGCTGATGTGATCTTCACTTTGCCAAACCGGGCATACAAGGCGGGGAGGAGAAACAGATTCAGCAGCGTGCTGGTGACAAGGCCGCCCAGGATCACGAGGGCCATGGGGCGCTCGATTTCGTTGCCGGGCACATTGCCTTTGAGCACCAGCGGCAGCAGAGCCAGCGCGGCGGTGGATGCAGTCATAAGGATAGGCACGAGGCGCTCGGCGCTGCCTTCCAGAACAAGATCAAGACCAAAGGCGCGGCCTTCCTCCGTCTGCAAATGCCGGTAATGACTGACGAGCAGGATGCCATTGCGCGCGGCGATGCCGAGCACGGTGACAAAACCGACCAGCGACCCAAGCGAGAGCACCCCACCGCCGAGCCATGCCGCCATGACACCGCCGATGAGCGCAAAGGGCAGAGTGAGCGCGACGAGCAGCACCAAACGCGGTGATTGGAAGTCGGCCAGCAGCAGCGCGAGAATGCCCGCAAAGGATGCGAGGGCGAGCCAGCCCAGGCGGCTCTGTGCGGACTGGCGTTCGGCCCATTCGCCGAGGATTTCGGGATGATAGCCCGCAGGGAACTGGACCTTGCCGACACGCTCCTCGATCTCTTTTGCCACTTCTCCCAGAGCGCGGCCGGAGACGTTGCAGGTGACATCGATGCGGCGTGAAGCGCCTTCGCGCTTGATAGCGTTTGGTGTGGGCACGATGGCGAGATCGGCCACATCGGCGAGACGCACGTGACCGCCGGCGGGTGTTTCGATGAGGAGATCACGCAACGTGGTGTAGTCGGCGCGGACGGCGGGCAGGCTCCAGACGGTGACATCATGCACGCGCTGGTCCTGATAGACCTCGCCGACTTTTCTGCCGCTGATGAGCGTGGTCACGGCCTGGCGCACTTTGCCGGCAGTGAGACCATGCAACGCAGCGGATTCGGGGCGCAGCTTGACGGTGATTTGTGGCACGAGGGTGAGAGACTCGACCTTCAAGGCGCTGACACCGGGAACGTCCTTTAATGTGGCGCCGACGGCTGCTGCGCGATCGCGCAGCACATCTAGGTCTGAGCCGAAAATGCGCACGACGATGCTGGCGCTGGCACCGGTGAGGACTTCCTTCACGCGTTCGCGCAGGAAGGTGAGCAGATCGCGCGTGAGGCCAGGGTAGCCATCCACCACAGCCTGCGCTTTGTGAATGGTCTCATCGTAATCGACGTCGGGTGCGAGGCTGATCCACAGTTCGGTGAAGTCTGGGCCCACGACTTCGTCGGCGACTTCCGCACGGCCAATGTGCGCTCCCAGATTGCGCACACCGGGAATGGCGCGCAGGTCCTTGCTGGCGGCGATAGTGATGCGCGTGCTGGCCTCGACGGAGGTATTCGGTTTTTCCAGCCAGTGCATGAGGAAGTCGCGCTCCTTGAAGTTGGGCAAGAATTCTTCCTTGAGCTGGGTGTGCCAGATGAATCCGGTGAAAGCGAAGGCTCCTGTGATGACCAGCAGTGCCAGCCAGGGACTGCGCGCAAAGGCGGGCAGCACGGCACGGTAGGCGGCCTTGAGTCCACGGGCGAAGAAGGCATCCTGATGCTGCCCTGTTTTGATTTTCAGCAGCATCATACTCAGCGCAGGTGTAACTGTCAGCGCCACCACGAGCGAGGCGCTGATGGCTAGGATGTAGGACAGAGCGAGCGGTTTGAAAAAGGTGCCTGCCAGACCGGGCAGGAAAAACACGGGAATGAAGACCAGCACAATGATGACGCTGGCGTACACCACGGCGCTGCGCACCTCCAGCGAGGCCTCGAGAACCACACGCAGCTTCGACTTCGGCTCTGCGAGCACCGCATTCTGCCGCAGGCGGCGCAGGATGTTTTCCACATCGATGATCGCGTCATCCACGACCTCTCCCAATGCAATGATGAGGCCCGCGAGGATCATGGTATTGATCGTCTCGCCACGCCAGGCGAGGAAGAGCAGCGCCACGGCCAGTGACAGAGGAATGGCGGTGAGGCTGATGATGGTGGTGCGCCAGTCGCCAAGGAAAAGTGCGAGCACCACGACCACCAGGAGACAGCCAAGCCACAGCGCCTCGGTGAGGTGATCCATGGATAGCTGGATGAAGGTGGCGGGCCGGAAAATGGTGCTGTCCACCTCCACACCGGGCAAGGCGGGCTTCAGCTCTTCGAGCATTTTCTCGACACCCTGCGTGACATCGAGCGTGTTTCCCCACGGCTGCTTTTCCACGATGAGGAGGATGCCGGGGCCGTCATTGATGACGCCATCGCCAATCGGCGCGGGATTGCCGATTTTCACTTCGGCCACGTCGCCGAGGCGAATGGGTGCGCCGTTGCGAAAGTCCACCACGGTTCGGGCCAGATCCTCCGGCGTAACGATCAACGCCAGCTGCGCCACGCTCAGGCGCTGATTCGGCGTATCGATGAATCCGCCGGAGCTGATCACGGCGGCATCGCCAGCGGCTTTGGTGATGGCATCCAGCGTCACACCAGCGGCGCGTAGGCGCTGGGGATCGACGAGGACCTGGAACTGTTTGTCGCGCTGGCCCCAGATGGCGACATTGGCCACACCACGCACGGACATAAGACGTGGGCGGATGGTCCAGCGGGAGAGTTCGCTCAGCTCCATCTGCGACAGCGTCTTTGACGTGAGGCCGACTTTGAGTACGCGGCTGAGAGATGAGTAGGGGGACATGAGCACGGGTGGCTTCACCACAGCGGGCAGCCGATTCTGCGCGAGGTTCAGACGCTCCTGCACCAACTGGCGCGCTTTGAGGATGTCCGTGCCGGTGTCGAAGATCATCACCACCGAGGACAACCCGAGCACTGATTTTGAGCGCAGGGTTTTGAGGAACGGCAGGCCGTTGAGCGAGTTTTCCAAAGGCACTGTGACGAGCGCATCGACCTCCTCCGTGGAAAGGCCCGGCGCTTCCGTCTGCACCTCGACCAAAGGCGGTGCGAATTCGGGGAACACATCCAGCGGAGCATTTCTCGTGGCATTGATGCCGACGAACAGCAGCGCCAGCGCGGCGGCGACAACGAGCACGCGCATGTTCAGCGCCCAGGTGACGATGGAGTTCAGCATGGCGTTATTTCCCAGTCATGAATTCCGTGCCAAAAAGCTCGGCCGAGCCATCCGTCACAATTTTGGTGCCGATAGGGGGACCGCTGGCGAGCACGGCCTCCGCGCCAGCCACGCGGGCCACCTGAACGCGCTTCCTCGTATAGCTATGCTCCGCTGTCTGAGCATAGACCCACTGGCCGCCATGGATGTCATACAGCACCGCATTGAAAGGAATGACCGCCTGTTCCTCCTGGCTGCCCGGAGTGGAAATTTCGACAGCAACTCGCTCCCCGGCGCGCAGGGTGCTGTCCGCCGGCAGCTGGTAATACCAGTCCACCGTACTGGTCAAAGCATTGGCGGTGGGCGGACCGGCCACGGGATCTGCACTCACGCTCTTCGCCCCGGCGCCCAGCGTGCGAACGCTCGCCGGGGCCCTGGCATCCAGCAGATTGATCTCGCCGCTGTAGATGGCCACGCGCACCCAGGCGCGTTTGCTGCCGCCCGGCTTGCCCACTGGGGCGCCGAGGATGTCGCGCTGGGCCTTCGCCGTGGCCAGGGTGCCTTCGGCAAGAGAAAGGGCGGTCTTGGCCTCATCGACCGAGCGCACACTGCCAGCCTCCGCATTGAGCACTTTCTGAGCACGCTCGACGGCGATTTTTGCCGCGTCGATTTGCACCTTGGCCTGAAGGATGCGGCCATCCGCCGCGGCCTGGAGATCGGCGAGACGCAGCACTTCATCCAAAGTGCCTCCAAGAACCGGAGCAACACCGCTGCCTTCTCCCGCAAGAGGATAAACGACCTCGCCCGAAAACAGGCGCGAGCCGGGCACAAGCTTCTTCTCCACCGGCACCACTTTCAGGCGAAGCTTCTCCTCGGCATCGGCCTTCAGCGTGACGACCACGAGGTCCCCCTCCTTGGTCACGGCGGCGGGAGCGGCACCGCCTGAGTCGGCGGCATGGAGCGAACTCACTGCGAAGAGGAGAGCCAGAGGAGCGAATGTTTTCATGGTGAGCGTGACTTAAAAATCAAAGGCGGGCCTGCATGGCATCTTCCAGCGCACCGGCGGCGGTCTGCGCCTCGATCTCTGCGGTGATGCGGGCCAGATTTGCCGTGCTGGCCTCGATCTGACGGCGCGTGAGCTCCAGAGGTGAAAGCTCGCCGGCCTCGACCATGCGCTTCGTCGTGCCGGCAGCAGCACCGGCTTCCTGCGAGAGCGTGGCGGCCGTAGCGGCCTTTTTGCGCGAAGCTTCGTACGCAGCCAGCGCGATGTTCAGCTCTCCTTGGATTGTGTCCTGCTGCGCGAGAAAGCGCGCCTCGGCGGACTTACGTTTTGCTTCTGCCTGTGCGATGGGGCCGCGGTTGCCATTGACGGGCAGTTCGAGGCTCACGCCGAGCTGCCAGCGGTTTTGACCTTGGTTGTAGTCGAAGCCGGGGCCGAGGCGCACATCGGGATACTGCCTGGCGTATTCCAGGCGAAGCGAGGACTCTGCCGCGGCATAGTCCGCCAGCAACGCCATCAGATCGGCCCGCTGCGTGAGCGCCAGACGCCGGCTGCTGCTGGTGCTCTGGGCCGGAAGACGTGTGAAGCTGGAAAAATCCAGGCTGATGCTTTTCAAAGCTGAAAGGGGCACACCCACCGCAGCGGCGAGCTTTGCCTCGCCAGTGGCGGCGAGGCGTTGGGCATCCTGCAATGAAAGGCGGGTGCGGTTCAGTGCCAGGCGCGCCTGGGTCAGCTCGAAGGGTGACACATCTCCCGCCTCCATTTGCGCGGTGAGTTTTTTGATGGCCTCATCATGCAGCCTCTGCTCCGTCTCCAGCAGGCGGATGTTTTCACGGGCGCTGTGCAGCTCCAGCATGGCCATGCGCACACGTGAGCGTGCGGCCCAGGCGCGGGAAGACACGCGCCATTTGGCGGCCTCGGCGGCGGCCATCGCCTGCTCGGTGCGGCGGGTGCGCTTGCCCGCGGTTTCGATCTGATAGAAGACGTTTCCAGCGAGAAACCATGGTGTTAGATTGTTGCGGTGAAAGCTGGCGTACTGCGGACCGAAGGTGAAGACGGGATTGGGCCGCTGCTTGGCTGTCTTGATGGCGGCCGTCAGTTCGTCTGCCTCAGCGCGTGCCACGGTGACGTCAGGATGGAAGTAAGCGGCGGCAAGTGCCAAACGGTTGACCTCCCATGGGCCTTGAGCTGCCTTCTGCTCCATGAGAAACTGATGCAGGCCCGGATCATTGAACGAACGCCCCGCAAAGGCCGCCGAGCTGGCCTCCGCCGAGAGCGGACGCGCCTGATAACGGGCGCAGGACGCCAGCACAGCCGAGAGGGAAACCAGGAACAGGACTCGTTTCATAGGAACAGGAGCGATGATGCGGCCAGGAGGGTCAATCACGAGTGAAGATGCTGTCATTAAGCGGGGTCATTTCGGACCCGTGGGCAGGCGCAAAGTCAGCCGAGTGCGACCGTCCTCCAGCACCTCGAAAATCAGGGTGCCATGATGCGATCTGGCGATGGATTCGGCGATGCTGAGGCCCAGGCCGCTGCCCTCGACGGTGCTGCTGTGCGAGGGATCGCCACGGAGGAAGCGTTCGAAGACTCGGGACCGCAGTTCCGGAGGAAGAACCGGGCCGGTATTGGTGATGAGGAAGACAGCCTGGTCCTCGTCACGACGCACAGCCATAGCAATGCTGCCGTTTTTGTGGTTATGCTTCACGGCATTGTCGCCCAGAATGAGCAGCAGCTGACGCAGGCGCATGCGGTCTCCGCTCACTTGGACGGGCTGGCACTCATCAAGGGTGATGGAGATGTTTTGCGCGGCGGAGAGAAGCGTGACGTCTTCGACGAGATCGCGCACGAGTTCATGCAGGGCCACGGGACCGTGCGCGGTTTCCAGCAGGCCTGCGTCCGCCTTTGCGAGGAAGGCCAACTGACCCACGATGCCTGAGAGGCGCTGCACCTCCTCCAGCATGGAGGCGATGCGCTCACGGTGCGCCGCAGGCGTGCCGCTGTCCGCCATCATTTGTTCCAGGGTGCCATGGAGAATGGTGAGCGGTGTTTTGAGCTCATGCGAGGCATGCAGGGTGAACTCGCGCGTTTGCGTGAAGGACGCGCCGAGGCGCTCTTTCATGCCATTAAACACGGCGGACATGCGGTCGATTTCGTCTCCATTGCCGCTGCGCGCCACAGGTTCGGCGAGGTTGGACGTGGTGGTCTTCTCCAGCACCTCGGTGAGCTCCTCAATGGGCCGCAGGGCGCGCCGCATGAGCAGGCTGCCGCCGATGATGCCCAGCAGCAGCGCAGGCAGACCGCCGAGCAGGATGATCTCGACCGTTTCCACCAAGGGGTTGTGTTTTGATGCCGCCTCCACGCCACCGCGCAGCGCCACCTCCTTTTGCTCGGTAAATTCAAACCAGCTCCAGAACGCCACGATGACGAGAGACACGCTGAGCGTGGCGGCGTAGTAAAACAAAATGCGGCGGCGAAGGGTCATGGCTGAAGACGTATCGCGTACCCGAGGCCACGCACGGTTTGGATGAGGACGGGCGTGTGGTCGCGATCAATTTTCTCGCGGAGACGACGGACATAGACGTCCACGAGATTGGTGCCGGGGTCAAAATCATACTCCCAGACGCTGACGATGATGTCCCGGCGGCTGACGACGCGCCCTTCGGCGCGCAGCAGGCACTCCAGCAGCAGGCTCTCGCGCGAGGAAAGGTCGATGCGCTTGCCCGCACGACGCGTCTCGCGTGTGCCGGTGTCGTAGGTGAGGTCCGCGAGCGCCAGCACCGCGGGCTTGAGCACCACATTCCGCCGCAGCAGTGAGCGCAGCCGTGCGAGAAGCTCTGACATGGCAAAGGGCTTTGGCAGATAGTCATCCGCTCCCGCGTTCAGCCCCTCCACACGCTGCTCCACCTCGCCGCGGGCGGAAAGCATGAGCACAGGCGTGGTGCGTCCCTGCTGCCGCAGTTCGCGCACAAGGCTGAGACCATCCCGGCGTGGAAGCATGATGTCCACCACCAGGGCATCAAATTTCCCTTCCAGAGCGTGCTGCAGGCCGCTCTCTCCGTCCGCCACATGAGTGATCTCGAACTCCTCCTGCCGAAGCGCGCTGGCGAGCAGTGCGGCGGTCTTGGGATCATCTTCGACAATCAGGATTTGCATGCCTCAAGAAAGAGCGTCCGGCGATGGCGGCAAATGAGGAAGTTGTCATATAGGCTCCGGTCCTACGCTGAGCTGCCGGACGCCCTTTGTCTTCAAATTCAAATCCGTGCTCGGCGTTGCAACAGCCATTCGTTAGCTATCGTGCACAGCGTCCGACCATGATTTCCAACCCCCAACCATCCGCCATTCCACAACGACTGGCGCCACGATCCGCCATCGCACGCGGTGCCGTTTTGATCGCCGGCATGTTTCTCGTCATAGCGTTCGCCACCCGTGTGGCGCTCATGATTCAAGGGCGGCACGACATTGCTTTGGATGCCTCGCTGGTCGGGTCATTCGGCATGGGGCTGTGGTACGATCTGCTGGCGGCCAGCTATGCGGTGGTGCCGTGGTTTTTGCTCACGCTGCTGCTGCCAGCGGCGCTGTGGCGCAGTCCTTCCGCACGCTGGGTGGTGGCGTTTCTGCTGCTGCTTTACTCGGTGGTGTTCATCTTCATCGGCGTGGCCGAGTGGTTCTTCTGGGATGAGTTTCAGGTGCGGTTTAATTTCATCGCAGTGGATTATCTCGTCTTCACCCAGGAGGTGATCGACAACATCCAGCAGTCTTACCCCATGCCGCTGATCTATGCGGGGCTGGCTCTGGCGGGCGCGGGTGTGGTGTGGGTGGCGTGGAGGCTCGGTGGCGTGAACTGGGTGTGTGCCGGAGACGGGGCATGGAGGCTACGAATCGTGCCCGTGCTCGGAATCGCCGTTTTGGTGGTGGGCATCTCCAATCTTTTTTCGCAGTCGCAGCTCCCGCGCTTCAGCAATGAATTCAACCGTGAGCTGGCCAAAGACGGGCCCTATGCCTTCTGCGCTGCGTTCTGGGAAAGCGAGATCGACTTCGAGCGCTTCTATCTCAAGCAGGACACGGACAAGGCCCTGGCCCGTGCGAAGGAACTTCTCATCCTTGCAGACACACCGCCCGCCAGCGCCGACCTACGCGATTTGCGCCGCGTGATCAAACACGACGGACCCGAGAAACGGCACAACATCGTCTTCGTCTCCGTGGAGAGCCTGAGCGCGGCCTTCATGAGCCACTTCAAGGTGAACTTCAAGATGAAGTCCTACCTCACGCCAAATCTGGACCGGCTGGCGGATGAGGGCATCCTTTTTACCAATCTTTACGCCACGGGCACGCGCACCGTGCGCGGCCTGGAGGCGCTGACGCTGAGTGTGCCTCCCACTCCAGGCCAGTCCATCGTCTGGCGGCCGCTGAACACGAATCTCTTCACCTCCGGCTCCGTCTGCCGCAGCCGTGGTTATGATGTGAGCTACGTGTATGGCGGAGACGCCATGTTTGACAACATGCGCACCTACTTCTCGCGCAACAACTACCGAGTGATCGATCGCGGCACGAAGCCCAAGAGCGAGATCACTTTCCAAAATGCCTGGGGCGTGGCGGACGAGGACCTTTTCCGCTGGGCTATGCAGGAGGCGGACACCAATCATTCGGCGAACAAGCCTTTCTTCATGCACGTCATGACGGTGTCCAATCACCGCCCCTTCACCTTTCCAGAAAACCGCATCGACATGCCGCAGGGTTCCCGCGAGGCAGCCGTGAAATACACGGACTGGTGCATCGGCGACTTTTTGGAAAAGGCGAAGTCCAAGCCCTGGTTTGCCAATACGATTTTTATTGTGGTGGCGGATCACTGCCACGGCAGTGCTGGCAGGATGGAGCTGGACGTGACCAAGTACCACATCCCCTGCATCATCTGGAATCCGCAGCTCATCCAGCCGCGATCGTATGACCGCCTGTGCAGCCAGATCGACATGGTGCCGACGCTGTTTGGCCTGATGAACTGGAGCTATACGACGCGCACTTTTGGCCAGGATGTATTCTCTCCAGGCTACACGCCGGACAAGGAGCGCATCTATGTCTCAAACTACCAAAAGATCGCCTACATCACGCAGGGAGATTTTGCCATGCTCAAACCCAAGCAGGAATTCACGCTGGGCAAGGTCGATCTTAAAGCGGGAACGATCACGCCGGAAAAATCGGACTCGCTGCAATCCCGGCTGGATGACACCATCTCGCTCTATCAGGCAGCGTCGTGGCTCTTTCGCAATGGACACCTGGGAGCTGACACCAGCACACCGTAAGCTACTGCCCCATGCGCAGCGGGCCTCCGCTGCGCATCTCCGTGAACGCGCTGTCGCGAATCGTGACGCCGCCGTTCACGATTACATGAGTGAACCCCTCCGCGTAATGATGGGGGTCGCTGAAGGTGGAGGGATCGCTGACTTTTTCCGGGTCGAAAATCACGATATCCGCATGGGCGCCCGCCTTGAGCATTCCGCGATCTTTGAGATGAAAAGTCTGTGCAGGCAGTGAGGTCATCCGGCGAATGGCCTCGGGCAGAGTGAGCAGCTTCAGTTCACGCACATAACGCCCGAGCACCCGCGCATTGTTGCCATAGCTGCGCGGGTGCGGCACGTCTTCTCCGAAACGACGTGGCCCGCCATCACTGGCGACCATGGTGAGGGGGTGCTCCAAGAAAATCTGCAGATCCTCCTCGGTCATCCCGTGAAAGATGGCGCTGGCTCCGCCCTGCTTTTCGATGTCGAGAATCACTTCGATCTGATCATCCAGCGCGTCTGATCCTCGCCGCATCTTCGCCGCTTCAGGAATGGTCTTGCCGTTGAGCGAGGAGTCGGCCCTGCAACGAGCGATCACCGCATAGCTGTAGTCCTTGCGCCCCTGGCGCGCGCGCATCTCGGCCATCTTGGCGATGATGGCGGCCTTCTGCTTTGGATCAGAAATCCGCGCGACGAAGTCCTCGTGCTCGCCTTCGAGGGCGGCGTCCGGCAAAGTCTGGCGCAGCCCAGTGCTGGATGCGGTGTAGGCGTATTGGTCGTGTGTGATCTTCAAGCCGGCGGCACGCGCTTTGTCGAGCACGGTGAGCACCTCCTGCGCTTTTCCCCAGGCGGTGGGACCTGAGAGCTTGATGTGCGAGACTTCGGCACGGACTTTGGCCTCCCTGGCAATGCGGATGATTTCGTCCAGCGCTTCAAAAATGCGCACCGTCTCATAGCGCATGTGGCTGACGTAGATGCCGTCGTGCGCCGCCGCCACTTTCGCCAGCGCGATGAGTTCGTCTGTCTTGGCAAAAGAACCGGGGACGTAAATCAGGCCGGTGCTCAGGCCGACGGCGCCGTCCTTCATCGCCTGATCGACGAGCGCCTTCATCGTGGCGAGTTGCTCGCCGCTCGGCGCCCGGATGAAGCTGCCTCCCATGCCCTGCTCACGTACGGAGCCATGCCCGATCAGCGTGGCCACATTGAGGGCGACTTTTGACTCTTCAATCTCCTCAAAGAACTTCCCCACATCCGTGCGCGAGTGGCCGCAGTTTCCGGTGATGATGGTGGTGACGCCCATGCGCAGAAAATTTTCCGCCGCCGGGATGAGGCAGATGTCCTCCGAGTGGGTGTGCACATCGATGAAGCCCGGGGCGGCGACTTTGCCACCGGCATCGATCACCGCATCCGCCGAGCCTGTGACCTGGCCCACGGCCACGACGCGGCCGCTTTTGACCGCAATGCTGCCGTGGACCAGCGGGGCGCCACTGCCATCCGCGATCTGTGCGTTGGTGATGAGCAGATCGAACTCGGCCGCGCAGGCGGAACTGGCAAGCAGAAGGGCGAAAAGGAAACCGGATTTCATGATGTGAGGGAAAGACGTGGCGGATGGCACGGACATTGCCAGGATTCCTTTTGCCAATCCGGCCTCCGCATTCCATATCTGCGCATTATGATCGATCTGACGAACAAGAAAATCGCCCTCCTGATGGGCGGCCCCGGCTCCGAACGCAAAGTTTCGCTCAAAACCGCCGAAAGCGTGGCCGAGGCGCTGCGCAGCAAAGGCGCGGAAGTCATCGAAGTGGACGTCACCGGCCCGGACTTCGAAGTGCCCGGAGATGTGTTCGTCGCCATGAACCTGATTCACGGCACCTTTGGCGAGGACGGTCAGATCCAGGCGATTCTGGAGCGGCGCGGCATTCCGTACACGGGCGCCGGAGTGGAGAGCAGCCGCATCGCCTTTGACAAACTGCTGAGCAAAGAGCGCTTCATTTCCGCCGGCGTTCCGACTCCGCGCTCCCAGACCTATCCGCTGGATGGCAGCGAGGCCCTGAAGATTTCCCTTCCGCTGGTGGTGAAGCCGCCGCGGGAAGGCTCCAGCGTCGGCGTGCACATCTGCCACACGCAGGCTGAGTTTGAAGCCGCCATTGAAGACGCGAAAAAATTCGGAAATGACACGCTCATCGAAGACTACGTGGCCGGCAAAGAGCTGACCGTTGGTGTGCTCGGCGACCAGGTGCTGCCCATCATTCACATCGAGCCTGTGGAAGGCTTTTACGACATCAACAACAAGTACCCCTGGATGGGAGGCACCGGCAAAACGAACTACAACTGCCCCGCAGCGCTCAGCCCCGAAGTGACCAAGGCTGTGCAGGAGGCCGCCAAGGCAGCCTTTATTTCCTGCGGCACGGAGGTCTATGGCCGTGTGGACGTGATGCTGCGCGACAGCGATCAGGCCCCCTTCGTGCTCGAGGTGAACACCATTCCCGGCATGACGAGCAGCAGCCTGCTTCCCAAGGCCGCGAAGGCGGTGGGAATCGAGTTCCCGGATCTTTGCGCGAAGATCATCGAACTGTCGATTGCCGCACGGCCTTGAGTTGCTCAGGCCTTGCCGGGTTTTCTCATCGACAGGTCGCTGCAAAACAGCAGCACCCCGAGCCAGATCAGGCCAAACGACACCAGAGCCCCGGTGCCGATCGGCTCATGGTACATCAGAGCTCCCACCAGGAACTGGCCGGTGGGAGCGAGGAACTGCAGCACGCCGAGCAGCGCGAATGGAAGCTGCCGTGCCGCATGCGCGAAGCCCAGCAGGGGAATCGTGGTGATGATGCCGAGGCCGGTGATGAGCAGCACGTCGTGCGACGAAGCGGTGCCCCAGATGTGCGCGCCACTGTGCTGCGCCCAAAGCAGATAGGCCGCCGCCACAGGAACGCCGACGACGGTCTCCATGGCAAGGCCGGGAAGTGATCCCAACGGCGATCGACGCCGTGCCAGGCCATAGAGCGCAAAGCTCCCTGCCAGCAGCAGGCCGATCCACGGGAACCTGCCCACCAGCACCAGCTGGGTCACCACCCCGCAGGCGGCCGAGGCGATGCTGAGTTTCTGCAGGCGCGACAATTTCTCGCCCAGCATGCGATTGCCGATGAGGACATTGAGCAGAGGATTGATGAAATAGCCGAGGCTGCAATCGAGAATGCGCCCGTGCTGGGCCGCCCAGACGAAGACGCCCCAGTTGATGGCCAGCAGGAACGCGGACCACGCGTGCGCCTTGAACAGACGCATGTCCCGCACCGAGCGCAGAAATCCCACCCACTCGCCGCTCAGCATCAGCACAGGCAGCACGACGGCCATGGTCCACACAACACGCTGCGCCAGGGCTACATCGCTGCCGAGGTGGCCGAGCTGCTTCCAATACACCGGCAGCACGCCCCAGAAGCCAAAGGCGACCACAGCGCTCAGCACTGCATTGGCGGGTGGTTTTTCAGGATTCATGAGACGAAGTTTTACGGGTGTAGAGAATGAGCAGCGCTGCTGCGATGCCGAGCGTGGCATTCAGCACCCAAAGCACCGTGGAGTGGTGATCATAGAGCATCATGCCGAGTGCGGAGCTGGCCGTATTTCCCGTACACCACGCCAAATTTTGGAAGCCTACGTAACGGCCGCGCATGTCTTCGGGCGAAAGACTCGCCGAGTAGGCCTGCTGCCGTGAAAACGCGGACATCTCCCCGAAGGTGAACACAATCATCATCAACACAAATGCCCCGAGAGAGCCGCTGGCAAGAAAGACAAGGAAACTGGCCCCCATCAGAACATAACCCAGCGCGAGCACTCGTTTGACCGGCCATGTGCGCAAACCATTCGCCAGCGGCACTTCAAACAAGCAGATCATCACGCCATTCAAAGCGAGCACGAGCCCGCAGAGGTGCAGCGGCAGAGCACTCCGCTCAAAATGCAGGGGAAAAGTGGTGTTCGTCTGCCGGAAGATCCACGCAGTGCAGATGCAAGCGCCAAACAAAGCCAGGAATGCATGATTGTCTCGGATAGACATCCACGCACGCCCCCAGCCCGCGTGCTCGCGTGCCGTACGCCGCCCTCTGGGGAGGAAACGCCAGGCAATGATGCCAAACACGACGGACGTGGCTGCATCGACTGCAAACAGCCAGAAGAATGAGCCTTCGGAACCATCAATGAGAAACCCCGCCGTCGCCGGCCCCAGCGACCATGCCAGGTTGACGGCGAAACGCTGCACCGAATAGGCGATGATGCGGTGCTCGGGCGGCACGATGTCTTGTACGAGCGCAGCACTGGCAGGTTGCCCCGCTTCAGTGATCGCTCCGGTAAGGAAGGCCAGAGCCGCCAGTGCCCGCCAGTCCACCGCCTGAGACATGGCCATCATGCAGACCGCACCGGCAAGCGACGACACGGCCATGGTGACGTTCCGGCCGAGGCGGTCGGCCATCCAGCCGCCCATCCAGGCAGCGACAAAACCGCCCACAGAATACGCGGCCACCGCGAACCCGGCCTGCGTGGCCGTGTTGCCATTCCGCGTGATAAAGAGTGCCAGGAACGGCACGACGAAGACGCCGAACCGGTTGACGAAAGTCGCGCCTACGAGAACCCAGAAGGGTCTGGGCAGGAGACGGATTTGAGAAAAGAGGGACATGGTTGGAGACTGAAAAAGAGAGGCATGGGAATAGGGTGATGAGCAGAAACGCAAAACGGGCCGGCTCAGGTGAGCCGGCCCGTCGAAGGCTTTAAAGGTTGTCTGTGTTCGTTAGGGATTACAGGCCTTTGCTCACAATGTATTTCACGAGATCGACGACTCGGTTGGAGTAACCCCACTCGTTGTCGTACCAGCTCACCAGCTTGAAGAACTTGCTGTTCAGCTCGATGCCGGAACCGGCGTCAAAGATGGAGCTGTGCTGGTCGTGCATGAAGTCGGTGCTCACCACTTCGTCGGCGGTCCAGTTCAGGATGCCCTTGAGGTAAGTTTCGCTGGCCTTCTTCATGGCGGCGGAGATTTCCTTGTAGCTGGTTTCCTTCTCCGTCTTCACGGTGAGATCGACCACGGAAACCGTCGGCGTCGGCACGCGGAAGGACATGCCGGTCAGCTTGCCCTTCACTTCCGGGATCGCGAGACCCACGGCCTTGGCGGCACCGGTGCCGGAAGGGATGATGTTGATGGCGGCGCTGCGGCCACCTTTCCAATCCTTGGCGCTCGGGCCGTCCACCGTCTTCTGCGTAGCGGTGTAGGAGTGGATGGTGGTCATGAGGCCTTCGGCCACGCCAAATCCTTCCTTCAGCAGCACGTGCACGATCGGCGCCAGGCAGTTCGTGGTGCAGCTTGCATTGGAAACGACGTGGTGATTGGCGGCGTCATACTTCTCATGGTTGACACCCATGACGACGGTGATGTCTTCATCCTTGCCAGGAGCGGAGATGATGACCTTCTTGGCGCCGGCGTCGATGTGGCCCTGGGCCTTGCTGCGCTCGGTGAACAAACCGGTGGACTCGATGACGATGTCCACGCCAAGCTCTTTCCAAGGGAGCGCCGAAGGACCTGCGCGCACGGCGAGGCACTTAATCTCATGGCCATCGACCACGAGGATGTCGTCTGCAGCAGCGTCAGGGCTGGACTTCTTGGAGGAGACGTTCTCACGGGCCTTGCCCTGAGTGGAGTCGTACTTGACGAGGTAGGCCAGATTGTCAGCAGGCACGAGGTCGTTCACGGCGACGACGTCGATTTCCTTGCCCAGGAGGCCCTGGTCACAGATTGCGCGAAATACGAGGCGGCCGATGCGCCCGAAACCATTGATGCCGATTTTGACCATGTTAGTTAGAGGTAGTTTGGATTTTGAGGGGAGTCAGGATTACCGCCGGGGGGGGAGGGTGTCAACCGCTGAGGCAGCAGGATTCGCGCCGGAATGGGCTTCCCCTGGCTACAGGAACGGCGATAGTCTGTTCCTATGAATAGGTTCGCCGCCGGGGTCTTGTTGGTTGCAGGCATTGCACTGCCTGCTTGGTGGTTCTGGCATGGAAAGCCCACCTCGCAGGCCGAACCGGAACACGCATCGCTCGCTGAGAAGCTGAACACGATCATCTTGCCAGAATATCCCACAGCAGGCCTCTCTCTTGAAGCAGTCGTCGAATACCTGCGGGTCAAGAGTCGAGAATACGACGCCTCAACCACCGAATCCGGGATCAAGGGGGGCAACATCGTCATCATCGCCGGAGGTGAGAGGGAGCTTCCCGCCTCCCCCGATGTGCCACTCCGTGACGTTCCCCTGGCCGAGGCATTGCGGCACATCACCAGTCTGGTTAATTTAAAATACACGGTGGAGCGGCATGCGGTGGCCATCCGCGAGCCGGAAGACATGCGCACCTCTGATGGCCGAAAGGCGTCATCCCTCCAGCAGCGTTTGGAAAAAGTGATTCGGCCGAACGTCAGTTTTCAAGACGCCAGCCTTGAAGAAGCTGTGGAGTACCTCCGAATGAGCCGAGGCTGCCTTGATATTGGCGAAGAGCACATCATCGACATTCCCTTCAATTTTGTCCTGCATCTTCGGGAAGGCATCAAACGCCCGATGGTTTCGCTGGATTTGAGTGACATTCCCATGAGCGAAGCCCTGCGTTATTGCGCTGAAATCTCCAACGCAAGGCTTCGCTACGACACGGCCGCGGTCATGATCACTGACTTTGAGACGGATGCGTCCGTGCCGAGCGCACCCGCCGCCTCGCCGGTTTTACAGACGGTGGAATTTTCGGGCGCAACTCTCGATGAAGCCCTCCAATTCGTCCGCATCAAATCGCGTGAGCTCAATCCCGACCACCGCGAAACTTCCATAACCGTGAAGCCTGACACATCCGGCCCTCCCATCAGTCTCTGGCTCCACAGCATCTCCATCCATGAGACGCTTCGCTACATCGCGGAGCTTTCCGGCCTCAAGCTTTCGTTTGAAGACGACGGCTATGTGTTGAGCCCGTTCTAAAGCGACACATCAAAGGACACGGCAAACCAGGATCACTACATTTGTAGTTGCTTTATCACCACAAATGTAGTGAAATACTTTTATTCCATTAAATATGCCAGCCGCACCCGACATCTCCGACTCTGAATGGGCCGTCATGGAGGCCCTGTGGGAGTCCTCCCCGAAGACCGCCTCCGAAGTGACCAAGGCCCTGCGCCCTACCATGAACTGGGCGGAAAACACCGTCCGTACCCTGCTCACCCGCCTGGTCGAAAAGGGAGCACTCAAGACCGCTGAGAACACCAGCGGCACCCGCACCTTCCTTCCCGCCGTGAAGCGCGAGGCCTGCGTGCGGGCAGAGAGCGAGTCCTTCATGCAGCGCATCTTCGGCGGTGCCGCCAAGCCGCTGCTCGTCCACTTCGCTCAAAACAGCAAGCTCACTGCTGAAGAGGTGAAGGAACTCAAAAAACTCCTCGACCAGAACCTCAACTCCTGAATCGCATGAATACCTTTGCCCACTTCTTTGACTGGCTGCTGGCCGCCGGCCTGCGTGCGTCACTTCTCACCCTCACAATCCTGCTCATTCAGGCGGCACTGCATCGCCATCTGGGTGCCCGAATGCGTTACGCGCTCTGGCTGCCGGTGCTCGTCGTTCTCCTCATGCCTGTGCTGCCGCAGAGCCGCTGGAGCATTGAGCACGTTTTCCAGGCTTCGCCTCAGCCGGAGCATATCAACCCCATGCCAGGCCCGCTGCCGGTGGTGCAGTCCGCCCCGGTAGATTTCGTGAGCCCTGCGCCACAGCCTGATCCCATCAACTGGCAGCGCATTTTTCAGTTTGCGTGGATCTGCGTCTCCTCGGTCATGCTCACCTTTGGGGGCGTCTCTTTCATTCTCACCCTGCGCAGGTTCAAGAAGAGCCGCCATCCCGCCAGTGAAGAACTTCTCGCCACGCTTTCGCAGATCGCCCGCGACATGCGGCTGCGCCATGTGCCGCGCGTGCTGATCGCATCCAGCATCAGCAGTCCCGCTGTCACCGGTTTGCTGCGTCCCACACTGCTGCTGCCTGCGGAGTTTGACCGCGAATTCACCCCCGAGGAGGCGCGGCTCGTCCTGAGGCATGAGCTGATGCATCTCAAGCGCGGCGATCTCCCTCTCAATGCCCTCATGTGCGTGCTGATGGCGCTGCATTGGTTCAATCCTCTGCTCTGGATCGCCTTCTTCAAAATTCGCGCCGACCGCGAAGCCGCGTGTGATTCCCAGGTGCTGCACGATGCTCCGAACGACCGCCGTATCGCCTACGGCCATGCCCTCCTTAAAGTCGAAACCGCCTTTTGTCCGCGCGGCTTCAGTCTCGGCTTCGTAGGCATCTTTCAGCGCGGCTTCGCCTTGCGTTCCCGCATTCAATCCATCGCCGCTCATCGAAAGCAGCACCCGGCCATGCAGGCAGTGATGTCCGTTTGCATCGCGCTCATGACTTTCTTTGGCGCCACTCGGGCTCAGCAGGCAACACCCGCAGAAAAGGCTCCGCTGATCGCCATCGAAATGAGAATCATTGAGTTCAAGAAACCCACTGACTGGAATTTTGGCGGCAAACTTCCGGCCGAAGAAACGCTCTCCTTCATCTTTGAAGAGCTGTCCTCGGACAAGCTGGCGGTGCAACTGCGTGAGATGCTCAAAGACGAAAATGCCACGACCACCTCCTACCCGCGCATGGTCACCAAAGACAAAAACGAGCTCGTGGTGAAAAGCATTGTCAACACCCCTTTCAAAGGCGGATACCTGCCGATTGGCCTGGTTTGCAAGTTCACCCCTGCCCTGCATGGCACACAGGTCAGGCTGGACATCGACATTACGGACTCTGACCTCATTGATCCCGCCACCGGTGCAGTAGTTTCCGAGTTCAAGGGCGACTATCCCACCGCGCGCAGCCGGGTATACCGCGGCAGCCATGAAATAGAGGACGGGAATTCCTGCGTGATCGCCGGATGGGAAAACGGCAAGCCCCAGGGCAGGCTTCCACTGCTCTACATCATCACCCCACATGTGATCCAGCCCGAGAAAGGAGGGCTTCCAGTCAATGCCCTGAATGGCAGTGAATTCAACGTCGGGAAATCTGCTTTTCGTCCTGGCGACTCCATAGTCATCACTTCCACCTCACGTTCGGAGGACATGCTCACCGTG
The DNA here is from genome assembly GCF_044222565.1 of Prosthecobacter sp. Lineage (GTDB taxonomy): Bacteria > Verrucomicrobiota > Verrucomicrobiia > Verrucomicrobiales > Verrucomicrobiaceae > Prosthecobacter. The sequence goes on from NZ_JBGANA010000019.1 coordinate 33,408, forward strand.
GGCTTTGATTACGAACTCGCCAGCACCGATGAGGCAGTGGCAGGCTTGTACTTTACCTCCACCACCGACGGCAAATCCCCACCCTTCAATGCCATGCAGAATATTCCCGTGAAGCGTGGCCGTGGAAGCGTGATCCTGCGCCACCGGCTTCCCGCGGAGGGGCTCCCACACATCTCGTTTTACGACGCAAAGACGCATGCTCCTTTCGGCGGCGTCTATTTCGGGAGTGCGGAGGAAGCCGCCAGGTCGCGATTGCTTGATCTGAACTACCTCAATACATCCGCCCAAAAGCCCGCATCCAGATCGCCAGTCCCGGACAAGTCAGATGAACTCTCCATCACAGCGGAGAAAATTACTACTGACGCCAGGGCCGAAACACAAACCGCCGTGGGAGACGCCAGGTGCAAGGTGGCAGGCATGTCCATCCAAGCACAGGAACTCGTCTTGGACCGCAAGTCTCGTCAGCTCACCATCCACGGTCCGTTCACCATCCTCATGGGCACGGGCAAAAAACACAGCAGCACCTCATCGGCTTCATCTGCTGTCGTTGATCTGCACACTGGAAAGCTCACCACCTCAGGCCCCCACGAAACGGAGATCAATCTTCCCGCATCTACGACAACGTCATCCTTAGTGGCTGTAGAGGCGTCTGCCATCGCAGGCGAGAACGCTGCCGAACAAAAAGCAGCCGAGCTCCGCAAGGTGCCGCCACAGCAGTATGACTTCGCCAAGGCGGTGCTCGGCGATGTGCTGCGTTTTCTCGCCACCGATGCCAAGATCAATTTCTTCGCTCTGCCTGATGACAATCCCATCAACCAAAGGCTGGTCACCTTCAGCATCCGCAGCAGCCCCTTTGAGCTGCTGGAAACCCTTTGCCGTGCAAACGGCCTGATGCTGGTGCTCGATAAAAACCGCTGGTTCGTCCGCCCTTCCGATGATCCACCATTGGTCGAAAAATCCTACGCCCTGCCACAGACACAGGCCAGTGTCGAAACCATCCTCAAGGATATCAGCACCGTCCTCGGCGACGACGATACGCCAAAAGCGCCGGAAGCCGCCAAGATCACAGTGACCTATGACAAGGAGAAGAACACCGTCTCCGTGAAGGCAAACCGGCTGCAGCATACTTGGGTAAGCGCCTATTTCAGAGGGCTGTCAGGCGCAGCGAAGTCGGCCACGGCCAGATGATCACCGGTTGAACTTGGTTCAATGCTCGCTCTGGATGCCACGCTCATGGCATCCACTCCTGATCTCGATCTCACCCAGCGCCTGCGCGAAAACGCCTGGATTGGCGATGCCGTGCTGGAGCTCTACGTCCGCAGTTTTATCCTGAAGCAGCACGGCAAAGTGGATGCCGAAATGAAGACGCGCTTCACCTGCAATCAGTTCCTCTCCTGTACTGGCAATCCCACCGCCGTGGAAGCGGACATCGGAGTGGTCTATCAGCGCGAAGGCCTGGAAGCCGCCTTCGCCTGGATTCGTGACACCTTGGAGCCTCTCTTCCTCAAGCAGGAGGCCAAGCGCAAGCGGACCGGCAAATAACTATGCCCGCTGTCCCAACGCCTTGAGCTTCGCCAAGGCCTCGTTCCATGGCACATCATGCGGCAGACGCTTGGAAGTGGCAGCCAGCGCCGCAGTCACTCCGGCTGCCTCGCCCATTGCCACGGAGTTGCCCGTCACGCGGTAGCTCGCATGCGCGATGAAATCGCCGCTGATGTTGCGGCCGGCCATCATCAGGCCATCGACATCTTTCGCGATCAGGGCACGCAGCGGAATGTCATACGGCTTCACTTTAAAGCCCGCATTGGTGTAGGCGGACTTCTTGTTCATGTCCGCGCTCAGTGCATGAATGTCCACGCTGAAGGTCGACCGCACTACCGCATCGTCAGAGCGGGCACCAGCGACCACATCTTCCTTGCTCACCTTGTAGCGTCCCGCAATGCGCCGTCCGTCGCGAACGCCGATCTGCTCCGCCGTCGCGGCGATTTGCAGCCCCTCCCACGGGCCGCCGAGCTTGCGCAAACCATTCACGATCTTGTTCATTTCAGCGCGCGCCATCACCGTCGCCTCGGTGATCTTCGCGGCATCAAAGCAAGGAACGCCGTACTGGTGATTCATCATCACCAGCAGCAGATTGTCCCGCACCTGCCACAGCGTCGGCCTGGCATACGAGGGGAAATGATCCGTGCGTTTGATCTCCGCCAGAAAGGCCTCCTTGGAGAGACCGTCCGCCTTGGAGGGATCTGATTTGTGGATGAACGCCTCAAGCGCCTTCGCATCTTTGCACACCAGCAGCGCATTCAGCGACATGGGCTGGCAGGGGCATGAATCCGCCTCTCCGTATTCGAAAGAGCATCCTGCCAGCGCACCGAGATCGCCATCGCCCGTCGTGTCGATGAACACCGGCGCCTTCCACGCCTGCCGCCCGGATTTTGACTCCGTCACAATCGTCGTCAGCCGCTTTCCTTCGCGATAGGCCGCGCAGACGCGCGTGTGGAGTTGGAACTTGATGCCCGCCTCCACGAACATTTCCTCCAGCAGCAGCTTCATCCCCTCCGGCTCATAGACCACGCTACCCTTGCTGGTGCCACGCCGCATCTCGCGCTCGTCCAATCGCTTGAGAAGTTCCTGATTGAATCCCGGCTTGTCAAAATCCAGCAGATAGCCCAACAGCCCCGCAGTCCAGACGCCACCAAGACAGCCACGCCATTCAAACACCCGCACCTTCGCCCCGGCACGGGCCGCCGTGATCGCCGCCGCGATGCCCGCCGGCCCCGCACCGCACACGATCACATCCGCATCCTCCCCCAGTGGCAGATCCTGCGCCGGTTCATGAAACTTCCCGGCAATAACCTTCTCCACCTCCGCGGCATTCATCACCCCCGGCGTGACGAGCGCTCCAGAAAAGGCGGCGCGAAGAAAGGATCGGCGTTTGAATTCAGGTGAGGTCGGCGGTGTGCTCATGGTAAGAAACAAGTCTTCAGCAGGACGGCTTTGGACAGCATTTCTTTCCGCAGTGGCACGCACACTTGCGTTGTTTGGCAGCAGGCCCATTTTCAGCGCCGTGTCTTGGATTCGCCGCTGGCTCTCGTTTTTCTCTTCCTCCCCAGCCCCGGCGGCGGCCCCGGAGCTTGTGCAGCAGACTGCCGTCCCGCCACATGCCGCCCCGGTTCCTGTCTTCATCAAATCCATTGCGCAAAGCCGTGCTTCAGGGCAAATTCCGCTCCATGAGCAGCACGCCTCCGAACATCAAGATCGGGACCCTGGCCGAGCGCTTGGCCGCCTCCGCAGCCGTGCCGCTGGATCAGGCCCTGGCGGGAGTGCGCGCTCACGGGCCGAAGCCGACACGACGGAATCCTTCCCTGACGGCCTTGGAGTTTTCCCAGAACTCGAAAGCTCAGTCTTCATCCTCGCAACCGCCGCTCTCGAACACCGCAACGGTGCAGAGCACGATGCCTTCTTTGATTCCTCATCGGGCCGTGTGATCAAGATCACCCAGCCGGGCGAATTCGGCGCGGAAGGAGGCCTGCCGGAGTATCTTCAACGCCTCGCATGGTCGAACGAATTTTTCGATGACGACTGGCTCGTCGAAGGCTGGCTGCGCTACCCCAATGAGCCTGCGGCGCGTATCGTCACCAGCCAGCCATGGTATCGGGTCAGGCCGGAGCGTCCCGAACCCACCCTGCCGGAAATCGACGCCTATATGTGGCAGCAAGGCTGGCTGAAGGCCTATGAAGGAGCATGGATTCATGCCAGCCGGGAAATCGTCATCAGCGATGCCATGCCGAAAAACTTTGTGCTGGATGTCGCGGGCTACGTGCAACCCATTGATCTCATCATCCTCAAGCCGAGTGGCGAGCAATGGGCACGGCTGCAAGACATGGCGCGCAATCTTCCGCAGCAGCTATGAAACATTACAACATCCGCTTTACATCCTCCCCCTCCCTCGACTGGTCTGCCGCGGAAGTGCTCACCGACTTCACCCTTCCATGGGAACAGCGCCACGCCCCGCTCACCGAGTTCCGCGCGCTCTGGGATGAGACGCATCTTCACTTCCGCTTTCACTGCGTGGATGAGGACATCGTCCTCCCCGACGGCCCCACTCCAAAAGACCGCGTCCTCGGCTCCGACCGCGTGGAAATCTTCTTCGCCCCCGATCTTGGCCTCAAACCTTACTACTGCCTCGAGATGTCACCACGGGGAGATGTGCTGGCCTACGAGGCGAGATTTTACCGCGATATGAACTGGGACTGGCAGTGCGATGGCCTGCAGATCGACGCCAAAATCGAAGGCGGCCGCTACACCGTCACCGGCAGCCTGCCACTCGACACACTGCGCGCCTTGAACGTTTTCAAATCCGGCTCATCCGAAATCATCACCGGCCTCTACCGGGCCGAGTTCCATCACCGTGCCGATGGCACCGTGCATTCCGGCTGGATGCCCTGGGTCAATCCGCAGACCGAGAGGCCCGATTTTCACGTGCCTGCTTCGTTTGGCGTGCTGTCTTTAAGCCAGAGATAGATCACAGGAGTGACGATCAGAATGTGAATCAGGCTGCTCACCATGCCGCCAATGATCGGCGTGGCGAGCGGCTGCATCACCTCACTGCCAGCGCGATGGCTCCACATGATTGGCAGCAGGCTGGCGATGATGGTGGCCACTGTCATAATCTTCGGGCGCAGCCGCAGCCGTGCGCCCTCTTTGACCGCGGCAATAAGCTCGGCGCGCGACTTTGGCTTTGCACGGACGACAGCTTCCTCGAGATATACCACCATCACCACCGCCGTCTGCACCGCCGTGCCCAGCAGTGCAATGTAGCCCACCCACACCGCCACGCTGAAATTCTGCCCGAGGGCATACTGGAGAAACACACCGCCACTGAGCGCGAAGGGCACCGCCAGCAGCACATGAGCGGCGTCACGCACAGCGCCATACAGCTGATACAGCAGCAGGAAGATGATGAGCAGCACCGCCGGCACGATGACCTTCAGCGTGCGCGCCGCATGCAGCTGCTGCTCGTATTCTCCGCTGTAGTCCAGCGTCATGCCTTGCGCGGCGAGACGCGGTGCGATCTCGCTCTGCAGTCGCGCCTTTACTTCCTCCACAAAACCGGCCAGATCACGCCCGCTCACATTGGCCTGCACAAAAGAACGCAGCCGGCCGTTCTCGCTGGCGATTTCATTCGGCCCTTCCATGCGATTGATACTGGCAAGCTGGCCCAGCGGGATGACTCTGCCATTCGGCGCCGTGACGAGCACGTCCCTGAGCCGCGTGATGTCCTCGCGCTCGCTGCGTTGGAGCCGCACCTGCACCGGCACGCGCTGGCGGCCTTCGATCACGGTGGTCACCGTGGCACCACCGAGTCCGGCCTCGACGACTTCCAGCACATCCTGCGCATTCATTCCCATGCGTGCGGTGGCCTCTCGATCGACCTCAATATTGAGATAAGGTTTGCCGATGATCCGGCTGGGCGTGACTCCTGTGGCTCCTGGCACCATCTGGACGATGCGCTGCACCTCCTGCGCTGCCTGCTGCAGTATCCCGAGATCGTTGCCAAAGATTTTCACCCCAAGCTGCGAACGAATGCCCGTGGAGATCATGAGCACGCGGCCTTCGATGGGCTGCAGAAACCCTGGTACACTGCCAGGCACATTCCGCAGCGCCTGCATCATTTCAGCCACAAGTTTGTCCTTCGTCATGCCTGCGCGCCACTCGTTCTCAGGCTTGAGCATGATCGTCGTTTCGATCATTTCCGTGGGCGCGGGATCCGTGGCGGTGTCGGCCCTTCCCAGTTTGCCCACGGCGCTGCGCACTTCAGGAAAGCCCGCCAATACCTGGTCCTGCCACGCCATGGCGCGCTTCACTTCACTCAGCGAAGTGGCGGGCACAAAGCTGGGCATGAGCATGAGGCTGCCCTCATTCAGCGGCGGCATGAACTCGCTCCCCATGCGCGGCACCAAGGCCAGCGCAGCCGCCAAGATTACCGCTGCAATCCCGAGCACCGCTTTGCGATGATGCAGCGCATAATTCAACGCGGGATCGTAGAGCCGCAGAAGAAAGCGCATGACCACGTTGCGATCCTCCGCGTGAAACGGCCCGCGCACCAGCAGCGTGCACAGCACAGGCACCAGCGTCACAGCAAGAAGCGTGGCACCGAGCAGCGCGCACGTCTTCGCGTATGCCAGTGGATGAAAAAGTTTCCCCTCCTGCCCGCTGAGCGCAAACACAGGCACAAAGGCTAGAATGATGATGCCCATGGCAAAGACAATCGGGCGGCCGACCTGCTTCGCGGCTCCCAGAATGACTTCGGTGCTGTGCCCTCCAGCCTGCTCGCATTTGCGGATGACATTTTCAGTGATGACGATGGCCGCATCCACCAGCACACCAATCGCAATGGCGATACCGGAGAGACTCATGAGATTCGAGCTGAACCCGCACTCCTTCATGAGGATGAATGAAATCAAAAGACTGATCGGCAGTGGCAGAGTGACGATCAGGATGCTGCGAAAATGAAACAGGAAGATGATGTGCGCGAGGATGACGAGAATGATCTCCTCCGTCAGTGCTGTTCTTAGAGTGTCGATGGTGCGGTCGATCAATTCGCTGCGGTCATAAAAGGCCTTGATGCTGACACCCGGCGGCAGGCTGGGAGCTATCTGAGCGATCTTGGCCTTCACCCGGCCGATGACCTCGCGCGCGTTGGCACCGTTGTGCATGACGACCATGCCGCCGACAATCTCGTGCCCGTTTGAGTCGAGGGTGCCGCGGCGGAAGTCGCCCCCGATTTCGATGCGGGCCACATCCTTGAGATAGACCGGCGTGCCGCCCTTTTCCATGAGCACGATCTTCTCGAGATCCTCCGCGCTCTTGATCAAACCGATGCCGCGCACGACGAACTCCATGCCGTTTTCCTCGATGGTCTTGCCACCCACGTTCAGGTTGGAGCGACCAACGGCCATCATGACCATGTTCAGCGACACTCCGGCAGCGCGCATTTCCTGCGAATCCACCTCGATCTGATACTGCCGCACAAAGCCGCCCACGCTGCCCACCTCAGCCACTCCCGCCACACTGTTGAGTTGATAGCGAATGTGGTAGTCCTGCAAGGAGCGCAGCTCACCCAGATCATAGGTGTGCCCGGCCGCAGGATCTACGTCGAGGTAATATTGATACACCCAGCCCAGCCCCGTGGCATCAGGTCCCAGCTTGGCCTTCACCCCGGCTGGCAGTTCCAGCAGATCAAGGCGCTCGGAAATGCGCTGACGTGCCACGAAAGACTCCACCGCATCCTCAAAGATGACCGTCACGAGCGAGAACCCAAACATGCTGGTAGCACGCACGGTCTTCACACCCGCAATCCCCTGAAGATTCACGGACAAAGGATGCGTGACCTGATCCTCCACCTCCTGCGGGCTGCGCCCCATCCAGTCCGCAAACACGATGACCTGCCGCTCGCTGAGGTCTGGAATGGCATCCACCGCGGTCTCGCGCAGCGCCTTGATGCCAAAGGCGATGACGCAAAGCGTGGCGCAGACCACCACGAAGCGATTTCGCACCGACCAGGTTATCAGAGCATCAATCATGGCTTCACTTCCATTCCGCACTCCAGCATCTCAGCTCCCCAGTAGGGATTGCGCGGCTCGCCGCCGAGCTGAATCCACGCCGCACTTGCAGGTGCGCCATCCCAAAGCTTGCCGGTCATGGCGCAGCGAAACACGCGCAGCTCTGGCATCAGCGATTTCATTTGGAGCGCTTGCGCAGCAATCTCCTGGCTCCACGGCAGGAAAACTTTGCGCAAAGCCTTGAGGTCATTCCCACTGGCAGGCGCGGCTGATTTGATGAGCCCCTCCGGTGCGGGCGGCACATTGCCCAGAGCCGCAGTGACCGCAGGCAGATCATCAGCCGCAAGCGCAGCGCTGACCACAGCCGCCGCTTTCATATAATCCATCCACGCGGCATGATTTCCAGCTTGAGGCATGGATTGCATTTCCGCCTCGGCAGGGCGTGCCATGGCATCCAGCTGCGCCTGGCTGTCGATGAGCATTCCACCACTGACCACGACCTGTTCACCAGCCTTCAGTCCATCGAGCACCTCATAGTGACTGTCCCCAATGCGTCCCAGCTTCACCCGGCGTTGCTGGTAGGAACCGGCCTCCTTCACGACATACACCCGCGGCTCATTGCCTGGCCAGAGCACTGCGCTGCGCGGAACAGCCAACACTTCAGGAGCTTCTATTTCCACCACCCCCTGGGCAAAGGAGTTGTTCTTGATTCTTCGCTCCGGATTCTCAAGAACCACCCGAACCATGGCGGAGCGGCTCATGCCATCCATATTGGGACTGATGAAGGAGATGCGTGCCGTCATCGTTTCGCCCGGCAGCGAAGTGGCATTGAGCTTGGTGATCTGCCCCACTTTGAGAAACGGCAGATCCTGCTCTGCCACCATGGCTGTGAACCACATGCGCGTGAAATCAGCAATCTCAAACAGCCGCTCCCCCTCCTTCACCTGCTGCCCCTCGTGTACATAACTTTTCACGATGACTCCGGAGAGCGGGGAAAGCACACCAAAGTAAATGTCGCCCGGCTGGCGCTGAGGGATGGTTTTGATCTGCTCCCACACGAGGCCGTATTGCTCCAGGGTGCGCTTGATCGGTTCTGCCGCCTGCTCGCCCTGCGGCAGCATGGCTTTGTACGCGTCTGCCGCCTTGAGCAGCGTGCGGCTGAAGATGGTGGCCAGTGGCTGCCGACGCGTCACCTGCTGGCCTTCGTGATTCATCGAAAGGCCGTCGATGCGCCCCTCCACCGGAGCGCTGATGATTCCGTGCCTCGATTCATCCTCGCCGATCATCCCCGAAATGCGCAGCGTCCGGGTCAGCGGCAGCACTTTCGCCTCCGCCGTCCGCACACCGACCACATTCGGACTTCCGGGCGGCAGCATGACAATGTCCGAGACCGCATTGTCAAAACCTGCCCCTCCTTCATACACCGGCACCAAGGCCATGCCGCAGACGGTACATTGCCCCGGCTGCTCGGACTTCACCCAGGGGTGCATGGGACTCTGGTAGAAAAGGATCTTGCGGCCGCTTTCACCAGCATGCTTTGACGAGGCACCGTAATGCAGGCCCGCAAACCAGCCGCTCGCTGCAGCCACGAGGCCGATGATAAGAATTGTCCGCTTCACAGGTCCATGATGCTGACAGGCCCCGCAGCTACAACGAAGAAAATCGCACAAGTGCTCAGGAGGGGGAGGATCACGCCCCCCGATCCTGCCTGCGACGGATTGCGTTGATTTCCGCAAAACTGGTCTTCGTGCCATTGTTCGGTGATTTCCACGGGCGGAGGCATTTGGAGCGCTGGAACTGGCCTTAGGCGGTTCTTTCAAACCGGAGATAGGGGGGCTTTTTTTTGCTTGCCCCGGCTGCCGCTTTTTTGGCAACATACGCAAATTCCTGATCCAGCCCTTCCTTCCACCTTTAGCGGCTGATGCCTTCCCAACCTAACCGCGCGCCTCATCATGCACACCATCCGACCCCGTTATTTCCGTCTTTTGACGTTTACGGCATCGCTCCTTGCCTGCCTGGGCTTGCGTGCGCAAAACACGACGTCTGATGACTATGGCAACACAACGGCCACTGCGGCTGCTGTGACTTTGCCATCGGTAAAGACAGGCACTTTGGAGAAGGCGGGCGACGTGGACTTTTTCAAATTCACCCTTACGACGCCCACAGTGGTGACGGTGTCTTCGGGTGGCACGACGGATGTGGTCGGAACGCTCTGGCTGGGAGGCGCGAAGGGCGCGGCCACGAGCATTGTCACTGACAACGATAGCGCAGGTGCGCCAAACTTCCGCTGTCAGCAGCTGCTGCCAGCCGGGACTCATTACCTGAGCGTGTTCCCAGCGGTCTATGGCACGCTGGGTGGCTATACTGTTAATTTCACAGTCAGCGCTCCTTCGATTCAGCAGCCGGACATCTCACTGGGCCTCGGTGGCGCGGATTTGCCCGCAGGCACGACGGTGGATTTTGGCACTGCGGCTCCCGGTGGCACGGTGAACAAGGATTTCTCTGTGGGGAACGCCGGAAACGCGACCCTCATCGTTTACGGACTGCGTCTGAGCCTCACCAGCACACTTCCGGCCGGGGCGTCGTTTCCGTTTCGCGTCGTCACCTCGCCCGCGCCATCGGTGGAAGCCGGGCGTCAGACGACTTTCCGTATCGCATTCCAGTCAAACGTGGCGGGCACCTACTCAGGCAAACTGACGGTGGTCAGCAATGACGGCGATGAAATTTTCTATGACATCCCGCTGCAGGGCGTGTCCTCCGGTCCGCTGCCGCCGTCGGAAATTGAAATCCGTGACGGCGCAACCACTGTGGCCAACAATGGCACCATCAATGTGGGCTCCACCATCCAAAACACGCGCCTGAACAAGACGATCACCATCGCCAACACCGGCACAGGCGAGCTCAAGATCACCAGCAACAGCCTGATTCCCGTGAGCACGACGAGCACGGCTGCCGGCTCAAACACCACCGCAACGACGGTACCGATGGCCTTCTCCATCTACAACTCAACCATCCCAACCTCGGTGCCCGCAGGCGGGCAGGCGACATTCCAAATTTCGCTCTTTAATCTCGTGGCGGGAAACTATGCGGCCAAGCTCACGCTCTACAACAATGACAGCGATGAAAACCCGACGGTCCTCAATTTCACCGGTACTGTCTCGCAGGACCCCGTGCAGGGAGAAATCGGCCTGAAGGTCGCAGGCACGGATGTGGCGACGAACAGCACGGTGGCCTATGGCAACAACGTCACGGGCGTGGGCATCTCGAAAGATTTTGTGTTCACCAACTCCGGCACCGCAACGCTGAATCTGACGAGCTGGCAGCTTTCGATCCCGCCGCCCGTGATGGTTTCGACCGCGACCACCACCACGGTAGGCAGCACGACGGCGACGGTTGCTAACGGCGCGGTGCTGGCGGCTGGCATGGGTGTCTCGGGACCGTTCGTGTCCGGCACTTCGATCACCGCAGTCTCTGGCAACACGGTCACCTTCTCCAGCCCGGCGACGGTGGCCATCAGCAACGCGGTTCTCTATTACTATGTGGGCGGGCCGAACGCGACAGTGAATGCCTTCCGCTTTGACTCGGCGCTGCCTGCTTCACTCGCGGCCGGAGCCAGTGCGACCGTGAAGGTGACCTACCTGCCGCTGCAGGCGGGAGATCACACGGCGACGCTGAAGGTTTATAACAATGATGCCGACGAAAACCCCTACACGTTAACGTTGACCGGCCATAGCGATGCAAACCCCAATCCGGGCGACATCGCGGTGACGCTGAATGGGGCCAATGTGGCCATGGATTCCACGGTGGACTGGGGCGGCCTGCCGGTGGGCATGACGGCGCTGCGCACGTTCCTGGTGTCGAACACCGGCACGGGCGAACTGCGCCTGACGGGTTTTTCCACCTCGGCAGTGCAGCCGCTGCTGAGCAGCACGACGCCGATGTACTTCTACTTTGGCGGCACGCCTTCTCCGGTGCTGCCTGCGGGTCAGTCGGGCTCGCTGGTGATGATCTTCAAGCCCACCGTCGCAGACGCGGTTTACAAATCAACGCTGGTCATCTCCAGCACGGATCCGGATGAAAATCCTTATCGAATCAATCTGACCGGAACGGGTTCTGCCAGCACGAGCCCGGTTCCGGACATCGATGTCACCGTGAACGGCGGCTCGGTGGGGAACAATGGCAGCTTCGCGTTTGGCACATCGAACTCCGGCACGATGGTGCAGAAGTCGCTGACCCTTTACAATACGGGCACCGCCACGCTGACCATTACCGGTGCGACGGTGACGCAGCCGGTTGGCACCACGACGGGCACGCCGCAGCCTTTCAGTGCGTGGGTCACTCCGCCGGTGTCCATCGCTCCAGGATCGAGCTACAGCACATGGTTGAACTTCTCCCCAACGGTGGCAGGCACCTACAACGCCACCGTGCAGCTGACCAGCAACGACCCCGATGAAAGCCCCTACACCATCAATGTCTCGGGCACCGCCGTGGGCACGGTCACCGCGCCTGAAATCGATGTCTCTCTGGCGGGTGTGGACGTGCCGACCGGAAGCGGCGTGGCCTCATTTGGCACCACCGCCTCGGGCACGCCGGTCAGCAAGCAGTTCACCATCAACAACACGGGCAACGCGGCGCTGACTTTGAGCAGCTGGCTCTTTCAGCAACCCAGCGGCACGACCACCGCCGTCCCCACCACCACCACACTCGGCAGCAATGTGGCCACCGTGAGCAGTGCCAGCGCGCTCGTTGCAGGAATGACGGTGAGCGGTCCGTTCCCGACAGGCACCTCCGTAGTTTCAATCTCTGGCACCAGCGTCACCTTCTCAGCGGCGGCCAGCTCGACGGCATCCAATTCCGTCCTCACCTACTTCCAGCCGGGCGTGCCGGCGGTCAATCCCTTCCAGTTTACCGGCACGCTGCCCACCAACGTGGCCGCGGGCGCCAGCGCCACTTTCACCGTCACTTACGCGCCACTGAGCGCCGGAAGTCACTCCATGATCGTGCGCTTCAGCAACAATGACCTCAGCGAAAACCCCTATCTGTTTACCGTCACAGGTTCCGCGACCGGAATCGCCCCCACGCCCGAAGTCGCTGTGGCGGTGGAAGGGGTGGACATCCCGGTGAATACCGGCTTTGCCTACGGCGGCACCTTCATCGGCGTGCCAGTCTCGAAGCAGTTCGTCATCAGCAACATCGGCACCGCCGCTCTGAGCCTCAGCGGCTGGAGCTTTGTGCAGCCAGTCTCTCCCGTGGCCACGGTCACCGGCGCCACAACTCTCGGCTCTCCCACAGCAACGCTCACCAGCGTCAGCAATCTGGCAGCGGGCATGGTCATCACCGGTCCGTTCCCGGTTGGCACCACGATCTCCTCGATCTCCGGTAATGTGGTGACTTTCTCCGCTGCGGCGACTTCGACGCTGACCAGCACCACGTTCAGCGTCTACCCGGCGGGAACCAACACGGTGAACCCCTTCGTCTTCTCCGGCACCCTGCCCTCCAGCGTGGCGGCCGGCGGCACCGCCACGGTCACCGTGAACTACTCGCCCACTGCGGTCGGCAATCACAGCATGAACCTGCGGTTCACCAACAACGACAGCGACGAAAATCCCTTCAACATCACGCTGACTGGCTCCGCCACGGTCAACACTGCGGCACCCGAAATCGGCGTGAGTGTTGCGGGCGCGGACGTGCCGCTTGCTGGCACCGTTGCGTATGGCAGCACCAACGTGGGCACTCCTGTCTCCAAGCAGTTCGTCATCAGCAACACGGGCAATGCCGCGCTCAACCTCAGCGGCTGGAGCTTTGGGATTCCAGCCACGCCGGTAACTTCAACCGGAACGACGACAGCCGGCAGCACCTCGGTGACGCTGGCGAGCACCAACGGCCTGAGCGCAGGCATGGTCGTTCTTGGCCCGTTCGCCGCAGGTTCCACGGTCACGGCGGTTTCCGGCAGCACGGTGACCTTGTCCACTGCCGCGACATCGACACTCGCCGGCGTCTCTCTCAGCTTCTACCCAGCGGGCACCAACACGCTGAATCCGTTCCAGTTCGTCGGCACCCTCCCCACCTCGGTCGCCGCCGGGGCCAGCACCACCATCACCGTCAACTACGCACCTTCGGCCGCGGGAACGCACAGCATGCTTCTGCGTTTCAATAACAACGACAGCAACGAGAACCCCTACGTCATCACTTTGACCGGCTCGGCCGTTGTGCTCGCACCGGAGATTGGAGTTTCGGTGGGTGGCGTGGACGTTCCGCTGAATGGCACTCTCGCCTATGGAGCCACCACCACGGGTACGGTGGTCTCCAAGCAGTTCGTCATCGCCAACACCGGCAATGCAGCGCTGAATCTCAGCGGCTACGGATTCTATCTCACCGCCGCCGCTACAAACGTCACCACCAACACCACGCTTGGCAGCACCGTGGCCACCGTGGTCAGCTCCGCCAATCTTTCCGCGGGCATGACAGTGGTCGGTCCGTTCGCTTCGGGCACCTCCATCGTTTCCATCTCCGGCACGAATGTCACCTTCTCATCACCGGCTGTCTCCACCATCGCCGGTGTCTCGCTCGCCTATTATCCGGCGGGCACCAGCACGGTGAATCCCTTCCAGTTCTCCGGAACTCTGCCCGCCACGGTGGCTGCAGGCTCCACCGCCACCCTCACGGTGAACTACGCTCCGACCAGCGCCGGCTCGCACAGCATGATCCTGCGCTTCAACAACAACGACAGCAATGAAAACCCTTACAGCATTGTGCTGACAGGCTCCGCCACCGCATCCACTGCCGCACCGGACATTTCCGTGTTCATCGGCACCGCCGAGCAGGCACGCAACAGCACCCTGGACTTCGGCACCATCGCCCGCGGAACCACCGCCACGAAGGACCTCGTCATCAAAAACACAGGTGCCTCAAACCTCACCATCAGCAATGTGATCGCCGCGATCACACCGACGGGCTCCACCAACACCCCTGCCTTCTCCTGGCAGATCATCTCCGGCTCCAGCACCGTCGTCCCGGCTGGCAGCACCACCGTGCGTGTCACCTTCAAGCCTGGTGCGCTCTCCACGAATTACAGCTCTTCCTTCAACATCAACAACAACGACCCTGACGAGAACCCGTATGGCTTCACGCTCACCGGAGCTTCGCTGGCGACCGACAGCGAGATCAGCGTCAGCTACAACAGCGCGGACCTGCCGATCAATGGCACCATCGACTTCGGCAGTGCGGTCACGCTGGGCAGCACCGTCACGAAGAGCTTCACGGTCAGCAACACCGGTGCAGCCACACTGGCCATCACCGGCTGGGGCACATCACCTGCATCAGGCAGCTATCCCACGACCTCCGTTCCCCCCTTCTACATCACGAACCTGGTCTCGACGCTCGCTCCGGGAGCCTCCGCCACCATCAATGTGGTTTACCGCCCTGTCCTCGTCTCCACCGCGGACAATTGGACCCTCACCATGACCAACTCCGATGCCGACGAGGGCGTCTATAAGATCAACCTCACCGCTGCGGCAGTTGCCAGCGCTACTCCTCCTGAAGTTGGCGTCAGTGCAGGCGGCACCGACATCGCCAGCGGCGGATCGCTAGCCTTTAGCACAGCCGTCAATGTGGCGGTCACCAAGGACATCATCATCAGCAACACCGGCACGGATGCGCTGCTCATCGCTGCCTACTGGACAGTCAATTCCACCCCGACGGGCAGCATCGCCTTCACCACCGTGCAGGCGCCTCCCGCCAGCATCCCGGCAGGTGGCACCGGCGTGTGGAGGGTGAAATTCCTTCCCACCGCCGCGGGTTCTACGTTTGCCGCAAAGCTCACGCTTCAAAACACCGACCCCGACGAGGGCGCGTACGTCATCAACCTCACTGGCACCACCACGCCGTGACGCGCTCGCGTATTTGAAGCATGAACCGCCGCCGCCTTATCATCGCCTCAGCTTCCAGCGTCGTGGTCCTGGCCGCGGCGCTGCTTTTTTTTGCCACGCGACAGCCGGCACCGGAACCAAGCGCCGGCGTTCAGAAAAAAGACCCGCCTTCGCAGACCGGGGCCGCCACCGCTCCAGTTCAGAATTCAAATACGGTCGTGCAAAAGCCGGCTGAGCAGACCAAAACAGAGGTGCTGGCCGATGTGGCCCTCGCTGCCGCTGATCCCAGCATGGGCCGCAGGCTGGCCATGGTAGAGAAACTCGCCTCACTCGGCCCCGGCTTCGAACGATTGCTCGGCGACGCATTGCAGGCGGTCCACAGCAATGCGGAGCGGGGTATTCTCGCGGATGCCCTGGCCCGCATCGGCACCGGCGAGGCTGTCCAGACTCTCTTTGCTGCCGTGCAGTCCGCGAGTGAGCCCGCGGTGCGCGCACAATTGCTCCAGGCTCTCAATGCGCTGCCGCCAGGCCAGCCGCTCGAGACACTGGCCTCCACCCTCGCCCTCCCGCTGGATCCCCAGGTCCGCGATGCCGTCGTCGCCACCATCTCTCGGGCCGCAGATTCGAACACCGTGCAGTTTCTCGGTGAAATGTATCACGAGCCTGAGTCCTCAGGCGGACAGAGCGCAAACATTCTCGCAGCCCTCGGCTCCATCACCAATCCTGGCGCCACCGCTGCACTCAGCACGCTGCTGCGCACCAGCGGCGAGGTGCCCATCATGCAAAACGCCGCCGCATCCCTCGGCAAGATCGGCACCAGCGACTCCCTCCAGGCCGTTGCGGACTCCCTTCAGGTCCTCGGTGTCACCAATCCCGAACTGCGGCAGTCCTTTCTCAACATCATTCAGTCGGTCACCAGCACGGAGGCCCGCGACTGGCTGCAAAAAAATGCGACCTCCACCGACCCCGGGCTTGCGCAGGCCGCCGCCGCAGCCCTTGGTGCCATGCAATCCTCCGCCACGCAATGACCCTCCGCTCGCTTTTTGTTTTGCTCCTGCTCTGCGTGCTGGCTGCTGGCAGCATGCATGCGGTGCCTCCCACGAACGACAGCTTCGCCAGTCGTACCAATCTCGGCAGCGGGGCGTCTCTTTCGATCCCTGGAGACAATACCGAGGCCACACTGGAAGCAGGAGAGACGACGTATGGAGGCATCGCCGGCAGTTCCGTCTGGTATGAGTGGACAGCTCCCGCATCAGGCTGGGTGAGCGCCTCGTCCGCCGTTGCCCTCGGCACCGACACCGTGCTGGGAATTTTTACCGGCAGCAGCGTTGGTACGCTGACTCAGCTGGGCTTCAATGACGATGCCTCGCAGGCCGGGGAACAGGAGCACTGGTCATCCCTCACCTTTTTCGCCGTCGCCGGCACCAGTTACAAAATCTCTGTTTCCGGCTATGACGACGGCTTCAGCGTGGCCACCGGCGCCTTCACACTCATTCTTGTCCCCTCCCCCACCACCTTTGGAGTCAACAGCCTGAGTTTCTCGCCCGCCTCTGCAAACGTGACGAATGCCGCCGCCAGCCTGACCCTCAATCTCACCGCAAGCAGCAGTGTCAGCCCCGTTTCCATGCGCGTGCGCCTCATCTATCCCACCGGTCTGAATGACGAGGATGAGACACGCTTCCTCGAACTACCGCTCACCGATGCCGAGCGCATCTCCGGCACCGCCGCCAGTGGCAGTTATCAGCTTCCCTTCACGCTTCCGCGTTTCGTTCCGCCGGCAGGCTGGAAAGCGGTCGTTTTTGCCAGCAACGGCTCACGCGATGCACGCTGGTCCTACGGTGCCGACACCGTCAGCGACGACTTCGCGCTTCCGCTTGCTTCAGCGCCCGTGGTCACCGTCACAAACACCGGCCTCGTGGACATCGCTCCGCCCGTTCTCACCACCTTCACCGCCTCGGCCACGAGCATCGACGGCGGCAGCGTCGCAGAGTCCGGCCGCGTCATCACCTTCCAGCTCACGCTCACGGACAATCTCTCCGGATTCTCGTCTGGCAGCATCGAGCTGGTCTCCTCCCAGCTTCCAACGCCTGCGACCATCGCCTTGTTTTCCACGGGCAACCTCACGAGCGGGGATGCTTTGAACGGGGCCTGCACCGTAAACGCAGTCGTTCCCTACGGTCTCGCTGCCGGCACCTACGATCTCCGAGTCCGGCTCCTGGATGCAAGCCTTGCGCCCGACAGTATTTCGAACATCCCCGGCGTCTCCGAAACTTCGTTTCCGGACGGAGCTGACAGCCAGATCATCATCACCGGCACTGCGGGGTATCCCGTCTGGGCCAGCACTCAGTTGTTTCCCTCCGGCAAGTTCGGTCCTGATCAGGATGAAGATGGCGACGGCCTCAGCAACCTTCTCGAATACGCCTTCAGCCTGAATCCGGCTGCCGCCAACTCCTCTTTCATGATCACAGACACTTACAGCGGCAGTCCGCCGGCGGTGTCCCTCCTTTCCTCCCCCAGCAGGCGCCTGAGCATCACCTTTCTCCGTCGCAAGGCTGCCTCCAGCAGCGGCCTCACCTACAGCGCCCAGTTCTGTGACACGCTTCTTGCCACCGGCACCGGAGGCTGGACCGACGCAGCCGGCACTCCCGTCATCACCAGCATCGACGAAACCTGGGAACTTGTGGTCATCGAAGACACGACGCTGAACGCCGCCCGCCGTTTCGGCCGTGTGAAGATCATCTACACACAGCCTTAGATCAGCGTCTCCTATTCGCTGACCACCGGGAGGATCACGCGGTAAAAAACACGTGCCTGCCCGAGTCGCGTTGCGGCTGTTTCCATAATGCTCACCGATGTTCCGTCGCTCGTCAGGTGGTGCCCGGAGTAGATTTGACCTGCAGCGTGGTGTGGGGTCAGCACCTCCGCGCGAGATTACTTCACCCCCGCTGGCGGATAATTCGAGACAGTATCCCACGCGATCTTTTGCAGAATCGCATGCTGCTCAGGCGAGATGCTGCGCTCGGGTGCGTTATGACCAACAGGACTGATGCGATAGATCGCCGCAAAGTTGCAGTAAGCTGCCAGAGCCATCACATGCCCCTGCCCATGGCCGATGGGATCGCGAAACAGCGCCGATTGTTTGGTTATTCCCGGAAACTCCCCAGCCACCACCATGGCCCGCAGCTTCACCACCGCATCGCCCACCGGAACGATGAATACACAAGTCTTGCCATGCTTCTGATTGAGTCCCGCGACCTGAGCCTCCAGTTGAGTGCGCCAGCCATCCACGGCAGCCTGCAAATCGGCGATTTTCATGCCGTCGCGCTGCGCATTGTCCTTGATGCGCGGGTCCGGCTTTCCCGGTTCCGGTGCAGGAAGGTCGAAGGGATACCACGAACCTTGCACCAGAAAGCGCATGCTGGGATTATGCTCCAGACCGAGCTGCACAAAATTCGTGATGCCTTCGTCCGGGATCTGCAAATGCGCCGCCATGGTGAAGACATCCACGTCTCCGCGCATGAGCGCCTGCTTCGCCATGTTTTTGTCGTCCGCCAGCTGCCAGTGCTGAATCACCCGTGAACCACCGATCCCCTGTTTTCCCGCCAGCTTGTGACCTTGAAGGTCCATCGTCTTGACCATCTCCTCGATCATGGCCGGCACAAACATGTGAAAGCTGTGCCCTGTGTAGAAGATCCTCTGGCCCTTCACCGGCTGCTGGCCGTCCGCAGCCAGCGTTCCACCATACGAAAGTGCGAGAAGCAGGCAGATGATGAGAGAGCGGCAGGTATTCATGATGGTGGGTTCACCAGCTACGCGCACTCGCGCCCGTTCATTGCGACCATTCTCGCACTACCGCCGCTTCAGGCTGTAATGATGCTCCACGGTGGCATTGGGAATCTCGTCTCTTGTTACACCAGGCACGATCGATCTCACATAGTCCACTATTGCTTCATCCGGCCCCACCGTCACACGAACGTGCCCCGAGCTCCCGAGGATGGCGCCCGTGTAGCCATATTCTTCCGCACTGCGCGTGCCGCCGCTCGGGTGCCCGGGTTGCGGCACTTCCTGGTAGATCACCCCGTCGAGCTCTTCCTTCGCAAAAAGGTGGTCGTGACCGTGAAAGACGACGCTCACACCATTCTTCACCAGCAGCTGATGAACGGGCATCTCCCAGCCAGAGCGGTGTTGCTTGAAGCCCTCGCTGCCATCAGCGTTTTTGCCGCCCCATTCCATATAGGGCGCAGGTTTCACTCCCCCGCGCACATCTTTGCCCAGTCCGCCCACGAGATGGTGCAGAAACACAAACTTAAAGGGCGCTTTGCTCGTCTGCAGCGTCTTCGCCAGCCAGCGGTACTGCGCTTCCCCGAGCGTCATGCTCCAGTTGTCCTCGCGTTTGCGTTCTCGTGTGAACCAAAAGGGATCCAGCACCACAAACAGCGCACTGCCCCATTCAAAAGCATAGTAATCCTCCAGCATGCCAGCACCTTCTTCTGGCGACGCATTTCCCGTGTAAATCCCTCCCGGCTCCGGATTTGGAAAATACTTCTTCCTCATGCCGATGGACCAAAGAGGCATGGAGTCCGGCTCGCCCGTCAGCCTTGATCCCTGTTCGCCATCGTGATTTCCCAGTGCCAGCAGCACCGGCACGGTATGGGCGATGCGGCCCATGTAATAGCGCTGCCCTTTGTATTGCGATTCCGCCCGCGTGTAAAAATTGCCGAACTTGTCCACCATCGTCGTGTCACCGAGATCGATCATGAAGTCCGGCTTGTCCGCCAGCATGTTCGCCAGCGTCTGCTGGTACACCCGCACATCCGTGCTGACGTCCAGGTGCGAGTCCGCCTGAGTGGTAAATGTGAAGGTGGATGATGGAGCACGCTGTGTATGAAAACTGCGCGCCTCATCGCGTGCAGCTTCACCACCACCGACGCGATAGGTCATTTGATAGGAATAAGCGGTATCCGCCTTCAAGCCCCCCAGCAGCATCGTTTGCGGTTCTCCCGCTCGCAATTTCCTCACCTCCGTGCGCTGAGTGAGTGCTGCTGCATTCACTCCATATGAAATGAAAACCTCCATCTCCTCCCACGCCAGCACACTCAGCGTCACGGAGTCTGCGCCTGGCCGGCAAAGCCAGACATTGAAGAGATAAGGCGGCACCACGGCGGGCTCCACCTGCCCGCCAGGACCGGCACCTTTGCCCCCACCCCGTTCACCTTTGGCGGGTTTGGGTTCATTTTGACCGGACGCCGCCACCATGAGGGCGACGACAACCAAGGCGCAGAGCAGGGGTAAATGCTTCATGGCAGTCCACTATGAACTGCAACGTCAATGTCGCATCAGGACTCGCCTGGGAATTTGTCAGTGTTTCGTCAAGACCTGTGGGGCACCAGATTCATCCAGTTCCGCCAGCTCCCGCAGGACCGTCGTGGCATAGGTCCCTTTGGGAAGATCAAACCGAAATTTCAGATCGCCGTTTTCCATCACCTCCAGCTCCGGATGCAGCGGCCGCAGCCTCATCACACGGCGTTCCTGTCGAAGACCGAACGCCTCCAATCCCGCAGTGAGATCAGAAAATCCGGCCAGCAGTTCCTGTTCGAGTTTCCGCACCTCCCCCACGCTTTGCAGTTCCCCACTTCCCCACAGCGGTCCGGTGAGCTCGACGATGCCTTGTTCAAATCGCGACACCTCGTCGCCGCGCTGATTTTCCGGCAGCAAAAGGGTTCCATTGTCGGCGAAGCCAAAGACCTCTCCGTCCAGCGGCCTGTCCCATGTCCCACCCGCCATTCGCGCCGCCACCACGGCATTAAACAAATGACTGCGCGCCGCGGAAAGGAGAAGTCCGCGCAGCAACCGATCCCCCGGCGTGAACTCGCCCCGAAACATCGCCAGTGCCTTCGCCACGTTTTGCCCATCGTTGCCAAAACGCTGCCCACCGAAAAAATTTGGCGCTCCCTGCTCCGCAATCTTCCGCCAGCGCCGAGCCGCCTCGGCCGCCTCAAACTCCGGACCGCGCAGCCGTATGCTAAAGCGGTTGCCCCGATGAATGCCGCGCCGCAGCTTGCGCAGGTTTCGGGTGATGTGCAGCACACGCAGTCCTTCGGACTCCAGCGCCGCTGCCTCGGGAGAGGCCTGCCCCGGCATGTGCAGGCTAAACCACTGTCTCGTCACCGCATGCCTGTCCTTCAATCCGCAATGACTCACCAAACGCCGCCTCATCCCCAGCGCATCCGCCAGCCGCGCCGCAGCCGCGTTGCTGTCCAGATCGCGCTTTTCCACCCACAGGAGGCAATGCTCGCCATCTCCCGAAGGCTCAAACCCCAGCTGTTCCTCCACCACAAAATCTTCCGGCTGCACCTTGAAGCGCGCCCGGCCGAGCGGCCCGCCGTGCAGAAAAGGAAGATCGTTCGAGTCCGGCATCGTCTTCACGACTGCGGACCGCTTACCAGATGTTTCGGCAGATCCGCCACACGCTCACACCCCACCTGCTCCATCACCTGCTTGAGCTGGCGCTTCAGCATCGTCATCGTGTGATCGCCCCCATCTTTGCCAAGCGCCGCCACGCCATACATGAAGGACCTTCCCATGAAGGCAAACTTCGCCCCGCTGGCGATCGCGCAGGCAACATCCGGCCCCGCTCGCAACCCGCTGTCGATCATGACGGTCGTGCGTTGGCCAAACTTCTTCGCCAGCTCCGTGAGCGGTTTGATCGTGGACTGCCCTGCATCCAGCTGACGACCTCCGTGGTTGGAAACGATGATTCCATCCACCCCGAGCCCGAGCGCCGTTTCCGCATCCTCCTCAGTCACCACCCCCTTCACCACCAGTTTGCCCTTCCACCGTTCACGAATGGCTTTGATCTTGGCAGGGTTCAGTCGCCCTGAAAATGTCTTGTTCATAAAAAGGCCAAGGTGCTTCATGTTCAGCCCCTTCGGCAGATAGGGCTTCATCGTCTTAAACTCCGGTGCCCCCGCCGCCAGCTGGCTGAAAGACCACGTAGGATGCAGCATCATCTGGATCACATTGCGCACCGACATGCGCGGCGGGATCGAAAGCCCATTGCGGATTTCCTTTGGCCGATACGCAAATGTGGGCGTGTCTGCGAGAATGACCAGCACGGGAAATCCAGCGTCACGCGCGCGATCCAGGAGTTTGTCGCGCAGCGCATCCTCCGCCGGATGATAAAGCTGAAACCACGCCTTTCCCTGCGTAAGCTCAGCCACCGTTTCGATGCTCGCAGTGCCCACCGTACTCAGTGTAAAGGGGATGTTGTGCTGGTGTGCAGCCTTCGCCAGGATCTCGGTCGCCTTCGGCCAGATCAGGCCCTGCAGCCCGATGGGCGACACGCCAAAGGGCGCATCATACGTCGTTCCGAAAAGCTCCGTCTTCAGATCGGAACCTGGATAGTCTCGCAGGTACCAGGGACGCAGCTGCACCTCACGGATTTCGTCCGTGTTGCGCTGCAGGTTGATGTTTGAAAAGCAGCCACCCTCCAAATACTCAAAGGCAAAGCGCGGCACACGCTGGCGCGCCCTTTCGCGAAGGTGTTCGATGGAGGGGTAGTTGGAATTGAAGACTTCAGCCATAGGACGTGGTGGTATCGCGGAGAAAAAGGAAACGGTGGATGATCCGCCTGCTTCATCGCCAGTAAACGCCGGATTTACAAGCTTCCAACACCCACACTGCAAATACCGGAATGCACATCGTCCAGCCACCCAAGGGGAGCTGTTTTACTTGACCTCAAACGGCGAATTCGCCGTGGCTGCATGGCCATTGCCATCGCTGATCCAGACGTGCAGCCGGTACTTGCCGGGTTGCTTCGGGGCCACCACCTGAGCTTGATCTCCCTCGGTCGAGGCGATCGCACCTTCGACCGCAGCGGGCATCCGCGAGCGCTTTCCGGCATCGTGGCCGCTTTTTTCAGGCAGCACGGCCCAGCGCCAGACGAGAGCATCCCCTTCAGCGTCTGAGGCCTGTGCACGAACCTTGAATCCTGTGCCCGCAGCCACTGCCTCCACCGGAGCTTCCTTCAGAGGCTGGATCACGGGCGCACGATTCCGTGGCGCCTTTCCGCTCCATTTTTCTTCCAGCGCATCCACCGCCCCGGTCGTTTCCCCGTCATATGTGAGCAGGCCAAACCAAGTCGCCGTGGCCTCATATTTCCAGCCCCACACAAAGGCGTAGCTCCCCAGGCACGCGCCACCCTGCGCGATGACTTCATCATAGCCACGCCGCATCATCTCCGCCTTCTGCGTGCTGGTTTGCTCCAGGGGAGCACCGGATTTGCTCTTCGGTCTCTCCCAGAAACCCTGCGGTCCCCATTCCGTAATCATCCAGGGCCGTGACCAGCCTATCTTCGCCAGCTGCTCTCGGAGGGTAAACAGGCCGCCATAGGTGTTCACACCGACATAGTCCAGGTGGGGCGCATGTTCGTTCATCCCTTTTGCTTTCTGCTCTGTCATGCCTGCCACGGCCGTGAAGGTCGGATGCGCCGGATCGATCTCCTTCACCATCAGCGCCAGTTTTTCCAGCTGCTGCCAGAAAGCAGCCTGCGCGCCGTCACCTTCCACCTCGTTCCCCAGTCCCCACGCCAGCAGCGAGGCATGCTCGCGAAACTTCAGCACCTGCTGCCTCACGCGCTCCTGCTGCCTGGCACAGTGCTCCGGCTTGGCATACGAAAACCATGAGCACTCAGGCTCCAGCCAAATTCCAGCGCTCACCGTCAGCCCCAGTTTCTCTGCCTCTTTCAATGTCTTCTCCAGATCATCGGTGCTCCAGGTGCGCAGTGAATTGCCCCCGCGAGCCGCCAGAATGTCGAGGTGTGTCTCACCTCCTGCGCCTTTGACAAAATAAGGCTTCCCTCCGCGCAGCATTCCATTCTTCACATCCACCGTCACAGGCAGCGGAGCGGCACAGACAGACAGAGTGGACAATACGAGCAGCAGCGCGATGACAGGGTGCATGTTTAGGAAGGGACCTGCGCTACCAGATCACTTTCCCTTTTTCATGCCATCTTTCTTTTTGCCTCCAGGGCCCATGCCCTTGCCCGGTTTGGGCCCTCTGCCTTGGGGAAACTCGCCACGCTCCAGAGCCGCGAAGACCTGCTCCCCCAACCCTGCACGCAGGTGTGCCTTGAGCTCAGCCTGCAGTTTTTCGGTCATCTGAGGGTTTTGCTTTGCCAAATCTCGCGTCTCGCCCAGATCATTCACCAGGTCAAAAAGGAGCCCTTCCTTGCTGTCCCAGAAATAGAGCAGCTTGTAGTCGCCTTTTCGGATCGCGGACATCGGGTGCTCCACCTCCACCACCTGGTGCCAGACAAAACGGTCGATCGGCCGCCTTACCGGCTCCTTTCCCCCGCTCAGCAGCAGCGGCTTCCAGCTTCCGCCCTCCACCCCCTTCGGCAGAGGAAAACCGGGCGCAGCAAAATCCAGCACGGTCGCCATCAGATCGTAGCTGATGATCGGCGTAGCGCAGTTCATACCACCCTTCGCCCCTGGGCAGCGAATGATCATCGGCTCGCGGATTCCCCCTTCTCCCAAATCTCCTTTTCCGCCGTTGAGCAGACCAGTGCGCCCTCCGTTGTCCGAGGTATAAATGACGAGGGTGTTTTCCGCGATGCCCAGGTCATCGAGCTTTTTCAAAACCGCGCCCACGCACGTGTCGAGGTCCTCCGTCATCGCGGCCATCATAGCTCGGTCGCCTTTCCCGCCTTTGGCTGGATTTGGTATCCCTTCGTATTTCTTCAGCGTTGCGGCCAGCGCCTGCGGCGTTTGGTGCACGGCATAATAGGAAAGCTGCAGGAAAAAGGGATGCCCCTCTTTCACCTGCTTCTCCATGAATGTGCGCGCTCGCCGCGTGATGCCAAAAGACTGCTTCGGATCTTCCGGATCTGTCGAGTCTCCATCTTCGTTCATGGTGATGCCGTCGCTGGCATCATACCCCATGGACTCCGGAGTATGAAACCACTGCCATTTGCCGAAGTGGGCTGCACGATAGCTGCCGTCAGCCTTCTTCAGCGTGTTGACCAGCGAGTCGGAGACGGGTGCGTTCCAGTTGCGTGAGCTTTTGTCTGTGGCATTCAGCGAGCTCGTCGTGCGCCCCATCTGGATGGAGGCACGCGAGCACTCACATTTGCAGTGCGCTGCATAAGCCTGCGAGAACACCATGCCCTGCGCGGCGAGCTTTTCCAAATTGGGAGTGTGAAACTCCCGCCCCGCACTGCCCGGCTCATCGGGCATCATCCGCACCGAGGTACCGCTCCACGACTGGTCATCCGCCAGGATGAAAAGGATGTTGGGCGCTTTGGCCGAGGCGCTGCCAGCCAGCAGCGCAAGGCTTAGAGTAAGTAGTGTTTTCATTTCAGAGGTGCTCCAGTCACATCCAGGTCAGGCTTCGTGTTCCAGCGCGGCTGCCAGCCGGGCTTTTCCACCTTGGTGCGGAAGATGATTGTGTTATCCAGCGCGAGGTCGTCGGACCATATGAATTTGGCCCCTTCGAAATCGTTCTCAAAATAGGGCTGCTTGGGGTCCACCTCTTCGACGGTGTATTCCTTCGCGTGCTTCCATGAACTGTCGTCGAAGTCCACGGCCCACCAGTTGGCAGGCAGCGGCTCCTGGCGGACTTGCGGGTTGGCAGTGTCACCATTGACCGGCCCGTGAAAGAAGCTCTTGGCCTTCCATGTGGCGTTCGTCACCGTGCCGTCTGCAAATTTCAGAATGAAGCCACCGTCTCCGACGCTGCTGCCGTATTCGAGTCCGGTTTTGGGATCCGCGTTGTCCTTGGCCAGCACCGCTATCGTCATCGGATACTCCGGCAGAAAATCTACGCTGACCACATTGTGCGGTGTGAACTGAATGGGATCCACCGCCACAAGGCGCCCGTTCACGTAGAGCATGAACCAATTGTCCGCGTACACGTTCAGTTTCATCGTGTCGGCGATGCTCGGCTTGATGAGCCCCGGCGGGCCGCCGCCTTTCTTCTTTTTGCCACCTCCTGCACCCGGGCCCTTTTTGGGCTCGGCACTTCCGGCTGCCTTCATCTCAGCTGCTGGTGGCGTCGCTGCTGTGGGTGCGGGTGGCGGTTGGTCGGTGCCACGCTGCTGCGGATTGTTCAGCGGTGCATTCGGGGAGGACTGCACCTCCGCAGTGCTCAGTCGGCCATCTCGGTCAGCATCCGCTGTGTCAAAAATATACTTCGCTGCTTTCTCCAGTTCCGCAGTGGTGAGCTGGCTGTCCTGATTGGCATCCAGCTCAAAGGCATGCCTGTAGATAAAGCCCGCAAAGGCGGCGCCCTGCCGCACATCTCCTGCGGCATCGATCTCTGCGGGCGTGATGACGCCGCTCTTGTCGGCGTCGTATTTCGAAGCTGCGGTCTTCATGTCGGCCAGCGTTTCTTCCAGCGTCACCACGCCATCACTGTTGGTGTCCAACTCGGTGCCATGCATCTGCATCCACGGCTTGCGCTGGCCGCCTTGTGTCCCGCCACCACTGGGTGGTGCCATCGGCTGGGCAGGAGGCTGCGCTCCGCTGGGCGGAGCACCCGGCCCCGGGTTTTGAGCCACACCGCCTCGCGTGTACACCACGCTAAGATCTGCCTGAGCGAGAATCTTCCCCTCCATGGCCGCCAGCAGGGCCTCGCGTGTCACGCCCGAGGATGTCGCCACTTTGGGCTCAGCGGAGAGCGAGTACACATGCAGCACATAGGTCTTGGCCCCCGGCCCTTGCGAATGGGGCGGCTCATATCCAGGCTGGCCTTTGAAGCCCACTCCGAGCTTGCCCACACCTTTGGCATTCTTGGGCAGGCTCGTCGTGCTGGCGGGGATGTCCCACATCACCCAGTAGCTTTTCATCTCATTGCCCGGTGCCAGGTGGTCCATGATCAGCGCATAGCTCTTCGTTCCGGCTGGAGCACCGCGCCATTCCAGCGGCAGTGTGGCTCCACTGCCGTCTCCGGTGTAATCCATGGGCAGATTGCCACCATCTTCCACCTCGGGGCTGGTCAAAACAAAGCCGTTTGCCTTGATCGTCTGCGGTGCGCCACCACGCCTCTCCGGCTGCTGTAAAGCAGGTGCTGCTGATGCTGTCGGCAGTTCGCTCGCATCCAGCTTGCCATCGCCGTTTCGGTCCAGTTCGGTAAATTCGCCGCGGGCTTTTGTCATCGCGGCTGCCAGGGTGCCGCCGCTTCGGCTCGCGGCAAAGTCACGCTTCACATTGTCGGCAAACTCCTGCGCTGTCACCACTCCGTCGCCATTCACATCCATCAGGCTGCCAGTGGCACGGGCAGGCTGTAGGCGTGGAGAATCTCCCGGCGCCGGTGGCGGATTGTCATCGGGTTTCATGCCCTTGCCCGGGCCACCTGCTTCACGCGGCATTCCCTTGCCCTTGCCTTTTCCGCCGCCGCCAGCACCTCTGCCTCCACCGCCACGGCTGGTGTAAACCTCCTTCACCGTGCCCTCACGCCCGTTGTTAAACTCAAAGGGATAGGTGCCGTCGCTGTTGATGCTGTAGGAAATCCAGCGCTTCTCACTGCCCACCTGATAGCTCAGCTTATAGCTGTTGGACCCGGTGCTCTCAAAGCCGGTGATCTCCGCCCCGCGCAGCGGCGGCGTGTCTGGCCGCACCGGCTGCGCACGTGGCTGTGGATCTACCTGCCCTTCGGCTTCCACGACTTCTCCATGAAAGGCGCTCTGCAGATACGGACGCTTGGTGGAGGCATGGTAGTGGTAGCCCACTTTCGCATCCTCGTGGCCATGGCACTCGTCCAGCTTGCCCACGGGCGATCCATCCGGTTCGGTGAGTCCATAGATCGGATATCCGTCCAGCGCGTATGCGATCGGCATTCCCTTCCCCACCACCGTCTGCAGATGCAGCGGCGCAATGTGGTAATGGTAGTCGTCCGCTCGTCCGCAATGGCCGCCCCATTGGTCCAGCTCACCGATTTCATACGAAACCTCCCCGCGATTGTTCTGCGGATTGAAAATCGGGATGCCGTTTACCGCCAGCGCAATAGCTCCACGCAAAAAATGCCCTTCCACAATGGCGGGTGTTTTTGCCGGCACAGGCTTGAGCGGAATGCGCCAGGCATTGTCGCCAAAGTAAGCCTGCGGCAGCGGCACCTGCTGCTGCCACGCCGTGATCCCCACCATCATGTTGTGCTCCGGCCAGCCGTTGGAACCCACATGGAGAAAGTCCTGGTCCCATTTCAGTTCCAGCTTCGGAAAGCTCATGAATGCTTTGGCCGCTCCCGGTGCGTTCGCCGCATTGGCCACAGCGGCAGCGGCAAGCTGGAGCGAGGAGCCACTGGCGGCCACGCGCACATTCGCGGTCCGGTTTTGCGCTGGAACTGGGTCTGTGGCGCTCTTTTGCTGCTGCATCCAATCTTCTAGAATGTGCTGCCGCAGCCCTTCCTTTTCGGCTGCATCTCCGGACTTCCAGACATGCCCGAAAGCAGCCGTGCTCGTGAGCAGCCCGATGAACAAACAGAGAGACGTGGGTGTTTTCATGGTCCTAGATTGCAACGACGGTGTCAGCCGATCATCAGCAAACACGCATCGAATTGTCAGCAATCCGTAAAGAAACTCGCGAATTCGCTCGCGAAAGTTCATACTTCCTCATGCCAGCCACCACGCGCATCCTCGTAATCGACGACGACACCGAGCTTTCACAGCTCGTGGCGGACTACCTGAAGCCGATGGGTTTTGAGGTCGAATGCGAGCACGAAGGAAACAGCGGCGCCGAGCGCGCCACCAGCGAACCTTGGAATGCGATCATCCTCGATGTCATGATGCCGGGCTGCGATGGCTTCGAGGTCCTCCGGCGCATTCGCACCAAGTCCAAGGTCCCCGTCATGATGCTCACCGGCCGGGGCGAGGAGGTGGACCGCATCGTCGGCCTCGAGCTCGGCGCTGACGACTACCTGCCCAAAACCTTTTCATCCCGCGAGCTTCTCGCCCGCCTGCGCGCCGTGCTGCGCCGCTCCGGATGGGTGGCGGAAAACACGCCACAGAGTCCCATGAAGGAAATCGTCGTCGGCCCCCTGCGCATCAATGTGGATTCACACGCAGTGGTGCTGGGAGACGTTCCCCTCGATCTTACTCCGGCGGAGTTCGGTCTGCTGCTTTCCCTCGCCAGGGCTCACGGCCGTGTGCGCACACGTGAGCAGCTCATCGAAGACGTGGCCGACCGAGAGTGGGACGTGTTTGACCGCGCCATTGACATGCATATCTCCATGCTCCGGCGCAAGCTCGGGGACGACCCCAAAAATCCGCAGTTCATCAAGACGGTGCGCGGCTTCGGCTACCAGCTCGTCACCCCCAGCCGCTGACCGCCCATGTCCCGTCCACGCCTCCCTCTTTATCTGAAGATTCTGCTCTGGTTCGGTGTCAATCTTCTGGCGCTGGCGCTGCTCCTCTTCGGCTTTCTCAGCATGCAGTTCCGCATGAGCCTGGACTGGATGCTCTCAGGCGAGGCGGGCGAACGGATCGCTGCGATTGGCGACAACGTCACCTTTGAACTTTCCAGCCTGCCAGAGAAGGAATGGCCGGAAGCCTTGAAAAGATATGAAGTGCAGCACGACGTCACCTTCGCTCTTTTCAGCAGCAGTGGCGCGCAGGTCATGGGCACAGCCGTTCAGGTTCCCCCGGGAGTCGTGCCAAAACTAATCGACAAACGCGGCCCTGGGGACCACCCGCCACCGCGGCGTCCTCTCCCCGGCACAGGCAGAAGACGTCCCTCAGATGCGCCTCCAAAACCGCGCTTCCTCCTTCGGGCGGGAGATCCCGCTCACTATTGGGCGGGCATTCATCTCGATCTCACCCAGGAGAGTGACAACCGCCCGCTGACTCTGCTCATGGTTTCCAACACAATCACCGGTGGCGGCCTCTTCTTTGATGCCTGGCCTTGGTATGGCCTCGCTGGAGCAGCACTGCTGCTCTCCGCCCTGGTCTGGATGCCCTTCGTCCGCGGCATCACCGGATTCATCGGACGCCTCAATCATGCCGCTGGCCGCATCGCCCAGGGGAATTTTGGAGAGCGTGTCACACGCGGCCGCAATGATGAACTGGGGGAGCTCTCATCCTCCGTCAACGCCATGGCCGCCCAGCTTGGCGAATATGTCGCGGAGCAGCGCCGCATCACGGCGGATGTCGCACACGAACTCTGCTCGCCGATCGCCCGCATGCAGATGGCCCTTGGCGTGGTGGAGCAGCGCAGCACGCCAGAGCAGGCTGGCTACCTTTCAAAACTCGATGCGGAACTCCAGCACATGGCGCGTCTGGTCGAAGAAGTGCTCGCCTTCTCCAAGGCCGAGACATTGCCAGACCGTGAAACCGCGGAGGACATCCGTTTGCATGAACTGATCCTCGCCGTCATCGCCCGCGAAGCGTCTGATGCAAATGTCCAGCTCCACGTCCCTGCGGAGATGCAGTTGCATTCACTGCATGGCGCGCTGGACCGCGCCATCGGCAACGTGCTGCGCAATGCCGTTCGCTATGCGGGCGAATACGGTCCCATTCACATCCACGCGGAGCAGCAGGATGGAAACACCCGCATCCGCATTGCCGATCAGGGGCCGGGCGTGCCTCCGGAATCCCTTCCACGACTGTTTGAGCCGTTCTACCGCCCGGAGTCCGCACGCCGGCGCACCACCGGCGGCAGCGGCCTCGGACTGGCAATCACCAAGCGCTGTGTTGAAGCCTGTCGTGGCACCGTCACGGCAAGATTGCGTGAACCTGCCGGAATGGAGATCGAGATCTCCATTCCATCGGCCTAGCCGCACTCACTCCGCCTTCTTCAGCTCCGCCATCATCTCCAGCAGATGGTTGGTGAGAATGACGCTCGTGTCCTCCTGCACCTGGTTTGTTCCCAGCCATGTCTCGTAGCCGCCCAGCTTGTGCTGCTCCAGAGTGGGCAGATAGCCGTGGCGGCCGTTTGCCAGGCCCACAACCATTGTCTGGGCAAACAGGCT
This sequence comes from Prosthecobacter sp., assembly GCF_044222565.1. Classification (GTDB taxonomy): domain Bacteria; phylum Verrucomicrobiota; class Verrucomicrobiia; order Verrucomicrobiales; family Verrucomicrobiaceae; genus Prosthecobacter. The sequence continues at coordinate 64,798 of NZ_JBGANA010000019.1, forward strand.
GCGCTTCTTCAGGTCCAGCCCAATTTCGACAAAAGTCTCAAACGGAATGCCGCACACCACAAAGTCGCCGATCCGAATGGCCTGCAGAGGCACCGTGATTGTATCCTCTTTCCGCTCTGCCGCGGCCACCACGCTGCCTGCATAGTTCTTCGCCAGGCGCGGCAGCTTTTCGATGGCGTCCTTGTCCTTCACCGCCAGCACCGCCTTCGCTTCCGCCACATCCTGCTCCGTGGGCCTCCGATATTTCAGTGTCACCTCACGCTGCAGCATGCCCAGCGTCACATCGCCACGATGCTTCTCGATCTTCCGGTGGGCAAACCACGCCGTATCCGCCGCTTTCTGCGCCACGATCCGGATCTGTTCAAACGGCTCGCGGGGCGGCCGCGTCACACCAAAGGGAATGTTGTTGATGTCGCCTGAAGTGCCGTTCGACATCATCGCCACAAAGTTCTCTCCCCCACGCACCCTCGAAGGCATCACACGCGCAAACTCCCCAAAATAATCCGCCGACATCTCCCCTTCCGGAGCGCCACCCACGTAGTGGAGCGAATAGTTCGCATATACCGCGACAGGCTTCCGTTTCGCGTCCTGCACGGAAAGAATGGTAATGTCAGGATCCGTAGGTCCGGCAGGATGATCAATCGTGTTCGGGTCAGTTCCTGGATTCATCTTCACCGTGTCCATGCGCCCAAACGGATTGAGCGGCATCTTGCCGGGTTTCAGATACCAGCGGCGGTTAAAGACCTCGTCCGGCAGGGGATGGGACGCCACACCGATCAAAGCAGGCTGCAGTGCTTCATGCGCCTTGATGATCGACTCGGCGATTCCCTCGACAAACCGTTTGTAGTATCGCGCACCGATCTCGCTGCGCGTATTCACCGAAGGCCCGCTGTGCGTATGAGTGGAGCTGATGAGCATCTTGTCCGGCTTCATGCCCGTCTTTTCTGCCGCGATGGCCTTAGCCTCATTCAGCACGTCCGGTCCCGCACCCAGCACATCCACCACCACCATCGCCACCGTCGTCTTGCCATCATCCAGCACCAGCGCACGTGCATGAAACGCATCATGCGCCTTGCCCGCGGGATTGGCGCTGAAGCCACCCGGCATGTTCATGGGAAACTCCGTGGGCGTGATGTCCACCGCGGCCGCTCCGGCTCGGAGGCTGGCTGTCGGCGCTGCAAAGGCAGCGAAAGGGGCAAGGCAAAGGGCAAGCAGCAGATGTTTCATGACAATGGATTTCAATGGGGTTGCAGGGATTCAACTTGGATGGCGACACTCTCGTCGTATTGCTTGAGCGCCTCCTTCAGCTTCTCCGGGTCTGCGCCGAAGCGCTGGTAGAGCGACTGAGCGATGGCGTAGGCAGACTGAAAATGGCCGTCTCCGTCGGCATCGATCCAGATAGGATTGGTCGAGCCGATGACCCGTGGCTTGAATGTCTTGCTCGCAGCCTGATACGGTCGTGGAATCTCCCAGAAAGCTTCCGATACTCCAGGACCTGTGGCGATGGCCACCAAATGCACATCGTGTGCCGGCCGAGGCATTTCCCAGGTGATCTTTGCCTTTTCTCCCGCTCGATGATCGTCTTTTAACGCCTCTTTGCGGATGAGAACCCCATTGGAAAAAAGCTCCACGCGGTCCGCTTTCACCCATGAAGGACCACTGACCACGATCTCGACCTTGATGCTTTCGCCCAGGCCTGTGGCGAGGTCGCCGATGCTGAACCGCTCATCCACTTTCATCGTGCACATCAGCCCCAGGCTCACGAGCAGCTTTCCTCGCTGATAGCTGCGCCAGACTTCATTCAGATCCAGCTTGGCAGGATTGGCGTCATTGGCAGCCACATAAGTTCTTCCCTGGCCCAGGATGAAACGGTTCACGTCATGACTGTCGCTCGATGCCACCGCTGCAATGCGGTGCCCGCGGTTGAGCAGAGCGAACCAGTCGCGGTAAAGCAGATGAATGTCAGACTGCATCGCCGCTGATGTCACCACCTCAATGGCATCGATGTCCAGCGCCTCCGCATGGCGGTGCTTTCCCGTTTTGGCATTGAACTGCACTGCGCCGAATGGCACAAATCCGCTGTGCAGATCCCGTGGATGATTCAGCGTGATCACTTTCACACCTGGTGTGGCGCGAATGGCCGGCATGAGCTTCGCCCAGTCCTCTTCACTGGCATCCACCACCTTGGCTTCCGCCTGAATCGGAAACGCATTGAAGTGCCCATGCTTCGTGGTCACCTCATTGCCAGTCACCGGAGTGAAGTGCTCCGCCACACCCGCACTCTCCGCGGCGGGCGCATAATCGGTGTGATGATTGTGATCCGTCGAGATCGCCAGTTCGATCCCTTCGCCAGCGATGGTGAGCATGCGCTCCTCGATCTTCGCGTCTCCATGCCCGCTGTAGGTCAGGGTATGGATATGGCTGTCCGCCGCGATCCACCCGTGCGTGTCCACCTCTCGTTTCAGACTCATCCGCACTTCCCTTGAATCCCCCGCTTTCAATGAAACCGCCTCTTTTTCAACGCTCCACTCAAATCCTCGTCCCGCATGCAGCACGTAATCTCCTGGTGGCACGGAGATCAGTGCGTGACCATCTTTCGCATACACCACGCCAGTTCGAGCCGCCACGGCTCCAGCGGGCTCCGCACGCAGCGGCTGCAGCGTTCCGTCCCTTTTTGTCAGAGTGATCCGGCACGGCGTGGGAATTCCATCAGGAGCAGCCAGCACCGTGACCTCAATACGCGCTCCACTCACCGCCTCCACCACAGGTTTTGCGATCAACACCACCGGCCCGGCCTCGATGTCATCCAGGCTGGCGGGTGCCTCGATCAGCAGAACATTCTCCCCGTCCCTTAAAGTCCCCGCCGGCACTGCCAGAACACACTCTTGCGCGGTTTCCGCCGTGGTGAGCATTCCCAGCTTGCGTCCGTTCAGCAGCACCGGCCTTGTCAGCTTCACATCCCGCTGCCAGATGCGCAGCGTTTGCTCCGCCACGTTCACCTTGGCCTGAAATCGCAGCTCCAGCCGCTCTGCATCCACCGGACGGTTCTGGTACTCATCCCATTCGTAGTCCCCCTGCCTCCCAAGGTGCAGACGCCTGCTCTCCAGGACTGTCTCCTGCGCAAACGCGAAGGAAGCGTGGGCGATGCACAGCATCAGCAGAAGGCGGTGTGAAAACATGGGCGCTTACTACGAACTGGAAGCCCGTTCTCTCGCGCCTCTTAGCGCTGCTTTTTCTCCATGCCATTCGAGCGCACGCCGGCTTCCTCTTCATATTTGCGCTGCACCTCCTTGAGGTAGATCTCACGCTCCTCGGCGGTTTCAATCATCGAACCACCGTTCTGCGCTCGGCTCATTTTTTGCACCTGGTCATCTCCTGGATAACGACTGCCCATCATGTCTCTCAATGCCACCTGGGCAATGCTCCGCACAGGGTAAAACTGCTCCCGCAGGGTGCCGCACGCGCCGTTCACCACAAAGTGATCGTCCTGCATCGCGGTCACAAACCACTCGATCGTGCGTCGGTCCTTCAGGCGCCTCAGAGTTTTCGCAGCACTGATCCGTACCGCCGGATAATCTGACCACGCCATTTCCCGCGCCGCCTTCTCGACTGCTTCATTGTCTCCCAAAGCCGCGGCAATGACAGTCAGCATGCCCCGCACCTCATAGTCCTTCTCCTGTGCGATCTGCCTTTGCACCTCCGGCAGCAGCTCACCTCCCTTCCTGCGACACTCCTCGATGATGGCCTCCCGGTTCCGCTCCGTCGGCATGCTTCCCTGCCTGAGGTAGTAGTCCGCATCCGGATTGTCCGGATCGCACTCATGCCGCACCTTGGCAAGAATGCTCGCAAATGCAGGACTTGGGCTCCAGTTCCATTTGAGCACCAGGCATGGCACGAAGATAAACAGCAATGCAGCGATGAGATGGTTGCGATTCACACCCATGAAACGCGCGAGTCGGCACTTTCATTAGAGAACAACCTGACTTTTACAGCCGCGGGTTCTCATACCAGAACACACCCAGCTGATCGCGCTCCTCGCAGGTGATCACGTCCAGATCTCCATCGCCATCCAGATCCAGCGTCTGCATGAGGTCGTACTTAAGGCCCTCGGGCCCGCCCAGTGTGTGCTGCTTCCATGCCCCCTCACGCTGCTGCTCCAGCCACACAATGCCCTCAAGCTGGCCTTTGGCGTTTTCACAGGTGAACAGCAGGTCCGGCAGCTTGTCGCCATTCACATCCGCGATTTTCACCGCCTTGGCGTCACCGAGGTTGGTGCCATCCAGTTTCACCACACGCTCCTGCCAGCCACCGTCAGCTTTGCGCAGGCAGAGCACGATCTCCACCGGCTTCGCCGCCACCGCCACATCCAGCAGACCATCTCCATTCACATCCCCAAGGTCGGCAAACATCACCTGCTTGCCCAAGCCGCCGACAGCATGCTCCCTCCACGCCGCATGTTCCCGGTTTGCAGACGCGCCGGGATTTTCCAGCCAGAAGACTCCCGTGCGCTCCCCTTTGCGGTCACTGATCACCGCATCCGCATCTCCATCGCCGTCCATGTCCTGCGGCGTGACTGACATCACCCAGCCTGAGTCACGCAGCTTGTGCAATGTCCACGCCTGCAGATCATCCGCCTTCTGTGGCGCCTGCATCCAGCTCACGGCCGCCCCCTTGTTTTTCGAGGCCACCAGCAGATCAGGCCCAAACTGCCCGTCGAGATCCACCGCCGCCGCCTGCATCCACATCTGGTTTCCCGTCGCCTCTGGAAAGGCCTGCGTGGTCCATTTCCCATTCACCTGCCTGTGCCAGTAGAGCGTGCAAGTCTTGCCCTCCGTACCGCTCACCACCTCAAGTTCTCCATCTCCATCCAGATCCGCAAAGAACGCCTCCTCCACATTCTTCACCTCTCCCACGGTGATCTGCTCCCATGGCTCCCGCGCTTTGGCGGCCCCAGGATTGACGTAGATTTTCACCACACCACCCTCCTCCCAGCCGGTGACGATGTCTTGCAGCCCGTCCTTGTTCCAGTCCCCCAGTTTCACCCCGTCCGCACCACGCGATGACTTGTCGATCGTGTGCCGCTTCCACGGTGCACCAGGCGCGAGAATGACAGCCTCATCAGCTTTCAGTGAGGCTGCATAACAAAAAAGACAGAGGGTGAATATCGGACGCATGCCGGTTCTGAACGTACAAACGCAGGGCAAATCGCACCTTTTTGCGCTGGCGTGGATGCGTTCAAATAGCTTGTAGAGGCCGCTGGGATCACACTAAAATGCCCCTTGGTTCTCGCTGCCTATGAAAACACAGCTCTTCATCCCTCTGACGGTGCTTCTTTGTTTCTCCGCACCGCTTTTGGCCGACACTCCCGTCCAGGAGGCCCGCAATCATCTGGAGCACGCCATAGGCTTGCTCAATAAAAAGGAGGAGGGCGCGGGCAAAAAGCGCAAGACTTCCATTCCAAACATTCTCAGCGTCCTCTCCAACACGGAGGCTCGCCTCAATGAAGTGAAGAAGAACAAAGGCACCAACGTCAATGCGGCGCTCGAATATGTTGCCACTGCCAAGACCGAACTGGAAGCCGCAAAGGCCGGAGCCGAGTCCGAGCATCTGGACAAAGCGGAGGCGGCCCTTCAGGAAGCCCTCAAGCGCGTGCGAAAAATGGCTCAGATCAATCGGGCTCAATAAACTGCATCACGGAGCACCCGTCAAAAACGCCAGCAAATCGCGCAGCTCCACATCTGTCAGGGAAACAGGAAGCCCCTGCGGCATAAGCGATGTTTTCAGCTCCGTCCTCTTGACGATGTCCGTCTGAGGAAACGAACGCTCCTTTCCAGTCAGGTCACGAAACACTTCGGTGTTAGAGGAGCGCAGCATGATGCCGGTGAACTCGCTCCCATCCTTCAGCTTGACCTGTGAAGGGTAATACTGCGGCGCGACTTCGCGGCTCGGCTCAAGGATCGAACGCAATATCGCGGCGCGATCCCCCTGCTTCGAGACGAGGCTAAGATCCGGCCCCACCACATTGCCCCGGCCACTGTGTCGGTGGCAGGTGGCGCACAAACCAACCTTGGAATGGAAAAAGATCCGCCGTCCCGCTTCCACATCCGCCTTTCCAGGCAGCGCATCCAAAATCTTCAGCCAGGCATCCGTGTCTTCAAAAACAGGGCGCGCCGTGCTCATCTTAAACCAGCTGTCCTTGTCGGTGTAGCGCAGCGCCCTTCGCGCCTCATCGCGCAAACTGCCCTCCTTGCCCGCCGCTAGCTTCACCAGCAGCGCCTGTTCCTCGGCCTTGGTAGAACTGGCAAGCCCCTCAATGGCGTCAGCCCGTACCCCGGACTTCTGCGACTCATCCGCGGCGATCTCCGCCAGCACTGCGCGTGCGTCATCGGCATTACGCGCCGCCAGAGTGCGCACCGCTTCCTGGGACAGGACCTCATCTCCCATGGCAAAAAGTTCACGCAGCAGCGGCACCGTGATCTGCTTGTGCGTTGCCGGCGCCAGTCTCAGCGCGTAGCCCCTGAGCCGGGCTGGCGTCTTTGGATTAATGATTCGTTCCACCAGCACCTCAGCATTCGTCACTCCCGCGCCCGGATCACCGCGCAGCGTGTTCCAGGTGGCCAGCACAGCCTCAAACAAGCGGTAGTCCAGTGTCGGATCGGCAAGCAGAGCTTCCACCTGCGGTGTGAACTTCGTCAGCACCCCATCCGCAATCCAGCGCAGGCATTCGAAGCGCATTTCGGGATCGCTGTCCCCAAAAAACGCCCTTACCCACTGGTCGTCGTTTAAATCACGCCGCCGCAGTGCCACGAAGACCTGCAGCCTGTCCTGCGGCTTCAACTGCTTCACCTTCTCAGCCGTCCATTCCTCACGCGCCAGGGCGGTCAGAGCCGCATCCGCGAGGTACGCGTCCGTGCCTCGTGCAAACTGAAGCAGCTTGTTGGTTTCAGACTTGGCTTTGCCGCTTCGCAGCTCCTCAGCCAGTCGTGCGTCATCATTCGGCGGATCGGACTTCTCCTTCACCCACGGCGCTTTCGCTGCATCGATCTCCAGCTTCCAAAGCCGCCCACGCTTGTGGATGGGATACGAGCTGAACACCCAGTCATTGAGATAAAACGCGCCATCAGGTCCCACGGCCATGCACGTCGGTCGAAAGAAGTCGCTGCCCTTGACCAGCGGAATGCGCTCTGAGTTATAACCCGCCCCTTTCCGCGTCAGCGGGTAGTAATCGACACTGTGATCGCTCCAGCTCGGAATCAGTACTCCGCCCCCCAGATCCACGATCGCGCAAGGTCCTTCTCCACAGGGATGCACCATGCCCAGCGTGCCGCGCAGCTCGCCATTCATGCCCACAAACGGGTGCACCGGCGCGCTGCCATACACCCACTGGAAGCCATAGTCCGCTCCTTCCACGACATACAAAAGCCGGCACGGCGGACGGCTTCCGGGATCATTCTCCGCCGCGAAGATCTCTCCACCTTTGCGCACCAGCAGCCCAAACGGATTCCAGAACCCCCGGGCAATCCGGCGCATCTGCGAGCCATCCGCCGTGCAGCGAAACACACCGCCCTCGCCCCGCCCGCTCACCTTGCTGCCATCCTTGGCCGTCAGCGTCCAGTCCTTGCCAAAGTTCTCCCCGAGCGAAAACACCAGCCCTCCGTCCGGATGCCAGGCCATGCCGCTGAGACCGTTGTGCGGATAATCCGCCACCGAATCAAGCGTGGCCAGATTCTCCTCCACATCGCCCACACCATCACCATTGCTGTCCTTCACGCGGAGCACACGGTCCCGCTCTGCGAGATAGACCCACCCGTCCGGGCCGATCTCCACATGCATCGTCGCGTCTGTCTTGTTGTAAAACACCCGGCGGTTTTTGCCGTTCGCATCGAAGACCACCACCTCATCATGCACCGGCCCGTCATAATCATCCGGACGAAAGTGCGTGTGGCAGGAGATGGAATAGATGTTCCCGTTCTTGTCCACCGCGATGCCCGTCGGCGTGACCAGGTCAGGATGCTCGGCCAGCAGGGTGAGTTTGACGCCAGGCTGCAATGTTTCGATCTGCGGCGGCAGTTGGTCTGGCACCACAGGCGCTTTGGTCGGCGTTGCGCCCAGCGCTGCCATGGCTGGCAGCAAAAAAAGGAGAGGGAGTGGTTTCATGAGATCAGGTGTTTCGGGCACGTTCCAGAGCCGCGGCGATTTCTTTTTCGATGACCGGCAGCGGATTGAGCAAAGCGAGCGGATCAGGCACAGGCGTCACCTCATTGGTCCGCGGATCCCAGTTCACCGGACCAAAGCGGCAGGGCGCTGGGTTTCCGGTGAGAATGTGCATCCCGGCGTCATCCTTATCAAAGTGCCAGAACTCGAACGGGAAATGAATGAATCCATGCTTCTCCATCATCGCGGCAATCTCCAGTCGAGTCGCCACAATCTCAGGTGCCACAAATGGCGACCGCATGGGCGTGCACTCACTCATTTCGAGATACGGATAACCACGCCACACCTCGCTCCCATCGTCACGCCGGAAGACCGAAATGTCGATGGCCGATCCCGACATGTGCGCCCCAATCTTGGGCATGTTCGCCGTCAGCACGATGGCGCGCCGGAACATCATCTCCGTGCTTGGGATCTCCCCGCCGAGCTCCCAGATGCATTTCTTCAAAACCGTGTCGAACACCGAGGGCTTGCGCACCAGTTGCCGCTGCATGTCCAGCGATCGAAAGCCGTCCTCGATCTTCAGCACCCAGCCGCGTTCATTCATCTCGCGCCCGATGGTGACAACATCACGCACCAGACTTTCGCGCAGAAAGTACACCCGCTCGAGATCGCCAGCAATCTTGCTGGTGGAGAACAGCATCTCCACACCCGCGGCAGCCGCAGCATCGGGGATCGAGGCAAAACGCTCACCACACTCATTCACTGGAAACTCGATAAGCTTCTGCACGATAGCATAGCCTTGCTCCATTTGTTCGGTCCAGTAGGCGCGTCGTGCTGCTTCGTCGTTGCTCATGATTGTTTGGCAGGTTTTTCTCGCCTCCATCTCTCCACACAGGACCTGAAGGGCAAATGATCCATTGAAATGCGAGGGTTCAGGGTCGGGTGGAGGCCGCTGGCTGCAGCCGGGCCTTCTCCTCGGCTTCCCTTTTCAGCAGATCTTTGGGGTGCTTCGAAAAACTCGCAAACACATCTCCAACGACCCGGTCCGCCAGTTCGCCAAGCTTCTGCAAAATGATCGGCTCAGCCTCAGGCTTCAGCTTCGACAAATTCGGCTCATACCCACCCACCTTGTGGGATTCCTCGGTGGCAATGTATCCGATGTTTCCGTTGGCGTAGCCGACGATGATGGGCGTGGCCCGGTTCGCGATGGCTTTCTCCAGCTTGAACCCATACTCCACCATCGGTTCCCCTGGCATGGTCAGCAGCAGAAACGGGCCGATCTTCATCGCCATCAGTTCCGCACGCACCGGCTGCTCTTTGCCAGGAAGCTCCACCACCTCGCTGGCCACACGAATCGGATAAAAAGTCTCGCGTTTGCGCAACTGCTCCCGCGTCACACTGAAAGACGCCGCACGCGCCACAGCACCGCCGAGATCCCGCCCCGCCCACTGAATGTCCGCCTCATCAGCACAGCGGTAGGGGTAACCCGGCAGGTTCGGTCGGATGTCTCCAGCGCAGCCTTGCATGAAGAGGGCGCTCGTTTTTTGCGCGTAGCACATCTCCACAAATGTCTGCGCCTCGCCCGGAAAGTCCGCGCTCAGTTTTGGATACCCCTTCGGATAAGGCTGCGTGCCTTTGTCACCCCACGTGAAAAAACAAGGATGGCAGACCGCATGCATGATCACAGCCATAGGCGTGAGCGTGGCGCCATCATCGAAGCGCAGCACCTTCACTCGCGGGTCGTTCGGTCCCTCGGGGTTCAGGCTCACCACCGCACGGCCATCGTAGGTCTTGCGGCGGTTGATGCCGAAACTGATGCGATCTTCCCCATAACCTAGGCTTGCCGTCTTCATGCCTGCGGCAGCCTCCTTGGCGGCCGCTCCGAGCTTGTTGATCAAAACCGCCGCCCATCTCATGTTCTCGAGGTAGCCCGGGGCCGAATGGTTGTGTGAAGCGGCGATGAGAATGTTCGCGGCCGGCACGCCCGCCTCGGCCTCGATCCGCGCGCGCGCATCCCTCACCATGTCGTCCCATGCTCCGATGGTGTCCATCGTCACGATCGCAGCCTTGGTCTCGCCGTCATCCAGAATCAAAACCCCGGCACGCAGCGGATCCCGCACACCAGTGACCTGCCGCACATGCCCGACAATCTTGATCGCCGAAGCATCAGGCGGCGTGATGTCCACCTTCGCCACCCCCGCCTTGAGATTCGATACCACGGAAAACTGTCCGTCCTTGATCTCCTGCGCGGGCGCGCTGGAAAGGACCAGGTACAAACCAAGAAGAAGGGCTGGCCGAAGTTGCATGGCACTCTTCTACGCTCTTAAACAGCACAAATCATCACGCGATCAGCTCCGCAATGGGTCTGCCATTTTCCACAATGTGCACAGGGCGGCCATTCAGGTCATCAATGGTCACCTTGGAATAGTCGATGCCAAGGTGATGATAAATCGTGGCAAGGAAGTCGCTGGCGTTGCAAGGCCGCTCCACCACGTCTTCACCGCGTTTGTCGCTGGCGCCAATGACGCCGCCTGTCTGGATGCCACCACCCGCCCACACATTGGTGAAGGCCCGCGGCCAGTGGTCACGGCCTGGCTGCAGCGTTCCGGTGGGTCCGCTGGCATCACCAGCGCCGGTGCTGCGGTCAAAGCTGATCTTCGGCGTACGGCCAAATTCTCCGGTCACGACCACCAGCACACGCTTGTCCAGCCCGCGCGCATAGATGTCCTCGATGAGCGCGGACACCGCACGATCATAGGTAGGCATGCGGAAACGCAGCGCTTCAAACTGGTGCTGGTTTACCGCATGGTCATCCCAGTTGTTCACCCGTCCGCACAGCGGGCCGCTCAGGCTGCTGGTCACGATTTCCACGCCAGATTCAACCAGGCGGCGTGCCAGCAGAAGCTGCTGCCCCCAGCGGTTGCGCCCGTAGCGGTCCCGAATGGCGGGATCTTCCTTGCTCAGGTCAAAAGCATCGCGGGTATGCGGGTTTGTCAGCAGCGTGGCCGCCTGCGCTTCAAATTCATCCAGCGCTCCAAGCTCGCCCTCGCGGTCAAACGCCCGCTCCATCTTGTCCAAGCTTTTCCTCAGCGCGATGCGGTCGCTGAGACGGCGGGTTTCCGAATCATCGGAGAGGCCGATGTTCGGCACCTGGAAGCTCGGGCGGTTCGGATCATCGCTCACCGCAAAGGGTGCATACGCGTCCCCAAGATACGCCGGGCTGGAATACTCGGGCGAGGCTGCAGGCACGCCGATGTAATTGGGCAGCGGATTGGAACGTCCACCGTCCTTGGCACGCAGGTAATGCGCCACGGACATCCAGTCCGGCAGTCTCGGCTTCGGCTTGTCGCGCGTGTCGCTGTCACCGGAAAACATCTGCATGGTCCCCGCCGGGTGCCCGCCTGCGGATTGATGCATGGATCGCACAATCGTAAACTTGTCTGCAATCTTAGCGTTCATCGGCAGCATCTCCGTGAATATCGTACCGGGCACCTTGGTGCTGATCGTCTTGAACGGACCGCGGTACTCGCTGCTGGCCTCCGGCTTCGGATCGTAAGTGTCAATGTGCGACTGCCCGCCCGGCAGCCAGACCATGATGATTGATTTGCGCTCACCCTTCGGCTTCGCCGCATTCTCCGCGCGCAGCTTGAGCAGCCCCGGCCAGCTCAGAGTCGCCATTCCCGACAGGCCAAACTGCATGAATCCACGGCGCGACAGCGGACCGGCACAACGAACAAGGGATGGAGACTGAATGATGGATGACATGCTCTTAAAAATACGCTCGGCGTTGCTTGTGTTTATCTGGTAATGCTTGGACAAAACTCACGCGATCAGTTCTGAGATCGGACGTCCGTGATCGACAATGGGCCTGGGCCGGCCGTTGAAATCCTCGATCGTCACTTTGGAGGCATCGATGCCCAGATGGTGGTAAATCGTGGCAAGAAAATCCCCGGCACTGCAGGGCCGTTCGATCACGTCTTCGCCTCGTTTGTCCGTGGCGCCGATGGCCGTCCCGGTCTGGATTCCACCGCCGGCCCAGATATTGGAAAAAGCCCTCGGCCAGTGGTCGCGTCCCGGCTGCAGCGTCCCCGCAGGTCCGCTGGCGTCCCCCGCGCCCGTGCTGCGGTCAAAGGTGATTTTCGGCGTGCGGCCAAACTCCCCCGTGACGACCACGAGCACCCGTTTGTCCAGACCACGCGCATAAATATCTTCGATCAGCGAGGATACCGCCTGGTCATAATTTCCCATCCGGAACCGCAGCGCCTCAAAGATGTGATGGTCCACCGCGTGGTCGTCCCAGACCTGCGTGCGTCCGCAGAGCGGGCCATGCAGGCTGCTGGTGATGATTTCCACACCCGCCTCCACCAGACGGCGCGCGAGCAGCAGCTGCTGCCCCCAGCGGTTGCGTCCATAACGATCCCGCGTCCGCGCATCTTCTTTGCTCAGGTCAAAGGCATCGCGGGTTTGTGAATTCGTGAGCAGGGACATCGCCTGGGACTCAAACTGATCCAGTGCGTGGAGCTCCCCCTGCCGGTCAAACGCACGCTCCATCTTGTCGAGGCTGCGGCGGAGTGCGATTCGGTCGCTCAGCCGCCGGGATTCCGCCTCATCTGCCAGACCGATGTTTGGCACCTCAAAGCGGGGACGATTCGGATCTTCACTCACCGCAAACGCCGCATAAGCTTCGCCCAGATACGCCGGGCCACAGTAGGTTGAGTTGATCGGATTCACGCTGACGTAATTGGGCAGGGCCGCAGCTCGGGGAGCTTCCTTGGACCTCAGGTAATGCGCCACCGACATCCAGTCTGGCAGGCGCGGTGCCGGTTTGTCGCGGGTGTCGGGGTCTCCCGAGAGCATCTGCAGTGTTCCAGCAGGATGGCCGCCCGCAGTCTGGTTCATCGAGCGCAGCACGGTGAATTTGTCCGCGATCTTTGCCTGCAAGGGCATCAGCTCCGTAAAGTGCATTCCAGGCACCTTCGTCGGAATCGTCTTGAACGGCCCGCGGTATTCGCTGCTGGAGTCAGGCTTCGGATCATACGTGTCCAGGTGGGACTGCCCGCCAGGCAGCCAGACCATGATGATGGCCTTGCGCTCTGCTTTGGACTTCGCCGCATTCTCCGCCCGGAGCCTGAGCAGGTCAGGCCAGCTCAATGCCACCATTCCGGACAGGCCAAACTGCATGAAGCCACGCCTTGACAGAGGACCGGCGCACCGGATGCGGGATGGAGGCTGAATGAGGGAGGACATAGGAGGAGGTCACGCGGTCAATGATGAGTCGAAATTCCTCCCCGAACGGCTACTTCCCTCCAAACACCGCCAGTTCCTTTCCAGCGCCGTCCCAGATGCGCAGCATGCTGTCTTCACCACCGCCTATAATGGCGCTGCCATTGGGCGCACAGACTGCGGCCTGCATGTAATCGGGCAGATTGGCCATGGCGCGCACTTCCGTGCCATCATCGGTCACGATGCGTATGCGGTTGTCACCCGCGGAGGTGACAATTTGATTGGTGGCACCGATGAACTGCAGGGAGGTCACCTCCTTGGTCCAGCCTTCGATCTTTCGCTTCCGTTCACCGATGATCATGTCCCAGGTCACCACGGTGCCTTCCGCGCCAGCGGTGGCCAGCACCCGGCCGTCGCTGCGGAATGCCACCCCCATGACGTGATGTGTGTGCCCTTCAAAAAGATTCACCTGCTTGCCGGTGGCGACGTCCGTCACGCGGGCGATCTTGTCCGCACCACCTGATGCGAGGCGTTTTCCATCCGGGGAGTAATCAAGGCACAGCACGGTGTCCGTGTGCTTTTCCTTCCAGGATTGCGTTACCTTGCCGGTGGCTGCGTCGAAGAAGATGATGTCCCCGCTGCGCGAGAGTTCGCCGCCACCGGTGGCGAGTACTTTGCCGTCCGGGCTGAAGCGCACGGCGTTCACACGGTCGGCAAAAAGACCCTTTTGATCAATTTTTCGCTCCAATGCCCAGCGTGGCGGGCTGCCCACCGTCTGGGTGATGGCCTTGGTGGCGGTGAACGTGCCGTCTGACGTGGAGGTGATCGTCGTGATGGCGGCGGTCTTCCCAGAACTCTCCTCGACTGGCATGCCCGTGGCCGCGGCCCACACGCGCAGCGTGCCATCGTCAAACAGTGAGGCCACCCGCAGTGAATCGGCGGAGAAAGAAACCGCAATGGGTTTTGCGCCGCCCTTGGTCTGTTCGAGTTTCGCCGCGGCAAGATCAGCCGTCGCCTTGTCCTGCAAGGTCTTCGCGGCAGCACTCGCCGCGTTTGCCGCGGCGATGGCCTTGGCATTGACGGCTTTGGAATCGGAGATGCGTTTCACATCGTCCTCGGCATCCTTCACGTTGCTCTGCGCGGCGTTGACGGCCGCAAGCGCGGAGACTTCCGTCATGTTTGCGGTGATGAACTTTTCCTGCGCATCTTTGAGCTGCTTTTCCAAAGCGGCGTCGGGCTTGCCTGCAGGAACGGCTTTGATCTTTGCGGCCACTTCATCGACGGCCTTTTGCGCCGCGGCCTTGGCCTCAGTGGTCGGTGGCACGGCTTTGTGCTTTTCCGGCAGCACCTTGCTCATGGCCACGATTGCCTCCTTGGCCTTGCCCAGCAAAACGTCGAGCGCCTTGTCCTGCGCTTCGATGCGCGCGACTTCGCTCTTTTGGAAAGCCTGCTCCAGAGTCTGCGAGGCGATGGTCCACTCCAGCTCCGCCATTTTCCTGGCAGCCGCCACACTGCCGCGCAGTTCGATGACCGGCTTCACGGCAGCCACATCCCACACGCGCACGGAACCGTCATCACAGCCGGTGACGGCCTGCTTGCCATCGGCAGACAGCGCACTGCTCAGCACGGTCACCTTGCCTGTGGTGGCGATCTTTTTGAGAAGATCCGCACCCGCAGGAGACGAGGCAGACTTTGCGGTGCTTGCCGCCGGCTTGGTTTCCGCCAGTTTCCAAATTTTCACCTCCCGGAAGCTGCCGCTGGCCAGACGTGTGCCGTCTGGGCTGAACGCAAGAGACTGCACCAAGGCGCGATGTGATGCGCCATTCTTCTCTGCAGGATCACTGATGTAAGTGACGAACTGGCGTGTGGCCAGGTCATAGACGTCGATATGGTTGGACCGACCGCAGGCCACATAGCGGCCGTCCTTCGTCATCGCCACGCAGTAGATGGGATCGATGCTGGCGGAAAACGCCTGAAGCACCACGGCACGCTCTTCCATGACAGAGCCTTTTGCACCCTGATCAATCCACAGCTTCAAGGTGGCAATCTGTTCCGGGATCAGGTTCACCGCGCCTGACTTGTTGTTCGGCGGCGGCATCTCCATGTCCTTCTGATGAAGTGACGCCGTCACGATCAGACTTTCGGCACCCTTTCCGGGGATGATCGCGGGGCCGCTTTCGCCGCCCTTGATCATGAGTTCCGGCGTCTCCATGTTAAGGTCCGCCTTCGTCGTCGTCTTGTTATGGCAGGAGATGCAGTTCGCCTTCAGAAAAGGATAAACATCCCGAAAGTAATCGAGATCGGCAGCCACTGCTGGAAGCGACGCGCAAAGAAGGGCAATGAGCGGAAAGGGCTTCATCACTTGCTGGCGGTGGTGGCTGCTGCGGGTTTTACAGAAACACGAATGGGTTCCGAAATCAGAATCTCCACCGTGTCGGTGGGGGACGCCGCGGTGGTCACGGCCTTCATGCGGTTGGTGGCGGCGGCCATCGCGGCATCCGCCTGCTTTTGTTTTTCAGCGGCCTTCTTCGCAGCCTCGGCATCCGTGGCCGCGATTTTTTTGGCCTCCGCGGCCGCTGCGATGGCAGTCTGCTCTGCCTTCTTCTGCTCAGCTTCGGCCAGTGGCACGGCAGCGGGATTGTAGCGATATTTGCAGATGCCCAGGCTCTGGAAGGCGAAGGTGTAGTCTCCCGGCGCGATCTTCAATGCCGCAAGATCCAGCACGGCGTCGAACGTGGCTGCCTTGAGTGGAATGTCGAACTCCTTGATGGCGCTGAAGCCATCGCCATAGGCCTTCACCTTGATCGACGTGCCGTTGAAATCATTGCGCCAGGTCAGCTTGAGCGGGATTTTGAGCGTCTCGCCCGCCTTGGCTTCGAAAACCTTGCTCTCGGCAGGTGCGATGGTCAGCGGTGCCTGTTCGGACTCGCTCACAGAAACCGGAACGTCAGCCATGAGACGTGGCGCTGGGATCTCGCCCTTCGCATCTTTGACAGGCCACTCCATGCTGGCCAGATGCACCGGGTGCGTCACGACAGCGCCATTGATCGTGGATTTTCCAAAAACTTTGCCAAGGGAGAAGCCGCGCTTGGCATCGCTGGATGCTGTGAGAATGAGGTGGCCGTAGGGCTTGCCCTTGGCGATCTTCAATCCCGCGGCGCTCACGCCCGGCGGCAAATTTTCCATGCCGATCTCAATCTCTCCATCAAAGCCATCGCGGCGCTGCACCACAACTTCAAAGGCACGCGTCTCGCCAGCACGCAGAGCCATCGGTTTTGAGAGTGCTGCGCGGTCGCCATTGCGCAGCGTCATGTGAACGGCCCAGGCGGCGAGGGAGAAATCTGGCGCAGCCTGACGCACGATGAGGCGGTAGATGTTGTTCGCGTCGCTTCGGGTGCCGCCAAAGAGGTCGCGCACCTGCAGGCGGTAGGTGCCGTCTTCCTTGACCTCAAACTTGCCGTTCACATCCGGCGATCCGGCATCATAAGGCGGGCCATCATACGAATAGCCGTTGCTCGTCACCTTCATCGGAGGAGCGATGTCATAAAGCTCAGCCACATCGACCAGCGTCTCTTTGCCATTCGTTTCCTTCACCTGCTGCACCAGGACAAACGGATCCGTGTTCAAACCAAGCCGCTCTGAGCCCACCTCAACCCACCAAGTCTCGCCTTTTTTGGCCGTGAACTGGAAGGTATCCACGTCTGCCGCTGGGAAGAACGCGCCTGCAATGTCGCAAGGAAGGGAGATTTTCTGCGCTTCGGCAGGTTTGTTGTTCGGCTCCGCTTCATTCGTCCTCGCGCTCTCGGCCAGGCCGGATGGTGGCCAGGACATCGCGCTGACGGTCTGTGTTTGCGGCTGGCGCGGCGCAGGGCCGTTGCCAGGAACTTCCTGGAGGGCAAGTCGGTAGAACAAACGGTCGCCACCCTGATAGGTCAGGTCGCTGACCTTGATCAAGTAGGTGCCATCGGCAGGCGGAATGAAGTCGATCACGCCTCCCGTGCGGTTCACTTTGAGATCGCCGCCCTTGGCGTCTGCCAGAATGACCACCGGAGTCAGCCGGGAGTCGATCCCCGTCGCAGCGCAGTCCACTGCCACTCGTTTCCCTTTCGTGCCTTGGAATGCATAGAAATCCACCGCCCGTTTCGTCATCGTCGCATTGCAGATGGTTCCCACCGGCAGGGCCATGGCTGTCTCCACCGAGTTGTTTGGCTTGCTGCGCACCACCTCCGGCAGCTTGTTCACGGAGAAAGCGCGTGTCGAGGAGACTCCAAGCCGGGACATCACACGGGCGTCATAAACGCCCACCGGCGTATCTGCTGCGATGCTGACCTTGAACTTGTTTTCCGTGCCAGCGACCGGCTGCGCGGTAATCTTGGGATTGGAGAACATCAGCGCACTGATATCCTCCGTATTCTCCCCGGTGATGGTGACCTCGACCGTCGTGCCTGCCTGGCCGCCCATGGGCATGACCGTGAGCAGACGCGGAAGCGGCAGCGTAACCTGCTGAGCAAGGGCTGAGGAAGCCATCAAGGCACCGGCAGTCAGGATGAGGGTGTATTTCGCAAACATAAATCAGTGATTGTAGAGGAACTCTTTGGTGTTCAGCAGCGCCCAGAGGAGGTCTTCGTAGCCGTTGCGTCTGGCGCGCTGGGAATCGAGCGGTTTGCCTGTTGCATCGTTGCGCGGCTTGAGGACGTAAGATTCACTGATATGCACTTCATCGGCGGTGGGTTCGCGGGAGAACGCGGCGAGGTACAGCTCGCGGATGCGCTTGGGCTCGGGCATCTCGGCCTTGCTCAAGGTTTCAGCGCGACCACCGCTGGCGGTGAGCTTGGCCTTCACATCGGAGGCATTCATGAGGTGCAGGCTCTGCGCGAGGCTGGCGGACTGCACGCGCTCGCATTCACAAACACTGGCACCTTCGGGACGGCCGAAGACCTTCAGGAATGGCGAAGCACGGTTGTAGCTGTTGTCCGGCAGTGAAATGGCGCGTGTGCCGGCGGGCAGGTCGGCAAAGTCGGACTTGGCGCCGGTGACCATGTCGATGCTGTCGAGCATGACTTCGGCGGTCATGCGTTTCGGGTAATAATGGGAGTAGGCCTGAAGGTCGATGCCGTTGTGCTGGTTTGGAATGGAGCTAAGCTGATAGGCGTGGCTCTGCACCATGGTGCGCACGAGTGCCTTGAGGTCGTAACCGCTGTCCGTGAAACTTTTGGCCAGGGCGTCAAAGAGTTCCGGGTTGGTGGGCGGGTTGGTGTCGCGCAGATCGTCCTCGGGTTCCACAAGGCCGCGTTTGAAGAAGTGCTTCCAGTAGCGGTTCACGAGAGACTTGGCGAAGAAGGGGTTGTCCTTCTTGCTCATCCAGTCGACCAGCGCGAGGCGGGGATCGTCGTCGGGGGCGATGTCGAGCTCGGGTTCGCCGAGACCGGCCGGCTTGAGCATGACTCGGGTTTTACGATGCTCGGTCTGGGCGATGCCGCGCTTGTGGAAAATGAGGTCTTCTCCAGCAATGGCGGTAGGTTTGCGGCCAATCTGGCTGAAAAAGGCGGCGAGGTGGTAATACTCGGCCTGGGTCCAGCGCTCAAAGGGATGATGGTGACATTGCGCGCACTGCATGCGCACGCCGAGGAAAAGCTGCGCAACATCCTCAAGCTGCGTCGTGGGTTCTTTAACGCGCTTATACCAAGCCACCGGCGGATTGGAGACAATGGTGCCGGTGGAGGCGAGGATCTGACGCACGATCTGGTCGTATTTGGTATTCGCGAGCAGGCTGTCGCGCATCCAGGCATGAAAGGCGAAATTTGAGGTGATGTCGGCGGCTTCTGAGCGGGTGTTTTTGAGAAGGGCGGTCCACTTGTTGGCAAAGTAGTCGGCGTAGTCCGGGCTGTTGAGCAGGGCTTCAATGGCGCGGTCACGCTTGTCGGGTTCGTGGCTGGCGAGGAAGGCTTTGGTCTCTGCTTCAGTGGGAAGGCGGCCGCCGATGTCGAGGGAGACGCGGCGGAGGAAGGTGGAGTCATCGCAGATCGGCGAAGGAGGAACGCCGATCTGCTTCAGGTTGGCGAAGACGTGCTGGTCGATGAAGTTCTTCACCGGCGGGAGGGAGTCAACAGGTGCACCAAGTGGAACGGAGACGCTGCAAACGGAAACGAGGCCACCATAGCGGACCATGACGGCCACATTCCCGGGAAGGTCGAAGGTTTTTACAAGGCCCTGCTCGCCGGCCTCGGCCATGGCGCGGTCGTTGGCCTCGAACAGAGCCTGGCGGGTGACATCGCGGCTGGTGCCGTCGGAGTAGCGTGCGGTGACCTTGAGCTGCTGCGTGGTTTTGATTTTCATCGTGGTGCGCGCTGGTTCCACGGAAATGCCGCTGAGCTTTGCCTCGTCCTTGTGGGTGTAGTTCATGCCTTCGGCGATCCAGCGCACGAGGGTCTTGTAATCTTCTGAGCCTGGCTCGAGGTGCTTGCCGCCGGTGTGGGGCACGATGGCGGCACCTTTGGTGATGAGAAGGCTTTCCTCCGGGGCGGGTGGGAAAACGCGACGGCCCTTACCCTGTTTGACAATGGCCTCGTAGTCTTCTTCTGGCTCGAAACCGAGAACACTGAGGCGGAAGCCGCGCTGACCGGTAATGGCCTTGGCGTGACACACGCCAGCGTTGCAGCCGGACTTGGTGAGGATGGGCTGGATGTCATTCACAAAGCTGAGTGCACGGGAAGGCTCTGCCGCGAAGGTCGTGGCAGCGAGCTGCAAAAACAGGCATGCTTTGAGAAGGGCTTTCTTTTGGATCACATCAAACCTACGGTTTGCGCCTAGCCTTTTTCGCACGGGGTGACTTTAGTATCATCATGAAGCATTTTGTTACATTTTTCGTCTTTGCGGTTCCATCGCTCCTTTTTGGATGGGGACAGCCGCATCATGCCATTACACGTGGGGCGCTGGAGGTGCTGCCGATGTGGCAAAAGGAGGCACTGGGTGGTGAATTGAAGCAGCTTGGAGACAACTACTGCATGATTCCGGACAACGTTTTTACGGACAAGGAAAACGCAAAGTATGCCAAGATGGAGTCAGTGCCGAATGAGGTCTACCTGAAGATCCTGCACCTGCCGACGCAGCAGCCTGAATATCTTGAGGCGATGCGTTACTTCATGGAGAAGGCGGTGGCAGCGTGGCGCGAGGGGAGGCAGGGAGACGCAGCGCGCTACATGGGGACGGTGTGTCATCAGATCGAAGATTACGGCAGTCCTTCGCACACGGTGCCGGGAGACAACATGTTCACCCTATTGCAGCAGTTTCTGCCGCCGAGTGAGGTGATGAAGGATCAGCTGATGCATGGGCCGATTGAGAACGGGGATTTCACGGTGAGCATTGAAGGGTATAAACCTGCACTGCTTGGCACGACGGTGAATGAAGCTGCATGGAGGCTCATGCACCGGGTGCATGAGGAGATCATCAATGCGCGGACCACGACGGTGCCGATCATGCAGGCGCTGTATGCTGGGGACCAGGAGGCGGTGGTGAGGCATCAGCTGCGGGCCGCGGAGATGGACGCCAAGGTGGTGGCGGATGCGGTTTATACCATTCTGTGCCTCGGGATGCAGCGTTTTGCCGCTGAAGAGCAGGAGATGCTCAAAGAGGTGCCGATAGGTGCTTTCTTTCCTTTAGAGGCAGCGAGTTTGTACTATCCGCAGGCGCAGTTTTTCAGCGCGCCGAACTGGGGGCATGCGCGAAGCGGGGTGATTTTGGCGGGCGGAAACAAGGCGGTTCCGCTGGAGTTGTGTGTCGGATTCAGCAAAAAGGAGTTCCAAAATGGGGTCAGTGCGGGGATGGGGAAGCCGCTGACTTTTTTGCTGCCGAAGGATGTTTATGGGCGGTTCAGGGTGCTGGCGGGGCTGCATCCGGAACTCGGCGAAAAGGGGCGGGTGGAGTTTACGGTGAGCGGGGATGGGAAGGTGCTGACGAGTGTGACTCTGAATGGGACGGACAATGCGAAGCTGATGGAGTGTGATGTGAGCGGGGTGACGGAGTTGCAGCTGGGGCTGACTTCGCGGGGGCTGGATGGGAAGAGCAATTATGCGATCTGGGCGGAGCCGACGCTCATCAAGAAGTGATGCGTTATGCGGCTCTCGGTTTGTACACCTTGAAGAGGATCAGGGCGAGGAGAATGCCTTGGGCGCAGGCGCTGATGATCCATTTCCAAACGATCTCGAGGGTGAAGGGCTGGACGGCGTAGCTGATGAGTGTGTGGGTCTGGCCGTAGAGGGCCATGAAGAGGCCGTATTTGATGGCGCAAGTGGCTTTGGCGTTTTGGGCGAAGCCGACAGCCCAGAGAGTGGTGAAGGTGATGGCAGCGAGGAGGTGGCCGGCGTGGAGCCAGCCCATGTATTTGCCGCTGCTCATCTCGGCTTCAGGACGCCAGAGCTCTTTTGTGGCACCGTAGAGGGGTGAGAGCCAGAGGCCGTGGATGAGGATGTCGGTGATGGAGAGGGCCACGAAGACAACGATGATGCTGATGAGGAGGCGCTTTATGTTCATGATGTGGGAGGAGTGAGGGACGGAGGGTATCAGAGTTGAAAATGGGAGTCGATGGAGAAAGAGGGGGCGGCGGATTGGAGTGATATGTGATTGCGGCGCGTGGATGCAGCGGAGCTGGCTGAAGACGCTGCTGGTAAGCGCTGGGTGCGACGGAGTGATGGGTTTGCTTCCTGGTCCTGATGCGATCGCCCAGGGAAGCACTCGCCAAGGCTCGGCATCCCTGGGCTGTATTACGCAGCCCCTTGGGGCTGGTGTGTTGCGGAGAGTATTGGGGGAAGAGTGCGGTGGCTGGTCACGGAGATGCAGAGTCGAGAGGAACGATAAGTCGAAGTTCGTCGATGGCATCCCGCGGAGCTCATTTCACTTAACACGCTGCCTCTCGCTCGGAAGTGATGGGCTCCGACGGCGGCTGGCTGGGGACAGCCAGCCCTACCTTTGGGACATGGGGCGAAGGCGCTTGCTTCTGGAAGCGGCGCGCTCGACACGGGCAGGATTGCCCGTTCTACTTGTCTAATGCGGCATCACCCCATTCCGGCCATCAGCGCAGGTAGTTGCTAAATTGAGTGCCGTTCCTGCCTGACATTATTTTAGCTTTTGATCGAGCCACTGGTAGGCGGCTTGGCGTTCGGCTTCGGGGAAGTCGTGGGGGGCGTCGGGGGTGAGGAGGGTGAGGTTGTTTTCGGCTTTGAGGAGGGTGTAGATTTCTCCTGCTTTGGTGAAGGCTTTGCGGACGCCGGTGATGTCGAAGTTGGAGTCGTGGAGGGGTGAGTTGGAGAGGACGGCGCGGGGGGCGATGGCGGCGAGGATTTCGTAGAAGTCGAAGGGGATTTTGTCGGCGTTGTTTTCGTAGACGTCGCGGATGCGGGGCATGTAGCGGTCGCTGGTCCAGCCGGCGACTTTGCCGCCGTAGTAGTCGTGGAAGGGGGTGAAGCCGCAGCTGGTGACGACGGCTTTGATGCGGTCGTCGAAGACGGCGGTGAAGAGGGAGTTGTGGCCGCCGAGGGAGTGGCCGATGACGCCGATGCGGTCTTTGTTTACCCGGGGCAATGATTGGAGGAGATCGACGGCACGCAGGTTGTTCCAGATGGCTTTCATGGAGCCGCTGGCGCGGTGTGCGCCCTGGGTTTTGAAGTCGTAGGGGTATTCGCCGAAGGAGGGGTAGTCGGGGACGAGGCAGATGTAGCCGCGTTCGGCGAGTTCGTGGGCGTAGTGGAGGGAGGGCTTGCCGCCGAGGCCAGCGGGTTCGTCTTTGCCGATGTTCGTGGTTTGATGGAGGCAGAGCATGGCGGGTGCTTTGGATGCGTCATGGGGGATGAGGAGCCATGCGGGGACGTGATCGCCGAGTTCGGGGGTGAAGTGGATTTTGCGGCGGAGGTACTTTTCTGTTTTCTCTTCGGAGATGATTTGGATGTTGAGCGGGGTCCAGCGGGAGGTGTCGTGGAGGGGGCCCATGACTTGCTGCATGTTGTTTTTGATGTCGGTGACGCGCTCGGCCCAGTCGGCGGCGGTTTGGACGGGGCGGCCGCGGACGGTGAGGAGATCGGAGTGATCTGGGTAAGCGATTGCGGCGGGTGATTCGAGAGGCTGGGGTTTTGAGGAGAGGAATTCTTTGGGCATCACGGTTTGCACGGCGGTCATGATGCGGTCTTCGACATCGGGGGCGAACTTGGTAGGGCGGTCGTAGTAGACCATGGCACCGGCACCTTCGTAGCCGCCTTCTTCGAGGACGCGGCGGGAGGGGACGTAGCAGGGAACGTCGTTGGAGTAGCCGTTGACCCACATGCGGGTGCGGTCGTATTCGCGTTTGATGCGGAGGGAGTAGTCCACGGTGATTTCGCCGGGGAGGAAGACCATGGCCATGTCGTCGCCGAAGCTCCAGCGTTGGACGAGGTAGGGTAGATGGGTGGGGATTTTTTCGCCGCGATCGAGGCGGGCGAGATTCTTTTTGGCGTGGTATGAAATGGCAGGGGTTTTGGAAGCGGCGAGGGTCTGCCATTCTTCGCGGGTGGGGAGGGTGTCGAAGGCGAGGTCGATTTGTTTGGCTTCGCAGGACAGAGGTGCGGATAGGGGTTTGAGGTCGCTGGTGGCGATGCGCTTGGCTTCGGCTCCGAGGTCTTCGCCGTATTGTTTGACGAGTTCCATGGTGCGGCGGGGATTGGGGTTTTGATCGGCACCGCAGCCGAGGGCGGTAAGGGCGATGGCTCCGGGGAATTCGCGCTGGAGGGCTTCCTGAGCGACGCCGGCCCAGTCGCCGTGGATTTCATCGATGCCGATGGTGGTGCAATGGCAGGCGTAGCTGGTGAAGATGGCGCGGACTTTGCCGTCGGTGCCGGTGACGCGGAGGACGGGGAGGTCGTGGTCGATGGGCTTGAGCTGGAAGAGGCGGCGGTTGGCGGCGAAGCCGACTTTGCCGATGCCCCAGGCGAGGGTGGAGGGCTTTCTATTTGCGAGGGCGGCGCGGGCGGCTTTTTCGATGTGGTCGGTGAGTTCGCGGGTGTAGCGCTCGATGGCGGGAAGGTGCTCCGCTGGGATGTCCATGCCGAAGAGATTGGGGAGCACGCCGATGAGCATGGGTGCGCAATGGGTGTGGCTGGAGCAGATGGCAAAGCGGGCGTCGGTGGCTTTGGTGTCTGCTTGGAGACGACGCAGGACTTCGGCGCGCATGGAGGCGGGGACGCCGACGTTGTCCACGGTGACGAGGATGGCGGGGCCTTCGTCGTCGGTGTCACTGCCGAGGGCGAGGGCTTTGGCGAAGATGTGCTGGGAGACGCCGGTGTTGGGCGCGCGGCGGTTGCCGTAGCCGCTGAGGCGGACCGGGTAGTCGGGGGTGATGTCTATGGAGGCGGCACCGGCGGGGTGGGTGATCTTTGTGTCTGCGGCGAGGGATGGGAGGGAGAGGAGCAGCAGCAGGAGGAAGAGGAGGAGGTGCCGGTTCATGTGTGTGCGGAGACTACGTGAGGGCGAGGCGGGGACTTGCTGGAGGGGGGATTGGTTCTCTGTTCTCTGTTCTCTGTTCTCTGTTCTCTGTTCTTGGTTTGCGATGGGGTGAGGGCAGAAAAATTATGGGCAGAAAAATTTCAGAGGCCGGATTTGGGGTCTGAGGTGGTGTGGGGATGCTGGACGAGATGAGGGGGCATTGTTTTTGAAAAGGGGATGGGCCACTATCAATGCATTGACATTTTGGGGGCTGGCGGAGAGGATGTTTTTTGTGAGCATGCGTTTCAAAGGATTCGGCCTGGCCGATGTGTTGTGTCTGCTGATCTTCAGTGGTGCGGGGGCATGGGCTGCGGAGAAGGAGGAGAGGCAGGCCTTGGATCTTGAAAGGCTGGTGCCGTTGATGCGGAAATACCAACTGCCGGAGCCGCCAGGGGATGCGTCGCTTGTTTTGGTGCATACGCATAGCTGGACCACGGCAGGCAAGGGCTCCAACAGCCGTGACCCAGCTTTTTACGCCCCCGCGTTTTTGCTGGAGAAGAAGGCCGGAGGACAGGTGGTGGTGATGCGGGGATGGGAAACGACGGAGGTCGAGGTGGCCAAGAAAACGGAGCCTTTGATCCGCACGTTTTCGCTCGAGGAACCCAAACCCAGGCTGGGAGGGTATCTTGCTTCATTTAAGGGCTCCGACAGTTTCATTACGGCGATTCAACTGGGTGCCAGAGGTGAAAATGAAACAGCCCAGTCGCTCTGGAAGAGCTATTGTGGCGGACTGGCGCGCTGGGCACCGGAGATGGCCTTTGATGTGGATTATCAAAAGGAGCAACTGGGTGAGGCCATCTTCATTCATTTCCTGAATGCTGCCCGTGAAGGCAGGATGGAGTGGAAGTTGGCGCGTGACCGTCTGAAGTCGTGTTTGATGGATTTCCCGGTCTTGGGCAGGGACGGGTATGTGGGCTCGCCGAAGGAGATCTATGAGAGGCTTGATCTGGCCGTGGAAGCAAAGTCTGCCAAGGCTGGCTCGGTCGAGGATCTGCTGGTGAGATGGTCGAGGACTCCAGGCTCAAGCGCTTTTTACAGCATCTGGGAAAACCCGTGCGGGGAGGTGGAGTCGAAACATGAACCGGCGCGGCAGATTGTGATGCGAGGCTATGCGGCCATTCCAGAGCTGGAACTTCTGACGAATGACCGGCGATTCACCGCGCGCACGATTTTTAGCATGGGAGCACGAGCCAGGCCCATCGAATGCCCGATGCGGCTGGGCCAGCTGGCAGAGGATCTTCTCAAGGGATTGCGTGGATCGCTCAAAAGTGTTGAGGGTGTGAACGAAGCAGACGGGCTGGCCTCGGCCGTCTTTGAATACAAGGACAAACGCATCCAATCTGTGAATGAGACTCCCCTGCGGATTCTGGCGGCGAAATATCCTGAGCGTCTGGCGCCTCTGTGCACCGAATTCACGCAGCACGCGCCTGAGGATCTTCATCCCAATCATCTTGTGGGAGTGATCGCGGAGGCGGCGCTTCCCAAGGATGTGCGAGTGAGCACGCTGGGGGAGTTTGCCAAACATGGCTCACTGACACAAAAGCACTGCGCGCTGCAAGGTCTCGCCACGCTGGACGAGGCTGCGACACTGGAACTGCTGCTGCCGATTTTGCGCAAGCTGCCGAGGGAGGCAAATGGCCGCTACTGGACCTGTCCTGAGGCGGCATTTACGTATGTGGTCAAAGAAGTTTCGGATGTGCGCGCTTGGAGTGACTGCCTCAAAGCCGCCAAACGATCGACGGTAGGACTGAGGATGGAGATGATGAACTCGATGAGCTATGGCTGTAATGATAATGAGGAGCTATGTCGAGACCTGCGGCTGGCGTTTTTGGCTGCTTTTCTGGATGACGACGAAGTCAGGAATCGAACCACGAATGGCAAAAAGTACGATGGGCCGTGTGCGGCGTTTCGCTTTCTTAAAATTCAGGTGAGGAATTTTGCGGCGATGCAGGTGGCGTCTGTTTTGGAGATGGGGGAAGAGCCGGATGAGTATTGGGATGCCGGGCAGTGGTCAAAGCTGCGGGGGAAAGTGAGGGCGAGGCTGCTGGAGATGAAGCTGCCGGCGCTGGCACCGTAGCCTGGCTCCAAGATGGCATTCAAAGGTGGATTCCATTTGCCTGGTTGAATCGAATCATCGTTGGCGTAACGAAGCGAATATATGCACCGCGGAGGGCAACGGTCTGGAGTTGCGGAGGCCTTGTTTTTGGCAAGGGAATGGAGAGCAATGGAATGGGCTGAATCCAGGCGATTATTCCGCCGATAATGGCAGGAGGCAGGCTGAAGCGCAGTGTTTTAACCACCGATCGGACACTCATAAGGCACTAATTAAATGCGGAAATATTGGATGCTGGTCTCTTGATTTGGAGGCTGGGTGGCGCATGTGGGGACTTGGTTTTAGCACTCCCCTTCTCTCCGATGAAAAGCTTTCCGTGCCTCTGGCTCGCCATTCTTGCGTCTATCTCGTTCCAACCTGATGCCGATGTCCATGCGGAGGCACCTGTGACCACTCCTTCGATCAGGGAGCGTGGCATGGTTTCTCATGGGGACATGAGCCGGTTGGCGGCGGTCATGGCGAAGGCTCGGCGAGGGGAGGAGATTTGTGTGGCGGCGATTGGTGGATCGATCACCGCAGGGGGCTTGCAGACGAAGGACCCGAAAAATCGCTACATCGCGAGGGTGGCGGATTGGTTCACGCAAACCTTTCCCAAGGCGAAAGTGCGCTTTGTCAATGCAGGCATTGGCGGCACGAACTCGCTCTACGGTGCCATGCGGGTGCAAAGGGATGTGCTGAGCAAGAAGCCTGACCTTGTCATTGTGGAGTATGCGGTGAACGACAACCATCCGGTGCCGATGTTCTGGGGCAGCTATGAGGGCGTGCTGCGGCAGATCCTGCGCGAGCCGCAGCAGCCGGCCGTCGTCCAGATGTTCTTCATGCAGAGGAAGGGAGAAAACGCGCAGGAGAGTCAGCACATGCTTGGCCGGCATTATGATCTGCCGATGGTCAGCTTTCGCGATGCGTGGTGGCCGGAGATTTACAGCGGACGCACCAAATGGGAGGTGATGTATGCCGATGTGGTGCATCCGAATGATACGGGA
Organism: Prosthecobacter sp.; assembly: GCF_044222565.1. GTDB lineage: Bacteria > Verrucomicrobiota > Verrucomicrobiia > Verrucomicrobiales > Verrucomicrobiaceae > Prosthecobacter. The sequence continues at coordinate 92,776 of NZ_JBGANA010000019.1, forward strand.
CACATTCTCGCTTCGGAGCTTTTGATCGCTCTGCTCAATGACGTGAATCGCAATCCGCCAGCAGCCACCAGCGCGTCAGTGAGCCGTGAGAATCTTCCTCCGCCGATGATCACGGACCTTTTTGCCAACTGTCGCTATGCCCAAGGCGCCGACTTGAAGCCCACTCAAAACAGCGGCTGGACCCAGACCCCGGACGGCACCAAGTGGGAAAGCCCGGCTGCGACTGATGGCGGGATCGAGTTTAGTTTCGCGGGCAGGCTGCTCTTTGTGGGATACGACATTGTTGAGGACGCGGAACGTTTTGCCACTTTCTCCATCGATGGAGGCAACCCGCAGCCTTTGAAAAAGAGCCCCAACCGATTGCCGCTGGCGGAGGATTTGTCACCAGGACAGCACCGTGTGCGCATTGATTTCGCTGGCAGCAAGGTTCCCCAAGGATCGAACGCCAAGGTCCGCGTCTGGGCGGTCGGTGCGGCAGGAGCCTCGGAGTGAACAAGACCTATGAAAAAATTCATCGTTATCGTCATCAACCTGATGCTCGTAGCGTCGAGCTTGCTTGCAGCGGAACCGGAACGCATCGCGATCCTGCTGCGGGAACCAACGCATAAGGCGCTCGCCGAGCCGCTTAGCACTTACATGGCGGATGTGGAGGCGCGCTTTCCGGTGAAGGTGAGGCTCATCGTGCGCGACTGGCAGACTCCGCAGGAAGTGCGTGCGGCCATCAAGAGCTTGCACAAGGAGAGTGGCGTCTCTGGGGTGGTCCTCATTGGGGCGATGCCGATGCACGCGTTCTTCATGCATGAGCATCCGAATCCCAATCCGCTCTACTATGAGGACTTCGATCTTGAGTTCGTGGACAACAACAAGGACGGCGTGGACGACGCCTACAAGGGCACACCGCAGTTGAAGATCTGGGTCGCCAACATCCGCGCAAGTGAGAAAGCGCAGGATGATGACATACCCGCGCTGCGGCGGTTCTTTGCAAAGACGCACGACTACTACACCGGCAGAGTGGTGCCGGAACTGCGCACGCTGCTTTTCAGCACGGAGGTTCCCTCTGAGGAATGGCCGGGGACAGGCGAATGGTTTAAGCGGCGCGGTGGCGCGCGGTTTTCAGCGCCAGAGAATGTGACGCTGCTGGAGGGGAAAGAATGCACGCACAAGGCTGCGCTGGAGGCTTTCCAAAAGCACAGCTACTCGCTCACCTGCGTGGCGCTGCACTCGGATGAAACAGGCCACGCGCTGGACGACGAGGATCTCTTTGCGCATGAGATTGCCGAGATGAAAACGGGATCTCTCATCACCATCAGCCATGGGTGCTTCGCCGCCAACTGGAACAAGACTGCGCATGACAACAACGGCCCCAACTGCGGGCTGAGCTGGGTTTTCGGCAATCATCTGGGGCAGGCGGCAGTCGCCCAAGTGCGCAGCGGCGGCGTGGGTTTTGATGACCTTATCTATGAGCGGCTGCGTGCCGGAGAGTACCTGGGCAAAGCGTACCTTCCGTGCAAGCAGGCCCATGAAATCGAACATGCGCCGGGAGATCATGTGCCCGGCGACATTGTCTCAGGCATTCTGCTGATTGGGAACCCTTTCCTGGAGCTCAAGCCTGTGAAACGCGAAGCGAATGCCAAGTCACCGCGTTTGGTGATCCGGAACGCGGTGTATGGTGATCTGGCCAGCAACGCCGTGGTCAACGTGACGCAAAAGGTGGCGGACTGGATCGAAGATTCGCTGAGCGTTGCAGCCACTGCTGAGAATTTTGGCGATCCTGCCAACGGCATCGAGAAGCAATTGAAGGTCGATTACACGTTGGATGGTGTGGATGGAACGGTGACTCTTGAAGAGGGGCAGTTGCTGAAGATCGGGAAGTGATGGTGTTTCGACATCGAGAATGCGGCGTGGTGATTTTGCCAGTCTTGCGAGGCAGGCGCGATACCACCAGCGCTGGCGGCAATGTGAGGACGAAGTGTGCGATTCACCCCGCGAAAGCGGTGTCGGCGATGCAGGCTAGCGCCGTGCATCTCTGCCACCGCAGTACAAGGCGCTGGCGCGTTGATTGGCGGGTCTTGAGCGTTGGAATGCAGGATGCCAATTCTTAACCGATTTTACTTCGCTTGAGCAAAGGCCTAGAGGATGATGGGCTTGCTGCTCGTGAACGCTGGGTGGCTGAAAGCTTCTCGCATACCTCCGGCATGCGAACTTGAGCACTGTGATCATCATCCGCGGGTCCGGTGGTTTTCGCTCGGCGAGCCTCGCTTCACCACCGGCTATTTTCTCTGCTCCCTCCGGGAGATTAGAGCAAGACCGCGTGTGGATGGAATGACCTGATCTTGGAAGAATGTTGTCACCCTATGATGCAAGTCTCAATAAGTCGGTCTGAGGGCGCTGGCCGGATTTCGGCTAAGCCGGTGGTCGGATTCCGGTTGAAGCCGGTACTACAATACGGCGCTGGGTGACGCGGGAGCGCTGTGCATGAGCGGAGTGCTGCGGGCTCGGAGGCCCGCGCTCCAGGCCTTAGTTATTTGCGGGGGGCTTGGGTTTGAGGAAGAGGACTTCGGCGCGGTCGATCCAGCCTTTGCGGAGGTCCATGCGGAACCAGCCGTCGGTGTTCTTTTTGTTGATGCGGCAGCCGCTGCGGGGGCCGAATTCACTGAGGTCGTACTGGGCCCAGGTTTTGCCCATGTCGGGGGACCAGATGATGCCGCATTTGTAAGTGGATGCGGGGGCGCAGTGGGTGGCGACGAAGACGCCGTCCTGCAGGATCATGTTGGCGGATTCAAACATGGGATTGAAGAGGAGTGTGTGCTTGGAGACGTCTGTGATGTCCTGGGGGGAAGTGACGAAGATGCCGCGGTCGTGGCGGTTGGCGAGGGCGGGGCCGTTGGCGTCGGCGATCCAGTAGAGTTTGTCGCCGAGGAAATTGAGGCCGCCGCATTTGAAGCGGGAGTTGGAATTGACGGAGATGAGGAGTTTCCAGTCCCAGCTGTCGGCAGTGCCATTGTAGGTGCCGCGGAGCCAGTGGCATTCGTTGCCGTGGCCGCGGTCGATGTCTCCGGTGACGGCGTAGAAGGCGTTCTCGGCGGGATTGTAGGTGACGTTGTGGACGTGGCGGGCGATGAGGGTGTTATTCGAATCGCCAAGGAGGGGGGCGGTGGGTGGGGCGTCTTTTTGCTGGAACTTGGGATTCTGGCCGAAGGAGTAGGCGAGTTTGACGGTCTGGCCGGCGTCTGTGGAGTAGTAGATGTTTACGGGGACGGGGCCGCCGATGACGTTGCAGTAATTTCCCCAGACGAGCATTTCTTTGCCTCCTACTTCGAAGCAGTGCTCGCCATCGAGGGAGTGGAAGTACCAGCCGGGTTGATCGGGCCTGACGGGGGTGTGGGGGAGGTAGTCGGTGCCGTCAGATTTTTTGACGGTGATCTCGCGATGGGTTTTCAGGTTGTCGGTGGAGAGGAAGAGGTGCTGGCGGGTGGCGAAGAGGATGCTGCCGTTTTTGAGGATGACGCTGAAGGTGATGTTTTCGGCATCGGGGAATTCGGCGGTGTGGGGCCAGGTGGCGCCGTTGTCCTCGGAGAGGAGGATACGGGTGCCTTTGAAGGCGAAGGCTTTGTTGTCCCGCTGGGTGTCGATGTAGGGGGCATCGCTGGAAGGCATGCGGTAGAGGAAGTGCTCGGTCTCGCCGGTGATGGCGGGGGTGGGTTCGGCGCGAGCGTGGAGAGGGAGGAGCGCGGGGAAAAGGAGGAGGAAAAGGGCGAGAAGGTGGCGTTTCATGTGTGTGCGGGAGAGTACGTGGGGGGAATGGGGGTGCTTGCGAGTTGTGGAGCAGCGGCGAGGCCGGCTGGAAGCCGGCGCTCCCAGTACGGAAGGGGGCGAGGATCGCGTTTTGCTGATTTAACGGAGGATGGAATGGACTAAAATATCGTGGTATTTCGTGATACTATGGGGTCTGGCGGTTGCTTGACTGTGAGGGGGGCTTGAGGTGGTGAGGGTGCTGGGTGGCTGATGGCGAGTGGAGGTAGAAAGATTCGGGGTAGAAACATTTTCCGGATTGGGAGGGGTGATGTGGTGGCGGTGTTGATGTTTTGCGGAACGATGGGCTGGCGCTGGGAAGAGAGGTGGAGGGATTCACAGGGTTTTTTTGTGAGGGCGGAGGCCCAGATGCCGCACTCGGAGAGTGCGGACCACTCCACGGGTGCGCCGTTCGGGGGCGGTGGGTGTTTTAGGACTTGAATGCTGTGCCTGGAGGCGGCGTCAGAATGGGGGCATCAGCGATTGGGTGTGCTCAAGAGACTTGGACCTTTGCGCGGGCCACGAGACATTCGAAAGCGCCGGAGGGCCGGCGCACTCCAAAACGCTGGCGCGAAATGCGGTGTCTCCTGAATGCCTTGCGCGATGTTTTCAAGCACTGACGGTGTGGCGGTGGCCGGAGGGGCGAGGTGCCTTAAGAGGGAGGACGCGGCGCGCTGGGTGACGGCACTTGGCAAGTGCCGCTCCTTGGGTTGCTCACGCGTGCATTTCGGCGCTCCTTGGGGTGCTCACGCGGTGCCTTTAGGCGCTCATTGAGTTGCCCTCGCGAGCATTTGGACGGTATCAGGGGCGTTGGGTTTATGGTGCAGCGTGTGGCTGCTCACTTTCATCGTCATCGTCGTCGAAGATGTAGCAGGCGCGGGAGTATTCCTGGCCGAGGAGGCGGGTGTCTCCGTGGCGCATGGTGAGTTCTTGGACGCGGACTTTGCAGAGGGTGGCGAGGGCAGTGCAGAGGGGCTGGGAGTGGGAGATGATGAGGATCTGGGAGTGCTCTGAGGCGGCGAGGACGAGATCGGCGAGGGCGGGGAAGACGGAATCGTTGAGGCTGGTTTCGGGCTCGTTGAGGACGAGGAGCGGGGGTGGGCGGGGGCTGCAGAGAACGGCGGCGAGGGTGATGAACTGGAGGGTGCCGTCTGAGAGCTCGTGACCGGCGAGGGTGCGGGGAAGATCGTGGGCCTGCCAGGCGAGGTGGAACCAGTCGCCGCACTCGATGTGGAGGCGGGAGCCGGGGAAGGCCTGCTGCAAGGCAGCATGAAATACCATGCCTTGGTTTGATTCGTTGATGGTCTGGATGACGGAGGGGAGATTGGAGGCGTCCTCGGCGAGGACGGGGGACCAGCAGCCGCGAACTGGCCGACGCGCTGGGGCGTCGGGGTCGGTGCGCATGGCGTGGTAGAAGCGCCAGCGCTCAAGGGTGAGGCGTGCGTGGAGGAGCGAGGGGTAGCTTTCGAGGTCGCGGATGAGGGCGAGCATGGACTCTGGGGAGCCGATGGGCTCGGCGAGGGTGTGCATGGTGCCTTTGGAGTCGGCGAGGCGAACCTGACAGCGGGTGCGTTTGGCGAGGAGTTTTTTGCCGTTGCGGAGGGCTTCGAGCTTGATGTCGGGGTCGAGCTTGAAGGCGGTGAGATCGCCAGGGGCGGCGGGGCGGAGGCCGCACTCAAACTCGTAGGTGAAGGCGGCGGAAATGACTTCGGCGGAGAAGGTGGTGAGGCGGGCGTGCTCTTTGTTTCCGGCCCAGAGGAGGCTGCGCATGCCGCCTTCTGTAGCAACGGCTTCGGTGAAGTCGCCACGGGCGAGTGCGGAGAGGAGGCGGAGGGAGCGGTAGATGTTTGTTTTACCGACGCCATTGGCTCCGCGAATGACTGTGACGCGGCCGAGGCGGAGACGGAGATCGCGCAGGGAGCGGTAGCCGGAGAGGCGGAGGGAGTGGAGCATGGGGGGAATGGGAACGGGGTGGGCGGGATGTCCAGTGGCGCTGTGCTTTGGCCGCGTGTGGAAAGTGGGATTGGAGACCCGCTTTGGAAGGTTCTGTGCGGGTGGTGAATGGGACTCGGGTTAAGGCCCCATCGGGGCTGGTGCATCTCTTGGGCCGCACAGCCTCCAGTGTGGTAATACAAGCGTTTTGTGACGGCGATATCCGCTCAGAGGACTGAGCGGACCACTTTGCTGACGTCTCTTTCGTGAACTCCGTGGATGTTTTCCCCCTTGGGGCGACCACACTATCATTTAAATGCTATCGCCAAGGTGATTCTGCAGTTTACGAGGCGGTGCGAAGGAACGGCAGACCTTCAAGGGGCGCGGTATTCGCCTTTCCAGATGGGGCCGTGATCGAGGCCGGCGGGATCTCGATAGAGGCTGGAGGAGGATTCCATGGCGCGCATGAAGTCGGCGAAGGCTGCGTCATCGCGGTGGAAGACGGACTTCAATTCTCCGCTGATGAGTGAGGCCTTGCGCAGCGCGAAGTGAAGCTGCGTGAGATTGTCGCCAAACATGGCGAGACGGGCGCGCTGGTGGTCGGTGGCGCATTCAGCCTGTGCGGCGAGGTAATGCTGCTCGATCTGAGGAAACAGCGGTGCGTAAACGGACTGCATGACGTCTTCGTTTACCTCATACTGGCTGCCTTTGTAGGCGAGCGGTTGAGCTTGTTTGTGTGCGAGCATTTTGGCGTCAAGTTCCTGATACATGAGGCGCATGTGACGCCAGCCGGGGCCGTAGGCGCGCTGCAGCCACTCGTCGAGGGCAGCGCTGAAGTTGACTTTGGCGTCCCACATCTGCCGGGCGAGAAGGTAATTGATGGGAGCATGAACGCCCCACGCATTGGCACCGACCATACGCGCTCCCCAGGCCTTGTATTTGGCCGCCGTGGGGAGCTCCAGCTCCAAGATGCTGAGGGAAGGCGGCAGTGGTGCGCCATGGTAGCTGCGCATCCAGGTGGAGTAGTTGTGATAGCAGAGATGGCCGGTGGAGCTGCTCCAGCGTTTCATGATGTCTGGGAACTCGGCGCGGTAAGCTGGCTTGAGGAGGCCGTAGCCGTAGTAGTTCAGAGGAGCCCAGCAGAGGCTCATGTTGTCGGGCATCTTGAGAGTCTCATCGGGAGGATACTGGTAGTTGTAATAGACGAAGCCGCCGAGGCGATGGCCGGGGCGCTCGCGCCCGATGATGCGGGCGACTTCGTTGTAAAAAGTGAGGATGGCGAGCGCGTGACCGGGCTTTCCGTGCGGGTCTTTGGAAACGAGCTTTGCGCAGCGCTCGCAGGTGCAAAATCCGCCGCCGTCCGTGGGCGAGATGCTGGTCATCTCGCGCTTTGGATTGCGGTCGATGGATTCGATCACGCGTTTGGCGAAGAGGTCCACGAGGCCGGGCGCGGTGGTGCAAAAGAAAGTGACCTTGCCTTTGCGCTCGAAGCTGCCGCTGGATGGTTTCCACTCGGGATGCGCGGCGAAGTCATCGGGGCGCAGGTAGTCGTCCCAGGAGTGGCCATAGGCGGTGGTGAAGGGATGAAAGCCGTTGGTGAGGCGGTGATGGCGGAGCCAGAGCGAGGGAGCTGTGGGCGGGAGGCGCGGATTTCGAGGGTCGGTCTCGCCGACAGCGGCGAGGGCACGGGTGGCAAAGGCTGGCGCTCCTTTCAAGGGCTGTGCGAGGGTGACGCGGATGCTTTGGACATGAGGGACATCGAGGCCGAGATCTCCGGGGAGCAGCCAGCGGGCACCGGCGAAGCGCTCGAGGAATTCCATGGCACCGAAGTAGGTGCCATGGCTGGGAACAAACCACGCGTCCGGCTTGGCGGGGGCGAGGTCGTCGTTTCCTGCGATGATGATGTCGTCGCCTTCCAGCCGAATCTCGAAACCATCATGCGGGAGGGTGCTGTCTGAAACGATGCGCAGTGCAGGAGCGAGAGCGGGATCTGTGGTGATGACCAAGGTCTTGCCGGTGGCCTGCTGAATGACCTGCTGAAGCTCGAGCGCGGCTTGTTTGGCGGTCTCAGGAGCATCGGCGGCATGATGAATGACGTGGCGCGCGCCGAGGATGACTTCAGCCGCGGGCGCGGTAACAGCGAAGAGGCAGAGAAGGAAACCGAGAAGACGCATGGGAAGATGAGGATACGGTGATGCCGAGGCGAATTTTGGCGTACCGGACCGTGTTCAGGTCTTTGCACAGGGGTTGCGCATGAAGCGGCATACGAAGGCGAGGCACCCATCCGGAGGACAAAAAGGACAAAAAGGACACCGGACTCATAACAGCCAGATGTTCTACCTCTGTTCATGCGTCAGCCTTGGCTTGGCCGGATTCAGCCTTTGCGCAGCGCGCCGAAGACTTGGGTGAGGGCGTCTTTGAGGAGGGAGCTGTCGTTGGAGTGGCAGATGAAGCGGGCGCCTTGTTTGATGGCGCGGAGCTGCTGCTCGGTTTTGCCGAACCAGGAGCCGGCGGGGATGTGGCGCTTGTCGGCGGCATCGATGACTTTTTGGACAGCGGCGATGAAGTCGGGGTGGTCGTACTCGTTTGGGATGCCCATGTTGGTGGTCATGTCGTTGGGGCCGATGAAGAGGGCGCTGACGCCGGGGATGGCGCAGATGGCGTCCAAGTTTTGCAATGCGAGGACGGATTCGATCATGGGAACGAAGAGGGTGTCCGCGCATTTTTGCTCGATGTAGTCGCGGGTTTTATCGCTGGGCCATTTGTTTTCCTTGATGGCTTTTTCGAGGGCGACGCCTTTGAGGGGGCGATAGACGGCGGCGGCGGCGAGGCGTTTGATGAGATCGATGTCTTCGGCGTAGGGGATGACGACGCCGTCGAAGGAGTCGCAGACTTTGGCGACGTCGTCGGGATCTCGGCTGTGGGTGCGGGCGAGGCAGGCGATGCCTTTGGCGGCGAGGGCGTAGCGGAGGGGCATGAAGTCGGCGATGTCGAGAGCGTTGTGCTCGGCGGTGACGATGACAAAGTCGAGGGTGTCATCGGGGATGAAGTCAACGATGGCAGGGACGACGGCGTGCTGGACGAGCATGCCGAAGACGGTGTGGCCCTTCATCATTTTTTCCTTGAGGAGGTGGGCGGGCTTGGATGCGGTGGGGGAGTAGGGAGCGGTGGGCATGGTGGATGCTGGTATGAAGTGATGCGGCTCACGCAAGGGGGCAGGGCGCGGGTGGTCCGCGGGTGGGGATTGTAAACTGGGAACTGAAAACTGAGAATTGCAAATTGGCCGGAGGGGGCGGTGCTGGAGCGCGAGCACGCCAAGGCGCCGCACATGGAATGTGCGGACCACTTCACGCTGAGGCACGCGGGTGTTGCTTACGACGCGAAAGCGGTGGCGCGGCGCTGGGCTCGCGCACACTGTGAGCGTGTGAGATGCGTGGGGAGGCGGTCGGTGCGGGCAGGAGTGCCCGCATCACTTCGGAAAGCGAGATGACGTTTTTGACCTTGTAGAGACGCTGCATGCATCTCGCGGAGCGAGATGGGTACTGTGCCCTACATGCGGCAGATGAGGAGCTCGCGTTCGTAGATGAGCTCTTTGGGGAGGTGGCTCTTGAGGTCGAGGAAGAGTTCTTCGTGGGAGAGGATCTCGGCGCGCCAGGCGGCGCGGTCGAAGTGCTGGAGTTCTTCGAATTTTTCTTTGGGGAAGTCGAGGCCTTTCCAGTCGATGTCGGCGTAGCTGGGGACCCAGCCGACGGGGGTTTCCTTGGATTTGCCGTGGCCGTTGGCACGATCGACGATCCATTTGAGGACGCGCATGTTTTCGCTGAAGCCGGGCCAGAGGAATTTGCCGTTGGCGTCTTTGCGGAACCAGTTCACGTGAAAGATGCGCGGGGTCTCGCTGAGAGTGCGTTGCATGGAGATCCAGTGGCGGAAGTAGTCGCCCATGTTGTAGCCGCAGAAGGGGAGCATGGCCATGGGATCGCGGCGTACTTTGCCGATGGTGCCTGCGGCGGCGGCGGTCATCTCGCTGCCCATGGTGGCGCCGGTGTAAACACCGCCGCTCCAATTGAAGGCCTGATAAACGAGGGGCATGGTGGTGGCGCGACGGCCGCCGAAGATGATGGCGCTGATGGGCACGCCTTCGGGCTTTTCCCAGTCGGGATCAATGGTGGGGCACTGGGAGGCGGGGGCGGTGAAGCGTGAGTTTGCGTGGGCGGCCTTGGTGCCTTTTTCTTTGGCGATTTCAGGCGTCCACATGTTGCCCTGCCAGTCGGTGCATTGCGCAGGAGGTGTATCGGTCATGCCTTCCCACCAGACGCCGCCGTCTGGAGTGAGAGCGACATTGGTGAAGATGGTGTTTTTCCGCAGCGAGGCCATCGCGTTGGGATTGGTCTTGTCGCTGGTGCCGGGAGCGACACCGAAGAAGCCGGCCTCGGGATTGATGGCGTGGAGACGGCCATCGGCCCCGGGTTTGATCCAGGCGATGTCATCGCCAACGGTCCAGACTTTCCAGCCTTTGTCCGCGAAATGCTTCGGCGGAATGAGCATGGCGAAGTTTGTTTTTCCGCAGGCGCTGGGGAAGGCGGCGGCGACGTAGGTCTTTTTGCCTTTGGGATCTTCGACGCCGAGGATGAGCATGTGCTCGGCCATCCAGCCTTCATCGCGAGCCATGGCGGAGGCGATGCGGAGGGCGAAGCATTTTTTGCCGAGGAGGGCATTGCCGCCGTAGCCGGAGCCGTAGCTCCAGATCTCGCGCGATTCGGGGAAGTGGACGATGTATTTCTCCTTGTTGCAGGGCCAGGGGACATCCTTCTGGCCTTTTTTGAGAGGCGCGCCGACGGTGTGCATGCAGGGGACGACGCGCTTCTTTGAGGTGTCGATTTTCTCGAAGACCTTTTTGCCGATGCGCGCCATGATGCGCATGTTGACCACGACGTAAGGGGAGTCGGTGAGCTGGACACCGATCTGGGACATGGGCGAGTCGATGGGGCCCATGCTGTAGGCGAGGACGTACATCGTGCGACCGCGCATGCAGCCATTGAAAAGCTTGCGGAGTTTCTCCTTCATTTCGAAGGGGTTGACCCAGTTGTTGGTGGGGCCGGCGCCGTCCTTGGAATTGCTGCAGATGAAGGTGCGCTCCTCGACGCGGGCGACGTCGCTGGGGTCTGACTTGGCGTAGAAGCAGCCGGGCCAGGTTTTTTGATTCAAGCGGATGAAAGTGCCAGCTTCGACCATTTCATTGCAGAGGCGGTCGTATTCGGCCTTGGAACCGTCAACCCAGTGGATGCGGTCGGGCTTGCAAAGGGCTGCCATCTTTCCGACCCAGCGCTGAAGGTGAATGTTTTTGCTGAGAGGTTTTGATGATGGGATAGGTGTCATAAGAGAACAGATTTATGGACACCTGACTGAGGCGGAATTCGTGCCAAAAGTCCACTGTATAAGCTTCGCTTATTTTGGTGAAAACAGAGCGTGGGAGATCTTATCGGGACGGGCCAAAGCCCGAATTATCCATGAAGAACCGGAGCAGCGCGCCGACGGCGGCCAACGATGCCGATGAAACCGCAGGCGAGAAAGAGGAGGCGGGATGGCTCGGGAACGGCGGTGACGACGGTGACGACGCCGGTGGTGGTGAACTGGGTGGTGTCCCAGGTCCAGGATGAGTCAAAGCCGGCGGTGCTGAGGTTCAAGAGGCTGGCGGTGAGGCCGACGATGCCGGAGCCGGACAGAGCGGACCAGTCGAGCAGATCGAAAGAATCATTCAGAGAGGGGGTGTAGCCGCCTGCGAAGGTGACGCTGATGCTGTTTGCGGACATGGCGGAGAGATCGAGCGCACCGGCGCCTGATGCGGCGAAAACAACTTTGTCGTTGGTGTGATTGGCGGTGAGCTCAAAGGTGATGGAGCTGCCGGCCTGCATGGTCACATCCCCATCCACCGGAGTGAAGGTGAGCGTGCCTGCAGTGCCTGGAGCGCCGGGAGAGACTGTTCCGCCGACGATCACACTGCTGGAGCCTGCAGGAGAGATGGAGCCGGAGCCGCTGAGAGTGGCACCGGTGGCGATGGTGACGGAGCCGGTGCCGGTGGCGGAGCCGGAGGCATTGGCAACGATGAGCGAGCCGGAGGTCACGGAGGTGCCGCCACTGTAGGTGTTTGCAGCGCTGAGCGTGGTGGAGCCGGAGCCGATCTGAGCGACACTGCCGGTGCCGCTGATGATGTTTGAGAAGGACATGGCGTTGCTGCGGTTGAAGGCGAGGGTGGCGTTGTTTACCACGGAAGTACTGCTGGAGAGGCTGCCGGTGGCACCGCCATTGCCGAGCTGCAATGTGCCGCCAGAAATGGTGGTGGCAGCGGTATAGGTGCTGGCGCCGGAGAGGATGAGGAGTCCATTGCCTGCCTTGGTGATGCCGAATGCGCCGCCGGTGATGGCTCCCTGGAGCTCGGCGGAGTCTCCACCGACGCCAGCGGTGACGGTGAAGGTGCGGTTGACGGTATTGAGGTCGAGGGGATTGACGACGATGACCTTGCTGTCCGCGGTGGCGGAGCCGAAGTCGAAGTTGGTGCCGAAACGGAAGTTGCTGTTGCTCAGCAAGACGGAGGCGCCGGAGCCGCCGAAATTGATGGTGAGCGTGCCGCCGCGCGCGGCGAAGCCACCACTGGTGCCGGAGATCTGGCCCGCGGCGGCGGTATTGGAGGAGTTGCCGGCGAAGTTGCGAGTGAGGGTGCCATTTCCCTGGAGGATGCCGTCATTGGTGAAGACGATGCCGCTGGCGGCGAGAGCGCCGCTGCTGATGGTGCCGACATCGAGAACGCCGCCACTGATGGTGGTGGTACCGGTGTAGGTGTTTGTGCCTGTGAGGGTGAGGATGTTGGCACCGAGCTTGGTGAGGCCGCGCGTGCCGGAGATGCTGGAGGCGTAGATGAAATTTCCCGCGCTGGTGTCGATGCCGACATTGGAGGTGGCGCTGTTGGTGACGTTGACCATGGTGCCGGCAAACAGGCTGTCCACATCCGCAGAGCTGAAGAAAGAACCCGAGGTGGCGACACCGAGGCCGAGGGTGGCGCCTGCAGCCACCGTGACACTGCCGGTGGTGGGTTTGGCGTTCGTGTTGAGGAAGGTTAGGCCGCCGGCATTCACATTGGTGCCGCCGCTGTAATTATTGGCACCGCTGAGGGTGGTGGTGCCATTGCCGATCTGATTGACAACACCTGTGCCGGTGATGGCGTAAGCGGGCGAAGTGGAGCCGCTGCGATTGTAGGTGAGCGCGCCGTTGTTGGTGACGCCGCTGGTGGAATTGATGGCCCCCGCTGCGCCGCCGCCGGTGCCGCTGCCGAGCTGGAGAGTGCCGGCACTGATGACGGTGGCTCCGGTGTAGGAATTGGTGGCGGAGAGGATGAGCAAGCCGGTGCCAGCTTTAATGATGCCGTCGGTGGCGCTAGAACTGCTGATGACGCCCTGGAGTTCGGCGGAGTCGCCGCCGAGGCCGGAGGTGACGGTGAAGGTGCGGCTGAGGGTATTAAGATCGAGGGGATTGACGACGATGACTTTGCTGTCGGCAGTGGGGGAGCCGAAGTCAAAATTGGCACCGAAGCGGACGCTGCCGTTGCTGATGGTGATGGTGGCCCCTGCCCCGCCAAAATTGACTGTGAGAGTGCCGCCTCTGGCAGCGAAGCCGCCGCTAGGGCCAGCGATCTGACCGGCAGCCGCAGTGGCAGAGCCGCTGAAGTTGCGGGTGAAGCTGCCATTTCCCTGCAGGATGCCGTCATTGGCAAAGACAAGACCGCTGGCAGACAGAGCGCCGCTGCTGATGGTGCCGACATCGAGGACACCGCCGCTGATTGTGGTGACACCGGTGTAGGTGTTCGAACCGGTGAGAGTGAGGGTATTGGCACCGAGCTTGGTGAGGCCACGAGTGCCGGAAACACTGGTGGCGTAGGTGAAGTTTCCGGCGGTGGTGTCGATGCCGACATTGGAGGTGGAGCTGATGGAGACATTGGTCATGGTGCCCGCAAAGAGGCTGTCCAAATCCGCCGAGGTGAAGAAGCTGCCGGAGGTGGCGACGCCGAGGCCGAGGGTGGCGCCGGCTGCGACGGTGGTGGTGCCGGTGGCTGGCTTCGCGCTTGTGTTAAGGAAGGTGAGCGTGCCGGTGTTCACGTTGGTACCCCCACTGTAAGTGTTGGCACCGCTGAGATTGGTGATTCCTCCTCCGATTTGATTCACGACGCCGGTGCCGGTGATGGCGGCGGCCATGGTGAAGGTGTTGCTGCGGTTGAAGGCGAGGGTGGCATTGTTGGTGATGCCGCTGGTTCCATCGATGGAGCCGGTGGAGCCGGCGCTGCCGAGCTGCAGGACGCCTGCGCTGATGGTGGTCAGGCCGGTGTAGGTGTTTGTCCCGACGAAGGTGATGGTGCCGGTGCCGATGATGTTGACCGCGCCCGTGCCGCTGATGACATAACCGGGGGAGGTGGAGTTGCTGCGGTTGAAGGTGAGGATGCTGTTGTTGACGACGCTGCTGGAATTGTTGATGGAGCCGGAGGTGCCCCCCCCTGTGCCAGAGCCGAGCTGAAGTGTGCCGGCGCTGATGGTGGTGACGCCGGTATAGCTGCTGGCATTGCTCAGGATGATCGTGCCCGAGCCGATGACGTTGACCGCGCCGGTGCCGGAAATGACGACGCCGAGAGTTGAGGAGTTGCTGCGGTTGAAGGCGAGGGTGCCATTGTTAACGATGCTGCTGCTGCTGGCGATGGAGCCTGCTGTACTGCCGCCGGCACCGGTGCCGAGCTGCAAGGTGCCGGCGCTTATGGTGGTGACTCCGGTGTAGCTGTTGGAATTGGAGAGGATGGTGGTGCCAGTGCCGATTTGATTGACGGCGCCGGTGCCGGAGATCACGGCGCTGATGGTGAGCCCTGAGTCGGTGCGGTTGAATGCGAGGGTGCCATTGTTGATGATGGCGCTGGTGGAGTCGAGAGAGCCTGTGGTGCCGCCATTGGTACCGATAATGCCAAGCTGCAAGGTGCCGGCATTGATGGTGGTGGAACCGCTGTAGGTATTTGCAGCGGACAAAACGAGAAGGCCGGAGCCGGCCTTGATGAGAGCTCCGGCAGAGCTGCTGAGCACGCCCTGCAGCTCGGCGTAATCTCCGCCGACGCCGGAATTGACGGTGAAGGTGCGGCCGAGGCCATTGGTGGCGCCGTTCAGGCTGAGGGGATTGACCAAGATGACGGGGGAGTCCGCGGTAGCGGAACCAAAGATGAAGTTGTTGCCAAAGCGGTAGTTGGTGCTGGAGATGCCGAGGGTAAAAGCGGCTGCACCGCCGCCGAAGTTGAGCGTCAGAGTACCACCCCGCGCGGCAAACCCGCCTTCGAGGCCGGTGAAGTCATTGCCTGAGACGGTGGGGGCGTTGCTGAAACCACGGGTGAATGTGCCGTTGCCCTGAAGGACGCCGCCGTCCCCCAAAATGATGCCGCCGCTGCCAAGGGAAACTCCCGATGTTCCGGAGATGGTGCCGACATCCAGAACACCGCCCGTGATGCTGGTGGTGCCGGCATAGGTGTTGGCACCTGTGAGCTTGGTGATGCCAGGGCCGGAAACGGTGAGAGCACTGGTGGCGTTGTCGATGATGGGAGCACTGATGGTGAAGCCCGAGGTGCCGGTGGTGTTATTGAAGATGACGAGTTCTTTGCCACTTCCGACGGTGAGGCCGACGGAAGCACCGCCGCCTGCGATGGAGGAACCGGCACCGGCAGCGGTGACGAGGATGCCACCTGAGGTCACGACACTATTGGCCGAACTGCTGAGGGTGAGCGTGGTGGTTGCGGCATTGAAACGGAGGGTATTGGTGGTGAAGGCGGCAGGACTCATGCTGGCGGTAACGTCCGTGTCTCCGGTGGCGGAGGTGAAGGCGGTCTGATAAGAGCCTGCGGCGAGCGCGCCGATGGAGCCGGAAGTGTTGGTGGCCCAGGTGGTGCCGCCCACAGTGCCGAAGGCGACGGAACCGAGCGCGAGGATATTGTTTGAACCGATGGCTGCCGCGGTGGTGGTGGTGGTGATGGAGCCCGTGGTGGGAAGGGTGAAGTCAACACTGCTGCCGGTGGAGCGGGTGATGGCACCGAGTGTGACACTGACGCTGGATGCGCCATTTTGAGTGACGCGCAGGCCGCTGACGCGACCACCGCTAAAGGAGGTGCCATTGAAGCGCTGAGTATTGGTGGCTCCGGATTTTCCGGTGATGCTTACAGTGCCGCCGCCCATGACGAGTGCTGAAGAATTGGCAGTGTTGTTGATGATGTTGTCGGAGATGGCAGCGGCGCTGAAATCGAGACCCAAGGTGCCGAAACTGACGGTGGTGCTGCCGGTGTAGGTATTGGCACCAGAGAGGGTGGCACCGCCGGAGCTGTTGGTGGTGTAGAGGACCAGCGAGCCGATGCCCGTGCTGCCGTTCTGGATGGCACCGGTGATGATGGTGCTGGAGCTGCTGCTGCCGCTCAGAGTCCAGGTGCGAGCCGTGCTGGAGGACGTCATGTTGATGGAGCCGCCGATGGTGAGAGTTCCGGCGGTGAGATTGTTGCTGATGGTACGCGCGCCTGCTGTCCCGCCCTGGCCGATGTTTCCACCGAGCGTGATGCTGGCGCCGCCGGCAATCACAAAATCCTGAGCCAAATTGAGCGCAAGATTGATGGTCTGAAGATTGGAGCTGTTGTTTACAAACGCCACATTCAAGGTCGAGCCGACCGTGACCGCATTACCGTTCAACGTGAACGCAGACGCGCCTGCATTGAAGGTGAGGTTCGGGGTGGAGGTGCCATTGCCGATCACCTGGCCGGTGAGAGAATTGTTCAAGGTGGTACCGCCTGTTCCCGCAGCACCGAAGACAAAGCTGTCTCCGGCAAGCGTGGGGAGGGTCCCGCCCCAGTTCGCCGCCGTGCCCCAGTCCGCGCTGGTGTTTCCCACCCAGGTGGAGGTGGCAAAGGACTGGCCACCGTGGAGGGCCAACATAACAAGGACCTGAGGAAGAAAGCGCCTGAGCGCGGAAACTGCATGTGAACCGAGGCAGGCTGAGCGGTCAAGCAGGTGAACGTGGACGGGCGAATCCGAATTCGTGCGCGGCAAAGAGAATTTATTCATGACTCAATCGGCATCGGCTTCATCGCCGGGGATCGACGAAGCTGAATGCGTGCGGGGGGGGATTTGGGCGTGGGGGATTTTTTGTGGCAGCGGTATGCTGAGGAGCGTTGAGGCTCTTCAATTAGCGATGCCATTCGGCCGAATTAATTAGCATCGGCCATGCCAGAGCGGCCTCGCCAGAATAGGTGAGCCACGAGAGAAAACGTAATGCGCACAAGCATTAGGAAAGCTGCGGCGGATGCCACGAAAATGCTCGTCTCCACCCACTAAGCGAGGCTGGAAAAGACCTGAGAAGCGATTCGTTTTCAGGCAGTCAGACCGTCCTGATTCAGGTGCTCTGCGCGACGCAGACATGAGGTTCGCGAACCGGTTATCACTGCGCTTCGAGCACGGGTTTTGGCTCATCCAGCCGAATGCCGAGATGCATGGGGAAGTAGGTGCGCAGGACCTGCACCAAGGCGCGGGAGAAGAGGAGGCGATTCTCCTCAGTATCTCGGAGGCGGGGGCGATTGGCCTCGATCTGAAGACCGGTGACATTGCGCTCCGCACTGCAGTGGCGCTGAATGGTGTAGCCACCGCGGAAGAAGGGTTGGGTGGGAACGGGCATGCGAGGGCTGGGAGTGGCGGGGAAGCCGGCGGTTTCAAGCAAGGCGCCGAAGCTTTGAGGACCGCGCAGGAGCTCGGAATAGCTCAGGGAGCTGCGCTGAGCGATCCAGCGGAGGCTGCCGGCATTGATGTACGTGGGCTGATTGAGCGCCTCGTCGCAGTCGGCGAGATCGAGCGAGTCGTGGCGATAGCCGAGCTCGACGCGGGCATCGGCATGGCCGTGGCCATGGAGATCGATGAGGAAGGCGACGCCGAACTGCTTTACCGCGGCATCGCAGGCCTGAGCGATGAAGTCGTGGTGCTCGGTCCAGGCCTGCTGAGCGAGGGGGCTGTCCTGAGCGGCTTCGGCGAGCTCGCGATTGGCATCGAGCTTGCTGCGGTGGAGGCGGCAGATGATGAGATGGGTGTGGCGGCCGGTCTCGGCGTGAATGACGGAGGCGATGGCGCGCGCGAGTTCGTGGGTGTTGGCGTCGATGTCCACGACGCCGCTGGTGCGATCGGGGATTTCGGCGGGCTTCAAGCGCCCGCCGTGTGGAACAGAAATGATGAGGGGAAGATCGCCGGGAACGTACTCGATGAAATTGTGCCTGCCGAAGATGCTGGAATCCGGAGTGGACTCGGCCGCGTGAACGCTGCCGAAGGCAAGGGCGGTGAGGATGGCAAGGAGGAGCCTCATCTTCGTCTCATGCGATCTTATGAATCCGCGGGGATGATGCGCAGGACGTGGCTGGCCTGGGTGAAGTACCAGGTGTTGCGCTTGAAGGGACGGAGGTGGATGCCGTTCGGGATTTCCGTGCCGTTTGAATCGTGTGCGCCAGAACCGGTGCTGTCGAGGATGAGCGGGGTGCCATCGGGCGATTTGCCGATTTTGCCGACCCAGAGGACCACGTGGGAGAGTGTGCCCTTGGTGTTCTTGATGTAGAGGAGATCGCCGGTCTGCAGAGTGCGCGCAAAGTCTTCATAGGTCTTTGGCAGCTCGATGCGCTTCACGGGAATGGTGCGATTGGGGCCGGGGCCATCGGCCTCTGTCATTTCGGACTGGCCTTTGACCTCGCCGCCGGGCTTGATGCCGAGAGCGAGATTGTAGCAGAAGGCGGTGAAGTTGCTGCAATCGAGGCCTTTGCCGACGGGTGTGGTCTGCTCCTTGCTGCGGGGCCATTCGGCGGGCGGGTCCCAGTCCGGAACGTGATGGTGCTGATAGGAGTAACCGATGAAGCGCATGCCTGCGGCGATGACGCGCTCGCGCGACCACTGGGGGCTTTTTGACGAGAGGCCGGTGGGCGCGCTGAAGTGCTTGGCGGCGGGGCCGTAGTGGGACCAGCGCTTTTCGTTGGAGGGATTGTACCAATCGCCAAAAGGTACGCTGGCGTAGTCTTTGGGGTTGGAGCGAGGGCCTTTGAGGAGATCTGGAATGAGGTCCTGCTCCTTGAAGGAAAAATTGACCGTGTAAGGGGACTTGTAGGCGTTGTTTTGCGCGAACGCGGCACCGCCGAGAAGCAGCAGACAAATCAGCAGGCGGGAGATCATGGAATTGGGTTTGAAGATTTTTCACCGGCTGCCCAGAAGATGCCGCGAGGGATGAGGTTTTCGAGGCCGGGGGTGTTTTCCGGATGAGGGCTGGAGATGAAGACGCGGCCTTTGCCGTAGGTGCTGATGGTGTGCGCAGGTGAATCGACCTGCACACCTGCGGGGGTGCCGTTGTTTGCGACTTCCGTTTTGAAGGTGGAAACGACGGTGTAAGGAGGAATGTCTGTGCGATCGCCGGGCTTGAGGATGGGGCCATTGTGGTAGCGGACTTTGAAGGGAGCCTTCACATCGCCGAGGAGTTCGGTGCCGGCAGGAGCGACTTCGAGATCAAGCATGGCCTGACCGCGCATCCATTTGCTGGAGACGGTGCCTGCATTGAGGATGCCGAGGCCCCAGCTGAAGTTCGAACAGGCGAGATAAGCGCCACCGCAAATACCGACGTAGCCGCCACCGTTTCTGACGAAGTCGCGCACGTTTTTCAGGCCGGCCTCGCCGATGCCTTTGGACTGGCCGCCGCCGGAGCCGCCGGGAAACACGAGGACGTCATAAGCACTGAGATTGAGGGTGGCGACGTCCTTCTCACTGAGGATCACGACCTGTGCCTGAGGGAAAGGCTTGAGCACATTGGCAACATTGTCTCCGCCGCCCTGAGGAGCGCCCGGGCCGCGGTAGATGCCGACCTTGATGGGGCGGATCTTCTCCGGAGCAGCGATGATGCTTTTCATGCCGTTGGCGTCCGCCGGGATGACAAATTTGGGCGCCGTGGTCTTTGGCGTCTTTTCCGTCTTCTCCTTGTCCTGAGCGAACACCGGGGAGACGAGGGCGACCAGCATGAACGGAAGCAGCAGAGGGTGGAGCGATTTCATGAGAAAGGGCAGGTGGAGATGGATGCAGGAGACGGTGAGCCAAAGGACGGTGGCGTCATGCGGCCAAATCTCGCCAAAATAGGTGAGGTGAGAAAATGACGAATGACGAAAGAGCAATGAGGAGGAAGGTTGGAGGCTGGATGCACGAGAAGACCGGAAGCCACGATGAAGACAGATGCGTGCGGCATTGCCGCATGGGCACGCGGGTGCTTTTGGTTTTGGCATGGCTCTGTGCGGCGCTGCCTGCGAAAGGGGCGGATTCGAAATGGGTGGAGCGGCTGGCGTTTTGGTCTTGGGGCGAGCTGAAGGCGCTGGATGAAAAAATCGCGGCGGACGGGCAGAAGCTGGGAACGCTGCCGGAGCTGATGCTGATCAACAGCAGTCTGCGCGTTGGATTGAAAACAGGATACACGACGGATGAGGATGTGCGCTGGATGGAACTGACGCTGAAGGAGGCGGCCGCGGCGGACAGCGTGGTGCTGGTGCCACCGCTGGCGAAAGGGGCGAATGCGGTGGTGGCGGGATATGGCTTTCCGGTGCGCTTCAAGCTGGAGATCTTCGACGAACAAAACCGGGCCAAGGTGGTGATGGACAAAACGGCGGAGGATTTTCCGAATCCTGGGTGCTTTCCGGTGGTGGCGCGCTTTGAAGCGCAACGGGTGAAGCGGGTGCGTTTTACAGCGACTGAGCCGTGGTCCGTGGACGGGCCGGAGATCCTGGCGATGGCGGAGATGCTGGTGCTGGCGGGCACGCGCAACCTGGCGCTGGAGGCGACGGTGACGAGCTCGAGCTCACGCAATGCACCGCGCGCATGGACGCGGGCGAATTTGATCGACATGGTGACGCCGCTGGGGCTGCCGGTGGCGCCGCAGGCGGGTGGCACGAACGGCTATCACAGCGCGGTGGCTGCGACGGCGGATGAAGAGAAGACGGTGACGCTAACGCTGCCGGAGATAACGCCGATCGATGAGGTGCGGCTGGTGCCGGTGCGGCGGAAGGATGTGCCGCTGTGGTTTGACTATGGATTTCCGGTGAGGTACAAAGTGGAAGGAGCAACGAAGGAGGACTTCAGCGATGCGGTGATGATCCAGGAGATCACGGACAAGCTGCTGCCACCTCCGGGGATGAACCTGGTGTGCATTCCGGCGCATCGGGCACGGGTGAAGTTTCTGCGAATCACGGCCACGCAGCTGTGGTATCGCAAGAGCGACTATGTGTTTGCGCTGGCGGAGGTGCAGGTGTTTCAAGAAGGCAGAAACATCGCGCCGAGCGGCACCTTCACGGCAAGTGATGTGCTGACAGGAGAGGAAGGAGCTGCGTGGAACACCGCGGCACTCAATGATGGACTGACTGAAGGCGGACGCCTGCTGACGCTGCCGGAGTGGTTTGCGCAGCTGGAAACGAGGCAGCATTATGAAAGGGAACGGAGCGAGCTGAAGGCCCGGCGCGAAGCGGTGGTGGAGCACACGCAGCACCTGCTGGTGAACGGCAGCGTGGGGAGCGTGGGCGGGATCTCGCTGCTGAGCGGGCTGCTGCTGTGGCGGCAGAGGAGGCAGCGGAAGCGTGATGCGCAGCGACTGCATGACAAGCTGGCGCGGGATTTGCACGATGAGATCGGATCGAACCTGGGGAGCATCACGCTGATCTGCTCCTTTGCGGGACAACCTGGCGCCAGCCCGGAGGACATGCGGGCGGACATCAGCGAGATCGAACGGGTGGCGGCGGAGACGGCGGACTCGATGCGGGACATGGTGGACCTGATCAGCACGAAGCGCTCCGGGACGGAGAATGACTGGATGGATGTGCTGCACCGGCTGACGGAGCGGCTGCTGCGAAATCACACGCTGGACTGCGCTCTGCCTGCCGCGCCGTTGACGCTGGAGCCGGACATCGAGACGCGGCGTGAGCTGTACCTCTTTTGCAAGGAGGTGCTGCACAACATTTCCAAACATGCGCAGGCGACGAGGGTGAGGTTTCACCTGACGCCGACGGCGCAGGGGCTGCGGATCGAGGTGACAGACAATGGGAAGGGCTTTGATACGGCGCAGTCTGGAAGCGGGCACGGCCTGAGCAACCTACGGGAGCGGGCGGCGATGATGCAGGCGCGATTGCAAATCCAATCCGTACATGGTAGTGGCACGTCCATCACGCTCGACCTGCCACGAGGGCACCGCTGGCGCAAACCTGCCGCTTGAATGATGAAACCTGAAACGCTGATTCAGACCTGGATCGTGGAAGACCATGACACCTTCCGCCGCTCACTGCAGCGGCTATGCACGCCCGAGCGCGGGCTGGCGGTGGCGCCGGCCTTTGCGAATGCTGAAACGATGCTGGCAGCGCTGAAGAGCGCCAGTGAAGGACAAAAGCCGGATGTGCTGCTGATGGACGTGGGGCTGCCGGGACGCAGCGGACTGGAGATCATCGCGGATGTGCACAAGCTGGCGCCAGAATGCCGTATTGTGATTCTGACGGTGTTTGAAGACGAGGAGAAGATCAGCCGTGCGATCAGCGCGGGAGCGAGCGGATATCTGGTGAAGACATCGCGCGCGGAGACGGTGGTGGAGGCGATTCTGGAAGCGTCGCAGGGAGGCTCGCCAATGTCTCCCAAAGTGGCGGCGAGCGTGGTGAAGATGCTGGCGAAGCTGACGAAACCGGCGGCGCAGCCGGTGTCTCTGTCACCAAGGGAGCATGATCTGCTGAAGCTGCTGGTGGAAGGACTGACGGCGAAGGAGATCGCGGACCGGATGCAGGTGAGCATTCACACGACGAGCACGCATACGCGGAATCTGTTTACGAAGCTGGGGGTGCACAGCCGCGCGGCGGCGGTGGCGAGGGCGCTGAAGGAGAGGCTGGTGTGAAGCCAGAGTTTTTTACAACGCAGAGATTAGAAGACCGCAGAGAAGAGATTTGGCATCGTGGGACTGCGGTGGCGGGTGCGTCGAAAGGAGGGTGGGACGCCCCTCACCCTAGCCTCTCCCCAAAGGGCAGAATGGACGTTGCCACGCACTTGGTGGGGAGAGGGGATTTGGTTTGCGGACTTTCTACTCAGAAGATCAATGGCGTAGGCTCATATGCATTGCCCGAGGCCTGGAGGGCTTAGGGACGTTCGGCGGCGGCTTGGGACAAGCCGCCCTACCGCGCCGGTGTTACTTGAGGGCGGATTCGATGGAGCGGGCGACCTGCTGGCCCATGAGTTCGTAGCCTTTGGCGTTGAAGTGGACGTCCTGGGGATTGGCGATGCCTTGGAGCTGGGGGGCAAGGAAGGCGTGAAGGTCGTCGATTGGGATGTTGTGCTTTTTCATGACGCGGAGGGCGATCTCGTTTTTCTCGGCGATCTGGGTGACGAGTTCGGGGCCGTCTTTGGTGTCGGGCGGGACGGGGGTGGTGGTGGCGAAGATGAGCTTGGCGCCGGTTTTTTGCATGCGGGCGATGAGGGTCTCCAGGCGCTGCTCGTAGTCGGCGGCAGGGGTTTTGCGGTCGTGGATGCCGAAGTTGAAATGGATGACGTCCCATTTGCCGGTGCCGAGCCAGATGTCGATTTTTTTGACACCGTTTACGGTGGGGCCGCAGTTTTCAGGAGCGCGATGGACGTTGGCCTTTCCGGCCATGGCTTTGCGCACGTCGAGGGTGTAGCCGCGTGAAATGGAGTCGCCGATGAGGAGGACGCGGGGGAGTTTGGGGTCGTCTTGAACGAAGTCCCAGGCGTTGGAGCGTCCGGCGATTTTGTCCTTCTTGTGCAGGGGGAGGTAGAAGCCGTTGCCGAGGTTTTGTTCGAGGATGGTTTCCCAGGCTTGCTGATCGGGCGGGAGGGTGGCTTTCAGAGCCTGGTATTTTTCATCGACGGCCTTGTCCTCGGCTGCTTTTTTGGCGGCGGCTTCGGCGGCGTTGGTGGGTTCGTTTTGGGATTTGACCTGGGCCTGGCAGAGAGTGGCGAGGGCGAGAAAGAGGAGGAGGGATTTCATGCGGAAGGAAGGGGGTGAAGGTGCGGCCAGATCTATGCACAGCAAAGAATCGGAGAACGCAAAGATTTTCCAGATGGGTTCAGAGACAACCTGCTGTGTCGTTCTTCGAGAGCGAAAAGTGAGGAGTGCGAAGAGCAGTCATTGCTGCCTACCGTTTCGAGAGGATGATGGCGGCCGGCGGAAAGCGGTAGCTGCGTTCATTCTTCACTTCGCGACCGTATTGATTGATTCGCTGTGCTCACCCTACGGGCTCCTTTCAGTCGTCTGTCTCACTTCGTTCGGCTCGCTATCGCTCACCCCTTCGGGGCAGCCTGCGGCTGTCTACCTACGCTTCGCTTCGGTTCCAAATGGGGTGGCTATTTTTTGGGCAGATTTTCTGTGATCACGGCGGCGACTTTTTCGGCGAGGTAGTGGTAGCCGGCGGGGGAGTAGTGGACGTTGGCGGAAAGCTGGACGTCTGTGAGTTTGGCGGCGGCGTGGGCGCAGAGATCGTCGGTGGGAATGCCAGCGGCGGTCATGACGCGGGCGGCGGCTTCATTGTATTTCTTTTCATCTCCTTCCACGCGGCCATCAGAGCCGGCGGGAACGGGGGTGGTGTTGCACCAGATGAGCTTGGCGCCGGTGGCCTGCATGGTCTTCACGAGTTCGGTGAGATTTTTCTCATAGTCGGCGAGAGGGACCTGGGGATGAGAGCCGGGTGCTTTGGGGTCGGCGCGCTTGGAGGGATCGTCGGCGATGTATTTGAGATCGTGGAGGCCCCAGTTGAAATGGATGACGTCCCACTTGGAGGTGCCGAGCCAATCCTTGATGTTTTTAAGGCCGTTGGTGGTGGGGCCGCCGTTGGTGGGGATGCGATGGACGTTGGCCCTGCCTTTGAGGAGCTCGCGCACATCGAGGGTGTAACCCATTGAAATGGAGTCGCCGATGAGGAGAACGCGAGGGAGACCGGCGACGTCTTCGACCTTTACGAGCGAGGGATGAGGAGCGCGTTTCGGGGCCTTCTTGGGGGCTTCTTTAGGAGCGTCTGCAGCGATGGCCGATGCGGCAAGGAGGGCGAAGAGAAGGATGGATTTCATGGTGGAGAAACAACGTCGTGAGGCGGCGCACATTTCGCCGCGAATGTGAAACGTGATCTTGACCGCAGGCGGCATCTCTGGCTAGCCTTGGGACCATGGTGAAATCCAAACTGGGTCCGTGGTGCAGATGCCTGCTGCTGGCAGGAGCGTGGATACCAATGCTGCTTACGGCGCAGACTGAAACGCCCGCACCGGCGGCGAATGCGACTGCGACACCCGCAACCCCTACCCCGCCGACACCCGAGGGCTGGAAGAGCCGGCTGGCGGACCCTGAATTTCGGCAGCGGGCGGAACAGGCCGACGGGGTGAGCTATGCGATGAAGGAGCTGGCGGAAGATCCGTTTCAGCACAGCGCCTTTTATGACTGGCTGCGGGAGACGGTGAAGACTGCGGCGGGGCACACCATTGAATGTCTGCTGATGGCGCAACTGGCGCGAGATCTGGAACGGCCGAATGAGGAGATCAGCGCGGCGGATGATCTGGTGCTGCAGGCGGCGCCGAGCCTGCCGCAAGGATGGTTCGGAAGAGCGGAACAGTATGAGAGCGGCAAGCAGCAGAAGGAGTCCGCGGTGTGGGCGGCGGAGGCTGCGGTGCAGGGCATGCGGAGGGTGAACCTGGCCTCTCCGCACTGGAAAAAGCAGCTGCATGGGTATCGCGGTGTGGACTGGCTGGCGCATGCGGACAAGGCGAACCAACTTACGGAATGGGTGAAGGCGGTGGCGAGGGCGGTGGAGGATGCGCCGCATGGCAGCGCGCGTCCTGACGTGTGCAGCCTGGTGCTGGGAATGCTGCGCCATGATGCGATACGCAAGGAGCCGCTGCTGGGCCTGATGCTGCTGGAGGCAGTGCAGACGGCGCAGCCCCAGCTGGTGCTGGGAGATCCGGCAAACTTTGTGGTGGTGATGCACGATCTGCAGGCCGGAGGCCACACGGCGCTGGCACAGCGGGTGGCGCGGCTGCTGGTGCATGCACCGGTGCCGCCAGAGACGGAGATGCAGCTGATGGGCGGGATGAACGAGCTGCTGGGCATGTGGGAGGACACGACGCCGCCCTATCAGCCCACAACGAAGGCGCGGCTGATTTTGCAGGCGGCGATGACGGATGACGCCAACTTTGCGGAGGCATGCCTGGAGGCCGCGAAGGCGCAGCCGAAGAACGAAAACCTGGTGACGCATGCGCTGCTGGCGCTGGCACTGACCGGAGGTGTGAGCGAGGAACAGCTGCAAATGGCGGAGAAGCTGGGTGTGGAGAGCCGCGCGCGGGTGGCGCTGAGACTGGCGGCCTTTGCACCCACGGGAAGTCATCCCCGGACGACGGGAGGCCCGTGGATGGAGGAGCTGGCTCTGAACCTGGTGAAGAACCTGCAGATGGGAGAGGTGCAGCGCAGTGAATTTGAAAGCCTGCTGAACTGCCTGGAGAGCCTGGAGCGCGGCAACGAAAAGGAACGTGTGACGCGGGTGCTGGATGCGGCGAAGAACACGACGCCGCGGATCAATGACCTGGATCACTGGGAGAGGTATGCCAGGATCATCCTGCAGCAGCACCGTGCGGAGCAGACGCATGTGCTGGCCACGACGTGGAGCAGCGCGCTGGACCAGTCTTCCGAACAGAAGGAGCATCTGCTGCCGCTGGCACGCACGGCGGTCAGGGCCGGGAAAAACGGCGGTGTGGAATTTGCGACGCTGGCGCTGATGCTGTGGGAGCGGCACCATGCGGAGATGACGAGCACGGCGCTGCCACCGCCAGGCACAGCGAGCCGTGTGGGCGAGGCGCTGATGGCGTGCGATTACGTGGAAGGATTTGAGCAATTTGTGACCGGACTCGAAAACCTGCCGAAGCATCGCATCACCGCCCAGTACACGCAGATGACGACGGAGCTGATGGCGCTGAGGGATCTGATCGCTGGCAAGGGGGAGCTGGTGCCGGCGGTGGAGGCGTGGGTACGGCCGCCAGCGGAAAAGGGGGAGGCGATGACGGTGCAGTGGCAGCTGGTGCTGCCAGAGCTGGGCAAGTCTGCGGAGCGCGGCATCATCATCACCGTGGGGGATCGTGATGGGAGGACGGAGGCGGACAAACTGAGCGATGCGCGGTGGTGGAGGGCGGGCACCTATCTTCCGGCGCTGTCACGGCTGAGCGGCAAGTTTTCGCTGGAGGTGCTGGCGGGAGACACGCCGCAGAAGCTGCGCAGCGTGCACACGATCGAGGAAGCGCCGGCTCGAGGAGCACAGGAGGTCATCACGCTGCCTGCTTCCGGGAGCCTGAAGGTCATGCTGCGCTGGCGTGGGAATGGGATGACGTTTTCAAGCGAGCCGCGCGCCTTTTCCACGCATGGGACGGTGTTTGAAACGGCACGTGAACCTGCGGCGGTGGCGGATGGATCTGCGGTGGCATGGCAGCGCGAGATGGTGCCGCAGCCGGCAAGCTGGCAGCCGGAGGATGCGAACCGGTGGGGCCGGCTGATCGGGCCGCCGGTGGAGATCGAGCAGGGCGCGGAATATCTGCTGAATGCATGGCCGGATGCGCAGAGCAGCACGGTGCGGATGATCCTGCTGGACGCAGAGAAGAAACCACTGGGGCCGGTGCCAGTGGCAAGCATGGGATGGCAGCCGGGAAAGCTCACTGTCACGCATACGCCGGTGAACCGGACTTCGCGATGCAGCACGCAGAGGTTCCGTCCGAGCGACTGGGCGGGTGATGGCGATCTGGTGTTTCCGTCTGATGGAAGAGCGGGAGAGCAGGTGGCGCGCTACATGGCCTTTGTGACACGAGATGAAGCTGTGAAGACGCTGCCTGCCCTGCAGCTGCGGCCGTACCGCACGGCGGCGATGACGGAGAAGCCGGACAAAAGTTTTGTATCCAGCAAGCCGGAACTGCCGGAGCTGAATGACGAATACATCGGCTACCTCGGCTTCACGATTCATTCATGGCATGTGACCTTCGCGAGTGACCGGGGCATCCTGATGGGCAAGGGAGCGCTGGCGGGGTTTGACGTGACGCGCATCCCGTGGAAGCCGCTGGTGCGCGCGGAGTCCGAACTGATGGAGGGGAACGAATGGCCGCTGTGCTTCACTCCGGAACACAGCATGGTCATTGAGCCGAGCTGGAACGGGAACCGCACCCTGGGGCTGCGCTTTGTGCCATTTGACGCGCGCGGCGAGCGCTACGCGGCGTGCCGCCGGCTGGAGCTGCCGCTGCCGAACTACAACCGGGGAGAACTGAGCGAGTGGCATGACGGGGCGGTGCTGATGGTGTCCTCCCAGGATCGCGACAATCCGGAGCCTGCGTGTGCATGGGTGGAGCCTGACGGCCGGTGCCATGTGGTGAAGCTGCCGCGGCCGTCGATCACGGGAACTCCCGGCATGGAGCTGGCGTGGTGGATGCAGGACGGCACGCACTTCACGCTGCACGAGGACGGGCTGCTGTTTCACATGGAGCACAAAGACGGCCTGAAGCTGCTGAGCGTGGAGCCGGGGTCTCCGGATGACATGCCAAAAGGGTGCACGCCGGGGCGGTCCAAACGCAAGCGTGCGTGGAAGCTGGAGCGGCCGGATGTGCTGATCCACGTGGACAAGAAGAGCGGCGCGGTCACGCACCGGTATCACCTGCCCAAGCCATGCGAGGGACTGCCGATGGCGTTTGAGTCGAGCGGGTATGTGATTCTTTTCACGACGGAACATGAGATCATCCGGGTGAACCCGCCGGACATGGTGGAGGACGATGATTGAGAAAAACGCGCTGGCATCTGGACGGAGTCGCGCCTTTGATGCGGGGCAACCCATCCCAACTCAACCACCATGCGCACGCTGCTTTCACTCCTTGCCCTTGCCACATTCGCCGCCGCCGAGCCGGTCACACTGACACTGGCTGATTTTACGGACACCAAAGAGGCTGCGCCTTCGGGTGGCTGGACCACGGAAAGTGATGGGACGATTCATCTGAATGGCAAAGGCGGCGGCGCGCTGATCTCGAAGAATGAGTACTCGAACTTTGTGCTGGAGTGGGAATGGAAGGTGAATCCAAAGGGGAACAATGGTATTAAATACTGGGTGACGAAGGTGGGCGGCAAGGAGTGGCTGGGGATCGAGTACCAGATGATCGATGACAGCGGCCATCCGGACGGTCTGAAAGGCGGCTCGCACACAACGGCTTCGATTTATGACATCAAGGAGCCGATGACAGGCAAGCTGGTGAAGCCTGCTGGCGAATGGAATGTGAGCAAGATCGTGGTGCAGGATGGGAAAATCCAACACTGGCTGAATGATGCGCTGGCCTGTGAGGCGGACACGACGACGCCGGAGTGGAAGGAGAGGATCGCGAAGAGCAAGTTTAAGAACAAGGAAGGTTTCGCGCCGGGGAAAGGGAAGATCATGCTGACGGAGCATGGGGACGAGACTTGGTTCCGGAATATCAAGCTGACGGCGAAGTAGTCTGGATACTGGATACTGGATGCTAGATGCTGGAGACTCCGTGGAGCGTTTTGTGAAGCGGAGTGAGGGCGGGGCGATTCGCGGAGCTTGGGGTGAGGAAGCGGAGCGGGAGATGTCTGCGAAGCAGGGCGGCATCGGAGTGCCGCGGTCCCGGGGGCTAGGATTCTTCGGCGCGGTTGATCTCCCAGCCGTCGTCGTTGACTTCGGGGAGTTCGGCGAGGTCTTTTTCGAAGAGCTGGGTGAGCTCGATGCGACGTTCGCGGACGATGCGGGCATAAGTATCCTCGTCTTCATGGACGGGAACGAGGAGGTGGACGGTTTCTTCGTCGTAGCGCTTCCAGCGGCGGGCGGCACGTTCGGTGGCGTAGGCGGGCTTGCCGAGGGCGCGCAGAGCGCGGACGGCGAGTTCTTGAGCACTGCCCATCTGCTCGTGGACGGTGTCTTCGGCGGAGAGGCCGAGGTTCATGAGCTCGAAGCGCTGATCGTAGTCGTGGGCGCGTGCGAGGATGCGGAGCTTGGGGAATTTTTCGCGCACTTCGGTCACTAGCCTGGCGACTTTGGCCTGATCCGCGAGGGCGATGATGAGCAGGCAGGCCTGATCAATGCCTGCAGCGTGGAGGAGATCGAGGCGGGTGGCATCGCCATAGAAGACCTTGAATCCGAAGCGGCGGAGCATGTCCACGTGATCGGGGTCGCTTTCGAGGACGGTGACTTTGACGCCCTGAGACATCATGAAGCGGCCGACGAAATTGCCGAAGCGGCCGAAGCCGGCGAGGATGACGGGAGCGTGCTGGTCGATGCGGTCGGGAGCGCGCTGCTGCTCGCGGCTGACGGAGGTGTAGCGCGGGGCAATGAGGCGCTCGTAGATGATGAAGAGGAGCGGAGCGGCGGCCATGGAGAGGGCGACGACGGCGACGAGAAGCTTGGAGGTTTCCTCACTGAGGATGTCCTGCTGAATGGCCATGGAGAGCAGGGCGAAGGCAAATTCACCGCCCTGGGCGAGCGCAAGTGAGAGGAGCCAGCGATGGCTGCCGCGGATTTTTAAAACGGTGGCGATAAGGTAGATGACGGCTGCTTTGAGGACGATCAGAGCGAGC
This sequence comes from Prosthecobacter sp., assembly GCF_044222565.1. Taxonomy (GTDB): domain Bacteria; phylum Verrucomicrobiota; class Verrucomicrobiia; order Verrucomicrobiales; family Verrucomicrobiaceae; genus Prosthecobacter. The sequence goes on from NZ_JBGANA010000019.1 coordinate 123,178, forward strand.
ACCAGCACGGCAACAAGGAGGGGATTGGCGGCGATGACGGTGAAGTCAAGCGAGGCGCCGACGGCGAGAAAGAAGAGGCCGAGGAGGAGTCCTTTGAAGGGTTCAAGATTGCTCTCAAGTTCGTGGCGGTAATGACTGCCTGCGAGAACGACGCCTGCGACGAAGGCACCGAGCGCAGGGGAGAGACCGACCTGGGTCATGAGCAGAGCGACGCCGACGATGAGGAGAAGCGCGGCGGCCGTGAGGAGCTCGCGGAGGCCGGTTTTGGCAAGGATGGCGAAGCCACGCGGAACGATGAACTGGCCGGCGATGACGATGGCTACCACAGCGCCAAGAGTGACGAGGGGCTGCGCCCAGTGGGGAAGATCGTGCAGCCATCCGTGGTGCTCAGCTTTGGTGACGCTGGCGGCGAGCAAGGGAAAGACCGCGAGCATGGGGATGACGGAGATGTCTTGAAACAGGAGCACTGAGAAGGAGTCGCCGCCGCCATCGGTGCGCATGAGGCCTTTTTCCTGGAGGGTCTGGATAACGATGGCGGTGGAGGAGAGGGCCAAAATCATGCCGGTGGCGAGGGCGGGCTTCCATTCCAAGCCGAATGCGATGGCGATGGCCATGACAGCGAGGGCGGTGAGGGAGACCTGCAAACCACCGAGTCCAAAGATGGGGCCGCGCATGCGCCAGAGGCGAGATGGCTCAAGCTCAAGGCCGATCATGAAGAGCATGATGACGACGCCGAATTCGGCGAAGTGCATGGCCTCCTCTCCCTGCCGGCCGCCGACCCAGCCGAGGACGAAGGGGCCGATAACGGCGCCGCCGATGAGATACCCGAGAACGCTGCCGAGGCCGAGGCGGTGCGCGATGGGCACGAGCAGGACCGCAGCGGCGAGGTAGATGAAGGCAGAGAGGAAGAAGTGCGGATCGTGCATGGTCTGCTATGCAGGAATGAGGTCGTTGATTTTGTGAGCGTCCACCGCCTGCTCAAGCGGGAGGGTTTCATCGCACAGGGCTTTGAGGAGGCGGGCGTAGCGATGAGCATGCGGCTGGATGGAGGCGTGATCCGCGAACTGATTGGCCCCATGGATGACGTGGGGTGCGAGGTAGCGCATGCCGCAGAGGAACGCGGTCTGATCAAAAGGGGCGAGAAGCTGGCGGATGGTGAAGCGATTGCGGCCCTGCGAGCAGTAAAATTCTTCGGACCCGCCGGCGCTGATGGCGTGCACAAGGGTCTTTCCCTGAAGAGCGGTGCCCCCTTCCCCGTAAGCCCAGCCGTAGGTGAGCACGAGATCAAGATATTCTTTTACCAGAGCGGGTGCGCTGTACCAGTAGAAGGGGTGCTGGAGGACAATGATGTCGTGCGCTTTGAGGAGCTTCTGCTCCTCTTCGACGTCGATAAGGAAGTCGGGGTAGAGCTCATAGAGATCGCGAAAGGTGACGCCTGGAACTTCGCGTGCTGCGGCGGCGAGACGGCGATTGATGCGCGACTTGTGCGGAGCGGGATGGGCGTAGAGGACAAGGACGGAAGCCATGATGATGTGCGCAGCATGACCGCACAGATTTACACGGCAATTGATTTTGGCACTTTGCAGTGCTGACATCGCTGTGTGATGCGAGCTCCCGAGGAGAAGAGGGCAAGAAGGCAGGGGCGTCCAGCCCTGCCTCCGATGACGAGTAAGCTTGATCTGATGGCGGGAACGCTGATCGACGGGCAAGAGTGCCCATCGTACTTTTCGGCAATCGTTTTCAGAAATCGGTGAGCTCGATGCTCAATTTGTCCTCGACGCGGCCTTTGAATTTCCAGACGCTTTCGATGCGGAGGGCGTCGTCGATTTCGAGGCGGAGCCGGGTGCCGTCCGCGGCGAGGAGGTGAATTTCGACATCGTCAAAGGCGGCGGTGGGATCGGAGGCGTCGTCGTCGGGTGCGACTTCGAGGGAGACGAATTTGAGGTCGGAGAGACTGCCGAAGTGTTTGGTGATGAGGGTGCGGATTTCATCAATGCGCTGCTTGTTGCGCGTGAGGTCTTTTTCGCGGCGCTTGAGTTCTTTCTCGCGCTCTTTGGGCACGTTGATCTCGGTGGTGGAAGTGCCGGAGGCGGCGGTGGCTTCGGCTTCTTTGAGCTTGGCCAGGACTTCGGGCGAGTGCCAGCAGGCTGCGATGGCGGTGGCGTCATCGTTTTTTAGAGCGGTGATGAAGGTCTGGGTGAGGGTGGTGAGTTCGGCAGGTGGGGGCGTGGGATCTTCGGCGTGGGCTTGGAGGGTGAGGGAGAGCCAGAGGATGGGGAGCAGAGAGAGGAGGAGTTTCATGATGGGGGAGTTTACGATTGTTTGCCGTTGTTGGCCGTGGTTTGCGGCTGTTTCCTGAGGGAGCAGAGCTGGGAAGATTTTGTGAACGCGATGCTGGCGCAGAATAGCTGCTGAAAGTTTTTCGTGCAGGTTTTTGGTGTGAAGGGGGACCAGAAGCCGCACTCGAAGAGTGAGGACCACTTCACGAGGGGTACTTCGATTACTTTGCGCGGGCGAGCCAGACGCCGAGGGCGGCGATGAGCATGCCGATGAGTGAAAGGCCGGTGAGGGTCTCGCGGAAGATGGCCCAGGCCATGAGGGCGGTGACGGCGGGGACGGTGTAGAAGAGGCTGACGACATTGACAGCGGTGCCGCTGCGGATGAGGTGATTGAGAAGGCTGATGGCGCCGATGGAAAGCACGAGGGCGACCCAAAGCAGGGCGAAGACGAACTGGCCGCTCCATTCGATGTGCATCGTTTCCGTGGAGTAGGCAAGGACTGCGGTGATGAGGAGACTGGCGGCGTATTGCACGACGGTGCTGGTGCGGAGATCGAAGGCGGGGCAGTTTCGTTTCTGCCACATGGTGCCGACGGTGATGCCTGCCAGCGAAGCGATGGCGGGCAGGGTCATGACGAAGGTGAGGCCGCTGCCGGTTTTGTGCGCGACGACGAGGATGGTGCCGAGGAAACCGAGTGCAAGTCCGCCCCACTGGCGCGGCAGGACGCGCTCACCAAGGGCCATGCCTGCAAAGGCGGCGGTGAAGAGTGGCTGGAGGGAGACGATGAGGCTGAGGATGCCGGCGGGAAGGCCGAGGCGGAGGGACCAGACGCAGCCGCTGAGGTAGAGGGCGTGGATCATGAGGCCCGCGAAGGCGACGTGGGCGAGCTGTGTTTTTCCTTTGGGCCAGGGTGCGCGAGTGAGAAGGGCGATGGGGACGAGAATCGCGAGGACGATGCAGTACCGCAGAGTCAGAAAGGTGAAGGGCTCGGCGTACGGCACGCCGAGCTTTGAGCCAATGAAGCCACTGCTCCAGAGGAGGACGAAGAGCCAGGGAATGATGGCGGTCCAGCGGGAGGTGCGGGGTGGGATGGTCAATTCAGAGGCAATAAGGTCAAAGATTAAGGGTGATAAACTTCACTGCTTGCGAGAGATCTATCGGTTTAGCCAGGCCTGTTGAGGGAGGCCTGGATTTTTTACACCGCAGAGGCTGAAACGCCGCAGAGATTGGTTCTGAATTTTTCTGCTGCGTTTTTGGCTGTGGTGTGGATGCTTCGGCGGTAAGAAAGTCCTGGATGACTCGATGTGCAGGCAGGAGTGCCCGCATCACTCATCGAGCTGCTGAATGCGTGCGAGGTGACGGCCGCCTTCGAAGGGGGTGGTGAGGAAGATGTCCACGATCTGGAGGGCGGTGGCGAGGTCCATCATGCGCTCGCCGAGGGAGAGGACGTTGGCGTCGTTGTGGAGGCGGGTGAGGCGGGCGGATTCGAGGTTCCAGCAGAGACCGCAGCGGATGCCGCGGACGCGGTTGGCGGCGATGGCTTCGCCATTGCCAGAACCGCCGAGGACGATCCCGCGCTCGAAAGCGCCTGCGGCGACGGCCTCGGCGACGGGGCGAATGAATTTGGGGTAATCGACGGGGTCAGTGGAGTGAGTGCCGAAGTCCTCCGCTTCATGGCCTGCGGCCTGCAGATGCTGCAGGATGGCTTGTTTGTAGAGAAAGCCGGCGTGATCGGAACCGATGGCGATTTTCATGGGGTCTTTGAGTGCATGGACGCCGGACCGGATTCCGGCTAACGCCGGCACTACGGAACAGCGTTGGGTTACTCGACATGTGCTGAGCTTTGCGGAGGCATCAGGCGGCACCTTTATTCACGCGCGATGCGTGGTGGAAGGGTTGTACTCATCTCGACGAAGCGAGATGAGTACGATGCTGAGCGGGCGGGTTTTAGAAGTGGTCACGGATGACGACTTCTTCATAGGAGAGCTGGCCAGGTTTGGGCCAGGCGGGCTGGGTGCCTTTGCCGACGGCGATCATGAAGGAGATGACGTGGTCTTCGGGAAGTTTGATGATTTTGGCGACGGCGTCGAAGTCGAAGCCGTCCATGGGGCAGGAGTCATAGCCCATGGCCTTGGCGGCGAGCATGATGGTCATGCCGGCGAGGCCGCAGGAGCGCATGCATTCATCGCGCTGCACCTGATCGCGGCCTTGATAGTACTGGCCGATGGCGGGGACGAGGAAGTCCTGCACGGGCTGGGGTGCATTCCTCCAATAGCGGCCGGGTTCTTTCTTCCACGCGTCTTTGTCGGCACACAGTACGATGAGCAGTGAGGCCTCGGTCATCTGCGCCTGATCCCAGCCGACGGCGCGAATTTGTTTTCTGATTTCAGGATCAATGACAGAGACGAAGCGGGCGTTCTGAATATTGAAGGCGCTGGGGGCGAGCATGGCGGCTTCGAGGAGCTGGCGGATTTCCGCATCGGTCATGCGATGGGCGGGATCGTAGTGCTTGACGGCGCGGCGGGAGGCGATGGCTTCGAGGGTGTTCATGGGGGAGAAGGTTTAAAGTATAAAGTTATGCGCGTTTGGCGTGGAGTTTGATGTGAAGGTGGATGTGATCGTTGACAACGTGTTTGCCGAGGAATGCGAAGAGTTTGCCGGAGCCGTAATGGCTGCCGAACTGGGTGCGGTCGAGCTCAAACTGGGCCTGGCCGGTGAGATGATCCGAGTCTGCAGCAGCAATGACGGCGGGAAAGCTCAAGGGCTTTGTGACACCGCGAAGGGTCATGGTGCCGTGGAGAGTGTAGTTCGGAGTACCGGGGGTGCAGGCTGAAAGCGGAGTCGCACCGGTGCAGATAAACTCAGCGGTGGGGAAACGGTCCACGGCGAAGAAGTCGTCATCGCGCAGGTGACGGATGAGCATGGCGTTGAAAACGTTGTCCGCGAGGTCTTCGCAGGCAATGCTGTTCATATCGAGTGTGAAGCGGGCGGACTGGAGGATGCCGTTTTGGATTTCGATCTGGCCGCCGGAGAGCCTGAGGGTGCCGTGGTGGTGATTGAAGAGATTGCGGCCGGTCCAGCGGACAAGGCTGGTTGCGGTGTCGATCTGGTAATGGCCCTGAGGAGCGGCGGCAGCAGGCTCGGCGTGTGTGCCTTCGAGGGGGAGCTGATGCTGACGCCATTCGGCGAGACCGCCGGTGAAGGCGCTGACATGGGTGTAGCCGGTCTTGGTGAGCTTTTCAGCGGCTGTGATGGCATCCAGTGAGTCGCCGCCTGCGCCGTAAACGATGATCGCGGAGTTTTTGTCGGGAATGAGCTCTGTGACTTTGGAGATGAAAACGGTTTCGTAAACGCATGCGTTGATGGCGCCGGGAAGATGGGCGCATTCGAAATGCTCCTCGGGGAGAACGTGGATGAGAGTGGCGGAGTCTTTCTGCGCCTGGAGTTCGGAGATGGAGATCGTGTTCATGATTGAGAAGATTCTGCGAGAAGGGCTTCGAGGTCGAGATGTTCGGTGGTCATGGCGAGCTCGCCTCTGGCATCTCGGGGCCAGAGGGAGGGCTCGCGATCGACATAGAGTTCGAGGCCATTGCCATCGGGGTCGTGCAGGTAGAGTGCTTCGCTGACGCCATGGTCGGAGGCGCCATCGAGAGGGATGTTGTTTTTGATGAGACGGCGCAGTGCGTCTGAGAGTGAAGCGCGGTCAGGATAGAGAATGGCCACGTGGTAGAGTCCGGTGGTGCCGCGGGGCGGGGCTTTGCCGCCACGGCTTTCCCAGGTATTCAACCCAAGGTGATGGTGATAACCACCGGCGGAGACGAAGGCGGCCTGGGCGCCGTAGCGCTGCGTGAGCTGAAAGCCGAGGACGCCGCAGTAGAACGAGAGGGAGCGCTCGAGGTCGGAGACTTTGAGGTGGACGTGGCCGATGCGGACCGAGTCAGCGATGGGCGGGTTCATGGCGGTGGGGGAGTTGACGGTGGTTGACCGTTGTTGACGGTCGTTGACTGTTGTTTTCCGGAGAGGGCGGGTGGCGAGGTGGAAGGGGCTTTGCGGATGTGTGATGTGGCGGGAGCTCAGAGCCGCACTCGGAGAGTGCGGACCACTTCACGGTGCGTGATTCGGCGAGGGGTGTCGGATGAGATGATGGAAAGAAGCGGGCCGGATTCAGTGACGAATCCGGTCCGCGGGGGGATGCATTTACTTAGCGGCGAAGAGGGCGCTGAGGTAGTCTTTGCGGCCGGAGAGGGCCACGAGAGAGAGGACTCCCAGGACGACTGGCATTTCATAGCCGCCTTTGACTAGGAAGAAGTGGTAGAGGGCGATGTTTACCACGACGGGGCCGACGAGGGTGAGGGCGAGGTTGGTGAAGCGGCCGCTGAGGAGCAGGAGGCCGCCGGTGACTTCGAGGACCTTCACCACATCGAGATAACCGCTGCCATAGATGGAGAACATAAAGTTCGCAGCAGGGGTGCCTTCTTTGGGAAGCGGGATATTGATGTAGTGGAACCACATGTTGAATCCGAAGACGACGAAGATGAGTCCGAGGAGGAGGCGAGCGATGGTGGGGATGTGTTTCATAGGGAGTTTGCGTTTTCTGGCAGTTGTTTGCGATGGTTTGCAGTCGTTTTTCAGAGGGGAGTTATGCGAGGTCGAAGAGGATGGCTTCGACGGGTTCGTTGGCGGTGAGGCTGAGGGTGCCGGAGTCGTCGGTGCTGATGGCGTCGCCTGGGTTGAGGGTGGTGGAGCCGTTGACGGTCACGGTGCCTTTGATGAGCTGAAGCCAGGCACCGCGGCCGGTGGTGACTTCGTGGGTGGTGGACTTGCCGGCTTCAAGACGCACACGGTAGATGTCTGCATCCTGATGAATGGTGGCGGAGCCGTCGCGGCCATCTGAGGAGATGACGAGGACCTTCTCGGCGGTTTCATGCTCGGGCTTCGGATGCCATTCGGTGTAGCTGGGTTTCAGGCCGTTTTGACGCGGACGAATCCAGATCTGCAGGAGGCTGCCGGGTTCAGACTTGGAGGGATTGAACTCGCTGTGTGTAACACCACTGCCAGCACTCATGAGCTGGATCTGGCCGGGGAGAAGGGTGCGGCCGTTGCCCATGCTGTCCTTGTGAGCGAGAGCGCCGTAGAGGATGTAGCTGAAGATTTCCATGTCGCGATGCGGATGGGTGGGGAAACCTGCGCCGCCGGCGATGACGTCCTGATTGATGACACGAAGGCTGCGGAAGCCCATGTGAGCAGGATCGTAATAGTCGGCAAAGCTGAAGGTGTGATAGCTGTCGAGCCAGCCGTGATTGGCGTGACCGCGTTCGTTGGAGAGGCGAAGATTGAGTTTCATAACGTGAGTTTAATCGTGCAGGCGGGGGAATTCCTCCAATGCCAGTTGGTTCACAAGTTCATAACTTTCGGTAATGTTTTATGGCAGAGGGTCAGCGTGGTACGGTGTGTGCTGACATCAGGATTAAAAAAATGTCAGCGCTTCAAACGAGCGGGGACACAAGGCTGGCGAGGTCTTGCGCAGGCCCCTCACCCCTGCCCTCTCCCCAAAGAGGAAATCTGGTTCTTTCGTTTTTCAGGGGTGGGGAGAGGGGAGCCGCGTTGGATGCCATGGATTCATGGAACACGACTAAATTTGCGCTCCTTGGCGCTCTGGCATCAGGAGAACCAGTCGATCACGCCGTCGGAATTGAGAATGGCGAGATGCCTTTCGCCACAGGCCGCGTAGGAGACGGCGTCCGGCTCGCGACTGGTGGAGGATAGACGGAGAGACGTGTTTTGGAGAAGTGTGGCCTCTGGGTGAGGGCTGTAGATGAGGCAGGCTTTGGCGTCTCCGACGGCGATGCGGCCGTCGTTGAGGAAACAGCCAAGAGGCGCACCGCCGGACGAAGCGGTGAAGAGATGCATCCAGTCGAGTTCTTTGGACTTTGAAGGGGAAAGCAGCACAATCTCGAGAGCCGAAACGGCGAGGAAAGCGGGAGGCTGAACGGCTTTGGTGACGTGGAGGGCAAGAACGGGGGAAGGCAGCTCGGTCTGATTGATGATGGCGCCATTGGTGATGCGCAGAAGATGGACGCCGACGCTGAGAAGCACGTGGTGGCCATGCACCGCGATGCAAACGGGAGGGGAAACTTCGGGAGGGGCCCAGCCGAGCGCATGAGAGCGGATGAGATGGCCCTGCTTGGAGTAGAAACTGAGGTCGATGGTTTCCGTGGCGTTGTGGTGGACGACCCAGACACCATGACTCTGAGGATGCACGGCGAGCACGCGCTGCGGAATCCAGCTGAGCTGGTCGATGAGCATGTCACGAGTGTTTGGAGCGGAGCAAAAGTCCGCGAGCCTGGCCTGACCGTAGCGCGGCATCTGGCCTTCGCGTGCGAAGGGAAGCCAGACGGAATCGGACATCTCGGCGATGACGGGGCTAAGACGGGTAAGGTAAGACCAGCCGGATGCGGATGTGAACTTGCCAATGATGCGCTCCTTCTGACCGTAGATCCACACATCCTGCCGGGTCTTGTCGTTCAGACCGATGGCGAGCCATTTTTCGTCCAAACTGATGAGACGATACCATTCGGTACCGTCCCTGGGCAGAGCGAGAGAACCGACATGGGTGAGAGCATGGCGAGAGTGCTTTGCGGTGCCTGAATCAAGAGCTTTGCGGGTCTGACGGCGGGCGCGCTCCCGCATGTCGGCAAAGCGAAGGGTGTCTCGCTTCAAGAGGAGGTCAGCGTCAGCAAAGTGAGGCAGGACGGAGAGCAGCGACGCTTCTTTGAGAGAGCCGTTCGCGAGGGCTTCGCCAATGATGCCGGTGGCGACGCGGGCGAGGCGCTGGCGTACTTCGGGATCGCCATGGGCATGATGAATGGTGCGGAGGGTTTCCGCCATCTGCACGCGATCCGGCAGCTGGCGTGCGGGATCGCTCAAAGAACGGCTGAGGGCCAGAGCTTCGGGGGCGGCCTCGAGACGGGCAAGGTAGTCGAAGTGGCGTTCGAGGCACTGCGAAGCCTGGGAAGAGTGAGGGTAGCCGCTGGCGAGGACTGAAATGGCAAGGCTGTGCTGCTGGAGTTTTTCGAAGAGGATGCGCGCATCATGCAGACGGTCTCCGCTGTTATTGATGGCGGTTTGGTAAGCAGCCACGGCCTCACGCTCGCGACCGAGCTGGCGGAGAAGATCGCCGCACTTTTCGTGCTGGCCGAGTTCGCCATAAAGAAGCACGGCATCTGCCAGGAGGCCGCCGTCTTCGAGGCATTTGGCGGCGAGGGGTTTGTTGTGGAGTTTGGTGAGGTAGATCTTTGCAGCCTCCTGATGGCGGCGACCGCGAGCAAGAGCGCCGGCAGCGGAGTGCCAGTCGCCAAGCAGTTCCGCATAGATGTAGGCGGCGCGATCAAAGCGGCCTTCGGCGATCTCGCGGTTGGCGAGCTCCCGATATTTTTGCTGGAGCTGCCACTGGGTCTGCGGAGCGAGATCCCACATGTCCGCCGCGCCGCCACCACGACGTGAACCGAAGACGGGATTGCGCTCGCCGAGCCGCCAGCCGGGAGGAGGGGCTGCACCACGTGAGGCGTCTCCGCCGCCGGAAAAAGGCAGGGCGTAGCGGAGGCCGAGATCGGGGTTGGTTTCGAGCAGCTTCATGAGACGCTGGAGCTCGTGCTCGCGCTGACGCTGGAGTTTTTCGAGCTGCTGCTGTGTCCACTGCATGAGGCGTTCCACCATGCGGGAGCCGCCCTGCCCCGCACCACCCTGCTGAGATCCAGCACCCGAGGCGGCACCGGCAGAGAGGCCTTTTCCGACGCCGAACATTTTGGCAAGACCTCCCAACGCCCCCAGCGTGCCGCCCAAGGCGCCGAGCATGCCCATGCCAGCCAGGGCGGCGCCGCCGCCGAGCTTATCCCGCAGACGCTCGAGCAGCGGGGCTTTGGTCTGGAGGTCTTTGGGCGAAAGGGAGCCGATGTCCTGCGCGACATCGCCGAAGAGATCGTTCGGATCTTCCGGGAGAATGAGCATGACGCGGCCAAGGCGCGGCGGGGGAGAGTGGCCGTGCAAGGCATGCAGCCATGACGAAGTGCGTGGCAGCGGAGGAACGATCAAGGCCTGCGCAGTGACGGCATCCGTCTCTTCAAAGGCCACCAGGCCCATGGCAGGATGAAAGAAGTAGAAGGGGTAGTGGAGAAGGCGGCGGGCCTCCTCCGCAGCGAGCGCGGGATCCAGCCGCATGGAAGCGGGCACCGCGACACTGCCGTGCTCGAGACCACAGGGCATGACGCGCGGGCCAAAGACGGCGGCGCTGGCACCCGCTGCAGGAATGATCAGGAGACCGCCCGCGGCCGCCTCCTCGACCGAAGCCGGGACGATGAAATAGCGTGCGTCGCGATGGCGAGACATCTCTTCCAGCCATGCAGCCACGTCCGAGCCGGGGAGAAAACCCGCCCGTGCCGGCTGTGGGACAGCGGCAGGAATGAGGCGGAGCGGGAAGGTGGGCATGAGCTGCGGGTTATTCTGAAGCGAGATACTTTTTGAAGCCGCTCTTCACTTTTGGAGCCTTGTCCGGCGCACATGCGCGGAAGAGCCTTTGAGTGAGAGTACGGAGAACGGATGCGGCTCCGATGGCTTCATCCCAGAGCAGGTTTTGCTCTCCGTAGTGAAAGCCTCTGCGCTGCCAGGCGGCAGTGTGGCCCTTGACCAGCACGAGACTGACCTCCTGCGAGTCCGAGCCGGAATCGCAAACATGCAGGAAGCCACGGGTGTCATAGATGACACGCCGGCCGTCCGGAAACTCCGCCTGAGAGAGTCCGCAGGAGGGCCACTCCGGGAGAAGCAGTGGCTGCAAAGGATGAAAGGTGGCATGAGCATCGACGGTGGCATTCCATTCGAGACCGCCTTTCGAATGTACTTCGAGATGGTAAACCCGGCCCTTTTCCTTTCTCACAAACAAACCACCCGCGATGCCAAAGCCGACATGGGTGATCTCGGAGATGCGGTGGCGCTTGGAGACGACCTTCACCGGAGCAGCATGCTTGGTCAGAATGAGACTGGCCAAGGCGGCGCGCTCTCCATGAGGGTGAAACTTTTCGCCGTCAAACCAGGGCACGCTGGCAGATCCAGGGAATTCTTTGGTGGCGATGACGCGGCCATTTTCGAGCGAGATGGCCTTGGCCATTTTTTGATCGATCAGCACGAGAGCGCCCGACTGCACTCGGAACTGGGACATTTCGAACAGGAGTCCTTCATAAGTGACGAGACGCGCCGGCTCGCGTCCAGTGAGAGAGAGGACGAGAAACTTCAGATGGCGGTGTTCGGAAACACCGAAGACAAGGATCACACGATCTTCGCCTTCGGGATCCACCACGACGCCTTTGAGGTCGGTGCTGGGGGCATTGGGGAAAAGGACACGGCCCGAATGGACGCGGAGGGTCCACCAGCAGACGGCGTCCGAGGTGGAAATGCCCACGAAGCCCTTGCCGCCGATTTGAAACGCTTTGCCTGGAAGAGGAGCACCGGGCACGTAGAGGGGCCAGACAGCCAGCCGATAAAAATAGGGCAGACGACCCATCTCGCTGGTCAATGCCGCAGGCGAAGGTTTTGCGACCGGTGAAGCGAAGAGGTCTTCAGCATCGATGCGGGCACGGGCGAGAGAACGAGCGCCCGCGAGGCTGTGGCGGGAGAGCTCAAGACTGCCATCGCCATCCACGAGGAGTGAATGCAATGGCACGGTGCTGGCAAGACGCCGCCATTCAGGCAGATGGCAGAGGATTTCCAAAGATGCGGGATGGGTGACGAGGAAGACTTCCTCTCCGGGCCGGAAGGGTGAAGGCTCAGCATCCAAGAGCATGGCCAGGGCGGCACCGGGATGAGGCTGGGGCTGAAGACGCACGAGCTGCGCGCGAACATCCGACACGGTCTCCAAAGTGATGGCGGTGAAGCCTTCCGCATCGATGGCATAAACAGAAGCGATGGCGATTTGTCCGCCGATTTTCTGACGCAGCAAGGCCAGGGCGGAGCCGAGGGCAAAGAGGCGGGGCTTTCCCCACATGAAGATGCCGGTGTCGATCAAGATGAGTCGTCTTGGTGGAGGCTCCGCAGGCGGAGATTCGCGGCGGAGATAGAGGGCCTCTCCTTGAGCGAGACGCACTGCGAAGGTGAGATCGTCCCAGGCGAGCTCAGTCATGAGGAGGCGGGAGGGATCGCCGCGATTGGTGATGTCCGAGACGCCGCCGAGAGGAAGCTCCTCGCGGTGGGTGACAGCCTTGGGCACATGGAGCATGGCACCGATGCGGCGCACGAGTCCGGCCACCTGAGCCGGCTCTCCGCCCTCGTGCTCCAAAGCACGAAGCAGATCTACCGGAGCCTCCGGAGCAGGGGCTTCATCCGGGACAGGCAGTGGCAGCTCAAGCTGGCGCGAGGGGATGGCATCGACACCCGTGCGCAGGCGAAGCTCGAGATGCTCCGGCGGGCAGCGGGTGAAGGCTTTCTCCAAAGCGCTGAGGTCTTTGAGAAGACGGGCGACTCCATTGAGCTCGGGAGAGCGCTGCTGAAAGACATTCAGGAAAGGCGTCCGCACAAATTCGGAGAGAATGCGCAATGAGATGGCAGACGGGATGCTCTGCGGCAGCTCCGCGTAAACCTCCTCAAACATGGTGCGCAGGAGCCGGCGGCGGGCCGGGCCGCTTGCTCGAAGGTCCGCAGGCAGCGCGTGGATGCAGTCCAGCCCGGCACCGACTGTCTTCCAAAGAGTGGCGATACCGGCTGGAACATCACTGTCACCCGTGGCACGCTCCGCAGCCGCCCACAGGCGCACGCGACAGGCGCTCGCATCGAAACTTTCTGATGCCGCAGCGATGAGCCACAGAATGGAACCGAGCGGCGGCAGACCGACAGGGACACAGGCCTCCAGCAGTTCTGTGAGCTCCTGACGGAGAGCAATGGTGGTCCTGCCATCCGACCATACCACGCATTGGTCCGCGCTACTGGTTTCCCAGGCCTCTGCCAGAGTGGCATCCTCCCACTCCCAGAGATGGCCCTGGGGTGCGCAGAAATAGGCGAGTGTGGCGGGGGAGTGCACGGAGTTAGTTTTCCATCAACGATTGTGCACCTGCACCTGCACCTGCACCTGCACCTGCACCGGCGGTGGCGCGCAGGGAGCTGCGGGAGATTTCGACAAAGGCCTCCGCAGGCAGTCGCTCGGCGGTGCCGTCGGAATGCAGGAGAGCGATCTCTCCCGAAGAGAGCTTCATGCAGGTGGCCACGAGGGCGGGCGTGACACCCTTTGGCAACGACCAGCCCGCAGGAGTGGCGATGCGATCCTCCACGCACCAGGATTCTCCGGGTAGTGGTGGGAGCAGTGAGCCGATGACACAGGCGCGGCCATCGTCTGCCTTTGCGAAGCGAAGGGAGTGAAGACGCACGGCAGGAGCGGTGAGGCCCCAAGCCAGCAGTGCCTCGAATGGCAGCACCATGAGGGCTGGCGGACGAAACTCCGCGGAAGGCACAAGAGTCCAGGCGACGGGCGCGACGTGAAGCGCAGGAAGTGCCGCGGCAGCAGGACGCACGCGAAGGAACTCCGACAAGGGCTGCCAAGGGCCGTCTGGAAGACGCGCGGTGGGCAGACGATGCCCGGTGGGCGTGAGGCGTCCGGCATCATCCACACTGAAGCGCTGCAACGCGGGAAGGCGCTCCCATTCCAAGCCACCGGGGCCGCGCACCCAAACGCGGCCGGCGGATTCACAGGCGAGGTGCCCGGGCAGCGTGCGCCAGCGGCCCAGCCAGGCGACGTCTGACGCAGCGAGAACGGCCACGCTCTGCCCAGCAGACGTGCTCATGCGCCAGCCCTCCGCCATAGTGCCTCAGCCTTCTCCTGCAGGGCTTCCCGTGTCTCGGTCTGACGCACCCAGGGGACACGCGCGGCGAGAGCGGAAAGGCGGTCTTTCGCGACACCGAGGGCGAGGTCTGCCCAGGCCTCTGAGAGGGCATCGAGATCGCGCGCGAGGCTCTCGGGATCCGGTGCATTGCCGCCGTGGGCCTGAGGATGGTCGCCGCTTTCGGGAGCATCTTTGTTGATGGTTTCCTGCACCATGGCGGCAAGCATCTCGCGCTGCTCTTCGCGGTCCCAGATGCAGCGCAGGACCCACAGGTCCGAAACACGAGCGGCCTGACGACCGCACATGAGGGCGCTGGCAGCGATGACGCGCTGAAGTTTTACCGCGCGGCGATCGGAAACCTCCATGCCAGCGGCGCGCAGGCGTGCCACAAGCTCAAGATAGGCGGTGCGCACGGGAGTGAGATCGACCGCAGGCAGGGCATCCTGCAAGGTGCGAATGTCCTGTGCGGACAAACCTACCGAAGGCAGCGCGGCGCGGCGTGATTTCTCCAATTCCCAGCCCGCCTCCAGCACGGCGGAGAGCTCTGCCTCGGGGACGTAGCCGCAGTGAACGCGGAGCAAAAAGCGGTCAAACAACGCGCGCAGGGCGTCTTCTTCGGGAAGATGATTGCTGGCGCTGACAACGAGCAGTGCAGGCAGGCGGCGAGTCTCGCGCCCGCGGCGGAAGACGCGCTCATTCAGGACGAGGAGGAGGCTGTTGAGGATGGCGCTGTTGGCATTGAGGAGCTCATCGAGGAAGACGAAGTCCGCCTCCGGCAGCATGCCTTCGGTATTGGTCACAAGATCTCCCTCACGCAGGCGGCGGATGTCGAAGGGGCCGAAGAGTTCTCCCGGCTCGGTGAAGCGGGTAAGGAGGTAGTCGAAGGCGCGGGCATCCAGGCGGCGGGCCAGCTCATGGACGAGGGCGCTTTTGGCGGTGCCCGGAGGGCCATGAAGGAAGAGATTTTCACCGCCTGCAAGAGCGATGCCCATGACATCGATGATCTCCTCCTTGCCGACAAAAACGGCTTTCATAGGGCGCAGGACTTGATCGGAAAGATGCCGGGCGATTTCGAGAGCGGTCATGGATGAAGACTGAGGATGGAGGGTGCAGAAAGTGCGGGGGCGGAAGCAAGCGCCAGCCGGGCGGCGAGCTTGGGGGCGAGTGAATGTGCGTGTTCGCCAAGAGCGTCGGCGACGGCAAGGGCGGTGGACGCATCCTCCAGACGTAAGGCATCCTGACGGGCGATGATGCGATCGATGTACAAACGCCAAAGGCCATCATGACGACGCAGGGACAGGAGGTCAGGCGAGTTTTTCAAAGCGATGCCGACGGAAGACAGAGGAAAGCGCAGGGCGGCCTGCTCGATGCCGGTGACGAGGGGATCGCTGTCGCTCATGGACCTGGCCATGGACCACAGTTCCGGGAGATGCCTGAGTGCGAGGTCCTGTGAGAACATTTCCCCGGGAGAAGTCGGAAGCGGAGGCATGGCGGCACAAATAGCGGCGACCTGCTCCTCTGACATGGCGCGGTCCACCAAGGCCTGGCAGACGCGGTAGAGGTAGTGGATGGCAGCGGTGGCGGCGGCATGGCAGCATTCGAGATCCGCCTTCAAGCCGCCTGGCAGGTCATCGCAGGCGTCCTGAAATGCTCTGCTGAGAAGCGCCTGCGTTTGCTCCGAGTCGCCGGGCAGCAAGGCCTCTCTCGTAACGCCGACCTGTCCTGAGACATGCAGGGAGGAAAAGAATTCGGCGATAGAAACGGTGACTGGCATGCAGTACCGCTTAAGAAAGAACTGGAAACCGCGGCTGACAAGCTTCTCTCTGCGGCGTTTTTCGCAGAGAAGAGGTGTTTTGAATCACTCCTTCCCTTTGACGACCTTCACCAGAGGGCGATAGCCGTATTCATTGAGGAGGGCGATGGCGCCGCGATCAGTGGAGTCACGTGCGACGTCCGACCAGGAGTTGAGGGCGTTGTAGATGCTGTCCATGGCGGCTTCCAGAGAGTCAGCGCGAGTGGCAGGATCGTGAGACTTGTAGAGAGCCTCGATGGCAGACATGAAGTGGAAGGTGAACTCAAGGCGCTTGGCATTGTAGAGGGTGAAGCTGCGGGAGCCTTCGCGGGCGCGGGTGTTGGCGCGGTACATCTCGTTCATGGCGGTGGCGTAGAATGCCTTGGCCTCGGTGAGCCACTCGGGCAGGGCCTTCTTGGAGTGCAAATGGCGCAGGAGCATGTCGGGCGCGGGGATGCCTAAAGCGGGATCGTTTTGGGCGATGAGCTGAGAGGCTTTTTCGATGGCCTGAAAGCCGAGCCACATGCGCTCGGCCACACCTTCACCACACATGGGAGTGACGAGATCACTGAGAGCCTTTTCGCTGGCAAAGTCGTTCTTTGGCAGGACGGAGGCGGGGGCTGGCTCGGCGGTGATGATTTCAAAACCGAGCTTGTCGGCATGCTCGCGAAAGCGGGCGGTGATGGCGGCTACGTCAGGGTTTTGAAAGGTGGCTGCGCCATGGAAGGCCTTGCGGCCGCCGGTGTCGCCATCGACGCGGATGGGAGTGAAGGGCGCAACTTTTGCTGGGATGGCGACGCCTGTGTACTTCAAGGTCTGGAGGCGCTTGAGAAGTTGTTCGAGTTCTTCTGAAGTCCAGGATTCCTGACCCATGGCATTGCCCGTGTAGCCATTCCAGACACGCGAGCCGTGCGGAGGCTGGGCGGTGATCATCTCGATGGCGTCGGATTTGGAGATCCCCTTCCCTGCTTCTGTCAAAGCAGGTGCGGAGGCGGTGGAGGAGACGCAGAGGAGGCTCTCGCGAGTGCGGACGAAGAGGCGGCCGTCTGCGATGGAGGGTGTGGCGATGATTTCTTCCCCCATGTCGTGCTTGGTGAGGACTTTGAGCTGCGGGGAGTCTTCGAGCTCGACGATGAAGCCGTTCTTGGCGGCGATGTAGACTTTGCCATCGGCGGCGATGGGAGAGGCGAAGTAGTCGCCGAAGTTGCCGAGGCGGCTGCGGTCCCAGAGGGTTTTGCCGTCCTTTGCATCGTAGCAGCTGGACATACCGCCGCTTTTGACGACGTAGATGCGGTCATGGAAGAAGAGCGGTGAGGAGAGATTGGAAGGGGTCTTGGGATCGATGTTCCAGAGAACGTGGGTTTTGGTGACATCGCCGCTGCCGCCGCCTTTGATGGCCTGGATGATGTTGCCACCGGCGGCCATGTTGTCGGGGGATTGGAAGGCGGTGTCGATCTCCTCGGGGCCGATGACTTTGTCGCCGTTTTTGTCGGAGGCATCGAAGCGCTCGTGGAACTCCTTGGGTGTCTCGTCACGGGAGAGGATTTTGTCCTGATTGGTGTCCAGCCATTCGAGCAGGGCGTGCTTCAAGGTACGAGTGGAATCTCCGTAGCTTTGCACGGCGATGTAGATGACGCCGTCATGCACGACGGGGGAGGTCATGATGGTGCGAAGGAGGGTGTTGCAGGTCCAGAGTTCTTTGCCGGTGGCGGGATCGTAGCCTTTCAATTTGCCGCTGCCGGCGATGACAAGATCCGTGCGGCCACTGGCCTCGCAAAGGACGGGGAGCGCATAACCGGCAAGCATGTCTTTGCGCGGTGTCTTCCATTTTTCCACGCCGGTTTTTGCATCCAAAGCGACGACGAAGGGAGCGAGGTCGTCGTCCTGGCAGAAGATGACCATGCCATTGTAAACGATGGGCGAGGAGGCGGCACCCCAGTCCATGAGATAGGCGGGCCGGGGCATGGTGTGGCGCCAGACTTCCTTGCCGGTGGTGAAGTCAAAGGCGAGGAGGCCGATCGTGCTGAAATAGACATACACACGATCGCCATCGGTGGCGGGCGTGGAGGAGGCGTGGCTGTTTGGCGGCGTGATGCGCGGGAGAGTGCCGGTGTCGAGGTCGCTGCGCCAAAGCTGCGTGCCGGTGGCGGCGTCAAAGCTGAACACGCCGAGCTTCTGATCTCCGAGCATGGCGGTGGTGAAGACACGGCCGTTTTTGATGATGGGCGAGGCGATGCCATCGCCAATCTTGGCACGCCATGCGATGTTTTTTTCGGCGGAGAAGTCGGGCGGCAGTTTTGCCGAGGAGGAGACGCCGGTGCCATTGGCGCCGCGGAACTGAGGCCAGTCTTCGGCGTGGAGGGTGATGGAAAAGGACAGGACGGAGAGAAGAAGGAGACGATGCATGAATGGCGTGCGTGGAAAGGTGGTTAGCGCGGCGTGGTGATGGTGCGTGTGCGATGGCGCAAGCGTGAGGCGGAGTGGCATGCGGACGCTGCTGGGACCGGGGAGAGTGTGGCGGAGCGATGGGTTTGCTTTCCGGATTGGGCGGTCACGGACCCAGGGCGGCGCTCGCTAAGGCTCGCTGGCCCTGGGCTACGATAGGCCGCACCTTTGGTGCTGAGAACGGAGGCGGAGCGAGGCTGCCTTGACCGAACGCCGTTCATGCGATGCATAAGGAAGGCGTCAGCCGAAGAGTTCAGTGAGCGGCTTGCCTTCATCGAGGAGATTGTAGGCGCGGCCGAGCTTGTCTTTGGCTTCGAGGTCCTGGATGCCCATGGCGTAGTAGACGGTTTTCGTGATGTCTTCGGGGCGAATGGGGCGGTCTTTGGGAAGCTCGGCACGTGCATCGGTCTCGCCGACAACCTGGCCGCCACGGATACCAGCTCCTGCCATGAGGACGCTCATGCAGGCGGTCCAGTGGTCGCGGCCAGCACCGATGGCGCCGCCGGAACGGCGATCCCCGATCTTGGGGGTGCGGCCCATCTCGCTGGTGACAAGGACGAGCGTTTCATCGAGCAGTCCGCGACCCGAGAGGTCTTCCAAAAAGGCGGAGAAGGCCTGGTCAAACTTGGGCAGGAGGTATTTGCGGAGGCAGTTGAAGTTGTCGCCGTGAGTGTCCCAGCCACCGGCGCTTTTGCACTGCTTGGCAGTGCTTTCGTCCTCCTTCCAAAAGACGGTGATGAAGGGCACGCCGGCCTCGACAAGACGGCGGGCCATGAGGAGGCTGGTGCCATTGATGGTGTGGCCGTAACGCTCGCGCAGCTTGTCAGGCTCGGACTGGATATCGAAGGCGTTGGTGGTGCTGGAGGAGGAGAGAAGGTCAAAGGCGCGCTCCTGCTGCTTCACGTAATTTTGCACTGACATCTCGTGATCGAGCTCGCGACGCGCATCGTTCATGGCGGCGAGGAGGGCCTTGCGGTCCTGCATGCGCTGTGCGGTCATGCTGCCGGACATGGAGATGGTGGGCGCGGCGAACTTCAGCGGCTCATCGAAGCTGCCATTGAGGAAAAAGGGATCGTGCTCCATGCCGATGCGTCCGGCGAACTGGCCTGGGCGCGTGAAGGGGAGCTTGCTGGGCTTGTGAGGAAGCGTGATGAGCGATGGAAGCGACGGATGCGGCGGACGCTTCATGGCGACCACGCTGCCCATGTAGGGCCAGTCCTCGGGATAAGGGCGGCGGTCATTGCCCTGCTGCTTGAAGGTGATGTCGGGGACGTGGCCGGTGAGATTGTAGTAGTAGCCGGCGTGGTGATCTCCGGTGGCCTGGCCGCCATCGGTAACGCCGTGGACGACGGAAAACTGGTGCGCCTGTTTGGCCAGCAGAGGAAGGTGTTCGCAGAGGCGGACGTCCGCGCCGGTGGTACGGATGGGTTTGAACTCACCGCGATATTCGAGCGGAGCCTCGGGCTTCATGTCCCACATGTCGATGTGGGAGGCACCGCCGCAGAGGAAGAAGAGGACGGTGGACTTGGCAGGCTTTGCGAGCGTAGGGGCGGCCAGCGCCGGGCCTGTGGATGCGCGCAATGCGGGGCCGCATCGCAAAGACGCGAGACCCATCGTCGAGGCCGTAAGAAAGGCCCGGCGGTCCATGGAGGGACGAAACAGCGGTGATGGCATGCTGGCGGTGTTGTACGCCGTGAAATGAGACGCCCTCGCAAAAAAAGAGTGGGTTCTGAGAGATAGCGCTGGGTGCATCTCGCGGAGCGAGATGGGTACTGTACCAAACTATTCGCGCCAGGGGACGCCCGAGAGGTAGGCCTGGCGCTCTATGAGGATGGCCTGCGCGAGAGCGGGATTTCGCTGGTTCTGCGCGTTTGTCGCGGCTTCGAAGGCGATCTGGCCGGCTTTCTCAAACTGGCCGGTTTCAGCATACGCCGCGGCCAGAACCTGAAGCAGATGGGGCCTGCTCCCGCCAGGCAACTGCAGCGCATGCTCGATGAGCTCCACGGCACGCGCACCGTTGCGCAGGCTGTCCTGTTTGCTCGTGGCCAGCAGCCAGGCAAGATTGTTGAGGGAAGGAAGATGCGAGGGGTTCACCCGCAAGGCGGATTCATAACAGGCCTCTGCCTCGGCGCCGTTTCCCATCTGAGTGCATGCCATGCCGAGACAATACCGGGCATCGGCATGGTTCGGGTCCAATTCGATCACCTGCAGAAAACTTTCGCTCGCTTTGGCAAACTGCCCGGACTGCATGAGGGCGTTGCCGAGATTGAAGCAGTTGCCGACATCGGGGCGAAGAGCCACCGCCTTTTGCAGATAGGTGATCGCCTCTTGCAGATTGCCTTTGCGCAGCAGAATCAGGGCAAGCCCGCCGAAGGCTTCTGCCTCCTGCCAGCCGTCCTGCACCACGCGCCTGAGATGAGCCTCCGCCTCTTCAAATCTTCCCATGCGCTCCAGTGTGAGGCCGAGATTCATGCGCGCCCTGAGGTGGAAGGCGTTCGCCTTCAGTGCACGCTCATAACTGGCGACCGCCTCCTCGGTGCGTCCGGCTTCGATCAAAGCGTTTCCCAGGTTTGCATGGGCCACGCTTTCGGAAGGATCGGAGTCCACTGCATGCTGCCAGAGGCTGAGCGTATCTCGCCAGTGAGCAGTCTGTGCGTGCGCGGCCAGAGACAAGGCGACCAGCACTGCCGCGGCCGTGGCACCAAGAAATTGCCTGCGCGTCTTCCGTTTTCCGGCCCATTCATCCGCGGCCCAGGTCACCATGAGAGTGAGGCCGATCATCGAGAGATAGGTGTAGCGGTCGGCATGCGCCTGATCTCCCGCCTGGGTGAGGAGTCCGATCACCGGCATCAGCATGCCCAGGTACCAGAGCCAGCCAACGCCCAGCCACGATTTTTGGCGCGAGCGCCATGCGAGTGCGGTCACGATGATGAGCAGCGCCACCGAAGCCCAAGCACCGCCCACATTGAGATTGCGGCCGGGAAAGGTGTAAAAAACCACGAGCCCTTCAGGCCAGAAGGTCTGCCTGATGTAAGTGCCGTAGGACAGCATGGCATTGCCGGCACGGTAGTACCATGGCAGCGCCGCCCAGAGCGGATCATTGGGGCATCCGCGTCCGGTCAGCGTGATGCCCGCCACAATGGCCGTCATGAGAAACAGCGGGATTTTTTCAATGAGCAGGCGCTTGAGCGGAACACTGCGCGTGCGTCCCAGCGGCCAGTGGTCCAGCAGAAGAAGAACGCAGGGCAGGGTGACGAGCATGGGCTTGCTCATCATGGAAAGAGCGCCCATGAGCAGCAGAAGCAGGTAGATGCCGAGGTGAAACGGACGCTGCACGAACCGGTGATAAGCACCCAGTGCGAGGACAAAGAACAGGCCGCTGAGCACGTCCTTGCGCTCTCCCACCCAGGCTACTGACTCGACATGCAATGGGTGGATGGCAAACACGGCGGCGACAAAGGCGGAGGGCCACAGGCGCCCTGTCATCGCCCGCATGACCAGGAACAATGCCACGGCGGTCAGTGCGTGCAGAGCCACGCTCATCATGTGATGCGCGCCCGCATTCAAACCAAAGAGGCTCACGTCCAGCATGTGGGACAAAATGCTGACCGGTCTCCAATAGTCCGTTTCACAGACCTCCCTGCCGATGCCCGCGGTCAGGGACCAACGTACGTTTGCCCAGGTGAGCCCCTGCCGCACATGCGTGTTCTCATACACGAAGGCGTTGTCATCCCAGTTTACAAACGAGAATGCGCGACACTGCCAGAAGACTCCCAGAACCATGACGACCAGCAAAAGGCAAACCGCTGCTGCTTTCCGGGCCGGATTGAAAAAAGCACGGAATCCTCCAGTATGATGGTCTGCGGGTAAAGGCACAGGATTAGTCGCAGAATTCAATGCCGACTGCGATTCCACGGATGGACCGGCCAACAGTGATATCACATTACGACAAATTTTGTTTCTGCAACGGATTGCCATGAGTTGAAACATCTGCGCCGTTTCAGCAAAAGTCCGCGAGTACATCCGTGCCTCCGCGACGGGGTAACCGAGCCAGCGCCTGCTCGTCAAATGCCCTGCCAGTTTGCAGGTCCGTCATGCGATAGCCCGGGCCGAGGACATCCGCGAAGTCTTTGAGTGTGAGGCGGTTCTCCTCAAGAAGGTGGGGGCACATTTCCATGATGATGCGCGGGCGGTTGGACGCGATGAGTTTCTGCGCTCCAGCCAGAACTTCATGCTCTTGCCCGTCTGTGTCGATCTTGATGAGATGAACCCGGGGTATGGCGTTGGAAGCGACGTAGTCATCGAGACTGGTACATGCGGCAGTGGCGTCCCGCATGAGACCGAGATGTGCGGCGTGGCTATCGGCGGTGGTGGTGCCATCCACTGGCCAGCTTGCGTAGGCTTTTGCAGCGGAGTTTGTTCCTGAATTGCGACCGACGAAGCAGGCGTTGACGGTGACTCGTTGGGCGAGGGCAGGATTGAGCGCGAGATTGCGACGGAGTTTTTCGAGGGCGTAATGGGTTGGCTCGAAGCTGTGAATCTGAGCTGAGGGATGCTTTTGTGCGAGAGGGAGAGTGATGGCGCCGATGTTTGCGCCGACATCGAATATGACCGGAGCTGCCGATTGTGGGGAGACCGAGAGAATGTGATTTTGAAAGGCGCCGAAGAGGAAGAGAGACAGATCAATGCCCTCCCGCAGATCGAGCTGGAAGCGCACACCGGAGCGGGTGACGAACTGCTCGTCCCGAAAGCCCGCCAGTTTGAGCAGGCGATAGAGGACGCGCGCGAGCCGGATTTTGGATTCGGTGGACAACATTGACGGAGGCTCAGACGAACTTCAGTTTTCTGGCGGCGAACCAGACCATGCGCAGCAGCAGCCAGCCGTGGCTCCAGCGATGAATGTTGGTGGTGCCATAGGTGCGGTCGGCGTAGTGAATGGGGACATCCATGATGCGGAGGCCGAGCTTTTCAGAGCCGAAGAGGAGATCGAAATCGCCAAAGGGATCGAAGTCGCCGAAGTAGGCACGGCCTGCGGCGAGGCGTTCATAGTTTTGACGGAGCATCGCCTTCGTGCCACAGAGAGTGTCTTTGACCGGCTGGCCAAGGAGCCAGGAGAAAATGAGGCTGAAGGCTTTGTTGGCGCACAGATTGAGGAAGCGCATGGCCTGCTCCTGCATGGGATAGACAAGACGCACGCCGTTGGCGAACTCGGCTTTTCCCGACGCGATGGCGGCGTAGAATTTGGGCAGCTCCTCAGGCTGCACTGTGAGGTCTGCGTCCAAGATCATGACGACATCTCCGGTGGCGGCGGCAAAGCCAGCGCGCACGGCATCTCCCTTCCCCTTCCCGGTCTGCTGGAGGCAGGTGATGCGCCGGTCCGGATGCGCCTGGCTCACGCGCTGGATTTCAGCCCAGGTGTCGTCGGTGGAGTGGCCTTCGACGAAGATGATCTCGGTGCCAGCTCCCATGATGGGCGTGCGGGAGACTGCTGCCTGGATGTTTCCAGCTTCATTGCGCGCGGGAACTATGACTGACACGTTCAACTCCTTGCCGGGAGGCGCAGGCAGCGGACGTGCGCTGGAAAAGATGGCGAGGCAGAAGGGGCTCAATAAAGGGGCGAGCCAGCGGTTGATCACGGCGTCCAAACCGAATGCCCGAAAGGGAAAGAGGATGCGGGTGGAACTTCCGACCTCCTCCCAGCCAGAGAGGGCAAGGAGATTGCGCACATCATCATGAGAGAGCCAGTTGGTCTCGGGCCGGCGGGTGCGCATGCCGGTGAGAGCGGCGAGAGCGGAGAGGGGGCGCCAGAGGTGGTTGAAGAAATTGAGGATAAGCCTTGTGCCTATGTGGCTGACGTGATGAAGGCGCTCGAAGATGAGCTGCACGTCGGCGGCGTGATTGATGGTTTCCGAGAGGATGATGAAATCGAACTGCTGGTCGAGCGCCAGAGCCTCGCCAGCCTGGACGTGGAATTCAGCCCCGGGCATGCGCTCGCGGGCTTTCTGGATCTGGCGCTGCGAGAGATCGACGCCGACGCGTTTTTTTCCATGGAGAAGGTGGAGGAGCCGGGCATCTCCGCAGCCAATCTCGAGCACGCTGGCGTCCTGGGGAATTTGGAGATTGTAGTAGCGGGCCAGCATCTCGTGGTATGCCTGCGCCGCCCAACCGAGCTGGAGAGCGGGATCATCATAAAACGCGGCGAGTGACTGCAGGCGCGAGCTGACCAATGGCGGCAGCAGAGTCTCGGTGGAGGCCGGGAGGTGCATGAAGTGAGGGAGGCATCATGGCATGATCTCTTACAAAGCACCAGAACTAGCCTCTGAAAAGATGGATAAGCATGAAGCCTACGATCCCAAGAACCCAAAAGACCGAAGGAGCGGGAAGGGTGCCGGATATGTGGTGGTGTGCAGAAACTGTGTTCGGCGGTGATTTGCATGGTGTGCCGGACTGTGGTCTGGTCGGGGGTGGAATTTCACCAGCTTCGTTACTTCATCGCAGCCGCCGAGGACTTGAGCATTTCGTCCGCGGCGAAGCGGCTGCATGTGACGCAACCCGCCCTGAGCCGGCAGATCGCCGTGCTGGAAGCGGAGCTGGGAGTGGGGCTGTTTGACCGGATTCGGAAACGCATTTATTTGACTGATGCGGGGCGCTTTTTTCTGCCGAAGGCGAGGCAGATCGTGTGTGATGCGGAGACCGGGGCGCAGCAACTGCGGGAGCAGTTTGGCAAAGCACGCCGCACACTGAGGCTGGGGTTTCTGGGGCCGTTTCTGGATGACCTGGTGGTGCCGGCGGTGCGTGAGTTTCGCCAGCGGCATCCGAAGGCGCAGGTGAGCCTGTTTGACCTGCCTCCACGCGCGCAGCTGGACCGTCTGCGCAATCATGAGCTGGATGCCGCCATCCTGGGAAACATCTCGGAGAGCGACCGTGTGTTCTTCCATACGCGCACGCTGTCGCGGCACAAAATGGCGGCGCTGCTGCCAGAGGATCATGCGCTGGCAAAGAAGAAGGTGATCAAGCTCAGCGCATTGAAGGGAGAGAGGTGGGTTTCGCTTTCGGATGCGTCCTTTCCCGGGAGGCGGGAGTTTCTGCGGGCGATTTGTCAGCAGGCGGGATTTGATCCACAGATTGTGAGCGAGGTGGATTCCCTTTCCATGATGCTGGGAACGGTGACGACGCTGGGTGCGGTGGCGCTGATTCCGGAGCACGCGAGCAAGATGCCGCATGGGGGCTGTGTGTTTGTGCCGCTGGCGGCACCCGTGCCCATGACGGAACTGCTGCTGGTGCTGCCGAAGCAGGAGGCGAGCCGGGAACTGATAACGCTGACGAGTTTAATCGCAGAGCTGGCGGCGCAGATCGCGAAGGGGTAGGCCGATCAATCCGCCGCGAATTGATCCGCGCCAGGAGTGGCTGCGCGGAATTGGGGCAGATCGACGAGAATGTTGGAACTGCGCATGAGCGTTTCGCCAATGAGGAGGGAGTCGGCACCGGCGGCAGCGAGGCGGGCGGCATCGGCGGGAGTCTTGATGCCGCTTTCGGCAACGAGGATGATGTCGTCGGGGATTTCCTCGGCGAGAGCTTCGGTAGTGGAGAGATCGACGGTGAAGGACTTCAGGTTGCGGTTGTTCACGCCGATGATGCGGGCGTCCGTGGCGAGAGCGCGTTCGAGTTCCGGAAGGTCGTGGACTTCCACGAGGGCATCGAGCTGAAAGGTGTGGGCGACTTCGAGGAGGTGCTCCAGCGTGGGCTGATCAAGGGCGGAGACGATGAGGAGGATGGCGTCCGCTCCGGCGACAACGGCTTCAAAAATCTGGGCTTCGTGGATGATGAAGTCCTTCCGCAGGCAGGGGATGTCGAGCTGCTCGCGAATGAGCGAGAGGTATTCGAGGCGGCCCTGAAAGTATTTTTCGTCAGTAAGGACGGAAATGGCGCTGGCACCGGCCTTTTCATAGCCGCGGGCGATGGTCAGAGGATCGAAGTCCGCAGCGATGGTGCCGGCGGAGGGGGAGGCGCGTTTGACCTCGGCGATGATGCTCAGACGGGTGGGGTCGGCGCGGAGAGCGTCATAAAAGGAGCGCACGTCATCACGCAGGGCGGCGGCGGCGCGGAGCTTTTCAGCGCGGGGCAGCAGGCGTTGGAGTTCGGTGTGCTTGTGGGCGATGATTTCGTCCAGCTTGTTCATAGGGGGGGCGCATGGTGCCCGAGGGCTGGCGATGTGCAACCATCTCCTGCGTGCAAATACACCTGCATGGGCTTCTTGACGCACAGCAGGATGCAGGCTTTCTCTATCGTGAATGCCCGAAGCGCCTATCAGCCCCGCCGCCGTGATCGAACTGCTCACCGCCGAGCACATCCTTGAACCGCAAGAACCCATCGCACCTGACAGCGATCTTTTTTCCATGGGACTGGACTCCATGGCGATGATGCAGCTGCTGCTGCAGATTGAAGAACGATTCAAGCTGACGGTGAACCCGGCGGAAATGACGCGGGAACGATTTGCCACGGCGAATGCACTGGCCAGCTTTCTGGGGGAAAAACGCCGACTTGCCGCCTGATGCAGAACCTGCCTGCCACCTCGGTCGATTTTTTCCTCGGCGGGCTCGAATCCTTCATGCGCCGGAGCGGACAGGGCTCGCACTGGGGAGTGACCAGGCTGCAGCTGGAAGGCCGGCCAGACGCGCAACTGCTGACGCAGGCCTGGGAGCAGATCCACGCGCATCATCCCATGCTGGGGGCGCGGCTGAAACGGCAGTGGCGTGGCTGGCGGTGGGTGTGGAAGACGAAGGGGCCTATCACGGCACCGCCGGTGTGCTGGCACCCGGCGGGCGAGCAGCCGCCTGCTGCGGCTGTGATTCAGGAGCGCTTGCAGGGAAAATCGAGCCATGGAGAGCTGAAGTTTCCGCTATGGATGGAAGTCTTCCCCTGGGGGAATGAGGGCAGGCATGAGATTCTGCTGACCTGGCGGCATGCACTGCTGGACGGCAGCGGGATCAACCTGCTGCTGGAAAAGCTGGCTGCGGGAGGCTGCAAAACGGGGCCGCCAGAGCTGCCAGCCCCACGACGGGAAGGAATGGGACAGGTGTACAAGCGGGCCAAGCCTCTGCGGGACAGACTGCAGGCCATGACCACGGCGGGTTGCCTTTCCGCGTGGAAAAAGGGCATGCCTATAGAAAGAGGGCGGCTGCCAGAGTTCAGCCTGATCGAGCTTTCCGCTGAGGAAACGGCACGGGCAGGCGCCAGGCTGCGGAGTCTGTGTGGTGATTTCATGCAAATGCCGTTTTATGCGGCGATCGCGGCGCGGGCTCTCCGTCTGCTGCATGAGAAACGCGGCTGGGACAGCCCGGAGATTCACCTGCAGCTCCCGATCCAGCTCCGCGGCCGCAGCCGGGAGCTGATTTTTGGCAATCATATGAGCTCGATGCCGCTGTTTCTAGATGCGGGGAGGCTGGGCAGTGTGGACGAGGCAGTGCAGCATGTGCTGGAAAAGTACCGTGAAGCGATGCGGGAAGAGAGGCCGCAGGCGTCCGAGGCGATGATGATGCTGGCGGCGCATCTGCCGCTGAGCTCCTTCATTCCGATGGTCCGGCTGACGAACCGCGGGCAGATCTGCAGCCTGTTTCACTCCCATACGGGCACCTTTCTGCCGGGGCGCAGCGAGTTTGCCGGCGCGAAGATCCAAAACATCTGCACCATCCCCAGCGTCTGCACCCCACCTGGGCTGGGGGTGTTTGTTTCCGACTATGCGGGACGGCTCACCGTGACGCTGGCGTGGCGGGGGGACAGTCTCTCCGCGACTGAAAGTGAAGACCTTGCGCGGGAGATCCGGAAGGATTTGTCTGGAGCCGCAGTAGAATGACCACAGGAGAAATCGTCAAAAAAAGTGCCAGGGAACCGCGACATGGACAGGCAGGCTGCCGTTGCTTCCGTCAGGACCTGGCGGGGTTCGCAAGCTGAACATCCGCGGCCCCTGACATCTTTGATTTAGCCGCAGGGTTGAGCGGATACAAGCGGGATTCGGGCAGAAAGGCAAAATGGGCGAAAATTGGTGTTGTCGAAAGCTGGCGTTTCCGGTAAAAAAAGGGTTCTAATTCTCAAATTCTCTTTTTTTGTATGGTCTGGAAAATCCTATCAGCTCTCTCCGCCGTGTGCCTCGGCACCGCATGCTATTTTGCCATGACCAATCAAAAGCTGCTCAAGGCGGAACGTGAACGTGAGAAGTTTGCGAACGAGAATCTTCAGGCGCAGAAGAGCCACATCACCAAGATCGCGGAGGCAAAAAAATCCCGTGAGGACCTGCTTGCGACCGCGACGAAGGAGCTGGAAACGACCAAGACTTCCACAGTGGAAACGGCCGCCAAGGTGACAGCATCTGAACAGAAGCTGGCCGAGATCAAAGATAAGCTGGACAAGGTTTCCAAGATTGTAACCACCAATCAGAAGCAAATCGATGAAGCTGGAGACATCCAGGCGCTGATCGCTCAGATCGAGGCTATTACGAAAGATCGCACGGAAGCTGAGGCGATGCTGGCCAACCAGACGGCGCACCTGGTAGCCGCGCAGGAGCGGGTGAAGAATCTGATGGATGCTGCCAAAACTGCGGAAGAACGCGAGGCTCGCGGCCGCAAAGGCATTGTGGATGATGACTTTACCGCCAAAGTGGCCCACTCCTACACCGACTGGGGCTTTGTGGTGCTGAACAAGGGCAATGGGGGTGGCGTCTTTGCCAACGCCGACCTTGAAGTGAAGCGCGGCAAGGATGTGGTGGCCAAGCTCAAAGTACGTGACGTGGAGCAGAACTCCTCCGTGGCAGACTTGGTCAAGGGCAGCCTGGCTGAAGGTGAGCACATTCGAGCTGGTGATCTGGTAGTGGCTGCCGCCGAGCAGAGCGCCAAGACTGCGAGCGCAAAGTCTCCTGCTGGTGCAGCAGCTCCTGCCGCAGGAGCCCCCGGTGCCGCACCTGCCGCACCCGGTGCCGCTCCGGCCATGGGCGCTGATCCCTTTGGTGCACCTGCCGCCCCCGGTGCCGCACCTGCTGCTGCTCCCGGTGCCGCTCCGGCCATGGGTTCTGATCCTTTTGGCGCTCCCGCAGCCCCCGCCCCCGCGGCACCTGCTGCTGCTCCTGGTGCCGCTCCGGCCATGGGTTCTGATCCTTTCGGTGCGCCGCCTGCCACCCCTCCTGCTGGCGCCCCTCCTGCTGCTGGCGCTACGCCGCCGAGCACAGTGGACCCCTTTGGTGCTGCCAAGTAATGGCCATCTTCCGTACAATCCTTTTTTGATTTCCTTTTTCGACCCTATTTCCCATGACCAAAGTCCTCTTCATCCTCAGCGCTGTGGTGATTATCGTTGCCGGCTTTTTCGCCTTCCAAAACGGGCGTGAATTTGCCGAAGTGCGCAGCAGGATCCATGGCGTCAACCAGAGCATTCTGGCTGAAAAGAAAACCGAACAGAAAGGCCTCAAGGAAGTGGCTGACGTCAAGTCTGCCACTGAGAAGGTGCAGGCCGACATCGATGTGGAAGCTGAGAAGCTGAAGGCGCAGCGAAACAAGCTGTCTCAGACCGATAGCGAAGTGGCCACGACCGAGGAGGCGCTTGCCGCCAAAGAGAAGAAGAAGGCTGAACAAGACCTCCAGCTCGAAAAGCTGCCCAAGGGCATGAACCCGGAGAACATGGTCGAAAGCATCCAGAAGATGAAGAAGGAAATGCTGGAGTACCAGGGACAGGCGGAGATCAAGAAGAAGGAAGTGGCCGCGGAAGAGGAGAAGGTGGCCGGCATTCAGAAGCGCCTGGATGAAGTGAACCACAAGATCGAGGAACGCCGCAAGAACTTCGAGCGCAACAGCCTGACCTCCCGTGTGATCGCTGTGAACTATGACTGGGGTTTTGTGATCATCGATGCTGGAAAGAGCACCGGACTTACCCAGGACACCAAGCTGATCGTCACCCGTGGTGCACAGACGGTGGGCAAAGTGAGCGTGATGTCCGTCGAGAACAAGAATTCGATGGCAGCCATCGTGCCTGACACGGTCGTGAACGGCCAGGTGATCATGCCTGGAGATCGCGTGATCCTCGAAAATCTGGTGCAAAACTGATTTGGTGCACTATTAAACGGGCGACTATCATGAAGACACGCCTGCTCAGTCTTTTCCTTTTGTCCATCACGGCAGCAAGCTGCCTTTCCTCCTGCGCTTCGGACGAGCCAAAGCGCAAGAAGGTGGTGGGACCGGATTCCAGCCAGTACAGCAACCTGCCATGGAACCGTCCACGGTCCTGGGAAGGCAATGCCCGCTACGGCGGCATGGTGCCTGGCAGCCGCTGATTTGCCTCGTCCTCCCTGCTTCCTAGCAGAGAATGATGCTGACATGCTGTTGAGTCTCTGCTTCTGGCAATGGACGGCTTCTGTCTTCTTTCTTCATGCGATGAGGGACGAAGTGCAGGAAAGCAGAAGAATCCCGCCTCCCTCGGTCCGTCATTCACCTTGGGAAAACAAAGTCATGTCTCGTGGCCTAGACCTAATGCCGCTAAGCAAAAGCTGGTTGGTGCCGGAAAAAGAGCGCTGTACAAATGAACTGCATGGTTAACTAAAGGCGGATGCCTGCATCATCCACACCTGATCTTCCCCCTGGCGTCTTTGCCCACACTCTCC